>CAVTJA010000006.1:0-289850 GCA_963735005.1 uncultured Actinomycetota bacterium | reverse complement strand
TGCAGCGCGACCGCGACGTCGGTGTGCGAGAAGTCGTCGCCCACGAACAGCAGTGGCTCGGCCATGGTCGCGGCGAGCGCGTAGGAGTAGCAGTCGCCCAGGTTCAGTGCCGCGCGGTGGCCTGAGCCGCGGCCGTAGTCGCGGTACGCCCGGCTTGCCACGTGGGCCTGGTGTGCGTCAAACGCGGCGGTGTCCACGCCCCACGCCGCGAGCAGCCGCTCAACTCTGCCGCCCACCTCGGGCCGCCCCGAGCGCGCGACAACTGCCGCCAGCTCGACCACGGTCGCCGCACTGATCCGCAGGTGCTCCGTGGCTTCGATGCACGCCAGGAGGGCCGGCGCCTCGGGCTCGTCGAACGCCACAGCGCACACCGCCGACGTGTCGAGGATCACTGGGGGAGCCCGGCGTCGTCGTAGAGATCCCGCTGCGCGGCGCGCACGGCGGCTCGGTCGGCATCGGACACCGTGGCGTGCAATTCCGCCAACACGGCCCGCGCCCGCGCGTTGCGGCGCTCGCGTGCGCCCCCGTCGGCGGAGGCTCCTAGCGCCTCAAGTCGCGCCGCAACGGCCTGCTCCACCGCGCTCGTCTGGCTCTGGCCGGTGCGTTCGGCAAGCTCGCGCACCAGCCGAACGGTGCGCTCGTTCTTGATGTTGAGGCCCATGGTAGAAGGGTAGAACGCGCGGGGTAGACGGTCAACCCGCTCTGCCGCGGCCGACTCGTGACGCGCCGCTGAGCGTGCGCGTTGGCGAGCCGCTAGCCTGGCGTCACCGAGCATCGTCCCCCGCGCGTCGCCGCCGCAGCACTCGAGGAGCCACATGAGCGCCGTACCTGAGGATCGCCGCCCCCGCGCAGCCAAAGCAGCAGACCCACAGCCGCCGACGGACCTGGGCGGCTCGCGCACCCGCCGCGCCTTCACCCGGGCGACGGCGCGTGTGCGCGGCGGCCTCGACTCCACCGGCGCGGCGATCCAGGATGCGGCGCAGGCGATGCCCGACGTCGTCAGTGGGGCGTTGGGCGACGCCACCAAGGCTCTGGGTGCGATAGTGCTGCGGGTCCCGGCGCGGCTCGAGGAGGTCGGGAGCCCCGCCACGCCAACGCTCACGCCGTGGCGCATCGGGTTTGGCGAGTTCCTCGCCGGAATGCCGGGCGTGCCGCGGCGGGTGCACCGGGCCGTGCGGTGGCTTGACCGGTTTGGGTCCATCGGGGTGTCAGGGGATGCGATCGAGGTGGACGGCAAGCAGATGCCGTGGGCGCAGGTCACGGGCGTCACGTTCGGCTCCGCGGCCGACGCGATCTCCACGTGGACCGCGGACGTCGCCGTCGAGCGACTCAACTTCAGGGGGGCGCGGTTCCCCGGGCGCAAGCGCCTGATGCGCTGGTCGGTGAACGTGCTCGCCACCATCTGCCTGGCGGTCGCGGCTGGCTTCACCGACGCCGACGACCTCACCGGCGAGCCCATCCCGATCGCCGTCAACTTCCGCCGCCGCCGCACCAGCAAAGAGGTGCCGCTGGGCCTGTTCGCGGTGCTGATCGCGACCTCGAAGCCCGGCGTCGGGACCGCCATCATGGAGCTCGCTCAGCGCAACGGCATCCCCGTCATCACGCAGCCGCCGTCGCGCGCAATCTCACGCGGCGAGGCGATCGGGGAGATGGCACGCGGGTTGCTCGACCGCGGCGCGTCTCGCTGACGTAGCCCCGCGCAGGACGCGTCAGGACGACGACGGCGCGGGCGGGAACGGGAAGGGGAACGGCCCGGTCTGACCAGACGGCGGTTGCTCGGTTTCGCGCGGAGCGTCGGCAGGTGCGGGTTCCGGTGCGGGCGGTGCTTGAGGCGCTGGCGGTGCTTGAGGCGCTGGCGGTGCTGAGGCGCTGGCGGCGGAGCGTCGTGCGGTGCGTCCTCAGGTGCAGGTGGCGGTGGAGCGTCGTGCGGTGCGTCCTCAGGCGCGGGCGGTGCTTGAGGCGCTGGTGCCGCGGGCGGCGCGGGCGGCGCGGAATCCTCCGGCGCAGGCGGTGCGAAGGCCGGCTCCTCGGCGGCGGGCTCGGCGTGCGGGAGGACGGCCGCGGGCATCGTCGTGCGCTTGGGGGCCGCCTGGGTCGGTTCGAACGGAATCGCTGGCGCAGGCGTTTCCTCCGTCGGCGCGAAGAGTGGCAACCGCTCGGGAGGCGCGGCCGCCTCCCCAAGCCCGGCCGCCTCGCCGAGCCCGGCCGGCGGGGGCGCGGGCGCATCGGCGCGCTGCGAGTTCTCAAACTGACGCGCCATCGTCTGCATCGCGTCGCTCATGTCCTCAATCTCGCGCCGCATCTGGCGAACGTACGTCACACCAACGATGAACAGGATCGGGAACAGGATGGTCCAGAACACGATGAGCCACACGGTCAGCACGGCCGTGAACGTCACGCCGCCCGCGAAGATCGAAGTCAACCAGTCCATGAGACTAGATTGCCACGCGAATCTGTGCAGCGCTCGCCTTCACGCCCGCGAGCCGCAACGCGCCGAGCACGCCCATGTGGCGGCCATGTGCCGTCTGGGCTGTCCATACCGCTGTGAATCCCACAGTGGTATGGAGCGTCCGGAACGCTTACGCCCACGGCGCGCGGCCGCGGCCGCCCCTTGACTCGGTCCTAGACCGTGACGGCCTTGCCCAGCGGCGCCGCGATGCGCGCCTTCGCCAGCGGCCCGGAAGCGAACGCCGCGGCAACGTCGGCCTCCGTCTCGCGGAAGTGGTTCCAGCCGTCCGAGTGCACCACCAAGGTGCGCGGCGTTCCAAGAGTGACCACCGCGTCGGCCACCTGCGCCGCGGTCATGCAGAAGGGGATGGGGCCTGTCGCGGCGAATCGCGGTAGGCCCGCATGCATGATCGCGACGTCGGGGCGGTAACGTGCCGCGACGCGGGCGGTTGCCTTGGCCGAGATGTTGTCGCCGCTCAAGTACACAGTGGGGTGGCCGGGCGCCTCGAGGATGAACCCCGTCACCGGGCCGGCGATCAGCGCGACCGGCCCGTGCGCGTGGCGGGCGGGTGCGCCCGTGACGGTCACCGTGACATCGCCCGGCGCCTCAACTTTGGTCGAGGCCCACGGCACCAGCCGGATGGCCGCGTCGAGCGCGCGCAGCGCGGCTCCGTTGGTGATCACCGCGCCGCCAGCCGCCGCGACGCGCGCCGTGAGTTCGCGTCCCGCGGCGTCGTAATTATCCGCGTGGGTGTCGTGTGAGATCAGCACCACGTCAACCTTGCCTAGCTTGTCTGCCGCGATCGCAGGGTCCGTGGTCTTGGTCAGTGGCAGTAGCCCGCTGACCTTGTACCTGCTGCCGGCTGGGTCAAAGGCGGGATCGCTGACGATGCGCAGCCCTGCGTAGTCGATGACGACGGTGGGGCCGCCAAGGTGCGTGAGGGTTACGGGGGCGAGGGAAGATTCCATGGCGCCACGTTACCGGGCGCGCCGGAGTCTGCCGCTGGTAGGGTCGGCCAGACGAACAAATCCGGCCAAGGCGCGCGCTGTGGTGCGCGCCAAGACGGTCGCTATTCACGCAGAGGGGTCTCACCGTTATGAGCACGACGCACGTTTCTTCCACCCGCCGTTTGGCCGCGCTCGCCGCAGGCACGCTCGCGGCATTTGCCTTGGCGGCGTGCTCAACGCCGAGTCCGTCGGCACCGGAGGTCGACACCCGCGAAGTGACACTTCCCGACCACGTGGGCGACCTGTTGTCGTACGACGGCGAGTGCGACGCAACCGTCACTGACCCAGAGGTTCTGGCGAAGTGTCACAAGAACGGTGAACCGCAACTCGCGATCGCCGACGAGTTCGCGGCCAGGATCTCCGCCGCGTATGGCGGTGCCGCGGCGGCCGCAGCGCCGTACGCAGTTGGAGGGTTCGTCACTCAGGCCGAGGTGTTCGCGGTCCGCGCGGACTCACCTGGGCTGTGGACGGTCTACGGCGGCGACACGTGGGAGCAGCGCACCGGCCAGCGGTCCTCGCAAAAGGTTGTGACGGTCGACGGCGTCGACTGCCTGCTGATGACGGACGGTACCTTCACGCTCGATCACGACATCGTCGACGAGGACTACATGGTCTCGACCTGCCAGAAGTCCGCCGACGGGTTGACCGTGCGGCTGCTGTTCGGCGGCGGGGCATCCCTCGCGGACTACGCGCTCGAGGACATCGTCGCGTGGACGAACGACGCGTACGACTCAATTTCCTAGCGCCGACGCGGCGGGTACGTCGCGCCGACGCGGCGGGGCGCCGGGCGTACGGGATGGGACGCCGTAACGCACGCTGGCCGCCCCGGCCGGATTGCCGGGGCGGCCCTCTCCTCGGTGGGGCGCTGACGCGCTGACCCCTGCAGGGCCGACGCGCCAGCGCCAAGCGACGGCGCGGCTCATCGCAAACCGCGCCGCCACATCTTCACGGCTCTCCATACCGCTGCGAATCCCACAGTGGTATGGAGAGCCCAGACGACGTACGTCAGTCGCCCTTCACGTTGACGAGCTGCCGCAGCGTGTGCCGGATCTCCACCAGGTCGCTGGCGTCCGCCATGACCTGGTCGATGTCCTTGTACGCCGCCGGGATCTCGTCAATGAACGCGTCGGAATCCCGGTACTCGATGCCCACCATGGACGCCCGAAGGTCGTCCCCAGTGAAGTTCCGCCGTGCCGCGGACCGCGAGAACATCCGGCCAGCGCCGTGCGGCGACGAGTTCAGCGCCACGGCGTTGCCGAGGCCCTGCACCACGTACGACGCCGTGCCCATCGAGCCGGGGATCAGACCCCATTCGCCCTCCCGGGCAGAGATGGCGCCCTTCCGCGACAGCCAGACGTCCTTCCCCCAGTGGTTCTCCTGCTGGGTGAAGTTGTGGTGGCAGTTGATCCGCGTCTCCTCGTCAACCGTCACCGCCTGGCCCGTCGCGGCAGACATCCACCGCTCGAACTGGTCCACAACCCGGTCCATCATTTCCTCCCGGTTTGCAAGCGCGAACGCCTGCGCCCACGTGAGGTCGGCGATGTACTCGTCGAACTCGGGCGTGCCCTCCACGAGGTACGCGAGGTCCCGGTCCGGAGCGCAATCCAGTACCGCTTCATCACCGCCGTGCGCGACCGCGATGTGGAACTGCGCGATCCGGTTTCCCACGCCCCGGCTACCCGAGTGCAGGAAGAACCAGATCCGGTCCGTCTCGTCCGCGGTCACCTCAATGAAGTGGTTGCCGCTTCCGAGCGAGCCCAGCTGGTGCCGCCACAACCGCGCAAGGCCGTCGATCCGCTTCAGCTGCTCCGGCGTGGCCGCCGCCTCAAGGGCGTCGATCCGCACCTGAGCGGTGTCCCGAATCTTCTGGTTCTTGCCGCCGGCGCTCAGGGGGATGGACCGCTCGATCTGCGTCCGCAGCTCGGCAAGGTCCTTGCCCGCGAGGTCGGCCCGCGTGAACTGGCTCCGCACCGCGATCATGCCGCAACCGATGTCCACACCCACGGCGGCCGGAATAACGGCCCCCAGGGTAGGGATGACGGACCCGACGGTCGCGCCCTTGCCCAGGTGGGCATCGGGCATGAGCGCCAGGTGCGGGTAGATGAACGGCATGGACGACGTCGTGATCGCCTGCTCCTTGGTCTGGGGATCCAAGATGGATGCCCAGTTCAGAAGCCGAGCGTTCAGCTTCTCCATGAGTTTTCCTTTCTGGTGTGTGTGTTGCGTGTGGCGGCCGCCGGATGGCGGGCGCCGGTTCCGCGGCGAGCAGGCGTGCGCGCGCACGGGAGTACGTCGTGTCTGGGGCTTGGCCTTGGGCCTCGCGCAGGGACGATGCGACGCACGGCGGACGGTCGTGTCCGCACAGTGGTGGCGTGGCTGGGTCCCGCCCGGTGGCGGGTCGTCGCTGCGCTAGCTCAATCGGCTGAGCTGGTCGAGGCCCTGTTCGGGGGACTCGACGGAGCCGAACCTGGGTAGCGCAAAGCCGCGCTGATCCTGATTCGATGGCAGGAGGGAGCGCAGCGTGGCGGCGGTATACGCGTTCGTCACGACTGACTCCTCTCGACTGCTCGGTACTGCGTGGGCGGGGTGCCCGGGTGCGCCCGCAATGAGCGCACAAGCACGGGACGTTACTCGCGTGCGGCGGGTGCGCGCTAGAGGCGGCGCGGTTACGTTTTGGTCACGGCGCCCGCGTGGGACCTACGCCCCGTCCTTTTCGTAGATCGTGATGCCCTCGGCGCGCAGCCAGCCGGCCACGCCCTCGTCGCCCTCTTCCACGACCACAAAGTCGGTGGGGCGCCCGGGCGCAAGCTCCGCCGCGACCGGGCCGATGTCCTGCACCGCCGCGCGTGGGTCGCCCGAGCCCGTCCCCTCGACGCCGATGATCAGATGCGCGTCCGTCACCCCGGGGACCACAGGGTCGTCCTTGTACTGGATCATCCCCAAGTACGCGCGGGCCACTTGCGGGTGCCGCTTCAGCACGGTCACGAGCCCGGCGATGAGCGCGGTCGGCTCGTCCGTGGGCAGCCCGAGGCGCACCTGGCGTGGGCGGTCGTTGACGATCTGGTCCCCGGCCCACCCGTGGTCGAGCAGCTGCTCCACCTCGCGCGGCGTGAACTCCTTGCCCCACGGCGCGCCAAGGTTCAGCATCAGCGTCTCGCCGCGGGTCATCGTGAAGAGGTCGCGCACGCGCATCTCGAGGTACGGCGACGCGTCGGGCGCGACCGACGCGAGCACCCGCGCCGACGAGTAGAACGGCACGCACTCGCGGCCGTCGTCCGTGGTGCCGTGGTACAGCGACACCTGGTCGCCAGCCTGCGCGGTCACGGCGGGATCGGCGCCCTCTTGCCGCAGCACGCGCCCAATCACCAGCACGCGAGAGTCGAGCAGGATGCGCGAGAACGCGCCGCGCGCGGTGGGGTCCTTGGCGGCCTCCATGAGCGCGCGCTCGAGCTCGTTCGGCTCGTCAAACGGGGGTGCGGCGTCCATGGCAAAACGGTATCGCGCGCCGGGCCGACGTAGGCTGACCGCATGACCAACGCGCCCGAATCCACGCGCGCCCTCGACGCGCTCGCGGCCGCGGGCGTGCCGCACACCGCCGCCCGGCACGGCCGCGTCAACTCGCTCGAGGAGGCGGCCGCGGCGCGCGGCGTCGCCCCCCGCCAGGTGCTCAAGACCATCGTGGTGCGCCGCGCCGACGACGACTTCCTGTTCGTCCTCGTCCCCGGCGACCGCCAGATCTCGTGGCCCAAGTTACGCGCGCTGCTTGGCGTCTCGCGGCTGTCGATGCCGAACGCCGAGACTGCCCGCGACGTCACGGGCTACGAGCGCGGCACGATCACGCCTTTCGGCGCCACCCACGCCTGGCCCGTGATCGCGGACGCCCTGATCGTCGAGCGCGCCGAGCCCGTGAGCATCGGCGGGGGAGCGCATGGGGTGTCGGCGACGCTCGCCGCGCCGGACCTGATCGCGGCGACGGCGGCCCAGGTCGCGGACGTCACGGACCCGGCTTAGGCCGTCGCGGCCGTGGGTCACGTGTCGACAGGCGGGTTGCGCGGCGCCTAGGTAGGCTTCTCTGCCATGGAGTTTGCCGCAGTACTCGGTCTCGTTCTCGTCTTACTGTTTCGCAACTCGAGGTCGCGCTCCAAGACCACGAATGCCGCGGCGATTGCGAACGCCACGCTAGTCGCCATCGACAAACTCAAGGTGACGCCCGGCCACGACGGAGACTTCGATTCCCTCGTCGCCGCGCGACGATTCCGCGAAGCGAGTCGCGTCGTGGATCCGGTGGATATCGACCGCCGCGCGAGGCTAGGATCGCGCGTGAGGGTCGATCGTCGACCTCTATCGCGGGTCCAAGGAAGCGAAAGGTCGCGACATCCGCAACCAGGCAGCGGCCACTCTCGATCATCTCGTGCCCGGGGTCGGCGTCTCGGTGAAGGCTGGCGCGCCTAAGCCGGCGGATGTGGTGGAACGACACTTGCTCGCGCTCGACCAGGTGAAACGTGAATACGGCTATCCGCTACTGCGAAAGCAGTACGAGAAGCTCGCGACGATTTTCCCGCATGCGGACGCGCGTCCCGAGTGGCTCCTCGCCGCCGCATTCGCTGCGTCGCGAGCGACGCCCCGCGCAAGGCGAGCGAGCTTGCGGCCGAGGCTGCGAACGCGACAAGCGACGTCTCGGTCCGCGAGACCGCGTCAAAGCTACGACGCGCAATGGACGCCGACGCGCCAGGAAGCCAGATGCGTTGGCTTGAAGACGTCCCGCGCCGGGTCAGCGAACTCCCAGCGACAATACAGAGCAACAGCGTCCGCGGCCCCGTCGGGTGGCCAAACCAGGTCGCGGACACTTACTGGCGAGCTGGAAAGCGATCGGGCCTTGCCGACCTGACGATCGAAGTGGCGGCGGCTGCAGTGGAGAGCGGGCTCCAGGCATATGTGTGCCAAGGCACCGATCACAACTGGATCACGACGCTGATCGTGGGGGTCAATGCGAATCGCGGCGTCGTCGTGCTCGGCAACGGCGAGGTGAAATTGTGGGAGTCGCTCCTCGCCGACTCACTATGGGGTGAGCACTTGGTGCTCGTGTGGGCGAACGACGCGCCCTTGATCGCGCACACGCCGCTCGACTCCGATGGGCCGGGGATGGTCCTGGAGCCTGACGGCGGGGTTGCCAATCACCCCGCGCTCCTTGAAGAACTGCGTGACCGCGTTCGAAAAGCTCCCAACGACGCGATCGCGAATCGCGCGTACGTGCACGCCCTCAAGACTGTGCCGGCGGGTCCGCAGGACAACCACGCGCGTCCCGCGGAGATTCTTCGCGCCCTCGCGCTCGCGTCGGCCCGCTTACCCAAGTTGGCGTGGCCCCGGCGCGAGCTTGCGCGGCTCGCCAACTTCGTGATCCCGGACCCGTTCGCACAGTCGCTCGCTGTGCTTGACGCGCTCGACGACGCGCCAGAGTCGGGGCCGGCGCTCGCAAGCCTGGCGCGTGCGACGCCAGCCTCGGCCTACGAACACCTGTCTCGGGTCCGAGCGCACGACGCCGCCGACGAACTCATTCTGGAGGCGTGGGCTGACCACGCGCTCGCGACTGGTGCGGCAGACGACGCGCGCGCCGCAGTAGAGCTGATCACCAAAGTGCATCCGGGGAACGACAACCTGGTTCGCCTCAAGGTGAATGTCGAGGTGCTCGCGAAGGGCCACGCCGGCGCTCTTCGGGAGCTATCGGCGTCGTCGTCAGATGAGCTCGGGGTGCCGGCCCGCGTGTCGCTCGCGCTGCAGTCGGCCGATCCTGCCCTCCTCAGGGACGTAGCGGCAGCGGCGGTCCGTGACGAGGCCATGACTTCGGCGGGCGCGGACGCCGCGCTCGTCTTGGCTCTGCACGGCGGCGATGTCGCCGGGTGCGTCGCAGCATTTGGAGAAAGCGCGCGCAGGCACGGCCTGACCGAACTGAACACCGCCGCCCTGGCTGATGTCGCCGGCGGCCTCGCGCCGCCGCAACACGCGCGCGCGTTGCTCGCGGAGGCGGTGCCGTTCTTCGGTGCACAACCGCACCACGCCGCATCGCTCTTGAACTCGCTCGCCGGCACCCACCTGTGGCCCGTCGCCCTTGAACTTGCTCGCACATTCGCAGTGTCCGGCTCAGCCCCGGTGACGGCGGAGCACGCGTTTGCGCGCTGCGTCTTGCTTGCTGCACCTCGGATGACGGCGGCGGATCGCCTCACGCACGCGCAGAGCGCGCTTGACGCGATGGAGTCAGTGAGGGCCGACGCGACTGCCGTGACGCTGTGGCGGCACATCCGGGCTTCTTTACTCGTGCACACGGATCCTGGCGCCGCGCAGGAGGCCCTCATGGAGGCACCGCGGGGTGCGGTCCCGTTGGCTTCGCTCGCCCTCGGTGTGACGATCGCCCGCGCCCTTGGCGACAACACGCGCGCGGATTCTTATCAGCGCCGGATGGTCAATCCCGAACTGTTGCGGCACGGGCTATTCGACGCAGGGTGGTTGGGGCTGTCGCACGTGGCGGATCCAGCGGTCGCGGCCCTCGATGCGCACACATTCCCGAACATCGTCTGGACGCACTTCCTGCACGGAGGCGGCGTCCCGGCACTACCGCAGCAGGCGACATTCGACCAGGTTGTGCTGAGCAACGAAGCGCTCGATCGCCTCGCACGCGCGGGTCGGTGGACAGAGCTCCGTGACGCAACGGCGGCGAGCGCCTCCGCCGGGTGGTACGGCCTCGTTGACGGGACTCATGCGCGCGCGTACGAGGCGCTCGCCGCCGCGGGCGTCGGAGACGGGGCGGCGCTTTCCGAGCTTGTCGCGAACTCTCGGCACCCCGCGGTCACCCGTGCCGCGCGCATCGCGACGTCGTTTGGGGTGAGCAATTTCGACGCTCCCGTGCATGACGCACCCGGTGTTGCGGCGGATCTTGAATTCTTGGGGGTAGGCCCGTGATCGACTTCGAAGCGATCGACGAACTCATTTCGCTGGGTCGCCAGGAGATGGCGCGCACCGTCGTCCTTACCGCCGCGCCAACATCCGACGCGGAACAATGGGGTCTGGACTTGCGGCGCGTGCTCCTCACCAACCCCATTGACGACGACCCTGCGTTCGAGATGGATATCGATACCGCGGCGATCTCGTGTCTGGCGCTGGCGGAGCGAGCGCCTAGCCCGGACGAGGCCGCGCGTGCGTGTCTCGGAGCGCTCGGTCACGCGCTGTCGCGACGCGTCCGCCCTGTTGCTGAGCGCATCGTGGACCAGATCGAAGGCTACGTCGGCCCTGACCACTATCGCCTCATGACGGCTCGCGCCGCAGTGCACCTGGTCTTCGACGAGCGCGAGGAAGCGCGGGATTTGTTGGCCCGCTGCCTCGCCGTGGACCCCGCGCCGTTGGCGAGTCTGGCCGCCGCCCAAACGCACTACGCCGTAGGGGATTTCGTCGGCGCGCGCGAGCACGCGTTGGCGCTACGCGGGACGAAGTACCGCGCGGCAGGCGCTGTCCTGCGGGCCGCCTGTGCGGCGTCGCTCGGTGACCCTACGGTGGAAGTCGAGTGCCTCACGGAAGCAATTGACATCGCGCCCGATGCGGCGCGAGTGTTTTCGCTCTACGCCGTGCGCGCTTTTGCGCGTGCGGCCCTGGACGACATTGAGGGTGTGCGCGAGGATCTCGACGCTTCGCTACGGACGGTGCCCGCGGCGGCGAGAAGCGCATTCGAGCCGTTCATTCGCCACCGTCTCGACGCGCTCGCCGTCAATGGTGAGGACGCGCCGCGCGCCCGGCTCGAGGCCTTCCCGAGCGTCGTTCAAAAGTGGAACTACTGTGGCCCAGCGGTCATCGAACTGTGCCTGCGGTACGTCGGCGTCGGCATGACGCAGGACATCATCGCCGAGGCGGTCAAGCGTGGTGAAGGCACGCCGATGTACGAAATCACCAAGTTCTTGCGTGAGCAGGGCATCGCCGCCCGACGCATCGAGGCGACGCCAGAGCGGGTGCGCAAAGCCATTGACCTCGGATTCCCTGTGATCCTTGAAAGCGACCTCGTCAATTCAGCGCACGTGTCAGTGGCGATCGGTTACGACGAGCGCCTCAGTCTTCTCACCGTGGCGGACCCTGCGACCCACGCGCCCATGCGGGAAGGGATGGAGACGCGAGCTCAGGTCGCCGCCGACTTGCGGTTCGGGGGCGTGCTCGTGATGGGACCCGAGAACCAATTGACTGACGCGATGATGTCTGAAGTCGACGCGGCGGGCTTGGTAGAGGCGGCACACATCGTCACGCTTGACACCGCCGCACGCCACGACCACGCGGACGATGACTTCTTTGGAGGTCCGCTCGCGATTGAGATCGCGGGGATCGCAGCAACCGCTTTGGCGCTGGAGCCAGACTTCCCGCAAGCGACGATGATGCGTACCTCCGCGCTGATCAGCGCGAGTTCGACGGGGAACCGAAGCGACGCACGTCAGGCGCTACTTTCGGCGCGCGTCGCGTACCCCGCAAATCCAGACTTCCGGTCGATTGGCGGTCGGTGGCTCGCCGCGCAGGACATGGGTGCGAGCGCGCTCGCGGAGATCTCCCGCGCCACCGCGCTTTCGCCGCACGACGCGCGCATTGAAGCGCACTTCTCGCACCTGCTCGCGGATCACGACGAGCCCAAACTTGCCTTTGCCGCGGCGAGCCGTGGGCTGGCCCACGCGCCGAGCGTGCCAGCCCCCACGATCGCAGCCGCTCGCGTTGTGCGCGACGAACTTGCTCGCAGGTTTTGTGCTCGCGAGGACCTCCGGTACCCGACTCTGCGATTCGCGTTCGCCGCGAGTATTGCGACACGCAAGGAATGGCTCACCTTCGATGACGACCACCTCGCTCGGCTGTGCGATGCGCTGACGGAATTCGCACACGCGATGGTTCCCGACGACCCATACGCCGCCGTGATGCGCGCGGACTACCTGGCGATGGCCGGGCGCCTCGAAGAGGCCGACGCGATCCTCGGCTCGGTGATCGAAGGGGAAGCTCGAAACTCAAACGCCGTGATGTTGCGGCTACATGTCGCCGAAGCACGTGGGGACTCCGGGGCGCTGGATGAACTCATCACCCGCGTCGACACTGCCCAGTGGAATTGGCCGCAAATCTGGGAGTGCGCAGTTGACGTGCGGGCGCGCCAGGGCGACCTTCAAGGCGCGGAAGCGCTGGCGCGCAAAGCAATCCTCGTGTGCGACACCGACCGTTCCACGCTGGAAGCGTGGTTCGAAGTTCTCAAGCAGTTGCACCACAGCGGTTCACACGCGGCTCGCGAAGTCGTCGAGTTCGTGGGCGAACGGCGCACTAATCGAGACTTGTTGAGGCATGCCGTAGCGATGCTCGACGCGCATGGTCTGAAGGGGCACGCGGCGACGCTACTCCGGACCATCGTCGAGCAGGACCCACAAGATGCTCCTGCTTCACACCAACTTGCGACCATCATTCGGCACACGCCGCCGCACCGCCAAGAAGCACTTCGCCTCATAGAGGCCGCCATCGCGGCCGCGCCGTGGGCCACCAGGGTATGGACGGAAGCGGCGTGGATCGCCATGGACGTTGATCCGGAGTTGGCGCTGACGTACGCGACTCGAGTCGACGCAAGCGATCCGGCGAGCCTGGAGCCGCGCCGGGTCGCTCTCGAATTGCTTGGACGACAGGACGAGGCCCAAGCCGTGCGCGACGACATGACGAAGGCGGCCGGCAGCGAGTTCTACGCGCGCCTGACGGCGGCCCAAGACCTGCTGTGGGACGGCTTCCACAAGTGGGTCGCGGGCACTGTGCCCGACGGCGAGCCGGATTGGCAGGACCCCGAAGAAGTTTCGCTGTGGCTGAGGGTCATGCTTGTGGCAGGTAAGGGTGGCGAGGCTCTTGAGCTCGTAGCGGCGCATCCCCAGGTGTCAAACAATCCAACCGTCGCGCGGACGCTCGCGACATACGATCTCCGGGAGCACGCCGCGTTGATCGCTCCGGCCCGCAGAGCGGTGGCTGCTCGCGAGGCCAACCCGGCGGCGGCAGCTGTGTGGGTAGCCCGAGCCCGTGCCATTGAGCGCGACTTTGACGGCGCGGTTGAGGGCGCGTGGGATAACGCGGCGGCGCTCGCGGTGCTCTCCGAGGCGATGACGGATAGCGACGAGCGCGCGCGGGCGGTCCGCAGGGCGATCGAGCTCGCGCCGTACGACCGCGATGTGCTCGCGGCTCAGCAGAATGCGGCAGTTCTCGACGGTGACATCGATCTCGCCTGGGAGCTGGCGCGCGCGCTCGAACGCGACTTCCCCTTTGAGCATCAGGGGGCAGAGCGGCTCGCATGGCTCCAGGCGGCATTTGGGAGCGAATCGGATGCCGTGAGTTGGGCCGACATCGCAACGTCGGAGCAGTGGATATGTAGTGAAGCACAGACGGCGCGGGCGCTCGCGGCCGCTGCCGCAGGAAACTGGGAAGTCGCGGAGGCCGCCGCCCGCATAGTCCTCGGGCGCGACGCGGACACGGCCACGCCCAAGCTCGCGAGAGCGGTGCTACGCGCCGCGCAAGGGGACGCCGCGGGCGCGCGCGCCGCGATCGATGCATTTGTCGCGGAGTCCCCGCACGTGAAGCTGGGGCGGCTGCGCGAAGTCATCGAGGGTAGGGCCGGGGCCTAGCCTCGAAGGCTAGGCCTCCTCAGGCACCATCTCGATCGCGCCGCACGGGCACTCCTCCATGCAGATGCCGCAGCCCTTGCAGAAGTCGAGATTCACCGTGTACGTGCCGTCGCCGTTCTTGATGATCGCGTTGTCCGGGCACACGCCAAAGCAGTTGTCGCAGCCAAAGCAGTTGCCGCAGGACATGCACCTGCGCGCCTCGAACAGCGCGTTGTCCTCCGTCAGCCCCTGCATCACCTCGTCGAAGTTCGACGCACGCCGCGCCGCCTCGAGTCGCGGCCGCTCCTGGTGGGGCGCGTCGGCGTAATACCAAGTGTTGAGCAGGTCGATCTTGGCCTCACGGTGCTTCGCGGGCGCCTTGAACGGTGTGCCGCGCAGGTAGCCGTCGATGTTGCGCGCGGCCTTCTTGCCGTGGCCCACGGCCACGGTGACGGTACGGTCGGCCGGGGTCATGTCACCACCGGCGAACAACCCCTCGCGGCCGGTCATCATGTTGGCGTCCACCTTCACGACGCCGTCGGCGATCTCGATCCCAGGGACGCCCTCAAGCAGCCCAAGGTCGGACTCCTGGCCAAGCGCCAGCACCAGCGAGTCGGCCGCGAGCTCCTCGAACTCACCCGTCGGCTGCGGGAAGCCGTCGTCGTCGAGCGCCATCTTCTCGATCTGCAGCATGCCCTCGTCCACGTGCTTGACCGTGGTCAGCCACCGCATCAGCACGCCCTCCTCGATGGCCTCCTCGACCTCCGAGTCGTGCGCGGGCATGCGGTCGCGGGTGCGGCGATAGACGATGATCGCCTCCTCCGCGCCCAGCCGCTTGGCAGTGCGCGCCACGTCAATCGCGGTGTTGCCGCCGCCGTACACCGCCACCCGGCGGCCCAGTAGCGGTTGCTCGCCGTCCTCAAGTGAATGCAGCAACGACACCGCGTCGAGGATGCGCGCCGCCTCGCCCGCGGGCACGTGCGCCCGCTTGCCCACGTGCGCGCCCACGGCAAGGAACACCGCGTCGAAGCCCTCGCCAAACAGGGCCTCGGCGTCAGGCACGTGCGCCTCGAGCTCGATCGCGACCCCCATGCGCTGCACGCGCTCGATCTCGGCGTCGAGGATGTTGCGCGGCAACCGGTACTTGGGGATGCCAAACCGCATCATGCCGCCCGCGAACGGGCCAGCGTCGCGGATCACAACCTCGTGGCCAAGCCGGCGCAGGTGGTACGCGGCGCTCAGCCCGGCAGGCCCAGCCCCCACCACGAGCACGCGCTTGCCGCTGTCCTCGGCGGGCGCCGGAAGCTCCCAGCCCTTCTCGAGGGCAAGGTCGCCAAGGAAGCGCTCGACGGCGTTGATGCCGACGGCCTCGTCCACCTGGCCCCGATTGCAGACGTCCTGGCACGGGTGGTAGCAGACGCGCCCCATAATCGCGGGGAACGGGTTGTCCTGCACCAGCGTCCGCCACGCCTTCTCGTAGGAACCGTCCTCGGCGTCGTACAGCCACTCCTGGATGTTCTCGCCAGCGGGGCAGGCCATGTTGCACGGCGGCAGGCGGTCAACGTACACGGGGCGCTCGACGCGCCACGAGCCGGTCTGGTTGCGCAGGCTCGAGCCCACGTCGAGCGTGATTGCGAATGGCTTGTCCATCACTCCTCCGATCCGGCGCCGGCGGGCGCGAGTTCAGCGCCGTCCGCGTCAAGCAGCCCATAACGCGCGATGTTGGCGTCCGCCTTCGTCTGCAGCTGGGCGATGACGTCCTCGCGGCGCTCCGGCTTGAACAGGTGCGCGTAGCGCTTCTGCAGCTTGAGGTACTCCTCGACGGGCGCGAGCTTGCGGATCTTGGTGACCGCCGTGACCTCGCCGCCCTCCGCCTCGAACACCGGGAACAGCCCCGACTGGGTCGCGAGCCGCGCGATCTTGATGGTGTCGCCAGACGCCGAGCCCCAGCCGAGCGGGCACGGCACCAGCACGTGCAGGTAGCGGGCGCCGCGCATCGTCATGGCCTTCTCGGCCTTAGCCTCGAGGTCGCGCAAGTCCGCGACGGTGGCGGTCGCGACGTAGGGGATGTCGTGCGCCATCGCAATGCGCGGCAGGTTCTTGCCCTGGCCAAACACGTTGCCCGGGTGGTCGCCGACGGCCTGCGTGGTGGCGGTGCGCGCCGCCGGGGGAGTGGCGCCGGAGCGCTGCACCCCGGTGTTCATGTACGCCTCGTTGTCGTAGCAGATGTACAGGACGTCGTCGTTGCGCTCGAACATTCCTGACAGCGTGCCGAAGCCGATGTCCACAGTGCCGCCGTCGCCGCCCTGGCCCACCACGCGCACGTCCGTGCGCCCCTTGGCCTTCATGGCCGCCGCGACGCCGGTCGCGACCGCGGGCGCGTTGCCGAACAGCGAATGCAACCACGGGATGTTCCAGCTTGTCTCCGGGTAAGGGGTCGAGAACACCTCGAGGCAGCCCGTCGCGTTGACCGCGACCATCTGGCCGCCCGTGACCCGCATGACCGCATCGAGCGCGTAACGGGCGCCAAGCGCCTCGCCGCAGCCCTGACACGCGCGGTGGCCCGACGTGATCGAGTTGGCGCGGTCCGGGTCCGACTGGACAGAGAGCAACTCGGCGTCGAGCAGGCGGTTGCCCACCGCCAGGCTTCCCACCTGGTAGAACTTCACCGGCGTCGTGGCCATGTGAGCTCCTCTCCGCGCCAGCCGGCGCTGCTACTCGGTCCGGTGCGCGTCCATGAGGTCGCGGATCATGTTCTCGGCGCTCGGGCCCGACCGCCGGTTCTCCTTCATGCGGGCGAACTCGCGTTCGATCAGCTGTGTGTCCAGGTCAAGGAACGTGAGCGGCTCGAGCGTGCCTGCGACGGCCTCGTCGAGCATCGCGTGAAGCGACACCTTGCCGATCGGCCGCCCGCCAAGCCCCGCGACCACGGTGTAGTTGTCCACCCGCGGGCCAGGCCCGCCCGGCGCGTCGTTCAGGGCCGTGCGGACGTTTGACGACACGATGCCACCAATCCCCACGGCGAACGCCTTTTCAATAACGACGACGCGCGCGGCGCTCGCGAGCGCCTCGCGGACCGCCTGCAACGGGAACGGCCGGAAGCTGCCGATGCCGAGCACGCCGATCTTCTCGCCCGCCTCGCGGCGCTCGTCCACGACGTCCTTGATGGTGCCAAGTACGCTGCCGAGCGCGACGATCACCGTGTCGGCGTCGTCGGTCTTGTAGGTACGGATCAGGCCTCCGCTGTCGCGCCCGAAGATCGCGCGGAATTCCTCGGCCACCTGGGGGATCAGGTCGAGCGCCTCCATCTGCTTGGCGTGCGCAAGGTAGCGCACCTCCATGAACGCCTCAGGGCCGACCATGGCGCCAATCGAGATGGGCTCGGCGGGGTCGAGCACCTGCCGTGGCTCGTACGGCGGCAGGAACTTCGCGACGTCCGCGGCCTCCGGGACGTCCACCTGCTCGTGCGCGTGGGTGAGGATGAAGCCGTCCATGCAGACCATGACCGGCAGGCTCAGCTCCTCGGCGATCTTGAACGCCTGCACGTGCAAGTCCGCGGCCTCCTGGTTGGTCTCCGCGTACAGCTGGATCCAGCCGGAGTCGCGTTGGCTCATCGCGTCGGAGTGGTCGTTCCAGATGTTGATGGGCGCGCCGATCGCGCGGTTGGCGACCGTCATCACGATCGGCAGCCCAAGGCCCGACGCGTTGTAGACGGCCTCGACCATGAACAGCAGGCCCTGGCTGGCGGTGGCGGTGTAGGCGCGCGCGCCGGCCGCGGAGGCGCCGATTGCGACCGACATCGCCGCGAACTCGCTCTCCACATTGACGAATTCGCAGCCCGGCAGGTCGCCCTGCTTGACGATGCGGCTGAGCCCCTCAACGATGTGCGTCTGCGGGCTGATGGGGTAGGCGCAGATGACCTCTGGCTTGCATGCCGCGACCGCCTCGGCTACCGCGACGCTTCCCTCGAGTTGCTTGAGCATTACGAGACCCCCTCCAGCTGGGCGCGCACCTGCGCGAAGGCGTCGTGCGCGGCGGCGACGTTCGCTTCGAGCACCTTGCCCGAGAACTTTGATGCGACCGCGTGCGTCACGCTGTCGACGGTGACCACTCCAGTGAGCGCGGCGAACCCCGCGAGCAGCACGATGTTCGGCAGGTTGCGGCCGATGTGCTCGAGCGCAATCTCGGTGGCCGGCAAGGTGACGATGGTGGCGTCGGCGTGGGCTGAGAGGTCGGAGAGCCCCAGTTCGACGGACGTCTTGGACGAGTTGATCAGCACGTAGCCGCCGGGCTGCAGGCCCGCGAACACGTCCACGTGGTGCAGCAGGGTGGGGTCCTGGACGATCACGGCGTTTGGCTCGACGACGGGCTCCCGCACCCGGATCTGTTTGTCGTCGATGCGGCAGAACGCCACCACCGGCGCGCCGGTGCGTTCGGAGCCAAAGGAAGGGAACGCCTGCGCGTGGCGACCCGAGTCGAAGGCGGCGATGGACAGCACTTCGGCCGCGGTGACTGCGCCTTGGCCGCCGCGCCCGTGAATCCGGACCTGGAACATCTACCGTTCCTTTCCTCCCCGACTTCATCGTCCGTCTAAACGTTGCGCCGCGTTGGGACGTAAGTCCCTGGCCGGATGCCCGCACGGCCGGCCGAACCGAGATACCCCCTCGCGCATCCGGCCGCGGGTCGCTAGCCTTGCGCTAGCCGGCTCGTGCACCCGAGGAGACATGCCCTAATGGACAACCCCGACAAGCCCACGCTCGTCCAGCGCTTCCGCTACTGGTTCGACAACGCGATGGGGCGCGGCCTGGTCTCGATGCTGTGGTTCCTCGGCGTGGTGACCGCGATCTTCATCATCCTCAACACGTTCGTGGTGAAGCTGATCAACAGCGGCGAGGGTGGCGAGGCGGACTCGTGGGCGGAGGTCCTCTGGACAAACTTCGTCACGACCCTCAACGCAAAGGACTTCGCGAGCTCCAGCCCGTGGCTGTTCCGCATCGTCATGGCGGTGGTCGCGACAGTTGGCCTTGGCCTGGTGGCGATGCTGATCGGCATCATCTCGAGCTTCTTCCGCGACAAGGTCAACGGGCTGCGCAAGGGCCGCACCCCCGTGCTCGAGACGGGCCACACGGTCATCATCGGGTGGAACCCGAAGATCTTTCACATCCTCAACGGGCTGGTCGAGGCCAACAAATCGAGCCGCGGCGCCACCGTCGTGATCCTTGCCGACAAGGACAAGGTGGAGATGGACGACGAGATCGCGGACAAGATCGGCCACAACCGCGGCGTCAAGATTCTTACCCGCAGCGGCGACCCCCTCGACCAGGACGTGCTGATGCGGGTGCGGCCGTTCCGCGCGCGCTCCGTGATCCTGCTTGCGGCGGACGAGTTCCCTGACGCCGACGCCCGGGTCATCAAGATCGCGCTCGCGCTGTCCCGCCACCCGCTGCGCGCGGGCCGGCCGCTGCACCTTGTCGGCCAAATCTCGAAGGCCCGCAACATGCAGGTGGCAAAGATCGCGGGATCGGAAAACACCCAGTGGGTGCTCGGTACCGAGAAGATCGGCCAGATCGCGGCGCAGACCGCCCACCAGCCGGGCCTCAGCGCCGTCTACACCGAGCTACTGAGCTTCGCCGGAAACGAGATCTACTTTGTGCACCAGCCGGAACTCGCGGGCACCACGTACGCCGAGGCACAGCTGAAGTACAACACGTCCACGGTCATCGGCGTCATCGCCGACGGCGAGGTCACCCTCAACCCGCCAGGCAACACGCAGCTGGGCCCGGGCGCGCGGGTGGTGGTGATCGCGGAGGACGACTCGGTGGTCGCCCCCGACGCCCCTGGCGTCGCCGTGAAGTCGAACATCGTCGCCGCCAAGCGCCTGCCAAAGAAGCCGAC
Source organism: uncultured Actinomycetota bacterium (assembly GCA_963735005.1). GTDB lineage: Bacteria > Actinomycetota > Actinomycetes > Actinomycetales > Demequinaceae > WTKG01. Next base: position 269,868 of record CAVTJA010000006.1, on the reverse strand, counting down.
TAAGTCGCTGATACTTGGCGCCAACCGCGAGCTCCCGCACGTCGTCCGCGAACTCGACGCGTACGCCGCGAAGGGATCCACAATCACCATCGTGTCCGACTTCAAGGTTCGCGACCTTGACAAGACGGTCAACGCGAAAGTGACGGTCGCCGACGGCGACACGACGGACCGCGACGTCCTCGAGCGCCTCAAGCCGCACGGCTACGACCACGTGATCGTGCTCGCGTACAGCCACGACCTCCCGCTGGCGCAGGCCGACACTCGCACGCTTGTCACGCTGCTTCACCTGCGCGACATCATGCAGACCACCGGCAAGGACTTCACCGTGGTGTCTGAGATGCTCGACGAACGCAACCGCAAGCTCGCGACGGTGACAAAGATCAACGACTTCATCGTGTCCGACCACCTAATCTCGCTGATGATCGCGCAGCTGTCGGAGAACCCCAAGCTCGCCGGCGTGTTCGGCGAGCTCTTCGCGCATGACGGCCAGGAGATCTACCTGCGCCCCGCGGAGCGCTACATCAAGCTTGGCCCCGAGGTGGACTTCTACACCGTCACCGCGGCGGCCAGCGCGCGCGGCGAGACCGCGATCGGCTATTGCGCCGCGCCTTCCGAGCCAGGGGGTGGCCCACAGGTTGTGGTGAGCCCCGCCAACCGCGACCGCAGGGTGTACGCGCCCGGCGACCGCATCATCGTGATATCGGCGGACTGACATGTACACGGGACTGACAAAGGACATCTGCGCACAGGCATGGGACATCGTGCTGCCAGCGATCAAGGCGGCTCACGACGCCGGGGTCATCAACGGATACACGGGCACCGTGGTCGTCGTAGACCCCGCGAGCGCCGACGGCGACATCCTCTTCACCGGGATCGTGGGGGACGAGGAGAACGCAGACACGATGACGTTCGCGCCCGCCAAGACCAAGGTCGCGCTACGTACCGGCATGCCAAGTTGGCTCGTGGGGGAGGCGCATCCGCACCTGTACCAGCCCGGCGACATCAAGTACCCGGGCGCGATCATCAGCCACGGCCTGGTGGTCGCGTTCAGCGGCGTGGAGGGCTACCACGACGAGATGATCGCCGAATGGATGGCCTCCGCTATCCGCGGCATCTGCCGCGAGCTGATGCACGGCGAGGGCGGGCCGATGCGCGCCGCCGACCCGTTCCTGAACGGCTAGCCGCGCGCGGCGACGCGGTGCGCGAGGAGGGCCGCGCCTACTGCGGCAATCGGCTCGTCGGGGTCGAGCCAGCGCACGCGCGCGGGTAGGTCGAGCGCGGCGATCTGTGGCGATTGCGCGTCCGGCTGGGCGGCTAGCGCGGCCGCCACGGCTGCCCGCAGGGGCGCACCCGCCCTCGCGTACTCGCCGGTGATGAACACGGTCTCCACGTCTACGGTCAGCAGGATGGTCCGTACCGCGTCAGCGATCTGCGTGGCTGCCTCCGCCTGGCCCTGCGCCAGCGCCACCTGCGAGAGCTGCCCCGCGGCGCCGCGCGACCCGGCCCACACCCGCCCATCCAACACAAAGCCGGCCGCGACGTCGTCCCCAAGCCTGAGTAGCGCCAGCGAGTCGGGCTCGCCGTCCAGCAGCGAGTGCGCGCCTACGGCAGCGGCGTCCGCGTCACTCGCGATGTGCGGCCGCATCCCCCACGCGCGCTCGAGCGCCCCCGCGAGGTCGAGCCGTTCGATTCCGAGCCGCACAGCGTGCGAGACCACCCCGGCCTTGACGTGTCCCGGCGCGCCGATCCCGATGGTCACGCCACCCACGCCCGCCATCTCCGCGAGGTCCCGCATCGGCGCGCCCGCGGCGTCCCGTAGCCCAGCGACGGCATCGACGATCGACGCGACGTATGCGGTGGTGCCGCGCCCGACGGGGCCGCCTTGGTGCGTCGTCCATGAACCGTCGGACGCCACGAGCGCGACGATGACCGTGGCGCCGCTCGTATCGACTCCCACGCGCGGCGCTGGAGGCAGCGGACCGCGCGTTGCGGCCGCGTAGTCGCGCCTCCTGAACAGTTCCCTCACCCCGTCAACGTACCAACGCGGGAGCCCGATTGACCGCGCATGGCCGCCGGGCTAGGTTCAGCCCATGCCCGCCCCAGCGCAAGACGTCACGCCCGAACCCGAGGAGGACGCCGTCGCATCGGCAAGCCCAGGCCTGCCCGGGTGGCTCGTCGGCGGGGCGCTCGTGCTCCTCCTGCTGATCGGCGCGGGCATCTTCTACTTTGGCTCCAAGGCGGCTCCCGGCGCGCCGGACCTGAACTACGTAGGCACCCCGGTTGCGCAGGACGCGCCGGTGCCCGCGGGGTGGGAGACGTTCCGCGACACGCAAAGCCGGGCGGCATTCGCCGTGCCAGGGGAGTGGCGTTTCGCGACCGACCTCCTCCCCGACGCGGACCAGCCGAAGTTCGTGAGCGACAGCATCGAGCAGGTGCGGGTGTGGGTACTTGGCGACGTCGCGGGCCCGCCGTTCATGCTCGCCGCCGTGACCGTCGCGACCGACTCCGCGTCGCTCACCGGGAGCGCGCAAGCCGCATCCGTCGTCGACGGCGTCGCGGCGTCCCTGACCGACCCCGTCGTGTCCGCGCCGCGTTCCTTCACCACCGCCAACGGGCTCGACGCGGGCTGGGTGGACTTTTCTGGCGTCCAGAGCGGGGTGCCGCTCGACGGCGTCGCGGTGGCACTTGTGAACGGCAAGAACGTCGTGGTCATCACGGTGTCGCAGTTCGGCGGCCAGGTTGACCGCGACGCGATCGAGCAGCTCGTCGCAACCGTGCGGATCGACCGCGGCTAGGCCGGGCCCTAGGCTGACGACATGGCACCCCCACCCGCGGGCCGCGCGCTCGGCTGGACTCTCGTCGCGATTCAGGTTGTGCTGTTCCTTGCCGTCGGAATCGCGGCAGTGGCGCCACGCGTCGGCCCGGAGTTGTGGTCCTCGGAGCCGATTGGGGTCGCCGCCATCGTGCTCGGGATGGTCGGGTTCGTCGCATCCGTCGCACACCTTGGCCGCGCGCTGACGCCCCACCCCGAGCCCAACCGCGAGGGCCTCGTCGCGCACGGCATCTACCGGTGGGTCCGTCACCCCATGTACGCGTCGCTCGCCGCGTTCGCCGTTGGCGTGGCGGTCACCATGGGCTCGATCGCCAGCTACGCGTCCGCGCTCGCGCTCGCGGTGCTGTTCGAGGTCAAGACGCGCGTCGAGGAGCGCTACCTTGTGCGTGCGTACGACGGCTACGAGGCCTACGCGCGCGACACAGGCAAGTTCATCCCTGGCCTCGGGCGCCGCCGCCCTAGGCTTGCCGCATGACCGAAGAACTCCACGTGGTGGTGACCGGCGCGTCGTCCGGGATCGGGGCGGCGACCGTGCGTGCGCTGCGCTCCGAGGGCCTGCGCGTCACCGCCGTCGCCCGCCGCGAGGAACGCCTCAAGGAGCTCGCGGAAGAAACCGGCTGCGCGTACGTGGTCGCCGACATCACCAAGGACAAGGACGTCGCGGCGCTCGTCAAGCAGGCCACGGCCGCGGGCCCGGTACACGGCCTCGTCAACAACGCTGGAGGCGCGATTGGGCTTGAGCCCATTGCGACCAGCGACCTCGCGGCGTGGACCACGCAATACGAGACCAACGTGGTGGGCACGGTACGAGTCACGCAGGCGTTCCTGCCGGCGCTGCGGGAGTCCGGCCACGGGGATGTGGTCATCGTGACGTCCACCGCGGGGCACGAACCCTACGAGGGCGGCGCGGGCTACGTGGCGGCCAAGACCGCCGAGGCCGCGCTCGCCCGGACCTTGCGCCTGGAACTCACCGGCACCGGCGTGCGCGTCATCGAGATCGCGCCTGGCATGGTGCACACCGAGGAGTTCAGCCTCAACCGCTTTGGCGGCGACCAGGACGCCGCCGACGCCGTCTACAAGGGCATCGAGCCACTGGTGGCGGAGGACATCGCCGACGCCATCGCGTGGGCCATCCACCGGCCCCACCATGTACAGATCGACACTATGGTGATCCGCCCGCGCGAGCAGGGCGGCGCCACCAAGACCGTCCGCTATATGGGCGCGGGGGACTCCGCGCCCGAGGACTAGCCGCCCGTCGCGGCCGCTAGGGTTTCCCCATGACTCCGACGGACCCGACCGGATCGCCGCTCGCCGCCGTGCCTGCCATTCCCGAGGGCCACGCCCTCTTCCACGTGGGCCTGCCCAAGACGGGCACGTCGAGCCTCCAGCACGCGATGTGGGCGCAGGCAACCGCGCTGCTGGAGCGCGGAGTGTTCTACCCCGCGGCGCCCGGCGCCCGGCTCAAGCACCACCACGTCGAGGCCGCCGGCAACGCGATGTTTCGGCTTCCCGAGGACGGCCCGGCGCCGTCCGGGTGGGTGAAGCGGGCAAAGCCGTGGGACGCGCTCATGAAGGTCGCGGCCAAGAGCAAGGCGCCGCGCCTGGTGATCTCGGCGGAGAACGCATCGCGTGCGTCGACCGCCCAGGTGGGGCCTCTAGTGGAGTCGCTACCGCGCCCCGCCCACGTCGTGATTACGTTGCGCAACTTCGCCGAGCTGATGCCGTCCATGTGGCAGCAGCGAGTGCGCGGCGGGCTCGAAGCGACAACCTTCGATGACTTCACGCGCGTCGTGCTCGCGGGCAAGCCCGACCCGCTGCTCCACGCGCACGTCCAGCGGCGATTCGACACCGCCAACCTGATCGCGGACTGGGCTCAAGCGGTGGGAGCCGACAACGTCACCGTCGCGTGCGTCGACAAGCGCGAACCCACGCTCATCTTTGACCTCTTCAACGCGATGCTCGGATTGCCTCAGGGCTTGCTCGTGCGCGACCCGGAGACCCCGCTGAACCGCTCGATGTCCTACGTCGAGACGGAGCTCGCGCGGCAAGTCATCCTCGCGACCGAGGGCTTTGGCTTCACGCGCGAGGAACGCAACACGTTCCTGTTGCGCGCCGGCTTCCGCCGCGTCCAAGAGGTGCGCGTGCCCCCGGCCGACGAGGCGCCAATCCGGCTGACGAAGGCTGCCGTCGCTCGCGCCGCGGAGATCGCGGCCGAGCAGGCGCAGCAGGTCAAGGCGTCTGGAGTGCGGGTGGTGGGGGACCTCGATGCGTTCACGGCGCGCGCTGACCACCTGGTGGGCACCAACCCGACGGTGGAGTCGGTCCCAACGGACCTCGCGGTGGACATGGTGATCGGCGGCGTTCTGCGCGCGCTCGAGCGCAACCCGTTGACGGGCGAGGCCCGCGCGCCTCACGACGAGTAGCGCGCTAGACGAGCGCGAGCGCGACGAGCGCGACGGCGGGGACGAGCCCTTGGATGAGCGCGCCGCGCCACATCGCCGGGGAGCGCCCCACCAGCACGAGCGCTGCGGCGCACATGAATCCGCACGTGTAGCCAAGCAGCATCGCGTTGCCGTCGTTGAGGAGCAGGACCACGCCCGTCGCCGCTCCGGCGGCAAGGAACAGGTTGTAGAAGCCTTGGTTGTACATCGCGGGCGCGAGAGTGGCGGCGTCGGCCGCGGTGGCCGCTCCGAACACTCGGTGCACCCGCGGCTTGCGCCACAGCAGCGACTCCATCACAAAGAACAGGACGTGGAGTAGCCCGGCGAGGCCTCCCGCGATGGCGGCGACGGTGGTCATTGAGATCCTTCCTTGAGCACGGAGACGAATGTGCTGGCGGGGCTAGTGAACTACGCGATAGGCGTACTCACGTCTGGATAGAGCGCCCCGCCCTTGCCCGCTAACCCTACGCAGTCTCGCGCGTGACTGCGTGGCTGGCGCGCAACGACGCGCTAGGGCCGATGCACGGGTGGCCGTCCTGACGGGCGCTGGGTGCCGCGTTTGTCGCGAAGCCGAGCAGGGTACGTCGTCACGCTGCGTCCCGCCGCGAGGCCCACCCGGGCGGAGTGGCGGGCGACAAGGCGGGCGGCTGTCACCGGCAGGTGGGCCGTGGCGAGCGCGCGCCTGTTCCAGTCGTGCCGCTCGAGGCGCGCGAACCGCGCCTGCACCGCGACCCGCACTCGACGCGGCACCGCAAGCTGGCGCAGCATCGACGCGCTCACGCCAGTCGCCGCGGCGGCCGCGATGGCCGTGAAGAGCAGGGACACGAGCGGCAACGAGTTCGTGCCCCAACGCGACACTGCGACGGCTCCGAGCGCGGGCCCGACGGCCGCGCCCGCGTTCACGGTCACCGTGTAGATGCTCGCGCCGACGTCGGTGCGCAACGGAGTGTGCCGCATCGCCCAGTTGAGAAGCGCGGAGATGAGGATCGACCAGCCGGCCGCTTGCGACAAGTGCGCCACAACGGCGGCCCACGGCTGCGCGAGCAGCAGTCCAAGCCAGGCGAACGCGAGCAGGCCAAGTCCCACCGTGACGGTCCGGACGACGTGCCTCGCGAGGAACCTCACGACCACCAGCGTCGCCGTTACTGACAGCACGCCGCCGAGAGCGAACAGCACGGGCACGGTGTCAATGCTGAACCCCACGGTTTCGGTGTAGTACGGGACGATGTACGTCCACGTGGCGGCCATCCCCACCGTGACGGAAAACGCCACGAGAAGCACGCGCACAAACTCGCGGGCCGACGGCAGGTCACCCTTGGTGTGCTCGCGCGGAGGCGCGTCGCGTTCGCGCCGCTTGGCCGGCATCACCAAGGCCAGGGCGACCGCCAGCATCAGCCCCAGGGCGCCGAGCGCCCAGTACGGCGCCTGCCAGCCAGCGTGGGCACCAATCACGGTGACGAGGGGCGTGCCAATGACCCCCGCCGCCGCCGCCCCCACCAAGACGCGGGTGACCACCGCGGCGCGCATGTGGGGCGCGAACATCGCCGCCGCTGTGGGCGCAACGATCGCCCAGAACAGCGCGTGGGCAGCGGCCGACGTGACACGCCCGGCGAGGAGCTGAGGCAGCCCCGTCGCTGTAGCCGCGAGCACTACGCCCACGGTCCACGCCGTCATCGTGCCCGTCAACACGACGCGGCGGTTCAGCCGCGACGTCGCGAGCGTCAGTGGGATAGCGACGGTGACGACCGTCAGCGCGAATCCCGTCGCAAGCAGCCCGATGCTCGCGAGGTGCACGCCAAGCCCCGTCGCGATCAACGGGCTCAGCGCGACGATCGAGGCCTCGTTCGTGGTGGTGGCGAACGCGGCGATCGCGAGGACCACCAGGGCAAGGCGGGACGCGAGCGGCGCGCGCGGTGGGATGCGGTCCGGTGGGGTGGGCGCATCGGGCTCGATGACGAGGTTCTCACCGCCGCCCACCACGGGCATGGCCATGGTCGTGGGCTCGTGTTCGCCCTCGCGATACTCGACAGCGTGCAGAGCGGCGGTGTCGTCGTGACCCGCGCTGACGTGTCGCTCGAACCCGCGGTTGCGCTCGAAGCCCTGCGCCGAGAACTCGTCGGGCACGTCGGGATCCGAACGTGTGCCATGCGGCGGGACAGCGTGCGCGGGCACGGGTTGACTCCAAGCGCGGGTGGGGGGAAGGGGACTACGGCGTCGTCACCGTGGAGGGGCCGCTACGACGGCCAGAGGCTCTGCCTCCTGTCTACGTGAACGAACGGTCCGACGCAAATGCGCCGCCGCTGTGTCGAGCGCCACCCGCGCGGTGCTTGCCCCGGCGTCGCAGACCGGGGATGCTGTGGCCATGCGCGCATCGGCGGACGACATCATCGAGTTCGGTGCGGGACTTCCCCGTACCGACTCAGTGGTGATCTACGGGCGCCGCAAGCTCCGGGTCCAGTCGCTCGTGTACGTGGCCTTTTCCGTTGACGAGAAACTCATGGGCTTCGCGTACCCGCGCCACTCGCGCGCGGAACTCGTCGCGTCGGACCCCCGCAAGTTTGCGATGCCGCGGGTCAGCGACCTGCGCTACAACTGGGTGCTCGCCCGCGTCGCGGAGCTCGACTACGCGGAGGCCCGGGAGCTGGTGCTCGACGCGTGGGGCATGGTGGTGCCCGCGTTCGTGTTCCGCGAGACGATCGAAAACCTGGGGGAGTGGGCGCCCGAGATCTAGCTATTCCGGCAGCACCTTGTCGAGCTCCCACGCGAGGTACGGCGCAAGTGTCCGCAGGTACGTCTCGGTGACGTGGTAGCCGGTGCGGTAGACCACGACGTTGCCGATCGCGATGGGGCAGGTCTTGTTGTCACAGAAGTAGTCGGTGAAGTCGATGCCGGTCACGCCGTCCACCTTGTCCGCGGCAGCCATCAGCTCATCCCGGGCGCTGGCCGTGACCGCCACTTTGCGGCTGAATTCGCACGCGTGGAAGTCGTCGAGGTGCGCGTTGAGGCAGTTCACGACGTTGGCCCTTGGTGTGGGGTTGTCCGCAATCACGATCACGGTGATGCCCATGTCGCGCAGCGCAGTGAACCGATCGCTGAACCCGGCGACGCCGGCTTCGACGCTCACGTCCTCCGACAACGTTGAGCCGCGCGGCGCCGCCGAGCCGTAAATGGCAGAAACGATGACGACGTCGGGCGGGTCCGCCGCGATGTCCGCCATCACGGCATCGTTCCATTCGGTGCACTGCAGGTACGGCTTGTCTTGCTCGAGGATCAGGGTGGCCGCGCTGAAGGCGCAGCTGGCCTTCGCGGTCTCGTCCACTTGCCACCCGCGCTCCTCGCCGTACGTCGACAACACGCGCGCCCACTGGTTCGCCTTCGAGTCGCCGACGAGGACGATGCGCCGGTCCGCCGTGAGGTCGCCAAGGTGGCACCAGGACGGCTCGACATCTGTCACGTTGACCACGGCCCGGCAGCCGGCGGATTGGGTGTGGGGGCCGTCAGCCCCGACGTCCTCGGGCGCGGGCGACAGATACGCGACCGCGGATTCGGGCAGCCGCGCCCATTGTGAGGTGGGGTGTGGCCACAGCCACCCCGCGCCAATGGGCTGCGTGGGATCGAGGTTGATCAATTGCGGTGGCGTCTCGCCGTACGCGGGCAGTCCGAGCGGCTGAGCGTCGAGTGGCTTCACCTGGGACGAGACCACGACCCCTGCGACGACGCCCGACAACGTGAGCCCGAGTCCGATCAGCAGAGAGCGTCCGGGACGCGTCCGTAGCGCGGGCGAGAACCGCACGGGGTTTTCGATGAGCCGATGCGTCGCCCAGGCGGGCAGCACGGACGCGGCCATCACGGCGAGACCCGCGGCCTGGTTCACGGGCCCCCACAGGCCCTCGGCGAGGATGAGCAGGGGCCAGTGCCACAGGTAGATGGAGTACGACTGCCCGCCCAGCCACACGAGCGGCGACCAGCCTGGGCTGTCCGCGCGCATCGGGTCTGCGCCGGTGGTGCCTCCGGCGATCATTAGGGCGGCGCCCACGACGGGCGCCAGCGCGAGCCAGCCCGGCCACGCAGCGTCCGACGTGATGAACAGGGCAGATCCCACGATCGCCAGGCCGCCGAAGCCGAACGCGGCGTCGGCCATCCACGGCGCCCACGACTTGAGCATCGGCGCCGCGACAGCGACAAGCCCGCCGAGCGCCAGCTCCCACATGCGCGCGCGGGTGTCGAAGAACGCGAAGTCGGGGTTTGAGCCAGTGGAGGCGATGGACCACCACAGCGACGGGATCGCGACCGCCCCCAGCGCCACCGCGGCGGTCGTGCGCAGCGGCCAACCGAACCGCCGCACGCCCCACATCACCACGAGCAGCAGCAGCGGCCACACCAGGTAGAACTGTTCCTCGACGCTGAGCGACCAGAAGTGCTGGACGGGAGACGGTGGCAGGTAGGAGTCGAGGTAGTCGACGCTACGGAACCCGAACCGCCAGTTAGCCACATAGCCGGCGGCCGACAGCGACATCCAAGCCGAACGCGCCCCGCATCGACGCGGGGGAGACCCACCAGATCACCGCGGAGGTGAAGACCAGCACGGTGGCGGCGGCGGGAAGGAGCCTACGCGCGCGCCTGGCCCAGAAGTCGCGAAGGCTGATCCGTCCCGACTTCTCGACCTCGCGGATCAGCAGTCCCGTGATCAGGAATCCGGAGATGACGAAGAAGACGTCCACGCCCACGAATCCGCCGGGCACGGCGACCACCCCAGCGTGGAACAGCAGCACCAGCAGGATCGCGACGGCGCGCAACACCTCGATGTCGCGCCGGAGCCCCGCGCCCGCGCGAGTCACGGTGCCAGCGGTCATGTCGGAATGTTAGCCCGAAGGGTGCGCCCCGCGTTTTCGTGCGTCCCGTACACTTGTCGCAACAGCGTCGATCCGGCCATCACCGGGGAGCTTGCGGAAGAACGGCTTCGGCCAAGTAGAACCGCACGGGCAGCCCGTTACAGCGGCGTCACCGTGACAGCGGTGGCACGAGCGGCCGGCCACCATGGCGGCAAGCGAGGTGGTACCGCGTGACCCGGGCAAACGCCGGGGGAGCGTCCTCGCATTCAGTTGACCCGCGTACCACCGAACGAAAGCCCTCATCATGGCCGACGCCCGTTACCCGTTGCACCGCCCCGACTCCGAGGTCCCCGCGTCCCCGCGCTTCCCGGACATCGAGAAGGAGGTCCTCCAGCACTGGAAGGAAGACCGCACGTTCCAGGCGTCGATCGACAACCGCGCCGCGACCACCCCGGGCGGCAAGACGGGCGACAACGAGTTCGTCTTTTACGACGGCCCACCGTTCGCCAACGGCCTGCCGCACTACGGCCACCTGCTGACGGGGTACGCCAAGGACGTCGTCCCACGCTACGAGACGATGCGCGGAAAGCGCGTCGAGCGCCGCTTCGGCTGGGACACTCACGGGCTTCCTGCTGAGCTCGAGGCCGAGCGCGTGCTGGGCATCACGGACAAGTCCCAGATCGACGAAATGGGCATCGCCGCGTTCAACAAGCAGTGCCGCGAGTCCGTGCTCAAGTACACCGACGAGTGGGAAACCTACGTCACGCGCCAGGCGCGCTGGGTGGACTTCGAGAACGACTACAAGACGCTCGACGTGGGCTACATGGAATCAGTGATCTGGGGCTTCAAGCAGCTGTACGACAAGGGCCTCGCGTACGAGGGCTACCGGGTGCTGCCGTATTGCTGGCGCGACGAGACCCCGCTGTCCAACCACGAACTTCGGATGGACGACGACGTCTACGCGGACAGGCAGGACCCGGCGCTCACCGTGCTGCTGCCGTTGGTTGACGCGCCCGGCGACCTTGCCGACGCCTCCGTGCTGGTGTGGACGACCACCCCGTGGACGCTGCCGAGCAACTTGGCGGCCGCGGTGGGGCCGGACATCGAGTATTCGCTCGTGCGACCCGAGGTCGGCGACTTCGCGGGACGTACGCTCCTGCTCGCATCGGCGCGTGTCGCCGCCTACGCCCGCGAACTTGGAACGCCGCGCTCTGAAGAGGTCGAGAGTCCCGAGTTCATCGAAACCGTGGGGCGTGGACACGTCGTGGATGGCTACGGAATTGAGGTTCTCGCGAAGTACAAGGGCGCCGACCTCGCAGGCCTGCGCTACACGCCGCCGTTCCCGTACTTCGCGGGCGCGGCCAACGCGCACCAGATCCTCGCCGCGGACTTCGTCAGCACCGAGGACGGTACCGGCGTCGTCCATTTGGCCCCTGGCTTTGGTGAGGACGACGCGGCCGTGTGCGCGGAGGCTGGCATCGAGACCGTGGTACCGATTGACTCGAAGGGCCGCTTCACCGCCGAGGTCCCGGACTACGAGGGCCAGCAGGTATTCGACGCCAACCCCAACGTCATCGCGGACCTCAAGGCCGCTGGCCTGGTGTTGCGCCACGAAACCTACAACCACAGCTACCCGCACTGCTGGCGCTGCCGCAATCCGCTCATCTACCGGGCGATCGGCTCGTGGTTCGTGCGCGTCACGGAGTTCCGCGACCGCATGGTCGAGCTCAACCAGGAGATCACCTGGGTGCCCGAACACATCAAGGACGGCCAGTTTGGCAAGTGGCTCGAGGGCGCGCGAGACTGGTCCATCAGCCGCAACCGGTACTTCGGCACGCCCATCCCGGTGTGGGTCTCCGACGACCCGGAGTTCCCGCGTACCGACGCGTACGGCTCGCTCGAGGAGATCAAGCGAGACTTTGGGCGGCTGCCGCTCAACATGGACGGCGAGCCCGACCTGCACCGGCCGTACATCGACGAGCTGACGCGCCCCAACCCGGACGACCCGTCCGGCAAGGCCACCATGCGCCGCATCCCCGACGTCCTGGACGTGTGGTTCGACTCCGGCTCGATGCCGTTCGCGCAGGTCCACTACCCGTTCGAGAACGCCGACTGGTTCGACAACCACTACCCGGGCGACTTCATCGTCGAATACATCGGGCAGACGCGCGGCTGGTTCTACACGCTGCACGTGCTCGCGACCGCCATCTTCGACAAGCCAAGCTTCCGCAACTGCGTGAGCCACGGCATCGTGCTCGGCTCGGACGGCCGCAAGATGTCAAAGTCGCTGCGCAACTACCCGGACGTCAACGAGGTGTTCGACCGCGACGGTTCCGACGCCATGCGCTGGTTCCTGATGAGCTCTCCCATCCTGCGCGGCGGCAACCTCATCGTCACCGAGGAGGGCATCCGCCAGTCCGTGCGCGAGGTGCTGCTGCCGCTGTGGAGCACGTACTACTTCTTCACGCTGTACGCGGAGGCGTTCGGGCGCGGCGAGGGCTACCTTGCCAAGCGGGTGGACGACGCGCGGGTCGCGTCGCTGCCGGAGATGGACAGGTACGTGCTCGCCAAGACGGCGGAGTTGGTGGACGAGTGCACCGCGCTGCTGGATACGTACGACGTGCCCGACGCGTGCAAGGCGGTGGAGGTCTTTCTGGACCTGCTCACCAACTGGTACGTGCGCACCCAGCGTGAGCGCTTCTGGGACAACGACGAGGACGCTTTCGACACGCTCTTCACCGTCCTCGAGACGCTCACCCGCGTGATGGCGCCACTTGCCCCACTTGTCTCCGAGGAGGTGTGGCGCGGGCTCACCGGCGGCCGCTCCGTGCACCTTGAGGACTACCCGGTCGCCCCCGCGGCGTGGCGCGCCCAGTCGCTCGGGGCAGCCATGGACAAGGTGCGCGAGGTCGTGTCGGCAGCGCACGCGTTGCGCAAGGCCGAGAAGATCCGCGTGCGCCAGCCGCTCGCGGCGCTCGAGGTCGCGGTGCCGGATCCGGCCGCCCTGCGCCCTTACGTCGAGCTGATCGCGAACGAGCTGAACGTCAAGGTCGTCGTCAGCGTCACCATCGAGGCCTTCACCAAGGCCAACCCCGTCGAGCGCGTGCTGACCGTGAACTCACGCGCGGCGGGCCCCCGCATCGGGAAGGACGTTCAGGCCGCCATCAAGGGCGCGAAGTCCGGCGACTGGTCGGAGGCCGACGGCGTGGTTACCGCGGGTGGGATCGTGCTCGAGGACGGCGAATACGACTTCGCCACTGTCATCGGCGACGCTGGCGCCGAAGGCTCCGCGGCGTCGGTGCTACCCACGGGTGGCTTTGTGCTGCTCGACACGACGCTCACGCCGGAACTCGAGGCCGAGGGCTACGCGCGCGATGTGATCCGGGTGGTGCAGGACGAGCGCAAGAACGTCGGGCTCAACGTCTCCGACCGCATCGCGCTCACCCTGACCGTCCCGGCCGACAAGGTCGCGTGGGTCGAGGCGCACCGGGAACTGATCGCCGGCGAGACGCTCGCTCAGGACCTGGCGACGGGCGCGGCTCGCATCGAGGTCGTGGCAGGGGAAGAGTTGGCCGCGCGAGTCGAGCGGCTGTAGGCGTGCGCGGGCGGTGGGGCGCGGCTGCGGCGGGCGCCGTCGTGTGCGCCGTCGTGGCGGGTTGCTCGGGTCCGCCGCCTGTTGCCAGCCCCGCCGTCACCGTCTCGTCGCCCGCGCCCACTGCCGCGCCCACTCACGCCACGACGTCCCCGAATCCCTGGGAGCTCGTGTGGGACGACGAGTTCGACGGCACCGCGATTGACCCGTCCAAGTGGAGCTTCGAAACTGACTGTTGGGGTGGCGGCAACGACGAGCTGCAGTGCTACACGGACCGCGCCGCCAACGCGTTTGTGCGCGACGGCGCGCTCGTGGTGCGTGCCCAACGCGAGGACTTCACTGGCCCTGCCGAGCCCGTTGACTGGCCAGGGACAGACCCGAGCGTGACCGCGGACCGGCACTATACGTCCGCGCGTCTGCGCACGCTGGACAAAGGCGACTGGACCTACGGACGGATCGAAGTGCGCGCCACATTGCCGGGCGGCCAGGGCGTGTGGCCCGCGATCTGGATGCTCCCCAGTCGCGACACCTACGGCCAGTGGCCCGTCAACGGAGAGATCGACATCATGGAGGCGATCAACCTTGGCGGCGATGCCCCGGCCTCGGTGTACGGATCGCTGCACCGGGGCGGGAAGCACCGGCGGCTCGTGTCCGACTCTGCGGAGTATGTATTCTCCGGCGCCTCCCCGCGCGAGGGGTTTCACACCTACGCACTCGAGTGGTCCGATGCGGAGATTCGCTGGTACGTCGACGGCACCAAGTACGCGTCGGTTCCGGCCACGGACTGGCTTGTCGCCGGCGTCGGCCCCGGCGGCGACACGCGCGTGCTCCGTGACGGCCCGCCCTTTGACCAGCCGTTTCACCTGCTCCTCAACGTGGCGGTGGGAGGCACCTGGCCAGGCAGCCCCGACGCCGCGACGCCTTTTCCCGCGGACATGGTGGTGGACTACGTGCGCGTGTACGCGTGCCCCGCATCGCCTGCGACGCTCGCGGAGTGCGCCGGAGCGCCAGCGAGCGACTAGACCCGTCTCAGCAGGAACCCATTACTTGGCCGTGGGTGGCGGAGTACTCGAAGAACCTGCGGTCATCGCCGCTGGTCGCGACGGCGACGCACCAATCGGTGGCGCCGCCCTTGACCGCCACGAAGTCAACATCTTGTGACCGGGGCACATCCAACTGCTCGCCGTTGGCGAAGACGAGGTGGTAGCTCGTGGCCGTTTGGGTGATCTCGGGCGTCGGGCCGTCACCGGTGACGTAGTACGTCGCTATCTCTCTGCCGAGCGTCGAGACGTCCAATTTTGCGGCTCGCTCGGCGTCCTTGCCTTGCTGCTGCGTGTAGGCCGGAATCGCCAGCGCTGCTAGCGCCGCGAAGAATGCGACGAGCCCGCCAGCAATGATTGCCACGATCACGCCCACGTTCGGGCCCTTCTTGGCCGGACCAACGGGCGCCACGTGGTCGGTCCAGGCGGCGCCGTCCCAGTACCGCTGGGTGCCCGGCTTCTCCGGGTTCGGGTACCAGCCGGCGGAGGCCGCGGGCGTAGGGGTGTCGGAAGTCATGGGTGTGCCTCCTCAGGCGGTCGGAACCACGCTAGCGGACTCCCACCCGACTCTCACGGAGCCCTCAGGCTGTTCCCAGGTTGGGCTGGTGGATTGGTCTTGTCGTCGCGACCGCGGCGTCGAGCCGACTGAAGGGATCGAGAGATCATGGCGAAATCCAAGGAAGCTGCCAAGCCGGAGGAAGTAGACAAGTCCGGGGACTCCGGCGCCGCGCCGCGCGCGTCCGGAATCGCCACCAGGGCCAGCGCGATTGTTGCGGGAGCTACGGCGCTGACGCTGGGGCTCGGCTTTGCCGCGGGGTACGCCGTCGGCGACTCCAACGACGAACCGTACGGACCTCGCGCCGGGCACGCGCCCATCGCCGCGTTCGACGGCACGCGCGGTCCTGGTGGCCCGGGCCAGCAGGGGAACGGGCCCGGCCAAGGGCAGCACCAGCGCCCGCAGCAAGGCCCCGGCCAGGGACAGCAGCAGGGACCCGGCCAGGGGCAACAGCAAGGCCCCGGCCAGGGCCACTTCGAGGGCGGCCCGCAGGGTCCCGGCCCCGGCATGTGGGGCCAGGGCTAGCGCTCACGATGCGGTGCGCGGCGAACGGGAATGCCGCGCACCGCTTTGGTGTCTCTATGTGCACACCCTCGCAAAGGAGCAGGCATGGCGAAGCCCGGCAAGACCTCCACCGCCAACGCGTCGGCCACGGCCATCCCCGCGGACCGGGCCCGCAAACTGCGGATCTACAACGCGCTCATGGGCGCACTTCACCTGGTTCAGGGCATCGCCGTCGTCGCGCTGTCGAATGGTTTCACACTCCCGGTCACGGCCACGTACCTCACGAACGCGCCAGGCGCGCAGGGGGCGAGCCTCACTAAGGTCACTGACCTCAACCTGGGCTACGGCGTCGCCGCGTTCCTGTTCCTGTCCGCGCTGGCGCACGCGCTGATCGCGTCGCCCGGCATCTTCCCTCGCTACCTTGCCCAGCTCGCCCGCAACCGCAACTACGCGCGGTGGATCGAATACGCCGTGTCGTCGTCAGTGATGGTCGTGCTGATCGCCCAGCTCGTGGGCATCTACGACATAGCGGCGCTCATCGCGATTGCTGGCGTCAACGCGTCCATGATCCTGTTCGGCATGCTGCACGAGAAGTACGAGAGCCCTGGCAAGGGCGTCAGCTGGCTCGGCTACTGGTTTGGCGTCTTCGCCGGCGCCGTGCCTTGGATCGCGATCGCGCTGTACCTGATCGCACCGGGGGTGGACGCCTCGCCGCCGGGCTTCGTGTACGGCATCTTCTTCTCGCTGTTCGTGTTCTTCAACGGCTTCGCGATCGTGATGGTGCTGCAGTACCGCAAGGTGGGCAAGTGGGCGGATTATGTCTATGGCGAGTACACGTATGTGCTCCTCAGCCTGATCGCCAAATCGTTGCTCGCGTGGCAGGTGTTCGCGGGTACGCTCGCGCCTCAGTAGCGCCCTCTAGCTGCGCAACGCAGACACAAGATCCTGGAGGCTGGCGAGCACGTCGGCGGGACCGTTTTCGCCGACCACGTTGCCCTCAACGGTGAAATAGAGCGTGTCGTCGCCGAATGCGACCGTGGCGTTCACGAAGCAGCTCCACTGGAGGGTGCCGGTGCTGAAGTCCTCGATCGAGGTGCACGAGTCGCCCCGCCCCGTCGAGGGGTCAAACGTCGCGACGTCTCCGAAGCCCTCGACCGCTAGCGGCGACGACGCATTGTCGGCGCGAAAGGAATCCCCGGCGCCCGCGTAGACGAGCATCGTCACCTGGGACGATGAGTCCGCCGTGCTCCATCCGCAGAACGTGCCGAAGAAGCTGCCGAGATCCCCTGCGTCGATTTCGGTCACCGGCACGCCGATCGCGGCTGACACGGCGTCGGCGGTTAGCCGGTCGCAGGCGGTCAACTCCTTCACGGAAACGTCTTCGTATTTCCACGTCGTCCTGGCGTCGTCGGCGGCAGGAAGGACGGCGCGCATCTCGAGATCGAACTTGTCGCCTTCCTCCACGGTTCTGGGGAGGGTGACGACGACGTCGGCCTCGTAGGCGCCCTCGTCGCCGGCTGCGTGCCACGAGACGTCACCAAGGTCGAGCTGCTCGTCGTTGAACCACAAGGTCGCGTTGAAGTCTTCTGGCGTCTCGCCCTCCGCTACGTCCGTGAGCACCAGGGTGAGCGCAAGCGACACCCTGCCTTGCTCCGGCGCCGGGGTGACGGCGGCGACTGCCGCACCCTGCTTCGCCAGCTCCTCGCCTTGGAACATGACCTTGAGTGGGTCAGAACCCCAGGTGGGGCGTTCGTCGCTTGTGACGAGGTCGCCGAGTTCACCTCCCGGCAGGTCGCTCAACGTGTCGGTGATGAACCTCGGGCGCGAGCCTTGCTCGTGGAGGTGATCATTCGCCCGCGTGGAAAACAGGCCGCTAATGCGCCGGTTGTTGCCAAGTTCCGTGGCGAATTCCTCGAGAATCCACTGGGCGTCGCTCCTGAGCGCCACCTTGTCGAAGCCGAAGATCTTGCCAGTGCCGGCTTGGCGGTGAAGGACGGTCTGCATGTCGCCAAGCTTCATGCCCTGGCACGCTGCGAGGAAGATGAGGCGGTCGGGGAGGCCGTCGGGGTAGTTGACCTCGAAAAACTTGGTGGTGACCTTCACGGTGTAGACCGGCGCAGGGAGCCTCTTGAAGCAACTCTCCGCGAGCCCCTCGGGGTACACGTACTCTTCAAGCGCGGCGTCGCACGCTTCCTTTTGTTCGGGGCTGAGATTGTCGAGCCTGTCGCCGTAGTTGCCGATCCCCACGATGACGCCTGGCGCATGCGGGAAGAGCGCCGTCAGCTCGTCGAAGTTCTCGCTGTACTGGCCGACGTGGAAACTGGTGAGGCAGCCGGAGCGCACGCCGTTCACTTCCGACTCACACAACGCGCGGCCGTGCGTCAGCAGCATGATCGTGTCGTACTGCTCCCAGCCGCAGAAATCGAACGGGGTGACGTTGGCGCCGCTCCGGACCGACAGCCCGGCGACGGGGGCGATGCGGCTTGTGGAACTGCCGCCGTTTTCGCGGCGGTACTTACTTCCCGGCATTAGTAGCTCGTCCGTGATCGCGCCGAGGTTCCACGGGAGGTCGTGCTGCCACGGTGAGAGCAGGAGGGCCTTGCGGCCAACCCCGTCCTGGAGGGTGACGCCTGGCTCGCCGTCGGACGGATCCTGGGCGTTCGCACAGGTGGTGAAGAACGCGCCGCCCGTGGCTTGCGCGAGGCTCGGCACGTCGGTGCCGAGAGGCGGCTGGCTCGCGCCCGACAGCAGCTCGTCGCTACCGGTGGGGTCAAAGTCGACGGTCGCAGGGAGCCCCCCCTCGACCCTGAACATGATGCCGAACGGGTCGTGCGATACCGAGACCATGTCTGGCGCCTTGGCCATGGCCGCGGCCACGTCGTCAACCGTGCCGCCCTGCGACAGCAGCGCCGACGCAATTTGCAGGACGGCGTCCGTCCGCTTGACGGCCTCTGGGCTGGCCTCGTCCCACGTGCACGGGAAATTGTCGCGGACGCAGTCCAGGATGGACTCCTCGGGGAGCCCTCCCGACGTGGCGGTGCCGCTGTCGGCGCCGTCGGGGCGGCCCGTGCTGTCGGCCTGCTCGGCGGCGTCGCCGGAGCACGCCCCGAGCGCGAACGCCGCGGCCAGCACGAGGCTGGCCGCGCGCCCCAAGAAGCGGGTGCTAGCCGGCGCAGACGCCATCGATCTTGACGGTGTGAGTCTCTTGCATGATGTTGGTGAACTTGCCGTCGGCGGTCACGGAAGTGCCGACTATCGCCACGTTCTTTGTGCCTGATACTTCGACATCGACGGCCGGGTCGTCGTAGTTCTTGTAGTCCTGGAGCGTGATCTCGTACTTGACGCCGTCGCCCGAGAGGCGGTTTTGGCCCGACTCGTCGCGAACCGACAACTGGAACTGGACGTTCGCTTCGCCGAACGTGGCCTTTGCGTCGGCCACGAACGAATAAACGTCGCTTCTCGTGTTGTCGTAGCCGGTCACGCAGTTCAGGGAGTCCGGGAAGTCCCACGTGTCGCCGTCGACGGTGACGGTGACGTGGCCCCGATTCCCGCCGGCGGGGTTGGCGGGCGGCTGATCCGACGTAGGCGCCGACGTTGTCGGGGCGGCGGTGGTCGGACTCGACGTGTCTTCCGGCGTGGATCCCGAGCACCCCGCGAGGGCAAGTGTTGCGACGGCGGAAAAAGTGATGGCGGAGATTCGAATGCGGCTCATGAGCGGTTCCTCCCAGTCCCGTTCCGGGTCACGCTATCAGTACCCGCGCACATGCGCGCGGTCAGCGGCTGCGCGAAAATACGTGATTCGCACTCGGCGTGTATGTGGGGAAGAGGAAGACGTCAATAAACCACCCGGTCCCGGCGAGGCTGAAGCGGTCATGGTTCGATGCCAGTCGCGGCCAACCACCGTCAACCATCCGGGATTCCCCTGACCGCGCGCTGGTAGCGTGGGCGCAACCGTACGAAGGACGCCGTCATGAAGACCATCCCCGCCGTCGCGATCGCCGTCGCCTCGCTCGCCGCCGTCGCGGGATGCACCTCCGCCCCGCCGGTGCACGTGCGCCCTGGCGACCTCGCGGCGTTCCAATACGAGCCGTGGGGGATCTCGGCGGGAGACACCGTGTTGTCCACGCCCGCGGATGCCTGGGCGATCAGCGCGGAGGCGTCGATTCCCGAGTTATTCACGCCCTCCGAGTGCGCGGCGGCGTGGGACGTCGTGCTGATGGCGGTCGAGTCGGACGCCGAGGAATCCGATAGTGCCGTGGCGAACTACGTGACGAACGCAGCCGACCTCACCGCACCCGTCCTCGCGGGGGCGCGCCAGTTCGACGATCCCGCCAGTGCCAAAGCATTCGTGAACGCCATCCCTGACTCGCTGGCGCCGTGCCTGGACGGCTACAGCTACGCGGAGACTGACGGCAGCTACGGCTGGTCGACGCAAAGCCTCTCGGTCTCGACCTCAAACCTCGACGGGTTTGGGCCCGTGGTTGTGGTCAGCGAGCACGGCACGGTCGAGACGGTCGACGGCACGCCAAACGACGGCGGCGATGTCTACGAGACGTACATCGGCGCGTACCAGAACGTCCTGTACCTTGCGGCGTTCCAGTACACCGAGGGGGGGCTCGACACGGCAGACGTCGCGGCGGGCTTCGCGGCGTTCAAGGACTACGTCGACGCGATCCCCGCGCAGTAGCGCGCGCCGCGGCCCCTGGCTGGCCCCGAACGCCCGGGAATGCCCGGCGGCCCGTGGCGGTTTGCTGACCCGTGACCACACCGTCTGAGAATTTCCTGACGCGCGACCGCGTGGCCTCCGCGCTCTTCTTGCTTGGTGCGGGGACGTGGCCGTTCACCGCGTACCCGCTGTACGTGGGCGACCAGGCGGGCATCTCCACGTGGGACCCCGCCTCGTGGGCGGTGCCCGTGCTGGGGCTCTCGTTGGTGCTTGCAGGCGTGGGCCTGGCGCAGGCGTCCGCCCGCAGGCGGCTCGTGGCTGGCGGCCTGGTCGCGGGCCTCGCCGCGCTGCTGTGGCTGTGGCCGTGGGGGCTCGGCTTCTATAGCGCCGACGCGTGGGGTGACCGCTTTGTCGCGTCGCTCGCGTACCCGGTCCTCGCCACGGCCTGGGTCGCCCTGCGCGGTTACGGCCCTCGCGCGTATTTGGGGCTCGCGCCCATGGCGCTTGTGATGATCGCGGGCACCGTCATGTGGCCCGGCCCAGCCGGAGCGATCCCGTGGGGGACCGCGTGGCGCGCGAACACCTGGGCGCTCGGCCCCGTCTTCCTGAACATCAGCGGCGCGGGTCTTGCCGCGCTTGCGGCCGCGCTCGCGTCTGCGTCTCTCGCGCGTCGGCTAGGTGCAGGTGTACCAAAATAAGATCCGTGAACATGTGGTGTCCCAGTTCGTGGGCATGCCCCACGAACCCGCCTGCACGTGCATGTCCGACGGCGCCGTGACGTTGTAGGTCGTCGTCGAGATGACGCAAGGGGAGCCGCTACAGGTCGCGGACCCGGTTGCGAGTTGGGTGCCTGCCCCATTGCGCACGTCGACGTTCACGGTCAGGCCGTTGCACGCGGCGGGGTAGTTGGTGATCTGCACGGCGTTGCGATTGGTGCTGAAGTTGAACCCTGTGGGAGACGTGTGTGCTGACAGCGTCGTCCCCGAGCAGCGCGCTGCGGAAAACGTGTCGATCACGTGGGTATTCACGTTGAGCTGCGCGGCCGAGCCGGTGGCCAGCAAGGCGATCGCAAGCGCTACGGCGGCTGCGAGCAATCCTTCGCGGAGTCGCGGGCGCTGGAAAGTCGAGCTACGCGTCGGGCGCTCCATCTCGCACCTCCTGACACTTCCGCTCCGTCGCGGCTCACGCCATTACGTACTCTCCAATGTACCGCAGCCCCTCCCGCCGTCGGGGGCGACAGCGCCGGGCCGCACGCGTGGCTCTTGGCCCCAGGGTGGGGACGCGCCGTGGGAGACTAGCGGCCATGACGCCTCCCTCATCGTCGCCCTCCGACCCGCTCGACGACTTTGGCGGCCTGACCGCCCAAGAGGCCGAACGCGAGATCTACTCGCACATCCTCGACCGTGCCCCCGAGGACAACATCGAGCCGAGCCTGGACCGGGTCCGTGAGGCCTGCGACCTGCTCGGCAACCCCCAGCACGCGTACCGCGTCATCCACATCACCGGCACCAACGGCAAGTCGTCGACCGCGCGACTCACGGAGTCGCTCGTGCGCGAGCACGGACTGCGCACAGGGCTGTTCACGTCGCCACACCTGTCGAGCGTGCGCGAGCGCATCCAGATAGACGGCGAGCCCATTGGCCGAGCGGACTTCGTCAGATTGTGGAAGGACGTTGCGCCCATCATCCACATGGTGGACGTGCGAAGTGAGAAGAACGGCGGCCCTCGCCTGAGCTTCTTCGAGGTGCTCACGGTGCTGGCTTTCGCTGCGTTCGCCGACGCGCCCATTGACGTCGCGGTGGTGGAGGTCGGCCTGGGCGGCGCGTGGGACGCGACCAACGTCGCGGACGGCGAGGTGTGCGTGATCGCGCCCATCAGCCTCGACCACGCCAATTACCTCGGCAACGACATCGGCGGAATCGCCCACGAGAAGTCGGGGATCATCAAAGCGGGCGCTGGCTATGGCGGAACCCGCGAGCCGGGGGAGCCGCCTGCCGGGCCCGGCCCCGCCGTCGTCGTTGCAACCCAAACCGAGGTCGCGGAGCACGAGATTCGCGCGACCGCCGAGGCCGCCGGCGCACGAGTGCGTTGGGAGGGTGCAGACATTGAGGTCGTCGAGCGGCAGCCCGGCGTCGGGGGCCAGCTCGTCACGGTGCGCACGCCCGCAGCGACCTACGCCGACATCTTCGTGCCGCTGTTTGGCGAGCACCAGGCGCACAACGCCCTGCTCGCGCTGTCCGCGACGGAGGAGCTGATGGCAGCGGGAGGCGAGCCCGCCGCCCTCGCGGGCGAGACGGTCGAGGCCGGATTCGCCAAGGCGACGTCGCCCGGCCGCCTCGAGGTGGTACGCACCTCGCCCATGATCGTCGTCGATGCCGCGCACAACCCCGCCGGGGCCGAGGCCCTAGCCGCCGCCGTCCAGGAGTCGTTCGCGTTCGAGGCGCTCGTGGGCGTCGTTGGAGTGCTGCGCGACAAGGACGCCGACGGCATCCTCGGCGCGCTCGAGGGCCTTCTCGACGAGGTGGTGATCACCGCGTCCGCCTCACATCGCGCCATCCCAGCGGAGGAGCTCGCACAGGTCGCGCGCGGCGTTTTTGGGGAGGAGCGCGTCCACGTCGCGGACGACCTTCCCGACGCCATTGACCGCGCCGTGCAGTTGGCCGAGGCCGCCTCGGACTCCGGCGGCGGGGTACTGGTGACCGGCTCCATCACCCTTGTCGCCGACGCGCGCACCCTGTTGGGCGCGGACAAGCGCAAGGGCGCGGGGAGGGCGCGATGACCGCGCCCGCACAGCCGGGTGCGCCCCGGCCACAGCGGTCGGCGCTGCTGACCTTTACGCAAAGCATGCTGGTGTTGCAGGCACTCGCAGGGGTGTTCGTGCTGATCACCGTCGCGGGGCTTGGCCGCGCAGGCGTGCTCGACGCACCCGCGTGGTTCACCGGGGTCGGGTTCGCGGTTGTGGCGGCCATGGTGTTCGCCGCCGGGCTGCAGCAACGGCCGTGGGGGCGGTGGCTGGGGACGCTGCTTCAGGCGCCCATGATTGCTGCGGGAGCGGTGAGCCTGGCCATCGGCTTCGTGG
Source organism: uncultured Actinomycetota bacterium (assembly GCA_963735005.1). Taxonomy (GTDB): domain Bacteria; phylum Actinomycetota; class Actinomycetes; order Actinomycetales; family Demequinaceae; genus WTKG01. The sequence continues at coordinate 246,325 of CAVTJA010000006.1, read as the reverse complement.
GAGTGCTGTTCCTCGCGCTGTGGATAGGTTCGCTGCGCCTTGGCACGCGCATCGACCGCGAACGCGCCGAGCGGCTTCGCGACGCGGAGAGCTAGCGGCCCGCGCCGAGCGACGGGCTGTGCAGTTGCGCGGCGATAGGCCGGGCGCGGTAGCGTGGTCACGCGTTCACCCGAGGATGGAGCCGTGTATGTCCGCGTTGCTGTGGAAGCTTGGCGCAGCGCTCGCCGTGGGGATCGTGGGACTCACGATGACCAACTACGGCGTGGAGCGGTCCGCGCTTGTCGACGCCGCCGCCGCGGCCGACCCTACGGCCCCTGGAACGCCGATGCGCGTCATCGTCACGCTGTTCGTTGGCGTGCTTGCCATAAACGTGGCCGTGTTCTGGGCGATCACGGTCTGGTCGCGCTTCGTGCGCAGTAGCCCCGACACCAGGCAGCTGCCCGTGCCGCTGCTTGTCAGTGTCGTCGCAATCTCTGGCGCCCTTGGGGTCACAGGCTTCGCGCAGCACTACTCGTACGTGCGCACGCTCACCCCGCCACCCGTGGACCCCAGCTGGGGGTATCTGTCCTACATGACGATGTGCGGGCTGTTCTTCTTTGTCGCGCTCGTGGTTGTGGGCGTGCGGTGGATGCCTGGCAAGCGCCCCGCCGACGCCTGAGGGCTACTTGGGTATGTGGAGCTTCTGGCCCACGTAGATGAGGTTGACGTTGGTGACGCCACTCGCCTTCGCGATCGCCTTGACGGTCGTGTGGTAGCGCGCAGCGATGTGTGACAGCGTGTCGCCCGACATCACCCGGTAGATCACGTAGTCGGGCGCCGGGGGCTTGGTCGTGGTGGGCGCGGGCGTGGGCGTCGGCGCGGCGGTCGTCCCGGGAATGGTGATGCGTTGGCCCACCCTGATGAGGTTCACGTTCGCAATGTGGTTCTCGGCAGCGAGCGCCTTAACCGTGGTGCCGTACTTCGCGGCGATCCCGCTCAGCGTGTCGCCGCGCACGACCGTGTAGACCACCGGCCCCGTGGGCGTCGTGGTGGGGGTTGGGGTGGGCGTCGGCGTGGGCGTGGGCGTCGGGGTGGGGGTTGGGGTGGGCGTCGGCGTGGGCGTGGGCGTCGGGGTTGGCGTGGGATCTGGAGCCGGGTCGCCGCTGCCATCCGTCACCGGAATGAGCAACTTCTGGCCGACGTGGATGAGCGCGGCGTTCTTCAACCCACTCGCCTTGGCGATCGCTGACACGGTTGACTTGTACTTCACGGCGAGCGCCCAGACCGTGTCTCCGGACTTCACCTTGTAGGTGATGTAGGTGACGGATGGCGTCGGGGTCTCGGTTGGCGTCGGCGTGGGAGTCGCGGTGACTGACGGCGACGGTGACGGTGACGGCGAAGGTGACGGCGAAGGCGACGGCGAAGGCGACGGTGACGGTGACGGCGACGGTGACGGCGTGGGCGTTCAGTCACCGACGGGCTCGGGCTCGGGCTTGGCGACGGGCTGGCGGAAGGCGACGGCGTCGGGTCCGGCTCGTCGCCGGAGTTCACGGTCGGGTCGCCGAACCACTGGTTCCACAGGCGCCAGAAGTTGCGGTTGCCGTACGAGCTGCACTTGTCGCCAGTTCCGGTGATGTTTGCCAGGGCGGCCTTGTTTGGCGTGTACGGCGTGTAGTAGTAGAGCGCTGCCGTCGCCTTGTTCTTAATCGTGATTCCTCTGACCCCGCACGACGACTTCGGGTGGTACTTGATGTACGACTTGTCGTTGACCGGGTACCACTTGAAGGGGCTGTCGGGGTTGCCGTACCACTGGAGTTGGCTCGCGGCCGAGTACAGCTGGATGAACAGCCCGTAGTAGTCCGTATTGCACGGCGCGGAGTCAGGGCAGGCGTAGCCCATGGCACGTTGGTAACGCCACGACTCTGGCGCCTTGAGCGTGACAAGACTCGTCTCCTTCTGGAGGATCACGAGCAGCGTCATCGGGTTGATGTGGCAGGCCTGGGCGACGTCGTAGATCATCTCTGCGGCGGTCACGTTCTCCTTGCCGACCACCGGGTCGGGGCAACGCTTGGGGTTGCCGTCGCGGTCGTAGGTGTTCGCCGTGTATTTGCGCAGGCAACCGTTGCAATTGCTTGGTCCAACCTTGTTGAGGAAGGTTTGGATCTCGCCGATCGTCATCGCGTTGTAGTTGAAGAAGTTCTGGTTGGTGACGATCAGCCCGGCCTGGAAGTCATCGCCGTTTGGCGTCGCCGCCGACGCCGTCGTGGGCAGCGCAACGGCCGCAATCGCGGTGAGCAACATCGCCGCAATCACCGCCACGGAGGCGAGTCGGGCGCGCGCGCGGGGCGACCCCGGTTGTACGAGTGCGGTCACGGGAGCGATACCTCCGTTGGCAACGACTTTCCGGAATGGGTGGGCGAAGAGTAGTACACGGTGACGAACGCCCGGCCTTTGGGAAGGCTGGACAGCGGGAACAGGTATTGTCCGCATTCGGTGGTGGTCACGTTCCCGGCCGCGATGTTCGACTTCTTGACCACCGTCGCGCTCACGGTGACGGAGACGGAGCACGTGCCGCCGTCCTCGACGATGCCAGGCACGTCAGCGCGCACCACGAGCACCATGGCGTCGGTGTCGACGGTCGCGAGCGACACCTCGGGCACGACGGCCTGGCCGGCGGGCGGATTCGTGATTGGGCCGAAGATAGTGGGTTCGGGGCTCGGGGTGGCAGATGGGGTGGGGCTGGGCGACGCGGAAGGCGTGGCGGTCGGGGCCGTGGTGGGGTCGGGCGCCACCGGCACCACGGTGGGGGTAAGTGTCACGACGACGGGCTCGGGCGGAGGCGCTGTGCAACCAGCCGTGGCGGCGGCGATCACGATGCCCGCCGAAGCCAGGATTGTGCGCGCGGTGGCTGACGCCAGCATTGCTTCTCCTCTCGCCACTCCATTACCAAACGACTCAAGTGTCACATGTGTCTCAGGGTTTTCCTGGTAATTCGTCTCGGTGTTGTTATCGGCGCGTCGCGGGCATGTCTCAAGCCCCCTTGGTCCCCTCGGAGCCGGTATTGTCCGTCGCATGACTGAACGCACACTGATCCTTGTCAAGCCGGACGGCGTCAAGCGCCAGCTCGTGGGCGAGATCCTTCGCCGCGTTGAGGCGAAGGGATACGGCATCGTCGCGCTGTCGATGCTGGAGGCCACACCCGAGCTGCTTGAGCGCCACTACGAGGAGCACGTGGGCAAGCCTTTCTACGGTCCGCTGGTGGAATTCATGCAGTCGGGGCTGATCGTCGCGGCGATCGCCGAGGGCGAGCGGGTCATCGAGGGTTTCCGTTCGCTCGCGGGCGCGACCGACCCGACGGTCGCTGCGCCAGGGACCATCCGTGGCGATCTGAGCCGCGACTGGGGCGCCAAGGTGATGCAGAATTTGGTCCATGGCTCCGACTCGACGCTGTCGGCCGAGCGCGAGATTTCTATCTGGTTCCCTGAGGAGGGGTAATGCGCGACGCGCTTGAGAACGGCCTCGAGAAGTTCATCTTTGCCAGCCGCTGGATCCTTGCACCCATTTACGTCGGGCTGATCGGCGCGCTCCTGATCATCGTGTTCTCGTTCTTCCGGGAATTCGTTGATCTCGTTAACCACATCTTCTTCGCGGAGCAGAGCGCGACGCACGAGGAGATCACGCTCGGCGTCCTGGCGCTGCTCGATATCGGTCTGCTCGCCAACCTGCTGCTGATCGTGATCTTCGCGGGCTACGAGAACTTCGTGTCGAAGATCAACGCGGCCGAGGGCAGCGAGGACCGGCCGCACTGGATGGGTCACATTGACTTCTCGGGCCTGAAGATCAAGCTCATCGGCTCGCTCGTCGCCATCTCGGTCATCGAGCTGCTGCAGGACTTCGTGGCGGCCAACGACACCGAGCACCCGCTTGACTACACGGCCGTCAAGTGGCGCATCGGACTGCACCTCACCTTCCTGCTGTCCGGCGTGATGTTCGCGGTCATGGACTACATCGGCGACAAGCGGAAGATCATGCTCGACAAGCACACCAGGGGCTCCGCAGACCCGCTCGACTAGGCCACGATGCTGAGTGACGAGGCGCGCCTGGTGCGCGACGCACGTGAGCTGATACAGCCGCGCCCGGAGGTGTCGTTCGCGGACGAACGCGCGGACTGGGAACTTAAGGTCGCCGACGCGCCAATCCCGGACGGCGTCACTGTCGTCGCGCGCAACTGCGGCGGTGTGCCGTGCGACGTGGTCGAGCCAAATGGAGGCCCAGGCAAGCCTGGGGTGGTCGTGTACGTGCACGGCGGCGGACTTGTGGTCGGGTCGCCCCGCACGTATCGGAAGCTCATCAGCGCGCTCGCCCTCGCGACAGATCGCGTCGTGATCGCTCCCGGACTACCGGCTGCTACCCGAGAGCTCGCCGCAAGACGCGCTCGACGATGTGGTGGCCGCGGCCGTGGGAGCCGCGGAGTGGGGACCGTTGGCCGCAATCGGTGGGGATTCGTTCGGCGCGGCAATCGCGCTCGCGGCGGCCGCGTCTGGGCGTATCGCCGAGACGCCGGTGTTCACGCTGTGCGCCGCCCTGGACGGCAGCCTCGAGACAATGTTTGGCGGTGGCGGAATTGAGCGCTCGAGCACCCACACCAAGGAGGCGTTCGAGTTGTGGCGCTCGCGCATCGCCGCCCGCCACGACCTCAACCACCCGGTGCTCGCCGCGCACCGCCTGCCCCTGGATCGAGTGCCTTCCTTGCACATCCAGGCCGCGGGTCACGACGCGTGGCGCGACGACTCGGTGGTGCTCGCGGAGGCGGCGGGAGACGCTGGCGTGCGCGTCGAGTTCGACCTGCAGCCGGAGCTGTGGCACGTATGGCACATGCACACCGACCTTCCCGAGACCCGCGAGGCGATCGCGCGCGTCGCGCGCTTCGTCGACGGTGCCTAGCGGTTCTCGCGCGCCCGCGCACTCATTAGAGTTGTCCCCGTGCATCTCAAAACGCTGACGCTTCGGGGCTTCAAGTCCTTCGCGTCGGCGACCACGCTCGAGTTCGAGCCTGGTGTGACGTGCGTCGTCGGCCCCAACGGCTCCGGCAAGTCGAACATCGTGGACGCGCTCGCCTGGGTGATGGGCGAGCAGGGCGCCAAGAGCTTGCGCGGCGGCAAGATGGACGACGTCGTGTTCGCCGGCACGGCTGGCCGCCCCCCGCTCGGTCGCGCCGAGGTGACGTTGACCATCGACAACGCGGACGGCGCGCTCCCGATCGACTACTCCGAGGTCACCATCTCCCGCACCCTGTTCCGCTCCGGCGGCTCGGAGTACGCGATCAACGGCAGCGCCTGCCGCCTGCTCGACATCCAGGACCTGCTAAGCGACTCGGGCCTTGGCCGCGAGATGCACGTGATCGTCGGCCAGGGCCAGCTTGACGCCGTGCTGCGCGCCACCCCCGAGGACCGCCGTCACTTTATCGAAGAGGCCGCGGGCATCCTCAAGCACCGCAAGCGCAAAGACAAGGCGCTCCGCAAGCTCGACGCGATGCAGGCGAACCTCACGCGCGTCCAGGACCTTACCGGCGAGATCCGCCGGAACCTTGGGCCGCTCGGCAAGCAGGCCGAGGTGGCGCGCCAGGCCCAGACCATCCAGTCCGACGTCCGCGACGCGCGGTCCCGGCTGCTCGCCGACGACATCGCGACGGTCCGCGGCGCCATCGCGAAGGAGCACGCCGACGAGTCGGCGGTGCTCGAGCGGCGCGGCGAGGTCGAGAAGGCGCTCGCGGAGTCGCGCGGGCGGCTGGCCGAACTCGAGCGCGCATCCGCCGAGGCGACGCCAGAGCTCACCAAGGCGAACGACGTCTACTACCGGCTGAGCTCCCAGCGGGAGCGACTGCGGAACTTGCAGAACCTTGCGCAGGAGCGGCTGCGGATGCTCGGCAACCAGGTGGACGGCATCGCGCCCACCGACCTCGTCGACCTTGACGAGCAGCTTGAGCGGGCGCGCAGCGCGCATTCCGAACTGCTGGCCGAGGTCACAGCCGCCCAGGCCGCGCTAGCGGCGACTGAGGAGGCGCGCGCCGCGGCCGAGGAGAAGGCAGAGGCGTCCGAGAAGACGCTGGCAAACCTGCTGCGCTCCGTTGCCGACCGCCGTGAGGGCGTGGCCCGGCTCGCGGGCGACGTGTCCGCCCGGCGCTCCAAGGTCGAGGCGGCCGAGGAGGAGGTGGGGCGCCTCCAGCAGGCGCTGACCGAGGCAGAGCGCCGCGGCACCGACGCCACCACCGAGTTCTCCGCGCTCGAGGGAACCGTCGCCAGCGTCGAGGCAGGCGAGGAGGACCTCGACGCCGCGCACGAGCGGGCGACCGAGGAGCTGTCCGCGTCGCGAGACGCGCTCGAGGCGCTACGCGAGAAGCTCCAGGAGGCGCAGCACGACCGCGCCACCTGGTCCGCCAAGGCCGAGGCCCTCGAGCTGTCGCTCGTGCGCAAGGACGGCGCGGGCGCGATCTTGGCGCAGGGCGCCCGTGGCGTGAAGGGCACCGTTGCGTCGCTCATCGACGTCGACGGCGACGCAGAGGACGCGATCGCCGCCGCGCTTGGGCCGCTCGCCGATGCGCTCGCGGCCGACTCCGTGGACGCCGCGGTAGACGCCATCCGCTGGCTGCGCGACGAGGACGCGGGCCGCGCCCGGTTCGTCGTCGCCGACGCGTCCGCACGCGCCGACAACCCCAACGTGAGCCTTCCGCAGGGCGCGGCTTGGGCGTCCGACCTCGTCACCGGACCCGGCGGGATCGTCGACACCGTCCGCGCACTTGTGTCCGGGGTGGCGGTCGTGGACGACCTCGCCGCCGCCCGCGCGCTCGTCGCCGCCCACCCGGACGTCATCGCCGTGACGAGGCGGGGCGACTTGCTTGGCGGCCAGAGCGCCTCGGGCGGCGCCGGCGACGCCCCAAGCGTGCTTCACATGCAGGCCGCGCTCGACGAGGCGCGGGAACGCGTCGCCGCCGCATCGGCGGTGGTGGAGCAGGCCACCTTCGAGATCAAGTCGGCCGACGAGCGGGCCGCCGCCGCTGACGCCGCGCACGCCGTCACGTTGGAACGGCTTCACGAGTCAGACGCTCAGATGGCGGCGGTCGCCGAGCAGCTTGGCCAGCTGGGAGCGGCCGCGCGCGCGGCGAAGGCCGAGTCCGAGCGAGTCGCGGTTCAACTTGCCGACGCCCGCCTCCGCGTCGCGGCCGAGCAGGAAGAGCTCGCGTCGATGACGCAGCGGCTGTCCGCCGCCCAGGCCGAGCCGGAACAGACCGAGGCCGACACGCAGTCCGCGCAGGCCCAGCGGGACGCGGACGCGGCCGCCACCGCCGCCGCGCGCGCCACGGAGATCGAGGCGCGGCTCGCGCTGCGCACGGTGGAGGAGCGCGCGCGTGCGCTTGCCTCGCGCGCCGAGTCGCTTGAGCGGGCGGCAGAGGCCGAGCGCGATGCGCGGGTGCGGGCCGAGCAGGCTGCGGTGCGCCGCGCCGCCCAGGCCCAGGCCGCCCGCGAGGTGGTCGCCGGCGTCGAGGCCACCCTCCCGCTGATCGACATTTCGGTTCAGACGGCAGACGACATGCGCGCCGCCGTCGAGGCCAAGCGCGCCGAACGCAGTGGCGAGCTCACGGAGGTGCGCCGCCACGTGGACGAGCTTGCCGCCGAGTACGCGCGCCTCACCGACGACGCGCACAAGGACGAAGTCGCGCGCGCCCAGCAGAAGGTCCGCCTGGAACAGCTCGAACAGCGCGCGATCGACGACCTCGGCATGGACCCCACCCAACTCGTCGAGGAGTACGGGCCCCACCTGCCCGTTCCCGTTGTGCACTCCGGTGACGACGACGCCGAGCCCGCCGCGGCGTCGGCCGGGCCCGAGGGTGAGCCCGCGACCGAGCCGTTCGTGCGCGAGGTCCAGGAACGCCGGCTGCGCAAGGCCGAGCGCGCACTCGGTCAGCTCGGCCGCGTCAACCCGCTGGCCCTCGAGGAGTTCGAGGCCCTCGAGGAGCGTCACAAGTTCCTGACCGATCAGCTCGCGGACATCAAGAAGTCGCGCGAGGACCTCATGGAGATCGTGAAGGAGATCGACGACCGCGTCGAGAAGATCTTCGTCGACGCGTTCAACGACACCGCCGCTCAGTTTGAGCAGGTGTTCCCGCGGCTGTTCCCCGGCGGCGAAGGCAAGCTAGTGCTGACGGATCCCAAGAACATGCTGACGACCGGCCTCGAGGTCGAGGCACGGCCCGCGGGCAAGAAGGTGAAGCGGTTGTCGCTGCTGTCAGGAGGCGAACGGTCGCTCACCGCGATCGCGCTTCTCGTGTCGATCTTCAAGGCTCGCCCAAGTCCGTTCTACGTGATGGACGAGGTCGAGGCCGCGCTCGACGACGTCAACCTTGGCCGCCTGCTCGACATCTTCCGCGAGCTCCAAAACGACTCACAGCTGATCGTCGTCACGCACCAGAAGCGCACCATGGAAATCGCCGACGCGCTGTACGGCATCACCATGCGGGGCGACGGCGTGACGACCGTGATCAGCCAGCGGCTCCACGAGGACGACGCCGTCGGCGCGTAGCGCGGCAGCCTTCCCGTTGAGTCACTAAGGGCGCGATGCCTCGATCGTGAAGTTGCCCACGGGGTCGCCGAACAACTCGTACACGTGCACGTAGTAGGTGCCAGCGGGGAGCACCGTCTGTAGCCGCGGGTTCTTGTTGTCGAACTCCGTCGCGAACACGAAATCGTCCGACCAGCCGTAGCGGAGCGGCGCGCCGTCCTTGTCGAAGCCGATCACCTCGAGCGCGAGGTCCTGTTGCGCCAGCGACAGTACGTTGAGGTCCACGAGCGTCGTCTTTGAAAGGGTCATGCAGGTGTAGGAGATGTCGGAGTCCTCGAAGCCGAGGACGCCGCCTATCGTGAGTTCGCGGACTCCCTCGGCCGAGCAATCCGCGGCGCTGACGCCCTCGTAGCCCTCGGTGACGGGGCCCACACGGAAGTAGGTGCGCGACGTGTCGACGTAGATTTCGGTGGGTCCGGTGGAGCCGCCCTGGAACTCCTCAACCTGCACGAGGTACCGCCCCGGCGCGAGCTTCGCGGTGACCTCTGGGTCCGTGCCGAAGGCGTCATCGAATGACCTCACGAACCGCGGGCGGCCGGTGTCGTCGAAGCGGTGCAGCGCGAGCACGAGGTCCGGGGGAGCCTCACCCACCTTGACGTCGGCGAGGCTAATGACGCCGATGCGCGTCCACGCTTCCTTGGTGATGTCGATGCACACCAAGGTGTTCGCGGCGGTGCGGTCAACAGTGCCGTTGTCGGTCACCAGCGGGTATTCGTCCGTGTCGCAGTTCTCCGTGCCGGGAAGTCCGCCTGCCTCGACCGGGGGATCCGTGGGACCCGCCGTTGCGCCGGGGTCGAAGATCGTGGAGTACAGCGTGTAGGTGCCCGGCTCGGTGCCGCCCACCTGGGTCACTGTCGCGACGTAAACCCCGGGCACCAGGTCCGTGGTCACCTCGGGCACGTTCCCGAAGGTGTCGTCCGCGCCGGCGATGAAGCCGCCGTCCGCCTTTGTCAGGCGAAGCTCGAGGTTGACGTTCTTGTCGTCCGGCTGCGCGCCAATCGTCAGCTGGAGCTCCGTGTCGACGGTGAAGCAGGCCGTCGCGGGCGCGTTCGGGACGACGGCGTCGATGGGGACCTCGTCGAGGCCGAGGGTCTCGCAGGTCTGCACCACGGGCGGCGTGAAGGGCGGCAGCGTGGGCTCGGGCTCGTCGCGCGCGTTGGCCGCGAGGGCCATCGCCGCGATGCCGCCGCCGAGGAGTACCAGCACCACGGCCACTGCGGCAACGATGCGGCCCGGCTGCCGGTCGGTGTCGTACTCGCCGCGCTCGCGTGCCGCGGCGTCCACCTTGTCCACCACCGTGCGGCCGGCGTCGTCGGTGCGACGATTCGGGGCGACAGTGGAGCGTTTGACGGGCGCGCTGCAGACGGGACATGTCGTCGAGCCCACCAGCATGCGGTGGCCGTTGACGCACGTCGGCAGCGTCGGCTGCGGTGGCTGGTCCCCGTCCATGGTTCGAGATTAGTCCCTGATTCGCCGCGGCGGGCGGAAAGACGACCCCAACCGTTCACCCGGCAGGATCGTCTAGGAGGTGACAGACTAGGGGTATCCCCGGGAGGCAATTGCGTGAGTGCGAAAGACGCGGCGATACTCGCCATCGTCGTAGCAAGTGGAGTCTTGTTGGTCGCGACCCTTTCTCAAGGCCGCCTCAAGCATCTGCTGCTGATGTTGCTCGGAGCGGCTCCTAGGCGCACTCCCCGTCAGATCGTCGGCGGAATCCCGCGCGCCGAACGCGATTGGGGAATGGTTGCACGCGTGTCGGCCGACGGACACGATGTGCCGGTTGAGCTTGCCACGGCCGACGTGGCAGACGCGGGCGCCCAAGTTGATGGCGACGACGATGATCTGACCGTGCCCAACGACTCGTCGGAACTCGACGAGGTCTCGGTCCCCGATGACGCGCCGCTACGGGAGCGCGACGACGACTAGTGGGACACTGGTTGGCGTGATGCGCCCCAGGTACCTGCCACGCCGTGGAGTGGTGAGCTAGATGGCTCTGTTCAAGCGCAAGTCGAAGGACGCGCCAGAGGCGGCACCGGCAGAAGTCGCGCCGCCGGAGGCGCCTGCGATTGAGGACGCCACCCGCGCAACGTCGCCGGCTGCTGCAACTGAGGCCTCCGCAAGCGAGGCTCGCGCCCCGGCGCCGGAACGCAAGGAGTCACGCTTCTCGAGGCTCAAGTCTCGGCTGGCCGGCGGCATGGGTGCATCGATGCTTGCCGTGCTGCGCCGCGGCAAACTGTCGGATGCTGACTGGGACGAGCTTGAGGAGCTGTTGCTGTCAGCCGACGTCGGCGTCGACGCGACCGCTGAGCTGCTCGAGGCGCTCAAGGCGCGGATCCGCAAGGACGCCAACGCCGACGCTCGCGAGGCCCTCGCGGCGGTGTTGATTGACGCGATCGCGACGGATGCCCCGCGCGCGCTCAGCATCGGCGCCCCGGGGGATGGCGCAGCCGCGCCAGTCGTGCTTGTGGGCGTCAACGGCGTCGGCAAGACCACCACCGTCGGCAAAGTCGCGCGCGTGCTGGTGGCAGACGGCTACACCGCGGTGATGGGGGCCGCCGACACCTTCCGCGCGGCGGCCGCCGACCAACTGGCCACGTGGGGCGCCCGCGTCGGGATCGAGGTGGTGCGTTCCGACGTCGAGGGCGCGGACCCTGCCTCGGTCGCGTTCGCCGCGGCGGAACGCGCGGCCGACGTCGGCGCCGACGTCCTGCTGGTCGACACCGCCGGCCGCCTGCAAAACAAGCAGGGGCTCATGGACGAGCTCGGCAAGATCATGCGGGTGCTCGCGAAGCGCCGCGAGGCGGCCGAGGTGTTGCTGGTGCTCGACGCCACCACCGGCCAGAACGGCCTGACCCAGGCGCGCGTGTTTGCCGAGGTCGCAGGCGTGACGGGCATCGTGCTGACGAAACTGGATGGCTCCGCCAAGGGCGGCATCGTGATCGCCGTGCAGCGCGAGCTTGGCGTCCCGGTGAAGTTCGTGGGGCTAGGGGAGGGTGTCGACGACCTCGCGCCGTTCGACGCCGCAGACTTCGTGGACGGGCTGCTCGGCTCGTAGCACGCTCGGCGATTCGCCCACGCGACGCCAATGCCCCCATTTCGGGCGGCAAATTTGTAACCGCAGCGAAACACAGCCGTGCACCGGGGGAAACCTTCGCCCGCCATGCTGTGTGACAACTAGCCGAGTGGCTAGATGACAAGGAGAAACAGAAATGGACAGCGGTAGCATCGCCTGGATCCTGACTTCTGCCTCGCTCGTGCTTCTGATGACGCCCGGTCTGGCGTTCTTCTACGGCGGCATGTCGCGCAGCAAGTCGGTCCTCAACATGATGATGATGTCCTTCAGCGCCATCGGCGTTGTGGGCGTCCTGTGGGTTGCAGTGGGATACGCCTTCTCGGTCGGCAACGGCGAATCGTGGGGCGGCTTCGTGTCGCACCCGACTGGCGAGTTCTTCATGCAGTCGATCTTCCAGGACCCCGACGGCATCAACCTGATCCTCGCCGGCTTCGGTGGCACCTTCGCCATCATCACGGTCGCACTTATCTCGGGGTCCATCGCGGACCGCGTGAAGTTCGGCTCGTGGCTCATTTTCGCCGCACTGTGGGGCGTGCTGGTGTACTCGCCGGTCTCCCACTGGGTGTGGGGTGGCGGTCTCCTGACCGACAACGACATCTTCAGCGACTTCCTGGTTCCGCCGCAGGACATCGCAGGTGGAACGGTCGTTCACATCAACGCCGGTATCGCGGGCCTCGTGCTTGCGCTCATCCTCGGCGTTCGCAAGGGCTTCGGCAAGGAGCCGTTCAAGCCTCACAACCTGCCGTTCGTCATGCTCGGCGCCGCGCTCCTGTGGTTCGGTTGGTTCGGCTTCAACGCCGGTTCTGAGTGGGCTGCGGATCACTTCGCCGCCCAGATCTGGGTCAACACGCTGGTCGCTCCTGCGGCCGCGATGCTTGCCTGGCTCGCCACTGAGAAGATCCGCGACGGCAAGGCGACCACCCTGGGTGCCGCCTCTGGTGTCGTTGCTGGTCTTGTTGCCATCACCCCTGCCGGCCTGTCGGTCTCGCCGCTCGGCGCGATCGCGATCGGCCTGCTCGCCGGTGTTGGTTGCGCGCTCGCGATTGGCCTCAAGTACAAGCTGAACTACGACGACTCGCTTGACGTCGTCGGTGTCCACCTCGTCGGCGGTATCATCGGTACCCTCGCGATCGGCTTCTTCGCCACGGACACCAACTTGTTCGGCAACGCTGGTGTCCTCTACGGCGAGCACTCGTGGGCCCTCCTGGGCGCGCAGGCAATCGCCGCTCTGGTCGTGATTGTCTACTCCGGTGTCGTGACCGCGATCATCGGTTTCGCCATCAAGTACACGATCGGGTTCCGCGTGTCGGAGGAAGTCGAGACTGGCTCGATCGACCTCCACTCACACGGCGAGACCGCGTACGACGACGCCAAGTAGTAACTGATGAAGTTGATCACCGCAATCATCCAGCCTCACCGCCTGGAAGATGTCCGCGCCGCCCTCGAGGCGACCGGCGTCAAAGGGATCACGGTGTCGCAGGCGTCCGGTTACGGTCGCCAACGTGGACACACCGAGGTATACCGTGGAGCGGAGTACAGCGTTGAGCTTCTCCCCAAGTCTCGAGTCGAGGTCTTGGTCGAGGATGGAGACGCTGCCGCAGTCATGGATGCCGTGGTGGAATCTGCGCACACTGGTCGGATTGGCGATGGCAAGGTCTGGGCCGTTGAGGTGTCAGACATTGCCAGGGTCCGGACCGGTGAGCGCGGGGCGGATGCTTTGTAAGGGAGTCAACGCATGACGAGTCCAACGGGCACTTCGCCCAGCGGCTCACACGCTGAGGTCCCGCACCCTTCCGGGGTGCGGGACCTCAAGCGTGCGCGGCTCGAGCTCGCGCGATCCTCGATCGCTGCCGGCGAGCCCGGGGCGGCCCGGCGCCGCGCCATCGCGGACCTTGTGCAAACCACGCTTGTCGAGCACTGGAACCACACCACCGGGTCGCTCGACGCGGGCGTGGCGCTCGCCGCGATCGGCGGCACCGGCCGCCAGGACGCGGGGCCGTGTTCGAACCTCGACCTCGTGGTGATCCACGACGGCGAGACCCACAAGGCGAAGGACGTCGCGGACCTTGCCGAGGCGCTGTGGTACCCGTTGTGGGACGCGAAGCTCGACATCGTGCACGCGATGCGATCGGTGTCCGAATGCCGCCAGCTCGCGGCCAAGGACCTCGGCGCCGCCACCGGCCTGCTTGACGTCCGCGCCATCGCGGGGGACGCGAGCGTCGCCCAGCGGGCCCGCGCGTGGATCCTCGCCGACTGGCGCGCGAACGCCAAGAAGCGCCTCCCGGAGCTCATCGCGGCCTCGCGCGCGCGTGCGGCGCAGTACGGCGAGCTCGCCTACCTGATCGAGCCCAACCTCAAGGACTCGCGCGGCGGCCTGCGCGACGCCGCGAGCCTCACCGCCGTCGCCGCAACGTGGCTCGCGGACCGGCCGCACGGCCGCGTCGACGAGGCCATCCAGCACCTTCTCGACATCCGCGACTACATCCACCTCGCGTCAGAGCGTGGCGCGAACAAGCTCGAGCGCGGCATCGCCGACGACGTGGCTCGGATGGCGGGGCACGACGGCCTCGAGGACCTCCTCGCCGCGCTTGCCGAGTCCGGCCGGACCGTCGCGTACGCGCTCGACACCACCCAGCGGTCGGCGCGCCGGACGCTCGAACACAGCAAGGGCAGCTCGCGAGGAAGGGCGGCTCGTCAGCGCGCGAGCGCGCCGCGCTTCATGTCCGTCGCGGAGGCCCTCATCGACGTCGACGGCGAGATTGCCCTCGCGGCTGGAGCCAAGCCGACGGAGGACCCGGTGCTGTCCCTGCGCGCCGCCGCCGTCGCGGCCACGACGGGCCTTGCGATCCCCACCGCCCTCGTCGAGTCTCTCAAGGAATGCCCCGCCTTGCCCGCCCCATGGCCAGATGAGGCACGCACCCGCCTGCTGGAGCTGCTCCGCTCGACGGACAACCTCGTCACCGTGTGGGAGGCGGTGGACCTTGGCGGGATCGTCGCCACCTGGCTGCCCGAGTGGCAGCGCATTCGCAACCGGCCGCAGACCAACCCGCTGCACGTGTACACCGTGGACCGGCATTCCCTCGAGACGGTGGTGCGCGTGGGCAAGCTTGCCCGCGGGGGTGCAGGCTTCGACACCCTGCTGCTCGCCGCGTTGCTGCACGACATCGGCAAGGGCGCTGGCAGCGACCACGCCGCGGACGGTGCCGCGATGATCCCCGACATCGCCGCACGCATCGGCCTCGACGCCGCCACGGCCGCCGACGTCCAGACGCTCGTGCGCCACCACCTCCTGCTCAGCGACCTTGCCGCGGCGTCGGACGTCGACGGCGTCGAGGCCGTCTCTGCGGTTGTTGACGCGCTTGGCGGCCGTGCCGACCTGCTCGACGCGCTCAGGCTGCTGAGTGAGGCCGACGCCACGGCGACGGGCCCAGAGGTGTGGACCGAGTCGCGACGCGAGCTTGTGAACCGGCTGGTGGCCGCCGCGACGGCCCGGCTGGGCTCCGCTAGCGCCTAGCGAACGCCTTGTAGGCTGGGGCCGTATCCCTCCCCGAAAGGACTGACGTGTTCGCGAATCTGTCGGATCGCCTCACCGCGACCTTCAAGAACCTTCGCGGCAAGGGCAAGCTGTCCGAGGCCGACATCGACGGGACCATCCGCGAGATCCGCCGCGCGCTGCTCGACGCCGATGTCGCTGTCGAGGTCGTCAAAACGTTCGCCGGCGCCATCCGCGAGCGTGCGCTCGGCGCCGAGGTTTCGCAGGCGCTCAACCCCGCCGAGCAGGTCGTCAAGATCGTCAACGAGGAGCTCGTCGCCATCCTCGGCGGGCAGACGCGCGGCCTGCACCGCGCCAAGACTGGCCCCACCGTCATCATGCTCGCTGGCCTCCAGGGAGCGGGAAAGACGACGCTTGCGGCCAAGCTCGCGCTTCACCTCAAGGAGCAGGGCGACACCCCGTTGCTGGTCGCGGCGGACCTTCAGCGCCCTAACGCCGTGAATCAGCTGCAGGTGGTCGGCGAGCGCGCGGGTGTGCCCGTCTACGCGCCCGAGAAGGGCGTCACCAGCGAGGACGAGAAGTCGAAGGGTGACCCGGTCAAGGTCGCCAAGAAGGCGATCAAGGAGGCCGCCTCCAAGCAGCACAACGTGGTGATCGTTGACACCGCCGGTCGCCTTGGCGTGGACGACGAGCTCATGAAACAGGCGTCGGACATCCGCGACGCCGTCAACCCCGACGAGATCCTGTTCGTCATTGACGCCATGATCGGTCAGGACGCGGTCACCACCGCGAACGCGTTCCGCGAGGGCGTCGGCTTCACCGGCGTCGTCCTCACGAAGCTCGACGGCGACGCCCGCGGCGGCGCCGCGCTATCCGTGGCCCAGGTGACCGGCCAGCCCATCCTGTTCGCGTCCACGGGCGAGAAGCTCAGCGAGTTCGAGGTCTTCCACCCCGACCGGATGGCATCCCGCATCCTCGACATGGGTGACGTCCTGAGCCTCATCGAGCAGGCCGAGAAGGCCTTCGACCAGGAGGAAGCGCAGCGCTTCGCCGACAAGATGGCCAAGGGCGACGACTTCACGCTCGACGACTTCCTGTCCCAGATGCAGCAGCTCAAGAACATGGGCTCGATGCAGAAGATGCTGACGATGCTGCCCGGCATGGGCCAGGCTCGCGAGGCGATCGAGAACTTCGATGAGCGCGAAATCAGTCGCACCGAGGCGATCATCCAGTCCATGACGCCCGCCGAGCGCGACAACGTCAAGCTCCTCAACGGCTCGCGTCGCGCGCGCATCGCCGCAGGCTCCGGCAGCACCGTGACGGCCGTGAACTCTCTGGTCAAACGCTTCGCCGAGGCGCAGAAAATGATGAAGCAGGTGGCCGGCGGCGGCGCTCCGATGATGCCAGGCATGGCTGGCCCGGGTTCCGCGCAGGCGATGGGTGGCATGGGCTACGGGCCAGGCAAGCGCTCCAAGGGCAAGCAAGCGTCGAGTAAGCGGGCCAAGGGCAAGAGCGGCAACCCCGCCAAGCGCGCTCAGCAAGAGGCGGCCGCTGCCCAGCGCCTCGGCGGCGCGTCCAAGCCCGGCAGCGCCTTCGGTATCCCGGGCGAGCCCGAAAGCGGTGACACGGTCGCGCCCGCAGAGCTTCCCGACGGCATCAGCAAGTTCCTCGGGCGCAAGTAGCGGCCGTGGGGGGCGGCGTGCTGCACCTGCGCGGGCGGGTGATCGCCGACGCCGACCGCGAGTACCCCGAGGCGTGGATCGTGGGCGGGCGCCTCACCTTTGACCGCCCCGCCGCCCAGCCCGACGGTGTGATCGACGGCGTCGTCCTGCCCGGATTGGTGGACGTGCACTGCCATATCGGCGTGACCATGGGTGGCGGCACTGACGAGGCGATGGCGGTCAAGCAGGCCCAGGCCGACCGCGACGCGGGCGTGTTGCTGATTCGCGACGCCGGCTCGGCGATCGACACCTCGTGGGTGCACGACCGCCCTGACCTGCCCCGCCTCATCCGCGCGGCACGGTTCATCGCGCGCCCCAAGCGCTACATCCGGGGGCTGGCTCGCGAGCTTGACCGCGTGGAGGACCTGCCGCGCGCCGCTGCGGAGGCGGCGCGTGACG
The DNA here is from genome assembly GCA_963735005.1 of uncultured Actinomycetota bacterium. GTDB lineage: Bacteria > Actinomycetota > Actinomycetes > Actinomycetales > Demequinaceae > WTKG01. The sequence continues at coordinate 229,044 of CAVTJA010000006.1, read as the reverse complement.
GCGACGGGTGGGTCAAAATCATTGCGGATTGGATCGATCGCGAGCTTGGTGACGAGGCAGACCTTGCCCCGCTGTGGCCGGACGACGTGCTCGCGCAGGCGGTTGCGGCGGCCCACGCCGCGGGCGCGCGCGTCACCGCACACACGTTTTCGACGGAGGCGGTCGACGGCCTACTCGACGCCGGCGTCGACTGCCTCGAGCACGGCACCGGGATGTCCGCTGCCCAAATCGAGCGCGCCGCGAATGCGGGCGTGCCCGTGGTCCCGACGCTGCTGCAGATCGCCCAGTTCGAGTCCATCGCGGCCCAGGGCGAGGCCAAGTTCCCGCGCTTCGCGGACCGCATGCGCGGCATGCACCGGCGCCGCTACCAGCAGGTCCGGGACCTCTACGACGCCGGGGTCCAGTTGTTCGTGGGGACCGACGCGGGGGGCAGCATCGAGCACGGCCGCCACGCCGAGGAGGCAGCCGAAATGGTTCAGGCGGGCGTGCCTGCGACTGAAGTCGTCGCCGCAGCCACCTGGCGGGCGCGCGAGTGGCTCGGGATGCCCGGCATCGAGGAGGGTGCGTCGGGGGACGTCGTCGTGTACGGGAACGACCCGCGGGTTGACATCGTTGAAATGCGTGAGCCAATCGCAGTTATCCTGCGAGGGGTCTCCTTTCCGAGGTAACTGGCGCTGCGGTCGGGGGCCGCCGCATCGGCCAGCCCGAGCCTGAGGGCTCACGGAAGGATTATCCATGGCGTCGCAATCCACCTCGGTTGCCAGAGCAGTCGCTGAGCGGCAACGCCTCGCCGCGCGGCGCAGTTGGTGGGCGGACGCCCTCGAGGCGGCAGTGTGGTTCGCCGCAGCCATTGGCGTGGCCTTCATGCTCAACGCCCGGGGGCTGCTCACCGTCTCTCCCGTTGACTACATCTACACGCTTGGGCGCGCGCTCGGCATCGTCGCCGCGGTGCTCATGCTGGCGCAGGTGTTGCTCGCATCGCGGGCGCCATGGATCGAGCGCGTCATCGGCCAGGACAAGGCGATCGTCAAGCACAGCCGGCTCGGCAAATGGGCCATCTCGCTCATGCTCGGCCACTTCGCGATCATCACCGGCATGACAGCGCACTACAACGGCACACCCTTGCTTCAGACCGCCCTCGACTGGCCCAAGCTCGGCTGGTTCATGGCAATGGTCGAGGTCTCGATCGCGCTGTTCGCGGCAGTGTTCGTCATGTCCTTTGCGGCCGTCCGCGGCCTCGTCAAGTACGAGACGTGGCACGCGGTCCACCTTGTCGTCTACGTCGCCGTCGCGTTCGCCGTTCCCCACCAATTCCTCAAGGGCACTACGTTCAAGAGCGGCGGGCCGGCCACGTGGTTCTGGGCTCTGCTCTACGTGGTCGCGTTCGGGTCGTTCGTCGCCTACCGGATCGTGCGGCCGCTGTGGATCACGGCGGAGTACGCGCCACGGGTCGACGCGGTGAGGGGCCACCCTGACGGCAGTGTGTCGATCTACGTGTCCGGCGATGGCCTCGAACGGCTGCGCGCCGCGTCCGGGCAGTTCTTCTTGTGGAGGTTCCTGCAGCCCGGGTTGTGGTGGCAAGCCCATCCGTACTCGCTGTCGGTCGCCGCGGGCGGGCTGTTGCGCCTGACGGTCAAGCCCGTCGGGGATGGTTCGTCCTCACTGCGCGCCTTGCAGCCCGGCACCCGCGTCTTGCTCGAGGGTCCCTTCGGAACCTTCACGCGTCGAGCGCGCCGCGGGCACCAGATGCTGTTGATCGGCGCCGGAATTGGCGTCACACCTATTCGGTCAATCCTCGGCGACGCCTCGCCGAGCGACCCGATCACGGTGGTCGTGCGCGCTCGGTCCCTCGAGGAGGCCCCACTGCTCGACGAGATCACCGAACTCGCGCGCTTGCGTCAGGCGAAGCTCAAGGTTCTCGTCGGGCCGCGCGGTACGACGTGGGGGACAGCGGACGAGCGCGTGTCCGTCGCGTCGTTCCTCACCGACCCAGCGACCGCCGACGTCTACATCTGTGGGCCGCGCGACTGGGCGCTCGCGGTCGAGGCCGACGCGCTCGCGGCCGGCGTTCATGCAGATTCCATCCATCGCGAAGAATTCACCTGGTAGAGGAGCACGTCAATGAGGGCATCACGATTGGCAGTGGTAGTGGGCGGCACGGCCGCGATAGTTCTGATTGGAGTCGCGAACGCGCCCAAGCACCTAGGCGGGAACGGCACCGGTACGGACCCAGGAACGGGAACGGGAACGGGCAACGGTCAAGGGGCCGCGGCGGGCGGGGCCTTCACAGGCCCAGTTGTGAGGAACCTGCTCGGCAACTTCCAGGCCCAAATAGTGGTGAAGGACGGGAAGGTCGTCGACGTGACCTTCCCGGTCGCGGGGACCTCCGCGGGGGAGAGCCGCTACATCAATTCGATCGCGCTCCCCGAACTGCGGCAAGAGGTACTCACCGCGCAGAAGTGGCAAGTGTCCTACGTGAGCGGGGCGTCGTACACCTCTCGCGGAATCACGGAATCCTTGCAAGGCGCGTTCCGCGATGCCGGGCTCGCCTGACGCCGCGGTGTTCCAGCGGACGTTGCACGCCATGGCGATGCCGTTCGTGGTGACCGTGGCGCGCCGCCCAGCGGACGTCTCCGAGCGGGACCTCGAGGCCGCGGCCGCCGCGATGCAGGCCGACCTCACCTGGGCGGACGAGGTCTTCAGCCTGTGGAAGGAAGATTCCCCGCTGTCGCGCCTCGCGCGCGGCGACATCCACATCGACGACTGCCCGCCGGCAGTGGGGGAGGTGCTCGCGGAGTGCGAGCGTTACCGCGAGGCGACCGACGGCGCCTTCGACGCGCGCCGTCCCGACGGAGCGGTGGACCCTACTGGCCTCGTGAAGACGTGGGCCGTGATGCGGGCGTCGCGCCACCTCGACCAGCTTGGCGTCGGCGACTTCATCATCGGCGCTTCTGGGGACGTGCTGTCCTCGGGGCTCGACCCTGCTGGCCAGCCGTGGCGCATCGGCATCGCCGACCCCCGCTACGCGGGCGACCCACAGGCCGGGGACCTCGTCGACATGGTGGAGCTCAGCGACGAGCGACGCGCGCTGTGCACATCCGGAACCGCGCAGCACGGCGAGCACATTTGGAACACTGACGGCCGCATGGAGGCCCGCTACGCGCAGGTGAGCGTCGTGGGCGCGGATCTTGTGGCGGCGGACGCGTGGGCCACGGCGACCGTCGCGGGCGGCGCCAAGACGGCGTTGGCCGCGCAGGCGGCGGGATTCGAGGTGCTGTGCATCGAATCCGCTCAGGGCGCCGGCGAATTGGCGGCCGTCACGAGCCCCGGGTGGCCCGGCGCCGCAAGTTAAGAAAGCTCTCAGAATCGGACACGCACGATAGTTCTATGACGAGCACGATGACTGGCCAGTTCGTAGGCAACTCCGCACACTTCGACGTCCGGCACCGCCGGCGCCGGGCGGCCTCGGTCCGGTCCGCGTGGCGGGACGGCCTCGTCGCCGCCGCGTGGCTCACCACGGTCGCGATCCTCGGCTTCTTCCTTGCCACGGGGCCGATGTCGGTGACCGGCTCCGCAGACTTGCTCAACGCGTTCGGCCGCTTCACCGGACTCATCGCCACGAACATCATGCTTATCCAGGTCGCGCTCGCGTCGCGGGCCCCGTGGATCGAGCGCGTGGTCGGCCACGACAAGGCGGCCAAGATTCACGGCCAACTGGGGGAGCCCGTCTTCTACCTGCTGGTCGCGCACGCCGCCTTCCTGACCCTCGGCTGGGGCGCCCCGTTGGGCCTCAACCCGGTGCAGCAGACGGAATACTTCTGGAACCAGATGCCCAACATGGCGCTCGCGATCGTGAGCCTCGCGGTCTTGCTGCTCGTGGGCGTCAGCTCTGTCGCGGCCGTCCGCAAGCGCTGGCCTTACGAGACCTGGCACGCGATCCACCTCATGACGTACGTAGCTGTCGGCCTGAGCATTCCCCACCAGTTTTACGACGGCACGACGTTCACGCTGAACCAGCCAGCCAAGTGGTACTGGCTTGGCCTGTACGTCGTCGCGTTTGGCTCGATGCTTGTGTGGCGGTTGGCGGTGCCGATGTGGCGCGCAGTTCGCCACGGCCTGTACGTGTCGGACATCATCCGGCATGACGACGGCACGGTGACGCTTACCGTGCAGGGACGCCACCTCGAGCGCTGGTACGCGCGGCCCGGCCAGTTCTTCCTGTGGCGTTTCTGGACGCCCAGCCTGTGGCTGACCGCGCACCCATACTCGCTGTCCGCTGCGCCCGACGGTCGCTCCTTGCGCATCACGGTCAAGCCGCTCGGCGACGACTCATCGGCGCTGCGGACCGTGCGCCCCGGCACCCGCGTCAGCGCCTCTGGCCCCTACGGCGTCTTCACCCATGACCACCGCGTCAACGGCACGCTGGTCCTCGTTGGCGCGGGCATCGGCATCACGCCCCTGCGCGCGATGGCCGAGGACGTCCAGGCCTACGACGGCGATACCCACGTCATCGTCCGCGCGCGCTCGTACATCGAGGCCCCGCTGCTCGACGAGCTCGAGAGGCTGTGCCAGGAGCGCGGCTTCTTCCTGCACGTGTCGATTGGGCCGCGCGGCGACGGGTGGGCCGCGAACGGCGGGCCTACGTCGTTGTACCAAATGGTTCCCGACATTTCCGATGCCGACGTCTACGTCTGCGGTCCCGAGTCATGGGCCGACGCCGTCGCGAAGGACGCGCGTTACTGCGGCGTCGATGCCGATGCCATCCACCGCGAAGAATATGCCTGGTAGGGGGAGAAACACATGAAGACTTCACGACTCGTCCTGTCGATCGGTGTGGGCGCCACCATGCTGACCGCCGGGTGGCGCGCAGGCACCGCGGCGGTGCCCGGGGCGCAAGACGGCTTCGCGTTCGGCGCGATCGAGCCCTCGCCGTCGCCGTCGCCCTCAGCGTCGCCTTCGCCAGACCCCACCACGGACCCCGCGGCGGCTCCGGACACGACCAAGCCCCAGACGAAGTCGACGAAGACCCCCAAGCCCAAGAGCACGCAGAAGCCGACAACGACCACCACCTCGGCACCCAAGCCCACGCAGAAGCCCACGCAGAAGCCCCCTCCGAGTAAGCCGTCCGGCACCTTCAAGGGCCCCGCCGTGTCCACGCGGTGGGGCGTCATGCAGGTCGCGCTCGTGGTCAAGAATGGCAAGATCACCAGCGTGAAGCCGCTGCGCATCGGCTACGGCGACTCGCACTCACGGTCGCTCAACGGCAGGGCCGTGCCGACGCTCCAGTCGCGGGTCGTTTCGGCGCAGTCCTACAAGGTCAGCTACGTCTCCGGTGCGAGCTACACGAGTCAGGGTTTCCTCGCCTCAGTCAAGGGCGCGATGAAAAAGGCGGGCATCTAGCCCCCAATCTCGTGCGGTCCGGGTAGGTTGAATTCGCGACTGCGGACCAAGGGGAGACATTGCACCCGCGGGCGCGCGGGCGGAGGCGCGCTGGCCGCGATCCACGAGCGCGGAGGATGCTGTTGAGTCTGTTGCCCTGCGGTGCGACACTTAGCGCGTGAATACCTCGCCAGTCGCAAGCCGCGCGCGCCGCATCGTCGCACCGCTCGCTGCGGCGCTCGCCGCCGCAGCGCTCGCGTCGTGCAGCACGCCCGCGACCCCGGCCACCGTCACCGTGACCGACACGACGACGGTGACGACCGCACCTCCCGCGCCCACGGATACCGCGACCACGCCACCCGCCCCTCCCGCCAAGGTCTACACCTTCGGCGACGAGTGGACGCTCGCGCCCGCGACGGAGGCGCAGGGCTCCGGTTGTGCGCCCGGGGTCGGCCCGTTGCCCGACGGCGTGTGGTTCGGCTTCGTGCACTCGTGGACCACCAGCTCCATCGACTTTGACCTCGCGTGCTGGTGGAGCGGCGCCACAGCGGAGTCGAAGGCGGCGGCCGACGGCCTTGAGGCCTACGACTTCTACATCACGAACGACAACAAGACGCTCCGCGCCGAGCCCGTGGCGGCCGACGCAGTGGCCAGGAAGGCTGCCGCCGACGACGGCGTGTTCACGCTCGCGCAGGTCATCGCAGACCCCGGCGGTAGCCTGCCCACCAACAAGCCGTACCCCGCGTGGCTGTACATCAGCGGCGGTGAGGTCACCGCAGTGGCCGTCCAGTACACGCCCTAGCGTCTCCGCGTAGCGCGCGCCAGCGAATGTCTGGCACAATTGCGTGCTGGCGACCGCGGCCCTCTACCCGCGCGAGCTATTCGTCTTGCTAGCAGCATCGGCCCGATTTCCCCGGGACGATGCGGGCCGGCTCATACCGAATACAAGGAGATACAGCAGCATGGCTGTCAAGATTCGTTTGAAGCGCTTCGGCAAGAAGCGCGCCCCGTACTACCGAGTCGTTGTGATGGACTCGCGCACCAAGCGCGATGGCCGCGCGATCGAGGAGATCGGCAAGTACCACCCCACCGAGGAGCCCTCGGTCATCGAGATCAACTCCGAGCGCGCGCAGTACTGGCTCGGCGTCGGCGCACAGCCAACCGAGCAGGTCGCGGCGCTCCTGAAGCTCACCGGCGACTGGGGCATCTTCAAGGGCGACAAGGGAGCCAAGAGCACCGTGAAGCCGCAGGTTGGCAAACTGTCGCCCGAGGACAAGATCAAGGCGCTCGCGGACCAGGCCGAGAAGGCCAAGGCCGCCGCCGCCGCCAAGGCTGAGGCCGCCAAGAAGGAAGCCGACGAGGCGAAGGCTGCCGCTGACGCCGCCGCTGCCGAAGCCGCCGCCGAGGCCCCCGCCGAAGACGCGCCCGCCGAGGCGCAGACCGTCGCAGACGAGTCCTCCGAGGTTCCCGACGACGAGGCCACCGACGTTGACGTCGAGATCGCCGAGGGTGACCCCTCGGACGGCGACGATAAGGTCGAGGGCACGCTTGACGAGGCCGCCGAGGAAGAGAAGTAGCAATGGTCATCGACGCACTCGAGTACTTGGTCAAGAGCATCGTCCGCAACCCGGACGACGTTCGCGTGACCGAGCGCTCGGGTCGTCGGGGACCCACTCTCAACGTGGTGGTTCACCCCGATGACCTGCCCCGCGTGATCGGCCGCCGCGGTCGCACCGCGGAGGCGCTGCGGACCATCGTCGACGCCATCGCGCGCGACGAGACGCACGTCAACATCGTCGACGTCGACTAAGGCTCGTTCGTGCAGTTGACCGTCGCTCGCATCGGCCGCGCGCACGGGCTGCGGGGCGAGGTCACGCTCGAGGTGCGCACGGATGCGCCCGCGGAGCGGCTCGCGCCTGGCGAGGTGCTCGCGACCGACCCGGCATCGGCTGGCCCGCTCACCGTGGCGAGCTCGCGCGAGCAGGGCGGCCGCTGGTTCGCCGCGTTCGAGCAGGTCGCCACGCGAGAAGACGCAGACGCCATCCGCGGTGTGCTCCTCGTGATCGACGCGGACGAGGACGACGACGATGACGAGGGCTGGTACCTCCACGAGCTCAAGGGCTTGCGCGTCGAGCGCCCCGACGGGACGCTCGTCGGCGAGGTCGTCGACCTCGAGCACCCGCCCGCGCACGACCTGCTTGTGATCCGCGAGCCGAACGGCAACCGCGCCTACATCCCGTTCGTCGAGGAGATCGTTCCGGAGGTTGACGTCGAGGCTGGCCGCATCGTCGCCGACCCGCCGTACGGCCTGCTGTCGGGCGAGGAGCCGGAGAACACGGGTGAGACCGCGGGCGGCGAGGCCTGATGCGCGTCGACGTTGTCACGATCTTCCCCGAGTACTTCGACGTGCTCGACGTCTCCCTGCTAGGCAAGGCGCGCGAGGCCGCACTGGTCGACGCGCGCGTGCACGACCTGCGCGACTGGACCAGCGACGTCCACAAGACGGTGGACGACGCGCCGTTCGGCGGTGGAGCGGGCATGGTGATGAAGCCCGACGTCTGGGGCCTCGCGCTCGATGACATCCTCGAGCCCGGCGCCCACCTCATCGTCCCTAGCCCGGCGGGAGTGCCGTTCACCCAGGCGATGGCGGCGCAGCTCGCGGCCGAGCCGCAGCTGGTGTTCGCGTGCGGGCGCTACGAGGGCATCGATCAACGCGTCGCCGACCACTACGCGGCGGCTGGCTTCCGCGTGACCGAGGCGTCCCTTGGCGACTACGTGCTCAACGGCGGCGAGGTCGCGGCGCTCGCGATGATCGAGGCGATCGCGCGCCTCATCCCGGGCTTCATGGGCAACGCCGCGTCCATCGTGGAGGAGTCGCACGCGGATGGGTTGCTTGAATATCCGTCGTACACGCGCCCGGCGACGTGGCGCGGGCTCGACGTCCCCGACGTGCTGTTGAGCGGCCACCACGCCAAGATTGACGAGTGGCGGCGTGAGCAATCGGAGGCGCGAACCCGCGAGCGTCGGCCGGACTTGATGGGGGACTAGAGGACGCGGTGACCGCGCGCGTACACTTGCGCGATGCACGTAACTGACCGGCTGCTCGGACTTGCCGACCGCTACACGGACAGCAGCCTCGACGGCGGACGCGTCATCGTGTCGCCGTCGCGCGCATACGTGACTGAGGCCGCGATGGCTGTCGCCGAAATGTGGGGCGTGACGCTCACCCACACTGCGCCGCGCCGCGGCCACCATTCGTACGTGTTTCACGCGCACGATCACGACGGTGTATCGCGCGCGGTCAAGATTGTGCCGAAGGCCAAGGGCATCGGGGCAGAAGTAGCGGCGCTCCGGGAGTGGGACGGCATCGGCGCCGCTCGGCTATATGAGTACAGCGAAGAGCACGCGGCGATGCTGATCGAGTGGCTGCACCCTGCGGCGTCCCTCAACTTCGTGCGCGCGATGACCGCCGCGCAGATCATCGGCGAGGTCGTGGCGGTCCAGGCGCGCACGCCGCGTGGGTCTTTCCTCAGCACCTCTCGCTACGCCGACGACCTGCTGACCCGCATCGAGGACCGCCACGACATGCTTCGCGCGGAGTGGTCATTGCGCGAACAGGGGCAGATCCTTGACGTCGCCGAGGCGCTGCGCGAGCCGCAGTCCGAGGTGCTCGTGCACGCAGACCTGCACCCCCGGAACGTGCTGCGCCGCCCCTCGGGCGGTTGGGCCGCCATTGACCCAGCGCCCTATGTGGGGGACCCAGAGCTTGGCCTCGCGAAAATCTTCTGGACCCACCGTTGGCCGCGCAAAGGAGGGCCCGCGCCGCTACACGACATGCTCACCGTCGCTTGCGAGCCGGGCGGGCTCGACCCGCATCGTGCCGCCCAGTGGGCGGTCCTTGTGGGCGCAGGCGCGACGCTCCTCTGGAAGCTGCGCGGGGGCCATGCTCGCTCGCTCGCGGCGCGTCGAGCGACCGCCGCGTTCCTGGAGTTGGCGCGCGCATAGGGACGATGCGGCGCTGGGCGACCGTTGCCGTCCCGGTATGGCACAATTGACCCTCGGTGTGCACCGCGCGACGCCCCGCCACAGGGGGGCCCGCAGAGCGGCAGCACGCGACACGATACTTTGCCCGCCAGGGCAGAAACCGTGCACGACCTGTGGCGCGTACGAGGAGAAGAATCATGCAGAAGCTCGACCACGTCACCGCAAGCCAGCTGAAGACGGACATCCCCGATTTTCGCGCCGGCGACAACGTCAAGGTCCACGTGAAGGTCGTCGAGGGCACGCGCTCCCGCATCCAGGTCTTCCAGGGCGTCGTGATTTCCCGCAAGGGCACCGGCATCGGCGAAACCTTCGCGGTCCGCAAGGTTTCCTTCGGCACCGGCGTCGAGCGCAAGTTCCCGCTCCACTCCCCTTCGATCGAGATGATCGAGGTCGTCAGCCGCGGTGTGGTTCGTCGCGCGAAGCTGTACTACCTGCGCGACTTGCGCGGCAAGGCCGCCCGCATTCGCGAGAAGCGCGAGAACTAGGCCGGATTGCGGCGCGCCGACGACATCGTGCCTACGCCACAGAAGCCCGCGGACGCCGCAGCTGAGGGCGCGGCCGAAGAGTCGGCGTCGGCCGAACCCGTCACTCTCGCGCGCCGCGTGCGCACGTGGGTCAAGGAGCTCGCGATCGTGGGCGTCAGCGCCATCGTGCTGTCGCTCATCATCAAGACCTTCTTCTTCCAGTCCTTCTGGATCCCATCGGAGTCCATGGAGTCGACGCTGGACGTCGGCGACCGGATCCTCGTCACCAAGTGGCGCCCCGGCCCGCTCGAGCTGAGGCACGGGGATATCGTCGTATTCAAGGACCCCGGAGATTGGCTAGGCGGATCGCTTGAAGATCCGCAGAAGAAGCCGACGGCATTCCAGCGGACGCTGACGTTCGTGGGCCTTCGCCCGGAGGACTCCGGCGAGCACCTGGTCAAGCGCGTGGTGGGCCTCCCGGGGGACCACGTGGTGTGCTGTGACGCAGAGGGCCGCCTCAAGATCAACGGCTTCTCGCTTGACGAGCCATATCTCGACACCGGAATCGAGCCGAGCGCGCGGAAGTTCAACATCGTCGTTCCGCCGAATTACGTGTGGGTCATGGGCGACAACCGGCCCAACAGCGGCGACTCTCGCGTCCACATGGGCGACCCCGGCGGCGGCGCCATCTCGATGGACCTGATCGTCGGCACCGCGTTCGTGACCGTGTGGCCGCTCGACCACTGGCGCGGCTTCGGCAATCCGTTTGAGGGCGTGGACATTCCGCCGCCTGTCGATGCCACGGAGGCCGGGGGAGCGTAGCCATGGCCGTGTCGTTAGCCCGCGAGGGCGCCCTGTGGGACAAGGGCGTCGAGGTCGTCGCTGGCATCGACGAGGTGGGCCGCGGCGCATTGGCGGGCCCCGTGTGCGTGGGGGTGGTCGCCGTGTCTCGGGTCGCGACGTGGCCGGAGGGTCTCGCGGACAGCAAGGAGCTCAGCCCCGCTCAGCGCGAGCGCATCGCGGCCGAACTGCAGGACTTCGGCGCGGCGCGGTCCGTCGGGAGCGCGTCGGCCCACGAGATCGACACGTTCGGCATTGTGGGTGCGTTGCGGCTCGCGGGCGCGCGGGCGCTGGCGGACATCGCGGCCGCTGGCGTGGAGGTCGGGGCCGTGCTGCTTGACGGCAAGCACGACTGGCTTAGCGAGCCGGACTTCGATTTGTTTGTGCACAGCGACGTCGCGATCGGCCGGCCGACGCCTGAGCTGCCTGACGTCGCGCTGCCCCCGGTGACGATGGTGATCGGCGGGGACCGTGAATGCGTGTCGATCGCGGCTGGATCGGTACTGGCCAAGGTCGCGCGCGACGCCGTCATGGTTGCGGCGCACGACCGCTTCCCGGCGTACGGCTGGGCCGAGAACAAGGGCTACGGCGCCCCGCCCCATATGGCGGCGCTGCGACGCATCGGCGCGTGTGACTGGCACCGGCGGTCGTGGAACCTTCCGCCCGTCGATGCCGCGGGCGGCGGGCCTGGCGAGGCATGATGGTGGCGTGACCTCCGACGACCTCGAAAACTACGAGACCCAGGCCGAGCTTGCGCTGTACCGCGAGTACCGCGACGTCGTGGGGCTGTTCAGCTACGTCGTGGAGACGGACCGGCGCTTCTATCTGTGCAACCGCGTGGACCTCGACGTGAAGTCCGAGGCGGGCGAGGTGTACTTCGAGCTCAACCTCGTTGACGCGTGGGTGTGGGACGTCTACCGCTCGGCGCGGCTCGTCAAGACCGTGCGCGTGGTGACGTTCAAGGACGTCAACATCGAGGAGCTCGCCCACGACGACTCGATGCCGGACATCCGCGCGCTCCGTCGAAAGGGCTGACGCTCGCGGCGCCACGCGCCGCTCGGATGTCCCCAGGTTGCGCCGCGGCGTCGCCATCCACCGCGTGTTCCGGGCAACCCGGCGCCGACGCCGCGTTGGCGCGATGCTCGTCGCGGAGGCGACATGGACAAGCAGGAAGTGGGGCGGCTCGGCGAGGACCTCGCCGCCCAGGCGCTGGGCAAACTGGGCTGGGAGCTGCTCGAGCGCAACTGGCGGTGCGCGGTGGGCGAGATCGACATCGTCGCGGTTGATGGCGGCGAGCTCGTGGTGGTGGAGGTCAAGGCGCGCCAAAGCGCGGCCTTCGGGACGCCGGCCGAGGCCGTAACCGCGCGCAAGCTTGCGCGGCTCCGGCGGCTCGCGGCCGCGTACCTCGCGGCGCACGACAGGCGATTCCCGGGTGTGCGCGTGGACGTCATCGCCGTCGAGTTGCCGGCGGGCGCCGCGCCCCGGCTCGAGCACCTCAGGGGTGTGGGGTGATCGGCCGCACGCGGTCCGTGGTGTTGGCGGGCCTCACCGGACACGTGATCGAGGTTGAGGCGCACGCAGCCGCGTCGCTGCCGGCGTTTACGGTCGTCGGCCTGCCAGACGCCTCGCTGAACGAGGCGCGAGACCGCGTGCGCGCCGCCGTCACGTCGAGCGGACTCAAGTGGCCCAACCGCAGGATCACCGTCAACCTCTCCCCGGCGTCGCTGCCCAAGTCGGGGTCGACCACCGATCTTGCGATCGCGGTCGCGATCCTCGCCGGCGCCGGGCTCGTCGACGCCTCCGCCGCCAGCCGCGCCGTCCACCTTGGAGAACTAGGACTGGATGGGTCATTGCGGGCCGTGCGGGGGGTGCTGCCTTCGGTCGCGGCCGCCGTCGCGGCAGGGTGCACGCGCGTGGTCGTGCCCGCCGCCAACGCCGCCGAGGCGAAGCTCGTCGCGGGTGCGGAGGTCACCCAGGCGGGCTCCCTGGGTGAGTTGGCCCAGCTTTACGGCAACGACGGCGCGCGCCAGGCTCCCGCTGCGGCGCCGTCGCGCCCGGCGGCCGCCGCCGCAACAGCGGATGGCGCTCCCGACCTCGCGGACGTGCGCGGCCAAGAGGAGGCCCGCTGGGCGGTCGAGGTCGCCGCGGCTGGCGGGCATCACCTGCTGATGGTCGGGCCGCCTGGCTCGGGCAAGACAATGCTCGCTTCGAGGCTGCCTGGCATCCTCCCGGACCTGTCGGAGGCCGACGCCGTGATCGCCACGTCCGTCCACTCGATCGCGGGCACCTTCAACCCGGCGGGCGGGCTGCTACGCAGGCCCCCGTTCGAGGCGCCCCACCACTCGAGCAGCGCCGCGGCCATCGTCGGCGGCGGCAGCGGCCTCGCGCGGCCTGGGGCAATCTCGCGTGCACACGGCGGCGTGCTGTTTCTTGACGAGGCGCCGGAGTTCCCGGTGCGGGTGTTGCAGACGCTGCGGCAGCCGCTTGAGGAGGGTCAGGTGACGCTCCACCGGGCGCGCGGCGCCGCCCGGTATCCCGCGCGTTTCCAGCTGGTGATGGCCGCCAACCCGTGCCCGTGCGGCAAGTTCGCCGGCCGTGGCGACGCCTGCACGTGTGTCGCGCTGGCGCGCCGGCGGTACTTCGCGCGCCTGTCGGGGCCGCTACTTGACCGCGTCGACCTCCAGATCGAGACGCGAGCCGCGCCGCGGGGTGCGCCAGGCGCCGCCGAGTCTTCCGCCGCCGTCGCGGCGCGGGTGGCATCGGCGCGGGAGGCCGGGGCCGCTCGACTGCGTAGCCAAGGGTGGGTCACCAACTCCCAGGCATCGGCGCGGTGGCTGCGCACGACCACGCCGCTACGGGTCATCCGCAAAGTGGACGCGGCGGTGGACGAGGGGCATCTCACCGCGCGCGGCGCCGACCGCAGCCTGCGCGTGGCCTGGACTCTCGCGGACCTCGCAGGCGCCACGTCCCCGACTCTCGACCACGTCTCGAGCGCGATCACCCTGCGCCAGTTGGGCGGTGGGGTGTGACCGCTGGGCGCGAGGAAGAGCGCCGGGCCCTCGTGTCCTGGAGCGCCATTGCCGAGCCAGCTGACCGCGAGGCGCGGGCGTTGGTGTCAACGCTCGGGCCCGTCGCGGCGCTCGCGTGGGCACGCGCGGCGGTGGAGGATCCCGTCACTGCGACGGCGGCGCTCGGTCAGATCAATAGCGCCGACGCCGCGCGGCTCGTCGCGGCAGCCGGGCGCTGGCGGCTGCGTGTCGAAGCCATGGACCCCGAGCAACACCTCAAGCGCGCCGCGCGCGTCGGGGCGCGGGCGATCACGCGCGGCGATCCCGACTGGCCGCAGGCGATGGACGCGCTGGGCTCCGCGGCGCCGTACGTGCTGTGGGTGCGGGGCGCCGCCGACGTCGACGCGGCCTGGGCGTGCGGTATCGCGGTCGTGGGATCGCGCGCGTCCACCAGGTACGGCGAGTATGTGGCCGGCTGGATCGCCGGCCATGCTGCGGACAACGGGTGGGCGGTGATCTCCGGTGGTGCCTATGGTGTCGACGTGCGGGCGCACCGCGCGGCGCTCGACGCGGGCGGTGTGACCGTGGCGGTGATGGCCGGGGGAGTGGACCGCCTGTACCCGCGCGGGCACGTGGACGTGCTTGAGCAGATGTGCGAGGAGGGCGCCGTGGTGGCCGAGGTGCCACCGGGGTACGCGCCCCACCGCAGCCGGTTCCTCACCCGCAACCGCCTGATCGCGGCGGCGCGCGCGACCGTCGTGGTCGAGGCCGCGCATCGTTCCGGAGCCCTGAGCACTGCATATCACGCTGCGGACATGGGCCGGCCGCTCGCGGCCGTGCCCGGGCCCGCCACCTCGGCGTCCTCGGCCGGCTGCCACCGGCTCATCCGCGAGGGCGCGGCCGTGCTTGTGTCGGACCCGCGCGAGGTGCTCGAGCTCGCTGGCCCGCTCAACCCCGCCGTCGATCCTCCGCCTCCACCCACGGAGAGACGGGTCGCTGCCTGAGTTCGACAGTCAGCGCGACCGTCAGGCGTACGACGCACTGCGGCCGCGTGGCTCCACCGTCGAGGCCGTCGCGGAGCGTGCCGGGCTGTCGGTGGGGGAGGCGCGCGCAGCCCTTGGGGCGCTCGCGCTCCAAGGGGCGGCGGCGCCGAGCGGCGGCCTGTGGAGGCGAGTGAAGCGCTAGGTCGCGGAGATTCCCCGCGCCGAGATAACGGGCGGACCGGCGCCGTTATCGGCTCGAATTACGGTCAAAATGCCCCAAAAGCCCCCGAAATCTTGATAATTGTGTGACAAATGTGACGCAGGGGGTTGATTTGACGGGTGGGACGGTGCCAGGGTGGGCCCATGGCAACGGCTCCGGCGACGCGAGAGAGTGCCCTCCTTGGCGCCTTCGATGGGCACGTGCGCCACCAGCGCGGCCTGTCGAACAACACGTCCCGCGCCTACCTTTCGGATCTCATGAACCTCGCGGACTACGCCGCGAACGTGCAGGCGATGGATGCGCCAGCGCCGCACGGGCTTGAGCTCGACGCGGTGCTGTCCGCCGTGGACCTCGCCGCCCTACGCGGATGGCTCGCGCAGATGGCGGCGAGCGGGCGCAGCCGCACCACGCTCGCGCGCCGCGGCGCCGCAGTCAGGGCCTTCTACTCCTGGGCGTGCGAGACGGGCCGGATTGCCGCGAACCCCGCCGTGCGCCTCGCCTCTGCCCGCGCGGCCGTGACCATCCCCTCGGTCCTGTCAGCCGCCGACATCGTCGCGATGCTGGAGGCCGCCGAGGCCCGCGCCCTCGAGGCTGGTGCCACGAATCCGCTGCCGGCCAGGGACTGGGCCGCCGCCGAGCTCCTCTACGCCACGGGCATGCGCGTGGGCGAACTGACCGCGGTCGACATCGGCGATGTCGACTTCGAGGCTCGCCTCGTGCGTGTGACGGGCAAGGGAAACAAGCAGCGCGTCATCCCGTTCGGCGTCCCCGCCGCCATCGCGCTCAAGGCGTGGCTCACGGTGCGCGGCCGCATGGCGCGCTTCGACGCAGGCAACGCGCTGTTCGTCGGCCGCCGCGGCAAGCGCGCGGATCAGCGACAGATTCGGGAGGCGATCGGCGTGCTCGGAGCGGCGGTCGGCTTGACGGACGTCGCGCCTCACCAGCTCCGCCACAGCGCGGCGACCCACCTTGTTCACGGCGGCAGTGACCTCCGCAGCGTCCAGGAGGTCCTCGGCCACGCCAGCCTCAGCACCACTCAGCGCTACACCCATGTATCCGCCGAACGCCTCCGTGCGTCCTACCAACTCGCGCACCCGCGCGCCTAGGGAGAACAATGTCCGAGCTCAACGCCCTTCTTCACGATCTTGAAACCGCGGAAGAACCGCTGTTCGCGGTCGCGCAGCCGACCTCGGACGAGGTCGCGGGCTGGTGGGCGACGGTCAACGGTCGGCGCAAGGCTGCGGCGCTCGAGGCGCGCGACAACCTCATCACGCACTACGCGCCGCTCGTCACGCGCGTGGCGTCGCGGATGATCGTCCGGCTACCGGACGTCGTCGAGCTTGGCGACCTTGTGTCGTACGGAATGTTCGGGCTCATCGACGCGGTCGAGAAGTTCGAACCCGAGCGCGGCTTCAAGTTCGAGACGTACGCGGCCACGCGGGTTCGCGGCGCGATCATCGACGAGATGCGCGCGACCGACTGGGTGCCGCGCTCCGTGCGTTCGAAGGCCCGCACGGTCGCGGCGGCAACCCGCAAGCTCGAGCAGACGCTCCAGCGGGCGGTGACAGACGACGACGTTGCGGACGTGCTCGGCTGGGACGTGGCGGAGGTGCGTACAGTGCGCGCGCAGGTGGCGCTCTCGCACGTGGCGGCGCTCGACGGCCTTGTCGCGGGGGAGTCTTCGCGCACATTCGAGCGGGCGGCCGCGAACCTGCGCGTTCCGAGCGCGAGCGCCTCGGCCGACGAACGCGAGACCCACGAGCTGCTTTCGTACGCGATCGGCGAGGTCCGCGACCGCGAGCAGGAGGTCTTGCGCCTGTACTACTTCGAGAACTTCACGCTCGCGCAGATCGGCAAGGTGCTCGGCGTGACCGAATCCCGCGTGTCTCAGATCCACACCCAGGCAGTCAAGAAGCTGCGCGAGAGCCTCGTCAGCACCGGCGCCTTCGACTAGCGAGCGGGCAGCAGGCGCACCGGCCCAAAACCGGCGAGCGCGTCGAGCGGGTTGAGGTAGTCGCCGTCCAGCCGCACGCCCCAGTGGATGCACGCGGTGTCGCAGTGCCACGCGCGCGCCTCAACCGTGCCGAGCACGTCGCCCGCGTGAACCCGGTCGCCCACCGCGACCACGGCGTCTACCGGCTCCACGCTGCTGACAAGCCCCGAGTCGTGCGCGACGGTCACGACGCCGCGGTTCACCACCGTGCCCGCGAAGGTGACGACGCCGGGGCCCGGCGAGAGCACCTCGCCACCCGTATCGGCGGCGATGTCCACGCCGCGATGGCCCGACGCCCATGTGGACGCGGGCCGGTCGAACAGCCGCCGGGCCACGAACGGGTCCACGGGCGATTCCAGGCGCGCGAGCGTCGCGGTGGCTGCGGGCGACGGTGCAGATGCAGATGCAGATGCGGATGCCGTGGCGGGCGCGGAGGCGCATGCGAGCAGTAGTACCGAGGCGGCCACGGCCGCGGCTCGGGCGATGTGGCGAGTCATGCGGCGACGATCGCGCACCTGGGTCCCGCGCGTCTGCGCTGGCACGTCGCGCGGGGGTCGCCCGTGGCACGCGCGCCCTGGGGACATCGGGAGTGACGAGTGGGTACCCCCGGCCGCGCCGGTCAGGTACGCTTGTCCCCGCAGCCAGAGCAATCTGGTTGACATCGCGCATCCAATCGCCTCCCCCACGGGAGGCGCCGGAGTGGCGAGGTCCGGGCCCACGCCCGGTGCCGCTCCGCGTGGGTGCTAGGGGCAGGGCCATCCGGCCAGGCCGACAACTCAATGCGGGCCACACGCCCGCCGCATACACGTGCGCACGCGAGTGCGTCGAAAGGACATGCCATGGCCGTTGTGACCATGCGCCAGATGCTCGACTCGGGCGTCCACTTTGGACACCAGACGAGCCGCTGGAACCCCAAGATGAAGCGCTTCATTTTCACCGAGCGCAATGGCATCTACATCATTGATTTGCAGCAGTCGCTCGCGATGATCGACCAGGCATTCGCCTACGTCCGCGACACCGTCGCCCACGGCGGCTCGGTGCTGTTCGTCGGCACCAAGCGCCAGGCGCAGGAGCCCATCGCCGAGCAGGCGGCACGCGTGGGCATGCCCTACGTGAACGAGCGCTGGCTGGGCGGCATGCTCACCAACTTCCAGACGGTCTCCAAGCGCGTCCAGCGCATGAAGGAGCTCGAGGAGGTCGACTTCGACGATGTGGCCGGTTCGGGCCGCACCAAGAAGGAGCTGCTCATGATGCGCCGCGAGAAGGACAAGCTCACCAAGTCCCTCGGTGGCATCCGCGACATGGCCCGTACCCCGTCCGTCGTGTGGATCGTCGACACGAACAAGGAGCACCTGGCCGTCGAAGAGGCGACCAAGCTCGGCATCCCCGTCGTGGGCATCCTTGACTCGAACTGCGACCCGGACAAGGTCCAGTACGGCATCCCCGGCAACGACGACGCGATCCGCTCGGTGGGCCTGCTCACCCGGGTGATCGCCGACGCCGTGGCCGAGGGCCTCAAGATGCGCGCCGCCAACGCTGTCGCCAAGGCAGGCGAGGACGGCGCCGAGCCGGCCGCCGCCGAGCCCCTCGCCGAGTGGGAGCAGGAGCTCCTCGCAGGCGCTGACGACGCGAAGGCTGACGACGCGAAGGCTGACGACGCGAAGGCTGACGACGCGAAGGCTCGACGACGCCGAAGGCCGACGACGCGAAGGCCGACGACGCGAAGGCCGACGACGCCAAGGCCGAGAAAAAGCCGGCGGCCAAGAAGCCCGCCGCCAAGAAGACCACCACGACCAAGAAGGCTCCGGCGAAGAAGACCACCGCCGCAGCCGACGACAAGTAGGGACACCACATGGCTGACTACACCGTTGCCGACATCCAGGCGCTCCGCGAGCGCACCGGTGCGGGCATGCTCGACGTCAAGAAGGCGCTCGACGAGGCCGCTGGGGACCTCGACAAGGCCGTCGACATCCTGCGCGTTAAGGGCCTGAAGGGCGTTGCCAAGCGCGAGGGTCGCAGCGCGTCGGAGGGCCTCGTGATCGCCGACATCCGTGACGGCGGCGCAGGCCAGATCGGCACCATGATCGAGATCAACTCCGAGACCGACTTCGTCGCGAAGAACGACAAGTTCATCGGCCTCGCGGACGCAGTGCTCGCTGCGGTTGTCGCCGCGGACGCTGCCGACCTCGACGCCGCCCTTGCGGCAGACGCTGGCGGCAAGTCCGTGGGTGACCTCATCGCCGAGAACGCAGGCGTGCTTGGCGAGAAGATCGAGCTGCGCCGCGTCGCGCGCGTCGAGGCGCCCAAGGTCGCGTCGTACCTGCACCGCACCAACAAGGACCTGCCCGCCCAGGTGGGCGTCCTGGTCGGAGCGGATGACAAGGCGGGTGAGGTCGCTCGCGACGTGGCCATGCACATCGCCGCATACTCACCTTCGTACCTCAAGCGCGAGGACGTCCCGGCGGACGTCGTCGCTCACGAGCGCGAGGTTGCCGAGGAGACGGCCAAGGGCGAAGGAAAGCCGGAGGCCGCTCTGCCCAAGATCGTCGAAGGCCGCATGACGGGCTTCTTCAAGGAGAACGTGCTCCTCGAGCAGGCGTTCGCCAAGGACCCCAAGACCACCGTCGGCAAGGTCGTTGAGGCGACCGGCGGCGAGGTTACCTCGTTCGCGCGCTTCCGCGTGGGAGCCTAAGGACACCGTTTCGAGCAACGCGCCGCGCCAAGGAGGACAGATGCCGGACCATGATCCCATCCCAGGTGTCGACACCCCTCCGTCGGCGCGGCGCGTGCTCGTCAAGCTGTCCGGCGAGACCTTCGGCGGCGGCGAAGTAGGGCTCGCGCCTGACATCGTCCAGCGCCTTGCCGAGGAGACAGCAGCGGCGGTCAACCAGGGCGTCCAGGTGGCCGTGGTCGTTGGCGGCGGCAACTTCTTTCGCGGCGTCGAGCTGTCGGAGCGCGGCATGGAACGCGCCCGCGCCGACTACATGGGGATGCTCGGCACCGTGATGAATGCGCTCGCCCTTCAGGACTTCCTTGAGCAGGCCGGCACGGAGACCCGCGTCCAGAGCGCAATCACGATGGGCCAGGTCGCCGAGCCGTACATTCCGCGCCGCGCCATGCGCCACCTCGAGAAGGGGCGCGTCGTCATTTTTGCCGCTGGCGCGGGCATGCCGTACTTCAGTACCGACACGGTGTCCGTGCAGCGCGCGCTTGAGACGCGTTGCACCGAGGTCCTGATGGGCAAGAACGGCGTGGACGGCGTCTACACGGCGGACCCGCGCACCCACAAGGACGCGAAGCTCCTCAAGTCCGTGACGTACGCGGAGGCGCTGCGCCAGGGCCTCAACGTGATGGACTCGACGGCCTTCAGCCTGTGCATGGACAACAAGATGCCGATGGTCGTGTTTGGGCTCGAGGAGCCCGGAAATGTGACGAAGGCGCTTCTCGGTGAGAGAATCGGGACGCTGGTGACGGCGTAGTGCCGCACCCACGAAAGGACATGCCGTGATTGACGACACCCTGCTTGAGGCCGAAGACCACATGGACAAGGCCGTCGAGGTCGCTAAGGAGGCCTTTGGCGGCATCCGCACCGGCCAGGCGTCGTCGTCGATGTTCGCGCCGATTCTCGTGGACTACTACGGTGCCATGACCCCGCTGCAGCAGCTCGCGTCCATCACCACGCCCGAGGCGCGCACCGTCCTGATCGCGCCGTACGACATGGGCGCGATGAAGGAGATCGAGACCGCGCTGCGCAACAGCGACATGGGCGTAAGCCCTACGAACGACGGCAACGTGCTGCGCATCAACATGCCGCAGCTGACGGAGGAGCGTCGCCGTGACTACGTCAAGCTCGCCAAGACTAAGGCGGAAGACGCCAGGGTCGCCGTCCGCAACATCCGCCGCAAGGCGAAGGACGCGCTCGACGCGCTCGTCAAGGACGGCGAAGTCGGCGAGGATGACGGCGCACGAGCCGAGAAGGAGCTCGACGCCCTGACCAAGAAGCACGTTGACCAGATTGACGAGCTGCTCGCGCACAAGGAGAGCGAGCTGCTCGCGGTCTAATGGACATCCGTAGGCTTACGCCGTCGCTGCTCGGGCGCATCGGCGAAAGGCGCGCCGCCCGTGCGGCCACGCCGTCAAAAGGGCGCAACCTGTGGCTGGCGACAGCCGTGGGCCTTCTGCTGCTCGCACTCGTGCTGTTCACGTCGTGGTGGAACCAGTACGCGTTCGTCGTCGTGGTGTACGCGTTCGCGATCGCGGCGTTCCCGGAGTGGCGCAACGCGCTGATGCGGCAGGGGCGCGTGATCGCGTTGACGCCGATCATCGCGGGAACCGTGGGTATGGCGATCTCGACGGTGTTCAACGGCCGCGAGGGCTTGGTGGTGGCGCTGCTCGTTGCATGCGCAGGCACCATCGCCTGGCGCCTTGTTGAGGAGTGGGTGGAGGACACCCTCCACGACGCCCTGGCGTCGGTGCTGACGCTCGTCTGGATACCTTTCCTGCTGTCGTTCGTGGTGCTCATGCATCAGGCGGAGGACGGCTGGATCCGCGTCACCATCTTCATCCTCGCGGTGGTCGGAAACGACACCGGCGGGCTGTTCGTGGGCATGCTGCTCGGCAAGCACAAGATGGCGCCCATCATCAGCCCCAAGAAGACGTGGGAGGGCGCGATCGGCGGCGCGGTGCTTGGCATCACGCTCGCCACGGTCGTCAGTTACAAGCTGTGGGACGGCGACTGGCGCACGGGCCTCATCGTGGGCGGCGTGACCGTCGTCGGCGCGGTGTTTGGCGACCTCGTCGAGTCCGCGCTGAAGCGCGACATCGACATCAAGGACATGGGCGGCGCGCTTCCCGGCCACGGCGGCATCCTCGACCGCATCGACTCGATCCTGTTCGCGGCGCCGCTCGCCTACGTCGTGTTCGCCGTGTTGGTGAGCTTCTAGTGAGCGGCGAAAGCCAGCCATCGACCGAGGCGTACGCGCCGCCCGAGTCGTACACGCCGGACCCAAGCAAGCCGTTTCCCGCGTTGCAGATGGCGGCGCCGAAGCGTGGCAAGGCACCCCGACACTTCGCTGACATGACGCCGCAGGAGCGCGCGGACGCCGTCGCGGCCCTCGGCCACCCGAAGTTCCGCGCCAAGCAGCTTGCGACCCATTACTTCACGCACCTGACGGTGGACCCGAACGCCATGACGGACCTGCCCGCCGACGCGCGCGGCGAGCTCGCCGACGCCATGTTTCCCGCGCTCATGAGCGAGGTCCGGAACATCGTCAGCAACGACGGCGACACGGTGAAGACGCTGTGGAGCCTGCACGATGGCGTCAAGGTCGAGTCCGTGCTGATGAAGTACCCGGAGCGCACCACGCTGTGCGTCACGAGCCAGGCCGGGTGTGGCATGGCGTGCCCGTTCTGCGCCACGGGCCAGATGGGCCTGACGCGCAACCTCAGCGCCGCGGAGATCGTCGAGCAGGTGCGGATCGCGGCGGCGCAGTCGCGCGACGGCGCCTTCGGGGCACCCGTCCGGCTGTCGAACGTGGTGTTCATGGGTATGGGCGAGCCGCTCGCCAACTACAAGGCCGTGCTCACCGCCGTGCGCACCATGATCGCCCCCGAGCCTGGGGGGCTTGGCCTGAGCGCCCGCCACGTGACGGTGTCCACCGTCGGCCTTGTGCCCGCGATCGACAAGCTTGCCAACGAGGGCATCAACGTGACGCTCGCGCTGAGCCTGCACGCGCCCGACGATGAACTGCGCAGCGAACTTGTGCCCGTCAATACGCGTTGGAGTGTGGATGAGGCCCTGGACGCGGCGCGTCGGTACTTCGACGCGACGGGTCGCCGGGTGAGTATTGAGTACGCGCTGATCCGCGACATCAACGATCACGCGTGGCGTGCCGATAGGCTGGGGGAGAAGCTTGCTTCACGGGGGCAGGGATGGGTGCATGTGAACCCGATTCCGCTCAACCCGACCCCGGGCAGTAAGTGGACCGCGAGTGACCCTGCGGTCGAACGGGAGTTTGTGCAACGGTTGCGAGCCCACGGAATCCCGACGACCATCAGGGATACGCGCGGAAGCGACATCGACGGAGCGTGTGGCCAGTTGGCCATTAAGGAGCGGGAATGACGGAGCTGTTTGGGAAGGTGAACTTCCTGCGCACCGGGTACGACCGTGAGCAGGTCGACGAGTTCATGACGAAGGTGCGCTCTGCGTACGAGCGCGAGGTCGTCGACGCCAACGGGCTGTCGCCGCTCGACATCCGGCGCGCGGCGTTTGACGAGTCGCGCGGTGGGTACAAAACCGCGGACGTTGACGCCGCCCTCGACAAGCTTGAGGACGCCTTCGCCAAGCGCCTGCGTGAGCAGTTCGTGACGCAGCACGGCCAGGAGGCCTGGAACGCCGACCTCCAGCAGCGCGCCGGCGTGCTGTACGAGCGTCTGTCCCGCAACCCGGGCACGCGATTCTCCAAGCCAAGCGGCCTCAAGCGCGGCTACAGCGCCAAGGCCGTGGACGAGCTCCTCGATCGCGTCACGCACTACTTCAACACGGGCGAGGTTGTCACCGCTCAGGACATTCGGTCCAGCACCTTCAAGCGGGTGGGCAAGAGCCGCGCATACGTAGAGAAGGAGGTCGACGCCTTCCTCGCGAAGGTCGTGGACGTCCTCCTCGGCGTCGGCTAGCCGTGAGCCCACGCCGGGCGGGCGCCGCGCAGCTAGGGTCTTAGCGTGGGTGCGCGCACCGTTGCCATCCTCGGCTCCACGGGGTCCATTGGCACCCAAGCGCTCGACGTCATCCGTCGCAATCCCGGGCGCCTCAACGTCGTCTCGCTTGCCGCGGGCGGGGGGAATGCCGACCTACTCATCGCCCAGGCGCGCGAGTTTGGCGTGGGCGCCGTAGGCGTAGCCGACCCCGCCGTTGCGGGGCGCATTGCAGCCGCGCTGCCCGACGTCCGCGTCGAGGGCGGCCCCGACGCCGCGAGCCTGATCGCGGGCGGCGCACGCGGCCCCGGGGACCCCGAGCCGGCGGACGTCGTCCTCAACGGAATGACCGGCTCGGTGGGCCTTGGCCCCACGCTCGCCGCGCTGGCCGCGGGCAGCACGCTCGCGCTCGCCAACAAGGAGTCCCTGGTGGCGGGCGGCGCGCTCGTGAAGGCGGCCGTGACCCGCGCGGGGCAGATCGTGCCCGTGGATTCGGAGCACTCGGCGCTCGCCCAGGCGCTACGCGCGGGGACGATCGGCGAGGTCCGCAAGCTGATCCTGACGGCATCGGGCGGAGCGTTCCGCGGGCGCTCGCGCGAGTCCCTCGCGGACGTGACCCCGGCGGACGCGCTGAACCACCCCAACTGGGACATGGGCCCGGTGGTCACCATCAACTCGGCGACCATGGTGAACAAGGCGCTCGAAGTCATGGAGGCGCACCTACTGTTCGACATCCCCATGGACCGCATCGAGGTGGTGGTGCACGCGCAGTCACAGGTGCACTCCATGGTGGAATTCCAGGACGGCTCCACGATCGCCCAGGCGAGCCCGCCGGACATGCGGCTGCCCATCGCGCTTGGCCTGTCGTGGCCCGACAGGCTCGCCGACGTCACCCCCGCGTACGACTGGACGCAGCCCCAGACGTGGACCTTCGAGCCGCTTGACGACGACGCCTTCCCGGCAGTCAACCTGATCCGGGAGGCCGCGCGAACGTCCCCGCTGCACCCCGCCGTCTTCAACGCCGCCAACGAGGAATGCGTCGCCGCGTTCGTCGAGGGCAGGCTGCCGTTCCTCGGCATCGTCGATACTGTCGCGGCCGTGGTGGGGGAGTTCCGCGCCCCCGTCGATATCGCGTTGCAGGACGTGCTCGACGCGGAGGCGTGGGCGCGCGCCCGCGCGGCGGAAATCATCCGAGCGCAGCGCTCGTGAAACCGCTCACGATCGGGAACCTCGCAGGCCCGGCGCACGTACAGTAGCCGTATGTTATTCGCCCTGGGAATTCTCGTCTTCGTCGTCGCGATCGCGGCGTCTATTGCGCTGCACGAACTCGGGCACATGCTGCCCGCGAAACTCTTCGGCGTGCGGGTCAGCCAGTTCATGGTCGGATTCGGCAAGACTCTCTGGTCGCGCCCGCGTGGCGAGACCGAGTACGGAGTGAAAGCGATTCCCCTGGGCGGCTACGTGCGCCTCGTGGGAATGATCCCTCCGGCGAGCGAGGTCAAGGAGGTGCGTGGCGGCGGTTGGGCCGCGCAGTTGATCCGCGACACCCGAGAGGTAGACAACGAGCACGTCGAGGAGGGCGAGGAGCATCGCGCCTTCTACCGCCTCGCGTGGTGGAAGAAGGTCATCGTGATGGCCGGCGGGCCGGTGATGAACCTGGTGATCGCGGTCGTCCT
The DNA here is from genome assembly GCA_963735005.1 of uncultured Actinomycetota bacterium. Lineage (GTDB taxonomy): Bacteria > Actinomycetota > Actinomycetes > Actinomycetales > Demequinaceae > WTKG01. Next base: position 203,744 of record CAVTJA010000006.1, on the reverse strand, counting down.
GTTCTCCGTGATGGGCCTTGCGATCGGCCTGCCCGCTACCGCGCCGGTCGTCGACAGCGTGGTCCCGTGCGCCATGACCACTATCGGCGACAAGTGCGAGGCTGGGGACCCGCCTTCGGCGGCGGCGGCTGGCGGTCTTCAGCCAGGGGATCGCGTGGTGTCAGTCGACGGAATGGCGATCACCTCGTGGTCCGAGTTGTCGGCTGCGGCGCGCGACGGCCTCGGCAAGACGCTCGAGTTCGACGTGAAGCGCGACGGCACGCTCGTCACGCTGCAGATCACCCCAACGGCCCGCGACTATTACACGTTCGACGACGCCGGAAACGCGATCGTCGACGATAACGGAGACCCCGTACTTGCGCCCGCGGGATTCCTGGGGATGAGCCCTGGTTACGACCGCATCCGCCAGCCGTGGTACTTCGGGTTCGACGCGGTTGGCCAGACGATCAAGGGCGCCGGTTTGGCGATCCTCCACCTTCCTGGCGGCGTCGTGAACGCGGGCAAGGCGATCGTCGGCAAGGAGGACCGGTCGCAGGACGGCCTGGTGTCGATCGTCGGCGCGGCGTCCAGCGCTGGCGAGGTGGCGTCTGCGGACCTCGGCGCGCTCACCACCACGCTCTATCTGCTCAACCTGATCGCGGCGGTGAATGTGGCGCTTTTCGCGTTCAACATGATCCCGCTACTGCCGCTCGATGGCGGGCACATCGCCAGCGCGCTCTGGCAGGCCGTGAAGAACGGTTGGGCGCGTGTGCGCGGTCAGGTACGGCCTGCGCCCGTCGACGTCGCTCGTCTGATGCCGCTCGCGTACGGGGTGTTCGCGGTATTGATTCTCGTCGGCGCAGTGTTGATCGTGGCAGACATCGTTGCCCCGGTCAGCCTGCTGTAGACGCCCGCGCCTGCGGGACTCGAGCCAAGGAAGGTACGGAATACTGGAACTGTGACTGCCATCGGACTTGGAATGCCCGCCATGCCAGCGGCGACGCTCGCCCCCCGCCGCAAGACCCGCAAGATCAAGGTCGGCTCTGTCTATGTGGGCGGCGACGCGCCCATCAGCGTCCAGTCCATGTGCACCACCAAGACGCACGACGTCAACACCACCTTGCAGCAAATCGCCGAGCTGACCGCCGCCGGCTGCGACATCGTGCGCGTCGCGTGCCCCACGCAGGACGACGCCGACGCCCTTCCCGCGATCGCCAGGAAGTCGCAGATCCCCGTGATCGCGGACATTCACTTCCAACCCAAGTATGTGTACGCGGCGATCGAGGCGGGCTGCGCCGCCGTGCGCGTCAACCCGGGCAACATCAAGAAGTTTGACGACCAGGTCAAGGAGATCGCGCAGGCGGCCAAGGACCACGGCACGTCCATCCGCATCGGCGTCAACGCGGGTTCGCTTGACCCGCGCCTGCTCGAGAAGTACGGCAAGGCCACCCCGGAGGCGCTCGTGGAGTCCGCCGTGTGGGAGGCGTCGCTGTTCGAGGAGCATGACTTCCACGACTTCAAGATTTCGGTCAAGCACAACGACCCCGTGATCATGGTGCGCGCCTACGAGATGCTGAGCGAGCGCGGCGACTGGCCGCTGCACCTTGGCGTGACCGAGGCGGGCCCGGCGTTCCAGGGCACCATCAAGTCGGCGACGGCGTTTGGCGCCCTCTTGAGCCGCGGCATCGGCGACACCATTCGCGTGTCCCTCTCCGCCCCGCCGGTCGAGGAGGTCAAGGTCGGGATCCAGATCCTCCAGAGCCTCAACCTCAAGGAGCGCAAGCTCGAGATCGTGTCGTGCCCCAGTTGCGGGCGCGCCCAGGTAGACGTGTACGAGCTCGCAGAGAAGGTCACGGCGGGGCTCGACGGCATGGAGGTGCCGCTGCGCGTGGCAGTCATGGGTTGCGTCGTCAATGGGCCGGGCGAGGCCCGCGAGGCGGACCTCGGGGTCGCGTCCGGAAACGGCAAGGGCCAAATCTTCGTCAAGGGCGAGGTTGTCAAGACCGTGCCCGAAGCCATGATCGTCGAGACGCTCATCGAGGAGGCGCTCAAGATCGCCGAGAACATGCCCGCGGGCACGCCCGAGGTGACGGTCTCGTCGTGATCCACCCGCCCGCACCGACGGCAGCCCGCCAATGACGGACGGCCTCCTGCGGCGGGTGCGCGCGCGATTCGTGGTCGTGCCGCTTCAGCGCAAGGATCTCGCCGAGGCCTACGCGATCTGCGGTCAGAACCCCGTTGCCTACGTGATGCCGGCGCAGCATATCGAGGCGGCGATGGAGTCCGGGAGGCTGCGCACTGGCGGCCTCTGGGGCGTCCGCGATCGCGGCGAGCGAGACAACGCCCTGGTGGGCGTCGTGTGGACAGGTGCCAACCTGATCCCCGCCATCCCGGATGCCTCTCTTGACACCCTCCACGCCGTCGGCGACAGCCTTGCGCGCCGCGTGTCGCGCCCGAGTGCCCTCGTCGGCGAGGCCGAGGTGGTGCACCCGTTGTGGGAGCGCACCGAGCGTGCATGGGGGCCCGCGCGGTCGATCCGCGATCCCCAACACCTCATGGCGCTGTCCGCGCCCGCCCGTGAACAGCGGCAGGCCGCGTCGGGTTTCGCGCTTGACCCGGTGCGCGCCGCGACCATGGACGACTTCGACTACCTGCTGCCCGCGGCCGTCGACATGTTCCGCACCGAGGTTGGTTACGACCCGCTCCTGCACGGCCGCGCCGCTTATGAGGAGCGGCTACGGTGGCTGATCCGCAGCGGCCGATCGCTGATCCAGTACGGGGTGGTTGACGGCCGCCGCCAGATTGTGTTCAAAGCCGAGGTGGGGGTGTTGTCCCACGGCCGCGGCGCGCGCGGTATGGACGACGGCCCGGGAGACGGCGTCGCGGAGATCCAGGGCGTGTGGGTGCACAAGTTGGCGCGCAAGCAGGGGATCGCGCGGTCCGGGCTAGCGGCGGTGGCTGCTCATATTCGGTCGAACCTCGCGCCCACGGTGTCGCTTTACGTCAACGACTACAACGCGCCGGCGCTGCGCGCGTACCATGCGCTTGGCTTCGCCAGGGTTGGCACCTTCGTCACTGTGATGCTGTAGCCCTCCGCGCTGGGGACCCTACGATATGACCATGCGCAGGCTCACGGCGGCAGTGGCGACGATGGCGGTGCTCCTCGCGCTCGCGGGTTGCGGCAACGTCAAGCGCCCCGACAACGTGGCGTGGCTGCCGCAGCCCAAGGACATCAAGGCCCGCATCTCGCCCTGCGAGGACCTGGTGCTCGTGCGTGAAGTGACCGCGGCGCGCTCCTTTTTCGAGCCCATGTACTCGGAGTGTTGGGTTGCCGACGACGGTTGGCGATACCTGTCTGAGGGCGCGTCGGCACTCGTGTATTCCATCGAGGAGAAGTCCGGCGGCGTCATCGTCGGCGAACCCAATGGGGACCCGAAGAACCGCACGTTTTGCACTCCGTCGGTGCTCGGTGACTCGCCGCGCCGCGTCGACGGCTACACCGTCGCATTCGTGTGCACCGCCGTGGTGGAGTACCGGGGCGACGAGTTCGCGGCGATGTCCGCGTCGGTCACCGGATGGGTGTTGCTCAACGACACGCAGCTCGCGGAACTTCGCTCCGCGGTGAGCGACCTCGGCAGTGGGCTGTGGGCGCCGCAAGCGCTCACGGACGAGGCGATATCGGTCCTGCACGACACCCCGGTCGAGCTCATGGTGTTCGTGTGGGAGCGGGACGCGTAGGGCGAGCCGATGTCTCACAAGCCGCGAGGGAGGCTGGGGCGCATGCTCGCGAGGGCACGTGCTCTCCCGCGGGGGCACCTCGCCGGCATTGGTGTTGCGGCGGCGCTGATCGCCACGATCGTCGTCGGCGCGCGCGGATAACCCGCGTCAATTGCGCGCGGGAGCCCCGTGCGCTCGGGTCCGCGCGTGTGATGAACTGCACAGGCCGATGTGACCTTTCAACAGGACACGGTGGGGACGCCTTCATAGATTTGAAGGGACTTCTCAGCCATGCATTCCTGGAAGGCACCCCATGCGGAACCCTGGCGCAACTCACACCGGCATCCTTCGGCGCGCGGCGGTGACGACAACCGCCCTGGCCGCTGCAGCAACGATGACCATGGTTGCGGCTCCTGCGCACGCCGCCTCGGATCCGCAGCTTCCGTGGTCGGGCACCTTCGATCCGTGGACCGCGACGACTCTCGAGACCACGGTCAACACCGACTACTCCGTCGTGGAAATCAGCGTGACGCCGGCGACGTACGGGGACTATCGAGTCAGCGTCTATGACGATGCCGGCAAGCGCGTGTGCCGGTCGTCGGGTACCTTCCCCACGGGGTGCTCATTCACGTCGCACCCGGACACAAACTCGTCGAAAACGTACGTCGCATACGTCGCCGCAGACACGCCCACGACTGGCCCGCCGACTCAGGACGTCCGCGCGGTGTCGAGCCCGATTACTATCACCAACGTCGGCTGGCAAGGCGACTGGGTCTCCTTCGGCCCGGTGGAATTTGGCAACGACTACCAGCTGATCGAAGCGAAGGTCACGCCGCCAACAACGGGGGGCTATTCGGTGAGCGTGTATCGCGAGGACGGGCACCGTGTGTGCGAGTCGCTCACGACGTTTCCAACCATCTGTAGGTTCATTTCTCAACCAGGCCCCGAAGGAATTGCGTACTACGCGTTTGTAGCCGACAACGCGCCCGACGAGTCATTTCCGGTCAACCCAAGGCTGACGTCCGACAAACTCGTGGTGCGGCCACCGGATGAAAACTTCGTCTATGTCGCGGTGGGGGACTCATACCAATCGGGCGAGGGCGCCGGCAACTCGATCACGGACACCACCGAGTACCTTGGCACCGCGTACGAGAACGGCTCCAATTACCCTGACCAGGTTGGGCCACAGGAGAACACGTATGTGGACGAGCTCGCCGCCGACGGCAACCGGTGCCACCGTGCGCTCGCCAACTACGCGAAGCTCAACCGCGACCAGCTTGAGCCCGAATCCGAGGTCGTCCTGATCGATGAGACCTGTAGCGGCGCCCTGATCGAACCCGCTGGCACGCCCGCGATCGTTGGCACGGTCGGAGGCGCTGTTGACCCCGATAGCCAGGTCTCGCAGGTGGTTGCCCGGCTCGCGTCGGCGGGCCTGACTCCGGACGACGTCGACCTCGTCACGGTTGGCATGGGGGGCAACGACGCGGGATTCGGCGACATCGTGCAGTCATGCGTGGTGCCAAACCTGTTGCGCAGGGTCATCGCGGCGTACCCCGACTCGCCCGGCGAGGTCGAGTTCCTCGCGAACCATGTCGCCAGTTGCGCAAATATCGACCTGTTCACCCACGCGGGCCAGAAGATCGATGCGCTTCAGGCAAAGGAACAGTGGGCTCAGTCGCAGCTGCTCGACGCATTCCCGAACGCGCGGATCATGCAGCTCGACTACCCGGACATCCTGCCGTCCGTCGAGGACGCGCCCGCGTGGTGCGGAGGCGTGAGCTCCACGGACATTGCGATCATGCGAGACCGCGCAGCGCGTATCAACACGGAGATATCCGACGCGGTCGCGGCTACGAATTCGCCGAACCTTGAGCTCGTGGACGTCAAGGGCGCATTCGGCTCGAACCCGCTGTGCCCCGGCGCGAGCGGCGCGGTGCTCGCGAACGGCTTCAACGACGCGAACGTCGATCAGGAGATTGACAGGCTGCTCAACGTCCACGGCGACGGCGACCCGGTGGCGCGCGCTCAGGTCGACTCGCTGATGGCCCAGTACGGCGTGTGGCGTGCTTGCGTGGCGAACAAGGCGAACCCGTTCGACGGAGACTGCGACCTGTCCGCCGCATGGTCGGGGGTGTCGGGCAGCGTCGACGACGTGATTGCTTACCTCGAGACCCAAAAGGCCGACATTCTCGGCAACCTCGTCGAGCCTCCTGGGGCCGCCGCCGAGTCTGTCGCGCTTCGCTACGACCGCTCGCGAGGGCTGTTCCACCCGACAAGTTCGGGTCAGGAGACTATCGCCTGCAGCGTGCTGGCGGCATACAAGGGCACATCTTCGGCGGCTTGCGCAGCCTCGTACAGCACGAGCCCCGACACCGTGAACGGCGGAGCGTTTGGATCGGCGCCCGTCGACTCGTCCGTCGGCGACTTCTTTGACTTTGTGCTCAGCGGCTTCGCGCCGTACAGCACCGTCGCTATGACGTTCAACTCGGAGATCACCGATCTGGGATCCGTGACTGCCGACGAGAACGGCACAATCGCAGCGTCGATACAGGTGCCCGAGGCCGTTCCGGGCGTCCACCGCATTGACTTCACGGGCACCGGAGCAGGGGGCGTCCAGGTGGTCAAGGAGATGAAGGTGCGTCTCCCGGGCGACGCGGTCGCGGGCCAGATGTACGGCACGTACTTGTGCGGGTTCGAGCCCGAGGTCGCAGACGACGGGGTCACCGACATCGTCGATGTGACGGTGCTGGGCGCAAGCTTCGCGACCACTACGGACGACCAAGGCTGCACCTTTATTGAGATCCCCCTGCCGTCGGATTCGACGGACGTTAACCTCCACGCGAAGAGCAGGCTCACGGGGACGCGCGTCACGGATACCGTGCCGGTCGTGAGTGATGGCGGGCTGCGAATTGACCGCTGGGGCTGGGGCGTCGCGGACGAACCCGGCGTCAACACGGCGAACGCCGGTCGGGCAATCCCCATCGCCTTCCGCGTCGTCGACGCCGACGGCCGGCCAGTGCGAGACCGCAGCGTGATCGACCTCCGCTCGTACCAGCTGGAATGCGACTCGGGTGACGACGCGGGTGGCTACGTTGACGCTCGGGGTCTCGGCGCGCACGCGCTGCACTACTGGGGCGGCGGCTGGTGGACCTACGTGTGGAAAACGTCAAAGGAGTTCAGGGGCGAATGCCGGACGTTCTCCGTGGTGCTCGACCACGGCGGCCGGACGGACGTGCGCTACGACTTCGACCGGAGGAATAGTTTGCCGTGGTGGCGGCCGGGGCACCGCCACAACTGCACCAAGTACTGATTCGTCGGGGACGCGAAGCGTCCGGCGCCCGCGCGGCTAGACTTTCACGCATGCTCCGCATGTCGACTCTCTTCCTTCGCACGCTCCGCGAGGACCCGGCCGATGCCGAGGTCGCCAGCCACCGCTTGCTGGTGCGCGCCGGCTACATCCGTCGCGCCGCGCCCGGCATCTACACGTGGCTGCCGCTCGGCCTGCGCGTGTTGGCGAAGGTGGAGGCCGTCGTCCGCGACGGCATGAACGAGGCGGGCTGCCAAGAGGTTCACTTCCCGGCGCTGCTGCCGCGCGAGCCCTACGAGGCCACTGGCCGCTGGACCGAGTACGGCCCCAACCTGTTCCGCCTCCAGGACCGCAAGGGCACGGACATGCTGCTCGCGCCCACGCACGAGGAGATGTTCACGCTGCTCGTGAAGGACCTGTACTCGTCGTACAAGGATCTGCCGCTGTCGCTGTACCAAATCCAGACCAAGTACCGCGACGAGGCTCGCCCGCGTGCCGGGCTACTGCGCGGCCGCGAGTTCATCATGAAGGACGCGTACTCGTTCGACTACACCGACGCAGGGCTCGACGCGTCGTACCAGGCGCAGCGCGAGGCGTACGTCAAGATCTTCGACCGGCTCGGGCTCGAGTACGTGATCGTGGCGGCGAACGCCGGCGCGATGGGCGGCTCGAAGTCCGAGGAGTTCCTCAGCCCCACCGAGATCGGGGAGGACACATACGTGCGCTCGCCAGGCGGGTACGCCGCGAATGTCGAGGCCGTCACGACGCCCGTCCCCGACTCGGTGCCGCTTGACGGCGCCCCCGCGGCGCATGTCGAGGACACCCCCGACGCCGCCACGATCGAGTCGCTGGTCGAACTCGCCAACGCGGTGCACCCGCGCGCCGACCGCGCGTGGACCGCCGCCGACACGCTCAAGAACGTCGTGCTCGCCGTGACCTCGGTGACGGGGGAGCGGTCGCTCGTGGTTGTGGGCGTGCCCGGCGACCGCGAGGTCGACCCCGCCCGCGTCGAGGCAGCGCTCGCGCCCAGCGAGGTCGAGCCCGCGACCGATGCCGACTTCGCCAAGCACCCGCAGCTGGTCAAGGGGTACATCGGCCCCGGCGTGCTGGGCCCGCAGGCCCGCGATGGCAAGGTGACCGTGTCAGGAGGCTTCGCGCTCGATGCCAACGGCAAGCCCGTGCTGACCACCTCCGGAGGCGCGATCCCGTACTTGCTTGACCCGCGCATCGTCCCTGGGACGCGGTGGATCACCGGCGCAGACGCGTCCGGCAAGCACGTGTTCGACCTCACGGCTGGCCGGGACTTCGAGGCCGACGGCACCATCGAGGCAGCCGAGGTGCGCGCTGGCGACCCTGCCCCCGACGGCTCCGGCCCGCTCGAGCTCGCGCGCGGCGTGGAGATCGGCCACATCTTCCAGCTTGGCCGCAAGTACGCAGAGGCGCTCGACCTCAAGGTGCTTGACGAGAACGGCAAGCAGGTCGTGGTGACGATGGGGTCCTACGGGATCGGCGTGACGCGCGCACTCGCGCTGTTCGCCGAGAACAACAACGACGAGCTCGGGCTTGTGTGGCCGGCCCACGTGGCGCCGTATCACGTGCACGTGGTCGCGGCAGGCAAGGAGCCCGAGGTGCTCGCGGGCGCCGAGGCGCTTGCCGCGTCGCTCGAGGCAGCGGGCGTCGAGGTGTGCCTTGACGACCGCCCCAAGGCCAGCCCGGGCGTGAAGTTCAAGGACGCCGAGCTGGTGGGCGCGCCGTTCATCGCCGTGGTGGGCAAGGGCCTCGCGGACGGCACGATCGAGCTGAAGACGCGCGCGACCGGCGCGAGCGAGAACCTCGCGGTGGACGACGCGGCGGGCATCATCGCGGCCCGCGTCGCGGACGCCCTGGCGGGCTAGGCCCGGGGGCTCGGAGCGTTACGCGACGTCGACGCCGGGGAAGGCGTCAAGCGTCTCGGCGTCGCCGCCCCACCAGGTGAAGGCGGCCATATATGCGTCGAAGGCGCCACCGAGGAGCCACGCCGCGTCTTCCCGTGCGCCCGCGTCGATCGCGTCGCCGTACGCAGCCATGTAAGCCGCAGCGAGGTCAAGCTCGAGGCTCCTCGCGAGCCCGTGCATCGCGTCCGCGTCGTCCAGCGCGGCGCGGTCGATCACATACGCGGCAGACCGCGGATCGCGCCCCGCCTCGGCTACGAGCGCGTCGGCGCGGCGCCAATGGATGTCTTGGCGGTCGCGCGCGGCGATCCGGAATTCCTTGGCGGGGTAGCGTGCGCGCAGGATCTCGTACGTGTAGTTGAGGCGATCGTGATCCTCGATGATCGTGTCGATCGCGGAGGTCGGCACACCCGCGGCTTCGAGTGAGGCGATTCCGCCCGGGGCGGGCAGCAGGGCACCGTCAAGGTTGGCGTTCGAGCCGCCCGCAAGGGGCCGCTCCGCCACGCGCGCCGGGGGTGTCGGCTCCGCTTCGCCCCCGAGCTCGGCGTCGGACGGCCCCTCGCCGTAGGCCGTGACCCAGTCCGCGCGGGCCACCGCGAGCGCCTGCGAGAGGCCGATGGACCCGTACAGCAGCGCGGTGCCAGGGTCGTTGGCGTCGAGGGAGGCGAGCAGGGCGGCGTCTCTGAGTTCTGCGGCGGCCGCCGCAACGCTGGCTGGCGCGTCGTCGGCCACCGCCGGCGAAGGCGTCGCCGACGGATGCGCCACGTACACGCCGCCGAGCGCGTCGAGTTGCTGCTGAGCTACGGACGTCTCGTAGTCCTGCAGCAGCGCGCTCGGGGCGGGGCGTTCCGCCGCGACGGCAACGAGATCTGCCGCAGCGTGAGCGAGTGCGTCGCGCGCGAGCTCTTCCTGGGACGCCGGGGTGACCGACGGCGGGGGTGTCTCGAGCCGCCAGTCGCAGCCGGACAAGGCCACGGCGGCGACGGCGACGGCGGCGATGCGCAAGCTGAGGAAAGTCGGTGTGCCCACGCGCGCCATCATTCCACGTGCGCGCGCGCCACCGTATGCTGAACTCACTGCAACACGAGATTTGCAACTCAAGTAACGGACGCGCATCACGCGCGGGGGGAGGCGTCGCCATGGAACTGCGCGACACCATCGCCGCTCTGGCTACCCCGGCAGCCGAATCCGCCGGGCTCGTCGTGGACGACGTCAGCGTCTCCCCGGCAGGCAAGGGCACGCTCGTCGTCGTCACTGTGGATCTCCCTGAAGACCAGGTTGGCGGCGCCGACCTCGACGTCGTGGCCGCCGCGTCTCGGGCTATTTCCGCGGCGCTGGACGATGCCGCAGAAGCCATGCCTGCGTCGTACACCCTTGAGGTGTCGACTCCTGGCGTCGACCGCACCCTGACCGAGCTTCGCCACTTCCGGCGCGCGCGAACTCGCAGGGTCCGCGTCGACTTCAACGACGACCGCGCCCTCACCGGCCGGCTCCTAGATGTCATCGGCGACGACGGCCCCGTCTCGCTCGTGCTCGCGACCGACGACGGCGAGGTGATGGTGCCGTTCGCGGACGTCGTGTCGGGCCAAGTCCTCATCGAGATGACGAGAAACTAATGGATATCGATCTCGCTGCGCTGCGCAGCCTCGAGAAGGAGAAGGACATCTCCTTCGGCGTGCTCATCGACGCCATCGAGCAGGCGCTCCTCAGCGCGTATCACAAGACCCCAGGGGCGCGGCAGCACGCGCGGGCCGAGATCGACCGCGACACCGGCAAGGTCCGCATCATGGCGCGCGACGAGCCCGAGAAGGGCGAGGACGGCGAGCCGCTCGTGGACGCCGACTCACTTCCCGAGTTCGATCACACCCCGGAGGACTTTGGCCGCATCGCCACCGCGACGGCGCGCCAGATCATCGTTCAGCGGCTGCGACAGGTGGGCGACGACCACGTGCTGGGGGAGTACGCGGGCAAGGAGGGCCAGCTCGTCTCGGGCGTCATCCAGCAGGCGAGCGACCCGCGAAACGTCCACGTGGACATCGGCGACGTGGAAGCCCTGCTGCCCCCGCACGAGCAAGTTCCCAACGAGGAGTACGTCCACGGCGAGCGCCTGCGCGGCTACGTTCTCGACGTGTCGCGCGGCATGAAGGGCCCTGCGATCACCATTTCGCGCACCCACCCCGGGCTCGTGCGAAAGCTTTTCGAGATGGAGGTGCCCGAGATCGCGGACGGCACCGTCGAGATCATGTCGCTCGCGCGAGAGGCGGGTCACCGCTCGAAGATGGCGGTCCGCTCCACTGTCGAAGGCGTCAACCCGAAGGGCGCGTGCATTGGGCCGATGGGCTCGCGCGTGCGCGCCGTGATGTCCGAGCTGCACGGCGAGAAAATCGACATCGTCGACTGGGACGAGGACCCAGCCACGTTCGTCGGCAACGCGTTGTCTCCCTCGCGCGTGGTGTCCGTGACCGTCGTCGATGCCGAGGCCAGGGCGGCCCGGGTTGTCGTTCCGGACTTCCACCTGAGCCTGGCGATCGGCAAGGAGGGTCAGAACGCCCGCCTGGCCGCGCGGCTCACCGGCTGGCGCATCGACATCCGATCTGACGAAGACCCGGACGTGCCGGGAACTCAGCGCGCTCAGTAGCGCTACACTTGCACCGCAACCATCCACCCCACGGAGATTGGGAATAGTCCCATGAGCAAGCGATGAGAACTCAGAAATGAGCTTCACCCCGTAACGATGGTTCGACCCTGCCTCGGTCGGACCGAGACAGGAGAATTGTGGCAAAGCCCCGCGTCCATGAGATCGCGAAAGAGCTTGGCGTCCCCTCAAAGGACCTGATCGCCAAGCTCAATGAACTAGGCGAATACGTCAAGGGTCCGTCGTCGACCCTCGAAGCGCCGGTCGTGCGCAAGGCCCGCGAGGCCTTCCCCGCGCCCAAGGCCGCTCCGGCGAAGGCCGCCGCCGACGCGCCCGCTAAGGCGAAGCCTGCGGCCAAGCCAGCGGCGAAGCCCGCCGCCGACGCGCCCTCAGACAAGCCCGCGCCCGCGCCCGCGGCCAAGCCCGCCGCCGCAGATGGCCCCGCGCGCGCCAACGCCGAGCCGAACAAGGCCGACGCCAAGGCGGCTGAAGCGAAGGCCTCCAGCGGCGAGGACGGCCCGGCATCGGCGATGCCGCGCCCGCGCCCCCGTCCAGGCGGCAACAACCCGTACGCAGCCCCGCGCCCGCGCCCGCGTCCCGCAGGAAATAACCCGTTCCAACCGACCCGTCCCGGCGGCCCGTCACGCGGCCCCGGTGGGCCTGGCGGCCCTGGTGGAGCCCGTGGCCCGGGCGGCCCGGGCGGCCGTCCTGGCGGAGCGCCCGCCGCTGGCGGATACCGCGGTGGACCTGGCGGCGCCGGACGTGGCCCCGGCGGCCCGGGTGGACCGGGAGGCCCTGGCGGCGCTCCTGGGCGCCCCGGAGGTTTCAGCAACGCGCCCGCGGCCCGTGGTCGTGGTCGTGGCGGCGGCACCGCTGGCGCGTTTGGACGCCCCGGCGGCAAGCCGTCGCGGTCGCGCAAGTCGAAGCGCGCCAAGCGCCAGGAGTATGAGGAGCAGCAGGCTCCCGCCATCGGCGGCGTCAAGATTCCGCGCGGTAACGGCGACACCGTGGTGCGGTTGCGCCGCGGCGCGACGCTCGCGGACTTCGCCGAAAAGATCGACATCGACCCCGCGTCGTTGGTGACCGTGCTGTTCCACCTTGGTGAGATGGCCACGGCCAACCAGTCGCTTGACGAGGACACCTTCGAGACGCTTGGTGCGGAGCTTGGTTACAAGATCCAGATCGTCTCCCCCGAGGAGGAGGACCGCGAGCTGCTCGAGGACTTCGGCCTTGACCTCGAGGCGGAGCTTGAGGCGGAGACCGACGAGGACCTCGAGGAGCGTCCCCCCGTCGTCACCGTCATGGGTCACGTCGACCACGGTAAGACCAAGCTGCTCGACGCGATCCGCAAGTCCGACGTCGTGGAGGGTGAGGCCGGCGGCATCACCCAGCACATCGGCGCGTACCAGGTTCACCACGAGCACGACAACAAGGTCCGCGCGATCACCTTCATCGACACCCCGGGCCACGAGGCGTTCACGGCCATGCGTGCCCGCGGCGCCCGCGTCACCGACATAGCGATCCTCGTGGTCGCGGCGGACGACGGCGTGATGCCGCAGACGATCGAGGCGCTCAACCACGCGCAGTCGGCTAACGTGCCGATCGTGGTCGCGGTCAACAAGGTCGACAAGGAGGGCGCGAACCCGGGCAAGATCCGGCAGCAGCTCACCGAGTACAACCTGGTGGCCGAGGAATACGGCGGCGAGACCATCTTCGTGGACGTGTCTGCGCTCAAGGGCAAGGGCATTGACGAGCTGCTTGAGGCGGTGCTGCTGACGGCAGACGCCGGCCTCGATCTGCGCGCCAACCCCAACAAGGACGCTCGCGGCGTGGCCGTCGAGGCGCACCTCGACAAGGGCCGCGGCCCGGTCGCGACGGTGCTTGTGCAGTCCGGAACGCTCCGCGTCGGCGACGCTGTTGTCGCGGGAACGGCCCATGGCCGGGTCCGCGCCATGTTCGACGAGCACGACCAGCCCGTCATGGAGGCGCTCCCTGCCCGTCCGGTCCTCGTGCTTGGTCTGACCTCAGTCCCCGGCGCAGGCGACAACCTGCTGGTGGCCGATGACGACCGCACCGCACGCCAGATCGCCGACAAGCGCGCGGCCGCCGAGCGTGCCGCTCAGCTCGCCACGCGCCGCAAGCGCATCAGCCTCGAGGACTTCACGCAGGCACTCGAGGACGGCAAGGTCGACACGCTCAACCTCATCATCAAGGGCGATGTGTCCGGTGGTGTCGAGGCGCTCGAGGACGCGCTTCTCGAGATCGACGTCGACGCCTCCGTCGACCTGCGGATCATTCACCGTGGCGTCGGTGCCGTCACGCAGAACGACGTCAACCTCGCCACCGTGGACAACGCCATCATCATCGGCTTCAACGTCCGGCCCGCCGAGCGCGTGCAGGATCTCGCCGACCGCGAGGGCGTGGACATGCGCTTCTACAGCGTCATCTACCGCGCGATCGAGGACATCGAGGCGGCACTCAAGGGCATGCTTAAGCCCGAGTTCGAAGAGAAGCAGACCGGCGCCGCCGAGATCCAGGAGATCTTCCGCAGCTCCAAGTTCGGAAACATCGCTGGCTGCATGGTGCGCAACGGCACCATCAAGCGCAACGCCAAGGCGCGCGTGGTGCGCGAGGGCAACGTCATCGGCGAGGCCGACATCGACACCCTGCGTCGTTTCAAGGACGACGCGACCGAGGTCAAGGAAGGCTTCGAGTGCGGTATCGGGCTCGGAAAGTTCAATGACATTCAGGTGGGCGACATGATCGAGACCTTCGAGATGGTCGAGATTCCGAGGAAGTAATGGTCGACCACCCACGCGCACTCAAGGTCGCCGGCACCATCAAGCGGGTGGTGGCCGACGCTCTTGAGAACGACATCAAGGACCCCCGCCTGGGGTTCGTGACCGTCACCGACGTCCGCGTCACCGGGGACCTGCAGAATGCAAGCGTGTTCTACACGGTCCTCGGCGACGAGGCCGCGCGGGCTGAGTCCGCGGCCGCGCTGGTGTCGGCGAATGGCCGGCTGCGTTCGCGCGTCGGCAAGGAGCTCGGGATCCGGCTCACCCCCACGCTAGATTTCATCCTCGACGCGGTCCCCGAGACCGCGGCGTCGCTCGAGAACGCACTCGCCGAGGCGCAGCAGCGTGACGCCGCGGTGGCCGCGCTTCGCGAGCAGGCGACTTTCGCCGGAGAGGCCGACCCGTACCGCCGCAAGGACGACGACGCCGAGCCTCCCACTGACGAGGGCGCCGCGGGTAGCGGCGGCGGTGGCGCGTTCTAGCGGGGCGCCGGTCGAGCCAGGTCTCGTGCTGGTCGACAAGCCCGCCGAGTGGACGTCCCACGACGTCGTAGCGAAGATGCGCGGCATGCTTGGCACCAAGAAGGTGGGGCACGCAGGCACGCTCGACCCTATGGCGACTGGGCTACTCGTGATCGCGTCGGGCAAGGCGACCAAGTTGCTCACCTACATCACCGGTCACGGCAAGACGTACACGGCGACCATCCGGCTGGGCCAGTCAACCGTGACGGACGACGCCGAGGGTGAGGTGACGGCCGAGGCCGACGCGAACGGTGTGACGGACGGCGCGATCGCCGCCGCGGTTCAGGACCTCAGCGGCGACATCATGCAGGTGCCAAGCGCGGTGAGCGCGATCAAGATCAACGGCCAGCGCTCGTACGCGCGCGTGCGGGCGGGTGAGGACGTCGAGATCCCCGCGCGGCCCGTCACCGTGTCCCGGTTCGACGTGACCGCAATCCGTCGCGGCGGCGCCTTCGTGGACATCGACGCCGAGGTCGCGGTGTCCGCAGGCACATACATCCGGGCGCTCGCACGCGACCTCGGCGAGGCGCTCGGCGTGGGCGGCCACCTGACGGCGCTGCGACGCACCCGCGTGGGCGACTTCCGTGTCGAGGACGCGCTGACTATGGAGCAGTTGCAGGCCAAGGCCGACGCGGGGGAGCGGCTCATCGTTCACGCCCTGGCCGAGGCGGCCGCAGGCGCGCTGGAGTCGGTGCCGGTCGACGGCGACGGTCGCGAGGAGTTGAGCCACGGCCGACGCGCTCCAGCCGGCGGCGCAACCCTCGGGAGCGGCGCGCACGCCGCCGCGCTGGCCGATGACGGCGCTACCTTGGTCGCGATCGTGCGCCAAGAAGGCGCGTGGTTGCGTCCCGTGATCGTGTTCGAGGGGGCGGCGGTATGACGCACGTGTGGCATTCTCTCGCCGAGGTCCCGGCGGATTTCGGGCCAACAGTCGTCACGCTCGGAAACTTCGACGGCGTGCACCGCGGCCACCAGGCGCTGCTGTCCGCGATGGTAGCCGACGCGGCCGACGCAGGCCGGCGGTCGGTCGCGATGACGTTCGATCCCCACCCGCTCGCCGTGCATCGTCCCGAGGATCCGCCCGTGCTGATCACCGGCATCGATGACCGCGTTGAGCGACTCGCCGCGACAGGGCTCGACGCGGTGCTCGTGCAGCCGTACTCGCTCGAGTTCGCGGCGCAGGGCCCCGAGCGGTTCGTGCGCGACTACCTCGTGGACGGTCTCGGTGCCGCCGTCGTCGTCATCGGCGCGGACACCAAGTTTGGCTCTGGTAACTCCGGCGATGCCTCCACCATGGTGGCGCTGGGGGAGGCCCTCGGGTTTGACGTCCACATCGTCGACAAGGCGGCGGCGGGCGACGGCCCGGATGGCCGGCCATGGTCGAGCACGTGGGTGCGCGAGCTGCTCACCGCCAGCCGTGTGGCCGAGGCGGCGCAGGTGCTTGGACGCCCGCACCGACTGCGGGGAACCGTCGTGCACGGCGACGCGCTCGGCCGCGACCTTGGATTCCCCACCGCGAACCTCGACATCACCGCGGGCATGATTCCCGGTCACGGCGTCTATGCGGGCCTGCTCACCGTGCTCGAAACTGGGCCGAACGGCGAGGGCTCTTCCGTGGTGGGTGAGCCCCTCCCCTCCGCCGTGAGTCTCGGATTCAACTACACCGTCGGTGGCAACGAGCTTCGCTGCGAGGCACACGTGATCGACCGCGACCTCGACCTCTACGGGGCGACGGTCGCGCTCGACTTCGTCGACTACCGCCGGCCGATGCTCGACTTCGGCTCCATGGAGGCGCTTGCGGCCGCGCTCGCCGAGGACGTCGCGTGGTGCAGGAACGTTATCGGATTGTTCCCTTCGGCCTGACAATTTCCGGCCGGGAAGTCTATGGTCAAAGAATGGCCAAGAACTCACAGGCACGTTCAGCGGCACAGATTCCCCTCGTCTCGATGACCGCTGTGAACAAGTGGTTCGGCGAGTTGCACGTGTTGCAGGACATCAACCTGAGCGTTGCCCAGGGTGAGGTCGTCGTCGTGATTGGGCCCTCGGGGTCCGGCAAGTCCACGCTCTGCCGCACCATCAACCGGCTTGAGACGATCGACTCCGGCGAGATCGCGATCGACGGCGTGCCCGTGCCGCAGGAGGGCAAGGCGCTCGCGCGGTTGCGGGCCGACGTCGGCATGGTCTTCCAGTCCTTCAACCTCTTTGCGCACAAGACCATCCTCGAAAACGTGATGCTCGGCCCCACCAAGGTGAAGCGCACCCCAAAGTCCGAGGCCCGCGAGCTTGCCATGTCCTTGCTCGAGCGCGTCGGCGTGGCTCAGCAGGCGGACAAGTACCCGGCCCAGTTGTCCGGCGGCCAGCAACAGCGGGTTGCCATCGCCCGGTCCCTCGCTATGCAGCCCAAAGTCATGCTCTTCGACGAGCCCACCTCGGCCCTTGATCCCGAAATGATCAACGAGGTCCTCGATGTCATGACCGACCTCGCCAAGGAAGGCATGACGATGATCGTGGTCACCCACGAGATGGGCTTCGCGCGCAGGGCGGCGAACCGGGTGGTGTTCATGGACGCGGGCCAGATCATCGAGGAGGCCTCTCCCGAGGTCTTCTTCACCAAGCCGAAGTCCGCACGAGCGAAGGACTTCCTGTCCAAGATCTTGACGCACTAGTGGCGTCTGGGGACCCCGCAACTCGGCGGGCCCCCGATTGGAGGAAAGAGATGAAGACAACCTTGAAAGTTGGTGCGCTCCTCGCGGCGGCCATGCTGACTCTCAGCGCATGTTCGTCGTCCGGCGGCACCTCGAATGTCGACCCGGCGTCTTTCCCGGAGGGCTCGACGATGCGTGAGCTGGCCGACGCTGGCACCATCACCATCGGCACCAAGTTCGACCAGCCGCTGTTTGGCCTCCTTGCGCCGAGCGGCGTTCCCGAGGGCTTCGACGTCGAGATCGGCAAGATCATCGCGGGCAAGCTCGGCATCTGCGCCCGACAAGATCAAGTGGGTCGAGACCGTGTCAGCGAACCGCGAGAAGTTCATTCAGGACGGGACGGTCGACATCGTCATCGCGACGTACACGATCAACGACAGCCGCAAGGAGACGGTCTCGTTCGCGGGCCCGTACTACTCGGCTGGCCAGGCGCTGATGACGCTGGTCGGGACGGACGACATCAATGGACCCGAGGACCTTGCGGGCAAGAACGTGTGCTCCGTGGAGGGCTCGACGCCTGCGGAAAACATTCGCACGAACTACCCGGACGCGAAGCTCGTGGTGTTTGGCGCCTACACGGACTGCCTTGAGCCGCTGCGCAACGGGCAGGTCGACGTCGTCACGACTGACAACGTGATCCTCGCGGGATACGTCGCCGAAAACCCTGACGAGTTCAAGGTGGTCGGAGAGCCGTTCACGACCGAGCCGTACGGCATTGGCCTGGCGCGAACCGACGACGAATTCCGGAACTGGATCAACGACGTTCTCGAGGAGAGCTTCGCCGACGGCACGTGGGCGGACGCGTGGGCAAAGACTGCCGGCACTGTGTTGCCGCCGGCCGTCGCACCCAGCGTTGACCGTTACACGGTCAACTAACTCGGTGCACCGCGTGTGGCCCCTCCGCGAGGAGGGGCCACACGCCAACCAGGAGGAAACATGGGCGCGCTTGTCGACAACGCAGGTCTGGTGTGGCAGGGGTTTCTCGGAACCCTGTTGCTCACCGCGACCGGCGCAGTCGGGGCACTCCTGCTCGGCACGGTGCTCGCCGCGTTTCGAGTGTCTCCCGTGGGGCCGTTGCGAACCCTTGGCACGCTCTACGTTGAAATTGTCCGGTCGACGCCGCTGACGTTGATGTTTTTCTTTTGGGTGTTCGTCGTGCCAGCGTTCGGGATAGTTCTGGCTCTCGAGCCGACATACGTCACATGGCTCGGCATCACGGTTCCCACGGGCTTTATCCCCGCCTTCATCGCCGTGACGATGTACACGAGTTCTTTCGTGTGCGAGGCGTTGCGTTCCGGCATCAACGCGGTGGGCGTTGGTCAGGCAGAGGCCGCTCGAGCGAACGGCCTCACATTTGTGCAGGTGCTGATACACGTGATCTTGCCGCAGGCGTGGCGCACCGCGATTCCCCCGCTGATTAGCGTGCTTATCGCGCTCACGAAGAACACGTCGGTGGCGGCGGGATTCGCGTTCACCGAACTCACCGCGGTGTCGCTGCAGCTCAGCAACCGCAATCCCACGGACAGCGTGGGGATCGTTGTCGGCATCGGCCTGTGCTATCTCGCGATCACGATTCCGCTGGGAATTGCGGCCGGCGCTATCGAGCGGAAGGTGGCGATCGTCCGATGACCTCATCGGTGCTCTACGACGCGCCCGGCCCGCGCGCGCTGCTCATCGACCGCATCCTCAACGTCATGTTTGCAGTCGTGCTCACGGCGGCCGCCGCATGGGCCGTGTATTCGATGTACAACAAGGGCCTGTTCGACGAGCGGTGGAAGGTGCTGTGGGATCCTCCCAAGGGTCAAACCGCATCCGACGTGTGGTATTCGCTACTCATCAAGGGCGTGGGTGCGACGCTACTCGCGGCGCTCCTGGCCGCACCCATCGCCTTCCTCCTGGGCGGCGTGCTCTCGATCATCCGCAAGTCACGGCGCGCGCTCGTGAAGGTCCCGGCGGTGGTCGTGACGGAGGGCCTGCGCGGCCTCCCGGTGTTGCTCATGATGTTCCTAGCCAAGCTCGGTTTCGGCTGGTCGCCTTTGCAGAGCGTCGTGTTCGGCCTCGCGGTGTACAACCTTGCGGTCGTCGCCGAGATTCTGCGTGCGGGGCTGGCGTCGCTTCCGAGCGGGCAGCGCGAGGCGGGGCTGTCGTTGGGCCTGTCGAGCCTGCGCACGATCCTGCTGATCGAGATGCCGCAGGCGGTGCGCACCATGATGCCCTCACTCGTGTCGCAGCTCGTTGTCCTGCTCAAGGACTCATCGCTCGGCTTCATCGTCGGGTACGCGGACTTGCTCCGCACGATCAAGCTCAACCGCGACTACTTTGGCGGCGACTACCTGTTCCCGTTGTTCTTCGTCGGCGCCGCGATCTACATTCTGATCAACTTCTCGATGACCCGCGTCGCGACGGCACTCGAGCGCCGCATTCGGGAGCGTCCGAACACTGGCGGCGTTCCCCCCGAGATTGGGCCGATGGGGCCCATTCCCCAGTCGAACATCGGTGGCCCAGCCCGCGGCGAAGGTGCCAGGGCCGGAGACCCGGTGTTCGGGCATCGTCCCGGCGGCAAGAAGAAGTAGCTCGGCGGACGCGAGTCACGCGGCGCGTCCTCGGTCGGGGTGGCGCGGGCCGGCTGTTAGGATTGGCGCTGCCGTACACAACCGGCCGCGGACAGTAGTGCCCCAGAGAACAGGCCTGGGAGCGCCGCGCAACGAGCCAAGAGGAGACACAGTGCCGCTCGACGCAGCAGTAAAGAAGTCCATCATGGAGGAGTACGCCACCAGCAAGGGCGACACCGGTTCCCCCGAGGTTCAGGTTGCGATGCTGTCGCGCCGAATCTCCGATCTGACGGAGCACCTCAAGCTTCACCCCCACGACCACCACTCGCGCCGCGGCCTGCTGCTGCTCGTCGGCCAGCGCCGTCGTCTGCTGGGTTACCTGCAGAAGATCGACATCGAGCGCTACCGCTCGCTCATTGAGCGCCTGGGGCTCCGCCGCTAGCAAAGCCCCGTTCCGGAACCCCGGCCAGCGTCGCGCGCACAAGCGCAGCGAACGCGGTCGGGTTTTCCTTTTGGATGTAGTGGCCCACGCGCGCGATCGGCGCCGTGGAGTACCCGAGCCGGGACTGCAGCGCTGCCGCGGTGCTGTGACGAATCGCGGGCGATTCGGACCCAGTGGTGACGAGCACGTGACCCTGGCCGGGCCGGGCGCGCTGCGGCTCGAAGGTGCGGAACATGGCGATGTCGCGGCGCACCGCGTCGTCGTCAAGGTGGACCGGGCGGCGCCAGGTGGGGCCGTACAGCGCGCGGGCGAACTCGTCCACGCCGCCGGCGCCTAGGGCTGCGAGCATCGGCGCGAGCAGCTTGGGCTGGAGGCTTCCCGCGGCGGGCTCGTGGGCGATAGCCGCAGCCATGGTCACGGAGGACGCCGCAAGCGCGAGCACGAGCGTCGCGCCGTCGCTGACGCCCACGACCACAGCGCCTTCGGCAAGCGGCGCGAGGAATGCGAGCTCGTCGTGCAAGTTGCCCGTGGACGGCCGCCTGGGTGCGTCAACGCGGTGGCCCCGAAGGTGGGTCCGCAACGGGTCCCAACACGTCGACGTCAGCGCGGCACCATGGACAAGCAGCACGCGGGTCATGTGAACACGCTAGCGGTTGCGCGATCCTCACGTGACGGGGACGTGGATTGACGTCAGCAGCACGGCAATCGTGAGTGCCGCGTTTACCATGGGCGACAGCACCGCAACACCGAGCGACGCGCGCACTGCGCGCGCACACGGAAGGGCCAACTGTGACTCACGTTCGTGGCGACGCGCCCCCCATCTATGTTGACCGCGAGCCCCCGACAGAGCTGGCCGGAATCGTGCGGAGGCTGTGGTTTCTGTCGGCTCCCACGCGCGGCGCGATCGAGCGGATCCTGCCTATCCCGTTTGTGCACGTCATCGTCAATCTCGGTCAGCCCTACGAAGTTCTGAGCCACGGCGCGGATCCCGTCGGACTTGAGTGTGCGGGGGCCTTCGTGTCCGGACTGCAATCGACGTACCTGGTGAACCGAAATCCGACCCATCTGCATCACGTGGGCGCGCAACTTGAACCGTCTGCCTGGCGCGCACTTGGCCTTGCGCCGTTTGCGGATGAGGTCCGCCTCGCCGCGGCGCTGCTCCCTCGCGTTCACGACGTGGCCACTGAGCACGCGGGCAGCGACGATGCCGAAGCGGCTCTCGGCGGCCTCGAACGCGCGCTGGTGGATTCACTCACGGGCGACGCCCCGGACCCTTTAGCGACGGCGGTGGCGCGGGCCATCGAGTCCGAGCCCGACACGCCGATTGGCGACATCGCCAGGCGCGTAGGCATCACGCCGTCCGCCGTGGCGTCGGCCTTCCGCCGCGCGACTGGCGTGACCCCCAAGGCGCACGCCGATGTGCATCGCTTCCACCAGTTCTTGCGCGTCCTCGCCGAACCAGGGGAGTTGCCTACCTGGACTGCCCTCGTGGCTCGCAGTTCGTACTACGACCAGCCGCACTTCATCCGCAGCTTTACGCGCTTCGCGGGCGTGTCGCCGCGCGCATATGTGAAGGCGCTCGGTCACGAAGGCCGGGCCGAACCGTCGTTCCTCGCGACCGACGAGGCGTGATTTTCTACAAGTATTGACGGGCGCGGCGCTGGCACCGTTGTCGCATGGAAACTGACAACACCATCAGCATTGTTGCCGTCGGCCTCGCCGCGCTGTCCATGTTCGTCCTCGGTGGGCTCTGGTACTCGGTCTTGTTTGCAAAGCCGTGGCAACGCGCGGCCGGCGTTACCGACGAGCAGCTCAGATCCGGTGCAGTTCGCGTTTTTTCTGGGAGTCTTCTGCTCGCGGTTGTCATCGCTACGAGCCTCGCGGCGTTCATCGGCTCCGAGTCCGTCGCGTTCGCCACTACGGTCGGCGCCGTGGCGGGCCTGACGTTCTTCGCGGCGGCGCTGGGCATCGTCTACCTGTTCGAGCGCCGGAGCTGGACGCTGATGCTCATCAACGGTGGCTACGGCGTGGTGTCCTTTGCCGTGATGGGGCTCATTATCGGCGCACTGCAGTAGCGCCGCGGCGCGATACCCGGCGTGTGGCGCCCCCTCTGATAGCATTGCCGAGGCCGCCCGGACCACGGGCCGCCTGAATAATCACACATCTCGCAGGCTGGCTGAACGCTGATCCTCGGTGGTGATGAGCGAAACCTCAGGGTTTCGACCGTTTCGACTGGAGATCAGTGGTGAGGTGAGAGCCCCACGTTCTTCCCTGCCTGCTCCATTTGAATAGGAGCTCAGACCTTATGGAAGGTCCTGAAATCAAGTTCGCCGAGGCCGTTATCGATAACGGCAAGTTCGGCAAGCGCACCGTGCGCTTCGAGACGGGCCGCCTGGCCCAGCAGGCAGCCGGCTCGGTTGTCGCGTACCTCGACAACGACACGATGCTGCTGTCTGCCACCACGGCCGGCAAGAAGCCCCGCGAGGGTTTCGACTTCTTCCCGCTGACGGTTGACGTCGAGGAGCGTACCTACGCTGCCGGCAAGATCCCCGGCTCGTTCTTCCGGCGCGAGGGCCGTCCGTCCACAGACGCGATCCTCACGTGCCGCCTGATCGACCGGCCGCTGCGCCCGACCTTCGTGTCCGGCCTGCGCAACGAGGTCCAGGTCGTCATCACCGTGCTGTCCATCAACCCGGACGACTCGTACGACACCCTGGCGATCAACGCCTCGTCCGCCTCGACCCAGCTGTCAGGCCTGCCGTTCACGGGCCCCATCGCCGGTGTGCGCATCGCGCTCATCGACGGCCAGTGGGTCGCGTTCCCGCGCTACTCCGAGAAGGAGCGCGCGGTGTTCGACATGGTCGTCGCTGGCCGCATCGCCGGTGACGACGTCGCCATCATGATGGTCGAGGCCGAGGCCACGGACGACTCCTTCAACCTCATCTCCGAGGGCGCCGTCGCGCCCACCGAAGAGGTCGTTGCCCAGGGTCTCGAGGCGGCGAAGCCGTTCCTCAAGGCGCTGTGCGAGGCTCAGATCGAGCTCGCAGGCAAGGCCGCCAAGGAGGTCCAGGAGTTCCCGCGCTTCCTCGACTACGAAGACGACGTCTACGCAGCCGTCTCCGCGCAGTCCGAGGCCGCGCTGTCCGACGCGCTCAAGATCGCCGACAAGCAGGAGCGCGAGACGCGCCTCGACCAGATCAAGGCCGAGGCTCACGAGGCGCTCGACGCGAAGTTCGAGGGTCGCGAGGGCGAGATCTCGGCTGCCGTGCGCTCCGTGACCAAGAAGACCGTCCGCCAGCGCATCCTCAAGGACGGCGTCCGCATCGATGGCCGCGGCCTTGCGGAGATCCGCCCGGTGTCCGCCGAGGTTGGCGTCATCCCGCGTGCACACGGCTCGGCGATCTTCGAGCGCGGAGAGACCCAGATCATGGGTGTCACCACGCTTAACATGCTCAAGATGGAGCAGCAGATCGACTCCTTCTCCCCGGAGAAGAAGAAGCGCTACATGCACCACTACAACTTCCCGCCGTTCTCGACGGGCGAGACGGGACGCGTGGGCTCGCCCAAGCGTCGCGAAATCGGCCACGGTGCGCTCGCTGAGCGCGCGCTCGTGCCGGTGTTGCCGAACCGCGCCGACTTCCCCTACGCGATCCGCGAGGTGTCCGAGGCGCTCGGCTCCAACGGCTCGACGTCCATGGGCTCGGTCTGCGCCTCGACCCTCGCGCTCCTCAACGCCGGTGTGCCGCTGCGCGCGCCGGTCGCGGGCATCGCGATGGGCCTCGTGTCCGACACCGTCGACGGCGAGACCAAGTACGCCGCCCTCACCGACATCCTGGGAGCCGAGGACGCCTTTGGCGACATGGACTTCAAGGTTGCCGGAACGTCGGAGTTCATCACGGCCATCCAGCTGGACACCAAGCTCGACGGCATTCCCGCGTCGGTGCTTGCTGGCGCGCTCGGCCAGGCCAAGGATGCACGTCTGCACATCCTCGGCATCATGGCCGCGGCGATCAGCGAGCCCGACGAGATGAGCCCCTTCGCGCCGCGCATCATCACGGTGCAGGTGCCCGTCGACAAGATCGGTGAGGTCATTGGCCCGAAGGGCAAGATGATCAACCAGATCCAGGACGACACCGGCGCCGACATCTCGATCGAGGACGACGGCACTGTGTTCATCGGCGCCGACAACGGCGAGTCCGCCAACGCTGCGCGTGACGCGATCAATGCGATCGCCAACCCGCACATGCCCGAGGTCGGCGAGCGCTTCGTGGGAACCGTCGTCAAGACGGTCGCCTTCGGTGCGTTCATCTCGCTGGCGCCTGGCAAGGACGGCCTGCTGCACATCTCGGAGATTCGCAAGCTTGTCGGTGGCAAGCGCGTGGAGAACGTCGAGGACGTGCTGTCGATCGGCCAGAAGATTCAGGTCGCGATCAACGAGGTCGACCCGCGCGGCAAGCTGTCGCTTGGCATCGTCGAAGACGGTACTGAGGGCGACGCCGCTGGCGACGACGAGTAGCCACACTTAGAAGCACGACGCGGCGGCGGTCTCCCCTACGGGGGCCGCCGCCGTTCTCATGTGACTGAAGTGACACGTGGGACACCGCTTCGCGAAACTTTTGCTGCGGCGCCACGAATTCGGGCGTTTTTCGCGCCTCCGGATTCACAACCTGTCAAGATGGGAAATGATCGTCGACCGGCGATCATCGTCACTGAGGGGTGAGGGCGGAAACGCCTGGACTGTGACGCCACCGCTGCGTATAGCGCGCGGAAAATCACGGGACTGGTGCCGCCCAAGGGAAGAGGAGATTCTCATGGACAAGTGGACCATTTTCCAGAACAGCAAGGTCGTCCGTATCAGCGCAAGCGCCGCCACCATCGTCACAGTGGCCGCAGTCGTCGGCGCAGGATTTAAGTGGGCGTAAGTCCCACGCCGCGCGAGGGTGGCGCCGGGGAGAAACCCCTGGCGCCACCCTCGCGGCTTACCGGCTACGTGGCACTCGTCTGTGTATTCGGATTTGCCGGCGCGGCCATCGTCCTCATTGGTACGCCGTGGGCCGCTACGGCGACGGCGACGCTCGCCTGGCCAGCGTTGTTTCTCGCCGTGGCCGCAATCGCGGGTGAGATCAAGCCCATCCGGCTTATCCGCGCCGGGGCCACGGAGCGGACGTTGTCGACGTCCGCACCGTTCGTGCTCGCGCTCGTGGCCGTCGCTGGCGTCGGGATAGCTGTGGCGGTCCAGGCCGCGGCTAGCCTCGCCGACGACGTCATCCACCGTCGACCGATCAAGAAATCGCTCTTCAACTCGGGGCAATACGCGCTTAGCATGCTCGCCGCGGGCGCGGTCTACACCGCGCTGGCTGGGGTCCCGCTGCTGGCGGTGCCGCAGCCCTTTGACATTTCGCACCTCGGCCCGCTCCTGGCCGCTGGCCTCGCCATGGTGATCGTCAACTGGATCATCGTCGCTGGGGTCATCTCGCTCGCCACCATGCGAACGGTGCGCGCGGTGCTTCTCGAGGACATCAGCCAGTTCCTCGTCACGCTGGTGGTGCTGTTGTCGGTCGGCGGCATCGCGGCCCTTGTCGCCTCGGACGGCGTTGCGGCGCTCGCGCTACTCGCCCCGCCGGTGATTGCCGCGCACCTGTTCGCGTCCGCCGTCGCCAGGCACGCTCACGACGCGACGCACGACGCCCTGACTGGTCTCGGCAATCGCGGCCAGGTGTCCCACGACTTGGCCCGCGCTCTTGCGGCGGCCAGGGCCGGCGACGGCATGGGTCCGGGTTTGGTGCTCATTGACCTCGACCACTTCAAGGATTTCAACGACACGCTGGGCCACCCCGTGGGCGACAGAATCCTGCAAGAGACGGCCAGCAGGCTGGTGGGCGCCGCTCCGGAATCGGCCACGGTGCACCGGCTCGGTGGCGACGAGTTCGCGATCGTTGTGCTCGGCGACAGCGACGAGGCGCGCCAAGTTGCCGACGCCACCCTTGCGTCGTTCGACAACCCGTTCCACATCGAGAACCTCGAGCTACTTGTGCGGGCGAGCATCGGCGTCTCGGTTGCGCCGGAGCACGGCAACGACGGCGACACCTTGATGAAGAACGCCGACATCGCGCTGTACCACGCGAAGCTCGAACGCGACCGGATTAGCACGTTTGCAGCCGAATTCGACGTGAATACCGTGGAGCGACTGCAGCTACTCGCGGACCTGCACACCGCGCTCGACGGGGGACAACTGCGGGTCGTGTACCAGCCGCAGGTCGAGCTCGATGGCCGGCGGGTGCTTGGCGTCGAGGCGCTGCTGCGGTGGGATCACCCAGAGCGCGGCGAGATTTGGCCGGACGAATTCATCCCGCTCGCAGAGAATTCGGGTCTGATCTTCCCGCTCACCGAATACGTGCTCGATTCGGCGCTTGGCCAGCTCGCGCGGTGGCGTCGCGAGGGTTACCGCCTGCGAATGGCAGTGAACCTGTCGGCGCGGCATCTGGGCGACCTGTCGTTGCCTGCTCACATCGAAGGCGTCGCCGCGCGTCACGGTGTCCCGCTCGACTGCCTTGTCCTTGAGGTCACCGAGACGGGGATTCTGTCTGACCCGATCCGCGCCGATGCGGTGATCAAGTCGCTGCGCGACCTGGGCATCGAGATATCGATCGACGACTACGGCACGGGCAACGCGTCCGTCAGCTACCTGCGGCGCCTGCAGGTGGACGAGATGAAAATCGACCGCTCGTTCGTGAGCAACATCGCGACCGATGCTCAGGACCTGACGATCCTGCGTTCGACCGTCTCGCTGGCGCTCGCGCTTGGCTTGCGCGTCGTGGCCGAGGGCGTCGAGGACGAGGAGACGACGAACGCGCTGCGCGAACTCGGGGGAGTGATCGGCCAGGGCTACCACCTTGGCCGGCCCGTGACGCCCGAGAAGATCGAGGAACGCCTCGCGGCCGAACGGCGCGCCGATGGCCCCGCGTCCGTCGCGAAGAGCTGACGGTGTTAGTCGCCGTCGCCAGCCTGCTGGCGCTCCTGTCGCCAGTGATTGCCGGGCGCTGGCCTGCGGGCGTCTTGCTCCATCGTTGGCGTTGGCCCGTGCTGGTGTGGGCCGCGGTGGCGGCGCAACTTGCGGTCATCACCATGGAGTTGCCCGGCGCGCTGGCGCCCATCCTGCACGTGCTGACCTACGCCGCCGCCGTCGCCTTCCTGTGGCTCAACAGGCGTGTAGTGGGCGCGTGGGTGGTGGCGGCAGGTGCGCTGCTCAACGGGATCGTGATTGCGCTGAATGGCGGCACGCTGCCCGCGAGCGCGTCGGCGGTAGCCGCGGCGGGCCTGGACCACGACGCCGCCTTCGCAAACTCCGCGGTGCTTGAGCACCCGGTGCTGCTGTGGCTCGGGGACGTGTTCGCGTGGCCCGCGCCGCTGCCGCTCGCTAACACCTTCAGCGTCGGTGATGTGGTGATCGCGGTCGGCGTGGGTGTGGTCGCGTGGAAGGGGTCCCGACGCTTCGGTGAGGCCGCGAGGTCGCCTCACGCCGGGGGTTCTGAGACCCCGCTTGCGGGCTAGGCTTGGCAGATGCTCATTCTTGAGGTTGCCGACGTCGTTGAGCCCGCGAATCCGTGGACGACCGCCTTCTTCTACGGTGCGGTGTTCGCCGCGCTCGGGTACTTCGGCTGGCAGATCGCGGCCAGCGCGCGCGCCAAGCGCGAGCAAAAGGCCAAGGAAGCCGGAGACGCATCCGAGTAGGCCCGGCGCCCGCTAGGCGCCCAGGGGGCCGTTGTGGCCCGCCCATCGGTATCCAGGGGGCCGCCTAGGCTCCTATCCGCCTGGCTAGTCGCTGTGGAGGGTATCCCAGCCATCGGCGAACTCGGTCGAGCCCCAGCGGAACTGGTCGATGACTCCGTCGACAGTCGCAATCACCATGTAGGTGCCGTGCCCCGCGGGCACGATGTACTGCCGGTACGTCGTGTCCCCGAACTCGAAGTAATAGTCGCGCACCTTTGCGTCCGGGAACGCCTCGACGACCGCGTTCTGCGGCGATCCGAGGCGAAGCCCCGCCGGGCCCACTGGGCCGGTCGGGCCGTCGCCGCGGTGGAGGGGTGAGAGTTCGAGCGAGAAGTACTTGATGGGCCAGTCGGACTCGTCGCCGTTTGCCGCCTTGCCGTCGGGCACCACGAGCGGCGTCCACAACTTCCAGTGCGCGTCGGGCGAGGGTGAGACGAAGAAGTTGTTGCCGGGCGCACAGCAACCGTCGTGTTGCCATCCCGACGCCGCGGCAAAATCGCCAAAGGTATCGCCGGGCTTGATGCCGCCGAAGCCCTTAAGGGTGAACGCAACGTCGTCGGCGAATTTCGCCGACGGCGCGGTCGGGGCCTCAACGGTTTCGGTAGCGGTCGGCGCGGGGGTCGTCGCGGTCGCTGAGGGCACAGGCGCCGTTTCCGTCGCCGTCGCCGCAGGCGTTGTGGCGGCGGGCGTGGGCGAGGTAGGCGTGGGCGTGTCGGCGGGCGCGCACGAGGTCACTGCGAGCGTGATGGCGAGCGCGGCAAGCGCGGCACGGAGTGAAGTCATGGACTCACGGTGGCGGCGCGCGCGGCCCGTGTCAAACGCGCGCGGCGACACGCCTGCGCAGGCCTACAGGTACATCGGCGTGATTGCCTCATAGTCCGCCACGGACCCGTCGCGCATGCATACATCGATGATCGCGTGTCCCAGCGGGTCAAGCTCGTCGGTGAGGAACTGCTCGAGCTCGGACTTGAAGAACCCCGTCAGGATGGCCGCGCCGGCGTCGTACGCCTCGATGCCCACCTGCGACTGCTGGTCGGGGTGGAGCAGGGTCCGGCGCACGTTCTGGCCGTCGAGCGAGATCTCGTCGGGCGCGTAGCCGAACAGCGGGCACCTCGCGGGGGTCAGGCGGTCGGCGCGCATGCGGCCCGCGCCGCGCCTGGCGATCCATTCGCGCGTCAGCCACTCGGCGTTGAAGCCCACCTTGTAGGCGCCGATGTGCTGGTTGGGGGTCAGCACGAAGCGCGTCCGCGGGTAGTCCATGATCTGGCGCAGCTGGAGGTTCGCGGCGGCCACTTTGGTGCCCGTCGAGAACGGCCAGAAGGAGCCCACGCCCTCGGCAACCATGCCGCCGTGCTCGAGCCGCTTGACAGCGTCGGCGCTCTCGCCGATGGATGGGTTCTTGTCTCCGCGAGGCGCGATGAGCCGCCACAGCCACGCAATCGACGGAGGCACAAAGTGCGTCATGCCCATAATCCCGTAGCTGGGCTTGAGCGCCGTGCATGCTGGCATCCGCACGCCGAAGGTGCGCACGTCCACCGGCTCTGGCTCGTTGATCACGTTGGTGATCATCCGGCGGGGGATCACCACGCGCGGGTTGGGGCACGGCTTGCCGTTCGAGTCGAGCGTGTGCTCCCACGGCAGCACCGTTGCGTCCGGCACGCCCTCGATGTTAAAGAACACCAGCGGCTCGTCCGGGTGGATGACCGCGCGCTCGAAGTGGGGGTCCTCGCCGTACTGCTTAAGGTTGTCGACGCGCACGAACCAGCCGTCCTCCGCGTCGGCGACGAACATGCGGCCCTCGCCATTCTGGATGGACGGGTGGCACAGCGTCATGTCGTCGGTGACTGGCGAGAGTTGCGAGGTCTCGGACAGGGTCACGTGGTAGTCCTCGCCGGTGACGACGTTGGTGCCCAGCAGGATGCGGCCGTCCTCCTCGCGGCGCAGGTCCTGGTACATCTCGGACTTGCCGCCGCCAGAGGCGCCCTCGTGCATGATCACGGTCTCGTTGTCGTATGGAGTCGTGACGCGAACGGCCGATGCGTGGGCGGTGATCCAGCCCTCGGCCTCGCCCACGTCGAGCAGGACGGAGAACACGCCCTTCTTGGCGCTCGGGCCCGGGTAGAGGTTGTACGCGAAGATCTCGTGCAGGGTCTCGGTGCGGTCGTGGACCACCACCTGCTTGCCGTCAAAATGCGTGTGCCGGAACGGCGGCGCCACGTACAGGATCGAGCGAGGAGAGAACGGCCCGAGCTCGTCGAACGTCACCCACCCCTGCAGGTCCACGAGCGCGAGCGCAAAGAACGCCGCGTTCGCCGGCACCACCGCGATCGACGGCGAGCCATGCGTGAGCCCGCCCGCCTTGAATGGCACCACCACCAGGTCCTGCCTCGCGAGCCAGTCGAACGTCTCCTGGCGCACGGGTGCGAAACTGGCGCCGAACGCGTCGGCGTAGCGGGTCTTGTCCGTGGGGCGGTCGTCAGCGATGTGCATGCACTGCGGGTCGCGGCGGCGGATGTAGTCCTCGGGGTAGTTCACGGCGATGCCGTTACGGCAGCGCGTGACCGTCGCCTCTCGGATGACCTCACCGTTCGCGTCGTAGTCCACAGAAAACACCGGGCCGCCGTCCGGGCCGAGAGACAGTTCATAGAGTTCTGCGCGAGTGGCAGGAATGACGATGCTCGGGCTCGCCTCAAGGGCAGCGCGCAGCTCGGGTGACATATCTACGTCCGGGAGCACGGTCGCAGGGGTCGTTGCAGTCATGATGTGCCTCCTCCTCCGGCGCGCGCGAACGCGTCAGGCTTTCTCTGATTTTTGCCTGCAGCCGCCCTCCGTGGTCGGGACGTACGTCTCGGTGGGCGCGGCTAGTCTTGGCGCATGCCTCACGACCTTCCCCTCGTCGCCGCTGGCGCGCCCGGCTCAGAACTCACCGTCGAGCAGGACCACGGCGCCGTCATCCGGCGCAGCGTGCTCCCCGGCGGGGTGCGCGTCGTCACCGAGCACATCCCAGGGATGC
Source organism: uncultured Actinomycetota bacterium (assembly GCA_963735005.1). Taxonomy (GTDB): domain Bacteria; phylum Actinomycetota; class Actinomycetes; order Actinomycetales; family Demequinaceae; genus WTKG01. Next base: position 172,374 of record CAVTJA010000006.1, on the reverse strand, counting down.
GGTCCGCGACCATCGGCGCGTGGATCGGCGTCGGCTCCCGCGACGAGAGCCCCGAGCACGCCGGCTCCACGCACTTCCTCGAGCACCTGCTTTTCAAGGGCACGCCCACGCGCGACGCCTTCGAGATCGCGGAGGCCTTCGACCGCGTGGGCGGCGAGTCGAACGCGCTCACCGGCAAGGAGTACACGTGCTACTACGCGCGGGTGCTCGACGCGGACGCCCGCATGGCCACCGGCGTGATCCTCGACATGGTGACGTCCGCCGTCATCGACGCTGGCGAGTTCGAGACCGAGCGCGGGGTGATCCTCGAGGAGCTAGCGATGAACGACGACGACCCGGGCGACGTCGCGCACGAGAAGTTCACTGAGGCGGTGCTCACTGGGCACCCGCTTGGGCGGCCCATCGGCGGTACCCCGGACATCATCCGCGCGGTGACCCGCGCGGCCGTGTGGGAGCACTACCAGCAGACGTATTCGCCGCAGGCGCTGGTCGTGGCCGCCGCCGGCGGCGTGGACCACGACGAGGTGTGCGCGTGGGTGGTTGAGGAGCTCGCGGCCGGTGGATGGCGTACCGACGGCGCCGTGACCCCCGTGCCGCGGCGGGACGAGAACGCGGCTGTGGACGCGGGGCTGACGCCGTTGGTGCGCATCAAGCGCGACACGGAACAGGCGCACGTGCTGCTGGGCTGCCGCGGCTACAAGGCCTCCGAGGACCGCCGCAGCGCCATCGCCGTCTACAACGTGATCCTTGGCGGCGGGATGTCCTCGCGCCTGTTCCAGGAGGTGCGCGAGAAGCGCGGCATGGCGTACTCCACCTACTCGTTCGGCTCGCCCAACGCCGAGACCGGCATCTTTGGCATGTACGCCGCGTGCCAGCCCGGCCGGGCCGACGAGATCGAGGCGCTTCTCGCCGCGGAATTCGAGCGGATGGCCGACGGCGTCACCGCCTCCGAGCTCGAGCGCGCCAAGGGCCAGCTATCCGGCACAACAGTCCTGCGCCTCGAGGATTCCTACTCGCGGATGTCGCGGCTGGGCAAGGCCGAGCTCCAACATGGCGAGCTGTGGAGCATCGGCGAGGCGCTCGACGAGGTGCGCGCGGTGACCGCCACAGACGTCGCGGCCATCGCCGCGGAGCTCGCGGGGCGCACGCGCGTCAGTGTCCGCGTCGGCCCCGCGTAGGTAAGGTGTTCGCATGATCAAGGTTGCAGTGCTGGGCGCAGCAGGGCGCATGGGCTCCATGGTGGTGCGCGCCGTCGAGGCCGCCCCCGACGCCCAGCTCGTCGCCGCGCTCGACATGGACGACAACGTCGACGCCGCGGTCGCCGCGGGCGCGCAGGTCGCCGTGGACTTCACCGTCCCGGACGCTACAGAGGCGAACGTGATGGCACTCATCGACGCCGGCATCCATGCGGTCGTAGGGACCACGGGCTGGAATGACGACTCCCTTGGCCGCGTGCGCGCGCGGCTCGAGTCGGCCCCCGACGTCGGCGTGCTGATCGCCCCCAACTTCGCGCTTGGGGCCGTGCTCGCCATGCGGTTCTCCGCGATGGCGGCTCCGTATTTTGAGTCGGTCGAGGTGATCGAGTTCCACCACCCGGACAAGGTCGACGCGCCCTCTGGCACCGCCTCGCACACCGCCGCCGGGATCGCGGCCGCCCGTGCCAAGGCCGGCACGGCGGCCTCCCCGGACGCCACCGCATCGGACCCCTTGGGCGCGCGCGGCGCGGCCGTTGACGGCGTGCACGTGCACGCGGTCCGCCTTCGCGGCATGCTCGCGCACGAGGAGGTCCTGCTTGGCAACCCCGGCGAGGTCTTCACCATCCGTCACGACACCTCGGACCGCGAGTCCTTCATGCCCGGCGTGCTACTGGGCGTGCGCACCGTCGCGAGCCGCCCTGGCCTGACGGTCGGCCTCGACAAGTACATGGATCTGTAGCTGGTGAAATTCCTGCGCAATCCCGGCTTCCTGGCCGCCGCCGCGGTGACGATGCTGCTGACGTTGTACATCGGCTTCGTCGCCGACCGCGCAGTCGTCCTGCTGCGCCTAGGCGGCCCCGCCGGCTACGGCATCGGCACCGCGTTACTTATCCTGCCCGCGGTTGGAGTGTGGTGGGTGATTCGCGAGTGGTCCGCAGGGCTGTGGATCCAGCGCATGACGGACGCACTGGAGCTGCGCGGGCAGATGCCCGAGGTCGCCGGTGCCCGAACCCCGAGCGGGCGGCTGACGGACGACGCCGCGCAGGCCGTGTTCGCGCACGCCCGCGCGGCCGTGGATGCGCGTCCGAACGACTGGGCCTCCTGGTATCACGTCGCGTTCGCGTACGACCGCGCGAACGACCGCCGCATGGCCCGCCGCAGCTACGCACACGCCGCAGACCTGTTCCGGGCCGACCGCGACGCGCTCAAGCGGCGCTAGCCGCGCGTCTGCGAGCGCAAAGGGGCCCCGCCGGGTCGAACGGTCGCGCGATGCTTCCGTCCTGCCAGCGGGGCCCATGTTCGCTCACTCCCCGGCCACGAGGAGTCGGGCGAGCCGTCGGAACTAGTTGTCGAAGCTGTGCTTGCCCTTGACGACGTCGTTGCCGCCAAGGCCGCCCCACAGCCAGTCCTCACCGTGGCCGCCGTAGAGGTGGTCGTTGCCAGCCTGGCCGCCGATGACCTCGTCGCCGCCGCCGCCGTACACAACGTCGTCACCCTCGCCACCGATAAGGAAGCTGTCTCCGCCGTCGCCGAGCCCGGGCACCGAGATGTTGCTCGACAAGATCACGTCTGAGCCGGGACCGCCGACGACCGTGTGGAACTGGTTGCCGTCCACCCAGATCACGTCGCGCCCGCGCCCTCCGTACGCCGATCCACCGGTGTTGTACACGCAGATCGTGTCGTTTCCGTCGAGGCCGTAGACCTCGGCATCGGCGCGTGTGGACACGATGACGTCGTTGCCCGAGGTGCCCATCACGACGCTACTGGTGCTGTAGATCGTGGGCGTCTTGCCGAGGCAGGTCGCTCTCGGGTTGGCAGAGACCTGGGCATCGGCGTCTGAGCGGTAGAAGTGCCGAGCTGCGGCGTACGCACCGCTGGCAGATGCTAGGACGAGCGTGACCGCGATGGGAAAGGCGACGGCGCGCTTCATGAAGAACCTCCTGGTTTCAATGAATAGGGACGACGCTCGCATAGCCAGGGAACGCGAGGCTCCGTTGCTTTTGGTTGCGCCGTGCAACAAATTAGCCGCCGTGGTCGGTGAGCGCAACTTGCGGCGGTGACCTGCCATGTGCTCAAGGTCGTCGTGACGTGGGGTCATGGCCGGAGCGGATGCGATCGAGGCGACCGCAAGAGCCCCCGCGCCGCGGCAGGCAGGGTGACGCCGAGCGCGCGCTAGATCTCAGCGCGCCACAGCGACTCGGGGATGCCACCCTCGGGCCCCTCTAAGACCCGCTCGACGCCGCCGGGCGCAAGGCCCGCGGACTCGAAGAAGGCCTGCCGCGGCCGATCAGAAGCGAGCGCCCACGCCCGCATATGCGGGGCACCCGCGATGCGCATGGAGTCGACGCAAGCGGCAAGGAGGCGGGCCCCGTGCCCCTTGCGCCGATGCTCGGGTGCCACCTCGAGCGCGACCAGCTCGCCCCCCGGGGCGATGGCCGCGAATCCCACGATGTTCGGTCCGTCGGTCGCCGTGAACACGCGGTGCTCGCGCGTGGGGGGCGACGCGATGGACGCGCGCCAGGACGCCTCGATAGGCTCGCGCGGGATCACCCCGGCGATGTCCGGGCCGAGCGCCTTGCGCCACGCGGACAGCTGGACGTCGGCGATGATCGACTCGTCGCCGGGGATCGCCGGCCGCACCGACACGTCTGCGATAGGTCCGCTCATGGCACCCAACCTACGCCCGTCCGGGGTGGTGTGGATGTCTGGTTTGTCACGTGTCAGGCGGGCCAGGCGAGGGCCGCACCCGAGGCGTCGAACAGGTCCGGGCGCGGGTACGCGGCGGCCGGGGAGCTCGCGAACGCCTTGCGCGTGAGCACCCAGCCCTCGACGGGCGTCTGGCCGGGGACGTCCGGGCCGAACCGGTCGGTGACGAGTCCCGTAGCGGCGAAGCCGAGCCGCTGCGGCGACGCGACGGCTGCGCGCGTTTGCTGGGTCGTTCGCGAGCTCGACGCGGCTGTCGCCGCGGAAGTGCAGCGCGACGTGCGCGAGGGCCGCGGAGGCCTCCGAGGCGTAGCCGAGGCCCTCGGCGGCCGTGGTGACCCAGTAGCCGATCTCGAGTGCGTCGCCGCGCACGTGGTAGCCAGTGCTCCCCAGGAAATCGCCGGTGGCGCGGTCGAACATGCCGTACGAGAAGTCCCGGCCGGCGTCGAACTCCTCGTTGAACCACGCGATCGTGGCCGCGTGGTCCGCGAGCGGGCGCGGCTCGTCGCGGGCCCACTCCATGAAGGGCCGCAGCCGGTCAAGGCTGGAAAGGATGCCTTCGCGGAGGGCGGGCGCGTCCGCGGCGTCGTAGCGGCGCACGATCAGCCGCTCCGTGACGATGCGGTGGGGGAGCGCGCTGAACATGTCGCCATGGTGCCACGCGGGGGCCGCGCGCTCCGGCCGCAGGGCCCGCCTCGCGGCCCGCGACAGTATTCCGCTCCGCCGCACAGCGTCCTGTGAGGACATGAGTGCAGGATCGGCGTGGGAATGCGCACGCATGTCCTCACAGGACGCCTGGAGTTGAGCAGGGTCGGCAGCAGGCGGACGGTTGGGCACGTGACGCGCCGCGCCCGGCGTGCCCAGCGTCGTCCGTCCGAGCCCGCCAGTAGGCTGGCGGCGTGACCGAAGCCGACCCCATTGAATTCCGTTCCGACGTCTCCGTTGAGCTGGTTCGCGCCAGCGCCAACGACGCCGACGTCCTCTTCGCCGCCCGCGTCTCCACCAAGGGCGAGCAGTCGCTCGAGGACGTCAACGCAGACGCCACCAAGTCCGCGGGCCTCATCAATTACCTGATGCGCGACCGCCACGGCAGCCCCTTCGAGCACAACTCGATGACGTGGTACGTGCAGGCGCCCATCTTCGTGTTCCGCGAGTTCATGCGGCACCGCATCGCGTCGTACAACGAGGAGTCGGGGCGCTACCGCCAGCTGCGCCCCACGTTCTACTTCCCCGGCCCGCAGCGCAAGCTCGTACAGGTGGGCAAGCCCGGCGCGTACACGTTCGAGGACGGCACCGCCGAGCAGCACGCGCTGGTGGAGGCCGAGATCAAGGCGTCATGCACGCAGGCGTACGAGTCCTACCTGCGCATGCTCGACGCAGGCGTCGCCCGCGAGGTCGCGCGTGCGGTCCTGCCCGTGACCATCTACTCGTCCATGTACGTCACGATGAACGCCCGGGCGCTCATGAACTTCCTGAGCCTGCGCACCACGCGAGAGGGCACGCATTTCCCGTCCTTCCCCCAGCGCGAGATCGAGATGGTCGCCGAGAAGATGGAGACCGGCTGGGCCGAGCTCATGCCCATGACCTACGACGCCTTCAACAAGGCCGGGCGCGTGGCTCCGTGACGAGGATGCGGCGGGGCCTGGCTGGCTCGGTCGTTGCGCTTGTGGCCGGGCTGGCGCTCGCGGCGTGCTCCGCGCCCGCGACGGAAGGGCCGTTGGTGGGACCGCGCCTGGGCAAGGGCTCAGTGCAAGTGTGCGCGCCCGCAGGCGCGGACCGCCTCGTGTACTTTGGCGAGCCGCTCACGAACAGCGGGGACCAGCCGGTGACGGTCACGGCCGTGAACGGCTCGGGCGACAACCTCGCCAGTGTCGACTTCGCGGTCGATCTCCAGGGTCCTGCCCTCGACCAGGTGCCCGGCAATTTCTCCCTCCCGGCGAGCGCCACGTCTACCGCGCACGGAGACGAGATCGTCGCGCGAATGGTGGCCCCGGCCCAGGCGGAGATCGAGCCCGGTGCAGCGGCGACGCTCATCCTGGCCCCGACAGCGAAGGACCGCTCCGCGTCGGCCAAGGTCACCCTGATCAAGGTCGAGTACACGAGCGGGGACAAGACCTACCTGGAGTCGATTCACGTCGTCTACCAGCTCCACCCCGGGGACACGTGCTAGCCGCCCAACTGCCCCCACAAGAGAGGGCGCAGCTCAACTAGCGGGCCAAGGTTCGGGCGCTCTAGCATCTGATTCACCGGCCATGTCGACCGGCGCTACTAAAGTGTCGGAGGCGAAATGAAACTGTCAAGTGTGCCCTCTCGCAAGGGCCGGAACCGCATGTTTGTTGGTCTGGTCGCGATGGCGTTCGTATCGCTGTCTGTGGGCGGAGCCCCGGTTGGTGAGGAGAGTGCCAATGCACCACAGGTGGTGCATGCTCATGGCCGAATTGAGGTAGACAACGGGGAGCGGGTGCCTCAGAGCGTAGTCGTTTTTGCTTGGCCCGCGAACGAGGCGCTCGCCCACCTCCAAGTCGGGGAGAGGATTAATCTCGACCCCATCGGCACTGCTGTCGTTGGGACTAACGGAAGTTTCGACGTCGTCGTTGGCGACGGCATCGATCTCGAAAACTACGCGTCGACGCACGGTGAGGTGAACCTCATGGTTACCGCCGACAACGGACGATCTGAGTTCACGCGATCATTCAGTGTTGCGCGCGACGCCGAATCGGGTAGCGACGAGTCACCGACGGCGTTTGTGGATTTGGGTGCCATTGGTTCGGTTGGAAGCGTCGCGGCGACATCGGTCGCACCCGGCGGTGCATCGGTTTCGGACTATCAGCAGAAGTCGTGCGCGTCCACCAAGGTCGCGAACCTGGGCAACAAGTGGATCCCCGTGGGCGGGCTCTTCTCGACGAACTCCGGTGCGACAGCAGACTTCCAGTACTCTGCGGGTCAATCGACCGCACTTGGTGTCGCAGCTTCGATCTCGTCGGCAACTGCCGGTTTTTCTGCCAGCGGGACCTCGTCGGTGAGCTCCACCGCGACGGTCGACTTCCCGACCCTCAAGGGAGCTGGCTCGAAGTTGGCCCTCACCGCATTCCGGTATGGGAAGTACTTCGTTTCGTGCGTATGGTCAACAGGCGACGGCTATGCCACGACCTCCTACTACGAAGTGCGTTCTGACTTGTGGGTTGGTGGCACGAGTTTCGCCAGCGTAAGCGCGCCTACAGCGAACTACTGCATCCGCTACCTGAAAGACTCGGGGTTTACGAAGGACCAGGACAAGCAAGTGACGTGGAGCAACGCGGTAACCATCTATGGAGTCGGACTCTCGGCGCAAACGGGGTGGTCCACCAAGGGCAAACTAGTGGTGAAGTTTGCGACGGCAGGTGGGCACCTCTGTGGCAGTGGAAACTATGCGACACAGCCAAACGCCTTCCAAATTGTTGCGAAGAACTGATGCGCGACACAATAGCCCGATGGCGGCTACTTGCGTTCGTCGCAGGTGCGCTCGCATTGTCATCGTGTACGCCGGCGAACGGCCCGTTGCGGGGTCCCCGGGCAGAGGCCCACACGGTGGAGATATGCGTGCCTGCAGGCTTTGATCGCCAGGTGTACTTCGGTGAACCCATCACGAACGACGGCTCCCGAGAAGTGCGTGTCACTGGCGTCTCGGGCAGGGGCACGAACGTCGCTTCGGTGTCGTTTGGTTGGGACACCGAGGGTGCTGCCAGGGGCGAACTTCTCGGAACCTTCGCAATTCCCCCGGGAGCCGACGGGTCGGGGTTTGAGGACGCAGTTATGGCGCGCCTCGTCGCCGCAGACGCTGCGGCGATCGATAGCGGCGTGACCGCAAACCTCATCTTCACCGTCGAGCCGCACGATGCAGATGCCGATGCCACTGTAAACCGCATCGACATTCGATACACGAGCAATGGCCAGCGGTACCACGAGGAAGTCTTGGTCGATTACACGCTGCGCCCTGGCAACGCCAAGTGTTAGTTCGCGCGGCGATCCTTGGGGTAGTCGTCGTTCTTACGTCCAGTGCATCTGCGCCCGACCCGCCTCCGCCGCTACCCATGACGGTCTACGTCGCTCTCGTGAATGCGAGCGCGCCGAACGAATACGCGTGGGCGAACGCCTTCTGCGCTGGAGCTCTGGTCTCGCCGACGGAAGTTGTGACGGCTAGCCATTGCATCGATGCCGATACGTTGCCAGATGTCTACGTTGGGGCTCGCGATTTGTGCAGTGCCGCGGTTTCCGCCCGGACCCACGTGACCGCGGCAACGGTGGGGGTTGGCAAAGCGCGGGGACTCACCCTTCTGCACCTTGAGGCCCCGTTGGAAGGTGCGATTGGTCCAAGCAACGGCGTCGTGAGCGTGACGCCGCCAGTGGTGGCCGTCGGGTGGGGTCGTCTCTCCACCTTGACTCCCCGCCCATGCGTCGCAAAGCACGTAAGTCTCGTCCCCGCTGCCGATGGTGCGTGCGATGCCGTGCTTCGCGCGGCGTGGGCACAGGGCCTCGTGCCACCATCCGTGGAGTGCCTCGTACCGGCGCTAGGAATGCGGATCAATACCTGCCAGGGGGACAGCGGCGGTGGTGTCTACTCGATCGATTCACGCGGATCGGTCGTGCTCCGCGCCATCACGCTCGGCGGGGCTGGCTGCGATATCGATGTACCTGGCGTCTACGCGGGTCCGCAGGCGATTGCCGCGATGATTGCTCAAACACGTGGACCCTAACCTTCGTTGGGTGTCTTCAGATGCACGGCGCCCAGGGTCTGCAGAGCAAGCCGGTCCAGGTGCGTAAGCCCGGCGCGTACACCGTCGCGGACGGCACGACGGAGCAGCAAGCGCTCGTCGAGGCCGAGATCAAGGCGCCGTGTACCCAGGCCCACGACGCATACCCGCGCATGCTCGACGCAGGCGTCGCCCGAGAGGTCGCCCGCGGGTACTGGTCGCCTTGTGTACTTCGGCGAGCCGCTCTCGACCAGATGGCGGGGACTTTTGCGGTGCCTGCTCCCGACGGCGACACGGGGCACGGCGCGGACATCGTCGCGCGCATGGTCGCGCCCTCCCAGGCGACCACTGCTAGCACCGGGGAACGTGCCCGTAGGCACGCCGCGAGAAACCAATCTCAGCCAGCCTGCAACGAAATGCACCTCCTGAACCGTAGTTCCTTCATAAGACGAATGAAGGGGCACCCTCGTGACCGCATGGAAGCCGCTAGTCGAGGAGCTCGTCGCCGAGCGCTCGCCACGCCTTTTGGCGTACGGCGTGATGCTGACGAGTTCCGTCGCTGACGCGGAGGACCTCCTTCACGACGCGATCATCAAGGCGTTTGCGCATGGCAGGAAATTTGAGCACGCCAACGCCGCGGAGCAGTACGTACGCCGGACCATGCAGACGCTCGCGATCGACCGGCACCGCAGCCTTGCCGCAGCACGTCGGGCGGTCGCCCGCGACATCGATCCCGAGCCGGCACCGCAGGACCGCGACGCCGCGCTCGACGTCGAGATCGCCATGCGCGCGCTGTCCGCGCAGGAGCGGGCGTGCGTGCTCATGAGGTATTACGACGACCTGACGACGCCCGCGATTGCCCAACACCTTGGCCTTGCCGACGGCACCGTTAAGCGCTACCTCAGCAACGCGCGCGACAAGCTCGCCGCCGCCCTGCCCGAGGCAGTCGGGCTTGAACCACCTGAGACCACGGCTGTATCCGCAAAAGGAGCACGATCATGACCGACACATTCCAAGACCTCCTTTCAACCGCGATTGACGCGCGCGCCACGGGACTCGCGGCGCATTCGGCCTTCGCCGATGTGCATCACCGGCGACTGGTTCGATCGATCTCGATGCGCCGCGCCGCTACGGGCGCTGGAGTCGTGGTTGCCGCTGCAGCGCTCGCGGCGGGTGGCTACGGAGCGGTGGCATGGGTAGCGTCGTACCGGTCGCAAACTCCGGGCACTGAAGTTCCCGCGGTGCACCCGAACCCAGTCGTGACATCCCTTGTGCGCGAGGACCTCGGGAATGAGGAGTTCGACTTCACGGAGTCGTACCACTTTTACGTCACGCTCGGCGCGACCGAGATGATTCCGAATCCGCCGTCTGGCTACTGGTACCCGGGTATTCCGGACGTGCCTGCGGACGCGTATCTCGTGTCGATTCACGGCGACGCGAGTGGATTCGCTGTGGACGATGCCGACCTGGAGTGGGAGTTGCAGCTCGCCGATGCTCGCGAGGGCGAAAACAAAGAATACCGTTTGTGGTTCACGACGCTCGGAGAAGTGAGTTCCGAGACTCGCTGGGCCGTCGTCGTCTACTACGTTGACGGAGTGCCGGTGACGGTTCAGGAGGGGTTCAGCAACCCTGAAGCAGTTCAGGTCACCGCTTGGTTCGACCCCGATGCGGAGGATGCGGTCGCCTAGTGGCTTGAGGGGAGGCCGCCGCGTCATCGGAGGCTGGCGAGGCTCCCCGCCGGTAGGCTTGCAGGCATGACCAGCCCGGAGCGCCCGTTCGGCGCCGTCCTTACTGCCATGGTGACCCCCATGCGCCCGGACGGCGAGATCGACTTCGACGCCGCCCAGACGCTGGCGAAGTTCCTGGTGGAGCGAGGCAACGACGGCCTGGTGCTGAGCGGCACCACCGGCGAGGCCCCCACGACCCACGCGCCGGAGAAGGTCGAGCTGATCCACGCGGTGCGCGAGGCAGTCGGCGCGGATGTGTCGATCCTGTCCGGCGCGGGCTCCAACGACACCGCGCACGCGGTCCGCATGGCGGAGCAGGCGGCGGAGGCGGGCGTGGACGGCATCCTTGCCCTCACGCCTTACTACTCGAAGACGTCTCAGGCGGGGCTGGTCGCGCACTTCAGCGCGATCATCGAGGCCACCGACAAGCCCGTGATGATCTACGACATCCCGGGCCGCACCGCACTCGCGATCTCCGACGAGTCCTATGACCAGATCGCAAGCCACAACACCGTGATGGCCGTCAAGGACGCCACGGGCGACGTCGCAGCCGCCAAGGACCGCATCGCTCGCACGGGCCTCGCGTGGTATTCCGGCGACGACCCCTTGACGCTTGAGTTCCTGCGCGCGGGCGCCGTCGGCGTCGTGTCCGTGAGCGCCCACGTCGCGTCCCGCGAGATCGCGGCGATGATCGCGGCCCACGACGCGGGCGACACCGCAGAGGCTGACCGCATCCATGACGCCCTGATGCCCGTGCACGACGCCATCTTCAACGGCCCTGGCGCGATGAATGCGAAGGCCGCGATGCAAGCGCTTGGCGTGCTCGACAACCGCCACATGCGGCTGCCGCTGCTCGCGGCCAACCCGCGCGAATACGAAGACCTCACGGCCGCGCTCCGCGCCGCCGGTTACCTCAACTAAGAAGCGAGTACATGCACTTTCACCCCGAGCTTGACGCCCCGGCCCCGCTCCAGAAGGGAACCCTCCGCGTCGTCGCCCTGGGTGGCCTTGGAGAGGTTGGCCGCAACATGGCCGTCCTCGAATTCGACGGCCGCCTACTGATCATCGACTGTGGCGTGCTGTTCCCCGAGGACACGCAGCCCGGCGTCGACCTGATCCTTCCCGACTTCAGCTACATCAAGGATCGTCTCGACGACGTCGAGGCGATCGTCCTCACCCACGGCCACGAGGACCACATCGGCGCCGTGCCGTACCTGCTGCGGCTGCGCGCGGACATCCCGCTGATCGGCTCCACGCTCACGCTTGCGTTCATCGAGGCCAAGCTCAAGGAGCACCGCATTCAGCCGCTGACGCTGCGCGTCAAGGAGGGGCAGAAGGAGCAGATCGGCAAATTCGGCCTCGAGTTCGTCGCGGTCAACCACTCGATCCCCGACGCGCTGGCCGTGATGGTGCGAACGCCCGCGGGCAACGTGCTCCACACCGGCGACTTCAAGATGGACCAGTTGCCGCTCGACGGCCGCGTCACCGACCTGCGCGCGTTCGCCCGCCTTGGCGAGGAGGGCGTCGACCTGTTCATGGTGGACTCCACGAACGCCGAGGTGCCCGGCTTCACGATGCACGAAAACGAGATCGGGCCGACGCTCGAGAAGCTCTTCGGCGAGTCGAACGGCCGCATCGTGTGCGCCAGCTTCGCCAGCCACGTGCACCGCGTCCAGCAGGTGATCGACGCCGCCCACAAACACGGCCGCCGCGTCGCCTTTGCCGGCCGGTCGATGGTGCGCAACATGGGCATCGCGGCGGAGCTTGGCTTCCTCAAGATCCCCGACGGCATCCTGATCGACGCAAAGAAGGCCGACGACCTGCCCAAGGACAAGGTCGTGTTCATGTGCACCGGCTCCCAAGGCGAGCCGATGGCCGCGCTCAGCCGCATCGCCAACCTTGACTACAAGGTCAGGGTGGGGCCGGGCGACCTAGTGGTGCTCGCGTCGTCCCTTATCCCGGGTAACGAGAACGCGGTGTTCCGGGTGATCAACGGGCTGCTGAGGCTTGGCGCCGACGTCATCCACGGCGGCAACGCGCGCGTACACGTGTCCGGCCACGCGAGCGCGGGCGAGCTGCTGTACTGCTACAACATCGTCCAGCCAAAGAACGTGATGCCCGTGCACGGAGAGGTGCGCCACCTGCTCGCGAACGCGGCGGTGGCGCACAAGTCCGGCGTGCCGATGGACAACATCGCCCTGGCCGACGACGGCGTGGTCGTCGACCTCGTGGACGGCAAGGCCACCGTGGTCGGCAAAGTGCCATGCCACTACGTGTACGTGGACGGCTCGAGCGTCGGCGAGCTCACCGACGCCGAACTCAAGGACCGCGTGATCCTGTCGGAGGAGGGCTTCGTGTCCGTCTTCGTGGTCGTGGACTCCACCACCGGCAAGGTGGTGTCGCAGCCCACGATTCACGCGCGCGGCGTCGCCGAGGACGACAGCGCGTTCGACCCGATCATCCCGCAGATCGTCAAGGCGATCGAGGAGGCCGCCAAGGGTGGCACCGTGGACAACCACCAGCTCCAGCAGGTGGTGCGGCGCACGCTCGGGCGCTGGGTTGGCACCAAGCTTCGCCGCCGGCCGATGATCATCCCGGTGGTCGTCGAGGCGTAGCGAGCGGTTCGCGGGGCGCGAAGGGGCCATCCTGGGCGCGGTTGCGCGACTCGTGCCCATGCTGGACTTTTTCGGCCACTATGGGCACGGATTCTCCGTTCGTGCCCAACCGAGCCTCGCCCGCGGGGGCAGCGTGGGAGCGAATCGGAATCGCAGCGCGTTCGTAGGCAAATGGCCTCACAGGAACCGACCGCGTCCACTTTCGGGGCAATTGTTCGGGTTCTCGCGGTCTTGATCGCGATGCCGGTCGCGATCGCCTCGGGATTCGTGGCAGTTCTTGGCCTGCCTCTCGCGGCGCTGGAGGCGAGGGGCGGGTCGTCAGGCTCCGCGAATTGTGGGTACGTGCCACTCAATGCGTACGAGTGGCTGCCGGTCTTGGCCGTCGTGTCGGCGTGCGCACTGATCCTGTTTGTCGCAGTCGGGGTAGTGGGCGCTAGCGTGTCGCTTCGCCGACCCCAATTCACCGGACATCGCGCGAGTCACGCTCGGGCGCACCGGCGTGGCTGTCGCGATACTTGGCGCCTTTGCCGCCCTGTTTCACGCCCTCGATTGGCTCGCGCCCAGGTCGTACGCGTTTGCTTGCGCGGGTTATGCCCACGGCGCGTGGAGCGTCGTGCTGGGGAGCTTGGGTGTTCTCGCCGCAGGGCTCCTCGTGGGACTCCCGCCAGCGTGGAGGGCTGGCCGCGTGGCGCCGCCGCGAGATGCTGCGGACCGGGGCATGTTCCGAATCGCGGCGTTCCTTCGGCGCGACTACGTATGGTCGGTCGTGGTGTGGCCGAGCGGAGCCATCGCGCTTTTCAGCGGCGCGTTCGCGCTGATCGTGACGGTGACGTCGCCTGCCGTTGCGCATTGGGAAATCACACGAATCTTTCCCTCCAATCAGGATTGGTTCGACTGCTACGACGGATGCGGCCCCCCGGTCGATCTGATCGCCAGTGCCGCCGCTCTCGCTCGCAGCATGGTTCCCGGCCGTCTGGTGGGTGTCCGCCGCCTTGGCGCTGACAGTCGTCAACATCTGGGTGTTCGCGGTCGCGACAGTTCCGACCGCGGCGCCCGAGGATATGCGAGCTCGCGTCGTGCGAGTGACCCGCGCCGTCGCGGCGGCATGGGGCTGGGCGGCAGCGGCGCTTGCTGTGTTCGCCACCGTCGTTCACGCCAGCAACTGGATTCACTGGAACTCGCTTGTCGCGAACGGCTTCATCCCGCCGGGCGACCCGATCCCCGAGGCCGCATTCCCCGCATCCCCGGCGCAACCGATAGTTGGGCCGATGGTGTTCCTTGGTCTCGGTGCCCTGCATGTCGCGGCGGCGCGCGCGGTCCGTGCGCGTGCCAGTCGTGAACAGGGCGCCGCAGGTCCTTTCTCGCGCCGGGCTCGCAGTGTCTGACACCGGGCACGACGCGAACGTCGAGCGCCCACGTCTCGACGACATCGTCGCTCCGCGCGAGGCGAGCGAAGTCCCGACGACGCGTATGGGCCGCCTACTTGCGGTCGCGTCCGGCGTGAGTCGAACGGCCGCGTCGATCGCAGCTTTCTTCGCGGCGAGCGGTGCCTGGCTGCTCGCATGGGCCGTGTTCGGGTTGTGGATTCTGTTTGCGGGCGAAAGCCTTCCCGCCTGCTTCCTCAACTGCCTCGCAGAGCCCAATCCGCCGCCCACGACGTGGGGCTGGATCGCGGGCATCGTCATGATGGGTGGCATTGCGCTTGTAGTGGGATCGCTTGTGATCTTCGCGATGTTTCTCACGCGGGATATGTACGGCGACGACGAGTGGGCGTCTCGCCGGCGCAATCGTCTCTTGGGCCTTGTTGCCTTCGCGAGTGGGAACGCGGCGTGTGCAAGCGTCGTGATCGCCGCCGTATACGCGGCCAAGTGGCGGGGGTGGCGCGCAGATGTTGCGGACAATGAGCAATGGGGGATTGACCCAGACACCGCGGTGGCGCCCATCGGCGTGTGGCTTTTCGTGGCGATCGCGGCTTCGCTAATAGCGGCGACCGTATGGGCCGCGAAACTTAGCGAGGAGCACGGCCAAAGTCCAATCCGTTCCTAACGCAAGGGTACCGGCGTAGCGTGTAGCCATGCGCCCCCTGAGGACTGCCGCTGCGGTCGTCGTCTTGATCGTGCTCGTGAACATGTGGCTCTCGTACCTGGACGCCGTCAAGCACACGACAGGTGGAGGCCGCACCGTGCTCGCACTCCAGCTACTGGTGCTCGCGCTCGTCACGGCGGCTCTCGGCGGCGCCATCGTCTTCCTGCTCAGGGGCCAGTTCAAGAGCCGGGAACGGCCCGACATACACGAGCTCACCCCGGCCGACAGATTTCCGCGCATCACCCCGCCGGAGGCCTTCCCCGGCGACGGCGAAGACAGCGAAGGCACCGATGTCACCGGGAAGCCGCCAAAAGGTCGCGACTAACGCCTCCGGCTACCTCGCGATCGGCATGAAGACGCGCATCGTCGACGGCCCGCGGTTCGCCCACGAGTAGTAGGGCACCAGGCGAGCCTCGAACGTTCTCCGAAAGCGCGTTGCGCCTGCTCCGAGGAGTACGGCCACGCACCATCGGCAGATGCGGCGGCACGGCGAAGCGTGACGGACGCCCCGCCCTCGGTAGCGGAGACCCCAGCGGTGACGTCCACGGCGATGTGCTCCGTGTCCGCGCCCCCGGGCAGGTCAACGGACTCGAGCGCCAGTACGAGCGGACCGCGCTCGACCGCCACCTGGCCCCGCACGGCATCGACCTCGTACGGCGGGTAGGTGAATCGAGGCTCCATCGGCAGCGTCAGCGTGATGACGTCGCCGTCGTTGAACTCGCCCTCGACGTAGGCGTAGCCGTCCTCGAACCGGACCGCAGCCCCCGCGCTCGAGGCCGCGCACGTGGCGAGCCCGGCGCTCCATGCGGGAATGCGCAGCGCGATCCGCAGCGGGCCAACCGGCGCGGTTTCGACGGTGACCGTCACGCGCCCGTCCAGCGGGTACGCGGTCTCCACCGCGATGGCGACGCGATCCCCAGCCACCGTGGTGTCGATGCGATAGGTGCCGTACTGGTGAAGCTGGACTCCGGCGTCGTCCTTTGTCGCGAAGTACAGCGCGGCGCTCGCGAGGGTGCGCGCCACGTTGGTGGGGCAGCACGACACCTCGAACCACGGCGCCCGCAAGCTCGACTGCGCACGCACGCTCGGCGCGCCTTCCGACGGCTCGGTGCCGGCCACGCGCTGGTGCAACGTGTTGGTGTAGTAGAAGGCGCGGCCGTCCGCTCGCGGTGACACCAGGACGCTGTTGAGGAGGGTCCTTTCGATCACGTCGCCGAACTTTGCCTCGCCGCCGTCGAGCAGTAGCCGCCAGCTCAGCATGGCCGATGCGATTCCCGCGCAGGTCTCGGAGTACGCGCGGTCTGGGGGGAGTTCGAAGTCCGAGCCGAATGCCTCGTCGCGGTGATGCGCGCCAACGCCGCCGGTGAGGTAGGTGCGGCGCGCGAGCATGGACGCATATTGTCCGCGCACCGCACCGGCGAGCTCGTTGTCGTTCGTCTCGACGGCGACGTCGAAGGCGCCCGCAGCGAGGTAGAGCGCGCGCACCGCGTGGCCGCGCATCGCGGACGCGTGTCGGACCGGTGCGTCGTCCTGGAAGTACTCGGCGCCGTACTCGATCGGCGCCAGCTTGCCAGTGCCGCGGCGTTCCACCATCAGGCTCGCGAGCTGGACGAACCGGGCGGCGCCGGTGGCGCGCCCGAACTCGGCGAGCGCCATCTCCACCTCGGGGTGGCCGTCGATGGCGGCGCGGCCGTTGGGGCCGAACTGCGCGTACAGGAAGTCTGCGGCGCGGCGTGCGATCGCGGGGAGCTCGTCGTCGTAGCCCGTGCGCAGGCGAGCGACGGCGGCCTGCAGCAGGTGGCCCAGGCAATACATCTCGTGACCCCACTCGAGGTCGCTGAACCGCGCCCGCTGCCCGGGGCGCCCAAAACTGGTGTTGAGATAGCCGTCGGGCTCTTGCGCGGCGCCGACGCGCGAGACGAGCGCGCCGTATTGCTCTGCAAGGGCGTCGTCGTGGCTGCGCCCGAGCTCCCACGCCATCGCCTCGAGCAGCTTGTAGACCTCGGAGTCCACGAACTCGATGCCCGCGTGGGCGTCGCCGATGGTGCCGTCCGCCGCGCGGTCGAAGTTGCCGAGCCAGCCGATCTTCTCCATCCACTCCAGGCAATGGCCGATGATCGCGTGGGCGTTGAGCTCCTGGATGTCGCCCCAGAACCCGCCGGTGACGGTGATCTCGTCCATCCCGAGCGCCTGCAGGCGTGCGCGCGCAGGCGTAACGGGGCCGCCGCGGAGCGCGGCGTCGGTGTGGGATGTGTCGGCGGGCATAGCAGTTGTCTTCACGGTGGCTTTCTCGTCTGAACGGGCGGGGGTCACGGTGCTAGTCCTTCACTGCGCCGGCGGTGACGCCGGCAGCGACGTAGCGCTGGGCGATCACCAGCAGGACGGTCGCGGGGATGGACGCGACGACGGCGGTCGCCATGATGGCGTTCCAGTCCTGGGTGTTGTTGCCGATGTAGCGGAAGATTCCGATGGTGATGGGCTGCAGGTCTCCGCCCCGGTTGAGGCTTGAGGCGAACAGGAAGTCGGACCACGACCACAGGAACGTGAACAGCGCCACCGTCACGATCGAGTTGCGGCTGATGGGCAACACGATCGAGCGGAACACCGTCCACGGCCCGGCGCCGTCGATGCGCGCGGCTGCCAGGATCTCGTTGGGGATGCCCATCATGAACGCGGTGAAGATGAGCACGGCGAACGGCACTGCGAGCGTCGAGTCCGCCAGGATGAGCCCGGGAATCGTGTCCAACAGGTGCCACTTGTTGAACAGCAAGTAGAAGCCCATCGCCATGATGATGCCGGGGATCATTTGTGCGATGAGGAACAGGAAATTCAGGGTCGGGCCGCCGATGGGGCGCAGCTTGGCGAGCGAGTACCCGGCCGGCGCCGCGAGCAGCAGCGTGAGCGCAACCGCGCCGAGCCCAACCAGAAGGCTGGTTCCCAGGTACGGGAACTGGTCGCTGAACACCTTGCCGTAACCGGCGAAGGTCGGGTGCGTCGGGAACAGGCTGGGCGGGTCCTGGCGCAGTTGGTCCCGCGGCGTGAGTGAGACGTTCACCATCCAGTACAGCGGGAACAACATGACGGCGGTGATCACCAGCGCGGCGACGGTCGTGACGTAGCTCTTCCTGCGAATCATGATTGCATCGCCTTTCGCTGGGCCCGGATATACAGCAGGCCGAACGCGAACGCGATGACGATCAGGATGTTCGCTACCGCCGCGGCGGGACTGAGGTCAGGGGAGCCAGCGCCGAATCCGAGCCGGTAGGACCAGATGGCCAGCGTCGTCGAGGAGTCGCCTGGTCCACCCCGCGTCATGACCCAGATGATGTCGAAGACCTTGAGCGTGTACACGAGGCCCAGCAAGAGGGTGACGGCGCTGACCGGCCGTAGCAGCGGGAACGTGATGCGCCAGAATGTGGTCCACCGGCCCGCACCGTCCACGGTGGCGGCCTCGTAGATCTCTGTGGGGATGCTCTGCAGCCCCGAATACAGCAACACCAGGTTGAACGGGATGCCGATCCAGATGTTGGTGATCAACACCGACGCGAGGGACCAATCGGGTGACGTGAGCCAGTACACGGGGTTGAGCCCGGCGTGCTCGAACAGCGAGTTGATGACGCCGGAGTCGCTGTTGAGCATCCACGCCCAGACGGACGCGGAGACGAGGAGCGGCAGTAGCCACGGCACAAGGAACAGGGCGCGCAGCGTGCTCGAGAGGGGGAATCGCCGGTAGAAGAACACGGCGAGAGCAAGGCCGATCGCGTATTGGAAGAGCAGGGAGCCGCCCGTGAACACCACCGTGTTCCACAGGGCGGTGGCAAAGGTTTTGTCGTGCAGGACCTCGGTGTAGTTGGCAAAACCCGCCCAGTCCGCGTGCCCGCTGACGAATGATCGCAACGTGTAGTCGCGGAAGCTGAGGTCGAGATTCTGCAGCAGGGGAGCCGCGTAAAACAGGATCAAGTAGATCGACACCGGCGCGAGGAACGCCCACGCCACAAGTTGGCTATGAAGCCTTGCCCGCTTGCGAGACACGGGGGGCTTGGGGGCGACGTTGTCCGCCGCCCCCAAGCCCTGTGTCCTCGACAAGGTGGAAATGTGGGTTCCCGCCTTTGAGGTGTTCATGATGACTTAATCGTCGCAGTTGCTTGTCGAAGCCGGTGAGGGCTAGGACAGCTTCTGCTCCACCGTCGCCTGGGCTTCGGCAAGTGCATCCGCCGGGCTAGATCCGCCGCTCAGCGCGACCTGGATGGCCGTGTAGAGCTGCTCGGAGATGACCGGGTACTTGGTGCCGAGGTTGTCGGCGGTGCGGGGCTTAGCGTCCGCAACAGCCTGAACCCAGAACGAGTTCGCGCCGGCCGTGTCGGCCGCAGCCTGAGCCGCTGCGCCCTCCTTGTTCGGGGCGACGTAGCCGAGCGCCGTGGCGCCCGCCGAACCGTCCGCAAGGCACTCCACGATCTTCGCAGAGGTGGCGTAGCGCGACGTGTCCTTCTGGACGGGGATCGACATGAACTCGCCACCCGTGGGCGCGGGAGCCACGCCGCCCGTCATGCCGGGGATCTGGATGACCATGTAGCCGGCCTTGTCCGCGTCGCCTTGGAACCACGAGCCGTTCTCAGCGAACGCGTAGTCGCCCGTCAGGAACTCGTCCCAGCTGGTGCCCTGCGTGTTCGTGAGCACCGACTGCGGTGCGAGGCCGTCCTTGACCCAGCCGGTCCACAGCGACAGCGCTGCGATCGACTCGGGCGAGTCAAGCTTCGTGAGGTCAGCATTCGCGCCCCAGAACCACGGAAGGAACTGGAACGAACCTTCCTCGGTGCCGACGGCCGAGAACGTGATGCCCTTGTGGCCAGACTTGACGACCTTCTTGAGTGCATCCGTGAGCGACGCGTAGTCGGTCACCGACGCGATGTCGACACCAGCCGCCTCGAGGACGGTGGGGTTGTAGTACAGGCCGAGCGTGTTGGCGCCAACAGGAACGCCGTAGACGTCGCCGTCGATCTCGCCAGCGGACAGAATGTTCGCGGAGATGTTTGACGTGTCGAGGCCGTTTTCGGCGGCCGTGGTGAGCAGGCCGGCGTCTGCGAGCGTCGACACCTTGGGGTTGTCGACCATGGCGACGTCGGGAAGGTTCGACACCGCAGTGGTGAGGTCCTTCACGGTGTCGCCGGTGTTGCCGGAGTTGCGGTCAATCGTGATGTTGAGCTGAGTCGCGCAGGCGTTGATCGCCTGTGCCCACGTGCTCTTGTCGTCACGGTTGGGGTACGGGTCCCAGAGCGTGTACGTGCCCCCGGACTCCGCGGTCGTGGTGGTGGGTGCGGTCGTGGTGTCCGTGGGCTCGGGGCTGCTGGAGCAGGCCGTCAAGAGTCCCGCGATCGCCACGCCAGCGATAGACGCGCTGATGGCGCGTGACCGAAAAACGGTCCTGGTCATGGTGTTCCTCCTTGAACATTGAAGCGAATTGACCCCACGTGTAGAGGTCAAGCGGCGCGCAACGCGATCGGAACCGCCGCCGCGACGTTTCCCGAAGGCTACGTGCACGGCACACCTGGGTGGCTGCGCGACCACCGTAACCGGTTTCGGGATGTTTCGTCAAGGACGCGTTTTCAAGCGCGCCAGAACAGAACGTGGCATCATATTCACGGCAAAGGAGGCAGATTCTGATGGACCGACGGCCCACCGAAACCGGTAAACAGGTCGCGCGACTTTCCGACGTTGCGCGGCTCGCCGGCGTGTCGACGGCGACGGCCTCCAAGGCGCTCAACGGCCGCGCGCAGGTGCACGCCGAGACGCGCGGCCGGGTGCACGCCGCCGCCGAGGCGCTCGGGTTCACGCCCAATCCCTTCGCGAAGGCGCTCAACGAGACACGCACGGGGACTATCGGAATGCTCACAAGCGACCTCGAGACGCGCTTCGTGTTGCCGGTGCTGCTCGGCGCTGAAGACGCCTTCGGCGAGGGCGCGACGTCCGTGCTGCTGTGCGACGCGCGCGGCGATTCCATCCGCGAGACGCATCACCTCAAGACGCTGCTAGCCCGCCGCGTAGACGGCATCGTCATCGTGGGGCGCACCACGAACGCGCGCCCGTCCATCAGCGCAGGCGTGCCCGTCCCGGTCGTTTACGCGTACGCGCCCTCCGAGTCCGAGGAGGATTCGTCGTTCACCCCCGATAACTACATGGCTGGCCAGCTCGCCGTGGAACACCTCATCGCCCGCGGTAGGAAGTCCATCGCGCTCGTCAACGGCGAGCCCAACTATGACGCCGCCACGGACCGCGCCGCAGGCGCGCGTGATGCCATGGCAGTCCACGGCCTCGAGCTCCAGGGTGGCGACGCGCTGTACGGCGAATGGGCCGAGGGCTGGGGTAGGCGCGGCGTCGCGTCGCTACTGGCGTCCGGCCGCAAGATCGACGGCCTCATCGCGGGCTCTGACCAGATCGGCCGCGGCGCGGTCGACCAGCTACGCGAATCCGGCCTGGATGTGCCAAGCGACGTCGCTGTCGTGGGAATGGACAACTGGGAGGTCCTGGCCGCGACTGCCCGCCCGCCGCTCACGAGCATCGACATGATGCTCCAGGCGCTCGGCCGCGCGGCGGCGCTCGCGCTCGCGGGCGCCATCGACGGCAACCCCCAGCCGGGGGTCCACCGGCTGCCGGTGCGCGTCGTTCCTCGTGATTCGACGGCCAGCGTCAACTAGCGGTCGGGCTCGCCCCGTAGCGCCTCGCCGCCAGCGTGGGTTCGCCGTTGTACGGTTGCGACGTTATGGCCACCAGGAAGCCCGCGCCCAGGCGCAAGACCACGTCAAGTCGCGTCGCGACCACCAAACGCATGCCCGCCAGTCGGCCCGCCGCGTCCCGCTCGCGTTCGCGCGCCAAGAAGCGCGCCCCCTGGCCGCTGCGCCTGATCCGTAACGCTGGGATCGGCCTGGCGAACCTCGTGGGCGGGGGAGCGCGCAAGATGGGCGACGGCGTCCGCGGCGTGGACCCCAGCGTGTGGCAGTCGTTCGCCGCGCTGCTGTGGATCGTCCTCGCGATCGTGATCGCGGCGCGCGAATGGTTTGGCGCGCAGAGCCTGGTGGGCACCGCCATTCACTGGCTCGCGGCTGGCACCTTCGGCCTGCTTGCTTACGCCCTGCCCGTGCTGCTCGTCCTCCTCGCGGTGCGAATGCTGCGCCACCCGGACGAGGGCAACGAGACCAGCGGCATGGCGTTCGGCGTCTTCATGCTCGCGTTCGCGATCGCGGGCATGGTGCACATCTACCAGCGGCCGCCGTCGCCCGAAAAGTCGCTTGAGGGCGTCCAGGGAGCGGGCGGGGTCATCGGCTACCTTGCGGGCAGCCCAACGTCGTACCTGCTGACCGGGCCGTTCGCGGTGGTGCTACTTGTCGCCATCGGGCTTGGCGGCGTCCTTGTCGCGACCCGCACGCCCATCCGCGAGGTGTGGCCGCGCCTGCGCGAGCTCTTCGGCCGCGAGCACGGGGACGACGACGGCCTCGACCTGCCCGAGCATCGCACCTTGTTGCGGCGTGGCGAGAAGGCGCCCAAGACGCGTCAGCGCGGCCCCGCACACAGCACCGCCGGCTTCGAGGCCGACGAGGCATTCGCCAAGGCCGCGGTTCGTGGTGGCATCGACGGCATCGTCCGCGGAGAGTCAGAGCATGCTGCCGACACCGAGGAGGTGCCGGCCCCGGCGGGCGCGCCCGTGTCGCCGTATTCCGCGGGATCCGGCGCGGAGGTCGAGCCGACCACCCAGATGCCGGCAGGCGACGGCGCCCCCAAGCCTCCCGTCCGCACCAGCCTGGTCCCCAAGGGCGAACAGGGTGAGCTCGAAAACTTCGACTCGTACGTCCTGCCGTCGCTCGAGGCGCTCGCGAAGGGCGCGCCGTCGCGCAAGCGCTCCCAGTCCAACGACCGCGTCGTGGTGGCACTGCAGGGCGTCCTCGAGGAGTTCGGCGTCAACGCCGAGGTGGTCGGTTTCACGCGCGGCCCCACGGTGACCCGCTACGAGATCGAGCTCGAGCGCGGCGTCAAGGTCGAGAAGATCACCCAGTTGACGAACAACATCGCCTACGCCGTCGCGAGCCCGGACATTCGCATCCTCAGCCCGATCCCGGGCAAGAGCGCGATCGGCATCGAGATCCCGAATGTGGACCGCGAGACCGTCCAGCTGGGAGACGTGTTGCGTAGCGCCGCCGCACAGAAGATGGACCACCCGATGGGCGTCGGCATCGGCAAGGACGTCGAGGGCGGCTACGTGATGGCCAACTTGGCGAAGATGCCCCACCTGCTGGTCGCGGGCGCGACGGGCGCCGGAAAGTCCTCGTTCATCAACACCATGATCGTGTCGATCCTGATGCGCGCCACCCCGCAAGAAGTGCGCATGGTCCTCGTGGACCCCAAGCGGGTCGAGCTCAGCATCTACGAGGGCATCCCTCACCTCATCTCGCCCATCATCACCGACCCCAAGAAGGCCGCTCAGGCCCTGCAGTGGGTCGTCAAAGAGATGGACATGCGCTACGACGACCTTGCGCGGTTCGGATACAAGCACATCGACGACTTCAACAAGGCAGTCCGCATGGGCCAGGTGAAGCCGCTCCCTGGCTCCGAGCGCAAGGTGACGACGTATCCCTATCTGCTCGTGATCGTGGACGAGCTCGCGGACCTCATGATGGTCGCGCCGCGCGACGTCGACGAGTCCGTCCAGCGCATCACGCAGCTGGCGCGCGCCGCGGGAATCCACCTGGTTCTCGCCACCCAGCGCCCGTCCGTTGACATCATCACGGGAACCATCAAGGCCAACGTGCCAAGCCGCCTCGCGTTCGCCACCTCGAGCCTCGCGGACTCGCGCGTCGTCCTTGATCAGCCCGGTGCCGAGAAGCTCGTGGGACAGGGCGACGCCCTGTTCCTGCCGATGGGGGAGTCGAAGCCCGTGCGCATCCAGGGCTCGTGGGTGTCCGAGACCGAGGTCCATGCGGCCGTGGAGCACGTCAAGGCGCAAGCCGACCCGACCTACCGCGACGACGTCACGGCGGGGGCCCAGAAATCGGCGGTGGCCGAGGACATTGGCGGGGATCTCGAGGAGCTGCTCGCCGCGGCCGAACTTGTCATCACCACGCAGCTGGGCTCCACTTCCATGCTTCAGCGCAAGCTGCGCGTGGGGTTCGCGAAGGCTGGCAGGCTCATGGACCTGCTCGAATCGCGCGAGATCGTGGGGCTCCAGCAGGGCTCGAAGGCCCGTGAGGTTCTTGTCACACCCGAACAACTTGCCGGAACCCTCGCTATTCTGAGGGGAGAGGTCTCCACGTCTGGCACCGGAGACTCGCCCACAGAAGGCGGAGGCGACGCGTGGAAGGACTCCTAGAGTTCGTTCAACAGCCGGTTTTTGCGCTGGCCGCGTCCGCCCTGCTTCTTGTCGTCTCGATCATCTCGCTCGTCTCCTTTTGGCGGGCCGGGAAGACGCGCGCCGCTCGGGACGCGGCGCTGGCGGCACAGCGCGAGTTGCGCGCGCAGTTCGACGCGGTGATGACCTCCGCGCGCGATGGGGTCGTGATCACCTCCCCGGCTGGCGAAATCCTGATGATGTCCGACGCCGCCGCCCACGTTCTAGGGGTCGACAAGTTCGAGGTCACGGGCCGCGCGGTGGCGCGAATCCCCGTACGCGCGATCGACGAGTCGATGCACTCTGTGAACCTGCAGGCGGTGTTCGCCGCGCGGAACAGCCAGCCGGACGAGCCGTGGGTGATCGGCGTGCCCGGCCGGCGCGGGCAGGAGGACGTCCGTTGGGTGCGCGTGATGACCAAGGTCGTCGACGACGCCTACAACGGCGGCCCCGTCACGGTCGCAACCATCGTCGATGCCTCGGGAGTCGTGGCCGCGAACGACGTCGTGGACCGCTCCGACGCACAGTTCCGTAAGGCCATGGAGAACGCACCCGTCGGCATGGCGCTCGTGGACCTCGAGTGGCGCCTGATGGAGGTGAACCGCGCCTTCGCCGAGATGATGGGCTCCACCGTGTCCGCGCTGCGCGGGACGCCGTTCTCAGCGCTGTCGCACCCTCAGGACGTGGGCGCGGAGCGCGACCAACTGCAGCGCCTCTACGACGGCCACCAGGCGCACTTCTCGCTCGAGAAGCGGTTCGTAAAGTCCGACGGCAACGTGGTGTGGGCCGTGCTCGACGTGGGCCTCGTAAGGTACACCGGCGGCGCCCCGGATCATTACGTGGCGCAGCTTCGCGACTCCACCGACGACCGCATGCACTCCGAGCTGATGGCCCACCGCGCCATGCACGACCCACTGACCGGGCTCGCGAACCGCAACCTCATGCAGGAAGTCCTGCAGAACGTGCTCGACAAGCCCGAACTCGAGAACGGCGTGGGCGTCATCGCGTGCGACCTCGACGGGTTCAAGGGCCTCAACGACCGCTTTGGCCACGCCACGGGCGACACGGCGCTCATCCACGTCGCCACGGTCTTGCGGCAGGCCGCGGGCGGCAGGGGCACGGTGGCCCGCGTCGGCGGCGACGAATTCGTGATCGTCGTCCAGGATCCGGAGGGCGCCAAGGCGGTGTTCGAAATTGCCGCAGCCATCCACGAGGGCCTGCGCCGCCCGCTGCAGGTGAAGCGACACCAGATCAACCTGCGCGCGTCGGTGGGCATCGCGATGGCGGAGCCGGACGTGGTGACCGACGGCGCGACCAGTTTGCTCACCGCCGCGGACGCCGCCATGTACCGTGCCAAGCTCGGCGGGAAGAGCCGCACAGAGGTGTACACGCCGTCCATGCGCACCGAGGGCGACAACACCTCCACCCTCGCCCGCGAGCTTCGCGAGGCAATCGCCGCCGGGGACCTCGTGCTCCACTACCAGCCGATCCTCGAGTTGTCCGACCGCACCGTCGTCGGGTACGAGGCCCTGGTGCGGTGGCAGCACCCCACCCGCGGCCTGCTGCTGCCCGGCGCGTTCCTGCCGCTGCTCGACGACCGCGCGCTGTCGGTGCAGCTTGGCTCGATGCTCGTTGACCAGGTTGCGGGATTCCTGGGCGCCGCGCCGAACTCGCAGACGTGGGTGTCGCTCAACGTCGGCGCCGATCAGCTCGGCGACTCGGAGTTCGCGGATCGTGTGCTGACCGCCATCGCGCGCCATCACCTGTCCCCGCAACGCATCGTCATCGAGCTCACCGAGGCCTCCCTTGTGAGCCCCAACACCCGCATCCGACACGAGCTCACCGAGCTGCGCAACGCCGGCGTGCCCATCCTCCTTGACGACTTCGGCACGGGCGTCTCTCCGCTGTCGTACCTGCGCGACCTGCCTGTGTCTGGCGTGAAGCTCGACATGTCGTTCACTGCGGGCATCCCCGAGGACCCGGCGGGCGCGCGCGTGTCGCGGGCGCTTGGCGCGCTCGCGCGCGAGCTGGGGCTTGCCACGATCGCAGAAGGCATCGAGACGGAGTCGCAGGCAGAGTTCCTACGCTCGTGCGGGTGGCGCTACGGCCAGGGCTGGCTGTTCGGCGTCGCCCAGCCTGCCGCGGCGGCGCTCGACGGCAACGTCGAGTACTCGGAGAGCCTTATCGACCCGCGCCCCACGAACGACGACGAGTTGCTCGCGTCGTAACTAGTTCTTGCCGGCCCACGGCTTGCGCGGCTGGAAGTACGTGTAGTCCGCGAGCTTGCTTGGCGGCTCGGTGCGTTCCTTCGCCGCCTTGCCCACGATCGCCTTGACGCGCGCGTATCTGGCCTTGGCCTCGGACGACGACATGCCTGGCGTGCCCTTCTTGAGGATGTCTCTGAGGGCGTAGATCTTATGGCCGTCGTTTCTATCAACCGTGATCGCAGTCCACTCGGCGTCGGCCGTCACCGTATCGTCTAACGCCACATGGAACGTGACGGTGAGTAATAGTCCAGAGACCGCGTTGATGGAACAACACTCGGGGTTCTGGTTCGAGACGAAGTTGCCGAGGCCGTACGCGACCCACATTCCAGCGCCGTTCGGCCCGCCCTTGAGCTTCTTAATGGGCTGGGGCACGTGCGCGTGGTGACCCACCACGAGGTCCACGACTCCGGAATCTGCGAGCTCCTTGGCGATGCGGTCTTGGTCGGAGGTCTCGGTGGTCACGTACTCGACGCAGCAGTGGATCGAGGCGATAACGACGTCCGCGCCTTCCGCGCGCGCCCGCTTCGCCTGTTTGATCAACCCGTCCATCTCAGCGTGCCCGCGGGTGAAGACGTTGACGGACCAGGACTTGCCGGACGGCCGCGGGAGCCCGTTCGTGCCGAACGTCCACGACAGGCTCGCGACCTGGATCACGCGCGAGCCCTTCTTGATGTTGTAGATCTGCGCGTTCTTTGACTCGCCGAGCGTCCGCGCCGTGCCGCTGTGGCCCATGCGCTGAGCGTCGAAGGTGTTGAGCGTCGTCACGAGGCCGTCCCAACCTTTGTCGACGCTGTGGTTCGAAGCCGTGGTGCAGCCGTCCCAGCCGCTTTCGCCGAGGTCGCGCACCAGGGCCGCGGGGGCCGCGAAGCGCGGGAAGCCTGACAACACGCCATTAGGAGTGACGGGCACCTCCATGTGGCAGATGCCGAGGTCGGCGCCCTGAATATACGGTGCGATGGGCTTGAACAGCGGTGAGAAATCGTATTTGCCATTCTTGGTCGCGGAGCGCACGACGCCCGCGTGCGGCAGCACGTCGCCGGCCGCTACGAACGTGAAGTCGACTGGGCCAGGTTCGGGCAGGTCGAACGTGGGGTACGACGGCTGCGGCCGCGACCGTTCCACCTCGTCGGTGTTCTTCTGGTAGGCGCCGCCGGGCACCGCCTGCTTGAGCAACGTCGCACCGCCAGCGCCCGCTGTGAACGCCACGAGCGCCACTGCGATCGCCACGCCAGTCTTGGCGCGCCGAGACCACGTCCTCGCGTGGAGACGTGATGGGGTGTCCTTCGTGTGCGTGCGCATGGCGCAAATCCTATCCTCGCGGCGGCTGGGTAGCACGACGCCAACTAGGGTGAGAGCGTGACTTCGCTCGTCCCCAACATTCTCACGGCCGCGCGCCTGATTGCGGTTCCCGCGCTGGCCGCTTTGATGTGGGCTGACCATGGTGCGGACGGGCCGCTGCGGTGGTGGGCTCTCTTCGTCTTTCTCGCAGCGTCGGCTACCGATTTCCTCGACGGCTACCTCGCGCGTCGCTGGCAGGTCGTGACCGCTTTCGGCAAGCTTGCTGATCCGATCGCCGACAAGGCGCTCGTGCTCGGTACGCTCGCGCTACTGATCGCCGTCGACGACCTCGCGTGGTGGCCAGTGGCGCTGCTTGCGGTTCGCGAGCTGTGGGTCACTCTCGGCAGGCTTGTCGTGGCCAGGCGGGCCGTGATCGCCGCGGGCAGGGGTGGCAAGCTCAAGACGGCGCTTCAGGTGGCCGCGATCACGTTTTACCTGGTGCCGCACGCGCCCCCCTGGCTGACGGCGACGGCCTGGTGGTTGCTGCTCGCCGCGGTGGCCGTTGCGCTCGTATCTGGTGTGCGCGCCGGACGCAAGATTGCGGACGCCAACTCAAGTACCGAGCCGGTGACTGACGGTGCCCACTGACGCCTCGTCGGCCATCAAGGCTGGGGTCGCGGCGGGCGTTACCATCGCCACCGCGGAATCCATCACGGGCGGGCTCGTCGCCGCCCGACTCACCGACGTGCCCGGCGCATCGGCCACCTTTCGCGGCTCGGTGGTGGCGTACGACGTCGATGTCAAGGCCAAGGTGCTCGGCGTATCGCCGGATCTCGTCGCGCGCGAGGGAGTCGTGAGCGAGGCCGTCGCCGAGGCGATGGCGGCCGGCGCGATCGCTGCGCTCGGGGCGGACGCAGCGGTTGCCACGACCGGCGTGGCGGGGCCCGGCCCCCACGGCGGGGTGCGCGCGGGGACGGTCGTGATCGCCGCCGTCAGCCCGTGGGCAAGCGTCACGCACAGGCACGTTTTTGACGGCGACCGCGAGCTCGTGAGGTCGCGGGCGGCCGCCGCCGCGATTTCCGCTCTGTGTGAAGTTCTCGACTCACGTAACCTGCCGGGAACACGGTTGGGGTAATCTGCGTTGAGAAGGTCATGGAACGTACACCGATTCGGCCGAAAGGGGGACGCATGCCTATCCTGCGAAATGAGATTGGCGAAGTTCTCCGCGACGCGCGCCTGAACCAGGGCAAGACGCTTCGAGACGTGTCTTCAGGGGCACGCGTGTCGCTCGGCTATCTCTCCGAGGTCGAGCGCGGTCAGAAGGAAGCATCGTCCGAGTTGCTCGCGTCAATCTGCGACGCGCTCGACGTGCCCATGTCGGCTGTGCTGCGCGACGTCTCCGAGCGTTTCGAGTTCGCCGAGGCCGCCGCAGAGGTCGTTCCGCGTATCCCCGACACCGTTCCCGAGCTGCTCGCTGGCCAGCGTCGCCAGGGTGGCTCGGCCGGTCTGGTCGGCACGCGCTAGTAGCCCCGTGCGCCTCAGCCAGTTCTGGGCGCTTGCCGACGACGTGTTCGGCGCCGCGTATGCGCGCACCCTCGCGAAGGACTTGGTGATGGCCGACGTCGGCGACCGCACGGCGGCGCAGGCCCTTGAGGCCGGGGTGCCGCCGCGGGACGTCTGGCATGCGCTGTGCGATGCGATGGACGTGCCGCACGAGCGCCGCGACGGCGGCGACCGTGAGCGGCTGATTCCGCCGAGAACTCTGTAGCGACACGCCGGGCGCACCTGCTTGCCCCATTCGAACAGTTGTTCGATACTGGTGTCCACGAGGCGCGATGCGATTGGCACCATCCACGGAGCCACCCGGGTCACGCCGAATGTCAGAGGCGGGGCATAGCGTCGCTTCAGCACAGACAACCGGCAGGAATGCCACAACGGACGGAGTGACCAGATGGCCACGGCAGATCGCGAGAAGGCGCTCGAGGCGGCGCTTGGTCAGATCGACAGGCAGTTCGGCAAGGGGTCGATCATGCGCCTCGGCGGTGACGACCGCCAAGCCGTCGCGGTGATCCCCACGGGATCGATCGCGCTAGACGTTGCGCTCGGCATTGGCGGGTTGCCCCGCGGTCGGGTGATCGAGATTTACGGGCCGGAATCGAGCGGCAAGACCACCCTCACGCTGCACGCCGTCGCGAACGCGCAGGCGGCCGGGGGAGTGGCGGCGTTCATCGACGCCGAGCACGCTCTCGACCCCGAGTACGCACGCAAGCTTGGCGTGGACACCGACGCGCTGATCGTCTCTCAGCCGGACACCGGCGAGCAGGCGCTCGAGATCGCCGACATCCTCACCCGCTCCGGCGGCGTCGACATCGTCGTCATCGACTCGGTCGCGGCGCTCGTGCCCAAGGCCGAGATCGAGGGCGAGATGGGGGACAGCCACGTGGGCCTGCAGGCTCGGCTCATGTCGCAGGCGCTGCGCAAGATCACCGGCGCCGTGGCCACGTCCGGTACCACGATGATCTTCATCAACCAGCTCCGCGAAAAGATCGGCGTGTTCTTCGGCTCGCCCGAGACCACCACCGGTGGCAAGGCACTCAAGTTCTACGCCTCGGTTCGCCTGGACATTCGCCGCATCGAGACCCTCAAGGAGGGCACGGATCCGGTCGGCAACCGCACGCGCGTGAAGGTCGTCAAGAACAAGATGGCCCCGCCGTTCAAGCAGGCCGAATTCGACATCCTGTATGGCTCGGGCATCTCCAAGGAGGGCGGCATCATCGACCTCGGAGTGGACCACGGCTTCGTGAAGAAGTCCGGCGCCTGGTACACCTACGAGGGCGACCAGCTGGGCCAGGGCAAGGAGAACGCCCGCCAGTTCCTCAAGGACAACCCGCAGATCCGCGACGAGATCGAGCAGAAAATCAAGGACGCGCTTGGTATCGGCGTCAAGATTCCCGTCGAGGCCACGATCCCGGCCGAGGACGTCGTGCCTGTGGACGACATCCGCGAGGTCGTCGCCGCAGCCGAGGCGGCGGTCGAAGAAGCGACGCAGTAACCCATGACTCTCACCCGTGCTCGGCAGGGCTCCGCGACCACTACCGCGGGGGACCCTGCCGAGCGCGCGCGTGAGATCGCGCTGCGCATCCTTACCGGCGCTCCGCGCAGCTCCGCTGAGCTACGCGACCGGCTCGTGGATAGGGGCGTGGCGCCCGGTATCGCCAACCACGTCGTTGACCGCTACCAGGAGGTCGGGCTGCTCAACGACCGCGAACTCGCCGCGACGATCGCCCGAACGCGCCACCGTGAGAAGGGGCAGGCGCGTCGCGCGATCGCGCTCGAGCTGTTCCGGCGCGGCTTCGCCGGCGACGACGTCGAAAATGCACTGGGCCAGATCACCGACGAGGACGAAAACAACGCCGCCTACGCCGTCGCGCGCAAGCGCTGGCGCCGACTCGCGGACCAGCCGCGCGAGGTGCGCGAGCGCCGAGTCGTGGGGCTTCTCGGCCGCAAGGGTTACGCGCCTTCGAAGGCATTTGGGGTTGTCAAACTGCTCGAGGCTGCCGATAACGTGGAAGGTGAGTAACACCCTCGAACTAGGAGCCCCCGGTGATCCAGAACGCGCAGATCTGGCAGATCGTGCTCGTGCTTGGGCTCACGCTGCTGGGGACGCTGTTGTTCCTCAACGCACAGCGCGAGGCGAAGGCTTTGCGCCAATCCGCGTTGGCCGAGGCGCACGAGGTGCGCGACGAGGCGCGCAAACTGATGGAAGACGCGCAGCGACGCGAGGAACGCATCGCCCTGCGCGAGCGAGAAATCGCCGAGGACCACCGCACCACGACTACTTACGCGCGTGAGGTCGAGCAGCGCGTGGCTGTGGTTGCCCGGGACGAAAAGCGGCTAGCGGCGGACCGCGACAAGCTCCGACTAGAACACCAAGAGGCGCTAGCTGCCGTCGCCAAGATGAAGGTGCCGGCCGCCAAAGAGCAATTGATGACGCAGCTGATCGAGGACGCCGAGTCCGCCGTGCAGGCTCAGCTGCACCGCCTCGACAATCGTCTGCGCGAGGAGGCTCAAGGCCGCGCCCGAGACGCGATCGCCGAGGCGATGCAGCGCGTCGCGGCCGACGAGGTCGGCCGACGATCCGTCACGTTGGTCCCGCTTCCCTCCGAGGAAATGAAGGGCCGCATCATCGGACGCGAGGGGCGCAACATTAAGGCGTTCGAGGCCGTGACCGGAGTCAACCTGATCATGGAGGACGGCTCTGACTCGATCATGCTGTCGTCCTTCGACGTCGAGCGCCGCGAAAGTGCCGAGGTGGCGCTCGCCGCGCTCATGGAGGACGGCCGCATCCACCCCAGCCGGATTGAGGCGGCGTACCGCGAGGCCGTCGCTAAGGCGCCCGATCGACACGTGGCGGCTGGGCTCGACGCCGCTGACGGCGCTGGGGTCGCTGGGCTCCGCCCGCAGGTGATCGAAACTCTTGGGCGGCTACGCCTTCGCACCTCGTATGGGCAGAATGTGTTGTCGCACATGGTCGAGTGCGCCAACCTTGCTGCGGGCCTCGCGGTCGAGATCGGTGCAGACGAGTCACTTGCCCGTCGGGCGGCGTTCCTTCACGACATCGGCAAGGCGCTGACCGCGGACCGCAAGGGCACGCACGCCGCTCTCGGCGCCGCGTTCCTGCGCGAGGCAGGCGAGTCCGACGCTGTCGTCAACGCGGTCGCGGCGCACCATGACGAGGTGCCCGCTGAGTCACTCGAGGCTGCGCTGGTTCAGGTCGCCGACACCATCTCGGCCGCGCGCCCCGGCGCGCGTCGGGAGGACGTGGAAGACTATGCGACCCGGCTTGCAGAGCTCGAGGCATCCATCGCCAAGTTGCCGGGCGTCGAAGAGGTTCACGCGCTGTCCGCCGGGCGCGAAGTGCGCGTGATTGTGTCCCCCAAGAAGGTCTCCGATTCCGAGGTCAAGCGGCTAGCGCGTACGATTGCACAGCGCATCGTTGAAGACCCGAATCACCCGGGGGAGGTAAAGGTGACCGTGATCCGAGAGACGCGCGCGGACGCTGTCGCCGGATAGGGCATGACGGCAATCGAAGCCCCGGCGCCCACCTACGTCGTCAAGACGCTGGGCTGCCAGATGAACGTCCACGACTCCGAGCACATGGCTGGCCTGCTCGAGGGCGCGGGCTACTCGCGCGCGCTCGACGGCGAGGACGCCGCCGACGTGGTGGTCATCAACACGTGCGCGGTGCGCGAGAACGCCTCGCACAAGCTATACGGCACCCTGGGGATGCTCGCCGCCGCAAAGCGCGGCCGGCCCGGCATGCAAATCGCGGTTGGCGGTTGCCTGGCGCAGAAGGATCGCGGCGAGATCGTGGAGCGCGCCCCCTGGGTGGACGTCGTGTTCGGCACGCACAACATCGACGTGCTCCCCGTGCTGTTGGAGAGGGCGCGCCATAACGCGCAGGCTCAGGTTGAGATTGAGGAGAGCCTCAGGACCTTCCCGTCGACTCTACCGTCGCGACGGGATGCCATCGCGTCGGGCTGGGTGTCGATCTCGGTCGGATGCAACAACACGTGCACGTTCTGTATCGTGCCCTCGCTGCGGGGCAAGGAGCGCGACCGCCGCCCGGGCGAGATTCTGGCGGAGGTCGAGGCGCTTGTGGCTCAAGGCGCCATCGAAGTGACGCTGCTCGGCCAGAACGTCAACTCGTACGGCGTGGAGTTCGGGGACCGCACGGCGTTTGGCAAGCTGCTGCGCGCGTGCGGGCAGATCGAGGGCCTCGAGCGCGTGCGCTTCACGTCCCCGCATCCTGCGGCATTCACGGACGACGTTATTGCCGCGATGGCCGAGACCCCCAACGTCATGCCGAGCCTGCACATGCCGCTGCAATCCGGCTCCGATCGCATCCTGCGTGCCATGCGCCGCTCGTACCGGGCGGAGAAGTTCCTGGCGATCCTCGCGAAGGTCAGGGAGGCAATGCCCGACGCCGCGATCACCACCGACATCATCGTGGGCTTCCCCGGCGAGACCGAGGACGACTTCGCGGAGACGCTCGCGGTGGTCGAGGCCTCGCGATTCCAGAGTGCGTTCACGTTCCAGTATTCGCCGCGCCCCGGCACGCCTGCCGCGGACCTCGAGGACCAGGTGCCCAAGGACGTGCTCCAGGCGCGCTTTGAGCGGCTGACCGCACTGCAGGATCGGATCTCGCTCGAGGAGGGGCGGGCGCAGGTCGGACGCACGGTCGAGCTGTTGGTGCTGGACGGGGCGGGCCGCAAGGACGGCGCCAACGCGCGCCTTACCGGGCGCGCGCGGGACAACCGCCTCGTTCACTTTGGCGTACCCGCACGCGGCGACGAGCAAGCGCCGCGTCCCGGCGACATCGTGACCGCGTCAGTGACCGCTGCCGCGCCGTACCACCTGATCGCTGACTCCGCCGTGGAGGGCGGAGCGTTTGGAGTCCGCCGTACGCGGGCGGGCGACACGTGGGACTCCGTGCAGGCGGGCGAGCACTCCCACGACTCCGGCGGCTGCGGCGACGCGTGCGGCACCCCGGCACACGGCCTGTCCGTGCAAGGCGGCAAGGTGGGTCTAGGCATGCCCGCTCTACGCCCCGCGGGCGCGTAGCCGATGGCGGCGCCTGGCGGCGGCCTGCGGCCGGGAAGCGAGGTCCGGCCCCGCGTCATCGCGATCGTCGGCGCCACCGCGACCGGCAAATCCGCCGTGGCGCTGCGGGTGGCCCAGGAAGTTGGCGGCGAGGTCATCAACGCGGACTCAATGCAGTTCTACCGCGGCATGGACATTGGCACGGCGAAGCTATCTCTTGCCGAGCGACGCGGGATCCCGCACCACCAGATGGACACCCTCGACATCACCGAGGACGCGACGGTCGCGGGTTACCAGGAATCCGCGCGCGCCGACGCCGACGCAATCCACGCGCGCGGCAAGCGCGCCATCGCGGTGGGTGGCTCTGGGCTGTACCTGCGCGCGCTGCTTGACCACTTCGAGTTTCAGCCGACGGACCCGGCGGTGCGCGCGCGACTCGAGGCCCGCGCGGTCGCCGAGGGGCCTGGCGCTCTCTACCGTGAGCTTGCCGCCGTGGACCCCGTCGCCGCTGCCGCGATCCAGCCGCAGAACACCAAGCGCATCGTCCGGGCTCTCGAGGTCATCGAGATCACGGGCGCGGCCTACGCGTCGTCGCTGCCGCGTCACGAGTACGAGATTCCGGCGCTCCAGGTGGGCATCCGCGCGCCGTACGACGTCCTTGACCCGCGCATCGAGCGGCGCGTGGACTCCATGTGGCAGGCAGGCCTGGTGGATGAGGTGCGCAATCTGGCGGGTCGGGGGTTGCGAGACGGCGTGACCGCCCGGCGCGCGGTGGGCTACGCGGAGGTGCTGCGCCTGCTCGACGGCGAGGTTACGGAGCAAGAGGCGCAGGACCTCGTCAAGCAGCACACGCGCAGGCTCGCGCGCAGGCAGTTGCGGTGGTTCGCGCCCGATCCGCGCGTCGTGTGGGTCGACGGGCCCGTGGACGACGACGACGTCGTGCGGGCGGCGCACGACGTGCTCGCCGCGATCGCTACGCTTGACGCATGAACGCGCCATCGTCGTCCCTTCGATTTGCGAAGGGCCACGGCACCGAGAACGACTTCGTGCTGCTCTTTGACGAGGACGGCGAGATCGAGGTCACCGCGCAGCTCGCGGAATCGTTGTGCGACCGGCGCGCGGGTATCGGCGCCGACGGAGTGATCCGCGCCGTGCGCATGGGCGCAGCGACCGGGGATTCGATTCCGACGGGCCAGCCGGCCGACCGCTGGTTCATGGACTACCGCAACTCCGACGGCAGCCTGTCGGAGATGTGCGGAAACGGCGCCCGCGTATTCGCGGCCTTCCTCGAGCGGGAGGCGGGCGCCGACCTGAGCGGCGGTGTCACGATCGCCACGCGCGGCGGTGAGCGCACGCTCACGAGCCTGGGCGACGGCCGCTACGCGGTGGGAATGGGCGCGTGGTCCTTCCCCGCGGGAGGCGGCACGGACGCGCACGTGGTCACCCACGGCGTGGAGGGCCAGCGCGAGGGCATGAGCGTCGACGTGGGCAACCCGCACACGGTGGTCGCGCTCGCGTCCGTCGAGGAGCTTGTTAGCGCCGACCTGTCGCGCGCCCCGCTCGTCACGCCCGTGCCGGCCGACGGCACGAACGTCGAGTTTGCGGTGCCGCTCGGGCACGCGGAGGACGGTAGCCGCGGCCACGTCAGGATGCGCGTTCACGAGCGCGGTTCGGGAGAGACCCGGTCGTGCGGCACTGGGGCGTGCGCGGTGGCGCTTGCAGTACGCGCGTGGGCTGGAGACGGCGCGCCGGACGTGTGGGACGTTGACGTGCCCGGCGGGCAACTCACGGTGCGCATTTCGCCCGACCAGACCGTGCTCGAGGGGCCCGCGGTGTTGCTCGCTGACGGCGTCGTCGACCTCGCTCAGCTCTAGGCGCCCGCGCCTGCAGCGCGGGTGAACCGCAGCACCCTGAATCCCTTTGCGCTGCGCACCTTCTCGACCTCGCCCCACGGCGAACCGACGGCGTCGCGCTGTTCGGCGAGCCACCGCGCGAGCGAGTCGGCGCCAAGGTGGCGCTGGACCACCAGGTGCGCTTCGGCCTCCGGCGCCAGCCGCGGTAGCCACGTCGCGAGCAACTTGTGGAGCGACTCCTTGCCTACCCGGATGGGCGGGTTGGACCAGGCGGCGGCGAATGTCAGGTCGCCGGGCACATGCTCGGGCGTTACGGCCATCACGCGGTCGCCCACGCCAGCGGCCGCGGCGTTGCGGCGCGTCAGGTCGAGCGCGCGCTCGTTGACGTCCACCGCCCACACGCGGGCGTCCGGCTGATCGAGGGCCATCGCGAGGGTGAGTGGCCCCCACCCGCACCCGAGGTCAAGCAGATCGCCGGGAGGTGGCTCCGGCGCCGCCTTGAGCAGCACAGAGGTCCCCAGGTCCACGTGGCCGGGGCTGAATACACCGGATGCCACCTGCACCGCGAGATCGTGGCCACGCAGGCGCACGCTGACGGTGCGCCTGTCGTCGGCCGATGCCGGTTGCGCGGTGAAGTAGTGATCGCCGGTCACGAGTGACGACAGTACCCGCTGCGGCGCGCTCCAGGGGGCATCCGCAGAAGGTGAGAGAATGCTTGGGAGGAATTGTGACCAGCCAACCGACCGAGCCAGAAGAGCTCGGAACCGCCAGCGCTCGTGCCGACACGACGGTCGAGCGCGTTTTGTCGCGCGCCGGGACGGCCGTGGCCGCCGGCGGCACTTCGAACACCAGCTACGACGGCGACCAATACGAGCGCGAGGAGCGCGCGGCCCTGCGCCGCGTCGCCGGGCTGTCGACAGAGCTCCAGGACGTTACCGAGGTCGAATACCGCGAGATCCGGCTCGAGCGGGTCGTGCTCGTGGGCCAGCACCCGCGCGGCCAGGCCGCCGAGGCCGAGGTCTCCCTGCGGGAGCTCGCCGCGCTCGCCGAAACCGCGGGCTCTGAGGTCCTGGACGGCGTGCTGCAGTCGCGCCCGCACCCGGACCCCGCGACGTACATCGGCTCGGGCAAGGCCAAGGAGGTCGCCGCGATCGTGGCAGAGACCGGCGCGGACACCGTGATCGTCGACGACGACCTCGCACCCTCGCAGCGCCGCGCCCTTGAGGACGTCGTCAAGGTCAAGGTGGTCGACCGCACCGCGCTGATCCTCGACATCTTCGCCCAGCACGCCAAGTCCCGGGAGGGCAAGGCGCAGGTCGAGCTGGCCCAACTCGAGTACTTGCTGCCGCGTCTGCGCGGCTGGGGTGAGTCGCTGTCCCGCCAGGCCGGCGGGCGCGCGGCTGGCGGCGTCGGTATCGGTGGCCGCGGCCCTGGCGAGACCAAGATCGAGCTCGATCGGCGCCGCATCCGCCACCGCATGGCGACGCTGCGGCGGGAGATCAAGAACATGGCGCCAGCGCGTGAGGTCCGCCGGGAGCGCCGCATCCGGATCCCAAACGTCGCGATCGTGGGCTACACGAACGCGGGTAAGTCGTCGCTCCTCAACCGCATCACCGGCGCGGGCGCGCTGGTCGAGAACGCGCTGTTCGCCACGCTGGACCCGACGGTCCGTAAGTCCGAGACGCCAGACGGCCGCGCGTTCACGGTGGCCGACACCGTGGGTTTCGTGCGCAACCTGCCGCATCAGCTTGTCGCGGCCTTCCAGTCCACGCTCGAGGAGGTCTCGCACGCCGACCTCATGCTTCACGTCGTGGACGCCTCGCATCCCGACCCCGAGGGCCAGATCGCGGCCGTCCGTGCGGTCCTCGCCGACGTCCCGGGCGCCAGCGACGTGCGCGAAGTCATCGTGCTCAACAAGTGCGACATCGCCGACGCCGAGACCCTCATGAAGCTGCGCGCGCGGCCGGAGCTCACGGTGGAGGTGTCGGCCCTCACGGGTGCCGGGCTTCAGGAGCTGCTCGCGACCGTGGCGCGCGAGCTGCCCGAGCCGGACGTTCGCGTCGAGCTGCTGGTCCCGTACACGCGCGGCGACCTGCTTGAGCGAGGCCCACGAGCACGGCAAGGTGCTCACCGAGGTGCACGGGGAGGGTGGCACCATGCTCACGGCGCTCGTGGAGCCGGGCCTGGCGGCACGCCTGCGCGCGGCCGTGGCCACCACGTGAGCGACGCCACGACGGCTGCTGGGCCTCGCGGTCGAGGAACTCGGCGGCGAGCCCACGCGAGGGCCAGATCGCGATGGCGGCGGCCGTCGAGCGCGCCCTTGACGGCGGCGAGCACGCGCTGATCCAGGCGGGCACGGGCACGGGAAAGTCTCTGGGTTACCTGGTGCCGGCGGTCGTGTACGCAGTCCGCAATCAGGCGCGCGTGGTGGTGTCGACCGCGACGCTCGCACTGCAGCGCCAGGTTTTCACCAAGGACCTGCCGCTGGTGGTGGACGCGCTCGCCGGCGAGCTCGGCGAGAGGCCCCGCATCGCCCTCTTCAAGGGCCGCAACAACTACCTGTGCGTCCACAAGATGGGCGGCGGGTACCCAGAGCCGGACGAGCCCACGCTGCCGGTCAACCTTGGCCCCACCAGCGACCTCGGGCGCGACGTGGCGCGCATCCACGCCTGGGCCGACGAAACCCCCACCGGCGACCGCGACGACCTCGTCCCCGGCGTCGATGGCCGCGCGTGGGCGCAGGTGTCGGTGTCGGGGCGGGAATGCCTCGAATCCAAGTGCCCGGCTATCTCGGACTGCTTCTCCCAGCGCGCGCGTGACGAGGCCGCTCGCGCCCACGTGGTCGTCACCAACCACGCCGTGCTGGGCGTGCAGGCGGCAAGCCACGACATGCTTGGCGACCACGAGGTGCTGATCGTCGACGAGGCGCACGAGCTCGTCCAGCGCATCACGTCGGCCGCGACGCAAGAGCTCACTGCCACGCGCGTCGACATCGCTGCCAGGCGCGCGCGGCGGTGCGGCATCGACGCCAGCGAGCTCGAGGCGGCGGCGCGCGACCTCGACGACGCCCTCCTCCACGCCCCGCTTGGCCGCGTGCCGGATGGACTGCCCGAGACCATCGGCGTGCCGGTCGGGGTGATCCGAACCGCCGCCCGCGCCGCGCTCTCGGCCGTCGCCAAGGTGAGCGAGGAGCAGGGTTCGTCCGCCAAGGTCGCTAGCGCGGCCCTCACCGAGGTCTTCAACGTGTGCGAGGCGCTGCTTGCCGAGCCCGGCAAGACGGTCGTCTGGTTCGCGCCAGCAGACGGCGACTACGACTCCGCGGTCGCGTCCCGCATCCTGGTGGCTCCCCTCGACGTCGCCGGCCTGATCGCCGCCAACCTCGTGGGGGAACGCGCGGCCGTGATGACGTCGGCAACGCTCGCGCTCGGCGGCAACTTCGACGTCATCGCCCGCAACCTCGGCGTCGACGAGCCCGCCACGCTCGACGCCGGCAGCCCGTTCGATTATCCCAAGCAGGGCATCCTCTACGTCGCCAAGCACCTGCCGCGCCCTGGGATGGGCGGGATTTCCGAGGAGGCGCTCGACGAGCTCGCTGCGCTGATCGAGGCCGCGGGCGGCCGCACGTTGGGACTGTTCAGCTCGCACCGTGCCGCGCTCGCTGCGGTGGAGGCGATGCGCGAGCGGCTCGATGTGCCGATCCTGTACCAAAAAGACGACCAGCTGCCGACGCTCGTGTCGCAGTTCCGGGAGGACGAGTCGGCGTGCCTGTTCGGCTCGACGGCGCTGTGGCAGGGCATCGACGTGCCGGGCGCGACCGCGTCGCTGGTTGTGATCGACCGGATTCCGTTCCCGCGGCCTGACGACCCCATCGCGCAAGCGCGCACCGAGGCCGTGGCCGAGGCGGGCGGGAACGGGTTTATGTCCGTGAGCGCCGCCCACGCGGCGTTGTTGCTCGCCCAGGGCGCGGGGCGGCTCATCCGGTCCCACGCGGACAGGGGAGTGGTGGCCGTGCTCGATTCCCGGCTCGCCACGGCCCGCTACGCGTCGTTCCTCACGCGGTCGATGCCGGGCTTGTGGCCTACGACCGACCGCGACGTGGCGACGGCGGCGCTGCGGCGCCTCGCCGAGGAGGCAGACGCGGCGGCCGCCAGCTAGGCCACGCTCCGGCCCCCGCGCGGTTGCTAGACCTTGCGCAGCACCGAGACGACCTTGCCCATGATGGTCGCGCGTTCACCCTCGATGGGCGCGTACGCAGGGTTGTGCGGCATCAGCCACACGCGCCCCTCGCGGCGCTGGAAGGTCTTGACAGTGGCCTCGTCGTCCAGCAGCGCTGCCACGATGTCGCCGTTGTTGGCGTCGTTCTGTCGCCTCACGACCACGAAGTCGCCGTCGCAAATCGCGGCGTCGATCATGGAGTCACCCTTGACGGCGAGCATGAACAGCTCGCCGTCTCCTGTGAGCTGTTTGGGCAGCGGGAAGACGTCTTCGACGGCCTGCTCCGCGAGCAAAGGACCACCCGCGGCGATGCGGCCGACCAGGGGCACCATTGACAGATTGCCGTCCTCGCGGTGAGGCCCGCCGAAACGATTGGTAGCGTCCACGACCTCGCCGTCGTGGATGACCGCGACGGCGTCCTCGCCGGGCATGATGACGTCGATCGCGCGCGGCCGGTTGGGGTCGCGTCGCAAGTAGCCCTTCGACTCAAGCGCCATGAGCTGGTGCTTCACCGAGGAGGTGCTTGTGAGGCCAACGGACTCGCCGATTTCGCGCATGGTGGGCG
Source organism: uncultured Actinomycetota bacterium (assembly GCA_963735005.1). GTDB lineage: Bacteria > Actinomycetota > Actinomycetes > Actinomycetales > Demequinaceae > WTKG01. The sequence continues at coordinate 131,164 of CAVTJA010000006.1, read as the reverse complement.
GGTAGCCCCGCTCGTTCACCGAGGCGCGGATGGTCTCGAGGATGCGCTCTTGGCGCGAGGTGAGCGCCGCGTCTTGGTCGACGTCAGGGAATTCGTGGATGGTTGCTCCGGAGCATTCGCCGGTGGTGTCGTCCATCGCCTTGCCTTTCGTCGTCGGGTCCAGTGTGCGCTGCCGCAATGTCTGACCCGGGTGGTGACCTTGCTTCATGACGCTATGCCAGCACACGCCTGAAATCAAACATTTGTTCGAGCGTGTCTTGAGAAGTGTCGCACATACGTGCTAGAAATAGAACAGGTGTTCGACGAACATACGTTCGAATACCCGCAAGCGCAAGACCACCAGGAGGCTGACATGTTGATGCGACGAGACGGCTCGCTGAACCAGCGCGGCAGGCTGCTGCGCACCGTGGCGGGACTGGCCGTGCTCGCGGCGGCGCTCGTGTACGCGCCTCAGGCTGCCGCGGGCGCAGGCAACGAGCCCGCGAGCGACCCCCCGGCCGCCCAGGCCGTCTTTGACACTCACACGGTGGTGCCAGGGGAGACCCTCTGGGACATCGCGCTTCGAGAGGCACCCGCGGGCGCAGACCCGCAGGTTGCGGTGCAGGCGATCATGGACTTCAACGGCATGGACTCGTCCGCGCTGCGCGCTGGGGAGCAAATCCTGCTGCCGCCGCTCGGCTAGGGGCACCGCTCGCAAAGCGCGAGCCGAAACGTGACAAAGTAGGGGCATGCACTGTCCGTTCTGCCGCTACCCCGATTCGCGCGTCATTGACTCGCGTACGCCCGACGACGGCTCGCTCATCCGCCGCCGCCGCGAGTGCCCGGAATGCGGGCGCCGCTTCTCGACCGTCGAGACCGCGAGTCTCACCGTGACAAAGCGCTCGGGAGTGTCGGAGCCGTTCAGCAGGGACAAGATTGTCGCGGGCCTCAAGAAGGCCTGCCAGGGCCGGCCGGTGAGCGACGACGACCTTGCGGTGCTCGCGCAGCAGGTCGAGGAGGGCCTGCGGGCCCGCGGCCAGGCAGAGATCGAGGCCCAGGACATCGGGCTGGCCATCCTGCCGCCGTTGCGCATGCTCGACGAGGTCGCGTACCTCAGATTCGCGAGCGTCTACCAGGCGTTCGACAGCCTTGCGGACTTCGAGGCGGCCATCGCCGACCTGCGCACCGACGACGCCGCAGGGGCGGCGCCGTCGGGCGATGCGTAGATACGAGCCGACGTCGGTTAGGACAGGACGCGGAGGCGGACGGTGGCATCCATAGCCCGCAGCGCCTCGATCGTCTCGTCCGCGACTCCGGCCGCGACGTCCGTCACCACGTAACCGAGCTCGCCACTCGTGGCAAGCAGCTGGCCCTCAATGTTGGCGTCATGCGCGGCGAACTGGGCGTTGACCTGCGCCAGCACGCCGGGGACGTTGCGGTGCAGGTGCGCGATCCGGTGTGAGCCACTGTTGTGGTCAAGCGACAGGTTCGGGACGTTCACCGACAGCGACGTCGAGCCGTGCTCGACGTAGTCGCGTAGCCGCGTCGCCACAAACTGGCCGATGTCGCGCTGAGCCTCCTCGGTGGAGCCCGCGATGTGCGGCGTGAGGATCACGTTCGGCACGCCGCGAAGAGGCGAATCGAACGCGTCGCCCCGCTTCTTGGGCTCCTCGGGAAACACGTCGATAGCGGCGCCGGCAAGGTGCCCCGACTCGATGGCCGCGGCGAGCGCGTCGACGTCCACCACGAAGCCGCGAGACAGGTTGAGGAACAGCGCGCCGGGCTTCATCCGGTCGAACTGCTCTTTGCCAAACAGGCCCGCGTTGCCCCGGCGTCCGTCGATGTGAAGGGTGACGGCGTCGGACTGCTCAAGCAGCTCGTCGAGGGTATGCATGCGAGTGGCGTTGCCCATCGCGAGCTTCTCGGCGCTGTCGAAGAAAATCACGTTCATGCCGAGGGCCTCGGCGACGACCGACAGCTGCGAGCCAATGTTGCCGTAGCCGATGATGCCTAGCGTGCGCCCGCGGATTTCGTGCGCGCCTTCGGCGCTCTTGTCCCAGACGCCCTCGTGCATCAGCCGGTTGTGGTCCGGCAGGCGTCGCGTGAGCCCGATGATCTCGGAGATCGCGAGCTCCACGACGGAGCGCGTGTTCGAGAAGGGAGCGTTGAATACCGCGATGCCCTTCTTCGCCGCGGCGGCGAGGTCGATCTGGTTGGTGCCGACGCTAAATGCTCCGGCGGCGATGAGTGAGTCGGCGGCGTCGATGACGTTCGCCGTGAGGTTCGTCTTGGAGCGGATGCCCAGCAGTTCGACGCCCTGAATCGCGTCAATCAGCTCGGCCTCGTCCATGGCGCCCACGTGGGCGGTTACCTCAATACCGGCGGCCCCGAGAATTTCGGTGGCACGCGGGTGGAGGTTTTCAAGTAGTAGTGCTCGCACGGCGACTATGTTCCCGCATTTTCGGCCACGGCCAAAATCGGCAGCGTGCGAAGGCTCGTCGCGGGAGGTGTGTCGCGTCCCACACCTGCGACAAGAGATTTTCGTGGCAGGCTATCCGCATGGCACGAGTCGGACGGTTCTCGCTCTACCTGGTGGTGCTGGTCGTCGTCGCTGTTGCGGCGATGAAGCTCACCGGGATGACGCTCACGGATGTCAAGCACCTTGGCACGCCCCACAACGAAATCGCCGACGGTGGAGCAATGGTGCGAGTCCCGGCGCCCGACCCCGCGGACGGCCGCCTGCTGCCGCCCGTTACGGCGACGACGACCGGCAACCACGAGTTCATGTTCATGGACAAGGGCGAGCCGGTCCGCTACGACCCGTGCAGGCCGCTGACGTACGTGATTTCGCCCGCTGGGGAGCCCGAGGGTGGCGAGAAGCTCATCCGCGAGGCTGTCGCGCGGGTGTCGGAGGCGACGGGCCTCAAGTTCGTGTACTCGGGTGAGACCACGGAGAAGGCGGACTTCGATCGCGACCTGATTCAGCCGGATCGCTACGGCGACGTACTCGCGCCCATCGTGTTCGGGTGGTCGAACGAGAAGAAGGAGCCGCAGCTCGCGGGCACTGTGACTGGCCTGGGTGGCTCCAGCTCGATCCCGGGCGCATACGGCGACCAGCGCTACTTGACGTCGGGCGTTGTGCTGCTCGACGCCCCCGACATCGAGGGCCTGCTCGAGACCAAGAAGGATCGCAGGCTCGCCCGCGCGGTTGTCATGCACGAGGTCGGGCACGTGGTGGGTCTCGCGCACGTCGACGACGACACGGAGCTCATGAACCCGTCGAACACTCGGCTCACGGATTGGGGCCCTGGCGACCTTGAGGGCCTCGCGATCCTCGGCGACGGGCCCTGCCAGCAGACCTAGACGCGGGACGTCTGATCGGGCTCTGTGAGCCCTTGGGGCAGTCCGGCGGTCGCGACGACCACGAGCTCCGACGTGGGCCGCGTGAGCGCGACGAACAGGTCGCTCGCTCGACTAAACTCGTGTGGATCCACCACGACAACCGTGTCGTACTCGAGCCCCTTCGCCTCCCGAGCCGACACGACCGAGGCGCCGTCGGCGCCGCCGAGCCTGTCGGCCCACCACGCCAGCCGGTGCTCGGGCGCGATCACTGCCGAGACACCCGCGCCGTCCTCCTCAAATCGCGTGGCTGCGGCGCCCACCGCCCGCCGGACCGCTTCGAGGCCCGCTTCTTCGCCGTCGGCGTGGAGGAACGTCACGGCGCCCTCGGACGACCGGGCGGCCGTCAGATCGGACGCGGGCAGCCCTGCCGCTCTCGCGAAGGACTGAGCGGTCTGGGCGACCTCGGCGGGAATGCGGTACGAGACCGTGAGCTCGCGCAGCGTCCAGTTCTGGCCGAACAACGGGTCCATCGCCTCCGGCCACCACCGCGTGCCGGTGGGCGCGGAGGTCTGCGCGACGTCGCCGACGATTGTGAAGGAGCGCGACGGGCAGCGCCGCAGCAGCATCCGCCAGCCCATGGGGGACACCTCCTGCGCCTCGTCGACGACCACGTGTCCGTACGTCCACGCGCGGTCCTTCGCGGCCCGTTCGGCGACAGTCTCGCGCGAGGCGCTCCCCGCCATCCGCCGCGCGAGGTCGTCCGCGGACACCATGCCGCGCGCGCCGACGTTCGCGATCACCTGCTTGGCGTAGTCGAGCTCCTCCTTGGAGATGTCTGCGTCGCGATTGCGGCGCGTGCCTGGCATGTCGCCCAGTAGCTCGGCGGCCTCGTCGAGCAGTGGTACGTCGGCGTCGGTGAGGGGGGAATCGGGGCTGCGCAGCAGCAGCGTGCGCTCGGAGGGCGCCAGTCGCGGCGCCGCGTGCTCGAGCAGCTCTGGCCGCGCGAACAGGTCCCGCAGCAGGTGCTCCGGGGTCAGCGGTAGCCACGCCAGGTTGAGAGCGACGCGCACCTCGCGCGAGTCGCGGACGTCCCGCTGCAGCTCGTTCCGGTCGTCCTCGTCGACGTTCTCGCCAAGTTGCTCCACAAGTTGCGCCGTGAGCCTCGCGACCATGTCCTTGGCGAACGTTGCGCGAGCGGCGTTGTGCGGCCGCCCCTCGCGCCGCGCCCTCGCCTGTGCGTCGCGGATGTCGCTGCGCCGGATCACGATGGGGCGCCCGTCGATCGACACCTCTTGGTCGCGCTCCGGCAGGCGCTGCCGCTCGCGCACCGCGGCCTTGATGACCTGCGCCATGCCGGCCCGGCCCTTAATCTCCGCCACGGCGTCGTCCTCGCGCGCGGATGCGGTGACGCCGGGGACGAGCCCCGCGAGCGTCGTCGATACGGCGCCGGTCTCGCCGAGCGACGGCAGCACCTTGTCGATGTACGCGAGGAAGGATCGCGACGGGCCGATGAGTAACACGCCCGAGCGCTCGAGCTGCTCGCGGTGCTGGTACAGCAGGAAAGCGGCGCGGTGGAGCGCCACGGCCGTCTTGCCGGTGCCCGGGCCGCCCTGGACCACGAGCGCGCCCTCGCGCGGGGCGCGGATGACGGCGTCCTGCTCCGCTTGGATGGTGGCGACAATGTCCGTCATCTTGCCCGTACGGCGGGCGCCGAGCGCCGCCAACAGTGCACCCTCGCCGGCCAGCATGTCCCCGCGATCGCCGAGCGCCTCGACGTCAAGCACGTCGTCCTCGACGGCGGCGACACGCCTGCCGACCGTGGTGATGTGGCGGCGGTTCACCACCCCGCCCGGGTTGGCGGCGGTGGCCGAATAGAACGCGCGGGCGGCGGGTGCGCGCCAGTCGGTGAGCAGCGGGACGTGTTCCGCGTCGGAGAGCCCCACGCGCCCGACGTACAGCGGGTCGCCATCCACAAGATCGAGCCGCCCGAAGCAGAGCCTGTCTTCGACGGCGTCAAGTTGCGCGATGCGGTCCTCGTAGAGCGTTGCGAAGGCGTCGCGCTCCGAGCGATTCTGGGGAGATCCCGAAGGGCCCTCGCGGCGCACGGCGGCGAGGCGCTCCGCGGCCTCGTCGCGCAGCGTGTCAAGGCGGCCGTACAGCACGTCGACGAACGACTGCTCGACGGCGAGCCCGTGGTCGTCGGCCATGTGGCCCCCTAGATCGGTTCGGAAAAAGATAGCCATCCATTATGCCAACCGCGAAAGGGTTCCTGGTTGCATCGGCCGAGGCGAGGGCGTTGCACCATGAGAGACTGGAGGCACCATGACAGATGACCTAGTGACATGGAATGCCGAGGGAGTGGCGGAGTGGGCTCGGGCCCGCGGCCGCAATCCGGGCGTGCTCGTGCAGTCGTTGCGCGGCTTCATCGACGCTGGCCACGCGGGCCAGCTCGTCGCCCGCCACCTGATCGAGGAGTCCCAGCCGGTACGGGTCGCGACCTTCGACATCGACCGCCTGCTCGACTACCGCTCGCGTCGGCCAGAGATGGTCTTCGACGTGAACGAGTGGACGTCCTACGACGAGCCGTACCTGCAGGTGGACATGGTCAAGGACTCCGCAGGTGAGCCGTTCTTGTTGCTCCACGGCTTCGAGCCTGACGTGTTGTGGGAGAAGTACATCGCCGACGTCCGCAGCCTCGTGGAGCGGCTTGGCGTCGACATGACCATCGGCGCACACGGCATCCCGATGGCGGCGCCCCACACGCGCAAGTTGGGTGCGACGGTGCACGGCACCAAGCCTGAACTACTGCCCGCAAGCCCCAGCTTCTTCGCCACCGTCACGGTGCCAGCGAGCGCACAGAACCTGCTTGAGTACCGCTTCGGCCAGGAAGGGCTCGCGGCGGCGAACGTCGCGGTGCACGTGCCGCACTACCTCGCGCAGAGCCACTACCCGCAGGCAGCCGCGTACGCGCTCGAGAAGCTCGCCGAGATATCGGGGCTCGCGTTCGACACGGCCGGGCTTGCCGACGCCATCGCGCGCGCCGACGAGGAAATCGCCAGGCAACTCGAGGAGTCCGACGAGATTCAGTCGCTGGTCGCGGCGCTTGAGGAGCAGCACGATGACTTCATGGCCAGCCGCGACGGCGTCCTCCCGGCCGACGGAATGATCCCCTCCGCCGAGGAATTGGGCGCGGAGTTCGAGCAATATCTAGCCGACCGTGGGAATGACTACCCCGGATCTGCCTGATTCGTGCAACACTTAACACGTTGCAGTAGGCATTGGGGCGCATTACCGGACCCTAGTTGGACCCGGGATTGATACCACAAGCATTGCGGCAGCGAGCCGGGCGGAGTGTCCGGCTGCCGGATCCCTCCGGGGACAACAGTAAGGAAAGCAGTAATGGCACAGGGTGCAGTTAAGTGGTTCAACTCTGAAAAGGGCTACGGATTCATCGCGCAGGATGGCGGAGGCCAGGACGTCTTCGTTCACTACTCGGCGATCGAGACCGATGGCTACAAGTCGCTCGAAGAGGCGCAGCGCGTCGAGTTCGAGGTGACCGAGGGACCCAAGGGTCCTCAGGCCGAGAAGGTTCGCCCCGTCTAGCACGCGAAACCTACAAGAAGGGCCGTCCGGAAACGGGCGGCCCTTCTTGCGTTCGCCGGCGGCTAGCTTGGCCAGCCCTCCCGGACCACAGTCGGCAGGGGCGCCGACGCCGCATAGCGCCGTAGCGCGGCACTTGGCACGCGGTTTCCCGCCACGAGCGCGAGGTTGCCGATGCGTTTGCCCCCTGCCGCTCGCGGGTCGCCAAGGATGCAGGAGTGGGCGAAGTGCCGGAGTGCGGCCTTGGCGTCCTCCCGAGCGGCCGACGACCGCGGCCGCGCGATGACGTTTGCTATCACCAGCCCGCCCGGCCGGAGCACCCGCCTGGCCTGCGCCCAGAAGCCGTCGTCCGTGAGGTGGTCGGGAGTGGAGTCGCCGGCAAAGGCGTCCCGCACGATGATGTCGGCGCTATCGTCGTGGCGGTTGGAAAGCTCCGTGAGTGCCTCGCCGTGGCGCACGCGCACCCGTGGAGCTCGCGGGATGTCCCACCAGTCGCGAGCCATTTCCACGAGCGTCGCGTCGGCCTCGACCACGATGTGGCGCGACTCCGGATACGCGTAGGCGAGGTGGCGGGGGAGGGTGCAGGCGCCGCCGCCCAGGTGCACGGCGAGGAACTTCGGCTCGCCTCCCCACGCCTTCACGACCGCGGAGATGTGCCGCATGTATTCGAAGTCGAGCCGCTCCGGGCTCAGGTGCAGGGTGGAACTTGGAACTCTATTGACCAGCACAGTCGTTGAACCGTCGGGTTCGTCGCGCAATTCAACGACGCCCGACTCGATCGCGAACTCGACGCCGCGTTCGACTCCGGGCGCGGGGCGGTCGGGGCGTACCATGCCGCAACACTAACTGCGTGGACTATGTAAATGTTCTCAGGCGAACTATCCTGGGAGGAGGTTCTCACGCGAAAGGAGGTCGTCGTGCCACTGTCGGAGTACGAGCAGCGCGTGCTCGACGAACTCGAGCGCGACTTGGGAACTGACCCCAAGCTCAAGAAGACGATGGCGCGCGCGCCTAGGTCTTCGGCTCGCGTGGCTATCGCGGTTGTCGCCGTGATCGCGGGCCTGGTCGTGATGTTCGTGGGCGTCATCGCTCAGCAGCCGGTTGTCGGCCTTGCGGGATTTGTGTTCATGCTTGGCTCGGTCGTGTGGTCGTTTGTCGCCCCGGCCCGCCGTGAGCGCCGCAAGGGAGCGGCCGCGAAGGCCGCGTCGTCCGGAAAGCCTGCCCGCAAGCGCGGGTTTATGGCGCGGATTGAAGAGCGGTTCGACCGTCGCCGCGAGCAGGGCGAGCTGTAGCCTCCCGCGCCGTCTTCACCTCGGCGACAACGTGGTTTACCCACGCGTCGAGTTGCGCTTGGGAAACCTCCACTCCCGTGGGCCCGTAGCGGTACAGCGACACCGACTGCGCAAGGCTCCGCAACGCTGACGCGCCGTTCTCGGACATCGGCGCCTCGGCGGCCTCCTCGATCGCCTTCGCCACGTGTTGACGAGCCTCGAACGGGGTCAGGCTCAACGCCCACGCCGCGTCGCCTACCTCAAATCGGAGCCGCTCCCACGCCGCCTCGGGGCCCGCATGCGACCCGCGGTGGAACACGTGTGTCCGCCGCGCGTACAACAGGAACGCGCCAGCGCCGGCAGCGAGAATGATGGCGATCACCGCGATCAGCACCACGGGCACCCCTGACGTGGGATCGGTTTCAAGGTTGCCCGGGTTCTCCGTGTCGATGTCCGGCCGCCCGTTGCCGGTGCCCGCCTGGCCCGGGAATTGCCCGTGGAGCAGCTCTGGCGGGATGGATCCTGGGACCGAATAAGGGTCCGCCCACTGCGGTAGGGCGCCGGTCTGGACCGCAGGCGTGGGCTCGAATCGCACCCAACCGTGGCCGGGGAAGTACACCTCGGGCCAGGCGTGGGCGTCGGCTCCCGTCACGACGAACTGGCGCGCCTCGCGCTCGGTCCCGGGTAGAAAGCCGACGCTGAGGCGCGCGGGGATGTCGAGCGAGCGCAGCATCACGATCATCGTGGTGGCGAACTGGACGCAGTAGCCCGAGCGATCATCAAGGAAGGCGCTCACGGCGTCCTTCGTACGGGGGTTGACCGAGGTGTCGTACGTGAAGTTTTGGGTATTGCGCAAGTAGCTCTGGATGGCCACGGCCTTGTCGTAGCGGGTTGTTGAGTCTGCGGTGAGGGACTCGGCGAGTTCCCGCACCTGGTCGACGTTGATCGCGGGGGCGAGCGCCACGTAGCGCGGGTCGTTTCCATCCGGGCTCTGGTCCGCGACGATCAGGCCCTCGGCGGCGCGCAAGTCGTTCGCATTGTGGAAATTCAGGTCGGTGTGCACCACGTACTGGAGGCCGCGCGTATTGGTGTCGTCCGAGACGACCTCGTCGAGGGTGCTTTGGTAGGTCCAGTCGCCGTCGACCTCGACCGAGCGCGGCGTCGTGGGAAGCGGCAAGTTGCTCTCCGTGAGGCCCTGGATCGCGATGTCCAGGCGCGTCGTATTGTCGGGGTTCCAGCCCGTCTTGACGGGCCACAGGACGCCGCTGTCGGCGGGGCGAGTGGTGGGCGTTGCCGGGGTGCGGTCCCACGCCGCGCCGTCGAAGTCGGCGTACGTGTACAGCTTGAGCGCGTCGGGCTTCCGGCCGTCGGTCGTGTACACGATGGTTGGCGTGTCGGAGTTGGCCGTCAGCGAGTTTCGGAGGTCAAGCGCGAGGTTGAGCCGGGTGGCGCCGCCCGTGAAGGAGTCCGGCGTCGTGAGGCCGGCCTGCCAGCCCCAGCCCGCGCTACTGAGTGCCGTCGGGACGGCGATCAACGTCACCACCACCATCGCTACTGTCGCGAGGAATCCGCTCCCGAAGTTGTGCCGGCGTTGGTGGCCAGCGTCCGTCCTCGTCAGCGCCATGGACCCAATCCACAGCGCGAGCACGATCATCAGCGCGATCTCGTTGACGCGGGTCGACGCGACGATCGGGTAGGCCCATGGGAGGAGCAGCACCAGGCCGGCCGATGCGGTGAAGCGCCAGGACACCGCGATGTGCTCGGATACCAGGAACACGGCGAGGAAGATTCCCGTCACGAGCGCGATGAGGCCGTTGTCCGCGGGCGCGGGCGCGGTGGTCTCGATCGCGAAGGTGACGCCGCGGCGGAAGGTCTGGGCTAGCGCGCGCAGCGCCTCGAGCGTCGGCAGCGTGAAGGTGCGGCCGTCGCCATCGCGCGCGTACGTCGGGACCATCACCACGAGCGCCACCGCGATCCCGATGAGGGTGGGAAGGACGCGATTTCGCATCACGATTCGCGAGATCATGATCGCCGCGACGACGACGGCGAAGACGGTGACGGTGGTGCCCACCCAGTCGCCGAACTCGATGTTGAAGCTGAGCACAGACAGCCCCGCGAGGGTTGCGGCGGCGAACAGCGGCGTCGCGAGCCACGGCGCGCGGGCGGCACGGATGAAGTCGCTCATGCGAGGTCTCCACCGCTCGTCAGCAGGGTGCTCCACGCCTTGGGGAGGTCGTCGCCTGCGGCGAGCGCCATCGCGCGCCAGCCGCCGCGGCGTAGCGCGCGCAGGGTGTCCTCGGCACGCTCGCGCTGGCTGACGTTGCTCGAGGTGCGCACGAGCGCCCAGGCCCGACCGCCCTCGGCGACGGGCACGAGCACCTCGAGCGCCTCCTTGGTGAGCGGTTCGAACATTCCGATGATGACCTCGCCGGCGGGCGCGGACCGCGCGGCCTCACGCGCGGCGGCGATCACGTGCCTGTCCTGCGCGGTGATCGAGGCAGGCGGCTCGAGGTCGACGGTGAGGTCCAGGAGGCGCGCCCGGGCGAGGGCGCTGGTCGGATCCTGGTCGTGCTGCGAAACGTCGGGGCTGAGGCCGCCGCCAAGCAGCCGCACGGGGTGGCCGGAGTCGAGCACGGAGAGTGCGATAGAGGCGCTCGCAGAGATTGTCCATTCGAGCGCGTCGGGATCCTGCGGCAAGCCCATGATCACCGTCGCGGGACGGCGGCCGGCGCGCTCGTCCGAGCGCACGAGCATGGAACCGCGGCGCGCCGAGCTCTTCCAGTGCACGCGCCGCAGGTCGTCGCCCTCGCGGTAGTCGCGCAGCGCGGCGTCGTCCGGCGACGGCGTGCGGGCGCCGAGCACGACCTTGTCGGCCTGGCCCATGAGCGCCCCCGCAGTCGCGGACAGGTCTACGGTCGCGGGCCACACCGGCACATACTCCGCCTCGCCAACGGACGTGTCCGCAAGGAACATGCCGAACGGGTCGACGGAGTGGACGAGAGCGGGGCCAAGCGGCCACCTGCCGCGGGTGGTCGGCTGCAGCGCGTACGACAGGCTCAGCGATTCTGGGGTGCGCGTGACTGTCGCTTTGGTGCCCATCCCGCCGGTGAGCTCCGCCGCGGCCTGCTCGCGGATGTCGAGGCCCTTGACCAGCGCCTGCGAAAAGCGGTGCGCGCGGTGGTTGACGCCCGCGTGCGCGGTGGCAGACTCGATCGTCACCGTGACCCGGCCAGCCACGCCGACGGTGAGGGGCCATGGCACCACCTGGCGCCTGGCGAACGGGAAGCGCAGCAGGAACGTGTGCACCGAGAGCGTCATCCACAGCCAGGCGACGGTCACCGCGGCGATCAGCGCCACCCCCACGTAGACCATCGACGGCGCAGCGAACGACACCCCGGCGGCCGTGAGCACGACGCCGAAGGCTAGTGAGCCGACGCCACGCGCGGTCGGCAACGTGTCGGTTGCGGTGTCGTCGTTGTCCGACGAGGCGCGGCTCACGGTGTGCCTAGTGCGCCGCACCTGGGGCCTGGACCGCGTGGGTGCGCGGGGGAGCGGCGTCGCGAGCCTCGGTCGGCACCGTGGTGCGCGCCACGACGTCGCGGACGACGTCCTGCGTTGAACGCCCAGAAAGGCGGGCCTCCGTGGACAGGATCATCCGGTGCGAGAGCACGGTGACGGCAAGCGCCTTGACGTCGTCGGGCAACACGTGGTTGCGGGCGGCCATCGCGGCTCGGGACTTGGACGCCGCAAGCAGCTGGAGGGCCGCGCGCGGCGACGCGCCGAGCCGCAGCCCAGGCTCGGTGCGCGTGGCGGTGACGAGGTCGACGATGTACTGCTTGATGGCCGGCGCCGCGTACACCCCGCGGGCCACCGCGATCATGCTGGTGAGGGTGGCGGCGTCGGTGACCGGGCGCACCTCATCGAGCGGGCTCGCGTTGTCGTGCGAGTCGAGCATGGCCATCTCGTTGCGCGCCTCGGGGTAGCCGATCGCGATCTGCGCCATGAAGCGGTCGCGCTGCGCCTCGGGGAGCGGGTAGGTGCCCTCCATCTCGACGGGGTTCTGAGTCGCGACCACGAGGAACGGGCGGGGCAGCGGGCGTGTCACGCCGTCAACGGTGACGCGCCCCTCCTGCATTGACTCGAGCAGGGCGGACTGAGTCTTGGGGGACGCGCGGTTGATCTCGTCGGCGATCACCACGTTGGCGAACACGGGCCCGGGCCGGAATTCGAAGTCCTTCTCGCCCGCGCGGAACACGCTGACGCCCGTGACGTCCGACGGCAGCAGGTCCGGCGTGAACTGGATTCGCCCCACGGTGCAGTCGACGCTCGCGGCGAAGGCGCGCGCGAGCGTGGTCTTGCCGACGCCGGGGACGTCCTCCACGAGCAGGTGACCCTCGGCAAGCACGGTGGCAAGCGTGGCCGTGATCGCGCGGTCGACACCCGACAGCACCGAGGAGATCGACGTGCGGATGCGCGTCGTGATGTCGGCGACGTGGGCGAGATCTGCCTCTGAGGGGAGGGGCTGGCTCATGCGTGCTCCTTTGCGTGTTGGTTCCGAGCCTAAGCGATGCAGCGAATCACAGGCATCCTCCACCGCACGAATCGTATAAATACCTGGGCAAATGATGTGAATTGAGGCACCAATTTCGATTTTCACGCGATTTGTGGAGGGAAGTGGAGTAAAGTGGGGCGCACTGGCGTGTAGTGGCGTGAGGAGGTGACGGTCATGGCGGATGCTTCCGCGCACGGTTTGGGTCCCACGGGGCTCTTCCTCGGCACGTTCACACCCCGCCTTGACGACAAGGGCCGGCTGATCCTCCCCGCCAAATTCAGGGGCCGCCTGTCCACCGGCATCGTCATGACGCGCGGGCTCGACCGCTGCATCTTCGCCTTCCCGGCCGACGAGTTCACCGCGGTGTACGAGCGCCTTCGCAAGGCGCCCCTCGAGAACAAGGGCGCGCGCGACTACGTCCGCAACTTCCTGGGCTACGCGTCAGACGAGCTTCCCGACAAGCAGGGCCGCATATTGCTCGCCCCCGCGCTCCGCACCTACGCCGGCATCGACCGTGACGTCGCCGTGGTGGGCCAGGGTGCGCGCGTCGAGATCTGGGACGTGAAGGCGTGGGAGGACTACCTCGCCCGCCACGAGGACGGCTACGCCGACACCGCAAGGGAGGTTCTCCAGGAGCTATAGCGACACGCGCGAAGGTCGCGGCATGTGGCCTTCCTCCCGCGCGAACTCTGGGGCACTTCCCCGCTTCAGAGCCGCCGGAGGAGGACCACACGACGCGAACAGGTCGTCGTCGCTAGGGAAGGGAGCGTCGTGGGGGATACCGCGGCCCGGCACGTGCCGGTGATGCTCGACCGTTGCGTCGAGCTACTCTCGCCTGCCCTCGCTCACGCCGGATCCGTCGCTATCGACGGCACCCTTGGCCTCGGCGGCCACTCGGAGGCCATCCTCGAGCGCTGCCCCGAGGCGCGCGTCGTCGGCATCGACCGCGACCTCGACGCCATCGCGTCCGCCCGCTCCCGGCTCGCGTCGTTCGGAGACCGGTTCATCGCACACCACGCGACGTACGACGACATTCCGGGGGCGCTCGCGGCGGCCGGGGCGTCCCGCGCCGACGGCGTTCTGCTTGACCTAGGTGTCTCCAGCATGCAGATCGACGAGGCTGACCGCGGCTTCTCGTACGCCCAGGACGCGCCCCTCGACATGCGCATGGACCAGTCCACTGGCCGCACTGCCGCCGACATGCTCCGCGACGAGCCCGAGGGCGAGATCGCCCGCATCCTGCGGGAGTACGGCGAGGAACGTCACGCCGGCAGGGTGGCGCGTGCGATCGTCGCACGCCGCTCGGTCGCGCCCATCCTGCGCAGCTTCGACCTGGGGGAGATCGTCCGCGACGCGCTTCCCGCCGCGGCGCGGTACGGCGTCGGCAACCCCGCGAAGCGCACCTTCCAGGCGTTGCGCATCGCGGTCAACGAGGAGCTCGCGATCCTGTCGCGCACGATCCCGGCCGTCATCGACGCGCTCGCGGTGGGCGGACGCGCCGTGGTGATGAGCTACCACTCGCTCGAGGACCGCATGGTCAAGCGCGACTTCGCGGCGGGCGCCGAGACCGCCGGCCCGCCGGGGATGCCCGTCGTCAGGGACGACGACATGCCCTACCTGCGACTGCTGACCCGCGGGGCCGAGCAGGCCTCCCACGAGGAGGCAGCGGCCAACCCGCGCTCGAAGTCTGTGCGCCTGCGTGCCGTCGAGCGCACCCGCGACGCCGCTCACCGGAGGGCCGCGTGAGCGCTGTCGCGCGGCTCGACCGCGCGCTCCCGCCAACCCCGCCGCGCGGCACCCCGGCGCCGGCGCGCGGATCGGCCGCGCCCATGCGTACGTCTGTCATGCCGCCGCGCGCCCAGGCCACGGTCGCACGCAGCGCGGCCGCGCCGACCCGTAGCGTGGGCGTTCCCTCCCGCACCGCCACCGTCGCCACCCCAGCGCCGCGACTCCGCTCTGTCGCGGCGCCCGTAGCGTCGCGCTCACTGGTGCCGTTCGTGTCGCTGTGCATTTCGATTATCGTCGCCTCGCTGGTCGCCGTGCTCATCCTCAACACCCAGATGGCGGAGGGCGCCTACGAGACCCGCGACCTGCGCATTCAGCTCGTCAACCTCACCGAGCAGCGCGGCGAGATGCTCAGCACGCTCGAGGAGAACGCGGCGCCGCAGTATTTGGCGCAGCGCGCCCAGAAGCTTGGGATGGAGCCCGCCCACCGGGTCGGTTTCGTGTCGCTTGAGGACGGCGTCGTCACTGGCGCTCGGGGGCACCGATGAGCGCGCCACCCGGCGCGCCCGTGCGCCACCCGGCGCACGCGTCGGCAAGGCCCGGCCCGCGCGGGAACAAGACGCGCACCGTGCGCGCGCCGCGCCACCGCCCACCCGGCCCGCCGTCCCCGCTCGCGCCTCGCGTCGGAGTGCCGCGCAAGAGGCAGGCGTTCGTCACGTTTCTGATGCTTGGCGTGCTGCTCGTGTTTGCGGGCAGACTCATCCAGATCCAGGGCATCGACTCAGGCGACCTTGCCGCGCAGGCGCTCAATACCCGTCTCGTCACGAGCGAGATCGACGTGCAGCGCGCGGACATCGTCGATCGCAACGGCGTGGTGCTCGCGACGTCGATCGACCGCGTGAACGTGCATGCCAACCAGCAGCTGGTCGCGACGTGGTCGCGCGCAAGCGATCAGAAGGTTCTCGCCTCGGGGCCCAAGGATGCCGCGGCGCTGCTCGCGCCGATCCTGGGGATGAGCGAGGCCAAGCTCGAGGGCTTGCTGACGGGTGACAAGCGCTTCATCTACGTCGCCAAGGACGTGTCGACGGAGACCTGGGACCTCATCAAGGCTGAGGGCATCCAGGGCATATACGCCGAGCCGACGTCCCAGCGGCTGTACCCGAACGGCAACGTCGCGGGCAACGTCGTGGGCTTCGTTGGCGGGCGGTCCGACAAGCCCGGCCAGTGGGGCAACGCGGGGCTCGAGTACGCCTTCGAGGGCACGCTGCAGGGCAAGGCCGGGTCGGTGACGTACGAGCGCGGCGGCGGCGGCCTGGTGATTCCCACGGGCATTCGCGAGGAGTCGCCTGCGGTGCCGGGCTCGACGGTGGTCACCACACTCGACCGCGACCTGCAGTGGCTCGCTCAGCAGCGCGCGGAGAAGGCCGTCCACGACACGCGCGCCTCGTCGGCGATCGTGATTGTCCAGGACGTGAAGACGGGACAGATCTACGCGCTTGTCGACACCGACTCCGTCGACCCCTCGGACCCCGGCGCCACGCCCACCGCCGACCGCGGCTCCCGCGCCGCCTCGAGCGTTTTCGAGCCCGGCTCGACGGCGAAGGTCGTCACGATGGCGGCGCTGCTTGAGGAGGGCCTCGCGACCCCCACCTCCCAATACGTCGCTCCCTACGAGTTCACCACCAAGAAGCACATCACCTTCAATGACTCGCACGAGCACGACGACTGGCCGCTGACGCTCAACGGCATCCTCGTGCGGTCGTCGAACACCGGCACAGTGATCGCTGGCAAGCCGCTGTCGCTCGAGCAGCGTTATGACTACCTGACCCGGTTCGGACTCGGCACGACCACCCACGTGGGCCTGCCGGGCGAGTCCCACGGCATCCTGCGCACGCCGGACGAGTGGTACGGCCGCACCCAGGACGCCGTGCTGTTCGGCCAGGGCGTCGCGGTGACCGCGCTGCAGACGAGCCAGGTATACGCGACTATCGCGAACGGCGGCGTGCGCGTTCAGCCCACCGTGGTGTCCGGCTTTGACCAGGCAGACGGCACGTTCGTGCCGCGCGAGACGGCCGAACCGGTGCGGGTCATCAGCGAGGAAACGTCGCACGAGCTGATGTCCATGCTCGAGTCGGTGGTGCTCGACGGCACGGGCGAGAACGCGCGCATCCCCGGCTATCGGGTCGCTGGAAAGACGGGAACGGCCCAGGCGGCCGGACCGGACGGCAAGATGTCCGACATCGTTGCCTCGTTCGTGGGAATCGCGCCAGCCGAAGACCCGCGTATCGTCGTCACCGTGATCGTGTTCAATCCGAAGTCGTCGATTTGGGGCGGCGACGTCGCGGCGCCAGTATTCGCCGACGTGGCGACCGCCGCGCTCCAGGCACTGCAGGTGCCGCCAAGCACCGGGAAGCCCGAGTCTTACCCCGTCACGTGGCAGTAGCCGTGGAGTTCCTTGACGAGATGGAGTTGCGGCCCGATCGGGTCGAGCCCTACCCGCTTGCCAGGCTCGCCGATGAGGAGGGCCTTGCGCTCGGCGGCGGACCGGCCTTCGCCAGCGTCGCGGTCACTGGCGCCACCGTGGACTCCCGCGACGCGCGGCCCGGCGACCTGTTCGGGGCGTTTCCCGGCCTCAAGACGCACGGCGCGGGGTTCGCACAGCAGGCGGCCGACGCCGGCGCCACGGCGCTACTCACGGACCCAGCCGGTCTCGCCCAGGCGGCGGCGACGGGCCTGCCCACGGCCACGCACCAGGCGGTCCGCGACGCCATGGGCGTCGCGGCGTCGGCCATCTACGGCCACCCGTCGCGAAAGCTCACCTTCGTGGGAGTGACCGGCACCAACGGTAAGACCACCACCGCGTACTTCATCGACGCGGCGCTCGCCAAGGTGCACGAGCGCCGCGGCATCCTGGGCACCGTCGAGCTGCGCATCGGCGACAAGGCGATCGAGAGCCCGCGCACCACCGTGGAGGCTCCCGTGCTGCACGCGCTGCTGGCGCGGATGCTCGAGCAGGGCGTGACGGCTGCGACCACGGAGGTGTCGAGCCACGCCGCCGCGCTCGACCGCATCGCGGGCTGCGACTTCGCGGTGGCCGTGTTCACCAACTTGCAGTGGGACCACCTTGACTTCCACAAAACCATGGAGCGCTACTTCGCCGACAAGGCCAAATTGTTCGCGCCCGGGCGGGCGCGCCGCGGCGTGGTGTGCGTCGACGACGAGTGGGGCCGCAAGCTTGTCGCGGAGGCGAAGATCCCGGTGGTGTCGGTGGCGACGCGGCCGGAGACAGCTGGCGGCGACTGGCGCGTCGAGAACGCGGACGTCGGCCTCGATGGCGTCGGCTCGAGCTTCGACCTGGTGGGGCCCGACGGCGTGGCGCATGCGGCCGAGAGCCCCCTGCCCGGCCTCGTGAACGTGTCGAATGCCGCGGTGGCGATCGTCGCGGCCGTGGAGGCGGGGGTGCCGCTTGCCGACGCGATAGACGGCGTCGCCCACGCGCACCACATCCCGGGTCGCATGGAGCGAGTGATCGAACGCAGCGACCTCGACCCGTTGGCGATCGTCGACTACGCGCACACGCCGGACGCGCTGACGCTTGCGCTCGAGGGCGTGCGGCCGATCACGCCCGGGCGGATCATCTTGATCTTCGGCTCCGACGGCGACCGCGACCAGGGCAAGCGTCCCGTCATGGGAGAGATCGCCGCGCGCCTGGCAGACGTCATCGTCCTCACCGACGAGAACCCCCGCTCCGAGGAGCCCGCCGCCATCCGTGCCGCGATCCGCGCGGGCATCGAGAAGGTGCGCCCCGACCTCGCGGACGTCCACGAGGTGGAGCCGCGCTGGGACGCCGTTGGCTACGCGCTC
The DNA here is from genome assembly GCA_963735005.1 of uncultured Actinomycetota bacterium. Classification (GTDB taxonomy): domain Bacteria; phylum Actinomycetota; class Actinomycetes; order Actinomycetales; family Demequinaceae; genus WTKG01. The sequence goes on along the minus strand of CAVTJA010000006.1, from coordinate 112,831 downwards.
GGGCTCGCGCGGCCAGGGGACACCGTCATCGTCACGGGCAAGGGTCACGAGCCCACCCAGGAGATCGCGGGCGTGTTCCACCGCTACAACGACCGCAATGCGTACCTCGCTGCGCAGGAGCAGATCGAGGCGGCGCGCGACGGGGAATCGCAGTGATCGCCCGCGACGCGGCCTGGGTCGCGCGGGTCACGGGCGGCCAGCTGCAAGCCGACGCGGGCGTCGAGGTCTCTAGCGTCCACAACGACTCGCGCGAGTGCGTACCCGGCAGCCTGTACGTCGCGTTCCCCGGCGAGCGCGCCGACGGGCACGACTTCGTGGAGAAGGCCGCGGCGGCGGGGGCGACGCTTCATCTGGTGACGCGCGCCGTTGACGCGCCGCACGTACTTGTGAAGGACGCGACTGAGGCGCTCGGAGCGCTGGCACGCGCGTACTTGGCGGAGCTTCGCGAGGCAAGCGAGATCCGCGTGATCGGCATCACGGGCTCAAACGGCAAGACCACCACCAAGGACCTGCTCGGCGCGATCCTTCCCGACGCGATCGCCCCCGCGGGCAGCTTCAACAACGAGATCGGCCTGCCGCTTACCGTGCTTCGCGCGGATGGCGCGACCCGCCACCTGGTGCTCGAGATGGGCGCCGCGGGGGTGGGCCAGATCGCCTACCTCGCGGACATCGCGCCGCTCGACATCGCCGTGGTGCTCGGCGTGGGCCAGGCGCACCTTGGCATGTACGCGGACATCGACGAGGTGGCCGCGGCGAAGTCTGAGATTGTCGCCGGGCTGCGCGCCGACGGCGTGGTGGTCCTGAACGCCGACGACCCGCGCGTGGCCGCGATGGGCGCGAAGGCGCCGCGCGTCGTCACGTTCGGGTGTGGGGAGGCAGACGTGCGGGCCACCGACGTGCAGAACGTCGCCGGCCGCGCGCGCATCACCGTCGTGGACGGGCCCATCGGCTTCCTTGCCGCGCAGTGCGTCCCCGAGACCGCCACGCTCACCTTGGTGGGAGAGCACCACGTCACCAACGCGCTCGCCGCAATCGCAGTGGCGCGCGAGTGCGGCATCCCGCTCGCAACCGCGCTCCGGCAGGTCGCGGCCGCGGGGCCGGCCAGCCCGCACCGCATGCACGTCACCGCCCGGCCGGACGGCGTGACCGTCGTCGACGACTCGTACAACGCCTCCCCGGAATCCATGCGCGCCGCGCTGCGCGCCCTCAAGGACGTCGCGCAGGGCGGGCGCACCATTGCCGTCGTGGGCGAGATGCTCGAGCTCGGCGACGCGTCCCGCGAGGCCCACGCCGCGGTAGGCGTGGACGCGGTGCGGTTCGACGTCTCGCACCTCGTGGTGGTAGGCGCGGGCGCCAAGCCGGCCTTCGACGCCGCGGTCCGCGAAGGCTCGTGGGGAGACGAGGCCGCGTACGTCGCGTCTATCGAGGACGCGCTCCCACTGCTGAACCAATTGCTCCGCGAGGGCGATACGGTACTCATCAAGGGATCGCACGGCTCGGGGCTCTGGAAGCTCGCTGACGAGTTGGCGGGAAAGGCCTAGATGCTCGCGATTGCGTACGCAGGCGGGATCGCTTTGGTGATCTCGCTGCTCGGCACCCCGCTCTTCATTCGATTCCTCGTGCGCAACGAGTACGGCCAGTTCGTCCGTCACGACGGCCCAGCGTCGCACCAGGTCAAACGCGGCACGCCGACGGTTGGCGGCGTCGTCATCATCGTCGCGGCGATCGCCGGCTGGCTTGGCAGCAACTTCCTCGACGGGCGTCACCCAAACGTGTCGTCGATCCTTGTGGTGCTGCTCATCGTCGGCCTAGGCATCGTGGGCTTTATCGACGATGCGATCAAGATTTCGCGGGAACGCTCGCTTGGGCTCAAGGCGCGGTACAAGATCCTCGGCCAGGCGGTTGTGGGCATTACCTTTGGCGTGCTGGCGCTCCGATTCCCGAACGAGAAAGGCGTGACGCCGGGTTCGACCCATATTTCGTTCCTGCGCGACACGCCCGTCGACCTTGCGGTGTGGGGGGTGACGCTCGGCATCGTCCTGTTTGTGCTGTGGTCGAACTTCCTCATCACGGCCTGGTCCAACGCTGTGAACCTCACCGATGGGCTCGACGGGCTCGCCACCGGGGCCTCGGGAATCTTTTTCCTGACGTACGTGCTGGTGGGTCTGTGGAAGTTCAAGCAGTCGTGTGGCGCGCCCGATACGGTCCTCGCGACGTGCTACGAGGTGCGCGACCCGCGCGACCTCGCCATCCTTGCCTCGGCGCTCACCGGGGCGGCGTTCGGCTTCCTGTGGTGGAACGCGAGCCCCGCGAAGATCTTCATGGGCGACACGGGCTCGCTCGCCCTGGGCGGCGCGGTGGCCGGAATGACGCTCGTGAGCCGCACCGAGCTGCTCGGCGCAATCATCGGTGGCCTGTTCGTGGTGGTCATGCTGTCTGTGATCCTGCAAGTGCTGTGGTTCAAGTCGACGGGTAAACGCATCTTCAAGATGGCGCCGCTGCATCATCACTTTGAACAGTTGGGCTGGGGCGAGGTCACCATCGTGACCAGATTCTGGATCATCGCCGGGCTGTTCGCCGCTGCGGGCACGGGCATCTTCTACGCCGAGTGGGTCACCTCGCAATGATCGCGGGCAAGCGCGTCCTCGTCCTCGGCATGGGCGTGACGGGCACCGCCGCCGCTGGCGCCCTGCGAGCGGCGGGCGCGGACGTCGTGACCGTAGACCGCAATGGCGGCGCCGACCACGGTGACGTCTCCACGGTGGACCTTCGCGGGATCGACCTTGCTGTCGCTTCGCCCGGCTGGCCCCCGCACGGCGACGCGCTCAAAGCCGTCGAGGCGGCCGGCGTCGAGGTGTGGAGCGAGGTCGAGCTGGCGTGGCGGTTACGGCGCCAGGGAGTGCCGTGGGTGCTCGTCACCGGCACGAACGGCAAGACCACCACGGTCAAGATGATCGGCGAGATGGCCGCCGCCGCCGGGCTCACGTACGCGGTCGTGGGCAACGTGGGGGACCCTGTGGTCGAGGCCGCGGGAATCGATCTCGACCTGATGATCGTCGAGATGTCGAGCTTCCAGTTGCACTACACGCGCACCGTGGAGCCACTGGCGTCCGTCGTACTCAACGTGGACGACGACCACCTCGATTGGCACGGCGGCGCCGCCGAGTACCGCGCGGCCAAAGCGTCGGTATTCCAGCGCGCGCAAGTCGCGTGCGTCTACCCGACGGCAGACCCAACCATCGAGCAGATGGTGCGGGACGCCGATGTCGCGGAGGGCTGCCGCGCCGTCGGCATCACGCTCGGCTCGCCCGGGCCTTCCCAGCTTGGACTCGTGGACGACCTGCTGCTTGACAGGGCCTTCACCGACGAGCGACACCGCGAGGCGCTGGAGCTCGCCACCATCGCAGACCTCGCCCACCTCAGCGGCGGAACCGTGCCGCCGTACCTCGCGCTCAACGCGCTCGCCGCGGCCGCGCTCGCAAGGGCCGCGGGGATTCCGCCGTCGGCCGTGCGCGACGGGCTGCGCTCGTTCACGCTCGACGCGCACCGTACGGCGCCGGTGCGCACCCTGGCCGGTGTCGCCTACGTGGACGACTCGAAGGCCACCAACCCGCACGCCGCGCGGGCGGCGTTCGGGGCTTACGGCGACTCGTCGGTGGTGTGGATCGCGGGCGGGCTCGCCAAGGGTGCCGACTACGAACCGCTTGTCGCCGCCGTCGCCTCGCGCCTGCGCGCCGCGGTGTTGATAGGCCTGGATTCGACCGCGCTTGCGCAGGCGCTCGAGCGACACGCGCCCGCAATCCCGGTCGCGGCCATCGCGCCGGGCGAGACTGTGATGCAGCGGGCGGTTAGCGCCGCCCGCGACGCCGCGCGTGCGGGGGACACCGTGTTGCTGTCGCCCGCGAGCGCGTCGATGGACCAGTTCCGCGACTATGCCGAACGCGGCGAACAATTCGCCGCCGCGGTGGAGGCGCTCGAAGAATAGGAGGCGCGCATGGCCGTCACCGCCGCGCGCACTCCGGAGACCGCCGCAGACAAGGGTTCGCCGGTCACCACCTACTACGTGCTCGCCGTTGCGACCGCGCTGCTGGTGCTGGTGGGCCTCGCCATCGTGCTGTCGTCGTCCTCCATCGACTCCCTGCGCGACGATGGCGACCCGTACGCGCAGTTCAAGGCGCAGGTGCTCGCGCTGGCCATCGGCGTGATCGCGCTCGCGATCGTGGTGCGCTTCAACCCGCTCACCTGGAAGCGCATTGCGCCGTGGACGCTCGCGTTGTCGGTGGTGGGGCTGTTCCTCGTCGCGACGAGCCCGCTCGGGCACGAATCGGGTGGCAACAAGAACTGGCTCGACTTGGGCCTGCTGTCCGCCCAGCCGTCCGAGGCCGCGAAGCTTGGGCTCGCGCTCTACCTTGGGGTTGCGCTTTCTCAGGTGCGGCATCGGCTCACCACGCTCAAGCAGGCGCTCATGCCCGCCGGGTTTGTGGCGCTGCTCGTGGTAGCCCTGGTGCTCGCGGGGCGCGACATCGGCACCGTCACGGTGATGCTGGTGCTCGTCGCGGCGGCGTTCTGGACCGCCGGGCTGCCGGTGCGGTACTTCGTCGTTGGCACGCCGATCGTGGTGGGCGCAATCGTCCTGCTTGTGATGAAGATCGACAACCTTCGGCTGCGCGTCGACACGTGGCTGTCTGACAACTGCGACATCTCCGGCGCGTGTCTCCAGACCACGCACGGTACGTGGGCCCTCGCGAGCGGTGGCGTATGGGGCCTGGGCCCCGGGCTGTCGCGCGAGAAGTGGCTGCTGCTTCCGAAGCCGTCGAACGACTTCGTGTACGCGATCCTCGGCGAGGAGTTCGGCCTGATCGGGACCATCTTCGTGCTCGTCGCGCTCGGCATGATCGTCGTCGCCGTCAACCGCCTCGTGCGCCGCCACCGCGATCCTTTCGTGCAGATCACCTCCGCGACGATCGGCGCGTGGATCGTGGGTCAGGCGCTTCTCAACATCGCGGTGGTGATCGGCTTCGCGCCGGTGACCGGCGTGCCGTTGCCGTTCATCTCGTCGGGCGGCTCGTCGCTCGTGATGTCGCTGGTGGGCATGGGCGTGTTGCTGTCGTTCGCGCGCAGGGAGCCGGGAGCGCAGGCGGCGTTCGCGACGCGCGGCTCCGTGGTGCGGCGCTCGCTCGCGGTGATGTCGCGCGGCCGGGGCAGGCGTGGCTAGCACCATCGTGTTGGCGGGCGGCGGCACCGCCGGCCACGTCAACCCGCTGCTGGCGACGGCGGCCGAGTTGGTCGCGCGGGGCCACCGCGCCGTTGCGGTGGGCAGCCCGGGCGGCATCGAGGAGGACCTCGTCCCGCGCGCCGGCATCGACCTGCGGCTCGTGTCGCGGGTGCCTGCCCCACGGCGCCCGAACCGCGCCTCGCTCGGCTTCCCCGCCGCCTTCCGACGCGCGATCGCGCAGGCGCAGGCGATCCTCGAGGAGGAGCGCGCCGACGCGGTGGTGGGCTTTGGTGGCTACGTGTCCACCCCGATCTACCTCGCGGCACGGCGGCTGAGGCTGCCGATCGTCGTCCACGAGGCGAACGCGCGCCCCGGCCTCGCGAACCGACTTGGCGCGCGTTACGCGGCGCGCGTGGCGGTGACGGTCGAGGGCACGCCCCTGCGCGGCGCCGTGGTCACCGGCTTGCCCCTGCGGGCGGAGGTCTCCGAGCTCGCCGCAGCCCTCCGCGACAACGTGAGTGCCGCGCCATTGCGGGAGCGCGCTCGGACCAAACTCGGTTGGCCTGTGGACGCGGTTGGAGCGCTTGTCATGGGCGGCTCGCTCGGCGCGGCGAGCATCAACGCGGCGGTGGCCGAGTGCATCGAGGCGCTTACCGGGCACGGGCTGTACGTGGTGCACTTGACCGGCCGCGGCAAGGACCTCGAGGCGGAGCGCGCTCGCGGCGACCTGCCTGCGAAGAGCCGCTCGCAGTACGTGGTGCGCGAGTACCAGCACGACATGACCGAGGTGTTCGCGGCCGTGGACGCCGTGGTGTGCCGCTCCGGCGCGGCGACGGTGGCCGAGGTAAGCGCGCTCGGCATCCCCGCGGTGTACGTCCCCCTACCAATCGGCAACGGCGAGCAGGCGCTCAACGCCGCGCCGTCGGTTGCGGCGGGCGCGGCGGTGGCCGTGGCGAACGAGGACCTCACTGGCGCCGTGTTGCTGCGCCAGCTTGAGCGGCTGCTTCTCGAGCCAGGCGTCGGGCGCACGATGCGGGCGGCGGCACGCGACGCGGGGATTGTCGACGGCGCGGCGCGGCTCGCGGACCTGATCGAGGAGGCACTCGCGTGACCGGCGGGCTGCCCTCCGGGCGCGTGCATTTCGTGGGCGTGGGCGGCGCTGGCATGTCCGCTGTCGCATGGCTGCTGGCCGCGGCAGGTGTTGAGGTGTCAGGCACCGACGCCGCGGACGGGCCCTACCTGCGTGCGCTCGCCGGGCGGGGGCTCGACGTGACCGTTGGGCACGATGCCGCGCGCGTCAAGGGTGCGCAAGCGATCGTCGTGACCAGTGCCGTGCGCGAGGACAACCCCGAGCTTGTCGCGGCCCGCGCCGCCGGAATCGACGTGTGGCACCGCAGCGTGGCCCTCGCGCGTGCCGCGGCGGGCAAGCGGATGCTCGCTGTCGCGGGCGCTCACGGGAAGACCACCACCTCTGCGATGGCGGCGCACATGCTTCACGCCTGCGGCATCGACGCGAGCTTCGCGATCGGTGCGCCGGTGCACGGCGTCGATGGCGCGGTCGGGGGAGCGTACGCAGGTACGGCGGACGTGATCGTGATCGAGGCGGACGAGTCCGATGGCTCGTTCCTCAACTACGACCCAGACGTCGCGATCATCACCAACATTGAGGCCGACCACCTTGACCACTACGGCACCGCCGATGCCGTCGAGGCAGCCTTCCGCGAGTTTGCCGCGCGCGCGGCAACGCTCGTGGCGTGCGCCGACGACGCGCCAGCCGCGGCCGTGGCCGAGGCCGCCCGCGCCGCGGGTCGCGACGTGTTGACCTACGGCTCCCGCGGCGAGCCTGACGTGAAGGTGGGATCGCGGCGCGTGAGCGTCGGGGACGCGGAGTTCGAGCTCGAGGTGCCCTTCCCCGGCTGGCACTACCGTCTCAACGCCGCGGCCGCGTGGGCAGGCGTGGTCGCGCTGGACGCGCCGCCGGATCGGGCGAGCGCGGCGAGCGCGAGCTTCGCGGGCACCGGCAGGCGATTCGAGCTGCGCGGCGAGGTCGGCGACATCAAGGTCTACGACGACTACGCCCATCACCCGACCGAAATTGCGGCGGTGCTTGAGGCTGTGCGCGCCTCGCACAACCGCCAAATCGTGGTGCTGTTCCAGCCGCACTTGTACTCTCGGACGCGGCTGCTGGCCGACGAGTTCGCGGCGGCGTTGTCCGACCCCGTCTCCGCTGTCGTGGTCGCGGGCGTCTACGGCGCTCGCGAGGATCCTGAACCCGGCATCGACGCGACGACGATCACGCGCCTCATGAAGCCGAACTCGATGTCGAGCGTGGATGCGGTGGAGGACCTGCGCGAGGCAGCGACCCGCGCCGTGGACCGCGCGGAAGACGGCGCCATCATCATCACGATGGGTGCGGGCTCGGTCACCGACGCCGCGGACTGGATTCTCGACGACCTGCGCGCGCGGGGTGGCGATGGCTAGGCCGCCGGCGCCCGCCGGCCGCCCGAATGCGCCGCGTCGTCCCGCCGCCCCCGCCCGGCCACCCGAGCCCACGCGCGCGGCGCCCGCTCAACCCCGACAGCGCCCCGCGACGCCCGCCGCCGCGTCCGCACCCCTACGCGCGACAGCCGCGTCGCCGCAGGTGTCGACGCGTATGCAGGAACGGCTCGCCGAGCGCCGCACCGCGGAAGCCGTGCGCAGGTCCCGCAGGGCCGCGCGGGTGTGGCTCGTGGTCGCGGTCATCGGCGCGCTCGCGTGGGTCGCGTTCGGCTCGCCACTGTTCGTGGTGAGCGCCGACAAGATCGCCATCACGCTCGAGGCGCGCGTGCCCGGCGATGGCGGCGCTCAGGTGGTCGATGCCGCGGCCGTGCGCGCTGCGGTCGAGCCGTTCGCAGGCGAGCGTCTCACGCGGCTGGACGTGTCCGCCATCGAGGACGCGACCCTGGCGGTCCCCGGCGTCCGCTCCGTGGACGTCACTAGGGTGTGGCCGCACGGCCTCGCGCTCACCGTGTACGAGAAAGTGGCCGTAGCCGCCGTGCCGTCCCCAGGCGAGGGCTTTGTTCTCGTGGACGCGGACGGCGGGGCGTTGCGCACCGTCGCTAAGGCTCCGGGCGACCTGCCCGTCGTGATCATCCCCGTCGGCGAGGGGAACGCGCGCACGCTCGACGCAGTGCTTGGCGTGGTCGCGGCGCTGCCAAGCGAGCTCGCGAGCCAGGTGCAGGGGATCCGCGCCGCGAGCGTTGACTCTGTGGAATTTGACCTGCGCGACGGCCTGACCGTGACGTGGGGGAGCGCCGCGGACACCGCGCTCAAGTCCCAGGTGCTGTTGCTGTTGCTCGACTCCGGTACCGCAGACAGCGCGGCCCGCATCGATGTGTCCGCACCGGAGCTTCCCATAGTGGTCGACGCGCCGTCGGAGTAGTTATCGGCGTTTTTCCGCGACACGCGCGCCGGTCCGCGGTTCCTGCCCCGGCAAACCTTACGGTTGCCGTGAGAAGACCCGTTGAGGCCGTCGCAGTGGCGGCCCGAGGAAAGGGCGAGTAGTGGCTTCATCGCAGAACTACATCACGGCCATCAAGGTCGTCGGCGTGGGCGGAGGCGGCGTCAACGCCGTCAACCGCATGATCGACGTCGGCCTGCGCGGTGCAGAGTTCATCGCGATCAACACGGACGCCCAGGCGCTGCTCATGTCCGACGCGGACGTCAAACTCGACATCGGGCGTGACCTCACGCGCGGCCTCGGCGCAGGAGCAGACCCGGAGGTCGGCCGCAACGCAGCCGAGGACCACCAGGAGGAGATCGCGGAGGCGCTCAAGGGCGCCGACATGGTCTTCGTGACCGCTGGCGAGGGCGGCGGCACCGGCACCGGCGGCGCGCCCGTCGTGGCCAAGATCGCACGCTCGCTCGGCGCCCTCACCGTAGGCGTCGTCACCAAGCCGTTCTCGTTCGAGGGCCGCCGGCGCGCGGACCAGGCCGAAGTGGGCATCGAGGCGCTTCGCAGCCAGGTCGACACACTCATCGTCATCCCGAACGACCGCCTCCTCGACATCGCAGACAAGCAGCTCAGCGTACTTGGCGCCTTCGCGGCCGCAGACCAGGTGTTGCAGGGCGGCGTCCAGGGCATCACGGACCTGATCACCACGCCAGGGCTCATCAACGTTGACTTCAACGACGTCCGTAGCGTCATGCAGGGCGCGGGCACGGCACTCATGGGCGTCAGCAGCGCCCAGGGTGAGGGCCGGGCTATCAAGGCCGCGGAGGCCGCGATCTCGTCCCCGCTGCTTGAGGCGAGCATCGAGGGCGCCCACGGCGTCCTGCTGAGCGTGGCGGGTGGCTCCAACCTTGGCATCAAGGAGGTGGAGACCGCGGCGAAGCTCGTGCGCGAGGCCGTCCACCCGGAGGCCAACATCATCTTCGGAACGGTTATCGACGACGCGCTCGGCGACGAGATCCGGATCACGGTCATCGCGGCGGGCTTCGACGGCGGCTCGCCTCCCGTTCGCCGTCACCCCGGCGCGCTCGGCACGGTGGATGGCGCGGTTCCCGCGCCCCACGCCACGGCCATGGACCCGGACGACTCTCCGTTGCCTCAGCCCGTCCACGCGACGGTCGGGGCTCCCGACGACACGGACGTCTTCGATATGCCCAGCGACGACTCGCTGGACGTGCCGGACTTCCTCAAGTAGCGGGACATGCGCGACGCAGGGCTCCCGGTCCCCGCGTTCTTCACCACTCGCAAGGGTGGGCGCAGCCAAGCGCCGTACGACTCCATGAACCTCGCCCTTCACGTGGGTGACGAGGCAACGGACGTCGAGGCCAACCGCGCGGAGCTGCGCAGGCGCCTCGACGCGCCCATTGCCTACATGTCGCAGTTCCACTCGGCCACGCCCGCTGTCATTGAACACGCCGACGCCCGGCCCGAGGCCGACGCGCTGGTGACGGTCACGCCCGGTCTCGCAGTCGGGGTGCTCGTGGCAGACTGCGTGCCGATCCTGATCCACGACGCCACAACGGGCGCGGTTGCGGCCATCCACGCCGGCCGCGAGGGCCTGCAACTTGGCATCGTTCCGGCGACGCTTCGGTCGCTCGCGCGCCTCGGCGCGCGACCCGAGACGATGACGGCGGCGATCGGCCCCGCCATCTGCGGCGCGTGCTACGAGGTGCCTCAGGAGATGCAGGACGCCGTCGCCGCGGAAGTCCCGCAGACGCGTAGCACGACGTCGTGGGACACGCCCGCGCTCGACTTGCGCGCCGGCGCGGCAGCCCAGCTTGAGGCAGACGGCGTTGAGGTCGTCGCGCACGACAGCCGGTGCACGCGCGAGAACCCCGCGTTGTTTTCGCATCGTCGCGACGGTGTCACCGGGCGTGGCGCAGGCGTGATTCTTTGCACCGGGGAGTAGGCGAGACCCGACTCGCCCGGGCGTGTCGTTCCCGGCCGAGAGGCCTTCTACCGCCTACCGTGGTGTGACAGATGTGACAACCACGACCATCGGGAGATTGCCATGAGTGCTCTGCACAAGGCGATGGTGTACCTGGGCTTCAGCGCAGACGAATACGACGTCGACGAGTACGGCGACGAGGGTCTTGCGCCCGTGACTCAGCTGCACGATGTGTCGGGCGCGCGCCCGTCCGCCGCAGGCGCCGAGCTCCGTCGCATCCAAACCGTGAAGCCGCGCGCATACAGCGACGCGCGCGTGATCGGCGAGGCGTTCCGCCAGGGCGTGCCCGTCATCATGAACCTCACGGAGATGGACGACGCCGAGGCCAAGCGCCTTGTTGACTTCGCTGCCGGTATCAGCTTTGGCCTTCAGGGCAGCATCGAGCGCGTGACCACGTCCGTGTTCCTGCTGTCGCCAGCGCACGTCGAGATTGGATTCGACGCCGAGCCGGCGCCCGCGGAGGCTGGCTTCTACAACCACGGGTAGCCGCGGATGCAGACGGCTGTCGGGGCACTTCAGTTCCTGCTCGTGCTCTATTGGTTGACCCTGCTGTCAAGGCTTGTGTTTAACGTCGTGCAAACGTATTCGCCCGAGGTCAAGCCGCGCGGATTTGGGCTCGTGTTCATCGAGTTCGTGCTGACGGTGACGGACCCTCCCGTGCGCGCGGTGCGCTCCGTCGTGCCGCCCATCAAGGCCGGGGCGGTCCAAATCGACCTGTCCCTACTCATCCTGATGGTGCTGGTGTGGATCGTCTATGGCGCGTTGGACCTCATCCAAACTTAGGGTTGACGCTTATACCTCTGTGAGGTCCTGCCGATAGGTATAGTTGGATGCCCGGGGGAGAGCCTCGAGCAGGGCACGAGCAGTAAAGGACGGAACGCATCATGGCATTGCTCACGGCCGAGGACGTGCTGAATAAGCAGTTCTCGAAAACGAAGTACCGTGAGGGCTTTGACCAGGACGAGGTTGACGATTTCCTGGATGAGGTTGCCAACACGATCAGCGACCTCACCGCTGAACGCGACCGTCTCCGGGCGGAGCTCGACTCCGCCGCACCGCGCGGGGCTGTGGACCGGCCCGCGAGTGAACTGCTACAGGCGGCGACGGACACCATCAACCCGCCGTCGCCGTCCTCAATGCTTGCCATGGCTCAGAAGTTGCACGACGACTACGTGCGTTCCGGCGAAGAAGAGAAGGAACGTATCGTCTTCGACGCGAAGTCCGAGGCCGACCGCATCCGCGCGCGTGCCGAGCGCGACGCCGCAGACCGGCTTCAGACGCTTGGCGCCGACCGTGCCGACCTTGAGCGCCGCATCGACGACCTTCGCCGCTTCGAGCGCGATTACCGCGCGCGGCTCAAGACCTACCTCGAGAACCTGCTCGGCGATCTCGACCACGGAGCTGGCAAGGACCGTATGCCGAACTCGGCGCCGTCCATCTAACTCGCGTTGCCAACGCGCCAGAACGCGACTACTGTCGCTGTCCTAAGAAAAGGAAGTGGAATGACGAGCCCTGACGTCACGATCGTCGTGGTTGACTCTGCAGCCCTCAAGGCAAGCGACACTAAGTCGATGCCGGTACGCGACGGCGACGACGCATGGAAAGTCGCGGAACTTCGCGCCATCGTCAAGACCCTCAACTCCGACGTCGAGCGCCTCGTCGCCGAGATGCACGACAACGAAATCGAGCTCGACGACCTCCTCCACACGTCGGAGGGCGCTGGCGACGACCAGGCCGACGCTGGGTCCACCGCGCTCGAGCGCGAGCAGGAGATGTCGATCGTCAACAACACCCGCGAGATGCTCGAACAGAGCGTCGACGCGCTGCGCCGCATCCAACAGCACCACTACGGCGCCTGCGTCGTGTGCAACCAGGGCATCGGCAAGGCCCGCCTGATGGCCTTCCCGCGTGCGACCCACTGCGTGACGTGCAAGCAGCGCGAAGAGCGCCGCTAGTCCGGCCCACGGTCTGGCTGGTCGCGGCCGGGGTCGTGGCGCTGGACCAGGCGGTGAAGTGGTGGAGCATTTCCTCGCTTGGCTACACCCGCGAGGTTCACATCATCGGCGACTGGCTGACGCTGCGCCTCACCCACAATGCTGGGGCGGCGCTGTCCCTGCTTGAGGACCGCACCTGGGTCGTGACGCTGATCATGCTCGCCGTGACCGCCGCGCTTGTGTACTACCACCGCCGCGCCGCCAACACTCTCGCGATGGTGCTGTTCGGCGCCGCCCTCGGCGGCGCCATTGGCAACCTCGCCGACCGTCTCCTCCGCGACGGCGGTTGGGGCAGCGGGAGGGTCGTCGACATGATCAAGTACGGCGACTTCTTCGTGGGGAATGTGGCAGACATCGCTATCGTCGGCGCTGCCACGGTGGCCATCCTGGTGTCGTGGTCCGGCCGCCCGCTGATGACACCTCGCGACCCAGCACCGGCGCCCGTGCCCGTGCCCGATGAGGACAAGAAAGCGTCGTCGTGACCGAGACGCGGCGCTTGCCGGTCCCTGAGGGGCTTGTGGGCGAACGCGCAGACGCCGCGCTGTCCCGGCTCCTTGGCCTCAGCCGCACCAAGGTAGTCGCACTCCTTACCGAGGGCCTGGCCCAACTTGACGGGGTCGTGATCGGCAAGTCAGACCGCATGACCGAGGGCCTCCTCGACGTCACCATCCCGGGTGACGCTGAGCGCGCGCCCGAGGAGAAGCTCGACGGCGGCATCCCGGTGGTCTACGAGGACGAGCACGTCATCATTGTCGACAAGCCCGTCGGCGTTGCCGCGCACCCATCTCCAGGGTGGTCCGGGCCCACGGTTCCTGGCCAACTGACCGCCGCGGGTGTAATCCTCGCGTCCGCGGGCCCCTCCGAGCGCGAGGGCATCGTCCACCGGCTGGACGTGGGCACCTCGGGCCTGATGGCCGTCGCGAAGACGGATCTCGCGTACAGCGCCCTCAAGGAGGCGTTTCGCAACCGTGAGGTGGACAAGACGTATCACGCGGTCGCACAGGGGCACCCGGATCCCACCTCCGGCACGGTAGACGCGCCCATCGGGCGCCACCCGCACGCGGACTACCGCTTCGCCGTCACGTCCGACGGCAAGCCCTCCATCACCCACTACGAGGTGCTCGAGATGATGCCCGCAGCCTCGCTGCTCGAGATCAACCTCGAGACGGGGCGCACGCACCAGATCAGGGTGCACATGGCCGCGCTGCGCCACCCGCTCGTGGGCGACATCACCTACGGCGCCGACCCATCGCTCGCCAAGCGTGCGGGCCTCACGCGCCAGTGGCTGCACGCCGTCCGGCTGTCGTTTACGCACCCGGCGACGGGGGAGCGGCTCGAGGTGTCGAGCGACTACCCGGACGACCTCGCGGCGGCCCTCACGATTCTTCGCGGCTAGTACTTGCGCCACGCCGGGGCAGGCTGACAACCTGAGCCCATGCGCCAAGTCCTGCCGGTGATGGCACCAGATCAGTGGGCCGATGCGATGGCGGTGCGTCACGAGGTTTTCGTGGGTGAGCAGGGGGTGTCCGTCGAGGGAGAGCAGGATCGACTAGACCAGGATGCGTCGACGTTGCACTGCGTCGTGTACGACGGTCCGGCATGCGTGGGCGCGGGCAGGCTGCTAGCGCCGGCGGTGACCGACGACGGTGATGCGGGCAACCCCCACATTGGCCGCGTGGCAGTGGCGCGCGCGGCGCGATCCGGCGGAGTCGGACGGATGATCATGGACTTTCTGGAGTCTGCGGCGCTCGAGATGTACGGCCACAACGGCGAGGTTCGGGTCGAGCTGAGCGCGCAGGAACAGGCGATCCCGTTCTACGAGAAGCTCGGCTACACGGTCCACGGCGAGCCCTACCTTGACGAGGGGATATGGCACCGCGACGCCTTCAAGGAAGTTCTCGCGAACAACTTGCGCGGCGCGCTCGGAGCGGAGCGAGTCGCGAGCTAAGCCGCGCCTAGAATCGAGTCCATGCCGGGCTCCGATTTTGTTCACCTCCATGTGCACACGGAGTACTCCATGCTGGACGGCGCGGCCCGCCTGGACGACCTTTTCGAGGAGGCAAACAGGCTGGGCCAGAAGGCGATGGCGACCACCGACCACGGCTACGTGTTCGGTGCCTACGACTTCTGGTCAAAGGCACGCGCCGCGGGAATCAAGCCCATCATCGGCGTCGAGGCGTACCTGACGCCGGGCACGGCGCGCGCCGACCGCACCCGCGTCCGTTGGGGCGACCAGAGCCAGGTTGCCGACGACGTCAGCGCGGGCGGCGCGTACACCCACGCCACCATGTGGGCGCGCGACAACCAGGGCCTCCACAACCTGTTCAGGATGTCCAGCCTCGCGAGCCTCGAGGGGCATTTCTACAAACCGCGCATGGACCGCGAGATGCTCCAGAACTACGCGACCGGCCTCGTCGCAACTACTGGTTGCCCGTCCGGCGAGGTGCAGACCCGGCTCAGGCTGGGGCAGTACGACGCGGCGGTCAAGGCTGCGGCGGAGTTTCAGGACATCTTCGGGCGCGAGAACTATTACGTCGAACTCATGGACCACGGCATCGAGATCGAGAAACGGGTGTTCGAGGACCTGATCAAGATCTCGAAGGAGATCGGGGCGCCGCTGCTCGCGACCAACGACCTCCACTACACGCGCGAGGCCGACTCGCACGCGCACGAGGCCCTGCTGTGCGTCCAATCAGGCAAGACGCTCGCGGACGCCGACCGCTTCAAGTTCGACGGCTCCAGCTACTACGTCAAGTCGAGCGAGGACATGCGCCGCCAGTGGGCGGAGTTCCCCGAGGCGTGCGACAACACGTTGCTCATCGCCGAGCAGTGCGATGTCACGTTTGACACGTCCGCCGACTACATGCCGCGGTTCGCGTGCCCGCCCGGTGAGGACGAGCACTCGTGGTTCATCAAGGAGGTCCAGCGCGGCTTGCACGAGCGCTGGCCGGACGGCATCCCCGCCGACGTCCAGGAGCGCGCCAACTTTGAGATCGAGGTCATCACGTCCAAGGGCTACGCGGGCTACTTCCTGGTGGTCGCGGACTTCGTGAAGTGGTCCAAGGACAACGGCATTCGGGTAGGCCCAGGCCGCGGCTCCGGCGCAGGCTCGATGGCCGCGTACGCGATGCGCATTACGGACCTTGACCCCATTCGCCACGGCCTCTACTTCGAGCGTTTCCTCAACCCGGAACGCGAGTCAAAGCCGGACTTCGACATCGACTTCGACGAGCGTCGGCGCGGGGAGGTTATCCGCTACGTCACCGAGAAGTATGGCGACGACAAGGTCGCGCAGATCGTGACGTACGGCACCATCAAGGCCAAGCAGGCGCTCAAGGATGCCGCGCGCGTGCTCGGCAAGCCGTATGCGCTCGGAGAGACGCTCACCAAGGCCTACCCGGAGCCGGTGCAGGGGCGCGACCTGTCGCTCACCAAGGTGTTCGACGAGAAGGACGAGCGCTTTGGCGAGGGCCAGGACTTCCGCCAGCTGCTCGAGACCGAGCCCGACGCCAAGGAGACGGTGGAGCTCGCGCTCGGCCTCGAGAACCTGAAGCGCCAGTGGGGCGTCCACGCGGCAGGCGTGATCATGTCGGACACGCCGCTGCAGGACATCATCCCGATCATGCGGCGCGAGCAGGACGGCGCGATCATCACGCAGTTCGATTACCCGACGTGCGAGGCGCTCGGGCTCATCAAGATGGACTTCCTCGGGCTGCGCACGCTGACGCTGCTGGACGATGCGCTCGACAACATCGTCGCCAACGGCAAGGAGCCGGTGGTCCTGGAGCACCTGCCGCTCGAGGACGCGAAAACGTTCGAGTTGCTTGGCAAGGGGGACACGCTCGGCGTGTTCCAGCTCGACGGCGTGGCCATGCGCCAGTTGCTGCGCCAGCTGCGCCCGGACTCCTTTGAGGACATCTCCGCCGTGCTCGCGCTGTACCGCCCAGGGCCGATGGGCGTGAACTCGCACACAAACTACGCGCTGCGCAAGAACGGCCAGCAGGCCGTCGAGCCTATCCACCCGGAGCTTGAGGAACCGCTGCGGGAGGTGCTCGACGTCACCTACGGCTTGATCGTCTACCAAGAGCAGGTGCAGCGCGTCGCGCAGGTGGTGGCTGGCTACACGCTTGGCGCCGCCGACAACCTGCGCCGCGCCATGGGTAAGAAGAAGAAGGAGGTGCTCGACCAGGAGTTCGAGCCCTTCAGCGCAGGCATGCGCGAGCGCGGCTACTCAGAGGCCGCCATCAAGGCCCTGTGGGACACGCTGGTGCCGTTCGCGGACTACGCCTTCAACAAGGCCCACACGGCCGCGTACGGCGTCCTGAGCTTCTGGACGGGGTATCTCAAGGCTCACTACCCGACGGAGTTCATGGCGGCGCTGCTGACGTCTATGCAGTCGGACAAGGACAAGTCGGCGATCTACCTTGCCGAGTGCCGCAGGATGGGCACCACGGTACTGCCCCCGGACGTCAACCAGTCGGGCGCGCATTTCCGCGCCGTGGGGGACGATATCCGGTTCGGGCTGACCGCGGTGCGCAACGTCGGCAGCAACGTCGTCGCAGAGATCGTCAAGGCGCGCGAGGCGAAGGGTGCGTTCACGTCCTTCCAGGACTTCCTCGACAAAGTGCCTGCGGCGGTGTGCAACAAGCGCACGATCGACTCTCTCGTGAAGGCGGGGGCGTTCGACTCGCTCGGCCACACGCGGCGCGCGCTCAACTCGATTCACGAGCAGGCTGTCGACTCGGTGGTGGGCGTCAAGCGCCAGGAGGCCACGGGGCAGTTCGACCTGTTCGGTGGCGACGTGGAGCTTGGCGGTGGCGTGTCCGTCGTGGTACCCGATATCCCCGAGTGGGACAAGAAGACGCTGCTCGCGTTCGAGCGCGACATGTTGGGCCTGTACGTGTCCGACCACCCGTTGTCGGGCCTTGAGCACGCGCTGCGCTCGCAGGCGACGCACCAGGTGCTGACCGCGACGCCCGCCAACGGCGTGCGCGAGGGCGACCACGTCACCTTTGCGGGCCTGTTGACGCGGGTGGACCGGCGCATCGCGAAGTCCGGGAACGCCTACGGGATCGTGGTCATCGAGGACATGACGGGGGAGACCGAGGTGTCGTTCTTCGGGCGCACCTACGACAAGTTCGCGCGTGACCTTGCCGAGGACGCGGTGATCGCGATCAAGGCGCGGGCGCGCGAGCGCGGCGAGGGCTCGCTGCAGTTCTCGGCCGTGGATGTGTTCGTGCCCAACCTCAACGTCGAGGACACCAGCCCGCTGGCAATCACGCTTCCCGCCTTGCGAGTGACCCCGCCGGTGGTGGATCAGGTGAAGGAGATTCTGGCCGCACACCCTGGCACGATCGAGGTGCGCATGGTGCTCACCGGCCAAGAGAAGCCGCTCACGATGCGGCTCGGTGACGAGTTCCGCGTCACGCGGTCAAGCGCACTGTACGGCGACCTCAAGGCGGCGTTCGGGCCAAGCTGCCTCGCGGGCTAGGGTTGGGCGCATGAATCCTGTTCGTTGGCAAAGACTCGAGTCGTTCGTAGTCGCAGGTTTGGTGGTGATGGCGACCATCCACATCGGCTGGTCGTGGTGGTGGCTGCTGGTCGTCTTCCTCGCGTTCGACGTGTCCGCGGTTGGCTACCTCGCCAGCACCAAGGTGGGCGCGTTTGTGTACAACCTGGTTCACAACTACGCGGCGCCTGCGGCCCTTTTCGCGGCGTGGCTGGTGACGGACATCCGGTGGCTCGCACTTACCGCGCTTGCGTGGGCGTTCCACGTCGCGGTCGACCGTGCGCTCGGGTATGGACTCAAGCACGACGACCACTTCATCCACACCCACCTCGGATGGATAAAGACGCCGCCCACGGCATCGGCCAAATAGCCGAGCAACCTCCTATCGCGCGCGTTACCGTGGCGATAGGAAAGGCAGGCGGACAATGAGTGACGATGCTCGGTGGGCTCTCGCGAGACGCGGTCGCTCCGGGCTGAGCGCCGCGCGAGAGGTCCCCGAATCCGCTGCGCTGGATCGCATGAAGCGTGCGTTGCTCGCCGCATCCGGCCTCGCGTCGATCGTCTTCGGCGCCATCCACGTGCCGGTGATCGTCGCCCAGTGGTCCGCCGTGCGCCCGTGGTTTGCGGTACTCGCCGTGCTCGCGGGAATCGTCGCGCCCGGGGCGCTGGTGGTGCTCGCGAACACGCTCCACATCAACGTGCTCAGGGTCTACGCGATCGTGGCCATCACGGCCTTCGTCCTGGCGCAGGCCGCGTGGCCGGCGGTGATGGTTGTTCCGCGGCTCGACGAGACGCCGTGGATGCAGGGCCTCAACGCGATCCCCGCGCTAGTCGCGGCGGTCGTGTCTCAGCGCTGGCCGGTGTGGGTCTTCGCGGTCATCCAGATGCCGCTCATTTCCGCGACGGAGTATGTGACGACGGGCAACTCTGCCCACGAAGCAGTGCTGAGCGGCGTGGTCGCCTTGCTGTTTGCGGTGATTCTGGTGGGGGCGGGGACCGCGATGGTGAGGGCGGCGGGCCAGCAAGACGCTGCCGCGATTGAAGCGCGGGCGGTGGCGGCGCGCGAGGCCGCCGCCAGGACCGTCGAGCGGGAGCAAGCGCGCATCAACGGGATCGTGCATGACCAGGTGTTGTCCGCGCTCGTTCTCGCCGCGCGAGAGCCCCACTCGATCTCGCTGCTTGCCCACGCGAGCGCCGCGCTTGCAAGCCTCGAAAGCGTGGCATCGGACGCCGTCACTGAGGAGCCGTACGCGCCAGCGGAGGCGATCAACGCGCTGCGCGCCGCCGCCGAGGACCCCGACGGACGCGTTCAGGTGTGGACTACGGCGACGGGCGACCGCGAGATCCCAGCGCCGGTGCTCCGCGCGCTATGCGAGGCCACCGCCGAGGCGGTCAGGAACAGTCTCGCCCACGCGACCCGGCCGGGTGGGCCAGTCGAGCGCGTCGCCGAGGTATCGGTGACGAAAGACGGCGTCGAGGTGGTCGTGCGGGACGACGGGCAGGGCTTCAAGACCAGCGGCGTGACGGCCCGGCGGCTGGGGCTACGGGTATCGATCATCGAGCGGATGCGCCTGCTGCCGGGCGGCGATGCGCAGGTCGATTCGCGTCGCGGCCAGGGCACCACGGTTACGCTCACGTGGACGCGGGGTGACGAATGATCCCGGCGCAGGTCGACGCTCCTGTCATCGACGTCTCCGCGCTGCTTGGGATTCGCTCGCGCGGCGCGTGGCTCGTGTACGCGGTGTTCGCGTCCGCCAACATCTACTTGGCTGTCGGCACGCTCGAGCATGTTCGGGTCGCGTGGGTGTCGCTCGCCGCTGTCGTGCTCGTGGACGCCTCGGCCGCGGTGTTGTTGCGGGCGCACCCCGACCCCTTCCCGCTCATGTGGGCGGCGTGGATCATCGGCGCGGGCGTCGTGGCCACCGCCGCCGTGTCGTGGAACGTGGTCGACAACGACGGCCCGGGGCGCGAGGCGTGGTACGTCTACGCGGTGACCTGGGCGCTGTTCTTCGTGACGTTGCGCGGCAGGCCAGGTGCGGCGTGGGTGGGGCTTGGGGCGATGGTCGCGACGCATGCCGTGTGGGCCGCGACCACGGGCCACAACGTTGTCACAGCGATCGGGCTTTTTAACCGGGCGGCCGCGATTGTGTTTGTGGGAGTGTTCTTCACGCGAGCGCTACGGCGGTCGTCGGCGCACATCAATGTCCTGCGCGCCAAGTCGGTCGCGCTGGCTCGCGACGCCGCCACCGTGAAGGCGGCGGGCCTCGTGCGGCGCCAGCGTCTCGACGAGCTGCGCGCGAATGCGACTCCACTGCTCGAGCGCATCGTCGGGTCGAGCACCACGAGCCCCGAAGATCGCGAGGAGTACCGCTTGGGCGAGGCGGCCGTGCGCGACCTCGTCCGCGGCCGCTCGCTCGCGAACCCGGAGGTCGCGAAGGCGGCGCGTGCCGCTCGCGCCCGCGGGGTCGACGTCACCTTGCTCGACGATCGCGGGTCGCCGCTGTCGTCTGCGATCGGCGCCCACATGCTCTCCGTGCGTCTCATCGAGGCAATGCAAGCCGTTGAACGGGGCGCGATTACCGTGCGGCTGGCCCCCGCGGGCAGGCCCGTCGCCGTGTCAATCGTGATCGAGCGCGACGGGGCGACGCAGCGCGCTGAACTGGACGAGGACGCCGAGCCGATATCCCGCGGCGAAGGTCCCGCCCTGTCTCGATAGACTCGACGCGTGCTCAGACGAATCGACCTCCGCGGTAAAGACCTGTCCTCGCGCGAACTGCGCGCGGCGGTGCCGCGGGCGTCCGAGGACGTTGGCAGTTCGATGGACACGGTCAACCAGATCATCGCCGATGTTCGCCTGCGCGGCGCCGACGCCCTGCGCGAGTACGCGATGCGGTTCGACCAGGTGGTACCCGAGAACCTGCGCGTGCCGGTCCCCGCGATGACGGCAGCGCTCGACACCCTCGATCCCGCGGTCCGGGAGGCTCTAGACGAGGCGATCAGCCGCGTGCGGGCGTTCCACGTGGCGACCGTTCCGCCGCCTGTGAGCGTCCAGATCGCGCCGGGAGCGACAGTGTCGCAGCGATGGATTCCCGTGGCCCGCGTGGGCCTGTACGTACCCGGCGGGCTTGCCGTGTACCCGAGCTCCGTCGTCATGAATGTGGTCGCGGCGCAGGCGGCAGGCGTGGAGTCGATCGCGGTGACAAGCCCACCCCAGCTCGACAACGGCGGGCTCCCGCACCTCACCATCCTCGCGGCGTGCGCGCTGCTTGGCGTGGACGAGGTCTACGCCGTGGGCGGCGCGCAGGCCATTGCGATGCTCGCGTTCGGCGCGACGGACGGCGGCGTCGAGCTGTGCGAACCCGTCGACGTCATCACGGGGCCCGGAAACCGCTTCGTGGCCGCCGCCAAGCGCGCGGTTCAGGGCGTGGTGGGAATTGACTCCGAGGCTGGGCCAACCGAGATCGCCGTCGTGGCGGACGCGGGCGCCGACGCGGACGTCGTCGCGTCGGACCTCGTGTCACAGGCCGAGCACGACCCGCTGGCGGGCTCCGTGCTCATCACAGACTCCGAGGAGCTGGCCGCCGCCGTCGACACGGCTGTCGAGGCCCGCGCGGGCGCGACCAAGCACTCCGCGCGCGTCAAGGAAGCGCTCACGGGTAACCAGAGCGCGATCGTGCTCACGGACAGCCTCGACCAGTCCATCGCGGTAGCCGACGCATACGGCGCGGAGCACCTCGAGATCCACACGGCCGACGCGGCCGCCGTCGCCGCGCGCGTCACAAACGCGGGCGCCATCTTCGTGGGCCCCCACTCGCCCGTGTCAATTGGCGACTACATCGCCGGCTCCAACCACGTGCTGCCCACAGGCGGCACGTCGCGGTTCGCGTCCGGACTGAACGTGACGTCGTTCCTGCGCGCCGTGTCTGTTGTGGAGTACGACGCCGCCGCGCTCGAGGAGGTCGCCGACCGCGTGGTTGCGCTGGCCGCAGCCGAGGACCTTCCCGCTCACGGCGAGGCGGTGACGGCGCGGCGGGGCGAGCGTCCGTAGCCTCCCGCGCTCACTAGAATCGCCGCATGGACCTGCCGATCCGCCCCGACCTGCGTGGGCTGCGCCCGTACGGCGCGCCGCAGCTCGACGTGCCGGTGCTTCTCAACGTCAACGAGAACCCGTACTCGCCGCCGCAGACCGTCGTCGACGCCATCGCCCAGGCCGTTCGCAAGGCTTCCGAGGGCCTCAACCGCTATCCGGACCGCGACGCGACCGGCCTGCGTACCGACCTCGCGGTGTACCTCGCGCACGAGTCGCACGCCGACGGCCTGACTTTCGAGAACATCTGGGCCGCGAACGGCTCGAACGAGGTCATGCTGCACCTTCACCAGGCTTTCGGCGGCCCGGGACGCAAGGTCCTGACGTTCAGCCCGACGTACTCGATGTACCCGGAGTACGCGCGCGACACCTTCACCGAGTACGTGGACGTGCCGCGCCGTGACGACTTCACCGTGGACGTCGACGCCGCATGCGCCGCGGTCGCGCAACACCGGCCCACGCTGGTGCTCCTCGCGAGCCCCAACAACCCCACGGGCACCGCGCTGCCGCTCGACGACACCCGCGCCATCTGCGAGGCCGCGGCGGAGGTGCCCGGCGGCTGCCTCGTTGTCGTGGACGAGGCGTACGCGGAGTTCCGGCGCAAGGGCGTGCCAAGCGCCGTCACCCTGCTCGACAGGCACGCGAACCTGGCCGTGTCCCGCACCATGTCCAAGGCGTTCGCGCTCGCCGGCGGGCGGCTGGGGTACCTCGCCGCATCGTCGCAGATCGTGGACGTGCTGCGCATCGTCCGGCTGCCGTATCACCTGAGCGCCGTCACGCAGGCCGTGGCGCGGGCGGCTCTGGCGCACCACCGCGACCTCCAGGCCCAGGTGGACGAGATCCGCGCCGAACGAGACGAGACCGTGACATGGCTGCGCGCCAAGGGCTTCGACGTCGCGGACACGGACGCGAACTTCGCGCTGTTCGGGCCCATCGCCGACCGTGAGAAGGTATTCACGGAGCTCGTGGAGCGTGGGGTCCTCATCCGCGTCGTGGGCCCCGAAGGCTGGATGCGCGTGTCGATCGGCACGCCGCAGGAGATGGCGCAATTCCGCGCCGCACTGGAAGAGGTGACCGCATGAGCGGCAAGCAGGCCGCCCGCACGGGGCGGGTGGAGCGCAAGACGTCCGAGTCCGACGTCCTTGTCGAGCTCAACCTCGACGGCTCGGGCGCGACGGACATCGCTACGGGCGTGCCCTTCTACGACCACATGCTCACCGCGCTCGGCAAGCACTCGCTCATGGACCTGACGGTCAAGGCGAAGGGCGACGTCGAGATCGACTCGCACCACACCGTGGAGGACGTCGCGATCTGCATCGGCGAGGCGCTCAAGCAGGCGCTCGGCGACAAGGCGGGGATCGCGCGGTTTGGGGACGCCCTTGTTCCGCTGGACGAGGCGCTCGCCCAGGCCGTCGTGGACGTCTCCGGGCGCCCGTACTGCGTGCACGTCGGCGAGCCCGTGGGGCAGGCCATGCACCTGATTGGCGGGAACTTCGCGGGTTCGCTCACGGGGCACGTGCTTGAGTCGCTCGCGCACCACGCGGGAATCTGCGTCCACATGCGCGTGCTCGCGGGCCGCGACCCCCACCACATCGTCGAGGCGCAGTTCAAGGCGCTCGCTCGCGCGCTGCGGGCCGCGGTCGCGCCCGACCCCCGCGTCACCGGGATTCCGTCGACCAAGGGTGCGCTCTAGGGCCATGGCGGAGGATCTCGACAAGCCGGAGCCCACAACGGAGCCGCACCTTGAGAAGGACGTGGTCGCCTTCTTGACGCCCGTGCCAAACGGCAAGGTGCTCGCAGCGTACTGCGCGCTTGCGGGCGTCGACGCCGAGGTCATCGAAAGCGCGGGCGGCACGTTTGCGCTGCTCAAGGACGGCTCGCCCAAGGCGGCAGAGATTGCGGCGCGCACCATGTCGACGCTCGTCAAGAACCTACCGCTGCTGGCGATGGAGCGGCGCGCGGGGCAGATCTCCATTCATCAGTGGAACGCGGGTGAGCAGGGCGCGTCCTTGCCGCCCGGGCTTGCGCTCGACAAGGCACCCACCGCCATCACGCGGCTGATGACCGGGGTGGTCACGATCGACGAGGTCAGGGAGGCGCACCCCGATACGGTCTACTCCAGCGCGATGGGCCGGCTCAAGGCGGTGCGGGAACTTCGCAAGGCTGCCAAGCAGGTCAAGAATCAGCAGCGCGGCGACTAGCCAGCCGCGTGGTCCTTCACGCACTTGTCGAACGCAGCCTTGGCGTCGGCCTCGGCCTTCTTGGCGTCTGCTAGCGGCTTGGTCCGGCTCGCGAGCTCGGCCTTCGCGGATGCGAGGTCGGCCTGGGCGCTCGCGAGGTCTGCCGCGGCTTTGTTATCGAGCTCCGTGAGGTCCTCGAACTTGATGAGCCGCCCCTCGATGCGAGCGAAGTCCGAGTCGCCAATCCCGCCCCGCGGGCCACGTTTGGCAGCCGCGATCTCGGAGCGTCGTGCCTTGATGCTGTCCACGAACGCCTGGCGGTCTTCCATAAACTTCTGTGCGCTGTCGACGAGCTCCTGGCGCGCCTGGCGCTGACGGCGCGCCGCGTCCCAGGCCGCCTTCTCGTTCTTGCACGCGTCCGGCACCGGCGGAGCCTTTCGCTTCGCGAAGAACACCAGCGTGGCGATGATCAGCAGCGGGATGACGACGATGAGCCACGGGAACCCGCCTCCCTTGCCCTCGTCCCCGGCCGTGGTCGCCGTGGGCGTCGCGGTCTCAGTGGGCTTGGGTGCAGCCTTGTCGCCCATCGTGAAACTTGCGGTGATGGGGTAGAGGTCGGCGGCGGTGCGTGGCACTTGCGGGTACGTGGTGACGATCGACTCGCACGTCTTGCACCTGCCGTAGTCCCCGTCGTGGACGTGAGACGAGAACCCGAACGAGTAGTTGTCGCCCCACTTGCTGAGCGATTTCAGGCTGATCGCCGCGATCGCCCAGTCCTCGCCCATGAAAAACGCGCCGTCGAACTTCACTTGCTTGAAATTCTTCGCCGTATCGACGAGGGAGAAGTCCACACTTGTCTTGGGGTCGACGTTCGCTCCGTCACTGAGCGGCGCCCAGAATGCGCTCGCGATGAGCGACCCGCCCTGCCAAGTGTCGCCGGGATATGCGGGGTCCGCCTGCCAACCCGGCAGCGTGTCCACGCCGATCACAAAGTCGATCTGAGCCGTGTAGTCGGTGGCGTTGAAGGCTGCCTTGGCGACGTCCGTGCGCGTCGAGTACAGCCACAGGTAGTCGGCGGTGCTCTTGAGGCCGTCGCCCGAGTACGAGTACATCCATGCCTTGTCGATGAGGTTGGACTCGAGGTCCGCCCATCCCATGTCGCCGGGCATGACCCGCGCCGCGCCGATGAGGTCCGGCGTCGCGGCAGGGAGGATGTCCCGGGGGAGCGTCGCCTCGCCTTGCGGGTCGTCGCCAAAGCGGTACGAGACCACGTTGGGCACGTTTGTGAGGATGTCCTCGACCTTGGCCATCCCGATTTCGGTGATCTGGGTCTCGTCGAATACGGCGACGGAGTGGGGCAACTCCATGGCGACGGCGGCGCCGACCGGCAGGCCCGCAACAATGGCGATGGCGGATGCGATTGCGAGGAGTCTTTTCACGGTGCCCTCCCGAGGCCGTTGGGACGACGTTAGCAGTGGGGCGGGAGCGTGGCCAGGGCGCCGATAAGATCGTCACGTGATTGGTCCCCTTGTGTGCGTGCTCGACTACGGCTTCGGAAATGTCCGGAGTGCGGTACGCGCGGCCGAGGAGGTCGGGGCCAGCGTGGTGCTCACCGCCGACCGCCAAGTGGCCGAAAACGCCGACGGCCTGATCGTTCCCGGCGTGGGCGCGTTCGCGGCCGTGATGGAGGGCCTGCGGGCCGTCCGGGGCGACCAGATCGTCGAACGCCGGCTCGCGGGCGGGCGTCCCGTGCTGGGAATCTGCGTGGGCGCGCAGGTGATGTTCGAGCATGGCGTGGAGCACGGCAGCGACACCCCGGGCCTCAACCAGTGGCCTGGCGTCGTCGACAAGCTTGAGTCCCCGGTGGTTCCGAACATGGGCTGGGCCGCCGTCGAGCCGCCCCCCGGTTCGCGGCTGTTCGCTGGAATCGAGTCCGAGCGCTTCTATTTTGTGCACTCCTACGCGGCGCGCTCCTTCGCGCTCGGCGTCACGGAGGACACGGGAAGGCTCGCGCCGCCGTTGGTAACGTGGTCAAACGCCGGGACGGACGCCGCGCCTGAGCGGTTCGTCGCGGCTGTCGAGAACGGCCCGCTGTGCGCGACGCAGTTCCACCCCGAGAAGTCGGGTGACGCTGGGCTGCAGCTGCTCCGCAACTGGGTGGGGACGCTGTGAGGCGGATTGCCGCCGCGACGCTCGGCGCCTTGTACCCTTGGGGCGCCGACTACGAAGGAGATCCCGCGTGACCGACACCCCCCGCCTTGAGCTGCTGCCCGCAGTCGACGTTGCCGACGGCCAGGCAGTGCGCCTTGTCCAGGGCGAGCTCGGCAGCGAGACCAGCTACGGCGACCCGCTCGCCGCGGCGCTCGACTGGCAGCGCGGTGGCGCCGAGTGGATCCACCTGGTGGACCTCGACGCGGCGTTCGGCAAGGGCTCGAACGCGGAGCTCCTCGCGAGCGTGGTGGCCGCGCTCGACACCCAAGTCGAGATGTCAGGCGGCATCCGCGACGACGAGTCGCTCGAGCGCGCCATGGCCACCGGCTGCCGCCGCGTGAACCTCGGCACCGCCGCCCTTGAGGACCCGGAGTGGACCGCATCGGCCATTGACCGTTATGGCGACCGCGTGGCCGTGGGCCTCGACGTGCGCGGCACCACGCTCGCCGCCCGCGGCTGGACGCAGGACGGCGGAGACCTGTGGGAGGTGCTCGCGCGCCTCGACGCCGCCGGCTGCGCCCGCTACGTCGTCACCGACGTCAAGAAGGACGGCATGCTGTCGGGCCCCAACCTTGAGCTGCTGTCGCAGGTGTGTGCCGCGACCAGCGCGCCCGTCGTGGCCAGCGGGGGAGTGAGCTCGCTCGAGGACATCGCCGCGCTGCGCACGCTGGTGCCTCAGGGCGTCGAGGGCGCGATCGTGGGCAAGGCGCTGTACAACGGCAACTTCACGCTCCCCGAGGCGCTCGACGTCGCGGGCCGCCCCGGGGCCTGACATGGCCGACGACGCCAGCGACGAGCCGCTCAAGGACCTCCCGGACAACCCGTTCGCGGATGACGACGGCGAGGCCGACGCGCGGCTGGCGCAGGCGCTTATCCGCCATGGCGCGGGCAAGGCCCCCCTGGCCGACGTCGTGGACGCCCTCGCGTACGCGCGCGTCTTGGTCCCGTTGTTGGCTTCCGGCGAGGAGCGGCACATGGGCAAGCACGGCGTCGAGCAGGACCATGTGGCGTCCACCGGCGTAGTCGCGATCGAGCTTCCCGACGGCCGCGCGGCGCTCCCGGTATTCACGGACGTCGCCGCGATGTCAGCCTGGCGGCCCGACGCCCGGCCGGTTCCCGCCGAGGGCCCCCGTGCAGCGCTCGCAGCCGTCTCCGAGGGATGGTCGGTGCTCGTCATCAACCCTGGCGCCGAGACCGAGGTGATCCCGCGCCCCGCCGTGTGGAGCCTCGCGCAGGGTCAGGCGTGGCGCCCCGCCATCGTCGATGGCGCGGTGGATTCCGAGATCGCGACGGCGATCGCTCAGGCGGGCGCGACGGTCGAGGGCGTCGTCCGCGCGTGGGCGGAGCCCGGCGACTCGGCCGAGGTCGCGATCGTGGCGATCGTCGAACCGGGCCTCAGTGCCGCCCAGCTCGACGAGGTCACAGGCGCGCTGCAGGCTCAGTTCGCGGCGCTCGACATCGTCGCGGAGCGCGTGGACAGCATCCAGCTGCGGCTCACGCTCCCGCCCGACTAGGCGCCGCGCGCCTGCGGGCTACTTGCAGGCCTTCTTGTTGTTCTTCTGGAGGCTGTCGTCGTCGAGGATCTGGTGCAGGATCGACACCGGGATCATGTAGGTACTTGTGCCGTACTTTTCCTTGTCCTTGGCGTACAGCACTCCCACCACGACACCGTCCTTGTTGTAGACGGCGGAGCCGGAGGAGCCGGGCTCGCCGGCGGCGCTGAGCTCCCACACGAATTTCGCGTTGCCCCCGAGTACGTCCCGCCCTCGCGAGAGCACGTAGCCCGTGGTGTCGGTCAGCTCGTCGCCGAGCGGGTAGCCGGTGACGGTCACGGAGTCGCCCTGTTTGGCGTCGACAGGGGACAGGTCGACCCAGACGTCGAGCGCCTCGACCGTCGTGATGATGCCGATGTCTGCGGTGTTGCTCACGGTTGAGCTCTCGACGGTGATGTCGCGGCCATCATGACCGGTCACCTCGAGGTGGTACGGCTTCTCGATGACGTGCTTGTTGGTGATGATCGTGTGGGCGTCGATCGCGAAGCCCGAGCCGGTGCCGAAGAACTTGCACGCGTTGTTGCGGATGCGGAACGCCGCGCGCTCGCCCTCGGTGAAACCGTACGGGTTCTCAAGCTGGCTGTTGGCCAGGGGCCTGGGCGACGGGCTCGGTACGAAGTCCAGCGGCGTGAATTCCGGCGCGGAAGGCACCGCGCCGCAACCCGCGAGGACGAGCGCCAGGGTGGCGGCGGCTACCGCTTGTCGGGTGCGCATCAGGAGTCCCCCTCGTCGTCTGTGCCAATCTTTTTGATGGACTTGATCACCTTGGCGCAGTACGAGTCAACGTCGTCCTCGTACGACGCCAGGCTGGACGGCACGTATTTGTAGGCGTTGCGTACGTAGCCGATCTGGGTGACCCGTTCCTTGGCGCACTTGGACATCGCAAACGCTCCGTCGG
Source organism: uncultured Actinomycetota bacterium (assembly GCA_963735005.1). GTDB lineage: Bacteria > Actinomycetota > Actinomycetes > Actinomycetales > Demequinaceae > WTKG01. Next base: position 83,746 of record CAVTJA010000006.1, on the reverse strand, counting down.
AGTAGAGGCCCTGGTAGTCCTGCTGGTGCGCCTTGTCGTTTGCGGCGGTGCTGACGTCGGCGCGCGAGGCCTTGCCATCTTCGATCACCTGGAGGCGCTCGGCGTCGAGGTCGTCCGCATGGGCCTGCTCGTTGGCGAGGTCAGTCTTGAGCGACTCGACGGTCGCCTCGAGCTCTTCGGCATGGCTGGTCCACTTGGTCATGGTGAGGCCCATGTATCCGGTCACGCCCGCGAGCGCGACGAGCAACACGATCACCACGATGGTTATCCACGTCGCGGCGCGGCTGCGGCGCTCCTTGACTTCCACGAACCGGTCGTCGCTCGTGTAGCCCTGTGACGGCGCGCTCATGACTTGCCCTTCTGCTTCTTGTACGCGGCCAACGCAGCGTTGCACGTCTTGTCGGCGCTCGACTCTGAGGTCGAGCCGCCGTGGTGGATGTTGTCAATGACCTTCTTGCGGGCCTTGTCGCACGCCACCAGCTGGGTGGTGACGTCGCGCCAGGAGTCGGTCAACGTGGTCTCCGTGGCGATGTCGGCGTCGAGCGTGGTCTTGAGCTCCGTCGCATGCGTGACCTGGTCCTGCAACACGTCTACCGCCGCCTGCAGCTCTGCGGACTTGGTCTTGGCGGCGGCGAGGTCGGCCCCGACCGACTCCGCGGCCTTCAGCGCGTCTTCTGAGCGGGTCTTGGCGTCGTCGATGGCAGAGGACATCCACACGTTGGCGCCGACCATCGCGATCGCGAGTAGGCCAGCGAAAATGCCGAGCACGATCTTCAGCGCGCGCGGGCGCCGCTCCGCGGGTGGCTCGGGGGGAGCCGGGGGCGGGCTGGTTGGAGGCAACTGCGCGTTTGCCTGTGCCGGTGGATTGGGTGCCTTCGCACCGTCGGGTTGCGGCTCAAACCGCGGGCTAAATTCCGTCACCGCATCTCCCTACGCACCGTGCCCTGCGCCCGGTGTGCCTCCAAGGTACCGGGTCTCCGGACGTCTCGCGCGCTGAAGTGGCGAAGCCCGCTAGCTGCAGTCGGAGGAATCGGGACTGAGCAGCTTCGGCTGCTGGAGCAGCGTGTTGAGCACGGAGATCGGGATCATGAAGCTCTGGTCGGCGTCGTTCTTCGCGTAGATCACGCCAACCACCTGGCCGTCCGCGTTGAGAACGGGGGACCCCGACGAGCCGGGTTCCACCACCGCCGATGTGCCAAGCACCGTGCCAGCGCCGCCGTCGAGCGGGTCCTGGGTCTCACCGAGCACGACGCCAGAGGTGGTCGTGAGCCGCCCGCCGCCTGGGTAGCCGACGACGGTGATCGCGTCGCCGAGCGCCGGGTCCTCCAGCGCCAAGATCGAGAACGCATCGAGCGGCTCCTCGACGTGGAGGATGGCGAGGTCGGCGATCGTGGTGCGCTGCGAGGCCGTCACCTCGAACGTCCGCCCGTCGTAGGTCGACAGCTCGAGCCGGCGCGAGTTCGCCACCACGTGCGCGTTCGTCACGAGCGTGTGCTCGTCAACGGCGAAGCCCGTGCCGGTGGCGAGGAACCCGCAGCCGACGTTGCGCACCCGCACGGTCATCCGCTGGGCCACCGCGAACCCGTCCGGCGAGAGCGCTGCGGCGGCTTGGCCCGGGGACACCGTGGGCTCGGGCACAAAGTCCGACGGCAGGGGCTCGGGTAGCGCTGGAAGGACCCCGCACGCGGAGACTCCCGCTACGGAGAGGGTAAGCGCGGCTAGTGCCACGCCGACGCGGCGACGCACTACTTGACCAACTGTTTCTGGTACTCGGTGGCCGCGTCCTTGGCGTCCTTGCACAGTTGCGCCACGCTGTCTTCGTAGTCGGCGAGCTCCTGGGCGTCGTATGCGCCTGGGTCCTTGAGGAAGCCCACGAGCGACTCCTGCTCGTTGGCGCACCGGGTGAGCGCGAGCGACACGGAGCCGCCCACGCTGGCGAGCTTCTCGAGCGTCGCCAGGCGCTCCTCGGCAGCTGCCGCGGTGTCCGCCTGTTGCGCCTTCTCTCCGGCGAGTTCGAGCAGGCGGTCCTGCGCGGTCTTGAGTTGTTCTCGCGTGAGGTCGAGCTCCTGTTGCTTGGTGACGACCACGGACTGCTCCTCGGCCAGCTGATCGCCGATCTTGTACGCCGCGTCTTCAAGGTCGCTGGATCGCTGCTGCCACTGGTTCGTGGAGATCCATAGGTAGATCGTCAGGCCCAGCAGGATGAGCGCGACCCCGGCCGCGGCGCCCGCGGTAACAATGAGGCGCTTGCGCATCGAGATGGGCAGGCGGTCCAGCGCGCCGGTCTTGTCGGACACCGGCGTGAGCAGCGTGGTTTCTTCGTTGGCGCGCTGACGCAACGTGTGTGCGCCGGTGCTGGGCCTGAAGATCTGGTCCGTTTGCGCGTCAGGCCGCTGCTCGCCGCCGTTAGGTGGTTCGTAACCGGTACTCACGACACTGCCCCCGTGTACTTCTCGCCAGGACCCTCTCCTGGCGCGTCCGGGACGAGCGAAGCCTCCCGGAATGCCAACTGTACGCTTCGGAGTCCGTCTCGCAAGGCGCGAGCGTGCGTATCGCCTAGGTCCGGCGCCGCCGCGGTGACAAGTCCGGCGAGCGCGTTGATAAGTTTGCGAGCCTCGTCGAGGTCCTTGTGGGCCTCGCCCTCTTCCGCAAGGCCGCAGCGCAGCGCGGCGGCGCTCAGCAGATGGACGCCTACAGTGGTGATCAGTTCGACCGCGTTGACGTCGGCCAACTCGCGGGTGGCGGAGTCCGCTTCGAGCCGGCGCTGGCGCTCGCTGGCGCTTTCGCTCTCGGTGTTGTCGGTCATGGTGCTATTCTTGCGTACTGAACGGCGGCGGTTTCGCCGCGTACAAGTGGAGGTCACCTCCCACCCTCGGGCCACATGATGGGCCAGGGTCTGTAAATGGGGCGCTAGCGTGCCCCGTTTTTGGTGGCCTTTGCTCGTACCCGAGCAGGGGCCTTTTTCTTTGCCCGGCGTGAAACGCACTACCAAGGAGTACCTATCAACGAGGCGCGAATCAACGAGCGCATCCGCGTTCCGGAAGTACGACTAGTCGGCCCCGCCGGCGAGCAGGTCGGCATTGTCCGGGTCGAGGATGCCCTGAGGCTTGCCCAGGAAGCGGACCTTGACCTTGTCGAGGTTGCGCCGAATGAGCGCCCCCCGGTCGCCAAGCTCATGGACTTCGGCAAGTTCAAGTACGAAGCCAACCTCAAGGCCCGCGAGGCCCGGCGGAACCAGGCGCACACTGAAGTCAAGGAGATGCGCTTCCGCCTCAAGATTGACGACCACGACTACGAGACCAAAAAGGGTCACATCATCCGCTTCCTGAAGGCGGGCGACAAGGTCAAGGTGACCATCATGTTCCGCGGCCGCGAGCAGTCGCGCCCCGAGATGGGCCGCCGCCTGTTGCAGCGTCTTGCCGAGGATGTTGCCGAGCTTTCGGTGGTCGAGAACGCCCCCACCCAGGAGGGACGCAACATGTCCCTCGTGCTTGGTCCGCTCAAGAAGAAGGCGGAAGCCCAGGCCGAGGCACGCAAGGAGCGCGAGGCCCGCAAGGTTGGCGAGGCCACCGCTGCTGACAAGTCGGCCGCACCGCACGGCGAGGCCACCGCCAAGCGCAAGTCGGCCGAGGACATCGTTGCCGAGGCCGCGAACCCCGAGATCGGCAAGTCGGCGTCGTCACGCCCGGCAGGCAAGCGGCGCGCCGCTGCGTCAGCCAAGGCGACCAGCGCCGCCCACGCGAAGGCAGATTCAGATCCCGAGGCTACGGACGCCGCACCCGCGGAGGCCAAGCAAGAGGCAAAGCCTGTGGCGAAGCCGGCGGCCAAGAAGACTGCTGCCGCCAAGCCCGCTGCGGCGAAGGCCGCCACGGCAAAGCCGGCAGCCAAGAAAACGGCAGCCAAGCCTGCGGCCAAGAAGGCGCCGGCAAAGGCCACGACCAAGGACACCAAGACTTCGGGCTCGTAGGCCCGGAACAAGCGCGCGTGGGCCAACGGCCGACGCCTGAACACAGGAGACACACTCCATGCCCAAGAACAAGACCCACTCGGGTGCCAAGAAGCGCTTCAAGCTGACGGGTACTGGCAAGGTCAAGCACGACCACGCCATGAACGTGCACAAGTTCCAGGAGAAGAGCGGTTCGCGCAAGCGCCGCGTGGCACAGGACGCCATTTTGTCCGCGCCCGACTCCAAGAAGATCAAGAAGCTGCTGGGCAAGTAACCGCCCTCATACGTTAAGGAGACAGAAAAGTGGCACGCGTTAAGCGGGCGGTCAACGCCCAGAAGAAGCGACGGACAACCCTCGAACGGGCCAGCGGCTACCGCGGCCAGCGCTCGCGCCTGTACCGGAAGGCAAAGGAGCAGGTCACCCACTCGCTCACCTACGCCTACCGCGACCGTCGCGCCCGCAAGGGTGAGTTCCGCAAGCTGTGGATCCAGCGGATCAACGCCGCGGCACGCCAGAACGGCATCACGTACAACCGCCTCATCCAGGGCCTCAAGGCCGCGGACGTCTCGGTTGACCGTCGCATGCTCGCCGAGCTTGCCGTGAGCGACCCCAAGGCGTTTACGACGCTGGTGGGTGTCGCCAAGCAGGCGTTGCCGAAGGACGTCAACGCTCCTGCCGCGTAGCGGCACGAACATGACAGGTAGCCCCGCCGCGGGAGCCTCCCTGACGGTTTCGCTTTCCAACCCGAAAGCGGACCGCGTCAAGGGGGTTCACGCGCTGACTCAGCAGAAGTCGGCGCGGTCCCGGGCGGGGCTTCATGTTGCCGAGGGCCCCCAGGCCGCGCGCGAGGCCGTCAGGTTCGCGCCGGTGCGGGACCTCTACGTCAGCGAGTCCGCCCTGCTGCGGCACGCGGACATCGCACACGAGGCGCTGGAGCGCGGGCTGCACGTCCACGTGGGCACGGACGACGTGCTCGCGGCGATGTCGGGCGACGCCCAGGGCATCCTCGCGACGGTTGGCGAGCTGGCGGCCGCGTTGGCGGACGCGTTCCCCGCGCAGGCGGGCCAGTCAGTGATCCTTGTCGAAGCCCGCGACCCCGGCAACGCTGGCACGATCATCCGCACCGCCGACGCCGCGGGCGCGGGCGGGTTGGTGCTCGCCGGCGACAGCGTGGACCCCGCGAGCCCCAAGGTGGTGCGCTCAACTGCCGGAAGCCTCTACCACCTGCCGGTGGTGACGGGGGAGTCGGTGGAGGCATCCGTGGCCGCGGCGCGGGCGGCCGGGATGACGGTGGTGGCGGCAGACGGCGGGGGCGGGCTTGCGCTCGGCTCGCCAGCGGCGGCGGCGCTGCTGGCCGCGCCGGTCGCGTGGATGTTCGGCAACGAGGCGCGTGGGCTCGCGCCTGAGCACCTCTCGCTCGCGGATGCGACGGTGCGGATTCCCATTGCAGGCAAGGCGGAGAGCCTCAACCTTGCCGCCGCCGCGGCGGTGTGCCTGTACGCCCGCGCGCTTGCGGTAGCCACGGAGTGACATTTCTCCCATCTCCGACATCTGGGAGCACGGGGCGGCCGCGGCGTAAGTTGATGCCATGAAGTACGGGCTCGATGTAGTCACGGGAGGGCGCGAGCGCGTTGCCTTTGCCGTGCTGGCGGGGCTCGCAGCACTCACGCTTCTTGTGCAACTGGTGGTGGCGCTTACAGCGGTCTCTCAACTTGAGCGGGACGCGGAATTGGCCGTGCAGGACGCCGTCGCGGCCGCCGCGAACAACGCCGCGACGTTCCTCAACGCGCACATCGGCGTCGCCGAAAACTCCACCAAAGTCATCTCGGCGGAAATCGCAAAGGGCTTGCTCGGAGAAGACCCGTCTGACGTGACGGGCGAGTTGCTCGTGCAGGTGACGGAAAAGGACGAGCTGAGGGCGATGATCGTCGCGTATCCCACCGGCGAGTTCGACCTTGCGCGCCGCGACGGCGACCAGTGGCAGACCCAGAGTGCGCGCGCAACTGACGGGGTCGGTGCGCGAAAGCGCACCGCAACCGTCCGCGATCACTACCGGGAAACCGCTGTCACCAGCTCGGCAGTGGAACTCGCGCCCGAAACGGGCAACTGGTACCTGAACGCGCTCGCGGCCCCACCGGGCGAACTTGTGTGGAGTGACCCCGTGGTGGAGCCCGGCGACGACGCGGCGAGCGTGTGGGTCTCGACGCGGGTCCGCGATAGCGAAGGCGATGTCGTGGTCGTCGCAGCGAGCCTGCTCCTCGACCCCCTGACTGCGACGCTCACGAACTTGCCTATTCGGCAAGCGGGGGGCGAGGCATTCGTGCTCACGGCGGACGACCATGTGGTGGCGGCGCCCGTGGGGTTCGCTCACCTCATTGACGGCAAGGTCATGAGCGATGGCGAACCCGCCGTCGCGAGCGACCTCGGCGTGGAAACCAACGACGCCTACGACGGCGGTCGGCCGGTGTTTGGCGGCGAGGGAAAGTACATCACCCTTGAGCAACGCCTCACGAAGTCGAACGATTTGGACTGGGTGCTTCACGTGCGCGCCGAGCGCGCGCTCATTGCGCCGAGCGCGGCGCGGCTCAGCACCCTGGTGTCGACCATGGCATGGTGGCTGGTGGCGACGGTAGTCCTGCTCGCGTTGCTACTACTGCTGATGCGTCGGCGAGCGAATCAGTCATCGACGCGTGCCGACACGGATGCGCTCACGGGAATGGCGAATCGCCGCGTGCTCGACCGAGAGGCTGGGCGCGTGATCACGCGCACTTTGCGGGGCGACGCGCAGGCGATCGTGGCTGTCCTGGACCTCGACGATTTCAAGGCGCTCAACGATGCGCGCGGCCACGCGGCGGGCGACGAGGCACTCATCGCGCTGTCACAGGCGCTGGTGGCCACGACCAGGTCAGGCGACATCGTCGCGCGGCTTGGCGGCGACGAGTTCGTGGTGGTGATGCCTGCCGACAAGGGTGCGAAAGCGTGGGCGGCGGTCGAGCGCTTGCGCCGCGCTGCTGCCGTAGCCGTCGGGGAACTCGCCGAGAGCGCCGTGGGCGTGACCGCGGGCTTCGCCACGACGGCCGCCGCGCACGAAGACATGACCTTCATGAGTATGCTCGAGCGCGCTGACGCGAGGCTCGTCGACGGAAAGCGCGCAGGCAAGGGGACGACGTACGGCCCACGATGACCGTGGGAGCGGGCGCCCGGCGGCCCCGCGGCGGCGGCGAGGCGCCGTCCGATTTGTCCGGTCTTGCCTCACGTTCGAAAGCCAAAAGTCCTAGGCTTCGTCCATGAACGATGCTGAGGAACTCGCGCGCGACGCTGCCGAGCGTCTGCCGAGGTTCCGGTTCGTCGTCGGCGTCGTCACCGCCGTGTTGGTCCTCCAACTGATCGTTTCCGCCGTGTCTGGGCTGGTGGCGCGGGGCGAGGCGGACGCCGCCGTGAACGACATGGCTGGCTACCTGGGCGACGCTGCCGTGACCCGGACGGTCGCGTTCATGGAGCCCGCCCGCGTTGGCGTGCAGCAACTGGTGGAGCTGTTTGAGCGCGGACGCGAGCCGCGCGACCACGCCACGCTCGCCAAGCGGCTCTACGACACCATGCAGGCGCGCGACCAGATCGACGCCCTGTTCGTGGCGTTCCCGAACGGCGACTTCGTGCACGTGCGTCGCATCGAGAACGGGTACGAGACCCGCGTGTTCAACGGCGGCACCCACTCGACGGAGCGCTACTTGAACGACCGTGGCTTCGTGCAGCGCGCGTACCAGGTGGGGGCGGTCCCGTTCTTCGATGCCACCCGCCTGCCGTGGTACACGGACGCGCGGTCCGCGACGGCGCCGGTGTGGACCGACCCATACCCGCTGCCGACCACGAATATGCCGGGCGTGACGACGGCGAGCGCCGCGCGCAATGCGGAGGGCGTGCTCCAGGCGGTGGTGGGCGCCGACGTCCGCGTGGACGCGATCTCCGCGTTCCTCGACACGCTCCCGCTGGGCGAGCGCGGCGAGGCCTTCGTGATGTCGGCCGACGGGGATGTCGTGGCTGCGCCGACGGTTTACGACGACGCGATCGCCGCCGCCCTTGCCGACGGCGAGGTCACGGTGCCCGGTTCCGCACTGGGCGTCGAGGTGCCGACGGGAACAGGCGACGCGGGCGGCGTAGAGGTGGTGCGCGGCATGCAGGGCGACCTGATGACCCTGAGCGCGGGCTTCCCGGCGTCGTCCCGCCTGCCCTGGACACTGCAGGTACGCACCCAAGCGTCGGCGATCTCGCCGGGTATCCACGCGCTCGAGCGAACCTCGCTGTGGGCGACCGTGATCGTGGGTGCTCTCGTGTTGGTCGCGACGGTCCTGCTGTTCCAGTTGCGGCGCCCGCTCGGTGAGCTGCACCAGCGAGCGTCGACGGACGATCTGACCCGCCTCGCCAATCGCTACGAGTTCCGCAGGCGCGGCCAGACGCTCGTGGACGACGCGTACGAGCGGGCGGAGCCGGTGTGCGTGGCGATGTTCGACCTCGATGACTTCAAGCGCGTCAACGACACCGAGGGGCACGCGGCCGGCGACCGCGCCCTGCGCGCCGCCTCTGACGCGCTGCGCGAGGCGACGGGGCCAGACGACGTCGTCGCGCGGTTTGGCGGCGACGAGTTTGTGGTGGTGCGCGCCGTGGGCGACGAGGCCGTGCCGTACGTCACCGTGGAGCGCATCCGCGACCACATGGAGCGCGGCATCAACCGGCGCCGGCGCAGCGGCGAGCCGCTTGGCGTGACCGCTGGGTACGCGCTGTCTGGGTCGGATTACCGGAGCCTGCGGTCACTGGCGCAGGAGGCCGACGCCGCGCTCGTGTCCGGCAAGCAGCAAGCCAAGGGCCAGACGCACGGCGCGCGGGCAGCCGAGCAGAAGGATGACAAGCGCTATCCCGCGCCGCGCACGCGATAGGCGCGTAACCGTGCCGTAATGGCTACGCGCTACGCTCTCGGGGTTACCGAACGGAGAACACATGGCTGACAACACCATCGCGCTCGCGATCCCGGGCGCCCGCGGCAAGGTCGCGGTCACCACCAACTCGGGGATCTTCTTCAAGGTCCTCGTTGATGGTGACTCGATTTCCCGCAAGCGCGGCCGGTGGACGATCCCCATGCGCAACGGCAAGTCCGGCCAGCTCGTGGTGCGCGGCATGCTTCCCGGCTTCCAGCGGCTCGTGTTCGACGACGCCGAGGTGCACGCCTTTGGCGCGGACGTCCCGCGGGTGTTGCGCTACCTGACCCTGCTGCCGCTGCTACTGGTCTTCATCAACGCGTTCGTGGGGATGGTGCTCGCGATCATCCTCGTCTTCCTCAACGTGTTGGGCGTGACGAACGCGAACGTTCCGCTGCGGTTCCGGTGGGCGCTGCCCATCATGAACACGATCGCCGGCGCGGCCATGACCTTCGCGATCCTGATACTCAGCAGCGGCTCTGGTTCGTAGGTTGCACCCAACCGCAGAGGTCGCCGCTACCCACAGGTTCCCGCGCGCCGCGGCAGTGCTCCCCTAGAATCACGGAATGGCGAGGACCTCGATCAACGCGCCTTCGATTGGCACACGCGGCAAGGAATTTGCGACCGTGGTTGTCCTCGTGGGCGGGCTCTTGCTGCTCCAGTTGGTCGCCTCGACGTACGCGGGGGTCGCCGCACTGAGGGACGCGCGGTCCGCGACCGATGACATCTACAAGTTCACCGCGGCCGCGACCTCCGAGCGCATCCTCAACTTCATTGACCCGGCCGAGGGCGTGGCGACGGGCGCCGAGCAGGAAGTGCTCGGCTGGAACCAGTTCTTCCTAGGCGGCTACCCCGATTTCCCGGGTCCCGGCGCCACGCTAGGCCCGAACGACTTTCCTGGGCCGAACGATTTCCCTGGCCCGAACGATTTTCCTGGCCCCAATGACGTCCCGGACTTCACCGATCCCTTGAACTTCGAACCGCAGCCGCTCACGGTTGACGACATGCACTTCGAGAATTTCATTGCGCTCATGGCGCAGGATGATCAGGTTTCCAGCGTCCTCATAGCGTTCCCCGACGACACGGCGTGGGGACTTCGCCGCGACGGCGACAACTGGTGGGAGTACGTCGCGAAGCCTGCCACGAAGCACCCGTACCAGCAGATTTTCCACCGTGGCGGCTTCGAGACGTCGACGCCCGAGACGTGGAACCGCGAACATGCGTTCAACAGGGCGCCTTGGTACCAGGAGGCGCTCGCGACTCACGAGCCCACGTGGCTGGGCATCTTGCCTGCGGAAATCGGTGATGGCCCCAAGTTGGTGCTCGTCGATCCGGTGAGCTCGGTGGCGGGGAAGGTGGTCGCGGTGGTGCGGGTCGAGGTGGACGTTGCCAACGTCTCAGACTTCTTGTCAGAGCTGCCGCTGGGCGATGGCGGCGAGGCGTTCGTGTTGTCCGCCGAGCGAGGCGTCATCGCCGCGCCTGCCGAGTACAACGCACAGCTCAAGGCGCTGTCGGCAAACGTCAAGGGCGGTCACGGTGGCCACGACGCGAGCGCGTTCGGCATCAATGAGCCTGATCCCGCGACCGCCGGCACCGTCCACGAGGTTGACGGCTCCCTGGTGCTCGAGGTCCCGCTTGATGAGGACGGCAGCCCGCCGTGGACCGTGTACCTGCGCGCGCCCGTCGGGAGCATCGCGCCGGGCATCTCGTCGTTCCAGTCCACCATGACTACGTACTCGATCGTGATTGGCGCGATCGTCGTCCTGGGTGCGCTCGTCATCGTGTTCCTGCGCGGGCCGTTGGCGCGGCTGCGAGAACGTGCCGCGCGCGATCACCTCACTGGCCTGCTCAACCGCCATGAGCTCATCGCGCGCGGTAACGAGATGCTCAAGGCGGCTGAGCGCCGCAATGGCACGATCGCCGTGGCCATGTTCGACCTCGATAACTTCAAGGCGATCAACGACGCCCACGGCCACGAGGCCGGCGACGACGTGCTGGTGCGCGCCGCTAGGGCGCTCGAAAGCAGCGCCGGGCCCCGCGACATCGTCGGGCGCTACGGCGGCGACGAATTCACCGTGGTGATGTGGTTGGACGGACGCGCGAACCCGCAGACCGCCGTGGAGCGGATTCGCGCTCACCTTGAGGCGGAGCTGCGCGGAGATGGCTCGCTGGTCGCCGAGGTTGGCGCGTCGGCGGGCTACGAGGTGTCGGGGGCCGGGATCAACGACCTTGGCGCGCTGTTCAGCGCGGCGGACGACGCCCTGGTGGCCGGCAAGGCGACGCTCAAGGGCGCGACCTACCCCGCGTCATAGCCGTGCCGGGACGCAGCCCCACCGCGCGCCGTTACGATGGTGCGCACGCAAGGAAAGGCCACCCGTGACCACCCAGTACGACATCGACCAACCGTCCATCCCGGTCAAGATTCCGGATGCGAAGGGCGTCGTGACCATCGAGAGGTGGACGTCCTGGCGGCCCATGCTGGTGGTGAACACGACGCCCGCAACCAAGCTACGCTTCCGCACCTACGCGGTGCCCGCGACGGACGGCATGACCATCCCTGTGCGGCTCAAGACCACCCTGGCCGGCAACCTCAAGGTGAGCGTGCTTGGCGAGCGCGTGCTGCGGGTGCGCCAGATTCCCTTCGAGTTCATGTGGGCCGCGTACTCCGTGATGCTGCTGACGATCTCCGGAATTGGCGTGATCACGGGCGTGATCGCGTTCGGCCTGCTGTACGTCAACCTCACCGCCGTGCGGTCTCCGACGTTGCCGCGGGCGGTCAAGTGGGGCCTCGCCATCTGGACCCTGCTGTCGGGCTTCGTGGTGTCCTACGTGATCCTGGTGGCCGTTGACTCTGCGTTCCAGCGCGCGATCAACGGCGGATAGCCGCCCCCGCGCGTCCCGGTAGACTTTCGCGCAGTCATCAACCCGCCCGAAAGGCCCATTCACGTGTCCGACAAGCAGCCCGCTGAGCTGTCACCGCTGGACCCCGCTGGCGTCCAGGCGGCCGTAGACGCCGCGCTCGCCGCCGTCTCCGCCGCGTCGTCCCTTGAGGAGCTCAAGGAGGCCCGCCTGGCCCACACGGGCGACAAGGCGCCCCTGAGCCTCGCGAACCGCCAGATTGGCGCGCTGGAGGCCGCTGACAAGGCCGCGGCGGGCAAGACGATGGGTCAGGCGAAGGGCAAGGTGGCGCAGGCGGTCGCGGAGCGCGAGGCGCAGCTCCAGGAGGAGCGCGACGCGCGCGTCTTGACCGAGGAGTCCGTGGACGTCACGTTGCCGGTGGAGCGCGGTCTGGCCGGCGCCCGGCACCCACTCAACGCGCTGCAGGAGACCATGTGCGACGTGTTTGTGGCGATGGGCTGGGAGGTGGCCGAGGGCCCCGAGGTCGAGGCGGAGTGGTACAACTTCGACGCCCTCAACTTTGACCCGGACCACCCCGCGCGCGAGATGCAGGACACCTTCTTTGTGGACCCGCCCGACAGCGGGCTGCTGCTGCGCACCCACACCTCGCCGGTGCAGGCGCGCGCGATGCTCGCCCGGCGCGACGAGCTGCTTGAGGAGGGCCGCGGCATTTACGTGGTGTGCCCGGGCAAGACGTTCCGCACGGACGAGCTCGACTCGACGCACACGCCCGTGTTCCACCAGATCGAGGGTCTGGCGGTGGACAAGGGGCTCACGCTCGCGCACCTCAAGGGCACGCTGGACCACCTTGCGAAGGCGATGTTCGGCGCTGATGCCGAGATCCGCTTCCGCCCGTCGTACTTCCCGTTCACCGAGCCGTCGCTTGAGCCCGACCTGCGGTGCTTCGTGTGCCGCGGCGAGGACACCTCGTGCCGCACCTGCCGGGGGACTGGCTGGATCGAGTGGGGCGGCTGCGGCATGACGCACCCCAACGTGTTGCGCGCCGCGGGCATCGACCCCGAGGTCTACACGGCGTTCGCGTTCGGCATGGGCATCGAGCGCACGCTGATGTTCCGCCACGGCGTGGAGGACATGCGCGACATGGTCGAGGGCGACGTTCGCTTCTCCCAGCAGTTTGGGATGGTGATCTAGATGCCCTTCGTGCCTCTTGAGTGGCTGCGCGAATGCGCCGACGTGCCCGCTGGCGCCACCCCCGAATCCGTTGCCGCCGCGCTGGTGAAGGTTGGCCTCGAGGAGGAGGGCGTGGTGTCCTCCGGCATCAGCGGCCCGCTGGTCGTGGGCAAGGTGCTGTCGGTCGTGCCCGAGGAGCAGAGCAACGGCAAGACGATCAACTACTGCCGCGTGGACGTTGGCCCCGAGCACAATGATTTTGCAGACGGAGACCCGGCCGGCCCAGTTCAGGGCAAGGGCCCCGACGCGGGCACCGAGTTCCCGCCCAGCCGCGGCATCGTCTGCGGCGCGCACAACTTTGAGGCTGGGGACCTGGTGGTGGTCGTGCTGCCAGGCGCAGAGCTGCCAGGCGGCTTCCAGATCGCCGCGCGCAAGACGTACGGCCACATCAGCGACGGCATGATCTGCTCGGTGCGCGAGCTTGGCATTGGCGAGGACCACGACGGCATCCTGGTGCTCACGCGCGCCGGCTTCTCGCCCGAGAACCTCACGCCCGGCCAGGACGCGCTTCCGCTGCTCGGGCTCGACGCGGTGACGCTCGAGATCACCATCACGCCCGACCGCGGCTACTGCTTCTCCATGCGCGGCGTTGCCCGCGAATACTCGCACGCGACGGGCGTGGCATACCGCGACCCCGCCGCGTTTGAGATGACCGGCGCGGCCGGCAAGGGTTTCAAGGTGGAGCTGGACGACGCCGCGCCGATTCGCGGCGCGGTGGGCTGCGACCGGTTCGTGGCGCGCATCCTGCGTGGCTTCGACCCGCAGGCCGCCACCCCGCAGTGGATGCAGCAGCGCCTGACGCAGTCCGGCATGCGCCCCATCTCGCTGGTGGTGGACGTCACCAACTACGTGATGCTCGAGCTTGGCATGCCGCTGCACGCGTACGACTTGGGCACGCTCACCGAGCCCATCGTGGTGCGGCGGGCCGCCGCCGGCGAGAAGCTGACCACGCTTGAGGGCACGGAGCGCACGCTCGACGCCCAGGACATGGTTGTTGCGGACAGCAAGGGCGGGCACGCCAAGCGCGCCGTCGGCCTGGGTGGGGTGATGGGTGGCCTCGACACCGAGATCACCGCCGCCACCACGGACGTGCTGCTCGAGGGCGCCCACTGGGACCCGGTCACGATCGCGCGCACGGCGCGCCGCCACAAGCTCACCAGCGAGGCCTCCAAGCGTGGCGAGCGCGGCGTTGACACGGCGCTGGCGCCCATCGCGGTTGACCGCGCGCTGCGGCTGATGCAGGAGTTCGGCGGCGGCGAGATCGAGGACGTCTTCACGGACGTCAACAACGTTGCCGCGCCAGAGCCCATCGCGATGGCCGTTGACTTCCCGGACCGGATCGTCGGCGTGGAGTATGGCGCCGCCGCGGTGCGCGAGACGCTCGAGAAGGTCGGCTGCGTGGTTGGGGCCAAGTCTGGGAAGGCGGGGGAGCCGGCGATGCTGTCGGTCACGCCGCCCACGTGGCGCCCTGACCTGCGCGGCGCGATCGAGCTTGTCGAGGAGGTCGCGCGCCTGCACGGCTACGAGGACCTGCCCGAGCGTGCTGCCGGTGGCGCCCGCTGGGCGTGGGCTGACGCACGGGCAGAAGCTGCGCCGCACCGTCGCCAGGGCGCTCGCCGAGCGCGGGCTGACCGAGGTGCTGACGTACCCGTTCATCTCCGAGGAGCGCTTGGACGACCTGCGCATCGGCGCGGATGATGTTCGCCGCAAGCTTGTGCGCCTGGCCAACCCGATCGCCGAGGACCAGCCGTACCTGCGGTCCAACCTGATCGCGACGCTCGTGGACGCCGCGCGCGTGAACATCGGCCGCGGCATGGGCGACCTCGCCATCTACGAGATCGGCAAGGCGTACCGGGCAGAGGGCAAGGGCAAGGCCGGGCTGCCCGGCATCGAGGACCGTCCGTCGGACAAAGAGCTTGCGGCGCTGAACGCGGCGCTGCCGTTCGAGGAGCTGCGCGTGGCTGGCCTGCTGGCTGGCGCGCGGGTTCCTGCGGGCTGGCAGGGCGCGGCGCAGCCGTTCGAGTGGTCGGACGCGATCGCGGCCGCGCTTGGCGTGATCGACGAGGCCCGCGTGCAGGTGACCGTGGAGGCGGACCCGCACGCGCCGTGGCACCCCGGGCGGGTGGCCACCTTCAGGCTGGCCGACGGCACGTTCGTGGGCCACGCGGGCGAGCTGCACCCCAAGGTGTGCGAGACGCTGGGCCTGCCTGCGCGCTCGTGCGTGTTCGAGCTGTCGCTTGACGTGCTGGTGCGCGCCTCGGAGGGCGCGTCGGTGCGGGCGGTGCCGGTGCTGACGCAGCCGCTGGCCAAGGAGGACTTCGCGTTCGTGGTGGACGCTGCGCTGCCTGCCGGCGTCGCTGGTCGCCACGGTGCGCGCCGCCGCTGGCGACCTGCTGGAGGACGCGCGCGTGTTCGACGTGTTCGTGGGCGAGCAGGTGGGCGCTGGCAAGAAGTCGCTCGCGGTGAACGTGAAGCTGCGTGCCGCGGACCGGACGCTGGACGCCGAGGAGATCCTGGGCGTGCGCAAGGCGATCATCGCTGGCGCGGAGAAGGCCCACGGCGCGGTGCTGCGCTAACTGGGGCGCGTTGTCGCGGCGGTGAGTCTCTGATCCAGGGATGGATCCAAGACCACGCGCGGCGACATCTGTTCGAGGATGGCGACGCAGGCTGCGACTCCCGGGTACTCGTGCCTTGCCAGCGGCGGACGCCAGTATGCGGTCCAGTAGCTGGTCGCTCGGGCGCGGACGCGGCGGAATAGCACGGGGTTCTGGCGTGCTGCAGACACAAGGTTGGCGAGAGTCTGGCGGCTCGCCTTCGAGTCTGCGGCAAGGTGGCTCGCCAAGGGTTCTGCCACTTCGCGCACCCAATCGCCAGCGGATAGCAGGAGGTAGGGCGCAACCCAAGGCGCGTCGACGCCGCACAGTTGCCTCATGCAGTGCTCCCGAACGAACCCGGATGTGTGGCGGCTATAGATTGCGGTCGCGACGACCTGAACACCGTGGGGGAGAGACGCAAAGACGTCGGCAGCGAGCGGATCATTGAGGAGCTGGTGCGGGATCAAGAGTTCGTCACCGTCGAGCTCAACTCTTGTGGTGTTTCCCGAACTCGCGCGACGAGCCGCAGGCGCGACTTCTGCGAGCCTGTCCATGGCATGGCGCTGTGACGGCGGTACAGCCAACGAATGACCGCCGAACGGGGTGCCGGCAGGCCCGAACAACGGGCCATACGGCAAGGGCATCGTCCACGGGGGAGGCGGTGGCCATTGGGGCGGTTCCATGTCGCCTACATCGTATCTACCACGGTGCGTGCCGCCGCTGGCGATCTGTTGGAGGACGCCCAGGTGTTCGACGTGTTCGTGGGCGAGCAGGTGGGCGCTGGCAAGAAGTCGCTCGCGGTGAACGTGAAGCTGCGTGCGGCGGACCGGACGTTCGACGCCGAGGAGATCCTGGGCGTGCGCAAGGCGATCATCGCGGGCGCCGAGAAGGCCCACGGCGCGGTGCTGCGTTGGAGACCGTCACCACCTGCTCGGGATGCTTTGGCTGACTCTGGTTTCGCTATTTGTTCTTGCTGAGGCGGTCAATTGCCTTGCGCACTTCGTGGAAGCTCCCGGTCGGCTGGTCGTGGATTTCCTTCCATTCGGTGGGGTCGATGACGAACTCCTGTGGGTCGAGCGGACCAAAAGGCCCTTCACCCTCGATCCGGACCTTTACGGGCGCGGGACCGGGCGCCTTCAGAATCTCGAAGCCCTGACCGAGTACCCACGCGAGTTCCCTGCCCGGAGCCAAGGACGATAGCCCTGTGGCCAGCGTGGTTTGCAGCTGCTTCACCGCACCTCGTTTGCTTGCGATGGCAGGGAGCTCCGGGTCGATGAAGACGCGCACAGCGGTCGCGGTGGATGTTCCCGCATTGCCGACGTGGAACTTCAGCAGTGTTCCTTGTGCGCTGTCGGGGCGAATGTCCGCCCATATCCGCGGCGACGCGGCATCTTTTCTCAACGCAATTTGCACTTCAGTTTGATCTGCCAGAGCGCGTACCTGCATCCAGGTGAAAACAGCTGAGGCGACGGCGACAAGTGCGGCGGCAAGCGCAATCCATGTATTTGGTCCCATGAAGTGAGTGTGCACGAGAGCGAGCAATCGCGCGCGACATGACGCGCACGTGCGGCGTGCTGTGCACCGGACTCGCCGAACTGAGTCCTGGCTACGAGCGGCCGTACAGTGCCATCAGCCTGGCGTGAGCGTCGGCGTCAAGGGCCGCCTTGGTCATGAGGACCTCTCGTTCGATGCTGAGTTCCGTCGTTCGAGCGGTCGCAGCGAGATCCGCGAGATCGCGCGGTACGAGGACTCCGCCCCGCAACGCTGAACGAACGTAGCGCCGCGGCTCAGAAGCGCGTGCCCGATAGAGTTTCTTTTGAACAATCGCGGCGAAAGGGTTCTACGTGGACGCCCACTCCTTGCACCCAGCGCTCGCTGGCACTCGTCTTGCCGGACGCGCGATTATCGAGCTCGAGATACCGGACTTCGAAGCATCGGCACTCGCGATACCTGTCGCGGCCGAGGAGCTCGAGGCGGACTGGCGCGCCGCTCGTGCGCTCGTGGATGCGACGGGACGGTGGCCGATCGCGGTCGTCGGTTGGAGTGGCACGCCGGAGCCGGACTGGGAATCGGCCATCCGGGGCGGGGGCGTCTTCTCCAGGTTCTACTTCGACGAAGCTCCACGGCCGCAAACGGCCGTGGAAATACTTGCCGACGCGGACCGCGTGACGCCCGAGCAGATCGACGAGTTCGTAGCAAAGACACGCGAAGAGTGCCGCGCGTTCGAGCGCGAAGTGGGGGCCGAGCCGTATTCTTGGTGGGAAGGCCCTGAGGCGTGGTTCGACTTTTCGGGCATGCACGGCGCGCTCGTGTTTCTCCCTGTACAGCGGAGCTGGGATGCCCTGGCCTTTATCAACTTCTACGGGAGCGCGGCTCTCGGCATCCCCGAAATCATCGCCTTGGGGCGGCGCTGGGAGGATCGCTACGGCGCGGAACTCGTATCGCACTACGGCACGATGCTCCAATGCCTCGTGTCACGCCCGCCCACGCGCCTGGACGAGGCCACTGAACTCGCGCGCGAGCAGTTCGCGATCGCCCCGTGCACGTTCATCTTGCCCGGCGACACCCCCGCCCAAGTTGCGCCGAGGTTCGTCGGCGGTGACAGGTGGTTCTTGCACGAGCGCCCATGAGCTGGGCCTCGGGCGATGCGACCGGCGGGCCGTCACGACGCCAACTCGCCTGAGTAGTCTCGTCCCATGATCACCGCCGTTCGCGCAGACATCACCACGCTCGCCGTTGACGCGATCGTGAACGCGGCGAACTCGTCGTTGTTGGGCGGCGGGGGAGTGGACGGCGCGATCCACCGCGCCGCCGGCCCGGACCTCCTGCACGAGTGCCGCCTGCTTCACGGCTGCAAGACCGGCCAAGCCAAGCTCACCAAGGGCTACAACCTGCCCGCGGGGCACATCATCCACACGGTCGGCCCGGTGTGGCGCGGCGGCGACAACGGCGAGCCCGAGCTGCTCGCGTCCTGCTACCGCGAGTGCATGCGCATCGCGAACGAGCAGGGCTTCGCATCGGTCGCTTTTCCCAGCATCAGCACGGGGATCTTCGGCTACCCGATCGAGCTCGCCGCCGAGGTTGCCGTGCGGGAGGTGCGTGCCGCGATCGAGGCTGGCTCCAGCGTCGGCGCGGTGACGTTTGCGTGCTTCTCGGACGAGGACCTCGCGCTTTATGCCGCGGCGCTTAAGTAGGGAACGGTCGTCACGCGCCCGGGCCTTTGAGTTGCCGTCGTTGCCGGGCGCTTGTGGGTGACGTTCGGTATCGTCGAACCTGACCCACGGCCCGTGAAAGGTTTGGCGCCCATGACCGACGATGTCTTTGCAAATCAGGTCGCGCCCACGGCGCGCCCGGGTTGCGAACGCTGCGGGCAAGATCTCAAGCGAACACTTACAAAGAAACGGGTGTGCAAGGACTGCGACCGCGCTCTCGCTGACGCGGCTGCGAATTGGATCCACGGGGCTCAACAACTCCTTACCGACGGGACCGCGATCGACGCGCGATGGGACGCCCACGTCGATGCGGGCCGCAACGCGGGACTTCAATGGGCGCAGATCGAGAAGAAGCTCCGGGCGCCCGCACTCGGCTACCTGCGGAGGCGCGTTGCCTACGTTTCGCAGGCGGGTGCTGCGAGTTGGGAGTGGGTCGCGGCCATCGAGGCCGAGGCGAAGAAGTTGGGTTCGGGAGAACAAGACATGGCGGTGGCCCTGGCGCCGATGCGCCGTGCGCTCATGCTCGAGGATGCCGCCAGCGGCAGACTCGAGCCAATCACGGGCGCGGCGATCGTGCTAGAGGCGCATGAGGAACTCTTCTACCGCGAACTCGCAAGCTACCTGAAAAGGAATCGGCAAGGCACTTACACCGTCAAGGGCGTCGTGCACATCACTAACCAACGCTTGATATTCATGACGGGCGGGCAAGGGGCATTTGAGACGCGCCTCTCGAAGGTGTTCGAAGTCCAGCCAGAGGGAAACAAGCTGCACATCGGGTCGTCGACGCGACTTGGGACATATTGGATCGCAGTGCCTGATGCGGAATGGGCGGCGGCGGTGACCCTGGGTGCCATGAAACGAGCGAAGCGTCATGTCGTGAGTTCTGGCACGCGAGATGATCGATTTCCAAGCCCTGCACTGCGTCAAGCCGTCTATTTGCGCGACGGGGGTCGCTGCGTCGAGTGCGGGTCTGACGTGAACCTTCAGATCGACCATGTCATCCCTTTCAGCAAGGGTGGTGCGACCTCGCTGGAGAATCTGCAATTGCTGTGCCAGCCCTGCAACCTGCGGAAGGCCGATCGGATTTAGTGTTCAGGGTCGCCTGCTGCGGCGACTCGGCTCGGCCGGCGGTAGCTACTTTGCGCGCCGTGAAGCGAGCACCGCTACCGTGTTCACATGGGCCGCGACGACTGGTTTCGAAACGAGACGTGGAGTCCCGCAATTGAGCAGGCGTTCAACGAGAAGTGGGCGCGTGCGCGTGACAAGGCTCAACCCCTGAAGATTCAGGCGGTCATCGTTGGCGAGCGGTTTCCTAACGTGGCCCTTGACCTCATTGACCGGTATTTCGAACTCGAGGGCGACGGATTCTTCGATGCCGACGCGTACTGCGCCCGCGCCCAGGCATACGAGAGGCTCGGACGAATTGACGACGCTATAGCGTCGTATGTCGACTCGCTCGACGCCGAAGCGCGCCAGCCAAACTCGCACGGACCGTCGTACCTTTACCTGGCGCTGTTGGCGATTCGCCACGATCGCGACGATGCAGGGGACCGCGCTCTGCGCGAGTTCGTGCTTCGGGAGGATCGCGGCGACGTAAGGTTCGCCAACGAGGTGTTTGTCGGCTCCGCCCTCGCCGCGATGACGCTCAAGAAAGCTGGCTTGCACACCGCTGCCAGAGAGCAAGCCGAGCGGGCGCTCAGAATGACGACCGTTGGGAGCCTAGGGATCCGAAACGCACCCGACATGGGCATGGTCCGCCCAGAGCACGCTGACGTCGTGGCGATGATGCGCCGCATCGCCGCAGGGAGGCGCCCTCGATCAAGGTGGTGGTCGAGATGACCGCCGTGCCTGAGGCCACCGCGTGGCCAGCGGCCGCCCCGGGATTCCCGCACCGCCCCCACTCGTTAACGTAGAGAGAGCCCCACCGCCACTAGGCAACGAGGCCCACCCATGACCGCAGCACCCAGCCCCAAGCTCGCCGCGCTCAGCGACGCGGGCGTGTCCATCTGGCTCGACGACCTCAGCCGCGAGCGCCTCACGTCCGGCTCGCTCGCGCAGACAGCATCCGCGAGCGCCACATCGTCGGCGTCACGACCAACCCCAGCATCTTCTCCGCATCCATCAGCGGATCCAGCGACTACGACGCCCAGCTGGCGGACCTGCGCGCGCAGGGCGCGAACGTGGGCGAGGCGGTCCGCATGCTCACCGCGCGCGACGTCCGCTCCGCGTGCGACGTGTTCCTGCCCACCTTCGAGGCCAGCGGCGGCGTGGACGGCCGCGTCTCCATCGAGGTTGACCCGCGCTACGCCCGCGACACCGAGCGCACCCTGGCCGACGCCCGCCAGCTCGCGTGGCTCGTGGACCGCCCCAACGTCATGATCAAGATCCCCGCCACCGCCGAGGGCCTGCCCGCCATCCGGCAGACGCTCGCGGCCGGCATCTCCGTCAACGTCACCCTGATCTTCTCGCTCGAGCGCTACGCGCGCGTGGTCGAGGCGTTCCTGGACGGCCTCGAGCTCGCCCGCGCCAACGGGCACGACATCTCCCGCATCGGCTCCGTCGCGTCGTTCTTCATCAGCCGCGTGGACGTCGAGGTGGACAAGCGGCTCGACGCGATCGGCCAGGGCTCGCCCCTGCGCGGCAAGATCGGCATCGCCAATGCGCGCCTGGCCTTTGAACACCACGAGGCGACCCTGGCGTCGGACCGCTGGAAGGCGCTCGCCGCGGACGGCGCGCACCCCCAACGCCCGCTGTGGGCCTCCACGAGCACGAAGGACCCCCAGTTCCCCGACACGATGTACGTGGACCAGCTAGTCACGGACGGCGTGGTCAACACCATGCCCGAGCCCACGATCGACGCGTACGCGGACCACGGCGGCGACGCCTCCGACACCGTGCGCGGCAGCTACGACGACGCGCGGGCGGCTTTGGCGGACCTGGCGGCGGTCGGGATCGACATCGACGACGTCACGGCGCAGCTCGAGGACGAGGGCGTCGCCAAGTTCGCGGCCGCGTGGGAGGACCTGCTGGCGAGCGTCGAGGCGTCGCTGGGCGCTGTCTGAGCGTCCGCGCCGACGAGTTTCACAACAGATTGGTAACGACGCTCGCCACCGCGCGCGAACGGTGCTACGTTTGCCAGTCGCTGGCCACCAGGCCGGCATCGCATCGACAGACCGATCAAGAAAGGGGTGCGAAATGAACGCAACGATCACGTTGCCCAGCGGCTACAAAGCCGCGATTCTGCCGCGCCCCAGCGCGTCAGGAACCGGGCTCAATCGCCTAGGTTCCGGCAGGCCAACGGCCGCACGCCTTGATCAGTTCGTGTCGCGCAAGACGCAGCGGTAGCCCCGCTCGTCCGGCGCCACCCGCGCCGTCATCGCTAGCAGCCCAGCCCTTTCGGCTTCCGCATCTGCGCGCCATCATGCGCGCCCACCCAAGAATTTCCAGCAGTTTCGCTACTTGAAAACTCCACAGTGCACTCGGGGCCGCAAGGCCCCACTCACGCAAATTTCTCAGCTCAAGGCGAGCCGAAGCTTGAGGGTTATCGCTACAAACGAAACCTCCCTCCTGCAGCACATGCTCGCCCCACATCGTGAGCGAACCGAAGAGAAGTCGGTTACCTGGCAAAGCGGCTTCGGCCGTAAGCGGGCTCGGATCCCGCCCGTGCCGCCTGGCGGTACGGCACCGATTCTCAACACATGTTCGCTTGCTTCACTTCGGGCTCCACGAGCCCGGCACGAGGTTGCGGGGGAATGGTGAGCCGAAGAGTAGTTGGTTATCACTCTTAATGATCAGGCTCCGGGTTCGAGTCCCGGCCGCGGCGTGAGTCGCGGTAGCTCAATGGGTAGAGCAGAAGCCCAGAGCGCCAGGGAGACCTGGCGTGGGCATCCGACTCTCACAACATGCTCGCCATCCCCCGCTCCACCCCGGCCGCGCTGCGGCCACCAGACGACGCGTAGCAGGGCGAGCCGAAGAAGCTTCGGTTATCGCTCAGGACGACGAGGTTGCGGGTTCGAGTCCCGCTCGCGGCTTGCCGCGGTAGCTCAATTGGATAGAGCGCGTTCCCGGTCCGCAAGGGCCGGGTCTCCGATCTTCACCCCATGCTCGCCCTGCCGCGGTGTCACGTTCACCCATGCTCGCCCAACCGGGCGAGCCGACTCAAGAAAGGAAAGTCATCATGGCAAACAAGAACCTTGCGGGTATCTTCGCCCGCCCCGGAAAGACGGCGACGCCGCAGTCTCGCAAGGCTGCCAAGGGCCAGAAGCGCAACAGCGCTGGCGGCTACACGTTCACGGTCACTGACCTTGACCGCGCCAAGCGATTCCTCATCCTCGGATCCGACGCATCGTTCTACGCGTCGGGTGCCAAGCTGTCGCGAGACAACGCAGAGGTGATCATGAAGCTCGCCGCGTCCGACCAGGCGCGTGCGCTCGTCGACATGATCGTTGAGGTGTCCGTCGCCGGACGCGCACCCAAGCAGGACCCGGCGCTGTTCGCGCTGGCGATTGCGGCGTCGTTCGGAAGCGACGAGGACCGCGGTTACGCGCTCTCGAAGCTTCCGCAGGTTGCCCGCACCGCCACCGCGCTGTTCGGGTTCCTCACGTACGCCCAGCAGTTCCGCGGTTGGGGACGCGCGCTCACGCGCGCGGTGGCGAACTGGTACACCGACAAGCCGGTGGACAAGGTCGCCTACCAGGCGGTCAAGTACCGCCAGCGTGACGGCTGGACCCACCGTGACGTGTTCCGCAAGGCCCACCCCAAGTCGAACGACCCGGCATTCAAGGGCCTCGGCGAGTGGATCCTGCGCGGCGACACGGCGTCGGCGCCGGACCTTGTCCGTGGTTACGAGCTCGCGCTCACGGCCACGCCCAAGGAACTGCCTGGCGTCATCCGCGAGCACGGCCTCACGTGGGAGATGATCCCCACCGAGGCGCTCAACGATGCCGACGTGTGGGAGGCGCTGCTCGAAGGCAACGTCCCGCTCGGGGCGCTGATCCGTCAGCTCCCGCGCCTGTCGCGCAACGGGGTCATCAAGCGGATGGGCGGTTCCACCAAGGACATCGCTGCTCGGCTGACGGACCCCGACGCGCTCCGCAAGGCGCGCATTCACCCGCTCAACGTGCTCGTCGCACTCAACACCTACGCCTCCGGGCGGGGTGTGCGGTCGGCCGCGAACTGGAAGGCCAACACCACGATCATCGACGCGCTCGACACCGCGTTCTACCGTTCGTTCGCGAATGTGGAGCCGGCAGGCAAGCGCACGATGATCGCGATGGATGTCTCCGGCTCGATGTCGTTCGGGCAGGTGGCGGGTGTCCCGCTCACGCCTCGCGAGGCGTGCACGGGCCTGGCGCTCGTGATCGCCGCTACGGAGCCGGAGACGCATGTCATCGGCTTCACGGGCGGTGGACTCCTGAGCCGCTGGGGTGCCTCGCGGAAGGCAGACCCTGCGGGTAAGGGCCGGTTCGCACGTCAGGTCTCGGAGCTCACGATCTCCCCAAGCATGCGGCTCGACGCTGCGATTAAGGAGGTCAGCGGGCTGCCGTTCGGGGCCACCGACTGCGCGCTGCCCATGCTCTACGCGCTCGAAGAGGGGATCGAGGTCGACACGTTCATCGTGATGACCGACAACGAGACCTGGGCCGGGAGCATTCACCCGCACGAGGCGCTCGAGAAGTACCGAGCGACGACGGGGATCGACGCACGACTCGTCGTGCTCGCCACGTCCGCAACCCGGTTCTCGATCGCCAACCCGGACGACGCGGGCATGCTCGACATCGCTGGTTTCGACTCGGCGGTGCCGCAGCTTGTCGCGGAGTTCTCGCGCGGGTTCTAGGCCGTTGCCTAGGAGTGCACTGTGGTGAGGCGCGGGCGGCCTCGGCCGCCCGCGCCTTGCAAACTCCATACAGCTTCCGCAAGTGAAAGGCGCAGGCGTGCCCACGTACATTGAACGTGCATACATCAGCATCAAGAGCAATGAGTTTTCCGGCGAGGAGATCACCGAGATCCTCGGTGTAGTGCCAACAGCGACCCGTGACCGGGACGCCATGGCGCACCCCAGACGGGCGCCGTACCGATACTCGTGGACCCTCGAGTCGGCGTCGACGAGCGAATGGGTGGGCGATCATGTCGAGGACCTGCGGCCGGCGTTCGAGCGCCTGTCGGATCCGGCGACGCAGATAATCGACGAACGAGACTTCGTTGTGTACGGCTTCGCGCGCGAGCTCGGATACGTCTACGGCATGTCCGCGGCACAGCTGGATCTTGTGCAGGCGGCGCGATGCGCGCTGTGGTGGGACATCTACACGCCCTCGCTCTCGGAACGCAGCCGAGACGCCGAGTTGGAGGATGACGAGGAAAACAAGGACGCGCAGGGTGCTGCGGCCGAGCGCACGCCGGTACCGATCGTCGAGCTCGCGTCAGGGCACACGATTCGCGTGCCCCATTTCAAGGATCAACGCCAGCTCTACCCACTCATCGCGGCATTTCGCGGCGAGCAGCTTGTGCCGGGCCAGATGTACCTACGGTTTATGGACGACGAGGCCCGTGATCCCTGGGTGCAGTGGCTCGTGATGGAGTCGCCAACAGGGCGACTCGTCGGATACGCACACGCGGCGCTCAGCAAGGGAGTGCGGTATGGCGCCGTTCGCGCCCACGTGACGGCCGTCGATGTCAATGAAGGCGGTGACGCTGCGCGGCAGGCGTTGCTCGGGCACCTTGTCCTGTGGGCCAAGCGAGCAGGCGCGACGGAGATTGTCGTGCCGGAGAGCATCGCGCTGTTGGCGCACGGGCCGTACGGCCCAATGGCCACCACGAGTTCCCGCGTCGTTCGCCTCGACGCTTGACGCTCGCCTCGCGCGGCGCGACACGCAGCAAGACCCTAGAGTGAAATCCGACCACCACCAGCCAGACGAGGACCCCGTGCTACTCACGATCTCCACGACGCATCGACCCGCGACGGACCTCGGCTTCCTGCTGCACAAGCACCCCGACCGCGCCCAGTCCTTCGACGTCGCCGTCCGGCACCGCGCACGTCTTCTACCCCGAGGCGACCGACGAGCGCTGCACCGCCGCGTTCCTGCTGGACGTCGACTCGATGGCGCTCGCGCGCGGCTCCGGCCGCACCACCAAGGGCGACTTCACGCTCGGCCAGTACGTCAACGACCGGCCGTACGCCGCGTCGTCCCTGCTCGCCTCCGCGCTCAAGCGCGTGTTCTCCACCGCGTTCGCGGGCACGCTCAAGTCGAACCAGGCGCTCGCGGACGCGGCGATCCCGCTCGAGGTGCGCATCCCCGCGCTGCCGTGCGCGCCGGGCCCCGAGTTCGCCGCAGGGCCTTTTCGAGCCGCTCGGCTGGACGGTCACGGCCACGCCCGTCGCGCTCGACGACACCTTCCCCGACTGGGGCGACTCGCGGTTCGTCAGCCTCGAAGCCACGGCGACGCTGCGCCTCGCAGACGCGCTCAGCCAGCTGTACGTGCTGCTGCCAGTGCTCGACAACGCCAAGCACTACTGGGTCGCGGACGACGAGGTGGACAAGCTGATCCGCCACGGCGAGGGCTGGCTGGCCGACCACCCCCTGCGCGACGCGATCGCGCGCCGCTACCTTGCGCACTCGCGGTCGCTCGCGAACCAGGCGATCGAGCGGCTCGTGGAGGCTGGGCGGCGAAGACCCGGACGCGCTCGCCGCTCGAGGAGCCAAGCGACGAGGAGACCCCCGCGCCGCGGCTGCGGCTCGCGGACCTGCGGCGCGACGCCATCGTGGCCGAACTTGTCGCGCTTGGCGCCACGCACCGTCGCGGATGTCGGCTGCGGCGACGGCGCGCTGCTGGCGCCCCTGCTCAAGGACGGACGCTTCACCAAGGTGGTGGGCACGGACGTGTCGTCCGTCGCGCTCGCGCGCGCCGCCCGGCGCCTCCACGTCGACAAGATGACCGAGCGTCAGGCCTCCCGGCTCGACCTCTTCCAGTCGAGCGCGACGTATCGCGACCGTCGGCTCGAGGGCTTCGACGCGATCGTGCTGATGGAGGTCATCGAGCACCTTGACCTTGACCGCCTGCCCGCGCTGGTGTCCACCGTGTTCGCGCACGCGCAAGCCCACGCCACGTGCTGGCGTCCACCCCGAACCGCGAGCACAACGCCCGCTTCGAGTCGCTGCAGGACAACGGGCTGCGCCACCCGGACCACCGCTGGGAGATGACGCGCGACGAGTTTCGCGAGTGGGCCGACGCCACGGCGGCCGCGCACGGATACGGCGCGCGCATCGTGGGCATCGGCGACGAGGACGAGGAGTTTGGCCACCCGACGCAGATGGCGGTCTTCAGCCGCCTGCGCGACGGCCGAGCCCGCGGAGGTCGCATCATGACGCGGCAGGTCAAGATCCCGGCGCTCTCGCTGGTCATGCTCATTGGCGCGTCCGGCTCCGGCAAGTCAACGTTCGCGGCGCGCCACTTCCTGCCGACCGAGGTCATCAGCTCCGACTTCGCGCGCGGGCTCGTGAGCGACGACGAAAACGACCAGACCGCCACCAAGGACGCGTTCGACGTGGTCCACTACATCGTCGGGCAAGCGCCTCGAGCGCGGCAAGCTCGCGGTGGTCGACGCCACCAACATCCAGCCGAGCGCGCGCGAGGCACTGGTGCGCACCGCGCGCGAGCACGACGTCCTTCCCGTCGCGATCGTCCTCGACGTGTCCGAGAAGACGTGCGTCGCGCGCACCGTTGCCCGCGACGACAGGGACTTTGGCGCCGAGGTGGTCCGCCGCCAGCTCGCCACCATGCGGCGCGGGATCAAGAAGCTCCACCGCGAGGGGATTCGCGCGAGCCACACGCTCCGCGAGGACGAGATCGACGACGTCGAGATCATCCGCGAGCCCGCTCTACAACGACCTGCGCCACGAGGCCGGTCCGTTCGACGTGATCGGCGACGTGCACGGCTGCCGCGCCGAACTCGAGTCGCTGCTGACCACGCTTGGCTGGGCCATCGAGCGGGACGACGACGGCCGCGCCGTGAACGCCGCGCACCCCGAGGGCCGCCGCGCGGTGTTCCTGGGCGACCTCGTCGACCGCGGACCGGACTCGCCCGGCGTCGTCCGGCTGGCGATGGGCATGGTCGAATCCGGCCGCGCCTTCGCGGTGTCCGGCAACCACGAGGCCAAGCTGGTGCGCGCGCTCAACGGCCGCAAGGTGACCGTCTCCCACGGCCTGCAGGACTCGCTTGATCAGTTCGCCGCCGAGACCGACGAGTTCCGGGACCGCGCCCGCGCGTGGATGGACGGGCTGATCTCGCACTACGTGATGGACGACGGCAAGCTGGTGGTCGCGCACGCCGGAATCATCGAGAAGTACCAAGGGCGGGCGTCCGGTCGCGTGCGCGCGTTCTGCCTGTACGGCGACACCACGGGGGAGTCCGACGAATACGGACTGCCCGTGCGGCTGCCGTGGGCCAACGACTACCGCGGCAAGGCGATGGTGCTGTACGGGCACACGCCCACGCCCACCGCCGAGTGGGTCAACAACACCATGTGCCTGGACACGGGCTGCGTGTTCGGCGGCGAGCTCACGGCGCTGCGGTACCCCGAGCGCGAGATCGTGTCGGTGCCCGCGGAGCGCATGTACTACGAGCCCGCGAAGCCGCTCGTCGCCGCCCGTCGAGGACCGCGAGCCGGGCCTGCTCGACATCCAGGACGTGCATGTCGCCCACGGGCGTGGAGACGGCCCTCGCAGGCCGCGTCTCGGTGCGCCCGGAGAACGCCGCGCCCGCGCTCGAGGTGATGAGCCGCTTCGCGATCGCGCCCGAGTGGCTGCTCTACCTGCCGCCGACGATGGCGCCCGTGCCCGCGTCTACCGTCGATGGGCTGCTCGAGCACCCAGCCGACGCGTTCGAGGCGTACCGACGCGAGGGAGTGGATCGCGTGGTGTGCGAGGAGAAGCACATGGGTTCGCGCGCCGTCGTCGTTGTTGCCAAGGACGCCGACGCGGCGCGCCGCCACTTTGGCGAGCGCGGCACCCGCACGGGCGTCGTGTACACGCGCACCGGTCGCGAGTTCTTCCCGGGTGAGCTGGGCGAGGCGCTCGTGGAACGGGTGACCGCGGCCGTCGCCGGCGCAGGCCTCTTTGACGAGCTCGATGCCGACTGGATCGCGCTCGACGCCGAGCTGCTGCCGTGGAGCGCCAAGGCCCAGGGCCTGTTGCGCTCGCAGTACGCGCAGGTGGGTGCCGCCGCGCGAGCCGCGATGCCGCCCGCTCTCGCGGCCCTCGATGCGGCCGCTGCGCGCGGCGTCGACGTCGCCGAGGTCCGTGACCGGTTTGGCGTGCGCGCGTCCAACGCCGCCGCGTTCACCGCCGCGTACCGCCAATACTGCTGGCCCACCGACGGCCTCAACGGCGTCGAACTCGCGGTGTTCCAGGTGCTCGCGAACAATGGCGCCTCGCACGAGGAGCGCCCGCACGAGTGGCACATGGCGATCTCCGACCGGCTCGTTGACGCGGACTCGAAGCTGTTCCGCCCCACCCGCCGCGTGTTTGCGGACCTTGCCTCCGAGCAGGAGTGTGCCGACGCCGCCCAGTGGTGGCAGGACATGACCGCGGCTGGCGGCGAGGGCATGGTGGTCAAGCCCGCCGACAACCTCAACCGCGACCGCACGAAGCCGGCGCAGCCGGGCATCAAGGTGCGCGGCGCGGAGTACCTGCGCATCATCTACGGCCCCGACTACCTCGATCCGGCCACGCTCGCGACCCTCAAGAGCCGCTCGGTTGGTCGCAAGCGATCGCTCGCGTCGCGCGAGTATGCGCTCGGGGTCGAGGGGCTCGAGCGTGCTGCGGCGGGGGAGCCGACGTGGCGCGTCCACGAGTGCGCGTTCGCCGTGCTGGCGCTCGAGTCCGAGCCCGTGGACCCGCGGTTGTAGCGTGGCGCCCATGGAATCTGTGTCTCCCGCGAAGCGCGCCGAGGTCGTGTCGCACCTTGACGCTATCGAGTCCGAGCACGACGTCCGTGTGCTGTTCGCGTGTGAGTCCGGCTCCCGCGCGTGGGGATTCGCAAGCCCTGACTCGGACTACGACGCCCGCTTCATCTACGTTCACCGCGCGACTGGTACCTGAGCATCGAGCCCGGCCGCGACGTCATCGAGCTACCCATCGACGCGGACATGGACGTTGCCGGCTGGGACTTGCGCAAGGCGCTTGGGCTACTGCGCGGCGGCAACGCGACCATGCTCGAGTGGCTCGACTCGCCCGTGGTCTACCGGGAGGCCCTCGGTTTCGCAGACGCGGTTCGCGCGCTCGGCGCCACCTACTACCGACGTGACCGCTCGTTCCACCACTACCTGGCGCTGTCGACCAAGCAGCTGGGGGAGGCGGTCAAGACCGAGGACGTCCGGATCAAAAAGTTCCTCTACGCGTTGCGCACGGCGCTGGCCGCGCAATGGAGCCTCGAACGGGACGACGCGCCCCCCATGCGGCTGGACGCGCTCGCAGACGCTCAGGTCGCGGACGCTGCCACGCGCGCGCAGATCGCCGACGTCGTCGCTGCGAAGGCCGGGCTACTGGAGAAGGCGACGTACCGCGTCCCAGACCAGCTGGTGGCGTTCCTGCGCGAGACTCACGAGCACCTCGCTGGTGCGGACGTTGAGCGCGTCCAGCCCGGCCCTGTCGAAGAGTTCGACGCGCTATTCCGCGCGTGGGCGGAGGCTTAGCGCGGCTCTGGCAACTCGGAACCCGCGCCGGTAGCGTGGACGCACCAAGCGACGGGAGGCGCGGTGGCGATCTGGAGGGTGGCTGCGGCCGCGATCATGGGCGCCCTCGCCCTCGCCCTCGCGTCCTGCACCGGTGACGACTCGCCCACGCCAACCGCATCTGACCTCCCCGCGGGGAAGCCGGGCGTCACGCTCGCCGGAGACCCCGAGCTGGTCTACTCGTGGACAGACGACCGCTGCTCGGACGCCGAGGTCCCGGACCTGCCCGTGCGCGCCATCCGCGCCGCGGACGGCACCGTGTCGCTCTACATGTCCAGCACCACCAACTACCGGATGGCCGGCCCCAGCCTTGACGACGTCGCGGTCGACTGTGACCCCGTGCTCACCTCGTCCTTCGACATTGACCCCGCCACGTTCAACAACATGGAGTGGATGGGCGCGCCGTACACGACGGACGGCACCCACGTCACGGCGATCATCCACAACGAGTTTCACGGCGACAAGGCCGGCGACAGGTGGTCCTCCGTGCGCGACTTCGCGGGCAAGGGCCAGGAGACCGCGTGGGGCTACTCGTCGCGCACCAGCGGCGGGCTCAAGGCCATGAAGTGGAACGCCAAGAAGAACCAGTGGGAGGGCCCAAGCAACCTGTGCCTGATCTACCGCAACGGCCAGCACCCGGACGTGGGCTGCAACTCCGTGCGCACGTGGACCAGCCCCGTGGACGGCTCGGTGGTGGTGTCGTTCCACGTCTGGGACGACGCGCCGAACGTGGGCGACGGCGTCAAGGCAAGCATCGCGCGCGCGGGCAAGACGCTGTGGGGCCAGAACCTGCCCAAGGACGGCACGCAGCTGCGCGAGCAGATCACCGTGGACGTGTCGAAGGGCGACGTGCTCGAGTTCGCCGTGGACGCGAAGTCCACCGCACTCAACGACGCCACCGGCTTCGAGGTCAACATCTCGCCAGGCGGCCCCATCTGCGCGTCTGGCGACTCGTCCGTGTGCACGCTGATCTCGCTCACGCAGGCCACCTCGACCGATGGCGGCGCCACCTTCACTCAAGCCGACCCGCCCGCGCTGATCGCCGCCCCCGCCTACGCGTACGACCCGGAGTGGTTCCGCGCCGTCTGGCAGCCGTCAAACATCGTCCTCAACCCGGCCGACGGCTACTACTACGCGCTCGTCCAGCGCGACGACCACAACTTCGCCACTAGCGTGCACGAGCAGGGCACCTGCGTCATGCGCACCACCGACCCCGCCGACGCCGCCTCCTGGCGCGCGTGGGACGGCACGGCATTCGCCATGCAGTTCGTGGATCCGTTCACCACCAGCCCGGCCGACGCCGCGGCTCAGGAGTGCGCTTTGGTCTCGCCCGCGTACATCGGGGCGCTTACCTACAGCCTGACGTACAACGAGTACCTTGGCAGGTTCGTGGCCGTGGGCGTCGCGCCGTCGCCAAAGTCGGGCTTCTATGTGTCGTACTCAGAGGACCTTGTGCACTGGTCGCCGCGCGAGCTCGTGTTCGAAGCGCCGCTGAGCTTCACTGTCGACGCGCCGCCGTACTACGCGTACCCGAGCGTGCTTGACCCGGCGAGCACGTCGCATGAGCTTCGACACGGCGGGGCAGACGGCGTTCCTGTATTACTCGATCTTCACCAACACCTATCCGCTCACGGTTGACCTCTACCGGGTGCCGATCGAGTTCACGCTCGACGGTCAGTAGGCTCCGGTTCCCGCGCCGGCTTGGGCTCGCGCAACCCTGCGCAAAGCGTGTCGAGCACGTCCGCAAACGCGCGCAGCTGGTCGTCGCTCAGGACCGCGAGTTGCTCCCGCCGCTGCGCCCGCGCCGTGCCCATCACGTCCTCGATGAACGCCCGGCCCTCGGTCGTCAGCGCCAGGCGGCGTACCCGCCGGTCCTCGGCATCTTCCGTTCGCAGAAGCAGGTCCCTCTCCACAAGACGCTGGACGATGCCGGTGGCGACGCTCGCGTGGACGCCCAGAAACTCCGCCAGCTCGGAAATCGTCACGGCGTCGTTGAGCGAGCAAAAGGCGAGCGCGCGGAACTGGTGCAGGGTGAGGTTCATCTCCGCCACAGACGATGCCTGCCGAGGGGTGGACACGCGCAGGAAGCCCACGAAGCGGTCGAGGACGTCGCCCAGCAGCTCGTCTCGAGCGGTCATCTGTGCTCCATTCCGGCGCGGAAGGAATCCGGCCCCGCTGACGTTAACGATCATCGCAGGGAATATTCGCCCGTACAATGATGATTAGTGAATCACAAAGTATTATAGCGAGAGTCGTCGAACACCTTGGGAGGTCCCGTGCCGCGTCGCACCCGTGAAGTTTTTACCGTTGAGCATGCCGCGGCCGAGGGCATCGACGAGTCCGTGTTCCGCCGGCGGTGGACCATCCTGTTCGTGCTGCTGGCCTCGCTGGTGGCCGTGATCCTCGCCAACTCGAGCCTCAACCTCGCGCTGCCGTCGCTCGCGCGCGACCTTCACGCGACGCAGTTGCAGCTCACGTGGACCGTGGAGGCGTTCGCCGTCGTCTTCGCGTCCCTGCTGATTCTCGCAAGCGCCATCGGCGACCGCATTGGCCGCGCGCGCTGCATGCAATTTGGGCTCGCCGCGTACGTGCTGGCCGCGATCTATGCCGCGTTCCTCGCGACCTCGCCCGGCGACGTCATCGGCGCGCGAGCCGTCATGGGGGTGGGCGCCGCCTTCGTGATGCCCAACACCCTGTCGATCGTGAACGTCGTGTTCCCCAGCCGCGAGCGGCCGCGCGCCATCGCCATCTGGGCCGCCGTCGCCGGGTCCGGCATCATCCTTGGCGGCATCGCCGCGGGGCTGCTGCTCGAGCAGTTCTCGTGGCACTCGATCTTCGTGCTCAGCGCCATCATTGGCGTCGCCGCGCTGGTGGGGAACATCCTGCTCGTTCCCAACTCGAGCGACGCCCAACACACGCCCATCGACTGGCTTGGCGGGGTGCTCGTGACCACCGCGCTGGTGGGCCTCGTCTACGGGATGATGGAGGCGCCCGACCAAGGGTTCTCCGCCCCGGCTGTGCTTGGCGCCCTGGGCGTGGGCGTGGTAGCGCTCGCCGCGTTCATCGTGTGGGAGATGCGATCAAGCCACCCGTTGCTCGACATGCGGCTGTTCCGGGACCCGGCGTTTGGCGTCGCGGCTCTCGCCATCACCCTCGCGTTCTTCGCGATGCTCGACGCCTTCTTTGGCAACAGCCAGGTGTTCCAGCTGGTGCTCGGGTTGTCGCCGGTGACAAGCGCGCTCGGCTTTGTGCCGATCATGCTGCCGATGGTGGTGCTCGCGCCGTACATCCCGCGCGTCGTCGACCGCATTGGCACGCGGTGGACCGTCGCGCCGGGGCTCGGCTTGGTAGCGGTCGGGTTCGTGTTGATGTCGCTGTGGCCGCACCACCCGAGCTACGTGCAGGTCGCCGGCGCCATGATTGTGCTGATTATTGGCATGGCCTTCACCATGACGCCAGCGACGAGCATGCTGATGTCCGCAGTGCCGCGAAACCGCTCGGGAATGGGCTCCGCCATGAACAACACCACCCGCCAGCTTGGCGGCGCGCTGGGCATCGCCGTGCTCGGATCCCTGGTGAGCTCCGGCTACACGCGCATGATGGCGGACCCTGTGAGCGCCCTGCCAGAGGCGCAACAGGACCTTGCCCAGGGTTCGCTCGCGGGGGCGCTGCAGGTGGCCGACCAGCTTGGCCTCGCGGGAGCCGCGCTGCGAGACGCGGCCCAATCGGCCTACATGACCGCGAGCTCCCGCTCCATGCTGATCGGCGCGGTCATCACGGTCGCGGCCGCGGTGGTCGCCGCCGTCGGCATGCCGCACCGCGAGGCTTCGTCGCGCTGATCTAGCCGGCGAGGTCGTACGCCTCGGTGAGCCACCCCTGTAGCTCCGCGTCCACGTGATCTGCCTCGGACAGCAACACCTCGTTGTGCCAGCGGCTTCGCGACACCTGCGAGGTCTTTGCGACGCGAGCGCCCACCAACTCGCGGTTCAGCACGACGTTGACCAGCAGGCCGGTCGTGCGCGGGTGTACGCCAGCGAACGCGCGGCCGCGGGTGAGGTGAAGCGACGTCTGCTTGACTTCGACGTCGTGCTCGCCAACCTCTCGGAGGCTGCGCACCAGGGCGGCATAGATGGACGTGGATGGCTCGCGCGAGGTGATGGTCTCCATGGCGTTCATGGCCACGACTCTATCGGGCGGGCGGGGCAACTCGCAGCGCCAGGTCAGCGCCTGCGCAGCACCCACTTGCGCGCCTCGATCGCCAGGGGCACCAGCATCGCGATTCCGATGCACAGCCCCCACTGGGCGAGCGTCAGCGGCGCCGTCGAGAACGCCTCGTTGAGCAGCGGCACGTGCACCACTGCAACCTGCAATAGCGCCGACAGCGCCACCGCGCCCCACAGCCACCGGTTCGCGCCCAGCCCCACCAGCACGCTCGTGGTCTCGGAACGCGCGCTGAAGGCGTTGGTGAGGTGCGCGATCACCAGCACGGTGAACGCGGCAGTGCGGGCGGTGGCGAGCGACTCGGAGCCCTCCACCAGGCCGCCCGGCAACATGAGGTCGAGCGTGCCCAGGGTCACTACCGCCATCGCGACGCCGGTGTACACCACCCCGCGCCACATCTGGGCGTCGATGAGCCGCTCGGTCAGCCGCCGCGGCTTGCGGTCCATGAGGTCGTCCGCGTAAGGCTCTGCCCCGATAGCGAGCGCCGGCCCCAAGTCCGTGAGCAGGTTGATCCACAAGATTTGGGTCGCGAGCAGCGGCACCGCCACCGCGGCGCCGTGTCCGGTCAGGCCCAACCAGGATGCGGCCACAACGCCCACGAACACCGTGAGCACC
Source organism: uncultured Actinomycetota bacterium (assembly GCA_963735005.1). Classification (GTDB taxonomy): domain Bacteria; phylum Actinomycetota; class Actinomycetes; order Actinomycetales; family Demequinaceae; genus WTKG01. The sequence continues at coordinate 48,369 of CAVTJA010000006.1, read as the reverse complement.
TCGCCAAGGTTGGAGGCGAGCAGGTAGCGCAGGAAGCGCTTGATGTTGTCAAGGATCCCGCGGCCCTCGCGTACTGCCGTGACGATGGTCGCAAAATTGTCGTCCGCAAGAATCATGCTGGCGGCCTCGCGCGCGACCTCCGTTCCGCCCTTGCCCATGGCCACGCCAATGTCTGCGGAGCGTAGCGCAGGCGCGTCGTTTACACCGTCGCCGGTCATGGACACCACCTCGCCGTTCGCCTGCAGTGCGTCCACGATGCGCAACTTGTGTTCGGGCGCGACGCGTGCGAACACCGCGCAGTCGGCGACGGCCTCGCGTAGTTCTTGGTCGCTCATCGCCGCGACTTGCGCGCCCGTGAGTGCCTCGCCGTCGCGTTCGGGCGCGTCCTGATCCGCCACCGAAATGCCAAGCGCGCGTGCGATCGCGACCGCCGTGGCTGGGTGGTCGCCGGTGATCATGACGACGCGGATCCCGGCGCGCTGCGCGTCGGCCACCGCAGCTTGCGCCTCCGGGCGCGGCGGATCCACGAGCCCGGCTGTACCAGCGAAGGTCAGGCCGTGCTCGGCTGATTCGTCTCCCGACTCGCCGTCGTCCAGCACGCGATACGCCACCGCGAGGGTGCGCATGCCGCGCCGCGCGAGTTCCGCGACGTTCGCGCGGGCGGCGTCACGGGAGTCGTCGTCCAATGCGACCGGTGAGCCGCTCACGAGCACCGCCGTGCACAGTCCGAGCACCACCTCGGGCGCGCCCTTGACGTGAAGCGTGCGCGTGCCGTCGGGGGCTACGGCGACCACAGACATGCGCGCCCGTTCCGAACTGAAGGACACCGCGCTGGAACGGCTGAGGCGGTCGCCCGCGCGCATCCGGAGTCCGCATTCGCGTTCGGCGACGTGGAACGCCACGTCCGTCGGGTCGCCGTCGATGGCCCGGGCGTCGTCAGACACGATCGCGTCGTTCGCCAGGGAGCCGCCCGCAATCACGGCGCGCGCGTCGTCCGTCAGCTGGTCGGCTGTGGTGGTGCCCGATATCTCCACGGTGCCCGACGATGTGACGATGGTGGTGAGCGTCATCCGATTGACCGTGAGCGTGCCGGTCTTGTCCGTGCAGATCACCGAGGCGGATCCAAGCGTCTCTACCGAGGACAGGTCGCGGACGATCGCCTGATGGTCCGCCATGCGGCGCACGCCCAGCGCCAGCACCACCGACAGGATCGCGGGCAGCCCCTCCGGCACGGCGGCGACGGCGAGCGCGACCCCCAACAGCAGGATCGTGACCACATGCGCAAACGTCGTGACCTCGGACGTGAGCCACACCGTGCCGATCACCACGGCGGCGATGGCCACGACGGCGATGCCGAGCGACTTGCTGAGCGCCGCGATCTCGCGTTGCAGCGGAGTGGGGTCGGATTCCGTGTCGCCAAGCAGTCTTGCGATGCGCCCAGTCTCGGTGTCCATGCCGGTCGCTGTGACGATGGCGCGGCCGCGCCCGCGCGTTACGGCGGTGCCCGCGAACACCATGGATGTGCGGTCGCCCAGCTCCGCGGCGGATGGGAGCGCGTCTGGCGACTTCTGAACGGGGGCGCTCTCGCCCGTCAGCGACGCCTCGGCCACGCGCAAGTCGGCGTCAAGAACGCGAGAGTCGGCCGCGACCGCGTCGCCCTCGGCCAGCAACAACACGTCACCGACTACCACATCGGAGGCGGGCACTCGCGCCTGCTGGCCGCCGCGCAGCACCGACGCGGACGCTGCGCTCATGCGTTGCAGAGCCGCGACGGCGGACTCCGAGCGGCGTTCTTGCACCAGGCCGAGGATCGCGTTCGCGATGACGACCACGGCGATCACTACGGAGTCATACGGGACGCCCTCGCGGCCGTCGACGAGCCACGCCGCGACGGTGATGCCAAACGCGGCGATCAGCAGGTACACAAGTGGGTCGGCGAACTGCGCGGCCAGCCTGCGCCACAGCGGCACCGGCGGACGGGCGTCGAGCGCGTTCGGTCCATCGGCGGCGAGCCGCGCGTCGGCCTCGGCGGCATCAAGGCCGCGTTCGATGTCAACGCGCGTCGCAGCAGCGACGTCGGCGATGAGCTGGATCGACGCGTCAGCGTCCTTCATGAAGACGGCCATGCGTCCATCGTGCACCCGCCGGGAGCGCGGCGAAGGGACCTATGCCATTGACACGGTGGCCGGCGGTGAGCTCGCGACCCCAACTGGGGCGGCCGGAACCTGCTTGACCCTGGTCCCAGGTCCAGGCAATAGCGTCCGGGATGGCGGCCCACACGGGGCCGCATCCAGACGAAGGGCATTCCCGTGACATCCACGATCGACGCGGACGCAAGTACTTCCATCAAGCGCAAGGGCGCCATCGCCGCAGGCCTCGCGGTCGCCGCGTGCGCCGCTGCAGCCGTAGCTCCGTCCGAGCACGACTCGTGCAGTGCGGACGGCAACTGCGGCGGCAGCGGTTGCGGCTGCTAGCCGACGTTCGCGGCATCAAGGACGCCCGCGGGCACGCTGCCCTCGATGCCATCCTTGAGGGCGGCGCCGGCGCCAGGCCCCCCGCGCAGCGACGCGCGGATGTTGCCCCGGCCAGCGGGCAGCGTGATGGTGTGCTCGACAAACTGACAGCAGCGCGAGTCCATCTCGAGGAAGTCCATCAGCTGGGCCGCGAACTCCGGCCCGTTGCCGTCGAACTCGAGGTCGTAGCCAGTGTCGTCGCCGCGCAGGGAGACCGTCCGCGCCAGGAGTTCGACGGTCAGGCGGTGCAGGCGCACGCGCTCGTCGTGCGAGAGCGCCTCGAGGTCGCAGTAGATCGGGATGTCCATGTCAGTTCCTTTCGTGTGGCGTTGATGCCGGTGCCACGCTAAGGTCTGGACCATGGACCAGAGTCAAGAGATGCGAGGGAGCGGATCGTGAGCCTCAAGATCGGGGACGTCGCGCGCGGCGCGGGAGTGAGCGTCGACGCAGTGCGCTTCTACGAGCGGCGCGGTCTGGTGTCGCCCCAGGGCCGCACAGCCAGCGGCTACCGCTTCTACGGCGAGGACGCCATCGAACGCATTGGCGGGCTCAAGCTTCTCCAGTCGCTAGGCCTGTCGCTCGATGAGATCGGCGGAGTGCTGGACGATGCCGGGGGAGCGGGCGTGCAGTGCCACCACCTTGACGGGGCGCTCGAACAGGTCGCGGCCCGGCTGGACGCCAAGATCGCCGAGCTCACCCGCCTGCGCGCATCCGTCGGCACGCAACTCGACCGCTGCCGCGTCGGCGCGTGCGGAACCGCAGACGACGTCTGCTGAGGACGCTTGACCCTGGACCACGGGCCAGGGTCTAGCCTGCCGCCATGATTGCCCTTCGTATCGCTGGAGTGTTCTTCTTGGCCGCAGTCGCCGAGATAGGCGGGGCCTGGCTCATGTGGAGAGGCATCCGCGAGCACGCGGGCGTGGCTTGGGTCGCGGCTGGTGCCATTGCGCTCGGAGCGTACGGGCTCATCGCCACGCTCCAACCAGACGCCAACTTCGCGCGCGTTTTTGCCGCGTACGGCGGCGTCTTCATCGCCGGCTCCATCGCGTGGGGCGCGGCGTTCGACGGGTTCCGGCCAGACGTGTGGGACTGGGCGGGCGCCATCATCAGCCTCGTTGGCGCGGCGGTCATCTTGCTCGCGCCGCGGTGACCGCCCGCTACCGTTGGACCACCAACAGGATGCGGCCGCGCGCTATGTCCACGACGAACACGCGCCCGTTGTTGTCGGTCCCGAACGCGCTGATGTACGCGCTCGAATCCTTGAGCAGGTGCTTGTCAACCCGCACGCCGTCCTCCACACGCATGCCGTAGATCTTGCCGCTGCAGTAGTCGCCATAGATATACACGCCCTCGAGCTTCGGGTTGGCGGCGTCGTGGCTCACGTAGCCGCCGGTCACCGCGCATCGGCCGTATTTTTGTCGGAACACGTGCACCGGCGGGACGAAACCGCGCTTGATGCTGCTGCACTTCTTGCCGGTCGAATAGCAGGTGTTGCCTTCCATGACCCGCCAGCCAAAGTTGTCGCCCGCGGCGGTGGTCGAGTCGACGACGTCGATCTCTTCCACCTTGTACTGGCCCACGTCCCCGATGTACAGGTTGTTGCCGTCAAAGCTGAACCGCCACGGGTTGCGCAGGCCGTACGCCCATACCTCGGGCGCGCCGTCGACGCCGTCCGCGAACGGGTTGTCCGACGGGATCTCGTAGCCAGACGCGCCGCTCACGTCGATGCGCACGATCGAGCCGAGCAGGTTCTTCGGGTTCTGCGCGCGGTTCCCCGGGTCGCCGCCGCTACCGCCGTCGCCAAAGCCGACGTACAGGTATCCGTCTGGCCCGAACGCGATCATGCCACCGTTGTGGTTCGAATACGGCTGGTTCTGCGTGAGCACCACTTGCACCGCCGTCGGGTCCGCGGCCTCGTCCGCGAGCGGGAACGAGTACTCGGCCACCACCGTGTTGCCGCTGACGTTCGTATAGTCGATAAACATGCGCGACGGGTCCGCCGGGTCGAAGGCGAGCCCGAGCAGGCCGCGCTCTCCGCCGCTGCCAACCTTGCTGGAGATGTTGAGCACGACGGTCGCACCGGTGCCGTCCGCTTGCACCGACTTGACCTTGCCTCCCCGCTCGACCACGTAGATGCGGTCGTCGCCGGGCCGCGAAGTCACCAACAGCGGGTTCGAGAAGCCGCTTGACCACTTGCGCAACTTGATCTTGATCTTCTTGATCGGGACGGGCGCCGCCGACGCCGCAGGCGCCTCGGCGGTCGCGGCGGGAGCATCGGCCGTCGGGACTGGCGTTGCCTCGGTCGCCGGAACGGCGGGGGAGTCGCTGGTCGAGACGGGCTCAGTGTTCGCGCCACAGGCGGCCAGGGCGAGCGCGGCCACGAAGCTGGCGGCAGCGAACTTCGCGCGGAGGTGTACGGACATGATGGTGGTCCTTTCGTTGCCGACGCACTCTTGCCGCCAGGGTAACCCCGCAACCCTCGGGGACCAATGGCCCGGGCGCACCCACCTTCCGGGTGGCACCATCAAAAGATGGGCGACGTGTGGGGTCCCGCAGACCGGCCGAGTGGTCGGTAGGTGAGTCATGACCGCCGTCGACCACCTCCCCAAGACCACCCAGGGCGTGGGCGCGGCCGTAGCATCGGCCGGTGTGGTGTGGGTTGCCGCCTACTGGTTCAACGAGCGCACGCACGGCTGGATCGCCAACGAGGTGCTGAGCTTCTTCGTCTACGACGTCGTGAAGATCGCGCTGCTGCTCACCGGGATCATCTTTGTGGTCACCGTGCTGCGGTCGTTCATGTCGATCGAGCGAACTCGTAAGTTGCTGGGCGGACGCCGCGAGGGCGTGGGCAACGTCGCGGCCGCAGGCCTGGGCGTCATCACCCCGTTCTGCTCGTGCTCCGCAGTACCGGCGTTCATCGGATTCGTTGCGGCGGGCGTGCCGATCGGCGTGACGCTCAGCTTCCTGATCGCGTCACCGCTCGTCAACGAAGTCGCCGTGGGCCTGCTGTGGGGCCTTTTTGGCTGGAAGATCGCACTGCTATACGTGACCGCGGGCCTGACCATCGCCGTCGGCGCCGGGTGGGCCCTTGGGCGGATGCGGGTCGAGCGCTGGGTCGAGAAATTCGTCTTCCAGACCACGCTCGGCGGGCAGGCGCTCGACCTCACCGTTGGCCTCACCGCCACCCAGCGCGTGCAGATGGGCGTCGAGGAGGTGGGCAAGATCCTGCGCAAGATCTGGCCGTACCTGCTGGTCGGGGTGGGGCTGGGCGCCGCGATCCACGGCTGGGTGCCCGAGAACTTCTTCGCTGACCACGCGGGCGCCGACAACCCGCTGGGAGTGCTGGTCGCGGTCGCGCTCGGAGTGCCCCTGTACTCGAACGCCGCGGGTGCAATCCCGCTGGTCGAGGCGCTGTCCGCGCAGGGCATCCCGATGGGCACGCTGCTGGCTTTCATGATGAGCGTGGTCGCGCTGTCCCTGCCCGAGATGGTGCTGCTCAAGCGCGTGCTCAAGACGCCGCTCATCGCACTCTTCGCGGGCGTGGTCGCGGCGGGGATCATCGCCATGGGATATCTGTTCAATGCGGTGCTTGGCTAGGGAAAGGAGCCACCATGATCATCAAAGTGCTGGGGCCGGGGTGCACGAATTGCGTCCGGCTCGAGGAACGCGTGCGGACGGCAATAACGGAACTCGGCAAAGACGCCCAGGTCATCAAAGTGACCGACTACGGCGAGATCGCCGGGCTGGGCGTGATGGCCACGCCTGGGTTGATGATCGACGGCCAGCTTGTGACCGCGGGTCGCGTGCCATCGCAGGAGGAGATCACTGGGTTCGTGGAGCGCGGCGGACGCTAGCGCGCCTCCTTGCGCCCTGCTCGAACGCATGTTCGAATAGGAGCATGCGCTGGGAGCGGCAGGGGATCGAGCAGGAGGCGCCGTCGGCGCTACCTGGGTTGGCTCGCATGAGCAACCTGATCCGCAGCGTCCAGACGCCCGAGTTCGCGGGGCTCACGTTCCACGAGGTCGCCGCCAAGAGCGCGCTCAACAAGGTCGCCCAGAACTCCCGGGTGCCGTTCGCGTGGACCGTCAACCCGTACCGCGGCTGCAGCCACGCGTGCGTGTACTGCTTCGCGCGCGCCACCCACCCGTACCTTGGGCTGGACGCCGGGCGCGACTTCGACAGCCAGATCATCGTCAAGGTGAATATCGCCGACGTCCTGCGTGCCGAGCTCGCGCGGCCCAGCTGGGACCGCACACCCGTCGCGCTCGGCACCAATACCGATCCCTACCAGCGCGCTGAAGGTAAGTACCGGCTGATGCCCGGAATCATCTCTGCGCTCGCGGACTCGGGGACGCCGTTCAGCATCACCACCAAGGGCACGTTGTTGCGCAGGGATCTGGGGCTCCTGACCGACGCCGCGGACCGTGTGCCCGTGTCGATCGCCGTGTCAATCGCGGTGTTCGACGACGAGCTCCAGCGCACCGTCGAGCCCGGCACGCCGGCCACGGCGGCGCGCCTCGCCACGGTGCGGGCCGCCGTGGACGCGGGCCTCGACGTATCTGTTTTCATGATGCCCCTGCTGCCGTTCCTCACCGACAGCGAGGAGCAACTCGACGGGGCGCTCGAGCGGGCGGCGGCCGCGGGGGCCAGCTCCGTCGAATACAGCCCGCTGCGCCTCAAGCCCGACGTCAAGGAGTGGTACGCGCAGTGGCTAGGGCGCGTGCGCCCGGACCTGGTCCCGCGCTACCGGCGGCTGTTCGGCCGCCACCAGGACGCCACGGATGACTACCGCCGCGAGTTGTCCGCGCGCATCCGGCCGCTGATCGCGAAGCACGGCCTCGCGCGCTCACGGCTCGACCCGCAGACTGGCTCGCCTGCGCCTGCGCCTGCGCCCGCGCCTGCGGCGATAGGCCCGGGAGCCCCGTTTGCGGCAGCGGCGCCCACGCTCTTCTAGCGCCGTCATCCTCAGGCAGCACGGGCGGTTCGTTCCCGCGGCCGATTCCGTGCGGCGGCGCGCCGTGGCACGCTGAAGGCATGGACTACAAGACCACGCAGCGCGCGTACTCGAACCCGATCGTGTGGATCGCGATCCTCTTCTCCGGCGTCGCGGTCGCGCTCGGATGGATCCTTGACGACGGCTCCGACGGCACGGACGCGACCCTCACCGCCGTGATCCTTGGGCTGACCGCCGCACTGTTGCTCGGAGTCCTGATCATGCCTCTCACGCAGACCGTGACGGCGACCGAGGTGCGTAGTCGGCTGGCGGGCATCACGCTACGGCGTGTGCCGCTGTCCGAGATCGCCTCCGTCGTGGTGCGCGACTACCACCCGCTGCGCCAGTTCGGCGGCTGGGGCCTGCGGTTTGGGCTGCGCCGCTCTCGCGCGTACACGATGGCGGGCAACCGCGCGGCCGTCCTCACCCTCAAGGACGGCCGCGACGTATACCTGGGTGCGCGCGACGTGGACGAGCTCGCGCAGGCGATCGAGACCGCCCGCGCGATGGTCCGCTAGACCGCGCCGCGCTAGCTGGTTAGAACCCGGTGCACAGGTGTGACCACTGGGTTCCGGCGCCTGGGCCCCACTGGAGCAGCGACACGCGGCTTCCGCCTGTGAAGCCGAACACGTACTTGGAGCTGCTGTCCGGGTCGTTCACGGTGATGGTGTCGATGTGGCCCGCGCCAAGGTCGTCGACGCCGCCGACCACGGCCGACGGGTAGGCGGCAAGCACATCCGCGCGCCGCGAGCCCACGCCGATGCCCTCGGCGTTGCGCGGGAAGTCCGCTCCGCCCGGGGCCAGGAACTTGTCCGTGTAGAAGAACGTCACGCCGGAGCTCGTATCGCGCGAGTCCGTGAACGCGTACGTGTACGCGAGGTCTGTGCTCCATACGGCGCCGTACCACGGGCAGCCGTCAGCGCCGCCGACCGGCATGTGGAGCTGGGCGCTCATCTGGGCCCACGTGGCGCCCATCTGGGCCCCGTGGAAGAACGTGAAGCCATAGTCCGGAGCGGGCGCGGGCGTCTCGGTAACCGTGACGGTTACGGCGGGCTCGGGGGCGGTGGTGACGGTCTCGGTAACGGTTGGGCCAGCGGCCGGATCCGTGCAAGCGGTGAGGGCGAGTGCTGATGCGGCGAGTGCCACTGCGAGGGTTGTCTTCATGCGCGACATACTTGCACGGAAATGCGCAAAATGCGCGCTCAACACCGGAAAGCCCGGCGGCGCTAGGCCTGGCCGTGCACCGCGCGCGACCTGCGAGACAGCGAATCGACGATGACCGCCAGCAGCAGCACGGCTCCGGTGACCATGTAGCGCACCGAAGCGTCGAGGTTCAGCAGGTTGAGGCCAGACGAGATCGAGCTGATGACCAGGATCCCCAGCAGCGCCGACCACGCGCTGCCGCGCCCGCCGTAGAGGCTGGTGCCGCCGATGACGGCGGCGGCAATAGCCGTCAGGTTCACGTCGCCCGCGCCGCTCGACTGGCTTGCCGCGGCCAATCGCGCCGCCGCGAGCACGCCGCCAAGGGCCGCGAGCGTCGTGCCCGCCATGAACACCGTGATGTACACGCGGTTGACGTTGATGCCCGCGCGTCGCGCCGCCTCGACGTTGCCGCCGACCGCAAAGATTGAACGCCCCCAGCTCGTGCGCGTGAGCAGGTAGTTCACCACGATCACGAGCGCGATGAAGACCACGAACATGACGCCGACGCCGCGCTCGGTGTTGAGGTACCAGATCGAGAAGATCAGCGCCGCCAACACCAGCACCGTCCGGGCGACAAGCACGGACATCAGCCGGGAGGACAACCCGGCCGCCCGCCGTCGGCGCGCCAATTGCAGGCGAGACAGGAAGTACGCGGCCGCGGCCGCCACTGCCAGCCCGTACGACAACCACTCGGGGACGAACATCTTGGTGGCGAAGCGCACCAGCCACGACTCGAACGGGAGGTTGATCGAACCCTGGCCGCCAAGAATCTGGAGCTGGACACCGAGGAGCGCGAGCAGGCCCGCCAAGGTGATCACGAACGTAGGCACCCCGAACCGGGTGAAGAGTACGCCGTACACCGCGCCGACAACCGCTCCCGCCGCGAGGGCGGCGACAATCGCCACGCCCAGCGGCCAATTCTCTTGCGTGAAGCCAATTGCGAGGACCGCGGCAGCGACGCCGCTCATGGAGCCGATGGACAGGTCAATCTGACCGACGATGAGGACGAGCACCACGCCGAGCGCGATGGTCCCGTTCGCGGCGGACTGCAGGGCAAGGTTGACGAGGTTTTCCGCGCCGAGGAACGTCGAGCTCAGCGACTGCAGCACCGCCCAGATGATGATCAGGCCCACCAGCACAGGGGCCGCACCAAGATCGCCGATGCCGCGCGCCCGCGCGGATCGCATCCATCCGGTGAAGTTGGATGGCTCCGCGCCAGCGCTCGTCCCGAGCGCGCGCCGGCGGTTCGGGGTCGTGTCGCTTGCCTGGTCGGCGTCCTCGATGACCTCGGGTCGCTTGGTGTCGCTCACGAGCGCTTCCTGTCTGCCGCCGCCATGATGGACCGCACCGTCACCGGGTTCGTGGTTGCGCCGGTGATGGCAGCGACGATCTCCTCGTAGCTCACGTCAGGCACCCGGAAATTGCCGTTGTTGCGGCCGAGTCGGAGAACCACCACGCGGTCGGCCACGGCCTGCACGTCCGCCATGTTGTGGGAGATGAGCACCACGCCGTGGCCCCGCTCGCGCAGGGTCTCGATGAGGTTGAGGACCTCCGCCGTCTGGGCGACGCCGAGCGCGGCGGTGGGCTCGTCGAGCACGACGACGGTGGGGTCGCCCACGAGCGACCGCGCGATCGCCACCGTCTGCCGCTGCCCGCCGGACAACGCTGCGATTGGCACGCGCACGCTCGGCAGCTTGGCCGACAGCTGGCGCAGCAGCGACCACGCGCGCTCCTCCATGTCCGTCTCGTTGAGCCGGGCGGGGTTGACCTCACGGCCAAGGAACAGGTTCGCGACTACGTCGAGGTTGTCGCACAGCGCAAGGTCTTGGAAGACGGTGGCGATTCCGAGCGCGCGGGCGGCGGCGGGGGAGTCAATTGACACCTTGCGGCCGTCGAAGACGATCTCCCCGGCGCCGGGCCCGTGGACGCCCGCGAGGATCTTGATGAGCGTGGACTTTCCCGCGCCGTTGTCGCCGACGATCGCCACGACCTCGCCCGGGTATACGTCAAGGTCAACGGCGTCGAGCGCCTGGACGGCGCCGAATGACTTGGAGATCCCGCGCAAACGAACAATTGGCTCCGTGGAGCGTGGAGCGACGGGGCTAGCGGTCACCGGTCCGCTCCCGTGCTCCGTGCGCTGTCCATCCTTGAACGTTACCCGTCGTCCGCTACCCGATGCCCGCCGCCGCGCACGCGTCCTTGTAGTCGCTCGTGCAGATTTCGGCGACCGTGTAGAAGCCGTCCTGCACCACCGTCGTCATGATCGTGTCGAGCGTGACGGGCACGGGCTTGAGGAGGTCGGTGGGGATGCCGTCGATGATGCGCGCCGACTTCACGCGTTCGCCGTTGATGAGTGCCCACGCGGCGTCCGCGGCGGTGCGCGCCTCGACGCGTATCGCCTTGTAGACGGTCATGTACTGGTCGCCAGCGACGATGCGTTGGATGGCGGTGAGGTCCGCGTCTTGGCCCGTGACCGGCGGCAGCGGCGACACGCCCGCGGCCTTGAGCGCTGCGATCGCGCCGCCCGCCGTGCTGTCGTTCGCGGCGTACACGCCGTCGATGTCGGTGCCGAAGCGCACGATTTGGCCGGCCGTCCACTGCTGGGCCTCGGACGGCACCCACCCGGGTGTGTCGAATTCGGCGAGCACGCGCAGGCCGCTCGCGTCGATCGCGCGGTGCGCGCCCGCTTTGAACAGCGACGCGTTGTGATCCGTGGGGGAGCCGTTCACCATCAGGATGTCGCCACCCGGGTTGCCGTCGGCCTTCATCTTGCGCACAAGCGCCTCGCCCTGCAGCTTGCCCACCTGCTCGTTGTCGAACGAGATGAAGTACGCGAGGTCCGCGTCCTCGATGAATCGGTCGTAGGCGATCACGGGGACGTCGCGCCGGTTTGCTCCGGCGACGATGGTGGCGGCGGCCACAGAGTCGACGGGGTCGAGCACGAGCACGGCCACGCCGCGGGCAAGCGCGGATTCGGCCTGTGCCTGCTGCTGGCCGGCGTCCTGATTCGCGTTCGCATAGAGCACGGAGCAGGACGGGCATAGCTCTGCGATGCGCTTCTCGAACTCGGGGCGGTCGAACGCCTCGTAGCGGGCCGTCTGGGCGTCCGGCAGCAGTAGCGCGATCAGGGGCCCGTCGCCGTCGGGATTCGACTCGCTCGTGCCGTCGGACTTGCAGCCTGCTGAGGCGAGGACGGCGACGAGCGTCAGCGCCGCGACTATTGCGCGGGAACCCAGTCGCATCGTCATCTCGTCCCCTCCTCACGGGCCGACGTCGTCGACGGCATCACGAACTTGCCATTGTCGCCGCCCGGCGTCAAGCCGCGTGGCGGGCGCCGCTACACCGCGACGCGAATATCGGCCGAGTCGATCGCAAACGCGATCGCCCCGATCACTTGCGCCCGCTCGGCGAGTTCACCAAGAACGACGTCCGGGCTGCCGTCGGCGTCCACCAGCAGGGTGCGCTCGAGGCGGTGGCGCATGGGCGCGAGCAGGATCTCGCCAGCCCGCGCGAGCTCGCCGCCCACGACGATGCGCTCCGGGTCGATCAGGTTGCACAGGTCCGCCACCGCCGCCCCGATCTTGCGGCCGGCGTCTGCGATCGCGCGCGTGTAGACGCCCTCGCCGTTGAGTGCCCGTGCAACGACGTCGCCCAGCTTGAGCGGCCGCTCGTCGGTGCGCAGCGCCGCCACCATCGCGGAGCCGCCCGCGTACACCTGCAGGCAGCCGTGGTTGCCGCAACGGCACAGCGGCCCGTCCTCGTCGAGGGTGATGTGGCCAAGCTCGCCTGCGCCGCCGTGGTGGCCACGCTGCACGCGTCCGTCGATCATGATTCCTGCACCGACGCCGTGCGAGGCCGACACGAACACGGAGTTCGGGTAGCCGCGCGCCGCACCCATACGGAATTCGCCGAGTAGGCCAAGGTTGGCGTCGTTGTCCACGAACACCGGGGTGTTGATCGCGCGCTCGAGGCGCTCGGCGATTGGCACGCCGTCCCAGCCGGGCATGATGCCCTCGCGCGACACCGAGCCGGTGCGGCGATTGATGGGGGCAGACACCGCGATGCCAACGGCGCGAAGCTCGCTCGGGTCGGCGTCGACGTTGCTCAGCATGTCCGCGATAAGTTCCGCCGTGCGGCCAAGCTCGTTGTCCGCACGGTGATCGGGCGCGAGCGGCATGTGGTGTTCGGTGACGATCTTGTAGCCTGCGTCGGAGATCGCGACCCGCAGGTGACGTGCCGACACGTGCACGCCGGCGACAAGCCCGAGTCCGCGGGCCAAGGTGACGAAGCTGGCGCGCCTTCCGCTGCGCTTTGCCTGCGACGTGGTGAGGATGCCGGACTCGCCGAGCTCCTTGACGATGTTGTGCACCGTGGCGGGGGAAAGGCCGGTGGCTCCCGCGAGTTCAACCTGGGTGAGCCCACCGTGCTTTCGCACCGCTTCCACGAGGCGCGTTCGGTTGGCCTCGCGCAGCGAGGCCTGCGAACCGGGGGTGGGGGAACCGGTGGCCACGTCATCACGATACATGGGCGCGTGTGCGCGCACCCAGGATTCCCGCGCGTGGCGGGGGATCGCGCGGCGTGCCCGGAAGCACCGAGGCCGGCCCCCGATGGGTGGGAGCCGGCCTCGGTTGCGCCGCTTGGGCGCTGGTGACGCTGTTACTTGCAGTACTTGGTGACGGCGTCGCTGACGGTGGTGTCGGCGGCGTCGATGTCGACCGAGAGGTCGTTCATCGCCGAACCGATTCCGTCGAGCTCGGACGCGAAGGTCATGACGTCGTCGGCGTCAGCGGCCGCGCTGCCCATCTGGTCGATGATGTCGAGCGCCTTGATGTACGTGCCGATGGCGGCCTCGACCTCGTCGGTGGGCGCGCCGGCCTGGGCGTCCTTGACGGCGGGCTCAAGGTCGTCGACCATCGCGGTGACGCTGTTGCCCCAGTCGTTGAGCGGGCCGAGGTCACCAGCAAGCGCCGAGCTCATGACGTCCTGGCTGAGGTCGAGAGCGCTGATCGCGTCCATCGAGTCCTGAAGCGAAGAGTTCGCGTCGCAGAACTGCTTGTTGCTGTCGCCAGCGGAACAGCCCGTGAGAGCCGCAAGGGTAAGTGCGCCGACTGCTGCGGCGGAGATGAGTGTCTTCATGGCCACAACACTAGGGGCAAGCGGCGCGGGGCGCGCGCCGAACCGGGACCACGGTAGGACACGATTCGGCAACGCTTTCGGTACCGTCGGGGGCATGGGGCACGTCATTCTCGTCAGGCACGCGCGCACACCGTGGAATGCGGCCGACCGCGTTCAGGGGTCAACTGACATCGCGCTAGGCGACGAGGGCCGCGCGCAGGCCGCCTTACTCGCATCGGTGATAGCGCCGACGCTGTACTCACCGACCGTAATTTCGTCGCCATTGTCGCGGGCGATCGAGACGGCGCGGGCGATCGCAGACGCCGCCGGCGTCGCGGTCCAGACGGACATCGCCTTCACCCAGCGCTCGTACGGCGTGTGGGAGGGCATGGAGCACGCCGACATCCGCGCTCGCTACCCCGCCGAGCACGAGCGCTGGCGGGCGGGCGTCGAGCCCGGAGTGGAGGGCTACGAGACCGACGCCCAGCTCGCCGAGCGAACCCTCTCCGGGCTGAACCGCGTCGCGGTGGGCGACGGCGACGTGGTGATCGTGAGCCACGGTAGCGCCATCCGGGTGGTGATCCAGGCCGCGCTCGAGCTGCCGCTTGGGCGTGGCCTGGTGGGCAAACTCAGCAACTGCGAACTCTCGGTCCTGCGCCGAGACGGCGACGCCTGGACGCTCGTCCGCCACGCCATCCCGCTGCCGGGCTAGCCTCCCGGCGGGATCGCCCGCCTACGCGAACATCGCGTCGACGCCCGCGCGGTACCGGGCGATCACGCGGTCCCACAGCGCATTGGCGTCCGCGTCGATGGCACGGCGCGACTCGTCGGCCTCGAACCACGCGACCGACTCGTGCACCGCTTCCTTGAAGTAGTGGCGCGTGCCGAAGTCTGGGACGAGCGCCTTGAGCTTCGAGGTGTCGAAGACGGCGGCGTTGCGCTTGTCTCCCATGATGGGGCCCTCGAATGCGTCCGCGTCGAATCGCGCGAGGACGTCGCTTGGCACGTAGACGGTCTGTGCGGCGAGCGCGTCGCGGCTCACGCCAATAGCGTCCGCGATGTGCCCGTGGATCTGGTTCCAGTCCATGACGTCGTCGCCCGTGATGGTGAAGTCCTCGCCGAGCGCGCCCGGGTTTCCGAGCAACCCCGCGATGCCCACGGCAAAGTCGCGGTGGTCGGTGAGGGTCCACAGCGAGGCGCCGTCGCCGTGCACGAGGAAGGGGCGGCCGGCGCGGATTCGGTCGACGATCGTCCACGGCGCGGTCCACGAGTTGATCGCCGCCGGCACGTCCGCGTAGCCGTACGTGTGCGACGGGCGCACGATCGTGTAGGGCACGTCAGACGCACGCAGCAGCCGCTCGCACTCGGCCTTGTCGCGGCTGTATTGCCAGTACGGGTTGGCGAGCGGGGTGCGCTCAGTCGTGATCCAATGCGGCGGCGGGGTCTGGTATGCGGACGCGCTCGAAATGAACACGTACTGCTCGGTGAGCCCGCGGAACGTCTCGATGTCCCTGGCCATGTGCTCGGGCGAGAAGCAAATCCACTGGACCACCGCGTCGTACGGGCCGCTCGTGGCCACGTCGCTCGCAAGCGCCGCGCGCACCGCGTCGGTGTCGTGCGCGTCTGCCGTGATCACCCGGGCGCCGTCGGGCGCATGCGCCTTCGCGGACTGGCCGCGGTTGAGCAGCGTGAGCTCGTGGCCGCGCTCGAGCACCAGCGGCGTCACCGCTGACGAGATGAGGCCGGTGCCTCCGACGAACAGGATGCGCATACGGACTCCTCAGGGTCGAGCGCGCGGGACGCGCGTCAATTTCGAGCGTACACACGCAGACGGGCGCCCAGCTCGCGCTGGACACCCGTCTGAGGTGAAGCCGCTATTCGCAGATGAAGCCGTCGGGGCCGCCGTTTTCGAGCCCCTTGCCCCAGGCCATCGAACCCACGTAGCCGTCGACGATGTCGGCGACGATCGCCAGCCCGTCGGGGCCGGGGATGACCTGCTGGTCGCGGGGGCCACTGATCTGGTCGTTGAACTCGATCCCGAACGAGTCGGGGTACCACGCGGCGACGTCAGCCTGCGGCGTTCCGGGGCGCACGCCAACGTCGGTGGACGGGACGTCGTACGCCCAGGCGGCGGTCGGGTCGTCGTACCAGCCGAGCCGGAAGAACTCGATGGGGCCCGACGGGTCGGTCACCGAGCTCACTGCGGAGATCTGAAGGCCGATGGTGTCGTCGGACATGATCGTCGCGGACCACGGGCACATGGCGTCGCCATGGATCTCAATGCCCGCGGCGGCGGAGGCCTCCTTGAAGGTCATGCCCACGCAAATGCCCGTGAAGCGGTTGAAGTCGATCTGCGCGGCCTGCGCGTCGGGGTCGTCGGACCACGCGGGGCAGTCGACGGCGGAGGTGTCGGTGGGCGCGGGCGCTGCGGTGGTCTCGGTGACGTGCACGGGAACCGTCACGGTCTCGGTCGCCTGCGGCGAGGTGGTGCAGGCCGCGAGTGCGACGACTGCGAGGGCGGTGACGGAAACGAACTTGAGTTTCACGGAGGTTCCTTTCGACAAGCGTGGAGTGATGCCGGCTCGAGCGAGCTTGTGCGTGGATCGAGAGCGCGGGGTGGTGCGGGTGTCGACTACGTCCAGCGCGCCGCGATCCGGTCGCAAAGTTCGTTGAACCCCCCGTCGACGACGCGACGTGAAGCGTCGGCGTCGAACCAGGCAATGCTCTCACGAACGCCTTCTGCATAGGGGATGTCGGCGGACCAGCCTGGGACGGCGGCCTTGATCTTCGAGTTGTCGAACACGACCGAGTTGCCCTTATCGCCGCGGATTGAACCCTCGAACTCCTCGGCGGATTCCTCCACCAGGCGGTCCGTCGCGACGTGCACCACTTGGCGCTGGAAGCTCTCGGCGTCGAGCCCCGCGGCATCCGCCGCCCACGCGTAGATCTGGTTCCAGCTTGGCGCCTCGTCGGAGGTGATGTGAAAGTCCTCGCCGATGGCCGCTGGGTTGCCAAGCAGGCCCGCGAGCCCGCGCGCGAAGTCGCGGTGGTCGGTCATGGGCCACAGGTTGGTGCCGTCGCCATGAATGATGACCGGCGCCCCGCGCCGCATCCGGTCTATCGCGGTGTAGGGGAGGGCCCACGAGTTCACTGCCAGCGCCGGGTTCGAGTAGCCGTAGGTGAGCGACGGCCGGATGATCGTGAAGGGCAGGCCAGACGCCCGCAGCACCGCCTCGCACGCGATCTTGTCGCGCGAGTACTGCCAGTGCGGGTTGCTCAACGGCGTCTCGGATTCGCGCACGAGGTAGCTCGTGGGTGGCTTCTCGTAGGCACTCGCGGACGAGATGTACACGTACTGGTCGGTGAGCCCGCGAAATGTCTCGACATCCGCCGCGACGTGGTCGGGAGTAAACCCCACCCACTGGACCACCGCGTCGAAACCCTCACCGCGAAGCCTGCGACCGCGCAAGGCCGATCGCAACGATCCGGCGTCCATAGCGTCGGCGTGAATGGCGTGCGCGCCTTCCGGCGTCTGCGCAACCTGCGAGGTCCCGCGTGTGACGAGCGTGACGTCGTGCCCCGCGGCGACGAGCAAGGGGGTCACGGCCGACGAGATGAGCCCGGTGCCGCCCACAAAGAGGATCCTCATGCGGCCACGATAGTCCCCGCCGCGCACCGGAAGACGGGCGGGCGCTATGTGCGCTTTGGTCGATTCGGTGACAAATGTAACGGCGCGCTGGACGGCACACGGGCCGCGAACACCAGTAGCGTGTCCGTATGGGAGCAGAGAGCGCAGACAAACTGCGGAAGGCCGTCAACG
The DNA here is from genome assembly GCA_963735005.1 of uncultured Actinomycetota bacterium. Lineage (GTDB taxonomy): Bacteria > Actinomycetota > Actinomycetes > Actinomycetales > Demequinaceae > WTKG01. The sequence goes on along the minus strand of CAVTJA010000006.1, from coordinate 30,725 downwards.
CTGCCCTTCCCAAGGATTGGCGCACAACCGCGCCCATCGGTTACCCGAATCAGATTGAGCTGGCACTGATCGCCAGCTCGTTCCGCGGGGCCGACGAGGAGGACGTGGCGTTCCAAGTGACGTCGCGCTTCATGAAGGCGCGGCCGGGCAAGCGGCTCGACGACTTGTCCGAGCTGGGAATGATGGTGACCGCCGCCATCGCCGCCGCCGTCGGCGAGCCGTTCGACACCGCGCGCGTCGTGGGCGGGGGCCGCTTGCGCGTCGATTTGGCGGGCGACATCGCGGCGTCGCTCGCCGCTGTGCGTATCCGGACCGCCGCTGACTTCCGCGAAGCGGCGCTCAACCGGCCCATCGACCTTGAACGCACCGTGACCGAGGTCAAGCACTCCGGGCCCACCACGTTCCTCCAGCTCGCGACGCTACTGCGCGCGGACACCCGCCCCGGTTCGGGCGTCGCGGATTGGGTTCGCGAGCAGGTGGGCGACCCGTCGATGTCGCGGGCCGATGTGCACCGCACGCTGCAAGAGGCGGCGCGCAAGGCGGGCTCCGAGCCGTTCGTGTTGCACTTCGCGATCGCGCAATACGTGCAGGCGACGAGCGGCCCCGAGGACGACCGCGCCCGCAAGGCGCCCGCAAGGAAGGCCCCCACCAAGAAGGCCCCGGCAAAGAAGGCGCCAGCCAAGAAGTCGGCGGCGACCGCGAAGAAGCCGGTTGCTCGCAAGGCGACAGCGGCCAAGAAGCCAGCTCCCGCGAAGAAGCCCGCGACGCGCAAGGCTACGCCCAAGAAGAAGCCGCCGAGCGGCGCCTAGTTAGCGGCTAGTAGACGCTGAGGGCCAAGAGCGTCACCCGCACGGTGCCGCCCTTGGTGTCGAGATCCGCAACCCGGCGGAATCCTAGCCGTTCGTGGAACGCAAGCGATCCGGGGTTGGGCGGGTCGATGTTGACTTCGCACGTCACCTCGTTCGCGCCCGTCTCGCGCGCGCGTTCGATTACCGACTCGTAGAGCGCGCGCCCCACGCCAGTACCCTTCGCGGACGGCGCGACGACGATCCTGTCGATGTACTGGTGGCGATGCTTGCGTTCCTCGAAGAAGCGGTAGTTCTCGCTCTCGTACGGGTGGCCGGAGCCGAGGCTCAACAGGAACGCGATGACCTTGCCTGCCGGGTCCGTGGCCACCAGTTGCACGTCGCACATCGACCGGAGTTGGGCGATGCCTTCCTCGCCGATGTCGTTGACGGCGGGGGCGGCCTGCCGGTTGAGTTCGGCTACCTCGGGCACGTCCGCGTCCCGCATGACCCGGAGCCGCAGATTCTGCATGCGCCTATTGTGGCGGTTCGGGCCGTTCCTCGCACGCTTTGCCGCGCTATTTACGCGGCGGACTATTTGCTGGGACCTCTACGCGCCGCACCTGTCCTGGATGTATGTAGCGAGATCCGTGGCCACGCTTTCCGCGTCGTTCATGAGTCGCTGTGTGTTCGCGTCGGAGGTGATCGACGAGAGCTGGGCGGCGTAGTCCTCGAAGGACGTCGCGTTGGAAGCGGCTTCGCCCATCTTGCCGATGACGTCGTGCGCGAAGTCGATGAAGAACTGGAGGTCCTCCCGTATAGCCGGGTCGTCTGCCGCGTTCAGCGCGCCCTCGTAGGCGGAGGCCTCTTGCTCGCTCATGGTGGTAAGCGTCGCGCCGATCTGGTTGATGGCTGTCATGTCCCCCGATGCCATCGCGGCGGAGTCCGTCAGGGTGCTCATTGCCCTGGACATTTGGGACTCGGCGTCGGAGGAGGCCTGGACGGCGTCGGCCAACGCGAGGCAGAAGGGATCCGTGCTGTCGTACCCGGTGGTGGGCGCGGTGGTGGTCGGCGCGGTTGAGGTTGCCGAAGACGTTGGGTCGCCCGTGGGTGAGCAGGCGGCGAGGACAAGAGTGGCGGCTGCGGCCGCTGTGAGGAGTCGCTTCATGCCCCCATCGTTAGGCGAAAGCGGCCCATTTCGCAAATGCGGGCTGAACATGCAACATGTTGTATAGTTATGCACATGTCCATCAGTGTGGCGGTGTCTGGCGCGTCCGGCTACGTGGGCGGCGAGGTCCTCAGGGTCTTCGGCGCGCACCCCGACGTGGAATTTGGTGCGCTCACAGCGCACTCCAGCGCGGGTGACGCGCTGGGTATCCACCAGCCGCATCTGCGCGGCTTGGCCGAGCGCACCATCGTCGACACCACCGCCGAGAACCTCGCCGGGCACGACGTGGTGGTACTCGCGCTGCCGCACGGCACGTCGGGCGCGATTGCCGCGCAGCTGCCGCCCGAGACCCTCGTGCTCGACTGTGGCGCGGACCACCGGCTCGCAAGCGCCGAGGCGTGGGCGGAGTACTACGGCGGCGAGCACGCGGGCACCTGGCCCTACGGACTCCCCGAACTCATCACGGCCGACGGCCACCAGCGCACCGCGCTCGCGGGCGCGCGGCGGGTCGCCATCCCTGGCTGCAATGTCACCGCCGTCACGCTGGCGCTCCAGCCCGGCGTCGCGACTGGCGTCGTCGAGCCAGGGGACATCGTCGCCGTGCTCGCCAACGGCTATTCCGGCGCGGGGCGCAAACTCGCCACCAACCTGCTCGCGTCGGAGGGCCTCGGCGCCGCCAGCGCCTACGGCGTGGGCGGCGTGCACCGGCACATCCCCGAGATCATCCAGAACCTCACGGTCGCGGGCGCCGCCGACGTGCGGATCAGCTTCACGCCCACGCTCGTGCCGATGTCTCGCGGCATCCTCGCCACCGTCACGGCCCCGCTCGCCGCGGGCGCAACAGCGGACAGCGTGCGGGCGGCCTGGGCGAGCGCGTACGCGCACGAGCCGTTCGTGCACCTTCTCCCCGAGGGCCAGTGGCCCACCACGGCGGCGACGCTCGGCGCCAACACGGCGCTCGTCCAGGTGGCGGTCGACGCCAAGGCGGGCCGTGTGATCGCCATCTGCGCCATCGACAACCTGGTGAAGGGGACCGCCGGCGCGGCGTTGCAAAGCATGAACCTTGCCTTGGGGCTCCCCGAGGCGACCGGACTCGAGACAAATGGAGTAGCGCCGTGACCGTCACCACCCCACAGGGATTCAGGGCCGCGGGCGTTGCTGGCGGGATCAAGAAGTCCGGCAAGAAGGACGTCGCCGTGGTCGTCAACGACGGCCCGCAGCACGTCGCCGCGGGAGTCTTCACCACCAACCGGGTGGAGGCGGCCCCCGTGACGTGGTCGCGCCAGACGCTCGCCGACGGCCGGCTCGACGCCGTCGTCCTCAACTCCGGTGGCGCAAACGCGTGCACAGGTCCCGAGGGCTTCGCCGACACTCACCACACCGCAGAGCACGTAGCGCAGACGCTGACGCAGGCGGGTGCCGAGGTTTCCGCGGGCGACGTCGCGGTGTGCTCCACTGGCCTCATCGGCGAGCGGCTGCCGATGCCCGCCCTGCTGCGCGGCGTGGACGCCGCGGTGTCGTCGCTGTCAGCGTCGGGCGGTCACAACGCCGCGCTCGCCATCATGACCACGGATTCCGTACCCAAGGAGGTCGCGGTGTCTGGCAGCGGCTGGAGCATCGGCGGCATCGCCAAGGGCGCGGGGATGCTCGCGCCGGGGCTCGCCACCATGCTGGTCGTGATCACGACGGACGCGGTGCTGACGGCCAAGCAGGCGCAGGGGTTCCTTGAGGCGGCCACGCGGCTGACCTTTGACCGTGCCGATTCCGACGGTTGCATGTCCACCAACGACACCGTGCTGCTGCTGTCGTCCGGCGCCTCCGGCGTCGTTCCCGATGGCGCCGAGTTCGACGAGGCGCTCACCGCCGCGTGCGGGAACCTCGCCCGCCAGCTCATCGCCGACGCCGAGGGCGCCAGCCACGAGGTCGCGGTGACGGTCAAGGGCGCTACTACGGAGGACGCCGCGGTCGCCGTTGCGCGCGAGATCGCGCGGTCCAACCTGCTCAAGACGGCGATCTTCGGCAACGACCCCAACTGGGGCCGCGTCATCGCCGCCGCGGGCTGCGTCCCCGCGAGCGTCGCGCCGTTCGACGCGACAGACCTCGACGTGACTTTCAATGGCATCCAGGTGTGCCGGGCGTCCGGCGTCGGGGAGGACCGCAGCCTCGTGGACCTCACCCCGCGCGAGACCACGATCGTCCTCGACCTCAAAGCCGGCGATGCCCAGGCCACCATCTGGACAAACGACCTCACCCACGACTACGTCCACGAGAACAGCGCGTACAGCACATGACACAGATGAGCCACGACATCGAGACCCCGGACCTCACGCCTCAGCAGAAGGTGGGCGTCCTGATCGACGCCATGCCCTGGATCGAGGAGTTCAAGGACGCCATCGTCGTCATCAAGTACGGCGGCAACGCGATGGTCGACGACTCCCTCAAGCGCGCCTTCGCGCAGGACATCGTCCACATGCGGCTGCTCGGCCTACACCCTGTGGTGGTGCACGGCGGCGGCCCGCAAATCTCCGACATGCTGTCGAGGCTTGGCATCGCGTCCGAGTTCAAGGGCGGCCTGCGGGTCACGACGCCCGAGGCGATGGACGTGGTGCGAATGGTCCTCACGGGCCAGGTGCAGGCCGAGATCGTGGGGCTGCTCAACGAGCACGGTCCCCGCGCGGTTGGCCTGTCCGGCGAAGACGCCGGCCTGCTGCAGGCCAAGCGGCGCCTCGCGGACGTTGACGGCGAGAAGGTCGACGTTGGCCTCGTGGGCGACGTCGTCCGCGTCAACCCCGCCGCGCTTACCGACCTCATCGAGGCCGGCCGGATTCCCGTGGTGAGCACCGTCGCGCCAGATATCGACGACCCCACCTCGGTGCTGAACGTCAACGCGGACACCGCCGCCGGCGCCATCGCGTCGTCCCTGCGCGCCAGGAAGCTGATCATCCTCACCGACGTCGAGGGCCTGTACCGGAACTGGCCCGACAAGGAGTCGATCATCCGCCGCATCCACGTCACCGAACTGGCGCAGCTGCTGCCCACACTCGAGGCTGGCATGGTTCCCAAGATGGAGGCGTGCATGCGGGCGGTGCGCCTTGGGGTGCCGCAGGCGCACGTCATCGACGGCCGGGAGCCGCACTCGATCCTGACCGAGATCTTCACCTCCTCCGGAATCGGCACCATGGTCCGGCCCGACGACGTGGACCTGTGGGCATGACCGCCTCCGCGAACGACCAGGGCCTCGCCCGGTACAGCAACGCCCTCATGGGCACCTTCGGCACGCCGCTGCGCGTGCTGGCCAAGGGCGAAGGCTCAAAGGTGTGGGACGCCGACGGCCGCGAGTACCTCGACCTGCTTGGCGGCATCGCCGTCAACGCGCTCGGGCACGCGCACCCGGCGTGGGTCGCGGCGCTGACGGCGCAGGCGGGCACATTGGCGCAGGCGTCAAACTTCTTCGCCACCGAGCCGCAGATCGCGCTCGCCGAGAAGCTCCTGGACATCGCGCACGCGCCCGCAGGCTCACGCGTGTACCTATGCAACTCCGGCACCGAGGCCACCGAGGCGGCCTTCAAGATGGCTCGCAAAACCGGCCGCACCCGGATGATCGCGCTCGAGGGCTCGTTCCACGGGCGTTCGATGGGCGCGCTCGCCCTCACCCACAAGCCCGCCATCCGCGAGCCGTTTGAGCCCCTTCCCGGCGACGTCACGTTCGTTCCCGCCGGCGATCCTGACGCCCTGACCGCCGCGATGGGCGGCGACGTCGCCGCGCTCGTCCTCGAGCCCATCCAGGGCGAGGCAGGCGTTCGTCCGCTGCCGCCCGGATACCTTGCCGCGGCGCGCGCGCTGTGCGACCAATATGGTGCGCTCCTGGTGCTCGACGAGATCCAGACCGGCATGGCCCGGACAGGCGCGTGGTTCGCGCATCAGCTCGACGGCGTGACGCCAGACGTCATGCTGCTCGCCAAAGGGCTGGGTGGGGGTTTCCCGATCGGCGCCGTCATCGCGTTCGGCGAGCGGGCGGGTGCGCTCCTGACGAAGGGCGACCACGGCAGCACCTTCGGCGGCAACGCGCTCGCGTGCGCGACGGCCCTGGCGACTATCAGCACCATCGAGGACGAGGGCTTGCTCCAGCACGTGAAGCAAGTCGGCGAGCACCTGCGGGGGGCGTTCGAGGCACTGCCCGGCGTGACCGAGGTGCGCGGGGCAGGGCTGATGCTTGGCGTCGGCCTCGAGGCGCCCATCAGCGCGGAAGTCGCGGCGGCGGCGCTCGACGCGGGCTTCATTGTCAACCCGCCGGCGCCAGACACCATCCGACTCATCCCCGCGCTCACCATCACGTCCGCGGAGCTCGATCCATTCGTCACCTGGCTCGGCGGGTACCTCGCCGCGCACGCGGACACGAAGGACGCGTCATGACCCGACACTTCCTGCGTGACGACGACCTCACGCCCAAGGAGCAGAAGCGCATTCTCGAGCTCGCGCTCAAGTTCAAGCGCGACCGCTTTCACGCCCAGCCGTTCGTGGGCCCGCAGGCCGTCGCGGTGATGTTCGACAAGCCGTCTACGCGCACGCGGGTATCTTTCTCCACTGGCATCGCGGAGCTGGGCGGCTATCCGCTCGTGATCGACGCGGTGGGATCGCAGATGGGCCGCGGCGAGTCCATCGCGGACACCGCCCGCGTGCTCGGCCGCCAGGTAAGCGCGATCGTGTGGCGCACGGGCGAGCAGAAGCGCATCGAGGAGATGGCGGCGCACTCCGGGGTGCCCGTCGTGAACGCGCTCACCGACGAGTTTCACCCGTGCCAGGTGCTGGCGGACTTCGCCGCGATCGCGTATTTGCGCGGCGGCGTCAAGCACCTCGCGGGGCTCACCCTCACGTACGCGGGCGACGGCGCCAACAACATGGCGCACTCGTACCTGCTGGGCGGCGCGACGGCGGGCATGCACGTGCGCATCGCCACGCCGGGGACGTACCTGCCGACGCCGGCCATCATCGAGGCGGCCAGCCACATCGCGCAGCGCACCGGCGGCTCGGTGGCCGTGATGCACTCGCACGACGAGGCAGTGACGGGCGCAGACATCCTCGCCACCGACACGTGGGTATCCATGGGCGACGAGGACCAGGCCGCCGAGCGCGCCGAGGTCTTCGCGCCGTTCCAGCTATCCACCCGCTCGCTGGGGCTCGCGAAGGACAACGCCCAGGTGCTGCACTGCCTGCCGGCGTACCGCGGCAAGGAGATCGCCGCCAGCGTCATCGACGGCCCTCAGTCCATCGTGTGGGACGAGGCCGAATTCCGCCTGCACGCCCAGAAGGCGCTGCTCACGTGGCTGGTGGACCAGTGATGACGGCCGACACCGCGCCCACCCAGTCCGTGCCTGCCACCAAGGCGGCGCGCCAGGCGCTCATCCGCCGCATCCTTGAGTCGCAGAACATCCACTCCCAGGCAGAGCTTGCGGACGCCCTCGAAGACTCCGGCCTCGCCGTGACCCAGGCGACGCTGTCGCGCGACCTCGTGGACGTTGGCGCGGTCAAGGTCCGCAAGGCCGACGGCGAGCTCGCCTACGCCCCGGCCGACGCCATGGACGCCCACGAGAACACGTCCGACCGCCTCGCGCGGCTGTGCGCCGAGTTGCTCCACACCGCAGAGGGGAGCGCAAACATCGCTGTGCTGCGCACCCCGTCGGGAGCCGCGCAATACCTCGCGAGCGCGATCGACGCACACGACGACCCCACGCTCATTGGCTCCGTCGCGGGGGACGACACCGTGCTCGTGATTTCGCGCGACCCCGACGGCGGGCACGCGCTCGCCCAGCGGTTCCTCGACAGGGCCGCCCACCGCAAGTCCTAACCCAGGGGCGGCCCGCCGCCCACCGCATCGTTATTACTAGAGAGAGACACAGGAACATGGCAGAACGGATCGTCCTCGCGTACAGCGGGGGATTGGACACCTCGGTCGCGATCGGCTGGATCGCCGACGCCACGGGCGCCGAGGTCGTGGCGGTCGCCGTTGACGTTGGCCAGGGCGGGGAGGACCTTGACGTGATTCGCCAGCGCGCGCTCGACTGCGGCGCAGTCGAGGCGTACGTGGCCGACGCCCGCGACGAGTTCGCGAACGACTACTGCATGCCTGCGCTCAAGGCCAACGGCCTGTACCAGGATAAATATCCGTTGGTCAGTTCGCTCAGCCGCCCCGTCATCGTCAAGCACCTCGTGGCGGCCGCGCGCGAACACGGCGCCGCGACGGTCGCCCACGGCTGCACCGGCAAGGGTAACGACCAGGTGCGGTTCGAGGTGGGCATCACGTCGCTCGCGCCTGACCTCAAGTGCATCGCGCCCGTGCGCGACCTTGCTCTCACCCGCGACAAGGCCATCGACTACGCGGCCAAGAACAAGCTGCCCATCGAGACGACCAAGAAGAACCCGTTCTCGATCGACCAGAACGTGTGGGGACGCGCCATCGAGACGGGCTTCCTTGAGGACATCTGGAACGCGCCCACCAAGGACGTGTACAACTACACCGACGACCCAGCCTTCCCGCCCGTGCCCGACGAGCTGATCATCACGTTCGAGCGCGGCATCCCGGTGGCGATCGACGGCGAGAAGGTGACGCCGCTGCAGGCGATCGAGCAGCTCAACCGCCGCGCCGGCGCCCAGGGCGTTGGCCGCATCGACATCGTCGAGGACCGCCTGGTGGGCATCAAGTCGCGCGAGATCTACGAGGCGCCCGGAGCAGTGGCGCTCATCGAGGCGCACCGCGAGCTCGAAAACGTCACCATCGAGCGCGAGCTTGCGCGTTTCAAGAAGACGGTCGGCCAGCGGTGGTCGGAGCTCGTGTATGACGGGATGTGGTTCTCGCCGCTCAAGCACTCGCTCGACGCGTTCGTGGAGTCCACGCAGCAGCACGTCAACGGCGAGGTGCGGCTCGAGCTGCACGGCGGCCGCGCGACGGTAACCGGGCGACGCTCCGACACCGGCCTCTACGACTTCAGCCTCGCCACCTACGATGAGGGGGACACGTTCGATCAGTCCGCCGCGCGCGGGTTCATCGAGATTTACGGGCTGTCCGCCAAGCAGGCTGCGGCCCGCGAGGAGCGACTGAGGAGTTAGCGATGATGCGACGGCCTGCTGGAGTGTGGGGAGGCGTCATCGTCGGCCTCACGGCGGCGCTGGCGGTGGCCGGTTGCAGCGAGCACTCGCCCGGACCGCCGCCGACGTACGCGCGCGACAGCGGCGTAGTGGAACTGACCCTGGACCCGATTGCTCCCGAGGAGTTGACCGACCGCTTCTCCGTGCACGCAGGGTGGGTCGAACAGACCGCGGCGAGGATCGACGTGTACTTCGATCGGACGAGCGTCCCGCTGCGGCTGGAGGTAGGCGAGGAGGCAGGCGTCTCCGGACTGTCCGTCAGGCTGTGCGCCGCCTATGTGGGCGCGAACAAGCGCAAATTTGGCGAGACCGGTTCGTCGGAGGACCCAAGCCTCGCTTTCGTGGTCTGGGCTGTGGACCAAGACGCGCCTGAGTGCCCCACCGCCGTCGGCGCATCGGACTGACGCGCGGCTAGGCTGAAGACAAGGTTCAACGAAGGGGATCATGGCAGGCAAGAAGAGCGACAACGGACCCACGGCACCCGGATCCACGGCTGGCGCCGGCAAGGCGGCTGGCACGACCGAGGGCGCGCTCTGGGGCGGACGCTTCGATGGCGGGCCGTCGCCGGCTCTCGCCGCGCTGTCAAAGTCCACGCACTTCGACTGGCGTCTCGCAGATGATGACCTCGTGGGTTCGATCGCGCACACCAAGGCGCTCCACAAGGCCGGGCACCTGACGGGCGCCGAGGCCAAGCAGATGGACGCCGCGTTGGTGGAGCTGCGCGCAAAGGTCGCGGCCGGGCGCGTGGGGCCCGCGGAGACCGACGAGGACGTGCACGCAGCCCTCGAGCGGCTGCTGATCGCCGACGTCGGCGCCGAGCTTGGCGGCAAGCTGCGCGCCGGGCGGTCCCGGAACGATCAGATCGCCACCCTCACGCGCATCTTCCTGCGCCGCCACTCGCGCACGCTCGCGGGGCAGATGCTCGACGTCGTCGAGGCGCTGCTGGAGCAGGCCGACCGCCACATAGACGACCCGATGCCGGGCCGCACCCACAACCAGATCGCGCAACCCGTGACGATTGCGCATACCGTCCTGGCGCACGCCTGGCCGCTGTTGCGCGACGTTGAGCGCTTTGCCGACTGGGACACCCGCGCCGCGTGGTCGCCGTATGGCGGGGGAGCCCTGGCGGGCTCGACCCTGGGGCTCGACCCCGCGGCCGTCGCATCGGACCTTGGCTTTACCGGCCCGTCCGAGAACTCGATCGACGGCACCGCCGCGCGCGACGTCGTCGCGGAGTTCTCGTGGGTGTGCGCCATGACGGCCGTTGACCTGTCGCGGCTCGCCGAGGACGTCATCAACTGGGCGACGCCCGAGTTCGGCTACGTGCGTTTGGACGACGGCTACTCCACGGGCTCGAGCATCATGCCCCAGAAGAAGAACCCCGACATCGCCGAGCTCGCGCGCGGCAAGGCGGGCCGCCTCATCGGCGACCTTGCGGGACTGCTCGCGACCCTCAAGGGCCTGCCGCTCGCCTACAACCGGGACCTCCAGGAGGACAAGGAGCCGGTGTTCGACGCGATCGACACTCTCGAGGTACTTTTGCCCGCCGTCGCCGGGATGGTGCACACCATGCGGTTCCAGGTGGAGCGGTGCGCGGCGCAGGCGAGCGCGGGCTTCGCGCTGGCCACGGATATCGCCGAGTGGCTGGTCCGCAACGGTGTGGCGTTCCGCGAGGCCCACGAGGTCGCGGGCGCGTGCGTGCGGCTGTGTGAGAAGCGCGGCATCGAGCTGCACGAGATGTCCGACGAGGACATGATCGGCATTCACGAGGCGCTCAAGCCCGAGGTTCGCGAGGTGCTCACGGTCGAGGGCTCGCTGGCGGCGCGCGACGGCGCGGGCGGCACGGCGCCGGCCCGCGTCGTGGAGCAGGGCAAGCTGGCGCGCAAGCGGCTGAAGCACTTCAGGCCGTGGGCCACCGGGCTCTAGTCCGGCGGAGTTTCCGCACTTGTTTGAGACTGAATCCCCAACTCTCTTTTCGAAAATCCCCGTTCAGCGCGCGCCCGCGCGCCCCTAGGAGTAGGTTCCCAAACGGGAGACGAACTTCGAAGGGGAAGAGGGGGACGCCATGTCTCGCATGTCCGAAAGTGCCTGTGTCGAGTACGTGAACCGGCCGTCCAAGTCGAATTCGCTCTTGCAAGTGTTCAGGAGCGCTGGGCCCAGGTCGGCCAAGGCTGGCGTTGCCCGTCGGTTTCTCGCGGGCATCGCGTCGGCGAGCATGGTCGCGTCGGCACTTTCTGTCGTGGCGGCTACGCCCGCGCAAGCAGCCGTGACTCAATGTCGTGTGGCCGGGAATGACCGCCATTGAACGGTCCATGGCCGCCGAAATCGTAGCGAGCGGGCTCGTGCAGAAGACCACCAGCCTCTTATGACAAGAGCGTCATGCCGATTGGCCAACTCCAGGCGTATAGCGAGGGCAAGGTCGAGACAATCGATGGCAGGCCGTGCTACATCGATGTGCCGCATTCTTGCGGGGCTCTACAACGTGACCGTCATTCACCGCAATGTTGTGTGGGTAACCGCTACAAATCGATACTGCAAGAGTCTGCCGCAAACGCCGACGGAGGCTGGCACAACAAGTTGGGCGGCGGCGGTGCGATCGACTTCGGCAGGATTCAGTATCGCCTTCGCCGACGGCACCCTTACCGCGGAGATCGGGCTTGATCTTGTGGATTTCGACATGACCAACGGCGTAAGCACCACCAATGCTTCCGCGTCGAAGATTTCATCGACGCAGTTTCTCGCCGGGGCCGGACCCCACCGGAACGCACAAGGCGAAGTTCTCCATCGGGCAGGGGAATTGCAGGCGCGGATCGTCGAACTACTCAGGTTACGACGGCATTTACGACAACCGATTCTGGCATGCCAAGGGCTATCTTGAGCACTACGATTCGTGCACTCACCAGCATCTCGCCTACAACGGTTCGGACCGGAACATCTCCGGCCTCGGGAGCGCCCACGCATATGGGTTTGACGGTAGTGCCACTGTCCGTGGAACGGAACCCGATTCCTCCCGATCGCCCCAGCTTGGACCGACTCGGACTGGACAGCGCTTGGGAAGGCGCTGGACCTCGGCGACGGGCCTTCACGGCAGCGAGTTTCGGGTGGACGGGAGACCCTCACACCTCACAGTCTGGGACTCGCGGCAACATCAACGTCAAGGCACTTCAAAACCGCCTGAACGAAATTGACGCGCCAGGCGTGGGAATGATCGACAAGCCTGTCGACGGGCAGTGGGGCAAGCAAACGAATGAGAAAATCGCCAGCGTCGTCGCAAACGTCTGCAACAGGCCAGTCGCGCGCTGACGCAGACATCAACGGATACTACGGAAATACCACCGACCGGTTCTATTTCGACTACGTGCTGGCCTCAGACCTCAAGTACTGCATGCAGGGCGGAGACCTCGCCGCGCCCGTGGGCCAATGGGGCGAGACGCAATGGCAGGAGCTTGCTGACAGAATTGGCGTGACCTATTTGGGCACCCAGTTTGGCCGGGCAGCCGCTCCGTACGACAACGACCCCAACGGGGCGGTGATCGTCGGTGTTGAGGACGAAAACGCGCGTGCCCTGCAGGCATATCTGAACGACATCGATCTCTGGCCGCGCCCAGATCCGCCTTTAACGGCAACTTGATGGCTTGTGGGGGCCGGTCACCTCCGAGAAGCTGCTCTGGGTCTACATGACCTGTGCGGGGTCGAAGACTTCAGCGACAACATCTGGACGGCAAGTACAACGTAGCGACGCGACCGACCCAATCGGGTTTGACTTCGCCATGGCAACGAACTTGACGAGTTGCATCGAGAGTGACGCCAAACCCGGACGCCGGGTACTACGGGTTCAAACCCGGACCCGACTCCCAAGTCACGGTGAACAGCAACTGGGACAACCTCAACGACGGCTTGGCTCAGACCGTGACCGGGCGTCAGAACGCGCTCGACGGGAAGAATGCGGCGACAACCGCACACACCGCCGCCCAGAACGCCGCCGACGCAGCGGGGGCAGCCACGACCATCCCCGACGCGACCTCGGCAGTTGAGGCCGCACGCCTTGCATCTGTGGATGCCGCGAACGCGCAGACCGCTGCCGAGTCCGGCCGTGATCTGGCGGCCGCTGGCTTGGGGAAAGTGAACGAGTATGCGGGCTACATCGGAGCTAGTGCCACCGCGACTCAGGTCGCGGCGGCGCAGCAAAACTCCAGCGACGCCGCCACTTTAGCGGCCCAAGCCAAGACCGCGCGTGACGCCGCGGACAGCGCGTACGCGGAAGCGCGCGCAGCCGAAGCGGCGTTGCGGACCGAAGACGCGGCGAGCACCGCGCAGACGCAGGCTGGCCTCGCAACGCAGGCCGCAGCGGACGCACTCAACGCACTGAACACGAGCGGCGGGGCAGACGTGTCTGCAATCACAGCCGCCCGCGCCGTTGCGGTCGCTGCCAAGACCCTGACCGAAAACGCTGCCGCAGAGGCGGCCACCCAGCTCCAGGCCGCGACTACCGCCGCGACGCAGGCGAACACGACTGCCGCGAACGGATACGTTGCTCGCGCGCAAGCCGCGGCATCGGACGCGACAGACGCCAAGACCGCAGCCGCCGACGCCGTTTCGGCTATCGACGGCTACCTCGCGAGCGCCACCGCCGAGGCGAACGCCATCGCGGCCGCGGCAGACGTCGCGGCCTACGCCGCCACGGCGCACGACGAGGCGGTTCTCGCGCTCGCCGCGATCGCCCAGTCGAACGCCGCAACTGACGCATCTCAGATCGCGGACGCCGCGGTCGAAGCCCTCACCCACGCCGTCGCGGCGGAGGATGCGGCCACGGCTGCGGCCTCTGCAAACGACGACGTCGTCGGCTACGTGGCAGACGCTGGCACAGCTCGCGCGGATCAAGCTGCCGCCGAAGCCGCCGACTCGCTCGCCACGGCTGACACGTGGGCTGGCCGCGCGCGCGCCGGAAGCGACCTGCTCGCCGCCGACGTCAGCGCCGCAGCTTGGGCAAGATGGCTGACGACGCACGCGCCGACGCTCAACAAGCGGCGGCCGACGCCGCAGCCGCGACCGACCCAACCGAGGCCTCCGCGTATGCATCCGCAGGCGCGACCGCCGCGTCGGAAGCAGACACCTACGCCACGAACGCGGCGAACGAAGCCGCGGATGCGGCGACCGCCGCTACAACGGCGGGGACCCCTGAGGCGACGCTGATCGCAGCGCGCGCCCAAGCGTCCGCTCAGGCTGCGCGGCTGCAGGCTACCTCAGCTTCGGTGGCGGCGCAGACGTCAGCCGCTTCTTCACAGCGTGTGATCGCTGAATTCGAGCGCGACCAAGCAGCCGCTGCCGAGCAGCTTGCGGCGACGGAAAACGCCAACACCTTCGCGGCCCCGAATGCCGCAGAAGCGATGCAAGCCGCGCTACGTGCGGAAGCGGCAGCGGACGCTGCTCAAACTCACTCCGCCAACGCCCTTGCCGCGAGCGGCAGGGCGGCTGCGGCCGCGGAACTCCTGCCAAATGGCGCCGCAGACGCTGAGGTTTCGCGAGCTGCGGCTGCCGCAACCGCAGCCCAGACGAGCGCCACCAGCGCACGAACAGTCGCGGATGAAGCGATGTCGGAGGCGCAGCGTGCGGTCACTGCCGCAGAAGCCGAGGCAGCCCGGCTTGCGCAGGAGGCCGCATCCGCAGCCCAAGACGCGGCAAACCTCGCCGCTGTTGCGGCCGATCAGGCGGCCACCGCGGCAGACTCTGGCACGCAGGCCGATGCTGCTTCGACGGCACTCGCAGACGCATGGGACGCCGCCGACGCCGCACAGGTCGCGGCCGACGCAGCCGACGCCGCAGCAACTGCTTCAACGGTTGCCGCCACGGCCGCAGGCACGCAGACCGCATCGTTGGCCGCTGGTCAAGCGACGCTTTCCGCCGCCGCCGCCCAAACGTCGGCAGCGAATGCACGCGTGGCCGCGCAGGGAGCTGCAGTCGCGGCCGCGCAGGCGCAGGCTGCCGCCGCCGACGCGTGGGCGCGCAACGCCGAGGATTCTCGTGACGCCGCCTTGCTGGCGGCATCGGCCGCGGAGGCCGCAGTGGATGTCGCTTCGGCTCAACAGGCCGTAGACGATGCGCTTGGCGACCAGGCGAGTGCGCAGTCGGCCGCATCTAGCGCGGCGACGGCCGCGGCAGCCTCGCAGGCCGCGGCAGCGCTCAGTGGCGCGCCGGACGTTGACCCGAGTGCTGCTGCGTTCGCGACCGCGGCAGCTGCGAGCGTGACGAACGCGAACGCTGCGGCCCAGGATGCGGACCGGTACGCGGCCGAAGCGCAAGCGCACCTCCAGGCGGCGCAAGCCAGCGTCCAAGCTGACGCTGCGTGGGACGCGGCAGTTCTAGCCGTGGCCCAGCGGGATGAGACCGCGAACTCGCCCGATCCCGCTACTGCACAGGGGCATGCTGCCGCTGCCGACGGACGCGGCTACGACCGCCCACCAGGCCGCAGACGCCGCCCAGGTGAACTACACGCAGGCGCAACAATTCGCGGCGACGGCGCAGACCGACGGCGCCAACCGCGCAGTTGTGAAGGCCCACACTGAATTCCTCAACGCGATTGGGTACGCGTCGAATGCGGACACGAGCGCTGGCGAAGCGAATGTCGCGCTGCAACTCGTGGTTGCGGTGTCGTACGCCAACGCCGCGCAGCAAGCGGCAACCGACGCTTCCGCCGCCGCGGACGCCGCGGAAGCCGCGCCCAACGTTCCCGCTGCGAGCGGCTTTGTGGACGACGCGACGGCAGCGCTTGGCGATGCCAATGCGGCGCTGGCGGGGATCACCCAGGCGCGAAACCTCGCATCATCGCTCGCGTCGAGCGTCGGCACTCCGGCCGCGCAGGCGTCCCTGTCTGCGATCCAAGACCTGATGCCGGACGTGAACCAGGCTGTCACTGACGCAAGCGCTGCCGTAGACCGAGCGCAGGTCGCACTCGACCAGATCGTTGCTGCCACGGAATCGGTCGCGATTGCTCAAGCGGATGTCGCGGCGCAGGCTGCCGTGGCGGCCGCCACCGCCGCTACTGCTGCGGCGCAGGCGGCTACGGCTTCCCAATCGGCGACCACCACAGCCGCCGCTCAGTCGGCGCTTGACGCGGCACAGACGGCGGCAGGTGACGCCGCGCAGGCGGCATTCGATGCACAGCTTGCCGCAGACGCGGCCAACGCCGCGGCGGGACTTGCGGGAACGCAAGTTGCCACAGACGCCGGTGCCGCAGCGTCGGCGTCCGCATCCCAGGCCTCCCAGTCGCTCGCGAGCGCCGAGGCGTCCGTCGACGTCGCGCGCGGACAGTTCGGGCTGCCGCACTTGTACGTCGGTGCCTCAGGCGACTGGTGGGGAGCTGCTCACTGGGCCGCGCTTGCGCACGCGATCGGGTACAGCGACAACTATGGCGGAACGTTTGGACGTAGCCCTTGGGACGAGTCCACCGGGTCCTACGACCCCGCGGCTCAGTACTTCCAGAACTGGTTGAACGCGAACGACGGCGGCCGTACGTCCGACGCTTCTGCGGACGGCTACTGGGGGCCGACGACCACCGAGAAACTCCGCGCGCGGCTGTACTACGTGTGCGGCTTCTTCGAATTGCCGAGCGCCATTGACGGAGTTGACCGTACCGGCCACACCTGGAACTTCAATCAGGACGAGGCATCCGCGCTTGCGCAGTGCCTCAACACCGGGCAATTCGCCGGCGTTGTCACGCCTCCGCGTACCGACGCCGAGGCCGGTGCGGCTGACGCCGCGTTCGCCGCTTCAGTCCAGCAATCTGCGGCACACAACGCTGCAGCCGCCGCCGACGCGAGTGCTGCTGCGGCCGCACAGGCGGACAGCCAGGCCTCCGCGGCCACGACTCTCGCCGGCGCGCAGAGCGCCTCGAGCGCCGCGCAGTCCGCGGCGACCGCTGCGCAGACTGCCGCTGACAACGCGAGCAACGCTGCCGCGTCCGCTGGCCAATCCGCTGCGCAGGCGTTCCAATACGCGCAGTACGCTGGCTCCTCGACGTCGCAGGCAGCGTCCGACGCGGCGCGCGACTCCTATCTCGCGGCGGTTGACGACGCCAACAGCGCTGCGAGCGCTGCAGACGCCGCGGCGGTCTCGGCGGCGGAAGCACAGGGGGCCGCGGCCCTCCTGCAGGCGCAAGGAGATGAGGCGACAGCGGCGAGTGCGGCCCAGACTGCGGCAGCCGCCGCTACCGATGCAGCAGCGGCGTTGGCCGTGAGCACGGGGGCCGACGTGAACGCGGCAACCCAAGCTGCAGCAGACGCCCAGGCTGCGAAGGCCTCCGCCGCAGGTGCGGCCGCGGACGCTCAGTCTGCCGCGGCCGTCGCCCAGGCGGCCGCCACGGCCGCTGGGACGTCCACTGCTGACCAGTACGCCGCCGACGCCCAAGTAGCCGCGCAGGCCGCTGCCGTGTCGTCCTCGGCCGCCTCGGACTCGGCTGCCGCTGCGGCGACGGACGCAGCTCGGGCAAGCGCGGAAGGCGAGGCGGTGTCCAACGCCGCCATCGCCGCTGTGGCTCGGACCGACGCCACACAGGCTGCCGGCCAGGCGGCGCAGGCGGCCGCGACGGCAGACGCGACCACGGACCCGACTAACGCCGCTCAGGCAGCGGCGAGTGCCCAGGGTGCGGCCGACACGGCCGCAGCGAGCGCGCAGCAAGCCCAAACGGCGGCTGACGCGGCCGCAACCGCGGCTGCCACGGCCACCACGGATCGCGCGACCGCTGCGGCGGGGCAGGCATCAGCCGACGCGACAGTAGCCGCGACGATGGCCGGTGACGCCCAGACCTCGGCGACCGCCGCGGCGGCTTCGTCCACGCGGGTGGCTCACGAGGCCGCTGCGGCGGCGCAAGCGGCGCTGGCCGCTTCTGCGGCGGCGGACGCCGCCACTGCGGCGAGCGCGGCAGCATCCGACCTGTTCTCCGCGCAGGCGGCGACATCGGACCCCGCGGCGCTCACTGCGTACTCGCTGGCGCAAGCGTCCGCTTCGGACGCCACGCTAGCCGCAGCCGCGGCACACCGTGCAGCCAACCGCGCACAGACGGAGGCAACTGCCGCAGGCACGGTGAAGGCGGCGGACGCGGCGGCAGCTGCCGCCGCGAGCGCACAGCAGGCCGACCAGTCGTCCACCGACGCCCAGGCGTCGGCGCAGGCGGCCGCGGTGATAGCGGCATCCTGGGCTGCCAATTCCCAAGCGGTGCACCAGGCCACCATCGCGGCACAGGCCAAGACCACTGCGGCTCAACAGGCGGCAGCCGCGGCGCAGGCGGCAACCTCTGCGAAGGCAGCCTCTGACGGCGCGACGGCAACTCAGCAGCTGAACATTGCGCAGAGCGCCGCGGACGCCGCTTCTCAGGCGGCCACCACGGCCGGAACGGCGGCTGCGGCCGCTCAAACGGCCGCGGATGCATCGGGCATGGCCTCGGCGGCTGACGCCGCTGCGCAGGCCGCGCTTGACGCCGACGCAGCCGCTCAGTTGGCGGCAGGCGCGCAGGCGGCCGTCGCCGACGCCACGACGGTGGTAGCAGCGACCATTGCGGCGGGCGAGGCCGAGGCGGTCCACCAGGCGAACCTGGCGGCGTCCGCGCGTGCGACGGCGACTTCTGCAGCCAACACGGCCGCCCAGGCGGCGGCGAGCGCTGCCGCGGCGACGTCCGACTCCGCCGCCCAGTCCGCGTCGTCGACGGCAGCTCAGGCAGCCGCGACAGCGTCCCAGGCCGCTTCAGCAGCTCAGGCTGCATCGTCGTCGGCTCAAGTTGCGTCGGCGGCAGCGGGAACGAGTGCCGCTGCCAATGCCGCCGTCCAGGCTGCTGCGGACGCCACCGCAGCCGCTGCGGCTGCGCAGGCGGCGCAGGCGTCTTCCGCGACAGCCGCGTACTATGCGTCGCTGCCGCACTTGGGTGGCGGCTGGGGCGATGCGGCGCACTGGAACGCGCTGTCGAAGGCGATCGGGTATAGCTCGACCTACTCCGGAAACTTTGGGCGTAGCCCGTGGTACGAGAAGACGGGCTCCAAGAACGGCGCCGCGCAGTACTTCCAGAACTGGTTGAACGCGCACGATGGTGGCCGGACCGGAAACATCACGGCGGACGGCTACTGGGGCGCACAAACCACGGAGAAGCTACGAGCCCAGTTGTATTTTGACTGCGGCTTGCTCACCTACCCGGACAGTTCCATGAATGGCAGGGACACGTCCGGCCACTACTGGGTGTTCAACGACGACGAGGCCGCTGCGCTCACGTCGTGCCTGAACCAGGGTCGATTCAACTAGATCCACAGATCGCGATCTGGACACCAAACGCTTGGCAGCGCGGTAGTTGCGACGAAGGCCGGGCCCCGCTGGGGCCCGGCCTTCGTGCATGCGGAACTACTTCTTTGGCGCCGCCTTCTTGGCGGGCGCCTTGGCTGCGGGCTTCTTCGCAGGCGTGGCCTTCGCAGGCGTCTTCGCGGCGGGTGCCGACGCCGACGCGGTTGGGGCCTTCGCGCCCGCGGCGGGTTTCGCCGCGGCGTCGTCCCGCTTGACCCGGCTCGCGACGAGTAGGGCGAGCAGGGTGCCGCCACCAAGCACGAGCACGAGGCCGGCGGTGCCGTCGAGGCGGTCCCAGAACGTGGGGCCGTCGTGGCCGTCGCCCAGCAGGTCCCACACCTTGAGCAGGTTGAGGACGAGCGCGACAGCGGCCGCGCCCAGCACCGCCCACAGGGTGTACTTGCGGGTCTTCTCCAGGAGTGTCTTCTCGTTCATGGCAGCCACCTACTTCTTCACGTGGCTGGCGACGAGCAGGGACAGGAGCACCGCGCTGGCAGCCGAGAACAGTGCCGCGGCGGTCGCCATGAGGCGGCCCCACAGGGTGATCTCAGGTCCGGGGATGGTGAAGCCGCCCAGGGCGCCGAGGTCGCCTAGGCCGCCCTGACCCATCATGTCGCCGAGGCCGCCGGGGCCCATCTGGTCGCCGAAGTTACCGGCGAGGTCGCCAGCGAACGATTGGATTGCAAGTGCGCCAAGGATGTCCTCGGCGCTGGGGATGTCGACGAGCGACACCACGTCCCAAATGGTCAGCAGGCCGATGACCAGCCCCACCACCGCGGACCCGAGCGCGATCCACAGCGACCAGCGCCGCGTCTGCTCAAGCACAGTCCCTACCTTCATGGTTCCTCCATTAACGTCTCCCGCAGCACTTCTGCGGGCAATTGACACGGTAACCCCTGCGGGCGCGCCGGCGGGCGCTACGCGTGTAGAGATTCGCTGAGCGTCGCGCGGGACATGGGTACTTCTGCCCGAGCGGGCTGCGCCGTCGACTGCTAGCGTCGGGTCCGCGGGGGAGTAGGCCCCCGCCAAAACTGAGGGGGAATTCCCGTGCAAACTCGCACCCTTTCCGGCGTTGCCGTCCTTGCCGCAGCCTTCGCGTTGATCGCGACCGGCTGCTCGGTCAAGGCGCCGCCCGCCGAGACCGCAACGGAAACCACGACCGTCCCGGCGGCGACAGAGGCAGCGCCGGCGCCCGCCGAGACTGAGGCGACGACGGATCCGACTACGGAGCCGACCACCGACACGACCACCGACCCGGCTACCGGGGCCGACGGCCTCACCGCGCCGGGATCTACCATCGGCATCGACGACGTCGCGACGGTGGACTGGTACTCGTATGAGAAGGGCACCCAGAAGCTCGACATCTGGATCGACTCGATCGAGCCTGGCAAGCAGTCTGACTTCAAGAACCTGTCAAAGGACTTCCGCGACAAGGTCGCCGAGTACGACGTGTGGTACATCACCATCAAGGCGCAGAAGTCTGGCAAGAGCACGCTCAAGCTCCAGTACCAGGCGCTGTACCCCGACATCAGCGGGATCGACACCGACGGTAACCGCCTGCAGAAGATCACCGTGATCGGCAACTTCAAGCCCTGCAAGCTCGACTCGTTCCCGGCGGGCATCGACAAGGGCAAGGTCGCTTCGACTTGTGTCACTGTGGGCACCAAGCCGGGCCAGGAGGTCGGCGGGGCGCTGTTCTCGAAGGGATCCGGCGTCTACAGCATTTACGACGGCCTGGGCATCACCTGGAAGAAGTAGGCCGAGCATTTTCACGACGCCCCCGCCGCGTCCAGCGTGCGGGGGCGTCGTGCTTCCCGGCCGCCCGAGCCGACCCATCGGAGCGCCGCGGCGCTATTCGACGGAGATGTCCCGCCAGGCCACCCACGACGGGCTGGATTCGGTGGTGACACGTAGGCGCGTGACGTTCGTGAGCGGCTCGTCGAATGTCGCCACGAGCTGGTCGCCTTCCGCGGTCTTGCCGGCGAAGCGGTACACCTCGCGCTTACCGGCGTCGTCCCACACGGTGATCACGTGCACCGTGCGGCCAGCGGGCCACTGAGCGACGGTCAGGGTGACCGAACTCACCGTTGCCCCGCCCAGCTCGACCTCCACCCACTGCGTCGCGTCCTTGCCTGAGCCCCACTGCGTGCCGGGGTCGTCGTCAAATGCCGCCTTGGCGGGCTGGTCCGCGAGCTGGTGGGACGCCCTGGCTGGCTTGCCGAGAGCGAGGTTCGAGTCCGCGAGCGTGACGACGCACGGGTCGGGCTGGCTGCGGGGAGAAAGCGCGGATCTCAGGTAGTTGCCCTCGTCTGTGAAGCCGATCGTGGCATCGTCTAGCGGTAGCCGGTCGTAGGCCCAGTAGACCCAGCCGTCGAATCCCGCGGTGCATGAGTCGGCGACCCAGCGCTGGATCGCGAGCGCGGCGGCTTCGGCGTCGGGGTACAGGTTGGTGAACGCGCCAAGCTCGCCCATCACGACCGGCTTGGCGTCCGTGATACCGAAGTTTTCGCCCATGCCAGCCACGCCTAGGTCCCCGCCGGGATAGGCGTGGAAGTCGAAGAAGTCGAGGTCGCTGTCTTCCACGAGCGGCGCCGTGTCGACGTACCAGGTGCCGCCGGTCCCCGTCGGGTTCGGGAACTGCGGCGTGAAGAAGCCCATGGTGACGAGCGCTGTGGGGTCTTGGGCGCGGATGACAGCCGACACAGTGGCGATCATCGCCCGGATGGATTCGGTCACCATCGCGCGGCGGTTCGCGGCCGAGGACACGTCATAGGTGCCGGACGCGGTGGTCACAGAACCGGACCGCAGGGCGAGTGGCGGCTGGTCGCCGAACAGCCATTCCTCGTTCAGGATTGACCAGCCGAGGACGGCGTCGAACGCCGCGTCCTGCTCCGCGAGTCCGTGCATGAGGTCGGTCCAATACGCGGCCATCGCCTGGTGCCCGCTCGCGGTGAGGAAGATGGAGTTGCGGTAGCCGGGGAACTTCTCGGAGTCGTCCCGCTGCGAGATCAGGTTGTAGTTTCCGCCGTCGGGCAGGTCGTTCGACGTAAGGATCAGCACGATGCCGTTGTCGCGCGCGAGTCGGGTGACGTCGGCGATGTTGGCGAGGTACGCATCGTGAAGGCCCGCCTCGCCAACGGAGGCGATGCACGCCGGACCCGGGGCGCACGAGTCGATGAACATGCGCACCGTGTTGTAGCCGTCCGCTGCGAGCGACGCGAAGTCCGCGTTGACGCGGTCGCGGTCGTACACGCCTACGACGAACTGGCTGTCGTGACCGTTCACGATGCGCACGTAGTTCGCCCCGCGCGGCACGAACGGCGCGCCGGTGGCGTCCACGAAGTGGCCGTCCTTGATGGTCACCATGCGCTCGGGGGAGGGGGACGCGGGCGTTAGGGGCGCTGTTGTCGTGGGCGCCGCGCTGCTCGAGTCAGTGGGGCCAGGCTGCGGCGAGGTGCAACCCGCGAGCGCCAGCGCCGCCGCCGTTGCGGCGGCCACGGCTGCGCTTACCGACCACCTACGTCCCATGGTGTGCCCACCCTTCGCCTTGTATGCGCGCCACGCTACGCGACTGTCACCAGTCGGGCCAGAGTCGGTCGGTAGCCTGGTGTGCGTGACTTCGCCTGCCTCGCCCGACAACCCCAGCGTGGCCACACTGGCGGCTATGGTCGACGCGGCGCCCGCGGGCCTGCCGGCCACCGCGGTCGTGCTAGTCGACGGCCCCGCAGGTTCGGGAAAAACGACGCTGGCGAACCGGCTCGCGCGCGCGTTGGCGGGGCTCGTGCCCGGCGACGGAGGGGGGACGGATGCGAGCGGCGCGGGCGACGGCGGAACGGTGCTCAGGGGCCCCATGGGCGGCGCGCAACTACTCCACGGCGACGACATGTATGAGGGCTGGTCTGGGCTCTCGACCCTCGACCGCGTGCTCGTAGGGCAGGTGCTTGAACCGCTGTCACGGGGTACGGAGGGTGCGTTCCGCGCCTGGGACTGGGAGCGCGGCGAGCGGGGGCTCGCCGTCGCGGTGCCGCCGCGCGAGTACCTGGTGATCGAGGGCGTCGGCGTGGCGCAGGCAGCGGCGCGTGCTTACGCGGCGCTCACGGTCTTCATGGACGCTCCGTGGGAAGTGCGGCTGGAGCGGGGTTTGGCGCGCGACGGCGAGGCCATGCGGGACCACTGGGAGCGTTGGCAGGTGGACGAGGCGCGGTTCCTTGAGGCCGACGGCACCCGCGCGGCCGCCAACGTCCTGATCGACGGAACCGCGCCCATCCCCGATGCGTGACGCCCCCGCGCGCGATGCGCGCCCCGTCCCGCCGCGTCGGCCTGGCAGACTAGGCCCATCATGAGCGAAAACCTGTTTGACGAACTGACGTGGCGCGGGCTGATCTCGCAGACCACAGGCGACGACGAGCTGCGCGCGGCGCTGGAAGCCGGCCCGGTCACCTTGTACTGCGGATTTGACCCCACGGCCCCCAGCCTGCACATCGGCAACCTGATGCAGATCCTCACCGTGCGCCGCTTCCAGGACGCTGGCCACAAGCCGCTGCTGCTGGTGGGCGGCGCCACGGGCCTGATCGGCGACCCCAAGATGGCGGGGGAGCGCACGCTTAATCCCGTCGAGGTGGTCCATGAGTGGGTCGAACGGATCCGCGCCCAGATCGAGCCGCTCATGAGCTTCGAGGGCGACAACGCCGCGCGCATGGTCAACAACTACGACTGGACCAAGGACCTCACGGCCATCGAACTGCTGCGCGACATCGGCAAGCACTACCGTTTAGGGACGATGCTCGCGAAGGACACGGTCGCGCGGCGCCTCAACTCTGACGAGGGCATCTCGTATACGGAGTTCTCGTACCAGTTGCTCCAGGGAATGGATTTCCTCGAGCTCTACCGCCGTTATGGCTGCACGCTGCAGACCGGCGGCTCGGACCAATGGGGCAACCTCACGTCCGGGACGGAGCTGACGCGCAAGGCGGAGGGAACCTCCGTGCACGCGCTCGCGACTCCGCTCGTCACCAAGGCGGACGGCAGCAAGTTCGGTAAGTCGGAGTCCGGCACCGTGTGGCTCGACCCGGAGATGACCAGCCCGTACGCGTTCTACCAGTTCTGGGTGGGCGCGGCGGATGCGGACGTCATCACGTACCTCAAGTTCTTCTCCTTCCGTTCGCGCGAGGAAATCGACGCGCTCGCGACGGCGGTCGCGGACGAGCCGTTCAAGCGCGAGGCGCAGCGCACGCTCGCGTACGACGTCACCGCATTGGTGCACGGCTCAGCGGCCGCAGACGCCGTTGTGGCGGCCTCGCAGGCGATCTTCGGGCGTGGCGACCTGGCGGGCCTGGACGCCGTCACGCTCGCCGGCGTGGCCGCTGAGGTGCCCTCCGCGGACATCGCCGCCGGTACCACGATCGTCGACGCGCTGGTCGCGGCGGGTGTCGTGGAATCGAAGTCCGCCGCAGCTCGCGCCGTCAAGGAGGGTGGCGCGTACCTGAACAACGAGAACGTCGCCGACGCCGACTTCGCGCTCACTCCGGAGCACGCCATCGCGGGGGGCTGGGCGGTCGTACGGCGGGGCAAGAAGACGATCGGGATGGTGCGGATCGGCGCGTGAAATGGGGCCGCGACACGCCCGGATCTGGCGGATTTGACGTGGCCCCCAGAAGTGCGTAAGTTATCCCTCGCTGCCAGAACGGGAGCGCTCGACGGAGGACTGAAGAAGGCCACGGCGAGACCCGCAGGACAGCCCCTCACTCGTAGGAAACCTTGGTGCTTTGTGCGCCCTGGAGGAGTACGATGGAGGGCCCTGGGAACCTAGGCAACACGCCGCAAGGCGTTTTGACAGAGGGTGTCCAAGGGAGTAACGTAGAAGGGTTGCCTCGGCGCCGGTTGGAAGACCGGCAAAGATGCGCGTCCGAAACTTGAGAACTCAACAGCGTGCCACATAGTCGATGCCAAAACCTCCGGCATCTGGCGGCCTCACCCTCGGGTGGATCCAGTCAGATGCAGGATTCCTTTGGTAAAGAATCAAATGTCAGTGACATTTGTTCGAACGCCAAGATTTGAACTTGGTTCCTTCGGGGACCGCCGTAGTTTGTTCACCTGCTTGCAGGTGGGCGCATAAACATTTACGGAGAGTTTGATCCTGGCTCAGGACGAACGCTGGCGGCGTGCTTAACACATGCAAGTCGAACGAGAAGCCAGAGCTTGCTCTGGTAGACAGTGGCGAACGGGTGAGTAACACGTGAGTAACCTGCCCCTGACTCTGGGATAAGCCTGGGAAACTGGGTCTAATACCGGATACGCGACGAGACCGCATGGTCATCGTCGGGAAAGAATTTCGGTCAGGGATGGACTCGCGGCCTATCAGCTTGTTGGCGGGGTAATGGCCCACCAAGGCGACGACGGGTAGCCGGCCTGAGAGGGCGACCGGCCACACTGGAACTGAGACACGGTCCAGACTCCTACGGGAGGCAGCAGTGGGGAATATTGCACAATGGGCGCAAGCCTGATGCAGCGACGCCGCGTGGGGGATGAAGGCCTTCGGGTTGTAAACCCCTTTCAGTAGGGAAGAAGCGAAAGTGACGGTACCTACAGAAGAAGCGCCGGCTAACTACGTGCCAGCAGCCGCGGTAATACGTAGGGCGCAAGCGTTGTCCGGAATTATTGGGCGTAAAGAGCTCGTAGGCGGTTTGTCGCGTCTGCTGTGAAAACCCGAGGCTCAACCTCGGGCTTGCAGTGGGTACGGGCAAACTAGAGTGTGGTAGGGGAGACTGGAATTCCTGGTGTAGCGGTGGAATGCGCAGATATCAGGAGGAACACCAATGGCGAAGGCAGGTCTCTGGGCCACAACTGACGCTGAGGAGCGAAAGCATGGGGAGCGAACAGGATTAGATACCCTGGTAGTCCATGCCGTAAACGGTGGGCACTAGATGTGGGGTTCATTCCATGAATTCCGCGTCGCAGCTAACGCATTAAGTGCCCCGCCTGGGGAGTACGGCCGCAAGGCTAAAACTCAAAGGAATTGACGGGGGCCCGCACAAGCGGCGGAGCATGCGGATTAATTCGATGCAACGCGAAGAACCTTACCAAGGCTTGACATATACGGTTTATCCCTAGAGATAGGGAGTCATTTAGTTGGCCGTATACAGGTGGTGCATGGTTGTCGTCAGCTCGTGTCGTGAGATGTTGGGTTAAGTCCCGCAACGAGCGCAACCCTCGTTCTATGTTGCCAGCATTTAGTTGGGGACTCATAGGAGACTGCCGGGGTCAACTCGGAGGAAGGTGGGGATGACGTCAAATCATCATGCCCCTTATGTCTTGGGCTTCACGCATGCTACAATGGCCGGTACAAAGGGCTGCGATATCGCAAGATGGAGCGAATCCCAAAAAGCCGGTCTCAGTTCGGATTGAGGTCTGCAACTCGACCTCATGAAGTTGGAGTCGCTAGTAATCGCAGATCAGCAACGCTGCGGTGAATACGTTCCCGGGCCTTGTACACACCGCCCGTCAAGTCACGAAAGTCGGTAACACCCGAAGCCGTCGGCCCAACCCGCAAGGGAGGGAGACGTCTAAGGTGGGATTGGCGATTGGGACTAAGTCGTAACAAGGTAGCCGTACCGGAAGGTGCGGCTGGATCACCTCCTTTCTAAGGAGCATGTGGCGCCCCACCTTTGGTGGAGGCGTCCAATTTCGTTTCTACCCCGTACGTGGGTAGGCGAAAGCTCATGGATGGAACATCGACATGGCAATCCATTTGAGCGCAGCTCCCAGTACGCCTCCTTCGTGAGGTTGGAAGAGCGCTGCACCACGAATCGATTGCAAGGCACGCTGTTGGGTCCTGAAGCGTCGGGCGCAAGCTCACCTTCAGGCCAGACACTCCCTAGCGGAGCGTCAGGCCGGACGGACCACAGGAGTCGGATGAACCACCTCGACCGCGTCTCAAGACGCAAAACGAGGTAGGCGCCGGCAGAACGTGGGCCCGCCCGTACCTTGAGAACTGCACAGTGGACGCGAGCATCTTTGATTTCTGTAGTTAAGTTTTTAAGAGCACATGGTGAATGCCTTGGCAGTAGGAGCCGAAGAAGGACGTAGTAACCTGCGATAAGCCTCGGGGAGCTGGTAAACAAGCTTCGATCCGAGGATCTCCGAATGGGGAAACCCAGCTGGGGTCATGCCCAGTTACCCACGCCTGAACACATAGGGCGTGTGGAGGGAACGTCGGGAAGTGAAACATCTCAGTACCGACAGGAAGAGATATTCCGTGAGTAGTGGCGAGCGAAAGCGGAACAGGCCAAACCGATAGCGTGTGATAGCCGGCAGGCGTTGCGTTAGCGGTGTTGTGGGACCTTTTGGTTGATTCTGCCGAATCAGCAAGGAGTCAAAAATCCGTGTGATAGTCGAAGGGCATTGAACGGCCCGGCATAGAGGGTGATACCCCCGTAGACGAAATCATGCGGACTCCTGAGAGTCATCCCAAGTAGCACGGGGCCCGAGAAATCCCGTGTGAATCCGCAGAGACCACTCTGTAAGCCTAAATACTACCTACTGACCGATAGCGGATAAGTACCGTGAGGGAATGGTGAAAAGTACCCCGAGAGGGGAGTGAAATAGTACCTGAAACCGTGTGCTTACAAGCCGTTGGAGCCTCCCTAGCAGGGGTGACAGCGTGCCTTTTGAAGAATGAGCCTGCGAGTTAGTGCTCAGTGGCGAGGTTAACCCGTGAGGGGCAGCCGTAGCGAAAGCGAGTCTGAATAAGGCGAATGAGTCGCTGGGTCTAGACCCGAAGCGAAGTGATCTATCCATGGCCAGGTTGAAGCGCGGGTAAGACCGCGTGGAGGACCGAACCCACTTGGGTTGAAAACCGAGGGGATGAGCTGTGGATAGGGGTGAAAGGCCAATCAAACTTCGTGATAGCTGGTTCTCCCCGAAATGCATTTAGGTGCAGCGTCACGTGTTTCTTATAGGAGGTAGAGCTACTGGATGGCCAATGGGCCCCAACAGGTTACTGACGTCAGCCAAACTCCGAATGCCTATAAGTGAGAGCGTGGCAGTGAGACTGCGGGGGATAAGCTTCGTAGTCGAAAGGGAAACAGCCCAGAACACCAACTAAGGCCCCCAAGCGTGTGCTAAGTGGGAAAGGATGTGGAGTTGCACAGACAACCAGGAGGTTGGCTTAGAAGCAGCCACCCTTGAAAGAGTGCGTAATAGCTCACTGGTCAAGTGATTCCGCGCCGACAATGTAGCGGGGCTCAAGTACACCGCCGAAGTTGTGTCATTCACACATCGCCCGGTCTTCGGATCCAGGCGTGTGGATGGGTAGGGGAGCGTCGTGTGGCGGGTGAAGCGGCGGAGTGATCCAGCCGTGGACGCCACACGAGTGAGAATGCAGGCATGAGTAGCGAAAGACGGGTGAGAAACCCGTCCGCCGAATGATCAAGGGTTCCAGGGCCAGGATAATCCGCCCTGGGTAAGTCGGGACCTAAGGCGAGGCCGACAGGCGTAGTCGATGGACAACGGGTTGATATTCCCGTACCGGCAAAAAACCGCCCATGCCGAATCAGATAATGCTAAGCGCCCGAAATCACTTAACCCTTCGGGGAGCGGTGATCTAGCGCGCGACCCGAGTCTGTAGTAGGCAAGCGTATTAACAGAGGTGACGCAGGAAGGTAGCCGAGCGTGGCGATGGTTGTCCACGTTTAAGGGTGTAGGGCGAGCTGTAGGCAAATCCGCAGCTCACATAGCCTGAGACCTGATGATGACTGCACTAGCAGGAAATCGGTGATCCTATGCTGCCAAGAAAACCCTCGGCGCGAGGTTTTAGCCGCCCGTACCCCAAACCGACTCAGGTGATCAGGTAGAGAATACTAAGGCGATCGAGTGAATCGTGGTTAAGGAACTCGGCAAAATGCCCCCGTAACTTCGGGAGAAGGGGGGCCTGAGGCGTGAAGGAACTTGCTTCCGGAGCGTTTGAAGGCCGCAGAGACCAGGGAGAAGCGACTGTTTACTAAAAACACAGGTCCGTGCTAAGTCGCAAGACGATGTATACGGACTGACGCCTGCCCGGTGCTGGAAGGTTAAGGGGACGGGTTAGCTCTTTGAGCGAAGCTCTGAACTTAAGCCCCAGTAAACGGCGGTGGTAACTATAACCATCCTAAGGTAGCGAAATTCCTTGTCGGGTAAGTTCCGACCTGCACGAATGGCGTAACGACTTCTCCGCTGTCTCAACCGCGAACTCGGCGAAATTGCACTACGAGTAAAGATGCTCGTTACGCGCAGCAGGACGGAAAGACCCCGGGACCTTTACTATAGCTTTGTATTGGTGTTTGGTGTGGTTTGTGTAGGATAGGTGGGAGACTTTGAAGCTGATACGCCAGTATTGGTGGAGTCATTGTTGAAATACCACTCTGATCACTCTAGATATCTAACCTCGATCCGTAATCCGGATTAGGGACAGTGCATGGTGGGTAGTTTAACTGGGGCGGTTGCCTCCCAAAGAGTAACGGAGGCGCTCAAAGGTTCCCTCAGCCTGGTTGGCAATCAGGTGGCGAGTGCAAGTGCACAAGGGAGCTTGACTGTGAGACTGACAGGTCGAGCAGGGACGAAAGTCGGAACTAGTGACCCGCTGGTGGCATGTGGAAGCGCCAGCGCTCAACGGATAAAAGGTACCCCGGGGATAACAGGCTGATCCTGCCCAAGAGTCCATATCGACGGCATGGTTTGGCACCTCGATGTCGGCTCGTCGCATCCTGGGGCTGGAGTTGGTCCCAAGGGTTGGGCTGTTCGCCCATTAAAGCGGTACGCGAGCTGGGTTTAGAACGTCGTGAGACAGTTCGGTCCCTATCCGCTGCGCGCGCAGGAGATTTGAGAGAGCCTGCCCCTAGTACGAGAGGACCGGGGTGGACGAACCTCTGGTGTGCCAGTTGTTCCGCCAGGAGCATGGCTGGTTGGCTACGTTCGGGAGAGATAACCGCTGAAAGCATCTAAGCGGGAAGCTTGTCTCAAGATGAGATCTCCATGGAGCTTGCTCCGAGAGGCCCCCGGAAGACCACCGGGTTGATAGGCCGGATGTGGAAGAGGGGACTAAAGACCCTTGAAGCTGACCGGTACTAATAGGCCGATAACTTAACTCTTCAAAGTTTGCTACGCGTCCACTGTGCGGTTCCCGAGATACGGTCGGGAAACCGAAGAAGATATCTCCATAGAGTTTCGGCAGCCATAGCAAGAGGGAAACGCCCGGTCCCATTCCGAACCCGGAAGCTAAGCCTCTTTGCGCCGATGGTACTGCACCGGCCACGGTGTGGGAGAGTAGGTCGCTG
>CAVTJA010000005.1:0-488738 GCA_963735005.1 uncultured Actinomycetota bacterium | reverse complement strand
ATGAGCTCATCGCGGCCAGCCTACTGAGCGCGCGCAGATACTTCTTGCGGAAGCCGCCCGCAAGCATGTCGGCAGGGAACACGTCTCCCAGCGAGCCGCCGGACGCGACCACCCGCACGTCGCGGTCGTAGAGCCGGTCCACCAGCGCGACGAACCGCAGCGCCTGCGCCTGGTCCGCCAGGGGCGCGACGCCCGTCAGCCCCACGACCTCCACGCCGTCGACGTAGGCCCCGTACTTTGAGGGGTGCACGTCGGCGAGGTCGTCGATGAGCTCGCCCCACGTGTCGCACGTGGCCGTCGCACCGGCGGCGGAGGACAACACTTCGTCAACGGCCGCGGGCGGCGGGAATGCCGCCGCGGCGCGGTGCCGGTAGTCCTCGCCCTCGATAGTGACGCACCATGAAGGCGTCGGATAGGCCCTGGATCTCGCGGCGGAAGTCCTCGGCCGCGAACCGCCCCTCGCCCAGCGCGCCAGGGGGCGTGTTGGACGTCGCCGCCAGCCACACGCCGCGGTCTCGCAGCTCGCGCATCAGCCGCGCCATCAGCAGGGTGTCTCCCGGGTCGTCAAGCTCGAACTCGTCCACGCACAGCAGCCTGAACTCAGAGAGCGCGTCGCGGGCCGGCACAAAGCCAAGAGCGCCCACCAGCGCGGTGACCTCCACGAACGTCCCATACGCGGCGTCGCCGCCCGCCAGGTGCGCGAGGGACGCCAGCAAATGCGTCTTGCCCACGCCAAAGCCGCCGTCGAGGTAGACGCCCTGACCAGGCTGCACACGGCGTCGTCCCGTCGCAAGCTTGCCAAAGTGGGCCACAGCGTCGCGCGCGGCCGCCTGACTGGGGAACGCGGCGTCGGGCCGGTACGTCTCGAAGCTCGCGGAAGCGAAGTGCGGGGGCACCACCAATTGGCCGACGAGCGCCGCCGAATCGAGCTCCGGGCGCCGCCCGGCCAGAGTCTGTGCCACGACGGACAACCCTAGTTCGCGATAGCCTGCTTGCGTGACAGACACAGGCGCTGAGGGCGCAACCCTGACAAAGGTTTCCCCCACCGAGGAGACCATCCAGCCGGACCCCAACGAGGTCGAGCTGCGCAAGCTTTACAACCACCGGCCCGGCAAGGTGCGCCTGGGGCTGATCTCCTCGAAGGACGGCAGGGCCAGCGGCCCGGACGGCTCCTCGCGCTCGCTCAACTCGGACGCGGACCTGCGCATCCTTCGCACGCTACGCGCCACCACGGACGTCGTAGTCGTGGGCGCGAACACGGCGCGCAAGGAACGCTACGGCCCGCTGCAACTCTCGGACGAGATCCGCAAGGCGCGCCGCATCGGCGGCCAGGCCGAACTCCCGGCCCTCGCGGTCGTCAGCTACACCGGTAACATTCCCAGCACCCTCACGCCCGCCGACGCGTGGATCCTCACCTCCGGCGGCTCCCCCGCCACGCGCCGGCTTGGCGCCGAGTGGAAGGCGCGCACGCTCATCGCGGGCAACGACACCTTTTCGCCGCGCAGCGCCATCAAGGAGCTCGCCACCGCGGGCTTCAACCGCGTGCTGCTCGAGGGCGGCCCGCAGCTCGCCGTATTGTTCCTCGACCGCGACCTCGTGGACGAGTACTGCCTCACCACAAGCCCCGAAACCGGCGACGAGACAGGCCCCGAGATCCCCCCGGTGCCAAGGGGCATGTCCCGCTCGTTCGAGCTGGTGGCCGGCGACTACCGGATGACGCGCTGGGTCAAGTAGCCCCTACGCGCCGTCGGCGGTGGGCTTCGGGTAGTACCTGCGGTATTTGCGCACGTAGTTGAGCGTCACGCCCGCGATGATGGCGAACCGCCGGGGCGCGCCGTCGCCTCGGTAGAACAGCGGCCGCGCCATGCCCCTGTGCGCGGCGCGCACCACTCGGCGGCGAAGCTCGCGGTCAAGCAGGTAGCGGGTCAGCAACCGCAGCGGGACGACGCTGTACAGCACCTCGCGCGTGGCGCGCACCTGCTCGCGGCGCTCGCCCGCGACGTCCGCGGCGACGAAGTCCGCCACGTTCACGCCCGCGGCGGTCGCGTAGTAGTTGTTGCGGCCCACGCGCGGGTTGACCTCGAAGAAGACGTGCTGGCCGCTGCGGGCGTCGCGCTTGTAGTCGGCGTTGGCAAGGCCGCGGTAGTCGATGTGCTCCAGGTAGCGGCTCATCGCTTCCATCGCGTCCTCGTACGGCTCGGTGAGGATCGCGGCCGGGATGCCAAGCGTGCCTGGCGTGTGCTCCTCGAGCAACACCCGGCCGGTGCACAGCATCGTGACGTCGCCGTTGCTGTCGCGATACGCGGTGAGCGAGCGCATCTGCGTCTCGTCGCCAGGGATGAACTCCTGCAGCATGAACGTGCCCGCGAAGCCCGAGCCGCGCAGCGCCGCCAACAGCGCGTCGACCTGGGCCCGCGTCTCGAGGTGGAAGATCTTCTTTTTGCCCTTGAACGACGCGTAGTGGTACTCCGCGCTCGACGCCGGCTTGCCGATGACGGGGTACGTGAGCGGCGCGAGCAGGGTGTCGTCATCGGCCGGCTTGGCCGTGGCGACGTCCACCGCGACGGCCTTGGGGACCGGGATGCCGAGGCCCTCGCAGTCGTCCTGGAAAGCCTTCTTTGAGCTGATGCGGTCGAACGCGGCCTGGGAGCACATCGGGATCGCGTAGTGCTCCTCGAGCGCCGCGCGGTTGCGCACGATCACCTCGACGTACCAGTCGGCGTTCGTCAGCAGGATCAGCTGCTTGCCCGGGTGAGCCGCGGCCACGTCCAGCAACGCGGCCACGAGGGCGGCCTCGTCGTCCACCTGCGCCGTGTGCACCTCGGCGATGCGCGTGTGCGCGAACGCCCGCGTGTGGCGCGCCGCGACCAGCACCCCCTTGACGCCGAAGCGTTCGTGGAAGGCTCGGATGAGCGCGTACGCCCCGATGTCTCCGCCGACGACGACGGGGACGGGAGCGGTCATGGGCTAGGCCTCGACCTCGGTGCGGTCGTCGGACCACAACGTGTGGAACGTGCCCTCGGCGTCGACGCGCTTGTAGGTGTGTGCGCCAAAGAAGTCGCGCTGCCCCTGGATCAAGGCGGCGGGCAGGCGCTCCGAGCGCAGCGCGTCGTAGTAGCTGAGCGAGGAACCGAACGCGGGCACCGGGATACCTGCGAGCGCGGCCTGCGAGACCACGCGTCGCCACGCGCTGACGCCTTGGGCGACCTCGTTCGAAAAGTACGGGTCGACCAGCAGGGCGGGCAGATCCGCGTTGCGCTCGTAGGCCTCCGTGATGCGGTTGAGGAAGCGCGCGCGGATGATGCAGCCGCCGCGCCAGATGCGGGCCATGGCGCCACGGTCGACGTTCCAGCCGTACTCGTCCGACGCCGCCTGGATCTGGTCGAAGCCCTGCGAGTACGCCACCACCTTCGACGCGTACAGCGCCAGGCGGACGTCCTCGATGAAGCCCTCGCGGTTGCCGATGTGGAAGTCGCCTGCGTTTCCCTCAAGGACGTCGCGGGCGGCCTCGCGCTGGGCGCGGCCGGAGGAGATGGCGCGGGCAAAGGTTGCCTCGGCGATGCCGGTGACGGGAACGCCAAGGTCGAGCGCGCTGATGACGGTCCAGCGGCCGGTGCCCTTCTGGCCAGCCTCGTCCACGATCACGTCCACGAGCGGCTTGCCGGTCTTGGCGTCCACCTGCGCGAGCACCTCTGCGGTGATCTCGATCAGGAAGCTCTCGAGGTCGCCCTCGTTCCAGGTCTTGAAGATCTCGGCGATCTCCTTGGGCTCAAGCTTGAGGCCCTCGCGGAGCATGTGATACGCCTCGCCGATCAGCTGCATGTCGGCGTATTCGATGCCGTTGTGCACCATCTTGACGAAGTGCCCGGCGCCGTCGGGGCCCACGTGCGTGCAGCACGGCACGCCGTCCACCTTGGCGGAAATCTTCTCGAGGATGGGGCCTAGCGTCTTGTAGGACTCTGCGGAGCCGCCGGGCATGATCGACGGACCCAGCAGGGCGCCCTCCTCGCCGCCGGACACGCCCGAGCCCACAAAATGCAGGCCCTTCGCGGCGAGGTCCTTCTCGCGGCGGATGGTGTCCGGGAAGTGTGCGTTGCCAGCGTCGACGATGATGTCGCCCTTTTCCAGCAGCGGGGTGAGGTGGTCGATCACCGAGTCCGTGGCGTCGCCCGCCTGAACCATGATCACCACGGTGCGCGGCTTCTTGAGCGAGGCGACGAAGTCCTCGAGGCTCTCGGAGCCGATGAAGTCGCCCTCGTCGCCGTGCTCGTCGATGAGCGACTGCATCTTCTGGGGGGAGCGGTTGTGCACCGCCACGGTGTAGCCATTCCGCGCGAAGTTCCGCGCGAGATTGCGGCCCATCACCGCGAGTCCGGTCACACCAATGTCAGCCTGCGCCATGTCCTGAATCCTTCGGGTCTCGGGTACGGGGACCAGCCTAGAGGGTCAGCAACCGCGTGGCGTACCCGTCACGCGTCGGCGCTGAGCCGTAGTCTCATTAAGTGAGCCAGAACCGCGCGGACGCGCCCCGGGAGTTCCGGGAGGTCCTGTCGAGCATCGCCAAGGCCGATGTTCGCAGCGACGTGCGCCTTGCCGAGGTCCCCGCGCCCAACCGAATCGCACCATACGCGGTGGCGCTCACGGGCGAGGTCGTGTCTCCGGACGCTGGCGAGGCCTCCGGGCGGCTCGTCTTGATGCACGACCCCGCCGGCCAGGACGCCTGGGAGGGCACGCTGCGGGTGATCGCGCTCGTCAAGGCCGCGGTCGAGCCCGAGGTCGGAGCCGACGAGCTGTGGGGCCAGGTGGCGTGGTCGTGGATCCGCGACGCGCTGCACGACGTCCCTCACCACGCGCTCGGCGGGACCGTCACCAAGATCACCGACGAAGCCTTCGGGGAAATCGCCGAGCACGGCACCCAAGTGCGCGTCGAGATGCGGGTGTCGTGGACGCCCGAATCCACCGACATGGCGATGCACGTGCGCGCCTGGGCGGACCTGCTCGGCTCGTGCGCGGGCGTGCCCCCGCTCCCCGACGGCGTAACGATGCTGCGAGGTTCAGGTAAGTGACCGACGCTCCCCACCCCCAAACTTCACAGCCGGACACCGGCGACGACGCGCCCGTGAAGGTCCTGTCAGCCCCCGCTCACGGCGTGCCGCCCATCGTCGATACGCCCGACGCGCTGGGAGAGGTCGTGCGCCGCTTCGCCACCGCGACCGGCCCCGTCGCCGTAGACGCCGAGCGTGCGTCCGGGTTCCGCTACGGCCAGAAGACGTACTTGGCGCAGTTCAAGCGTGAAGGCGCGGGCATCGCGCTCATCGACACGGACGCGCTCCCCGACTTGTCCGCGCTGTCCGACGCACTGCGCGACGCGGAATGGATCCTCCACGCCGCCAGCCAGGACCTGCCGGGCCTGCGCGAGCTCGGCATGGAGCCAGCGCGCGTGTTCGACACAGAGCTTGGCGCGCGGCTACTCGGCTGGCCCAAGGTGGGGCTCGCCGCAGTGGTCGAGCGCGAGCTTGGGCTGACCCTCGCCAAGGAGCACTCCGCGCAGGACTGGTCCGAGCGCCCCCTGCCGGACGCGTGGCTCAATTACGCGGCGCTCGACGTCGAGGTGCTCATCGAGCTGCACGCGGCCATGGTTGGCCACCTGGAGGAGGCAGGCAAGCTCGAGTGGGCACGCCAGGAATTTGAGGCCGTGCGCCTTGCCCCTCCCCCGGCCCCCAAGGTTGACCCGTGGCGGCGCATCGCCGGCAAGGGCCGCATCCGGGACCCGCGCGGGCTCGGCATCATCAAGTCCATGTGGGAGGCGCGCGAGGAGCAGGGGCAAGACCGCGACATCTCCCCCGGGCGGGTGCTGCGCGACCAGGCCATCATCGCCGCCGCGATCGCCAAGCCCACCTCCTTCGACGAGCTCATGAAGGTGCGCGAATTCCAGTCGCGCGGCACCAAGCGGCGCGCCCCACAGTGGTACAAGGCCATCGAGCGCGCCATGCAGCTGCCGGAATCCGAGCTGCCGCCGCGCCGCGGCCCTGCCTCCGACGGCCCGCCGGAGCCGCGCTCGTGGCAGGACAAGCGACCCGATGCTTTTGCGCGGTTGTCGGCCGCGAAGGCGACGGTGTCGGCGCTCGCGGACAAGCACGACTTGCCGCAGGAGAACCTCATCCAGCCCGACGCCGTGCGGCGCCTGTGCTGGGATTACCCCGACCCCTCGCCCGAGGGCGTGCGCGCCTACCTTGAGGGCCGCGGGGCGCGCCCGTGGCAGGTGAACATCGTCTCGGCGCCGCTGGCAGAAGCGCTCGCCGCCGCCGAGGTTCCCGAGGAAGCCCCGGCCGACGAGTCTTAGCCGCGCCTACGCGGTGGCCGCGTGCGCTGGTTCGCCCAGCAGCCACGCGAGCGCCTGCCGCGCAGACCAGCCGGCAGGGAACATCCCGGCGAGCCGCTTGGGCCCGTCCAGGTCGTTCCCGAGCGTCACGAGCGCCTGCTCGACGTAGCCGTCCGGGCGCACCTGCGGAAGCCCCACGTTGGCCGTGAGCGCGTTGCACAGGCACACGCGGCCCTCGACGTCGGCAGCGTCCCCGCCTTTGCGGACGAACGCATCGAGCGGCTCTGACGGGCACCGGTAGCCCACGCCGCCGCGTTTCGTGGCGAACGGCGTGCCCAGGAACCCGAGGTCGCACATGCGCGGCCTGGCCTCAGCCTGGTCCGGGTCGCTCAGCGTTTCCGGCACACTCGCGACCTTGAACGGGAAGCCCGTGGGCGAGGCGAGGCGGTCGGTGCGGACGGTGAGCGTGCCGTCCGCGGCATCCGCGACCAGGCCCTCCCGCAGGTTTGGGTCCAGCCCAGACTCGTTGCTCAGCGCGAAGATGGTGCCTACCTGGATGCCGGCCGCGCCCGCGGCCTCTGCCTCGGCGAGGCCCTCCGGGGTGCCCTTGCCGCCTGCCAGCCAGAACGGTAGCCCGCACTCCGCGACCTTGGCGACGTCAGCGTCGTCCCGTGGCCCGAACACCGGCTGGCCCGACTCGTCGACCACGAGCTTGCCGCGTGGGGGCGCGTTGTGGCCGCCCGCGGTTGGCCCCTCGATGACGAATCCGTCGGGCCGGGTGTGCGGCTCCTTGACCAGGTAGCTGGCGAGGATGTGCGCGGAGATAATGGCGATGAACACCGGGCGCGCCAGAGGCGGCAGCTCGCGCTCGAGGATCCCGACCGGGTCAAGGTCAACGGTGTGCTCGCCGGCCGCGGCACCCGCGACGTCCACGGGGAACGCGATGGCACGGTGCTCGGCGAGGTCGTCGAGCAGCTGCGGGATGTCCCGCGGAATGCCCGCACCCATCAGCACGTAGTCCACGCCCGCGAGCATCGCGCCGTACGCGGCCGCCGGGGTGGCCATCTGGACCTTCTCAAGGTAATTGATGCCGACGGGCTGGTCGTGACCCTCCTTGGCCAGCCATACCTCCGCGAAGTTGCCCACGATCGCGAGTTCCTGGGCCGCGCGCGTCTGGCGCACCGCGAGCTTGGGCGTGGGTCGGTAGGCGACACCGTCAGGGCGGCCCTTGGCGCGGAAGTAGCGGTCGAGGACGCGCTTGGCGACGGCGGGCACGGGGAATGCGTCTAGCGCCCGCCGCATCGCGCCGCCGGAGTCGCCGTCCTGCAGCCTGCGCGCGAGCACGATGTCGAGGCCGGTGCCGGACACGACGCCCAGCTGGCCGCGGCGAGACACCTCGGACGCGAGGCGCCACGACGACACCGCGAAGCCCATCCCGCCTTGGATGATGCGCGGAAGCGGTCGCCCGCTTGCGCCTCGTGCGACCGCCACAGCTGTCATGAGGATTCCTCCCAGAACCGTTGACCCAGTCTTACCTACGTTCCCGTAGGTAGACCCGCCAAAGGTCCCGGGTGGGGGTCTAGCGCTTGAGCACGGCGAGCGCCACGCCCGCGATGGTGCCGGACTCAAGTCCGATCTTTTCCACCACCTGTTCGCGCGAGGCGTGGTCGAGGAACGCCCGCGGGATGCCGTGGTGCGACCATGTGGCGACGTTGCCGGTGGCCCGCTCGTGCTCGGCCCACGCCTCGCCCATGCCGCCGTCGATCAGGCCGTCCTCAATGGTGACAACGACGTCCGCGCCGGCAATGGCGGCGCCCAGGC
The DNA here is from genome assembly GCA_963735005.1 of uncultured Actinomycetota bacterium. GTDB lineage: Bacteria > Actinomycetota > Actinomycetes > Actinomycetales > Demequinaceae > WTKG01. The sequence continues at coordinate 480,595 of CAVTJA010000005.1, read as the reverse complement.
CCTCTGGCACGGGAAGCACCCACGTGGCCGTGGCCGCGCGCGCCGAGATGCCTTCCGCCGCCACCTTGCCGGCGACCTCGACTGCGGTCTGGGCCATGGAACCGAGCCCCAAGACGACGACCTTGGGGTCCTCTCCGTAGTCGGCAAGCACGTCGATTCCGCCCTTGCCCACGGGCTTGCCGCGCTTCTTGAGCGCGGGCAGCGGCTCGGCGAGCGAACCCTTGGGGTAGCGCACCACGGTAGGGCCGTCTGAGATCGCGATGGCCGCGCGGAACGCGGCGCGCAGCTCGGGCTCGTCGCGCGGGGCCGCGATCCTCACCCCCGGCACGGAGCGCAGCAGCGCCATGTCCCACATGCCGTTGTGGCTAGGGCCGTCGGCGCCGGTGACGCCCGCGCGGTCGAGCATGAAGGTCACGCCCGCCTTGTGTAGCGCGACGTCGAGCAGGAACTGGTCGAACGCCCTATTGAGGAACGTCGCGTAAAGCGCGACCACGGGGTGCATGCCCGCGTACGCGAGCCCGGCGGCGGCGGTGACGGCGTGCTGCTCGGCGATCCCGACGTCGATGACGCGATCGGGGAACTCGGCGGCGAACGGCGCCAGGCCCACGGGGGCAAGCATCGCGGCGGTAATGGCGACGATGTCCTCGCGCTCGCGCCCGGCCGTCACCATTTCCTCGGCGAACACGGCGGTCCAGCCGAACCGACTCGGCTCGATCGGCAGGCCCGTCTCCGGGTGGATGACGCCCACGGCGTGAAAGCGGTCCTCGTCGTGAGTCTCGGCGGGCTCGTAGCCGCGCCCCTTCTCGGTGACGACGTGGACGATGACGGGCCCGGCGAAATCGCGCGCGTGCTCGAGCGCGTGGTCGAGGTGGTGGAGGTTGTGGCCGTCTACCGGCCCCACGTACTTCAGGCCGAGGTCCTCGAACATGCCCTGCGGCGCCAGCAGATCCTTGATGCCGCGCTTGGTGCGCTTGATGACGTTGAACGTGCCGCGCGCGACCGGGCCGTGCGTGGTGAGCGTGCGCTTGCCCCAGCCGAGCACCGCCTCGTAGCGCGGGTTGGTGCGGATGCCCTCGAACTTGCGCGCGAGCCCGCCGATCGTGGGCGCGTAGGAGCGGCCGTTGTCGTTGACGATGATCACGACGCGGTCGTTCGAGTCCGCGAGCGAGTTGAGCGCCTCCCAGGCCATGCCGCCCGTGAGCGCGCCGTCCCCGATGATCGCGACGGCGGTGCGGTCCGTGCGCCCCGCGATGGTGTTCGCGCGCGCGATACCCGCGGCCCAGCTCAGCGCCGTCGACGCGTGCGAGTTCTCCACGATGTCGTGCTCGGACTCGGCACGCGAAGGGTAGCCCGCCACTCCCCCGCGCTTGCGCAGCTGGGAGAAGTCGCGCCGCCCGGTCAGCAGCTTGTGCACGTACGACTGGTGCCCAGTGTCGAAGACCAGCGAGTCCTTGGGCGAATCAAACACCCGGTGAAGGGCGATGGTCAGTTCGACGACGCCGAGGTTCGGCCCCAGGTGGCCGCCCGTCGCGGACACGGACGCGACAAGGTAGTCGCGAATCTCCTGAGCGAGCGCGTCAAGCTGCTCGTAGCTCAGCCCGCGCAGGTCGCGCGGCGATTCGATCGACTCCAGCATCGTCGGTGCCCTCCTCAGGGATGCTTCACTCTACGGCGCAACGCATGGTGCGTGGGCGGCGTTCCGCCCGCGTTCGCCTAGGACTGCGCGGTGAGCCCCCGCAGCACGTACTGGAGGATGCCGCCGTGGCGGAAGTAGTCGGCCTCGCCTGGCGTGTCGATGCGCACCGGCGCCTCGAACTCGATGACCGTGCCGTCTGCCTTGGTGGCGCGCACCGGCAGGGTGCGCGGGTGCGCCCCCGCGCTAAACGCGGCCACGCCCTCGATCGCGAACGTCTCCGAGCCGTCCAGCCCAAGGCTCGCCGCCGTCTGTCCCGCCGGGTACTGCAGCGGTAGCACGCCCATGCCGATCAGGTTGGAGCGGTGGATGCGCTCGAAGCTCTCGGCGATGACCGCGCGCACGCCAAGCAGGCTGGTGCCCTTGGCGGCCCAGTCGCGGGACGAGCCCGTGCCGTACTCCTTGCCAGCGAGCACCACGAGGGGCACGCTCGCGGCGGCGTAGGACTCGGCGGCGCCATAGATGGTGTCCTGCTCGCCCGTGAGGAAGTTGAGCGTGAAGCCGCCCTCGACGCCCGCGCCGCCGTTCGCATCGGCCAGTAGCAGGTTGCGCAGGCGGATGTTCGCGAATGTGCCGCGAATCATCACCTCGTGGTTGCCGCGGCGCGAGCCATAGGAGTTGAAGTCCTTGCGCGCCACGCCGTGGGCCGCGAGGTAGTCACCCGCCGGGCTCTCTGGCTTGATGGAGCCGGCCGGGGAGATGTGGTCGGTGGTGACGGAGTCGCCGAGCAGCGCGAGCACGCGGGCGCCCGCGATGTCCTGGACGGGGGCCGGGTCCGCGGTGATGCCCTCGAAGTACGGGGGCTTGCGCACGTAGGTGGACTCGGGGTCCCACGCGAAGGTGTCGCCGTCGGGGGTGGGCAGGTCGCGCCAGGCGTCGTCGCCCGCGAACACGTCCGAGTAGTCCTTCTCGAACATGCCGCGGTTGATCGAGCTGGCGACGATCGCGTCGGTCTCGGCGTCGTCCGGCCAGATGTCGCGCAGGAAGACGTCGTTTCCGGCGCCGTCCTGGCCAAGCGGCTCGGTCTCGAAGTCGAAGTCCATGGTGCCCGCGAGCGCGTACGCGATCACGAGCGGCGGGGACGCAAGGTAGTTCATCTTGACATCGGGGTTGATGCGGCCCTCGAAATTGCGGTTGCCGGACAGCACGGACACGACGGTGAGGTCGTGCTGGTTGACGGCGGCCGACACGGGCGCGGGCAGCGGGCCCGAGTTGCCGATGCACGTGGTGCAGCCGTAGCCCACCAGGTGGAAGCCGAGCGCCTCGAGGTCGGGCCACAGTCCGGCCTTTTCGTAGTAGTCGGTGACGACCTTGGAGCCGGGCGCCATGGAGGTCTTGACCCAGGGCTTGCTGGTGAGGCCCTTGGCGTGCGCGTTGCGCGCCAGCAGCGCGGCGGCGAGCATCACGGACGGGTTGGACGTGTTGGTGCACGACGTGATGGACGCGATCACGACGTCGCCGTCCTTGATCGGGAGCTCCTCGCCGTGGTCATCGGTGTAGGTCGCGGCGCGCGCGTCGCCCGTCCGGTAGTTGGAGATGTCCTTGTCGAAGTGCGCCTTGGACTCCGACAGTTCGATGCGGTCCTGCGGGCGCTTGGGCCCGGCGATCGACGGGACAACGGTGCCGAGGTCAAGCGTGAGGTACTCCGAGAACACTGGCTCGACGTAGCCGGCGGCGGACGGGTCGTGCCACATCCCCTGCTCCTTGGCATACGCCTCGACGAGCGCGACCTGCTCGTCGGTGCGGCCCGTGAGCTTGAGGTAGTTGATGGTGACGGCGTCCACGGGGAACATCGCCGCGGTGGAGCCGAACTCGGGGCTCATGTTGCCGATGGTCGCGCGGTTGGCAAGCGGCACCGCGCCAACGCCGTCGCCGTAGAACTCCACGAACTTTCCGACGACGCCGTGCTTGCGCAGCTGCTCGGTGATGGTGAGCACCACGTCGGTCGCCGTGGCGCCCGCGGGGATGGCGCCGGTGAGCTTGAAGCCCACCACCTTGGGGATCAGCATCGACACGGGCTGGCCGAGCATGGCCGCCTCTGCCTCTATGCCGCCCACGCCCCAGCCCAGCACGCCAAGGCCATTGATCATCGTGGTGTGCGAATCGGTGCCGACGCACGAGTCCGGGTACGCCTGCACGGTTGTCGATCCACCCGGGCCGCCGACGTCCTTGGTCATCACACCGCGCGCGAGGTACTCGAGGTTGACCTGGTGGACGATGCCCGTGCCAGGCGGCACCACCTTGAAGTTGTCGAATGCGCCCTGACCCCAGCGCAGGAACTGGTAGCGCTCGCGGTTGCGCTCGTACTCGAGTGCGGTGTTCTGGGCGAGCGCGTCGCTGCGGCCGAACACGTCGATGACGACGGAGTGGTCGATGACCATCTCGGCGGGGCGAGCGGGTTGATGACGGAGGGGTCGCCGCCAAGCTCCTTGACGGCCTCGCGCATGGTGGCGAGGTCAACGACGCATGGGACGCCGGTGAAGTCCTGCATGACCACGCGCGCGGGCGTGAACTGGATCTCGGTGTCGGGCTCGGCCTGCGCGTCCCACGCGGCGAGCGCCTGCACGTGGTCGGCGGTGATGTTCACGCCGTCCTCGGTGCGCAGCAGCGCCTCGGCGAGCACCTTGAGGCTGTACGGGAGCTTGTGGAGCCCTTCGACCGCGGCAAGGCGGTAGATCTCGTAGTCCTTGTTGCCGACGGTCAGGGTGCCCTTGGCGCCCAGGGAATCCACACTCATGCAAACCTCCGTGATTTTGGAGGCCAGTCTATCGGGGGTGAGGGCAGCCTGGCGCCGGGTTAGGGGTCGTATCGCGGGTAGAACTGCGTGACTCGTCCGTCGTTGACGTAGATCCAGTAATCCTGCAGCGACGTCCCCTCCATTTTGCGCGGATCCCCGCCCGCGATGAAGTCCCGCGCGGACACGGGGTCCCCAACGTATGGCAACACCTGCGCGCGGTCATCAAGCGGGATGGTCCTGAGCGTCGCGTTGTTGTTGACATCGACATACAAATTTCCAGGGAACTGGACTCGAGAATCACGGTAGGTCGCGCTCTCGAAGTGATACGAGCACACGAGGTCCACCACGAGTGCATCTGCCTTGAACTTCTTGACGTACACCGCCCAAAGCCCGTCGGGCAGGCTGTCGCTCGTCGGCGGGTGGCAGCCGGACCCGGCCGTGCCATCGGGGTTCATCGGGGCTGGCGGCTGCTCGGGAATGCCGAAGTTTCCGGCAAACGCAAAGTCATGCTTGGTCAACCGAGGCACCGTCTCGAGGTTCCTCCAATAGTCGGACTCAAGAGTGGGGCCGCTCGCGGTCGGCGTCGGGGTGGAAACCGAAGTCAGTGTCGGCGAAGGAGCCGGTGTGGGGTTGGCGGATGCCACTGGAACGGGCGTGACGACCGGAACGTGTGGAGACTCGACCGGCTCCGCGGTGCACGCGGTTAGCAGCATCAAGGCCCAAGTCGCGGCCGCAATCCGAACCATATCTCCATGCCTCCTGTTCCCCTACTCAGCGTTCCACGGGCGCGATTGGTTGGGGTGAGCGGCGGCTAGCGCCGCTGGAAGGTTGCGACCGCCTCGACATGGTGAGTCATCGGGAACAGGTCGAACGCCTCGGCGCCCACCAGGTCAAAGTCCAGTTTGGCGAGCTCCGCGGTGTCCCGCGCCAGCGCCACCGGGTCGCACGCGACATAGACGATGCGGGCCACGCCGGTCGCGGCGAGCACCTCGAGCGTGAACTTTCCGGCACCCGAGCGCGGCGGGTCGAGCACGGCGGCCTCTGCCACGAGCTCTCCGGACTTGAGGGTGCGGCGGACGTCGCCGTGGACGATCGTCACCCCCGGCAGGTCGTGGACGTTGCGGCGAGCGGCCTTGCACGCGGCCTCGTCCGACTCGACGGACGTCACCTGCTTGCCCGCGGCCGCGAGCGGCACCGTGAACAGGCCGCTGCCCGAGTACAGGTCGAGCACGCTCGCCGCGTCCCCGACCCGCGCGAGCACCTCGCCGATCAGCAACGCGGGCGCCTCGCGGTGCACCTGCCAGAAGCCGGCGCCGGGCACCTTGTACTCGTACGTGGTGCCCGCGACCTCAATGCTTTCGCGCACGGACGACGGCGCGTTGTCGCGCGAGTCGATGCGCCCGCCCTTGGACGGCTTGCCGTTGACGAACACGCGCACCGGCCCTGCGCTGGGCGCAGCGACCCCGATGTGGGCGCCTGCCGGGAAGCGGCCGTCCAGCAGCGCGCGCTCGGCGTCTGCAACCGCGAGCGGCATCGCCGTCAACGTGTGCACAGTGTGGCTGCGGTGCGTGCGCATGGCCGCCCTGCCCTCGGTATCAGCAATGGCGGTGACGCGCGTGCGGTACGCAAGCCCGCCCCGGTCGTCGTCCCCTGGCGCGGCGGACACGGTGCCGGGGAACTCCGCCTTGGCGAAGCGCTGGAACGACTCGCGCAACACGTCGAGCTTCCACTGCCGCTGCGCGGGCAGCGCGACGTGCGCCAGTTCGCCGCCGCCCACTCCCCCAGGCCCGGCCTCGGGCCACGGCGACTCCACGCGGTCGGCGCTCGCCTCGAGGATCTCCACGGCCTCGGCGCGCCAGAACTTGGCGTCTGGCTCGGAATCGGTGAGTTCTGCCTCGACAACTTCGCCCGGCAGGGCGTAGCGCACAAAGATCACTCGGCCCTCGTGCCTGGCGACGCAGTGGCCGCCGTGGGCGACGGCCCCCACGGTGAGCCGGACGCGGGTCATCGGCGCGAACCGCTGGCGTCGCCGCTCGCGGAGTGCAGGTGCCACGGCACGGCCGTCACGACCACGCCTGGAATTTGCTGGAGCTTCGCGCGCAAGCGGGCGCCGCTCCTGTTGTGAAGGAACCGCTCCCACCAGTTGCGCACCACGTACTCCGGCACGTACACCACAATCATCTCCCTGGGGCTGGTGCGGCGGACCGCCTTGATGTACCCAATGATCGGGTTAACGAACTCGCGGTACGGCGAATCGATGATCGTCAGGCGCAGCCCGAGGTTGCGCTCGCCCCATTCGCGCTGGAGCTGCTTGGTCGCGCGCTTGTCCACCGAGACGCCGACGGCGGTGAGGGTGTCGTGGCGCATCGCGCGGGCGTAGGCGATCGCGCGCAGCGCGGGGCGGTGAAGTTGGGCGACGAGCACGATGCCGTGGGTCGCGCTTGGCAGCGCGGCGGAGCGGTCGCCCTCGACGGGCACGACGTCCCGGCGCACCGTGTCGTAGTGGCGGCGGATACCCCACATGACCACCACGAGGATGGCGATGAGGAGGACGGCGGCCCACGCACCGGAGGCGACGTTGAAGACGACCACGACGAGCCACACCGCGGCGGCGGCGACTGCGGCCGCACCGTGGAGCAGCCGGAAGGCCTGGCCGCGCCACTGCTCGCGCCCGCCTACCGCGACCTTGATGCGGCCGGTCCAGTGCCCCACCATCGCCACCTGGGTGAGCACGATCGAGGTGAACACGCCCACGATATACACGTGTACGAGCCGCAGCAGATCAGCCCCGGACACCGCCACCACCAGGCTCGACCCAATCGCAATCATCATCACGCCTGCGCCGAACACCGCACGGTCGTTGAGCGAGTGAAGCTGGCGCGGCAGGAACCCGTCCCTCGCCAGCACTGACGCGAGCTGGGTGAAACGCCGGAAGACCGCGGCCGCCGCGGTGTACAGAATCGCGGCGGCGCCGCCGGCCACGATCCACACGATGAACGTGCCGCCGAAGATGCCGTCGGCCACCTGCAGCAGGATGGGCCCGTCCTCCCACGCACCAGACCCGTAGGCCCAGGCAAGGTAGGCGACAACGAAGAACAGCGCGGCCGACACCGCGACCGCGATCACGAGCGTGCGGCCCGCGTTGAGGCCGCGCGGCTCGCGATGGAAGCGACCGGACGCGGCAAGATGCTCGATCCCCGTCACCATCACCGCGCCGGACGCCACGGCCCCGCCGTAGGCCACGACGATCGCCCACCCACTGGGCGCTGCCTGCACCGAGACAAGCGTGTCGTCCGAGTGCCGCGCGATGCCCACCACAGCGACGGTGACCACTACCAGGATGAACCCGAACCACACGAGGGCGAGCACGCGGGCGCGCTCCTTCACGCCGCGCAGGGCACCAAGCGTCATGACGAGAATCAGGACGACACCGATCGCCGACTCGTAGCCCTCAAGCTGGGGCCACACGAAGTCCGCGACGGCGCCGATCGCCGCGACGGATACCGCGACGGTCAGCAGGTAGTCGATGAGGAGCGCGGCGCCGGAGACCACACCCGCGCGCGCGCCGAGGCGGTGGGTGACGACGCCGTAGTCGCCCCGCAGCCCGCCGAATTCCACGACGTTTGCACGGTAGGCGAAGCCCAGCAGCAGCATGATCGACACGGTGCCGAGCGCCATGAACGGGATGGAGCCCGCCTGGCCGCCGGCCCGCAGGGACGACACCAGCGCGTCAGGCGCGTACGCGACGGCTGACAGGATGCCGGCGCCAAACACGGGCAGCGCAAGCCAGGTGCGCATCTTGCGCTCTGCCATACGGTCGGTCGGAATGGGCTCGCCGATGATGGCTCGCTTCGCAACCGCTAGAAACCTTCGCACGTCGCACCATCCTAGGCCGGGCGGGTATACCGTGGTTGCTTGTGCATATCGTGATCATGGGCTGCGGCCGTACCGGCTCCGCACTTGCGACCGAATTTGAGGCACGTGGCCACTCAGTTGCCATTATCGACCAGACCGCGGATGCGTTCCGCCGCCTGCCCGCCGGATTCCAGGGCCAAAAGATCACCGGGGTCGGTTTCGACCGCGACACCCTCATGGCCGCTGGCGTGGATGAGGCCTACGGCTTCGCCGCCGTATCGGACGGCGACAACTCGAACGTACTCGCCGCGCGCGTCGTGCGCGAGACCTACGGCGTCGAGAACGTCGTGGCGCGAATCTCCGACCAAGGCCGCGCGGACGTCTACCAGCGGCTCGGTTTCTCCACCGTCGCCCCGGTGCCGTGGACGAGCGCCCAGATCGTGGAGCGGCTGCTACCTTCGGCGGACTCCGCGGCGTACAGCGACCCGTCTGCTGGCGTGGTGATGCGGCGCGTGCGCATCTCCGACGGCTGGGTTGGCCAGCACTACAGCGACGTCGAGGCCGCGGTCGGCGGGCGCATCGCCTACGTCGTGCGCTTCAACAAGGGCATCGTCCCGGACGCTGCGATGGTCGTGCAGCAGGGCGACGAGCCCTACCTGGTGACGACGGCCGCAGAGGCAGGCAAGGCAGACAAGATCCTCCACAAGCCGCCGGCGGGCGCGACGTCCGAATCGCGCGGCCGCGGGGCCGCCAAGCGGAAGGCAAGCTCGAAGTGAAGATCGTCATCGCGGGCGCAGGTTCCGTCGGTCGCTCGATCGCGAGCGACCTGCTTGAGCACGGCCACACCGTCACCCTCATGGACAAGGCTCCAAGCGCGATGCGCGTGGCGCAGGTCGCCGACGCCGACTGGCTCCTCGCCGATGCATGCGAGCTCGCCTCGCTGCGCGACGCGCACGTCGAAGACGCCGACGTGGTGGTTGCCGCAACGGGCGACGACAAGGCCAACCTGGTGATCTCGTTCCTATGCAAGACCGAGTTCGGCGTGCCGCGCACGGTCGCGCGGGTGAACAACCCCCGCAACGAGTGGATGTACGACTCCGAATGGGGCGTGGACGTCGCGGTGTCGACCCCGCGCATCATGACCGCGATGGTGGAAGAGGCGGTTGCGGTTGGTGACCTCGTCAAGGTGTTCACGTTCCACCAGTCGGGCGCCGCGATCCACGAGGTGACTCTGCCGATGGACTCGCCGCTCGTGGGGACGATGCTGCGGGACACGTCATGGCCAGGAGAGGTGGTGCTCGCGTGCCTGGTGCGCGGAGACCGCACCATCGCGCCCAGCCCGGACGACACCCTCGAGGCGAGCGACGAGCTGCTGTTTATTGTGTCGGCTGAGGGGGATCCTCAGGCGCTCGCGGAAGTTCTGCGGAACGGACCAGCAGCCAAACGATCCAAGCGGTAACCACGAACAGCGGGATGCCCATCACCAACTTGGCGACACCGAGCGCAGCCACAGCGTCCGCGTAGTACAGCGGCACCTGGACCGCGAGTTTGAGCGCGAACAACGCCGCCATCACCCAGGTAGCGCGGGACATCACCCGCACAAGGGCGCGGTCGCGCAGCCAGAGGGCCAGAGACGCCTGCCTCAGCGCCGCGACGAAGAACCCCACGAGCGGGCGGCGGACCAGGATCGACGCGACCAGCACCACGAAAGTCACCGCGTTGGTTACCAGCCCCGGCACAAAGTAGCCCTCAGGGGCGCCCGCGACCCACGCCCACGCCGCGCCCACCAGCACCCCAAAGGTTCCGCTCAGCGCCTGCAGGACCGACTGCCTCTGCACTAGACGCGCGATCACGGCGACGACGATCACCCCGACTGCCGCGAGCGTCGGCGCCTTGAATCCGCCCCACGCAAGGTACGCGGCCACGAACACGACTCCAGGGGCGGTGGACTCGATGATGCCCCGGGTTCCGCCGACGGCAGCCTTCGCGTCAAATTCGTCGCCCGCGATCGCGCGCCATCCACCCTCCGCCACTAGTCGACCAGCAGTTCGTAGCGCGGGTTGAAGATTCGGGGCGCCTGCTCGTCCGCGGTGACACGCCCGTGGAGGCGGATGCGCCCGCCGGGCTCGATGCCCGGGACCTCGCGACGGCCCATGAACACCGCGTCCATCGCGCCCGTGCCGTCGTCGATGCGCGCCACCAAGGTGGGCGGCGCGTCCGCCGGGGAAACCGTCACTGACATGACACGGCCCTCGACACCCACGAGCGTGCGCGGCGCTGCGGCCTTGATTTCCACCACGTCCTCGCTCGCCGCGTCGCCCACGTCAGGCCTTCCCGGTGGAGCCGAAGCCGCCGTCGCCGCGGTGCGAGCCTGGCAGGCTGTCTACCTGCACGAACGCCGCGCGCTCGACCTGCTGGATCACGAGTTGGGCGATCCGGTCGCCAGCGTGAAACGTGACAGGCGTGTCACGGTCAGTGTTGAGAAGCGTGACGGCGATCTCGCCGCGGTAGCCGGCGTCCACGGTGCCGGGGGCGTTGACGATGGTCACGCCGTGCTTGGCCGCAAGCCCAGAGCGCGGGTGCACGAGCGCCACGTAGCCCTCGGGAAGCGCGACCTTGATGCCAGTGGGCACGGTGGCGCGCTCCCCCGGCTCAAGGGTGACGTCGACTCGGGTGGTCACGTCGGCCCCGGCGTCCCCCGGGTGGGAGTACGCCGGTAGCGGTACGCCGGGACCCGTGGTCTCGACGAGGACGTCGACGGTCGACATGGGGAGGCGGTCGTTAGGCCGCGCACTCCGAACAGATCGGCTGGTTCTTCTTGAACGATGCGAGCTGGCTGCGGTGGTGCACAAGGAAGCACGACATGCAGGTGAACTCGTCCTGCTGGGGCGGTAGCACTCGCACGGAGAGTTCCTCGCCGGACAGGTCTGCACCCGGCAGTTCGAAACCCTCGGCCGCCTCAATCTCGTCCTCGTCGACTACACCGGAAGACTTGTCGACGCGGCGAGCCTTGAGCTCCTCAATGGAGTCGGCAGCGAGCTCATCGTCCGTCTTGCGGGGGGCGTCGTAATCTGTGGCCATCTGGCGCGGTCCCTCCTTCGTGGGGCATCCACGGGGTCAATGCCTAGGGAGCCGTTTTTGTTCCCCGGGCGCACGCATTGTGCCCCACTTTTCGCCAATTGCAAACTCCCGACGCGCCGGGAGGGCCCTACCAAAGGTCGCGCGCGCCCGCGTCGAGCAGCGCTGCGTGCAATTCCTCGAACGTGCCAGGAGGCGCGGCGAGCAAAAACTTCTCGTCCGCGGCGGCACCGTCGAAGCCCTCCACGCGCAGCCCCACCTCGCGCGCGATGAGCGAGCCGGCGGCGAAATCCCACGCGTTGAGGCCGTGCTCGTAATACGCGTCCACCTCGCCCGCCGCGGCGTAGCAAAGGTCGAGCGCGCACGAGCCGAGCCTGCGGATGTCGCGCACGCTCGCCATCAGCCGGGCTGCGACCTCCCCCTGGACGACGCGGCGCTCGGGCAGGTATTGGAAGCCGGTAGCCACCAGGGTTTGGGAGAGCGCGCTGGGTCTGCGGGGCGCGAGCGGCACCCCGTCGCGCCAAGCGCCGACGCCCGCGGCGGCCGTCCACAATGGGCCGTCCCCCGCCTCGGCGATCGCGCCGGCCAGTTGAGTCCACTGCCCGGGCTTGGGTGCGCCGCGCACCGCCGCGACCGACACGCAAAAGTGCGGGAGGCCGTAGAGGAAGTTCACGGTGCCGTCGATCGGGTCGAGCACCCAGGTGATGCCGGAGGTGCCCTCGACGTCATCGCCCTCCTCGCCCAGGACCGCGTCGTCGGGCCGCAGCGCGGCGATGCGATCGCGAAGGAGCTGTTCGGCGTCGAGGTCGACCTGGGTCACGATGTCTTCGAGGCTGGACTTGCTGGCCTTCACCGCGGCGTCGGCGCGGCCCTTGGCCACGAGCTGGCCAGCCTCGGTGGCAAGTCGCGCGGCGATTTCCATGAGTTCGGCGGGGTATCGGGCATACGCCCATCCTGCCGCACGGCGCGACTCGCTTAGACACTGCGGGCGTGCCTACCGCGCCACGGGCCACCTGCGTGGCAATCTGTGGACATGACCCGAGTGGAACTCATCGGAACGGCCGACGACGGCGAGAACATCGTCGTCGTCACCGAAAGCGGCGAGCGCTATACGCTCCCCGTCACCGAGAGCCTCCGCACGGTGATCGGGGCCGCAGGCGCGCACCAGGCCGAACCCGCGACCATGAGCCCCAAGGACATCCAGCGCCGTGTGCGCGCCGGCCAGAGCGCCGAGGAAATCTCGGCGGCGACCGGCGTCCCGGTGGAGAAGCTCCGCGCCTACGAGGGCCCTGTCCTCGCCGAGCGGGAGTACATCGCCCAGCTTGCGCGCAATACCCGCACCGGCCGCGAGACCGGCGCGCCGCACCTCGGCGAGGTCGTCACCGACCGCCTGTCGAGCCGCGGCATCGCGGCCGCGAAGATCGAATGGGACGCCTGGCGCAGCGGGTCGAACCCGTGGTGCGTGTCCGCGACGTACCCGCTCGCAGGAGGCTCGGCCCGCGCGGTGTGGACGTTCGACCACGCGACGCGCACCGTCCGCGCTCAGGACGACGAGGCCCGCTGGCTCACCGAGACTGACGTGCTCGACATGCCCGCGCCCACGCGCCACCTTGCACCCGTGCGCCACGAGGGCCCCGCGCCCGAGGTGTCGCTCCACAAGCTTGAGGCGCCCGCGCCGGCCAAAAAGCGCACCACCGACGAGCTGCTCGCGGAGCTACAGGCCAAGCGCGGCACCCGCGAGGAGGTCGTCGCCGAAGAGCTCGACGCTAGCGACGAGGAGTTCGAGGGCTTCGGGCCGCAGCAGTACGTGCGCCGCGCCGAGGTCCGCTTCGAGTCGAACGGCGGCGCTGTGCGCCAGTCCGCAGGGCAGGACGAGGTCGTCACCGCCGAGGAGCCCGCACCGGCCCCGCGCCGCACCGGGCGCAAGGGCCGCACGTCGGTGCCGACGTGGGACGAGATCGTCTTCGGCGCGAAGTCCGACTAGCAGCACCCTCGGCGGAGCGGCACGCGACTACGCGGCCGAGCCCGCGACCAGCACAGGGATGTTCAGCTCCTCCGGCGTGAGCGAACCGTGCACGCCCACCAGGCCAATGGACGCCGGGGACTGAATCCCCGAGTGCACCACCGTGGAGCGCCCGCGCATCGCCACCACGACGTCGCCGATGCGGTCCTCGAGCGCCGGGTCAACGTTGCCAAAGATCCCAGCCGCGATGGCGTCGGCTCGCGTGCCCACGACGGCGTGCCCGTCGAGCCGCTCGGCCCACCGCTTGGCGATCGCATCCGGGTCGGCGCCGTAGACGTGCAGCGCGCGCGGCTCGCCGGCGAGCAGGTCGACGCCCTCGCCGAGCGCCGAGTCGGTCGCGACGTCTAAGCGCGGCTCGCCCTTCGCGTCGATCATGCCGTGGTCAGCGGTGATCACGATCAGGGTGTCCTTCGGGGCAAGCTTCGCAAGGCGCTCGAGCTCGCGATCGGCGTCCTCCAGGGCGACCGTCCACTCCCCCGACTGCCAGCCGTATGCATGCCCAGCGGCGTCGATCTCACCCCAGTACATGTACGACACCCCGGGCTTCGACATGGCGCCGAGCGCGACGTCGATGCGGTCCACCAGGTGCTCCGCGCCAATGAACTGGCCGCCGCGCAACACCGCGTGGGTCAGGCCCGACCCCGCGAATTTCGCCTTGCCAAGGGTGGTCACGTTAAATCCTGCCTGGTCCGCAAGCTGAAGTAACGACGGCTGCGGCTGCCAATCCTCCGCCTGGAACGCGCCATCCCAGGAGATCATGTTGGCGAGCTGGCCGGTGCGGGGATTGCGCACCGTGTAGCCGGTCATGCCCGTCATGCCAGACGTCTGACCGGTGCCGAACAGCGCGAGCGACGCGGCCGTCGTCGTGGGATAGCCCGCCGTCGCCACGTGGCCGCTCAGTGTCCGCAGGAACCGCGCGTGGCCGCGGCGCGACTCGAGCTGGTACTGGCCGAGCCCGTCGAGGATCACGACGCACACGTGGCGAACTTGCGGGAGCCCAAGCGCCGCGCGGTCGCGAGCGGCGTCGCGTCCCTTCACCGCGGCGCCGGCACCGATTGCGTCGAGCGCCGCTGGAAGCACCGCGCCCAGTTCCAGCCCGCCGTACTCGGGCAGCGACAGCCCCGCAGGTTCGAGCTGCTCGGCAAAGGTCACGCGGTGGCTCCCACTGCCCCCTGCAGCGCCGCGACGAACCGTGCCAGGGCGCGCACTGAGTCCTCGCCGTCGGCGAGGGCGCTCACGCGCACCAAGGTGTCGTCCCCAGTGATGCCGCCGGTGTAGCCGTGGTCTGCGTCGCAGTTCTCGTCGCCGCATGCCGCAGGCTCGAGCTCGATACGGGAGTGCACGCCCCACCCCACCGCGAGCACCATCTCGCTGGGGGCGTCGCCCTCGCGGAAATCCTCGGGGTGATGGACGACGGTGCTGAGCGCCACGGACGACACGGTGCGCAACAGTGCCGCCTCGGCAGTTGCCTGCGCCGCGTGGCCGCCCTCGCCGTCGGGGGCCGCTCCGTCGTCAATATGAATCCGGATGAGCCGCGTGTCGGTGAGCACCAGGATGGTCATGTGGCGGCGCACTTCGCGGTCGTCGAACGTCGTCTCCGCGTGCACGAAGTGTTCCACCGGGTTCTCGCCCGCGAGCGTGGTCTTGAGTACCTGCGCGGCGAGCGCGGGGTAGTACCCCGCCCCTGCGACCGCTTTGTCGAGCGACGTAGACATAAGCGCCATTGTTTCACCTCTGCGGCCGGACGGGCGACCGAGTGACGATGTGCACGCCGCGCTGGCGCGTCGTGCCGTCGGCGTCGGAGCCGGGCGCGACAATAGGGCAGGCATCAGCACAGAATCGTGAGGTTAGGCATGGCAGCGCCTTCCGGGGCACCCGCAGATCAGCACGTCGTCGACATCGACGTCGGCGCCGAGATGGAATCGTCGTTCCTCGAGTACGCGTACTCGGTGATCTATTCGCGCGCCCTCCCAGATGCGCGCGACGGCCTCAAGCCCGTCCAGCGGCGCATCGTCTATTCGATGGGCGAGATGGGCCTCGCGCCCGACAAGGCGCACGTCAAGAGCTCGCGCGTTGTTGGCGAGGTGATGGGCAAGTTCCACCCCCATGGCGACCAGGCGATTTACGACGCCCTTGTGCGCATGGCGCAGTCGTTCTCGCTGCGACTGCCGCTCGTGGACGGCCACGGCAACTTCGGCTCACTCGACGACGGCCCGGCCGCGTCGCGGTACACCGAGGCACGGCTTGGCTCCGCCGCCATGGCGATGATCGCGGACCTCCGCGAGGACGTCGTGGACTTTGTCCCCAACTACGACAACAAGCTTGAGCAGCCCGCCGTGCTCCCCGCCGCGATCCCCAACCTGCTCGTCAACGGGGCGTCCGGCATCGCCGTCGGCATGGCCACCAACATGGCGCCTCACAACCTCGTCGAGGTGATCTCGGCCGCGCGCCACCTGCTCGCGAACCCCAAGGCCACCACCGAGGACCTCATGAAGTTCGTGCCCGGGCCGGACCTTCCGGGCGGCGGCAAGATCGTCGGCCTCGAAGGCATCCAGCAGGCGTACGAGACCGGCAAGGGTGCGTTCAAGACGCAGGCGAAGACGCGCATCGAGCGGGTGACGGCGCGCCGCCAGGGCATCGTGGTCACCGAGCTGCCGTACCTCGTCGGCCCAGAAAAGGTGGTCGAGAAGATTAAGGACGCGGTGTCCGCGCGCAAGCTCGAGGGCATCGCCGCCGTCACCGACCTCACCGACCGCCACCACGGCCTGCGCCTCGTGATCGAGATCAAGAGTGGCTTCGAGCCCGAGAAGGTGCTCACCAAGCTGTACCGGCTCACGCCGCTCGAGGAATCGTTCTCGATCAACGCCGTCGCGCTCGTAGACGGCCAGCCCAAGCAGCTGGGCCTGCGCGAGCTGCTGCGGGTGTGGGTGGACCACCGTATCGAGGTGGTGCGCCGCCGCAGCGAACACCGCCTCGCCGCGCGCCAGGACCGTCTGCACCTTGTCGAGGGCCTGTTGGTGGCCATCCTTGACATCGACGACGTCATCCAGGTGATCCGCACATCCGACGACTCCGCCGCCGCGCGCACGCGCCTGATGGAGGTCTTCAACCTCTCCGAGGTGCAGTCCGACTACATCCTCGAACTGCGCCTGCGCCGCCTCACAAAGTTCTCGCGCATCGAGCTCGAGAACGAGAAGGCCGCGCTACTCGCCGAGATCGCGGACCTCCAGGAGGTGCTCGCGAGCGATTCCGCCCTGCATGCTGTAGTCGGGCGCGAGATGGACGCCGTCGCGTCGGCACACGGCACGCCGCGCCGCACCATCCTGCTGGCCGACGCCGGGGCAACGGCCGTTTCCGCCGCGCCGGGGGCCAAAGCGGCGCCCGTGGCCACCGAAGTCGCCGACTCGCCCTGCTCGGCGCTGCTGAGCGTCACCGGGCTCGTCGCGCGCACCGCCGACGATCACCCCGTCTCACGCGATGGACGCCGCAGCGCCCACGACGTACTGCGCTCGGTGGTCCCCGCGTCGTCCCGCTCCGACGTCGGCGTGGTGACCTCCGCCGGGCGCATCGTGCGCCTGTCCCTGCTCGACGTCCCCGCGCTTCCGCCCACCGACGACCCTCCCTCGCTCGGCGGAGGCGTGCCGCTGTCCGAGCTCGTCACCCTCGACCGTGGGGAGGAGGCCGTCGCGCTCGTGCCGCTCGGCACCGACACCCCCCTCGCCCTCGGCACGGCGCAGGGCGTCGTCAAGCGCGTGACGCCCGAGGAGGCGCCTCAGCGCGATGCCTGGGACATCATCGGTCTCAAGGACGGCGACGCCGTGGTGGGCGCCGCCCCCGCGGGCGACGACGCCGAGCTGGTGTTCGTCACGTCGGACGCGCAGTTGCTGCGCTACTCCGCCTCGCTCGTCCGGCCGCAGGGCCGCGCGGCCGGCGGCATGGCGGGCATGAACGTGACGGACGGCGCCAGGGTGCTGTTCTTCGGGGCGGTGGCGCCCGGCGCCGATTCCCCCGTGGCCGTGACCATCGCGGGGCCGTCGGCCGCCCTGCCTGGCACCACTCCAGGCACCGCCAAGGTCAC
The DNA here is from genome assembly GCA_963735005.1 of uncultured Actinomycetota bacterium. GTDB lineage: Bacteria > Actinomycetota > Actinomycetes > Actinomycetales > Demequinaceae > WTKG01. The sequence goes on along the minus strand of CAVTJA010000005.1, from coordinate 463,131 downwards.
CCCGCTCGCGGAGTACCCGGCCAAGGGTCGCGGCACCGGCGGCGTCCGCGCGCACAAGTTCCTGCGCGGCGAGGACGTCCTGTTGTCGGCGTGGGCAGGCGGCGCAGCCGGCGCGCGCGGTGTCCGGCGCGGGCCAGGCCGTGGAGTTGCCGGGCGAGCACGGCAAACGCGACGGCTCGGGCTCGCCGCTCGCGGCGCCCGTGCACGGAATCGGCTAGCCGGCCGGCCAGCTGCGCCAGGCGTGCGTCGACCAGCGCGCGCCACTTGCGCGCGCGGCGTCGGATCTCCATGACCACCCAAGCCATCACGCCCGCCGCCCCGAACAACCCGGCGGCGATGTACCCGTATCCGGCCGCCCACGCCGCGAACGCGCCGGCGATGGCGTAGATCAGCCCGCCGGTGGGCCCCGCGTACGTGTCAACGTAACCGCGCAGCAGCGCCAACGCCGTCACGTCCTTGCCCGCCATCACCGCGGCGGCGCCGTCGTCGGTGACGCGGTTGACCTTGCCGATCCCGGTGCCAACGTCCGGCAACGACGGGTCCTGTACTCGGTACGGAGGTATCCACATGCCCCCATCATCGCCCAGCGAGCGCCGTCCCGCGATTCCTGCGGGTTAGTGCCGCTCGCGGGCCCAGGTGCGGTCCATCACGAGCTTCGCAATCACCAGCCCCATGACGATCGACAACACCGTCAGGGTCGCCTCCACCGCGGAGGCCAGCGATTCAATGGTGAGCCCGTTCCCGAAGGCGACGAGCGCGCCGTAGACCGCGACCCCAGGGATCATGATCAGGGTGGCCGGCACCGACAGCGTGATGTTCGGCGAGCGCACCGCGCGCGCGACCGTTGCGGCGAGCACGCCAACCGCGAAGCACGCCACCACCGTGGCCGACTGCTTGTCCACGCCAGCGTCCACAAGCGCGTACCTGCCCACGTTGGTGACGGTGCCGATCGCGGCTGCGGTCCACGCGATCCGCGCCGGGCTGTTGAACATGAACGCGAAGCCCGCCACGCCCAGCGCACTCGCGGCGGCGCGGGTCAGGTAGGTGGCCGCCGTGCCCACCTCGTACGGCCCAGCCGCCTGCGGATCGAAGCCGATCGCCGTCGTCACCACGCCGATGCTGACGGCGGCGGACAGGAAGATCATCAAGGCGAAGACGGTGCGGGCGATGCCTGCGGAGAAGTCGAGTTTCGCGAGGTCGAGCGCGCCGGTCACCATCGCGAAGCCAGGCACCAAGAAGAGTGCGGCGGAGATGAGGCCCGAGGACAGGCTCGCGTCGACGCCCGGGATGGCCGCCAGCCCCACCACGCCGAGCACGTAAGCGAGGCACGCCACGGCCGAGGCGATCATGGTCTGCCCCACGTGGTTGAAGCCGCGCACGCCAAGCTTGCGGCGCGCCAGCTGGCCAAGCGTCGCGGCGACCGTCACCGCGACCACCTCGAAGAACCGCGCGTTGTTGAGCACCGCGAACGCCGAGCACGCCACCCCCGCGAACGCCGCGTTCGCCCAGTCCGGGTACAGCGGGCCGCGGCGCTCGATCTCGCTGAGCTTGTCGGCGACATCCTGCGAGGTGAGCGACTCCGGCTCGGCCACCTCGAGCTCGCGCCGGTACTCGTCGAGCGCCGCGATGCGGTCGGCGTTGATCGAGATGCTGCGCACCTCAGCGACCTCGGTGCGGAAGATCTCACCGCGATGGGTCGTAGCGGTGATCTCCGTGAGGGTGACCGCGGCCGCGTGGCGGGTGACCCCGAGCGCCCGGGCGGTGGCCTGCATCGCCTGCTTGACGCGGTAGCTCGCGGTACCGGACGCCAGCATCAGGCGGCCCATGCGAATGATCGCGCCGGACTGCCGGATGAGGCGAACGGGCTCGAGCTGCTCTTCGCGGGAGTTGTCGGTCACCGCACCAGTATCGCGGAGTCGACGCGCGTGCGCGCCGCCCAACGTCCCGTCGTCACGCGTCGATGCGCGCCACGTCTAGGTTCTGCGCGCCCGCCACGATGAAGTCTTTACGGGGCGCGACGTCGTTGCCCATGAGTAGCTCGAAGACGCGCTCGGCACGCGCTGCGTCGGCGGCGGTGATGCGGCGCAGCGTGCGCTTCTCGGGGTCCATGGTGGTCTCCGCAAGCTGGTCCGCATCCATCTCGCCTAGCCCCTTGTAGCGCTGGATGTCCTTCTTAATGGTGCGGCCGGACCGCTTGATGCTTGACATCGTCTCGCGCAGTTCGGCTTCGGAGTACGTGTAGACGTACTCCGATTTCTTGCGAGCGCTGCCCGCGATCTCGATGCGGTGGAGCGGCGGTACGGCGGCGTACACCCGGCCGGCGTCCACAAGCGGACGCATGTACCGGAAGAAGAGCGTCAAGAGCAGCGTGCGGATGTGCGCGCCGTCGACGTCGGCATCCGTCATCACGATCACCTTGCCGTAGCGCGCGGAAGCAAGGTCGAAGGTGTGCCCGGAGCCCGCGCCGATCACCTGGATGATGCTCGCGCACTCGGCGTTGTGGAGCATGTCGGACAACGACGCCTTCTGGACGTTGAGGATCTTTCCTCGGATAGGAAGCAGCGCCTGGTAGTCCGACTGGCGCGCAAGCTTGGCGGTGCCGAGCGCGCTGTCGCCCTCGACGATGAACAGCTCGGACCCGTCGACGTCGTTGGTGCGGCAGTCCGCGAGCTTGCTGGGCAGCGAGGACGTCTCGAGCGAATTCTTTCGTCGCGACAGCTCCTTCTGCTTGCGCGCCGACACGCGCGCCCGCATCTCGTCCACAACCTTCTGCAACACGGTGGCCGCCTGCTGCTTGGTGGTGCCGCGCGTGCTCGCCAAGATGGCGCCGAGCTCCTGCTCCACCACCTTGGCGACGATGCCGCGCACCGGCCCGGTGCCCAGCACCTCCTTGGTCTGGCCCTCGAACTGCGGCTCGGGGATGCGCACGGTGACCACGGCGGTGAGCCCGGCCATCATGTCGTCCTTCTCGATCTTCTCGCTGCCCTCTTTGCCCGACACCTTGAGCTTGCGGGCGTTCGCCTCGATGGCCTTGCGCAGCACCTTGGCGAGGCCGAGCTCGAAGCCCGCCTGGTGCGTGCCTCCGTGAGGCGTGGCGATGATGTTGACGAAGCTACGCAGCGTGGTGTCATAGCCCTTGCCCCAGCGCAGTGCGATATCCACCTTGCACTCGCGCTCGACGTCCTTGGTAACCAACTGGCCGGTGGAGTTGAACACCTGCGCGGACTCCGTAAACGCGCCGGAGCCGGACAGCACCCAGGTCTCGGTGATCGGGTCGTCTGGCGCGAGGAAGTCCACGAAGTCGGTGGGGCCGCCGCTGTACTTGAACGACTCCTCCTTGGGCTCGAGCACGTTGCGCTCGTCGCGCACGACGATCTGCAGCCCTGGCACCAGGAAGGCCGTCTGGCGCGCGCGGCCCAGCAGTTCGTCGTACTGGAAGCGCGCGCTCTTGGAGAAGATCTCGCGGTCCGCCCAGTAGCGCACGCGGGTGCCGGTGCGGGCCTTGGCCACCTTGCCGGACACATCCAGCCGCGATCCTGTGGTGAAGGGCTCGAACGGCGCGTCGGGCGACGGTCCCTTGGCCGGGTCCTGGAAAGCGCCTGGCTCGCCGCGACGGAAGGCCATGTGATGCGTCTGCCCGCCGCGATCGACCCACACGTCAAGCCGTTCGCTCAATGCGTTCACCACGGACGCGCCCACACCGTGCAGGCCGCCAGACGCCGCGTACGAGCCGCCGCCGAACTTGCCCCCGGCGTGAAGCTTGGTCATCACGACCTCGACGCCGCTGAGCCCGGTCTTTGGCTCGATGTCTACGGGGATGCCGCGTCCGTCGTCCCTGACCTCCACGGAGTCGTCTGGGTGCAGCACGATTTCGATGCGCTCGCCGAAGCCGCCGAGGGCCTCGTCGACCGCGTTGTCGATGATCTCCCACAGGCAGTGCATGAGGCCGCGCGAGTCCGTGGTCCCGATGTACATACCGGGCCGCTTGCGGACGGCCTCGAGCCCCTCGAGTACGGACAGGTGGCGGGCGGAGTACGACGATTCAGTCACGTCGTGAAGTCTAGGTCGGGGGTCCGACGATGCGGCCAAGCCTCGCCGCCAAGCGCGCGGTTTGGGCGGGGCTAGGGCCGGTCGCCGGGCGCGATCAGCGACCGCGGGCGGATGAGGGACATGGCGACGTTGTCCTCCTTGATGAAGAAACCCATGTCCTCGTACATATGGCGGCCGGCGGGACTCGAGTGCAGCTCGACCACCTCGATCCTGCGCGCCATGGCCTCGTCGATCAGGGCGTCCATCACCATCCTCGCGTAGCCCTTGCGCTGGTGTTGGGGCGCCGACGAGACCCACTGGACGTACCCGACGTAGTGGGAGGCGGCGCCAGGTCGCGGCAGCCGCGGGACGATGTTGACGAGCCCGCAGCACGCCAGGCCGCCCTCTGGCGCGTCAACGACCATGCCGAACAAGTCCACGCCCAGGCCGGTGCTTCACGAGCTCCGTCGATTCAACGGCCCAGGCGGGCGTGGGGCGCTGTCCCGACGCTCTTGTACATCAGGGCGCCAAGGTGGACGATCTCCGCCGCATCGTCCTCCACGGCTGGCCGGACGGGCGGTTGGGGCGTTGGCGTGTCCACGGATCAATTCTATGGGCACCCCGCGAACGCGAAAGCGGCGGGACCCCAGAGGGCACCGCCGCTTTCGCGTGACACCTAGGAGATGTGCCAGATAAAGCTCAGCGCAAGGGCCGCTGCCGACAAAATGCCAGCGAGCAACCAGACGCCCGGCTTCGACTTGCGGTCGTTGCGGTTCATGTAGGCCATCACGGCGAGCACGACGAGGATCACGAGCACGACCCACGTGTTCGTTGCGACGCTCTTGGCGCCGTCGATCTTCGCCAGCAGCAGCGCCAGCAGGTAGCCACCTAGGCCCACGAGCGAGCCGAGGTACATGCCGTTCGTGATGTTCTTCGACTTCTCGGTGCGCTGGTGGAAGAAGCCGCCAAAGACAGCGGCCGTGCCGAGCACAAAGATGAGGGTCGAGATTTCGATGAGCAGCTGCATTGAGTCTCCTCCTTGAGACATGTGCCGGGTCGGCATTGACCCGGACGTTCGTCAGCCTAGCGAGGCAGTGGGGCCACGACGCAAGCCCCGTTCACGAAGTTTTGGTAAACCTTTGTCAGAACCACACAAACGCGAACGGGGCGCTTTCCGCTAGTGCCAGAACACCGCGATGATGACGTTCACGAGCGTCAGGCCAAGCATCGAACCCCAGGCGGGCATGTTGTTGCTCGTCTTCTTGCGGTTCGCGATGCCAATGACGAGCACGGCGACCGCTACGGAGAACTTGGTGGCGACCCACCATGTCGCGGGGTTCTCGTCGTTCGCGTACACAAGGCCCACCAGGATCAATCCGGTGAGTACCTGGGTGTACGCGCCGTCGAGCATGGTGCGCGTGACGTTCTTTGCCTTTTCCTGTGACTGGTGCAGCGCGCCGCCCACGATCATTGCCATACCGAGCAGGTGAATGATCAGGACGATCTTGATGGCGATTTCCATGCCGGGGACTCCTTCGTACCGGTAGCGATCACTTCGAACTGGGCCAGTCTATGGCGCCGCGCGCGGCCACGTGGCGGGCGCTCCGGCGGGCGCCAAACGGACCTACGATGAGCGCGTGCCCACCCCCGACTCCCCCGCGCGGCGCGCAACTCTCGGCGCGCTCTACGCGCTCGGCGGCGCCGCGCTGTTCGGCATCAACGGGTCAGTCGTCAAGGTGATCGTTGGCGCCGGCCTCACGCCGCAGCAGGTCACCCTCGGGCGCTCGGCGACTTCCGCGCTGATCGCCGGCCTGTGGCTCGCGATTGCCGCACGACAGCACCTGCGGCTCACGCGCGGCGAGCTCGTGCGGCTCGCGGCGCTCGGCATCGCCGGGCTCGCGATGATCCAGTGGCTCTACACACTGGCGATCTCGCTGCTGCCCGTCGGCGTCGCGCTGCTGATCCAGTACACGGCGGTAGTGCTTGTGGCGCTGTGGGCGTGGTTGGTGTTCAAGGAGCGCGTGCACCCGCGCCTATGGCTGGCAATCGCCGCCGTGCTCACGGGCCTCGCGGTTGTCGCGCAGGTGTGGGACAGCGCGCTGCGACCCGTCGGCGTGGTCGCGGCGCTTGGCGCGGCCGTAGCGTACGCCTTCTACTTCCTCGCGGGCGAGCGCGGCGTCGCTCGCCGCCCGCCCATCGCGGTCGCATTTTGGGCGTCGCTGTTCGCCGCCGCCTTCTGGGTGATCTTTTCCCGGTGGTGGCAGATCGACCCCGCCACGCTCACGGCTTCGGTGTCCCTCACCGGCAACCTCGCGGACGTCCGCGCGCCCGTGTGGGCGCTCCTGCTGTGGGTGGTGACGCTCGGCTCGTTCGCGCCGTTCCTGCTCAGCTTCCTCGCGCTCAGGAACCTGAGCGCGACGGCCGTGGGGGTGCTCGCCTCAAGCGAGGTGCTGTTCGCTTTCGTGGTCGCGTGGTTCTGGCTCGACGAGACGCTGACGCCCCTTCAGGTTGCCGGGGCGGCGCTCGTGTTCTCGGGAATCGTGATCGCCCAGACCGCGCGCGCCGTCTCGCGCGCTGGCGACGCGCCCGTGTCCGTCGCCGGCGACATACCCATCACCGGCACGGACGACGCGGACGCCTAGTCGAGGTAGTCGCGCAACACCTGCGAGCGCGACGGGTGGCGCAGTTTCGACATCGTCTTTGATTCGATCTGGCGGATGCGCTCGCGGGTCACGCCGAACACCCGGCCGATCTCGTCGAGAGTCTTGGGTTGCCCGTCGGTGAGGCCAAAGCGCATCCCGACGACGCCCGCCTCGCGGTCGCTCAGCGTGTCCATGACCTTGCTGAGCTCCTCTTGCAGGAGCGTGAAGCCCACGGCGTCCGCAGGGACGACGGCCTCGGAGTCTTCGATGAGGTCGCCGAACTCGCTGTCGCCGTCCTCGCCGAGCGGCGTGTGCAGCGAGATGGGCTCGCGGCCGTACTTCTGGACCTCGACCACCTTCTCGGGCGTCATGTCGAGCTCCGCGGCGAGCTCCTCCGGGGTGGGCTCGCGGCCCAGGTCCTGGAGCATCTGGCGCTGAACGCGCGCGAGCTTGTTGATGACCTCGACCATGTGCACCGGGATGCGGATGGTGCGCGCCTGGTCGGCCATGGCGCGAGTAATGGCCTGGCGGATCCACCACGTCGCGTACGTCGAGAACTTGTAGCCCTTGGTGTAGTCGAACTTCTCGACGGCGCGGATGAGGCCAAGGTTGCCCTCCTGGATCAGGTCCAGGAACAGCATGCCGCGGCCCGTGTAGCGCTTGGCGAGCGAGACGACGAGGCGCAGGTTTGCCTCGAGCAGGTGGTTCTTCGCGTGACGTCCGTCGTTCGCGATCCACTCGAGCTCGCGGCGGACCTTGGCGTCCATCTTCTTGCCTTCGGCGAGCTTCTCCTCGGCGAACAGGCCGGCCTCGATTCGCTTGGCGAGGTCGACCTCCTGTTCGGCGTTGAGCAGCGCGACCTTACCGATCTGCTTGAGGTAGTCCTTGACCGGGTCGGCGGTGGCGCCAGCGGTGACGACCTGCTGCGCAGGAGCGTCGTCGTCCGTGCCGCCGAGCACGAAGGCGCCCGTCTCACGAGCGTCGTCCTTGTCTTCTTCCTCGGGGGCGGCGTCGACGTCGATATCCTCTTCGACGATGCCGTCGGGCTTCTCGTCCTTGGGTGCTGCCGCCTTGGCGCCCGCCTTCGAGGCGGGGGCCTTCTTGGCCGCGGGGGCCTTCTTGGCCGCGGCCGCCGACTTCTCGGGCGCCTTCTTGTCGGCGGCGGCCGACTTCGCGGGGGCCTTCGCTGCGGACGCCCTGGACGTGGCCTTCTTGGCCGCGGGGGCCTTCTCGGTCGTGGCCGACTTGGTGGCCGTGCTCTTGGCCGCGGCGGACGTAGACTTCGACGCTGAGGACTTCGTGGGCGCGGACGTCTTCTTCACGGGTGAGGTTGTAGCCTTCTTCTTCGCTTTGGTCTTGGGTGCGGTGGTCTCGGATGCCGGGGCATCGTCGGTGGACGACGCGGAATCGCGACGCTTAAACAGGCTCGGGGGCACGCAGGACCTCTCGGGAGATGACGCATTGGATGCGAGGACCGCTCCGGCCTGTTGCCGTCGCGAAATCCATTTAATTGTAACGCCCTACGGCCCCAGTCAAGTCCCCGAGCGCACCAATTTGCGTCCGCTTTGAGATGAAACTGCGATTTTGCGGCTCTAAGCCGCGCGGAGCCACCCCGGGGAGATTCCGGCAACCAAGGTGCACTCGAGCAGGCGCGCGAGGCGATAGTCGGGATCAACGGCGACCGCCGCGTCCACCAAGGCTGACGCCTCTTGCGCGTCGCCCTCCCACCACGCCATCAGGCCGCAGAGCGTCAGTAGCGGCGCGCGCTGGGCCTGGCGCGACAGCGCCGTGAGCCAGCCCGCAAGCTCCCAGAACGCCTCGCACGTGGCCGCAGCCGGCGCGCGCCCGCGCTCGACGTTGAGGATGGCGTCGAGCGCGTCTGCGGCGTCCGCGTCCGTGCCGTGCGACGCGAGCCTGCCCGCAGCGGACGCCTGACCCGGCACCAGCGACACCAGCACCGCGTCTCGCACGCGCGTATCGCGAAGCGCCACCACGAGTTTTCCCGCGTCCGCCTCGCTTGGCAGCGCCATCCCGCGCGCGTCGCCGAGCGCCTGACGCCACATCTCCAAGCTCTCGAGCCGCCATTCGCGATCGCCGTCGCGCCGTGCCCACCACCGCTGGCCCGCGCGGGCCGTCTTGCGCCGCTGGGGCTCGTCCACGGGACGCGACGCAGCGGGATCCAATCGCGACAGCCCGTGCGACACCGCGTGCGCCCGCGCGGGCCCCGCGAGTTGCGGGAGCGCCGGCACGGCCCGCCCGCCGTCGGGACAACACGACTCGCGCGCGCAGCCCGGCGCGAAGTACCGCCCGTTGACGCACGCCCATGCGTCTACGCTTTCCACGACGGCCGCGAGCGCGGGCCGTAGCGCCTCGATCGCCGGGCACGTGAGCGGAACGGCGTCGCGCGTGAACGACACCACGAACGCGTGGCTGGCGCCCGCCCGCTCCATGTGGGCGGCAGCGCTGCGCCCAAGCGGGCCGGCGAGGGTCGGATCGAGGCAGTCGCGCCGGTCGACGCGCAGCACCGTGCTGACCGTGCTGTCGGCGCGCACGGCGATAGCGACGACGCTTTCGTCAGGCGTAAAGCCGAGAAGTTGGGGGACGGCGGCGATCAGCTCGCCGGGGCCGTACAGGGCGTCTGTGGGGGTCATGGACGCCACGCTGCCGGTCCCGAGCGTGCGCCGCGACGGACCCCGCCGTCAGAGAGGACGCCGCTGGCCCGCGTGGGCCTGGGGACACATGTCCCCCGCCCCGCCGTACCGGCGCGCGGCTAGAACAGCTGCTGGGCGACCCGCCTGACGGGTTTGATGCGCCCCTGGCGCAACGCGTCGAGCGGCACCTGGCGCAACTCGGGCTCCTCCGCGAGCAGCCATTCCATCGCCGCGTCGTCCGTGAAGCCCGCGTCACCGAGCAGCGTGAGCGTGCCCTGCAGCGTCGGCACGGGCGCAAGCTCACCCTCGACCTCCATGAGCATGTCGGCGGGAAGGTAAAGCGCGTTGTTCTCGCCGCGGCGCACCGCCACCAGTTGCCGCTCGCGCAACATCTCGCGGACCGCGGTCACGGGTATCCCGAGGCGCTCGGCTACATCTGGCAGGGCCAGCCACTCTCTCTGCTCATCCACGCGACAAGAGTACCTACCCTCGACGCGCGTTTTCGCCCGGCTCGCGACGTGCGCCGACCCTAGACTGTGGGGGTGTCTGGAACCTTGGCTGACCCTCTCGTCGGGCAGGTGATTGACGGGCGCTATCACGTCATCGAGCGCGTCGCCCAGGGCGGCATGGCGACCGTGTACCGCGCCAACGATCGCCGCCTCGGCCGTGACGTCGCGCTCAAGATCATGAACCCCGCGATGGCGGGCGACCAGAACGCCCAGGACTTCATCTCGCGCTTCCGCCGCGAAGCCCGCACCGCAGCGCGCCTGACGCACCCCGGCATGGTTCGCGTATACGACCAAGGCACCGACGGCGAGCACAGCTACCTCACGATGGAATTCGTCACCGGGACGACGCTGCGGGCACGTTTGCAGCTGCAGGGCACCTTGTCGGTGAGCGAGTCGCTGTCCGTCGCCGAGAAGACGCTCGACGCACTCGGCGCGGCGCACCGGCAGGGGCTCGTCCACCGTGACGTGAAGCCCGAGAACATCCTGATCGACGAGGACGGCGAGCCAAAGATCGCGGATTTCGGTATCGCGCGCGCGGTCACCGAGGTGACCTCCACCACCACGGGAACGCTGATCGGCACCGTCGCCTACCTTGGGCCGGAGTTGGTCCAGAACGGCACGAGCGACGCCCGCACGGACGTCTACTCTGCAGGGATCCTGCTGTTCGAGATGCTGACCGGCCGCCAGCCGTTCACCGGGGACAGCGCCATCGACATCGCACACCGCCACGTCACCGAGGACGTGCCCCCGCCGTCGGCGTATGTGCCGTGGCTGCCCCCTGAGCTCGACATGCTTGTCGCCGAACTCACCGCCCGGGACCCGGAGGCCCGTCCCACTGACGCGCGGGAGGCGCTCGCGCTGCTGCGCCGCACGCGGTCGATGATCGACGAACAGACGCTGGGGCGCCAGGCCGACCCGCCCTCGGGCACGATGCCGGTCCTGACCGGGCCGAACGACGAGACAGTGCGGCTCGTTGACCCGCCAACCGGCTCAACCGTTGCGCTTCCGATTGGGCTTGGGCGCCCGCCGGAGGAGCCCGAGGAGGTGTTGCGGGTCCTCACTGAGGCCCCCGCGCACACGACGACCTCCACCGAGATCGTGCCGCCGCGCAGCATCGGCTGGTGGGTGGGTGCGGTCGCGCTAAGCGCCGCGACGCTCACCGCGCTGTTCGTGTGGTGGTACGCGGCGTTCGGCCCGGGTGCCTACGCCACGGTCCCGATCGTCGCCGGGGACACTCCCGCCGCGGCGTCGCAGATCCTGACGGAAGCAGGCCTCGAGGTCACGATCCAGCGCAGCTTTGACGACACGGTCCCCGACGGCGTGGTCATCGGCACGATTCCCGAGGCGGATTCACAAGTCGCGAAGGGCGGCAACGTCGTCCTTGTCGTGTCAAAGGGGCCGCCGATGACCGAGATCCCGTCGCTCGTGGGGATCGACCAGACCGACGCTCTTGGGCGACTGCGCGACGCCCAGTTCCCGTCGCCGGACATCGTGCCCAAGTATTCGGACACGGTCCCGAAGGGAGAAGTGATCTCGAGCTCACCCGAGTCCGGCGAGTCCGTCAGGTACGACACCGTGGTAACGCTCGTCGTGTCCGACGGCCCCGAGCCCATCACCATCCCCAAAGTGATTGGCAAAACGGAAGACGCCGCGCGCAACGCCCTCGCCAAGTACAACCTGAAGGTCATCATCGCCACCGGGCGGACGCTCGACGTCGAGAAGGGCCTCGTCTACAAGCAGGACCCGGGCGCCAAGGCTGACGGCTTCCGCGCGCAAGAGATCACCATCTGGATTTCCGTTGGCAAGCCGCTCGTCGAGGTTCCGTTCTTCGCGGGAATGAACGAGGAGCAGGCCCAGGTCGCGGCCGACGCCAAGGGACTCAAGCTGAACTACTTCGACAAGCTCGACAACTACTGCTCCACTGCCTGCGGGCAGGACCCCGCCCCGTACACAAAGGTCGAGGTGGGCACCACGATCAACGTCTGGTACTAGCCCGCCAGCAGCTCGGCGACCTGGAAGGCCATCTCGAGCGACTGCTGGTGGTTGAGCCGGGGGTCAACGAGCGTCTCGTAACGGCGCTTGAGGCCCTCGTCGTCGATCTCCTCGGTGCCGCCCATGATCTCGGTGACGTCGTCGCCGGTGAGCTCCACCAACATGCCACCGGGAACCGTGCCGAGGCCACGGTGCACCTCGAAGAAGCCGCGCACCTCGTCAAGCAGGGTCTCGAAGCGGCGGGTCTTGTAGCCGGACTCGGACGTAAAGGTGTTGCCGTGCATCGGGTCCGACAGCCACGTCACGGGTGAGCCGGTCTCCTGCGCCGCCTGGATGAGCGGCGGGAGGCCGTCGCGCACCTTGTCGGCGCCCATGCGCGCCACGAACGTGAGGCGCCCCGGAATGGCCCCAGGGTTGAGCTTGTCGATGAGCTGTTTGACGTCCTCGGGCGTGGCCGCTGGGCCAAGCTTGACGCCGATGGGGTTTGTCAGCTTGGACATGAACTCCACGTGGGCGCCGTCGAGCTGGCGCGTGCGCTCGCCGATCCACAGGAAGTGGCCTGAACAGTCGTACGGGTCTCCCGTGCGCGAGTCGATGCGCGTGAGGGCCGCCTCGTAGTCGAGCAGCAGGGCCTCATGGCTCGCGAAGAACTCCACGGTACGCAGCGCGTCGAAGTCGCCGCCTGCCGCGCCCATGAAGCGCACGGCGCGATCGATCTCGGCGGCGGTCTGCTCGTAGCGGGCGTACGCCGGGTTGCCGGTGAAGCCCTTGTTCCACTCGTGCACGCGCCTGAGGTCGGCAAAGCCGCCCTGCGTGAACGCGCGGATCAAATTCAGCGTGGAGGCACTCGCGTGGTACGCGTCCACCATCCGCTGCGGGTTGGGGGTGCGGGACTCCTCCGTGAACTCGAACGAGTTGATGATGTCCCCGCGGAACGCTGGAAGCGTCACGCCGTCGCGTGTCTCGTCGTTCGACGACCTCGGCTTGGCGTACTGCCCGGCCATGCGGCCGATCTTGATGACGGGCATGCTCGCGCCGTAGGTAAGGACCACGGCCATCTGCAGGATCGTCTTGATCTTGTTGCGGATGCGGTCCGCGGTCACCTCGGCGAACGTCTCGGCGCAATCCCCGCCGACGAGCACAAACGCCTCGCCGCGGCCAGCGTCGGCGAGCCGCTCGCGCAGCTGGTCGGCCTCGCCCGCGAACACCAAAGGCGGGACGCTTCGCAACTTGGCGACCGCGGCCTTGAGCGCGTCGGCATCGGGCCATTCGGGCTGCTGCTTCGCCTCGCACGTCGTGTACGAGTTAACCCCGGCCGCCTGGAGCTTCGCGTCGAGTGAGGTCATGGCGCCTGGCCGATCTCCGTCAACATCTCCCCGAACCACGGCACCGACGTGTCGAACGGCTTGCCGCCGGCGATGCGCGGGAAGGCGATCGCCTTCAGACGGCCGCCGTCCTCCTCGTCATGGCCGACAACGCCGGACTCGCCCTTGAGGGCGGACTCAACCGCGAAGTCCGTCATGGACTTGATGAGGCGCAGGTCCTGCGCGTTCGCGCGCGCGGAACGCGAGAAGTAGCCCGACTTCTGGACCATGACCTTCTCGGCGCCGATGCGCTCGGCGAACTGCTTGGCGAACCAGGCGCCAGGGTTGATGGTGTCGAGCATGACGTGGCCGAAGGGGTCGCGCTTGACCTCTCCGCCGGCCTCCTCGATCTCGGCGACGATCTCGGGAACCCCCGCGCCCTCGGACAGGAAAATGTTGACGTTGCCTTGATCGTCCATGATCTTCTTCAGGCGCACGGCCTCGGCGTCAAGGTCGATCTTTTGCTCGGGCACGTACACGCCGTGCACGTCCCAACGCGCCTTGGTCAGGCCGATCCCCGGAACCCAATCCTGGGTGTCGAGCCACGTGCGGTACTTGGCCGCGGACGCTGCGGTCAGCCAACCACAGTGGCGGCCCATGACCTCGTGCACGATCAGCATGCGCGGCGAGCTGCGGTGTTCACCGATGACGTTCTGGGCGAAGACGCTAGCCTGCTCGGCCGCGCTCCAGGCGCCAAGGCTCTGGCGAATAGGGATCACGTCGTTGTCGATGGTCTTGGGCAGGCCAACCACCGTGAGGTTGTAGCCGTTGTTCTCGAGGTACGCGGCGAGGTCGGCCGCGGTCGTGTTGGTGTCGTCGCCGCCGATCGTGTGCAGCACGTCCACGCCGTCTGCCTTGAGTTGGTCCGCGGCGACGGCCAGCGGGTCCTGACCCTCCTTGACGAGGCCGCGCTTGACGCAATCCGCCACGTTGGTGAGCTTCACGCGCGAGTTGCCGATGGGGCTGCCGCCGAATTCGTGGAGGACGCCGGCCGCCTCGCGAACGTCGTCGCCGATCACGATCTTGTTGCCCGTAAGGAGGCCGTGGTAGCCGTGCTGGTACGCGATGATCTCGATCTCTGGCGCGATTTCGGTGTAGCGCCCAATGAGTCCACCGACCGCGGAGGACAGGCACGGGGCAAAGCCACCGGCGGTGAGCAGGGCGACGCGACGGACAGTCATCTCAAACCTTTCGGGTATTGCGGGCGAGTCGTGCCCATTCTAGGGGTGGGCACGCGAGCGCTGAACCGGGCGTTAGTCCCCCAGTTCGCCTTCCCACTCGCCCTTCGCCTCGCGGTCAAGCTCGCGCTTGACGGCCGCGGCGTCGCGGGAAACGTAGTCCTGGCCGGAGAGCTCTGCGATCGCGCGCATGATCGTGTCGGTGACCTCGCGGAGCGTGTCGCGGTCCTCCTGCTTGCCCGCAAGGTGCCCAAACGTGAGCGGCTTGCCGATCTTCACGCCGGTCTGGTGGCGCGACGGGACGCGCTTGCCGATGGGCTGGGCGATGTTCGTGTCGATCATCGCGACCGGCAGCACGGGGACGCCGGACTCGATGGCGAGCCGCGCCACGCCCGTCTTGCCACGGTAGAGCCGGCCGTCGGGGCTGCGCGTGCCCTCGGGGTAGATGCCAAGCAGTTCGCCGTTGGCGAGTACCTGTAGGCCAGTGCGCAGCGCCGCCTCGGAGGCGCGTCCGCCCCCGCGATATACCGGAATGGTCCCCACGCCGGCCATGAATGCGCGCACCGCTGCGCCCTTGATGCCCTTGCCGGTGAAGTACTCGGCCTTGCCAAGGAAGACGACCTTCCGCTTCATCACGAGCGGCAGGAAGATCGAGTCGGAGAACGACAGGTGGTTGGAGGCGAGGATGGCGCCGCCCTTCTTCGGCACGTTCCGCAGACCCTTGGACCACGGTCGATACACGACCTTGAGACCAGGTCCAAGCAGGACGTACTTGAAGAATTTGTACACGAGGCCTCCCCTATGGCTTCTAACCTAGCCCGCTATTTTCGCGGGGCCTATTGCGCGTCTTCGAAAGGCGCGCGGGCGAGCGCTGCGGCTCCCACGATACCGGCGTCGTTGCCCATCGCTGCAGCGACGATAGGCGCCTCGGTGCGATACGCCTGGGCGGGCAACGCCCGCGTGTATGCCTCGCGCGCGGGGGCGAGCAGCATGTCGCCCGCGGCCACCACGCCGCCTCCAACGACGAACAGTTCCGGGTCGAAGATCGCTGCGAGAGACGCGCAACCCTCGCCAATCCAGGTGCCGAGTTCGCCCAGCAGCGTGATCGCGAGCGGGTCGCCAGCGGCGGCGGCCGCGGTCACGTGTGGGCCGGTGATGTCGGCGGCGTCGCCCCCGGCCTCGGCCAAAATCGCTCCCGCGCGGTCAACGTTGTTGATGGCTTGCGCCTTCGCCTCGCGGACCAGCGCCGAGCCGGACGCGTACTGTTCCCAGCAGCCGCGGTGACCGCAACCGCACAGGTGGCCGTCTGGCACGACGCGCATGTGCCCAAGCTCTGCGGCGAATCCATACGCGCCGCGCACGAGCTGCCCGTCGATCACAATCGCCGCGCCAATGCCCGTGCCGACCGTGATCATCACCATCGTTGTCGTGTCGAGGCCCGCGCCGTGCAGGAATTCGCCGTACCCGGCGGCGTTGCCGTCGTTCTCGACGACGACGGTGAGCGGGCGGCCGATGGCGTCGCGCACTTTCTGCGCCAGCGGGTAGTCGCGCCAGGCGGCGATGTTGGGGCCAAAGATGACGGTCTCGCGGTCGGAGCTGACAAAACCGGCGGCTGCGAGGCCCACCGAATCGAATTCATATTCCTTCGCGAACTCCGCGACGACCTCGGCAACCGCCTGGTCGATGCTCGCCGCGTCGCGGGCGTCGGTCTTGCGACGCGCCTTGGCGACGATGGCCCCGGCGTCGTCAACGACTCCAGCGGCGATCTTGGTGCCGCCAATGTCAACGCCAACCGCGTACATCAGTCACCCCGTTTCACCGTTCCCGAGCAGGCCCCAAAAGGGTATCGTGACCAACACCGGTCGATTGCCAATGGAGACAACGATGAACGCGAAGCGCGAGCCAGCAAAGCCCAAGAATTTGTCTGCTCTCGTGGACAACGCCTGGTCCACATTCGGCGACCGGGTCGTCTTGTCCCACACCAAGACGGCAGACCCGGACACCTGGCACGGGATCACCGCGTCCCAGGTCCAAGAAATGGTCGACGCCGTCGCGCGCGGCCTCATCGCAAACGGGGTCAAGCCCAAAGATCGAGTGGGCATTATGTCGCGCACGCGGTACGAGTGGACCATCCTCGACTTCGCGTGCTGGGCCGCAGGTGCGATCCCTGTGCCGATCTACGACACCAGCTCCGCCGAGCAGGTGGACTGGATTACGTCAGACGCCGGTATCAGCCTGGTGATCGTCGAATCCGCGGACCTGAAGGCGCTCGTCGAGAAGGTCGCCAAGGGCCAGTCCCCCATCACGAAGGTGATGGTCATCGACCAGGGCGCCCTCGACACCCTCGCCAAGGACGGCGCCAAAGCGTCCGAGGTCGACCTCGCCGCCCGCAAGAAGCTGTCCAAGCCGGGCGACCTTGCCACGATCGTCTACACCTCGGGCACGACGGGCCGCCCCAAGGGGGTGCGCCTGACGCACGCCAACTTGCTTCACCACGCGCTGCACGTGCCGCCGGAGCTCCCCGAGATCCTCTGTGCTCCGGGTGCAAGCACGTTGATGTTCCTTACGCTCGCGCACTCGCTCGCGCGCGTGATCGAGGTCGTGTGCGTCGCCGAGGGCGTGCACCTTGGCTATGCGCCGGACGTCACCAAGTTGGTGGCGAACATGAGCTCCTTCAAGCCCACGTTCGTGCTGGCGGCGCCGCGCGTGTTCGAGAAGATCTACAACTCGGCGGAGACCAAGGCGACGGCGGGCGGCAAGGGCAAGATTTTCAATTGGGCCGCCAAGCAGTCGATCGAGTACTCGGAGTCGCTCGATACCCCCGACGGCCCTGGGGCCGCGCTCAAGGTCAAGCACCGCATCGCCGATGCCCTCGTCCTCAAGAAGATCCGTGCGGTGCTCGGCGGCGCGGCACAGCACGCCATCTCTGGCTCGGCGCCGCTGGGCGCGCGGCTTGGCCACTTCTATCGCGGGCTCGGCCTCGAGGTCCTGGAGGGCTACGGGCTCACCGAGACCACCGCGGCATCGCACGTGAACCGGGTGGGCAGGGCGAGAATCGGCACGGTGGGCCTGCCCCTCAGCGGGATCGAGTGCAAGATTGCGCCAGACGGCGAGGTGCTCATGCGCGGCGAGGTGCTGTTCGACGGCTACCACCACAACCCCGAGGCCACCGCGGAGGCGGTCAAGAAGGGGTGGCTACACACCGGCGACCTCGGAAGCATCGACGCCGACGGCTACCTGTCGATCACCGGCCGCAAGAAGGAGATCATCGTCACTGCTGGCGGCAAGAACGTCGCGCCCGCAGTGCTTGAGGATCGCGTGCGCGCGCACCCGCTGGTGTCTCAATGCGTGGTGGTTGGCGACGCCAAGCCGTTCATTGGCGCGCTGCTCACGCTCGACCCTGAGGCCCTGCCCGGATGGCTCGAGGCGAACGGACTCGAGCCGATGTCGATGGAGGACGCGATAGCGCACCCGAAGGTTCGCGACGCGCTTGACGAGGCGATCGAATCGGCGAACGGGGCCGTGTCGCGCGCTGAGTCGATCCGCAAGTACGAGGTTCTCGCCGAGGAGTGGTCGGTGATGAGCGGTCACGTCACCCCGTCGATGAAGCTCAAGCGCACCCAGGTGCTGAAGGACTTCGCGGGAGACGTCGACGCGCTCTACGCCACGGCCGCGGCACGCAAGTAGCGCCCGCCCGCGGCAGAGACTAGGCCCCGCGCGCGTGACGCAACGGCGGCACCAGCCCACCGGCGGCGAGCGCCGCCACGGCCCGACGCTGGTCCCGGTCCATCGCGACTTCGCGGTGGGCGTCCGAGGCGTCGGCGGGATCGCCCACGCCGGCGCGCACCGGGATAGTCAGGAACGAGACAACGCAGTCGCCGCAGGCGTCGCCGCGGACTGTGCACGTATCGCAATCGATGATCATGGTTCGACGCTACGGCCAGGGTCTGACATTGCCACGGCCGCCGTGTCGGAAGCCTGGCGTAGGTTCGGGGCATGAGTACAGCGTCCGCCTTCGAGGCCGACGTCGACACCGCGGACTACCAGCCCACGTTCGACGAGGCCGGCGAGCCGCTGTCGGCCACCACGTTCGTCGTCGTGGACCTCGAGACCACCGGCGCTTCCGCCCGCACGTGCGGCATCACCGAGATCGGCGCGGTGAAGACCCGCGGAGGCGAGGTCATCGGCGAGTTCCAGACGCTCATCGACCCGGGCATGGACATCCCGCCCATGATCGTCTCGCTCACCGGCATCACGCACGCCATGGTGACCGGCGCACCCCGAATCGAACAGGTGCTGCCGTCGTTCCTCGAATTCCTGGGCGAAGCCGTGCTCGTGGCGCACAACGCGCCGTTCGACACCGGCTTCCTCAAGGCCGCCTGCCGCGAACATGGGTACCGGTGGCCGGGCAACCAAGTGGTGGACACCGTCACGCTCGCCAGGCGCGCCACCACCAAGGAAGAGGCGCCCAACAAGAAGCTCAGCACGCTGGCCCGGGTGTTCGGCACTCGGGTCACGCCCAACCACCGCGCGCTCGAGGACGCTCGCGCCACGTCCGAAATCCTGCACGGAATGCTCGAGCGCATGGCCGCGTGGGGCATCACCCATCGGGCGGACCTCGCTGCGCTGCGCAACCCCATTCCCGAGCGGCTGCGGCGCAAGGCCACCATGGCCGACAAAGTGCCTGCACGCCCCGGCGCATACGTATTTCGCGGCCCGCGTGGCGAACGCCTCTACGTTGGCACGTCCAAGAACCTGCGCTCGCGCGTGAAGTCGTACTTCACCACCGCCGAGCAGCGCCGCGGCATCCGCGACATGCTCGAGCTCGCGGTCGCCGTGGACGCCTTTCCCACCTCCACCGAACTCGAGGCGAACGTGCTCGAGCTCCGGCTGATCGCCGAGCATCGGCCGCGCTACAACCGCCGCTCAGCCCGCCCGGAACGAACGGCGTGGATCCGCGTGACCGACGAGACCTACCCGCGACTGAGCATCGTGCGCTCCGCCACTGGCACCGACGCCACCGTCGGTCCCATGCGCGGCGCCGGGGCCGCCCAGGACGCCGTCGAGGCGCTTCACTCGCTCGGCGGGGTGCGCACGTGCACGCCGCGGCTACCGAAAGCCCCTCGCGCCGGCGCCCGCGCGTGCCTTCTCAAGGACCTTGGCCAATGCTCCGCGCCGTGCGTAGCCGGTGAGGCGAGCGGCTACGACAAGGCCGCCACGGAACTTCGCGACGCCCTGACGCAGGACCTTGGGCCAGTCGTCACCGGCCTCTCGTCGCGAATCGCCGACCTCGCCGAACGCCTCGAGTACGAACGTGCGGCGGAACTCCGCGACGGCCTCGGCTCACTCGTAGGAGGCGTCGCCGAGTCGCAACGGCTGGCCGCGCTGCGCGCGTGTGCGCTGGTCGCGGCGCGCCCCGTGGGCGGAGGTTGGGACATCGTCGCCGTCGCAGGCGGGCGCCTCGTGGGCAGCGCTCACGCGCGCTCGGGACTGTGGGATGCCGCGAACGCCCTGATCGAGGACGCGCGCGCGGAACCGCCCGCGGACGCGCTCGTTGAGGAACAACAGCTCATCGCCGACTGGCTGGACGCGCCGGGAGTGCGCCTCTTTCACGTCGACGGCGACTGGGCACAGCCTGTCCGCGGGGCCGGGCGTCACCTCAGGTGGATCGACGCCATCCGAGCCGATCGAGGCCTCGTCGCTGAGGTGGAGCGTCGCTAGCCTCGGGCTGCTCGTCCTCGAACACTGGAATCACCGGAAGCTCACGGATCGAGGCGAAGTACCTTGCCACCGCTCCCCCGGCCTCGCGCGCGACTGCAACCGGCGTGCGGCCGTCGACGTCTGCGGCGTGCGGGTTCGCGCCCGCGAACCGCAGTAGCTCGATGAAGGACCCTTGCCCGTCGAAACTCTCGACGGCGATGAGCAGCGGGGTGCGCCCCTTCGCGTCCTGAATGTCGACATCGGCGCGGCGATCAATGAGCGCCCGGGCGGCCTCGTACGCGCCCGTCGCCGCCGCGTAGTGCAGTGGGGCCGAGCCTGCGGGGTCGAATTCGTCTGGCGCGGCGCCGCCGTCGAGCAGCTCGACAACCCGGTGGGGATGGTTCGCGCCCGCAGCCGCGTGCAGGCCCTCCGCGCGCGCCCCTGGCTCGTCCGTGGTCATCTCCGCTAGGACTTCGAACTTGCCTTGACCCACCGGGCGAGCACCTCGCGCGCCTCGCCGTTCGCGATCGCTCCACGCGCGTGACCGAGAGCGGCCTGCATGCGGTCCTCAAGCGATCCGTCAGCCGTGCCGGGCAGCGTGCCGTCGGCCACCAGGCCCGCCGCCGCATTGAGCGCGACCGTCTCGGAGACCGGCCCCGGTTCGCCGTCAAAGACGCGGCGCGCGATCGCGGCGTTTTCTCTCGCCTCGCCGCCGCGCAGGTCGTCGATCGAGATGGGCGCGACGCCGAGGTCCGCGACCGGGTCGAGCGTGGACTTTGAGACCTCTCCCCCGCGCACCTCCCAGACGGAGGCCTTCGCGGTGGCGGCGAGCTCGTCCAGGCCGTCGTCGTTGCGGAACACAAGGCCGTCGCGGCCCTGGCCCGCGAGCACGCCCGCCATCACCGGAGCGAGTTCGAGGCTTGCGGCGCCAATGGCCGACGCGGCGGGCTGGGCGGGGTTCGTCAGCGGGCCCAGGATGTTGAAGGTCGTGGGTACGCCCAATTCGGCGCGGATGGGGCCAGCGAAGCGCATCGCCGGGTGGAACACCATCGCGAAGCAGAAAGTGATGCCGGCCTCCTGGGCAACCTGCGCGACCCGCTCCGGCGACAGGTCGAGCCTGACCCCAAGCTCGCCAAGCACGTCGGCGCTTCCCGACTTTGACGAGGCCGCGCGATTCCCGTGCTTGACGACGGTGAGTCCGGTCGCGGCCACCACGATCGACGCCATGGTCGACACGTTCACCGTGTGGTGGCCGTCGCCACCCGTGCCCACCACATCAACGCAGCGTCCGTCGATGGTGATCCGCTTCGCGTGCGCGAGCATCGCGGCCACTAGGCCCTGCACCTCGTCGATGGTCTCGCCCTTGGTGCGTAGCGCCGCCAGTAGCGCGGACAGGCCGACGGGCGTCGCCTTGTCGGTGAGCACCTGGTCCATCAGCCACGTGGTGTCGGCGCTCGTCAGGTCCTCACGACGCATCACGCGCCCGAGCAGTTCTGGCCACGTTGCCATCTTTGTCCCCCTGAGTCGTGTGCGGGCGATTGTGCTGAACGTCGAACTAGTTGGCGTCCGCCGTTGCGAAGAACTCGTCGACAGCGGCCTTGACCTCAAAGGCATCGAGCGGATGCGACACCGCCGCGTCGGCCTCCGACCACGTGGCGAGCCAGGCGTCGTCCGGCCGGCCTACGAGCAGCAGAACGGGCGGGCAGTTGAAGATCTCGTGCTTCATCTGGCGGCAGATTCCCATGCCCCCGGACTTCGCGGCCTCGCCGTCAAGAATCACCAGGTCGAAGTCGTGCGCGTCGAGTTCGCCGAGCACGGCGGCGTGGGTCGCGACCTCGGTCCATCGCACGTGGCGGTCGTGTGTCTTAGGGCCCACGGCGAACTGCACTTGCTCACGCACGGAGCGGTCGTCGCTGTAGAGGAGGATCCGCGCGCGAGTGGAGGCCACCGCGGCGCCGTCGGTCGTCGCCAGTTCGGTCATGTTGCCCATTTTGGCACGACGAAAGGGCCCCGGGGCCACCATGCCGCCAAATGAGGCACGCCCGACCCTCCGACTAGGCCATAATGTCTGCATGGCACAAGTGGCGTCCTTGACCAATCCCATCCACGCGACCCGCCCAAACAGGGTTGCAGTCGGCACGATCGTCTGGCTTTCGAGCGAGTTGATGTTCTTCGCGGGCTTGTTCGCGATGTACTTCACTCATCGATCGCTGGCCCCGGAACAGTGGGCGGATTCGACCCCCCATCTGAACATCCCCTACGCGTTGACGAACACCCTGATCCTGGTGGGTTCGTCGTTCACGTGCCAGGCGGCGGTGTTCGCGGCGGAGCGCTTCCAGCGCCGCCGCACCGGTTCGCTGCTGAACCTGCGCTCCTGGGGCATGCACGAATGGCTGGTGCTGACCTACCTGATGGGTTCGGTGTTCGTCGCCGGCCAGGTATACGAGTACGCGAACCTCGTCAGTGAGGGCATCAGCATCTCCGCAAGCACGTACGGATCGGTGTTCTTCCTCGCGACCGGCTTCCACGGCCTTCACGTTGTCGGCGGCCTCATCGCCATGATCTTCGTCCTTGGCCGATCGTTCGTCGCCAAGCGGTTCGGCGAGCACGAAGCCCTCACCACCATCGTCGTGTCGTACTACTGGCACTTCGTCGACGTGGTCTGGATCGGCCTGTTCCTCGTCATCTACGTTCTGAAGTAGGGAAAACGATGCATTCTTTTGCCGCTCGGCGCTATCACCGTGCCGCACCGCTCGTGGTCGTGGCGCTCCTGCTCGGCTTGATCGCCGGAATTTACGCGCTTGCCACGGCGACACCCGCGCAGGCCACCACCGAATATTCGGCGACGGATATCGAAGATGGCCAGAAGCTCTTCGCCGCAAACTGCGCGTCCTGCCACGGCCTGCAGGCCGGCGGCAGCGAGGTCGCTCCCTCACTTGTGGGCGTCGGCGCCGCAGCAGTTGACTTCCAGGTTGGTACTGGCCGCATGCCTGCGGTCATCTCGGGCCAGCAGGCCATCGCCAAGCAGGTGCAGTTCACGGCGGCGGACCGCGCCAAGCTCGGCGCATTCGTCGCGAGCCTCGGCGACGGCCCCGCCGTCCCCACGGCGGAGGAGCACGACGGCGCCCTCGGAGACGCCGCGAACGGCGCTCTCCTGTTCCGCACCAACTGCGCCATGTGCCACGGCTCCGTGGGCGGCGGCGGCGTACTGACGGAGGGCAAGTACGCCCCGTCGCTGTGGGACACGGACTCTCAATACATCTACGAGGCCATGCTCACCGGCCCGTCGAACATGCCCGTCTTTAACAACAACAACATCCCGACCGAGAAGAAGCGCGACATCATCGCGTTCCTCGAGTTCCAGCGCGAGGGTTCGCCCGGCGGCCTTGGGCTCGGAGCGGTCGGCCCCGTCAGCGAGGCCGTCTGGCTCTGGATCGTCGGACTTGGACTCATCGTAAGCATCACGGTTTGGGTAGGAGCACGCTCGTCATGACCGAGACGAAGGAAACCACGTTCAAGGACCCGGGAGTCGAGCACCACAGCCCGCGTAGGGCCGATGTCGACCCCAAGGCGGCCAAGCGCGCCGAGAGGCAGGCGGTTGGCCTCCTGCTGTTCTCGATCGCTGGCACGGTGCTAGCCCTCTACGCGTACTTCGCGGTGCCCCTGGGCGACTCCCCGACCGAGATTCAGCGCATGAACATGCTGCTCGGTCTTGGCATCTTCGCCGGCATGTTCGGCATCGGTGCCGGCGCGATCCACTGGGCAAAGACGCTCATGCGCGACAAGGAAATGACCGAAGAACGCCACCCGATGCGATCAAGCGACGACACCCGCGAAGTCGCCGTCCAGATGCTCAAGGATGGCGCGGAAGACTCAGGCGTCGGCATGGGTCGCCGCAGCCTCCTCAAGGCCACGATGGTGACCGCACTCGCCGTCGCACCGCTCGCGATCCTGATTCCGATGATCGGCAACCTTGGCGGCGACTACGACGTCAAGAAGTTCGGTCACACGATGTGGCGAAAGGGCCTGCGCCTCACGCGCGACCCTGACGGCGCCCCCATCAAGGCAGCCGACGTCACCGAGGGCTCGGTCTTCCACGTCATCCCCGACGGCCTCCACGACGTCGAGAACGTCCTCGAAGAAAAGGCGAAGGCGATCGTCCTGCTCCTCCGGATCCCGGAAGACAAGCTGAAGATCGTTCCCGGCCGCGAGGACTGGTCCTTCAACGGCATCATCGCGTACTCCAAGGTGTGCACCCACGTGGGCTGCCCCGTCGCGCTGTACGAGCAGAACACTCACCACTTGCTGTGCCCGTGCCACCAGTCAACCTTCGACGTCGCAGACGGCGCCAAGGTCATCTTCGGCCCGGCCAAGCGGCCGCTCCCCCAGCTGCCGATCTCGGTGGACTCGGAGGGCTACATCGTGGCGAACGACGACTTCAACGAGCCGATCGGCCCGTCGTTCTGGGAGCGCCGAAAGCTCGCCAAGGACGTCGAAAGGGGCCTCAAGTAATGGGCACGAAGGTCAATCGCGCCGTCGGCGCCTCCGCTAGCTACCTTGACGACCGCACGTCGATCGCGGGCTTCGTCAAGTTCTTCTCACGCAAGCTCTTCCCTGACCACTGGTCGTTCCTGCTGGGCGAGATTGCGCTGTACTCGTTCATCGTGCTGCTGATCACCGGCGTGTTCCTTACTGGCTACTTTGTGCCGTCGCTCAACGAGGTGCACTATGACGGTGCGTACGAGACCATGCAGGGCGTCCAGATGTCCGAGGCGTTCTCGTCCACGCTACATCTATCGTTCGACGTGCGCGGTGGCCTCTTGATGCGCCAGATGCACCACTGGGCCGCGCTGATGTTCACCGCGTCGCTCATGGTCCACATGCTGCGCGTGTTCTTCACGGGCGCCTTCCGCAAGCCGCGCGAGATCAACTGGGTGGTGGGCTTTACCATCCTGGTCACGTCGCTGCTCGCGGGCTTCTCTGGCTACTCGCTCCCGGACGACGTCCTGTCCGGCAACGGCCTGCGCATCCTCGACGGCGTCATGCGATCCATCCCGCTGCTCGGCTCACGCATCTCGTACTGGATGTTTGGCGGAGAGTTCCCTGGCGACGCCCTGATCCCGAGGCTGTACACGTTCCACGTCCTGCTGGTCCCGGCCGTCATCCTCGGGTTGATCGGCGTGCACCTGCTGCTCGTGTTTGTGCATAAGCACACCCAGTACCCGGCCGGGGGCCGCACACACAAGAACGTCGTGGGCTTGCCGCTGTTCCCCGTGTATACGGCCAAGGCTGGCGGCTTCTTCTTCATCGTGTTCGGCGTGATCGCGCTGCTCGCGGCGACGCTAACCATCAACCCGGTATGGAACTATGGGCCGTACGACCCCTCACCGGTGTCCGCGGGTGCTCAGCCCGACTGGTACATGCTGTTCCTCGAGGGCGCGCTGCGCATGACGCCCAACTGGGAATGGAACCTCGGCGACTACACCTTCTCGCTGAACGTGCTGCTACCAGGCGCGCTGTTGCCGGGCATCATCTTCACGGTCCAGGCCCTCTATCCGTTCATCGAGGCGATGGCAACCAAGGACCGCGGCGAGCGCCACGTTCTCGACCGCCCGCGCAACGCTCCCACCCGCACGGGCCTCGGCGTCGCGATGATCGCGTTCTACCTGGTGCTGGTGCTCGCTGGCTCGAACGACATCATCGCGGGCTACTTCTCGATGTCCATCAACGCGCTCACGTGGGGCTTCCGCGTGCTGCTGTTCGTGCTCCCGGTGTTCGCCTTCTGGGCCACCAAGCGCATCTGCTTTGGCCTTCAGCGCAAGGACCGCGAACTGGTCCTGCACGGGCATGAGACGGGCCGCATCGTCCGGTCCGAGGAGGGCGAGTACCGCGAGGTTCACAAGCCCCTCGACGACCAGGAGATCTGGGTTCGCGTCCAGCACGACGTGGAGCGGCCGCTCGACTTTGGCGACAAGCTCAACGACCACGGGGTTCAGCAGCCATGGTGGCGCTTCAAGAAGGCGCGCGCGGCAATGTCGCGGTTCTACTTCGAGGATCGGGTGGAGCCGGTGACCCGAACGGAGCTCGCGGAGGCTGAGCACCACTAAGGGCTGAAAGAGGAAAACGGGCGTTGCTCGGGGCGGTCAGGCTTGATCCCCTCGACAACGCCCGTTTTCCTCTTTCAGATGCGTGCGCTTCAGACGCCGCTCGGGGGCTGAACAGCGTGGGCGGCGTCGTTGGCGGGTTCCTGGCGGGATTGTCTGGGGGTGTGCCCGCGTTGGTATTTAGTGGAACTGGACACGGGGACTAGGCTCGTGTCGTACCCGAAAATCGGGCTCGCGTAGAGCCCCTGGACAGGAGACTTATGGCTGACTACACGCTCCCCGACCTCGCATATGACTACGGCGCCCTCGCGCCGCACATCGACGGCGCCATCATGGAGCTACACCACAGCAAGCACCACGCCGCGTACGTCGCCGGCGTGAACACCGCGCTTGAGCAGCTCGCTTCCGCTCGCGACAACGACGCTTTCGGGCCCGTCGCTGGCATCGAGCGCGCGCTCGCCTTCCACCTTGGCGGCCACATCAACCACTCGATCTTCTGGACGAACATGTCCCCCGACGGCGGCGACAAGCCCGTGGGCGACCTCGCCGCGGCGATCGACGACCAGTTTGGATCGTTCGACAAGTTCCGCGCGCACTTCACCGCGACCGCCATGGCGATCTTCGGATCCGGATGGTCGATCCTCGGCTGGGACTCGCTCGGCAAGAAGCTCATCATCTTCCAGCTTTACGACCAGCAGGGCAACGTCCCCGCCGGCATCGTCCCGCTGCTCATGCTCGACATGTGGGAGCACGCGTTCTACCTGCAGTATCGCAACGTCAAGGCGGACTACGTCGCCGCGTGGTGGAACGTCGTGGACTGGGCGAACGTCCAGAGCCGCTTCGACAACGCCAAGGCGACCACGCTGGTGAACCTGTAGGCGATATGCCTCGCTGGTGATGGGTCGGCCCTGCGGGGTCGGCCCATCACCATTTCCCGCGGAGGAGTCTTCCGGCCTCCCCGGCCATTGGTTGGTGTCTGATCAGGCAAGGAGCCCCACGATGACCTCGACGCGCAACACGGGTCACCCCGCCGACTCGCACGGCGTCATCGAGGTGATGGGCGCACGCGAGAACAACCTCAAGGACATCTCGCTCGACATCCCCAAGCGCAGGCTGACCGTGTTTACCGGCGTCTCCGGCTCCGGCAAGTCCTCGCTCGTGTTCGGCACCATCGCGGCGGAGTCCCAGCGGTTGATCAACGAGACGTACAGCGCCTTCGTACAGGGGTTCATGCCCAGCCTCGCGCGGCCAGACGTCGACGCCCTGCGTGGCATCAGCGCCGCGATCATCGTCGACCAGGAACGGCTGGGCGCGAACGCCCGCTCGACCGTCGGCACCGCGACCGACGCGAACGCGCTACTCAGAATTCTATTTAGCCGGGCTGGCAGCCCATACATCGGCCCGCCCCAAGCGTTCTCCTTCAACGTCCCGTCCGCCACGGGCATCGCCTCCGTCAAGGTCGCCAAGGGCGCCTCTAAGGCAGCCCAGAAGCGCGAATACAAGGTGCTGGGCGGCATGTGCCCGCGCTGCGAAGGCATGGGTAGCGTCAGCGACATCGACCTGTCCCAGCTGTATGACGACGCCAAGTCGCTCGCCGACGGCGCGCTCACCATTCCCGGCTATACGGCCGACGGCTGGCAGGTACGCATCTTCACGGAGTCGGGCTTCCTCGACCCCAACAAACCGATCCGCGACTACGGCAAGCGCGAGCTCGACAACTTCTTGTACAAGGAGCCCACCAAGGTCAAGATCGGCAGCATCAACCTCACCTACGAGGGACTCGTGCCCAAGATCCAGAAGTCGATGCTTGCTAAGGATGTCGAGGCGATGCAGCCGCACATCCGCGCCTTCGTGGAGCGCGCGGTCACCTTCACCACCTGCCCAGACTGTGACGGCACCCGGCTCGCCGAGCCTGCGCGCTCGTCGAAGATCGAGGGCCTCAGCATCGCCGACGTATGCGCGATGCAGATCAGCGACCTCGCCGAGTGGACGCGCAAACTGAAGCTGCCAACCGTCGCTCCCCTGCTCGCTGGGATCCAGGAGAACCTCGACTCGCTTGTGCAGATTGGGCTCGGCTACCTCAGCCTTGACCGCCCGTCCGGGACGCTGTCGGGCGGAGAGTCGCAGCGCGTCAAGATGGTGCGCCACCTTGGCTCGTCCCTCACGGACATCACCTACGTGTTTGACGAGCCGACCGCCGGCCTTCACCCCCACGACATCGAGCGCATGAACGCGCTACTGCAGAGCCTCCGCGACAAGGGCAACACCGTGCTGGTGGTCGAGCACAAGCCCGAGGTCATCGCGATCGCCGACCACGTCGTCGACCTGGGCCCGGGCGCCGGCAAGGACGGCGGCCGCGTGCAGTACGCCGGTCCCGTCGCGGGGTTGCGCGGTTCAGCGACGCTCACCGGCGAGCATCTTGATCACCGCGCCAAGCTGAGAGTGGAGCCGCGGGCGGCAACGGGCGCGCTTTCGATCCGGGACGCGAGGCAGCACAACCTTCGGGGCGTTAACGTCGACGTGCCCACCGGCGTGCTCACCGTCGTCACCGGAGTGGCCGGGTCAGGCAAGAGCTCGCTCATCCACGGCAACCTCGCTGGTCGCGACGGCGTGGTTGTGGTGGACCAGTCGGCGATCAAGGGTTCGCGCCGCAGCAACCCAGCGACATACACGGGACTCCTGGACCACATCCGCAAGGAGTTCGCGAAGGAAAACGGCGTTAAGCCCGCTCTCTTCAGCGCCAACTCCGAGGGCGCCTGCACGGAATGCAAGGGCGCCGGGTTGATCTTCACCGAGCTCGGCCCGATGGCCACGGTCAGCACCGTGTGCGAGGCGTGCGAGGGCAAACGCTTCACGCCCGACGTCCTCGCACTCACGCTCCGCGGCAAGAACATCAGCGAAGTGCTCGAGATGTCGGTGGGCGAGGCGCTCGCATTCTTCCCCGCCGGCGCCAGCAACGAGATTTTGCGCAGGCTGGACGATGTTGGCCTTGGGTACCTCGGCATCGGTCAGGCGCTCAACACGCTGTCGGGCGGCGAGCGGCAGCGGGTCAAACTCGCCATCCAGATGGCGAAATCGGGCTCAACCTACGTTCTCGACGAGCCCACTACTGGGCTCCACCTGGCGGACGTCGACAGGCTACTCGCCCTGCTTGACCAGCTCGTGGACTCGGGAAATTCCGTGATCGTGATCGAGCACCATCAGGCCGTGATGGCCCACGCGGACTGGATCATCGACATTGGGCCTGGCGCGGGCCACGACGGCGGCGAGGTTGTCTTCGAGGGCACGCCCGCGTCCCTGATCTCGGATGCCGACACCCTCACCGCGCGCCACCTCAAGGCATACGTAGCGCCTTAACCGCGTCATCGGCCGTCGGCACGGGTACGGCACGCATGACAGAGGGGCGCGGCCCTTGCGGGTCGCGCCCCTCTGTCTCGTGCGGGGTGGGTTTAACTTGCGGACGGACTGGGGCTCGGGCTGGGGCTCGGGCTGGGGCTTGGCGTGGGCGTAGGGTCGCCCTCGTCGTCCGTGGTGTCGTCGTCTGTGCCCTTGTTGTGGAAGGCCACGACTTCGTCGATGTACGCGTAGACCTTCTCGAAGTCGAATCCCTCGGGGAACAACGTCGAGATGTCGAAGTCCTCGGGAAGGTTCACGCCGATCTTCTGCATCATTACGACGATCGCGTAGGACTTGGCAGCCTCAGGCAGGAAGTCGAGGCGCGCGGCGAGCTTGGTGGCGACGCGGACGTGAGCGTCACGGCTCATCTCCATGCCCCAGTTGCCGCCGGATTCCTTGATGGCCGCCTTGAGCTCGTCGCGGGCGATCTTGTCGGCCGCCTTGGCGCACTTGTCGGGCTTGCCGTGGGCCTCGCCTGACTTGCCGTGCGTCTTGTCGGCCTTGTCGGGCTTGCCGTGGGCCTCGCCTGACTTGCCGTGCGACTTGTCGGCCTTGTCGGGCTTGCCCTTGCCCTCGGGGCGGTCGAAGCTCACGGCGCGGCCAGGGGCCACGTAGTGTGCGATGTCTGCAGCGGGGCCTTCCGTCGTCGCGGAGGGCGACGGGGAGGGAGCGGTCTCGGTGACGCAAGGAGTGTGCCCAGACGGGCCTCCTGAGTCAGTGCCATCGTTCTCGTCGTCTGCAAATGCGACGGTCGCGGACAGTGCGATGAGCGATGCCCCGGCAAATGTCGCGAGGGCTCTCGTGGCAATGCGTGAAGTCATGCTGGATCTCCCCTTCCGATGTTTGTCACTGACGTAATCGCCGGGGTGCCGCGAGAGGTCACGGTCGACGCAGTGAACAACGCCACAAACTCGCAGTTCGCCGAGGGATTGGTGGTCGCGCTTCGAGGGGATCAAGCCTGACCGCGCCGTGGGGTGCGTCCTACGACTTGAGCGAGGGATTGGTGGTCGCGCTTGGAGGGGATCAAGCCTGACCGCGCCGAGAAGCGCGACCACCAATCCCGAGCGACCCTTTAGTGCTCGTGCTGCCCGCGCGAGAACTCGAACACCCAGCCGGTGAGCCCGACCGCCGCCGCCATCGCAGCGGGCACCATGATCCACCAGCCGGCGGCAAGGGCGAGGAAGCCCATCGCGGCGGAGAGCGCGAGCACGAGCGGCCACCAACTCCAGGGCGAGTAGACGCCCTGCTCGCCAGGCAGCTCGGCGATCTCGCCGTCGCCGCGGTCTTCAGGGCGTGCGCCGTGGCGCTTCGCGAGCATGCGGAAGTACACGCCCATCATGAGCGCGAGGAACGACGTCAACAGGATCGCCGGGAAGCCCACGAGCTCCTTGAAGTGCGTCAGCAACCCGTAAATGATCGCCATCAACAGGAAGAAGGCGCCCGACAGGTTGAAAATGGTCGATTCGTTGCGCACGGCCGGACCCCCTAGTGACTCTCAGCGTCGTGGTCGATCTTGGCGGCCTCCGGGTGGTGGAGGTCGAACGCCGGGCGCTCCGAACGGATGCGCGGCAGCGAGGTGAAGTTGTGGCGTGGCGGCGGGCAGGACGTGGCCCACTCGAGCGAGTTGCCGTAGCCCCACGGGTCGTCGACCTCGACCTTCTTGCCTTTCTTGGCCGTGCGGTAGACGTTCCACAAGAACGGCAGCGTCGACAGCGCCAGGATGACGGACCCGATGGTCGACACCTGGTTCATGCGGGTGAAGCCGTCTTCGGGCAGATAGTCGACGTAGCGTCGCGCCATGCCGTCTGCGCCCAGCCAGTGCTGGATCAGGAAGGTGGTGTGGAACCCGATGAACAGCAGCCAGAAGTGCAGCTTGCCCCAGCCCTCGTGCAGCATCTTGCCGGTCATCTTGGGCCACCAGAAGTAGAAGCCCGCGAACATTGCGAAGACGACCGTGCCGAACACGACGTAGTGGAAGTGAGCCACCACAAAGTAGGAGTCGGACACCGGGATGTCGAGCGTCGGCGACGACAGGATGATGCCGGTAAGTCCACCGAACAGGAAGGTGACAAGGAAGCCAACGGACCACAGCATCGGCGTCGCAAAGCTGATTTTGCCGCGCCACATGGTGCCAATCCAGTTGAAGAACTTCACGCCGGTTGGCACCGCGATGAGCATCGTCATAAACGAGAAGAACGGCAACAGCACCGCGCCCGTGACATACATGTGGTGTGCCCAGACGGTAACGGACAGCGCGGCGATCGACACTGTCGCATACACGAGGCCGTGATAGCCGAACAGCGGCTTGCGGCTAAACACCGGGAGGATCTCCGTCACGATGCCGAAGAAGGGCAACGCGATGATGTAGACCTCGGGGTGGCCGAAGAACCAGAACAGGTGTTGCCAGAGGATCGCGCCTCCGTAGTCCGGGTTGAACACCTGGGACCCGAGCGTGCGGTCGGAGCCTAGCGCAAGCAGCGCCGAGGCAAGCGGCGGGAACGCCATCAGCACCAGCAGCGAAGTGACGAGCGTGTTCCACGTGAAGATCGGCATGCGGAACATGGTCATGCCGGGCGCGCGCATGGTGACGATGGTGGTGATGAAGTTGACGGCACCGAGGATGGTTCCGAAACCACCCATGGCGAGGCCGAACACCCACAAGTCGGCGCCGAGCGACGGCGAGTAGATCTCGGTCGACAGCGGCGTGTACGCGAACCAGCCGAATGAAGCTGCGCCCTGCGGCGTGAAGAAGCCAGCAGACGCGATAAGGCCACCGAACAGGTACAGCCAGTACGCGAACATGTTGAGGCGCGGGAAGGCGACGTCGGGCGCGCCAATCTGCAGCGGCATGATGACGTTGGCGAAGCCCGCAAACAGCGGCGTCGCGAACAGCAGCAGCATGATCGTGCCGTGCATCGTGAACAGCTGGTTGTACTGGTCGGCCGACTGCACCACCTGGATGCCAGGCTCGAAGAGCTCGGCGCGCATCACCAGGGCCATGAGGCCGGCGATAAGGAAGAACAGGAACGACGTCCCGAGGTACATGTAGCCGATGGTCTTGTGATCGGTGGACGTGATCCACTTGATGATCACCGAGCCGCGGCGCTTAGCCCCAGTTACCTCGGTATAGGCGGCCATCTACTTGCCCTCCTGGTCAGCGGCTTGACGGTTGTATTCGAGCCCGATGCTTCCCACGTTGCCCTTGTCGCGCAACGACTGAATATAGGCGTCGTACTCCTCGCGGGTGACAACCTTGACGGTGAACAGCATCGAGGCGTGGAACTCTCCGCACAGTTCGGCACACTTGCCGGTGTAGGTGCCCAGTTCAGTGGGCGTCACCTGGAAGGCATTGTGGCGCCCAGGGATCGCGTCAATCTTGTACAGGAACGCGGGAATCCAGAAGGAGTGGATCACGTCGCGCGACTCAACCGAGATGAGGACGCTCTCGTTCACCGGCAGGTAGAGCGTGGGGAGGGTGTCGCGGACACCCTCCTGGCCCGTCAGGTTGGCCTGAACTCCGGCCAAGTAGACGTCGTCGTCCGTGTAGTTGAAGTCCCAGGACCACTGCTTGCCGATGGCCTCAACGTGCAGGTCTGCGGGCTGGCTGGTATCCGTGACCTCCCACGCCGTCTGCGCGGTCCACTTGAAGAGGACGCCGATCATGATCAGCGGCACGACGGTGTACATGAGTTCCAGCGGAAGGTTCACCCGCGTCTGCTTGGGCAACTTGTTGTCGCCCTTGCGCCTGCGGTACACCACGACGGCCCACAGGATGAGCCCCCAGGTGATGACGCCGACCACGAGGGCGGCGATCCAGGCGCCGTTCCACAGGTTGATGACGGTTCCGGTGTGATTGGTGATTCCAGGGGAGCTCGGCAATCCGCCGTTCTCGGCGCCAGTAGAGCAGCCAGCAAGCGTCACAACTACCGCTGTGAGCGCGACCGTCAACGTCGTCCGAGTACCCCTACGCGAGGTCTTGTTATTGGACACACGGGAAGTCTAGCGCGGGTTAGGGTGCACTCATGGCGGAATTGCGGGCGTCGCGCGAGTTCCTTGACGCGGCCGGCTCCGCGCCCCTATCTGCGCGAACGCGCGCGGCCTATTTGGCCGCCATCGACGACGGCTGGGCGGAGCCGTCGCGTCTGCACTCCGAATCCCGCGCCGCACGTGCGCTCGTGGACGGCGCTCGAGAAGAGATCGCGGCCGTCTTTCGCGCCCGTCCAGAGCTCACGCGATTCACCCATTCGCCGTACACGGCGCTGTCGCTGGCGCTGGCGGGGCTGGCTCGGGCGCGCCGCGGCGCTAGCCGCGTCGTGGTGACCGCCGTCGAGCGAGTCGCCGTGCTTGAGACGGCGTCCGCCATTGCACCCGATGCCGTCGACACCGTTGCGGTGGACGCGACCGGAGCCCTGGACGTCACACAGCTCGCCGACGCCGTGTCGCGCGATGGCGTGGCCGTTGCCGCGGTGCAGCACGCCAACCGCGAGACCGGGCGCGTCCAGGAACTCGCCGCAGTGTCCGGCGCCGCGAGCGCAGCGGGCGTCCCGCTGTTCGTCGACGCCACCGCCTCGATCGGGCACGTCGCCCCGCCCGACCATTGGGACGCGCTGGCCGCGCATCCAGCGGATTGGGGTGGTCCCGGCGGCCTGGGCGTGGTCTCCCTACGGCCAGGCGCCCGCTGGCTCGCGGCCCCCGGATCTCCGGGAAATCCATGGGCGCCAGGCGGCGTCAACGTTCCCGCGGCGCTCGCGGCGGCGGTCGCCCTCCAGGAACGGGAGGCTACGCGCGCACAACAGGGGCCGCGCATGGCTGGGCTCGTTGCGCGGTTCGCGGAACTCGCCGAAGGGATCGGCGGGGTGCAGGCCGTGCGCGTCGGCGATCCTGCGCTCCCCCACGTGATCACGCTCGTATGCGATGGTGTGGACGGCGAGGCGGTCCAGGCTGAGCTTGACCGGCGCGGCTTCGCGGTGGGTTCGGGATCCGCCTGCACCGCAGGTGACTTTCCCCGTAGCCACGTGCTCGACGCGATGGGCCTCGGCACCGACGGCAACATCCGGCTGGGCCTGCACCCGGGGGTCGACGACGACGCTCCGGCGGCCTTCGCGGCGGCGCTGGCCGATGCGCTTGGCGCGCTGCGTGCGCCGCTGCGCTGATGCGAAAACTGCGCCCAGAAACGAAACGGGCGGCAACCCCAGGGGGTGCCGCCCGTCCTTGAGCGCGGGCGAAACACCCGCCAATGACTAGCTGAAAGAGTCCCCGCACGCGCACGAGTGCGACGCGTTGGGGTTGTCGATCGTGAAGCCCTGCTTCTCGATCGTGTCCGAGAAGTCGATCTTCGCACCGTCGAGGTACGGAACCGACATCTTGTCCACGACCACGCCAACGCCGTCGAAGTCACGCACGGCGTCCCCGTCGAGCGTCCGCTCGTCGAAGTAGAGCTGGTAGATGAGTCCTGAGCAGCCGCCCGGCTGAACGGAGAGGCGCAGACGGAGGTCGTCGCGGCCTTCCTGGGCGAGGAGGCTCTTCACCTTCGCGGCGGCGCCATCGGTGATGGTGACCCCGTGGGTGGCGTTCTCGGTTGCGGTGTCCGTCATAGCGGCTCCCTTCACTGCGTGTCTATGTCATAGCGTACGCGTTCGCCGCGCTATTCCCTGAATCCTTGGTCCCGATGCCTGCGCGCGCGGCGCGCCCCGAGCGCCACGAGCAGCACCGCCAGCAGTATCGGCCCCACTCCCAGCCACCTGAACACGAGAGCGAACGCCTCGGGATCCACCGAATCGTCGATGTGTAGCCCGAAGAGCCGCAGCACGGCCTCGGGCTGGGTGAACACGAATGCGCCCAGGATTGCGCAGGCGGCGGGCAAGACGATGCTCGAGAGGGTCCAGCCCCGCCACGCGGGCGTCACCGCGCGGGCGTCCATGTCTGGGCTACGCGGGCCACCTGGGACTCGAGAGCGTCGAGCCCCTCCCCCGCCGCGAACGCCGCGCTCACGCCAGCCGCCATCAGGCCGCGCTTGCCGACGTCGACGGCGGGCGCAACAAGCACGCATGGAATCCCCAACCTCGCCGCCTCCTCTGCCATGGGCGCCACGGAGCCCTCGTCGAGGTCGGCGTGCGAACCGCTCCCCGCGATCGCTACCGCCACGTCCGCGCCCTCCAGCCGTGAGTGAAGGTGCGCGACGTCCGCCACGAAAGCCGAGCCAGCCGTCAGTTCCGCGCCAAACGCGGCAAGGCAATATGCGAGCCCGCCCGCCGCCCCGGAGCCGGGTGCGTCAGACAGTCGCGACGGGCCAAGCAGCGTGGTGCGCGCCGCGAGCGCGTCGCCCGCCCGTGCGATGTCCGCCCAGCGGCGCTCCTGCTCCTGGGCAGCGGTGGCGATCGCGGGGTCATGCTCGCGCCGCAGCATCGTGTGTGCCGCCATTCCCTTGAACCCCAGCAACGGCCGCTGACTCCCCACGAGTGCCCGCAACGCAAGTTTGCGAGTGCCGAACCGCATCGCCTCGAGCGAGCCGCCCCACAGGTCGGCGGCGTCGCCCGCGGGGGGCTCGTCTCCAAGCGGCACGATGACGGGCAGGACGTGTTTGTCGCGCTCGGCGGACGCACCGAGGCCGAGCAGCGCGGCGGCGAGGTCAGAAGGGTTCCACCGCGTCTCGCCATCGTTGGGCCCGAGCACCATGCCCTGCTCGGTCTCTACCGCCTCGGCGCCGCCCACCGTCACTCGTTTGCCGGGAAGGTCGTCGATCCAGCGTGGCCCCCCGCCGCCGGTGGCGAACACGTCGAGCGTCACGTCTCGGTTCGTCGCCGTCCACGCCACCTGCACCAGCGCGCGCACAGTTGAGGCCGACACAAGGGTGCCGTCCTTCTCTGGCCACGCTTCAGTGCTGATGACCACGCGCATGGCGGACAGTCTGCCGTAGCCGCGTGTCAGAATGAAGACGTGACCTCGACATTTGACGAACCCCGCCCGTCGGCACTGCTGCTTCTCGGGGAGGGCCGCGACGGCCGCTCCGAGAAAGGTGTGGACTGCCCCGGAGACCTTCCCGCGCCCAGCGACCCCAACCTGATGGAGCGCGCTGTCGCCGCCCGCGAGGCGCTCGGCTCGCGCGCGTTCATCCTCGGCCACCACTATCAGCGCGACGAGGTCATCAAGTTTGCCGACGTCACGGGCGACTCCTTCAAGCTCGCGCGCGAGGCCGCCGCACGGCCCGAGGCCGAGTTCATCATCTTCTGCGGCGTGCACTTCATGGCCGAGAGCGCGGACATCCTCACCGGCGACCACCAAGCGGTGGTCCTCCCCGACATGGCCGCAGGCTGCTCGATGGCGGACATGGCTGACATCAGCCAGGTGGAGGACGCCTGGGGCGCGCTCGCCGAGGCGGGCGTCACCGACCAGACCATCCCGGTCACCTACATGAACTCGACGGCGGCCATCAAGGCGTTCTGCGGCCGTAATCGCGGCGTGGTGTGCACATCCTCGAACGCCGAGGTCGCGCTGCGCTGGGCATTCGACCAAGTGGGCGGAGTCGAGGGCGACGGCAAGGTGATGTTCTTCCCCGACCAGCACCTTGGCCGCAACACCGCCGTGCTCCAACTCGGGCTGAGCCTCAACGACTGCGTGCTGTACGACCCGCGCAAGCCGCTTGGGGGCAACACCATCGAACAGCTACAGGCGGCGCGCGTGATCCTGTGGCGCGGCCACTGCTCGGTGCACGGCCGGTTCCGCAAGGAGCACGTGGACGCCGCCCGCGCCAAGGTGCCGGGGATCAACGTGCTTGTGCACCCGGAGTGCGCTCACGAGGTCGTGGTGAACGCGGACTACGTGGGCTCCACCGAATACATCATCAAGACCATCGAGGCGGCCGAGCCTGGCAGCGCCTGGGTGATCGGCACGGAGTTGAACCTCGTGCGCCGGCTCGCGAACGCGCACCTCGACAAGACGATCATGTTCCTCGAGGACACGGTGTGCTTCTGCTCAACCATGAACAGGATCGACCTGCCCCACCTGGTGTGGGCAATGGAGCAGCTTGTTGCCGGCGAGGTTCCCAACCGCATCGTCGTGGACCCGGAGACCACCGCGCAGGCGAAGGTCGCGCTCGACCGGATGCTCGACCTCCCCGCGCCGAACACTGACAAGGACTAGCGCGCTAGAGGTCCAGCAGCTTGCCAAGGCCCGCGGTCGCGGCCCACGTCACGATCGGCAGCAGGACCGTCGTCAGGACTCCTCGGGCGGTGCCTGCGTCCCACGGCCACGTGGACGCCCTGCGAATGCGCCCCTCCTCTGCGACCAACGCGTCGATCGAGTCGTTGAGAGCGCCGACCATCTGATCCTGGCCTGCGTCGATCGCGGCGGCGATTCTCGCCATCGTCTGCTCGCGGCGCGCGAGGCTAGCGTCGAGAGCGGCCTCCTTCGCCTCAAGCAGGCGGGAGCGCATGCCCAACAGGGGCACAGCGAAGACGAGGAGCGCAAACACCACCATGACGCCCGCGAAGACCCTTCCGAAGACGGTCCCGGCGGTGGATTCATCCGTGACGAGCGAATACGTGACAACCACAACCACGAAACCGCTGAGCCCTGCTGTCACCGGAGCGAAGGCATGCGCCGGGCCGGTGCGAAAGATGTCCACGGTGGTCGCCGCGCGGTGAAGTCGCGTGATGCGCGCGATGACCGTGACGACGAAGAGCACGCCCGCGATGAACGTGCCGTAGGCGACAAACAAGCCGAGCACGCCGATCACCACAATGGCGAGCGGAGACGAGAACACCTTGCCGCCGGTTGAGTCATCCCCGAGCAAAGACGCGAGACCCATCGCGCCGCCCGCGAGAGTTGCGATGATCGCCACCCACGGCCCGAATCGCAAGAACGCCGCACGTGCGGCCTCACGGTCTTGTTGTGGAAGTCCCAGGGCAGGCGCGAACGCCTCGAAGCCGGCCCGCGCCCGGCTGCGACTGACCCCGTAGAACGCAAGCGCGAGCGGGAAGTAGAGCGCGTCTGCGGACACTGTTCCGAACTTCCCCCAGGGGGTGGTGCCGTCCAGCCAGTGCGTGCCATTGAAGAGCAGAACGAGAGCGCCCCACAGACCGAGCGTCAGTAGCCATCCCGGTGCGCGCCGGGCCTCCGCCCAATCGACCACCACGTCGAGCCAGTTGCGCCGCATCTGCCCTCCCAGGACTGTTGCGCTGTTGCATGCGACACTAGCGCGGCGGGCCCGCTCGGTATAGTTCGGCACATGGCGAATTTGGACGATGAGACGGTTGAGCCGTCCGGCAAAGGCAAGCCCACCCCGAAGCGCAAGGAGCAGGAGGCGCGCAAGCGCCGGCCTTTGGTCCAGGACCGCAAGGTAGGCAAGGCCGCCGCACGCGAGCGCGACCGCGTCAAGCGCGCAAAGGAGTACGCGGCGATGCAGGAGGGCGACGTCCGCAACATGCCCCCACAGCACGCCGGCCTGCCGCGCGCCTTCGCCCGCGACTACATCGACGCACGGCGAAGCATCGGCGAGTTCCTGCTCCCGCTTGCGTTGCTGTCGATGGGCGCGTACTTCTTCGCGGGCGCGTTCCCGCTGGTGGCCACGTTCGCGTTCCTGATCCTGGTCTTCTTTATGCTCGCGTGGGTCGTCGAGACGATCTACCTGGTGCGCCGCATCCGGACCCTCGCCACCGCGAAGTTTGGCGCGTCGGCGCTACCCCGTGGTTACAGGCTGTACGCGATCACCCGGCTATCCCAGATGCGGTCGCTGCGCCTGCCCAAGCCGCGCGTCAAGCGGGGCGAATACCCCGTCTAGCCTCGCGGGCTCGAATCGTTTCGATTTCACGCTGTAGTGTCGTGCACATGATCAACTATCGATACCTCGGCAACTCCGGACTCAAGGTCACGGAGATCATCTACGGCAACTGGCTGACCCACGGCTCTCAAATTGAGGCCGACCAGGCGGCGGCGTGCGTCAAGGCCGCGCTCGACGCGGGCATCACCACGTTCGACACCGCCGACGCCTACGCCAACACGCGCGGCGAGACCGTCCTCGGCGAGATCCTCAAGGGAGAAGACCGCCACCAGCTGGAAATCATCACCAAGACCTTCTGGGGCGTCGGGCCCGGGGTGAACCAGAAGGGCCTCAGCCGCAAGGCGTTGATGGCGGCCATCGACGGCTCGCTTCGGCGCCTGCAGACGGAGTTCGTGGACGTCTGGATCGCGCACCGCTACGACTACGAGACTCCCCTCGAGGAGACGATGCAGGCGTTCGCCGACGTCATCCACTCGGGCAAGGCGCACTACATGGGCGTCAGCGAGTGGCCCGCGGACAAGATTCGCCAGGCGACCGCGATGGCGCGCGACCTCGGCATCCCCCTGATCGCCTCCCAGCCGCAGTACAGCATGCTGTACCGCGTCATCGAGAAGGAGGTCGTCCCGGCGTGCCAGGATGGCGGCCTCGGGCAGATCGTGTGGTCCCCGATCGCCCAGGGCATCCTCACGGGCAAGTACCTGCCCGGCCAGCCGCTTCCCCAGGGCTCCCGTGCGACCGACGAGACCGGCGGTAAGAACATGATCGCGGGCTTCCTTGAGCGCGCGGGGCTGCTCGAGGCGGTGCAGAAGCTCAAGCCCATCGCGGACGACCTTGACCTCACGATGGCCCAGCTTGCTGTGGCGTGGGTACTCCAGCAGCCCAACGTTTCCGCGGCCATCATCGGGGCATCGCGGCCGGAGCAGGTGGCCGAAAACGTCAAGGCCTCCGGCGTCGAGCTTCCCGACGCCACACTGACCCAGATTGACGACGCCTTGGCGGGCTTTGTGGAGGACGACCCGCGCCTGACCATCGAGAACAACCCGTCAGGGCGCCCGTAGCGACCCTCCGGAAACGCAAAGAGTCCCCGGGGCCGTAGGCCGCGGGGACTCTCTGCTTCAAAGGAGAAAACAATGCCGTGTACGTCTGGCAGGTACGTACATCATGTGTAACGCAGTTGTCTCAGGAATGGTTCCCGCGAGGTTGTCGCATTTCTCACAGATGCGCGGTACGCCGCTCGAATAGCGAAAGATCGTGATTGACGCGAGCTGGCCACAACGGCCCTTGGTAAACCATGGCCGTGTACGCCTGCACCAAGTTCGCGCCCGCGGTGAGCATGGCGCGCGCGTCTGTAACGGAGGAAATCCCACCAACGCCGATGATGCACGGGCCCCTACCAAGCGCGGCGCGCAGGCGCGCGACGACCTGGAGCGAGCGCGGAAGCAACGGGGGTCCGGAGAGCCCACCCTCGCCGTAATCGTGCGCGATGGTCGTGTTGGTCGCCACCACCCCGTCGAGGCGCAGATCCGCCACCAGGGCCGCGACGGCGTCGACGTCCTCGTCGGCGAGATCCGGAGCGATCTTCACGAGTAGCGGCACCCGGCCGACGGCGTCCGTCGCCTCGTCGGCGGCGCGTCGCGCGGCCTCCAGAATGGGACGCAGCGACTCAACGCTTTGTAGGTCGCGCAGTCCCGGCGTGTTCGGCGACGACACATTCACTACCAAGTAATCGGCGTGCGGCGCGAGCACCCGTGCGCAGTAGGCGTAGTCGAGCGGCGCGTCGGCCGGGGTCGTGTCCTTGTTCTTACCGATGTTGGCGCCCACAATCACGGCGCGGCCAGCGCGCGACCTACGCAGCTTGGCGAGGTTGCGGGCCGCGGCGTCGGCCCCCGCGTTGTTGAACCCCATCCGGTTGCGCAGCGCGCGCTGTTCGGGGTGGCGCCACGATCGGGGGCGCGGGTTGCCCGGTTGCGGCCTGGGGGTGACGGTCCCGACCTCGACGAACGCGAACCCGACGTCGGCGAGCTGACGCACCGCCGTCGCATCCTTGTCGAGGCCAGCCGCGATCCCGAGCGGCGCAGGGAAATCGAGCCCCATGGCCTGCACCGCGAAGCCGCGCGCGGGCCGCGGATAGAGGCGCACGGCCTTGAGGGCACGCGCGGCCCAGCCGCCCCGCCGCACCGCGAGCAAGCCGAGCCGGTGGGCGCGTTCGGGGTCGATGCGGGAGATCACCGCGCGGAACATGAGGCCGTACACATCCCCAAACTATCGCTAGGTACGATGCGAACATGACTTCTCTCAACGCGACCACCGCCCCCCTCGACACGCTGGAAGCCGACGCCCTCATCGTCGGTGTCATTGAGGGCGGCGAGGTCACCGCGCATGCGCAGCTGCCCGACGCGGCCCGCGACGCGCTGACCGCCGCGGCCGCGGCGCTCGATCCGTCGGCCAAGGTTGGCGCCGTCACTGTCATCGCGCACGACTCCGTCGCCGCGCGCCGGGTGGTGCTGGTTGGCGTGGGCGAGGGCACCGACTCGGACCTCCGCGACGCCGCCGGATCCGCCGCGCGCGCGTGCGGAAAGAAGCCCGGCACGATCATCGTCGCGCTGCCTGCGCTCACGCACACGGCACAGGTAGCCGCCGCGGAGGGCGCGGTACTCGGCGCCTACCGGTTCACTGACTACGAGTCGCTCAAGGACGACGAGCAGCCGTACGGCGGTGCCGACTGGCTCATCGCCGGCGCGGGCGACGATGCGATCGAGTTCGCCAAGGTGACGGCGGGCGCCGTCGCGGGCGTGCGCGACCTCGTGAACACCGCGCCCCTCGACCTCTACCCCGCCACATTCGCGGAGGTCGCCGCTGGGCTCGGCAGCCAGATGGGGTGCAAGATTCAGGTGTGGGAGCCGCAGGAGCTCGCGCAGGAGGGCTTCGGCGGAATCCTGGCCGTGGGCATGGGATCGTCGCGGCTGCCGCGCCTTGTGCGCGTCGAGTACACGCCCGAGGACTCTAAGAAAACCGTCGCGCTGGTCGGTAAGGGCATCACCTTCGACTCCGGCGGCCTGTCGCTCAAGCCGCCCGTGTCAATGGAGACCATGAAGTCCGACATGGCCGGGGCGGCAGCGGTGCTCCACACCGTGCTGGCCGCGGCGGCGACCAAGCTTCCCGTGACCGTGATCGGCTGGCTGTGCCTCGCAGAAAACCTCCCGTCCGGCACCGCCCAGCGCCCAAGTGACGTCATCCGCATCTACGGCGGCACGTCGGTCGAGGTGCTCAACACCGACGCCGAGGGCCGGCTGGTTCTGGCAGACGGCCTCGTCAAGGCGCGCGAGGACAACCCGGACGTGCTCATCGACGTGGCGACGCTCACGGGCGCGCAGGGCATGGCGCTGGGCGAGCGCACGAGCGGGGTGATGGGCACGGAGGCCATCCGCGACGCCGTCGTCGCCGCGGCCGGCGAGGTGGGCGAGATGATGTGGCCGATGCCGCTGCCCGAGTACCTGAGCGAGTCGCTCAAGTCAAAGATCGCGGATCTCAAGAACATCGGCGAGAGGGGCTCCGCAGGCATGCTCACCGCGGGGCTGTTCCTCAAGGAGTTCGTGGGCGACACCCCGTGGGCCCACCTCGACATCGCTCGGCCCGCCTACAACGAGGGCAAGCCGCACGGCTACACGACCGCAGGCGGCACGGGCGCCGCGGTGCGCACGCTCGTGCGCTACCTGACGACGTTGAGCTAGCCGGGAATCTAGGCCCCCGGCCTACCAGCTGCCGGACTCGCCAGCGGCTGGGCTAGGCCCGTTCGCGCCGCCACGCTTGCGCTGCGCCGCGTCCCAGTCGCGCTTGCGGGACGGGTAGCCGCTGAGATTCACGTCGAACGCGACAACGCCGAGCGTTGCCGCGACCTTTCTCGCCGTCGCCTCGTCGGGGACGCGTCGACGCGTCCACTCGCCCGTGTCGGCAACAAGAACGATCGTCGTCTGCGTCACGCGCGTGGGAGGTTCGATGTAGGCCTCGACGCCGTTGCGACTCGCTACGAACTCCTTCAGGTGCGCGAGCGTCTCCGCCTGAGCCTGTTTGGGGTTTCCGGCACCAGCGCCGACGGACTGTTGCGGTTTGCGCGAGAAGAATCCCATAGCCCCAGGGTAGACGGGCATCGCGGTTCGTGTCTGTACGCGGGAAGTGACAAGATGGAACCCCACGTTCCGTGTCGGCTCTTACAAGGAGACCCCATCGTGACCGAGTCCACCCCGAACTCGTTTGACGTACTCATCCTCGGCGGCGGAAGCGGCGGTTATGCAACCGCGCTGCGCGCAGCCCAGCTTGGCCTCACGGTCGGGCTGGTCGAAGAGGGCAAGCTTGGCGGCACCTGCCTCCACAACGGCTGTATCCCCACCAAGGCGCTTTTGCACGCGGCCGAGGTCGCGGACACCGCTCGCGACGGCAGCAAGATCGGCGTGGAGACCACGCTCGGCGCGATCCACATGGACCAGGTGAACGCGTACAAGCAGGGCGTCGTGGACCGCCTCTACAAGGGCCTGCAGGGGCTCGTGAAGTCCCGCAAGGTGACGATGATCGAGGGCCACGGGCGCCTGTCCGGCCCCGACTCGGTCGACGTCAATGGCACGCGCTACACGGGCAAGAACATCGTCCTGGCGACGGGCTCATACGCGCGGTCGCTGCCCGGCCTTGAGATCGGCGGCAAGGTGATGACGTCGGACCAGGCGCTCGAGCTTGACCACGTGCCGGCGTCCGTGGTGGTGCTCGGCGGCGGCGTGATCGGCGTCGAGTTTGCATCCGTGTGGACGTCGTTCGGCGCCAAGGTGACCATCGTCGAGGCGCTGCCCAGCTTGGTCCCGAACGAGGAGCCCGCAATCGCGAAGGGCCTCGAGCGTGCGTTCCGCAAGCGCGGCATCGAGTTCAAGACTGGCGTGCGCTTCCAGGGCGTCGAACAGAACGACGCGGGTGTGAAGGCCACGCTCGAGGACGGCACCGTCATCGAGGCCGAGATGATGCTGGTGGCGGTGGGCCGAGGCCCGCGCACCGCAGACCTCGGCTACGAGGACCAGGGCGTCCGCGTCGACCGCGGCTTCGTGCTCACGGATGAGCGGCTCCACACTGGCGTCGCGTCGATCTACGCGGTGGGAGATATCGTGCCCGGCCTGCAGCTCGCGCACCGCGGCTTCCAGCAGGGCATCTTTGTCGCCGAGGAGATCGCCGGGCTCAAGCCCGCGTCGATCATCGAGGCGCACATCCCGCGCGTGACGTATTGCGAGCCCGAGGTCGCGTCGGTCGGCATCACCGAGGCGCAGGCCAAGGAGAAGTACGGCGACGCCGCGGTCGAGACCGTCGACTACAACCTCGGCGGCAACGGCAAGAGCCAGATCCTTGGCACCGCTGGATTCATCAAGCTCGTGCGCGTCACCGACGGCCCCGTCGTTGGCGTGCACATGCTTGGCGCCCGTGTGGGCGAACAGATCGGTGAGGCGCAGTTGATCGTCGGCTGGGACGCGCACCCAGAAGATGTCGCGTCGCTCGTGCAC
Source organism: uncultured Actinomycetota bacterium (assembly GCA_963735005.1). GTDB lineage: Bacteria > Actinomycetota > Actinomycetes > Actinomycetales > Demequinaceae > WTKG01. The sequence goes on along the minus strand of CAVTJA010000005.1, from coordinate 418,254 downwards.
GCGCACCCCACGCAGAACGAGGCGCTCGGCGAGGCTCACCTCGCTCTCGCCGGCAAGCCCCTCCACGCCCACGACTGAAATTCGGGAGAATTCGACCTATGGCTACTGACGTCACCCTTCCCGCCCTCGGAGAATCCGTTACCGAGGGAACCGTTACCCGCTGGCTCAAGGCAGTCGGCGACACGATCGCCGTCGACGAGCCGCTGCTCGAAATCTCCACCGACAAGGTCGACACCGAGATCCCGTCACCCGTGGCTGGCACGCTGACCGAAATCCTCGTCCAGGAGGACGAGACGGTCGAGGTCGGCTCCGTGCTCGCGCGCATCGGCGAGTCCGGCGAGGCGCCTGCTGCCGCGCCCGCTGCGGCTGCGGAGAGCGCGCCTGAGCCTGCTGCCGCGCCCGCTCCGGCTGCGGCTGCGGCTGCGGAGAGCGCACCTGAGCCAGCTGCTGCGGCTGAGCCTGCTGCTGCGGCTGAGCCTGCCGCTGCGGCACCCGAGCCCGCGGCCTCACCTGAGCCCGAGCCCGCCGCCGCTCCCGCCGGTGGCGGGCAGGACGTGATCCTGCCCGCGCTCGGCGAGTCCGTGACCGAAGGCACCGTGACCCGCTGGCTTAAGGCGGTCGGCGACGACGTCGCCGTTGACGAGCCGCTACTCGAGATCTCCACGGACAAGGTGGACACCGAGATCCCGTCGCCGTTCGCGGGGAAACTGTCCGAGATCCTTGTCCAGGAGGACGAGACCGTGGACGTGGGCTCCGTGCTCGCGCGCATCGGGGGAGGCGCGGACACCCCCGCCGCCACGCCAGCCGCCACGCCAGCTGCCGCCGCTCCCGCTCCCGCTGCCGCTGCTGCTCCCGCGCCGGCCCCTACCCCTGCCCCTGCGGCCCCTGCGGCTGCTCCCGCCCCAGCCGCCCCAGCCCCGGCACCTGCGCCCGCCCCCTCGCCCGCCGTCGCATCGTCGTCCAGCGCGACCGCGCCGTCGTCCGGCTACGTCACTCCCCTGGTCCGCAACCTCGCGCAGGAGCGCGGCGTTGACCTGTCCACGGTGGTGGGCACGGGCGTCGGCGGTCGTATCCGCAAGGAGGACGTGCTCGCGGCTCAGCCTTCGCAGGGAGCGCCTGCGGCGGCCACCTCAGCCAGCTCGGCGCCAGCGGCTTCGGGCGCTGTCTCCGAGCTGCGCGGCCAGACCGTGAAGATGTCAAAGATCCGCAAGGTCACCGCCGACCGCCTGCTCGAGTCGATGCAAGGCATGGCGCAGCTGACCACGGTGGTCGAGGTCGACTGCACGCGCATCTGGGCGCTCCGCAGCAAGGCAAAGGACGCCTTCGAGGCCCGCGAGGGTGCCAAGCTGACGTTCCTGCCGTTCTTCACCAAGGCCGCGGCCGAGGCACTGCAGGAGCACGCGTTCCTGAACGCCTCGATCGATGGCGAGAACATCGTCTACCACCCGGCGGTCAACATCGGCATTGCCGTGGACACGCCCAAGGGCCTGATGGTGCCGGTCATCAAGAACGCCGACTCGAAGTCGCTCGCTGACCACGCGCGCGAGATCGCCGAGCTCGCGGGCCGCGCCCGCGACGGCAAAGCCACCATGGACGACCTCACCGGCGGCACCTTCACGGTCACCAACACCGGCTCGGGTGGCACGCTGTTCGACACCCCGGTGGTGGCGATGCCGCAGGTGGGCATCATGGCCACTCCGGTGATTGAGAAGCGACCCGTCGTCATCAAGGGCCCGGACGGCGGCGACGTCATCTCCGTGCGCCCCATGATGTACCTGCCGCTGTCCTACGACCACAGGCTCGTTGACGGCGCCGACGCCGCGCGCTTCCTGCAGACGGTCAAGGCCCGCATTGAGGCTGGAGCTTTTGAGTCCGAGGTCGGGCTCTAGGGCCGTGCACTACGTTCTGGCCGGCGCGTCCGGCCTGATCGGAACTGCCCTCCGCGAGGCGATCTCGGAAGGCGGCGACACCTACACGCAACTCGTGCGCAGGCCCGTGCGCGCGGACAACGAATCCACGTGGGATCCGGGCGAAGGGATTATCGACGCGGACGTCGTCGCGGGCGCCGACGTCGTTGTCAACCTGGCAGGCGCGTCGATCGGCGGGAAGCGGCTCACGCCCTCATACGCCGACGTAGTGCTTCAGTCGCGGCTCGACGTCACCGGTCTGATCGCCCGCACCCTGGCGGAGCGCCACTCCCATGCACGCCTCCTCCAGGGCTCGTCGATCGGCATCTACGGCGATGGACACGATCAGAAGCTGTCCGAGCGCGCCCCGTCTACCGGGGACTCGCTGCTCACGGGTATTGCACGCAAGTGGGAGGCGGCTGCAACTCCCGCAGTCAATGCTGGCGTGCCAACGGTATTCCTACGCACCGGCCTGGTGCTCGCCCGTACTGGCGGGCTCGCCCAGCGGCTCAAGCCCGCCGTGAAGTACGGCCTGCTCAAGAGCTTCGGAAACGGCAAGCAGTGGATGCCGTGGGTGTCGATCGAGGACGAGGTCCGCGCGATCCTCTTCCTCGCCGCCTCTGACTACACCGGCCCGGCCAACATCTGCGGGCCTACCCCCGCCCGAAACGAAGAGGTCATCGGCGCGCTTGGCGCTGCCGCGGGACGCCCCTCAGTGTTCCGCGCGCCCGCCTGGGCGATGAAGCTGGTCGTGGGGCCCGCCGCCGACGACGTGCTGACGTCGCAGCGGGCGGAACCCGGCGTGCTGTCTCGGCTCGGCTTCGAGTGGACCCACCAGACGGTGGAGGACGCCGCACGCTGGGTCATGGCGCCCCAGTAACGTCCTCGATGACCCACGCGCCGTCCAGCAGCACCAACGCGAGGGTCGCGTCAACGAGATCCGAGCCCTTCCGCGAAGCCTTGTTCCCGTGCCACCGGGTGTACGCCGAAGTCTGGTAGGTCACCGCGATGGTCGCGTGAGCGTCGCTGGCTTCGACCACCTGCGTACTCACGACGTCGATCGAGAAGCCGTCGTACGCCGCTTTGCCCGAGTCCAGCGCGCGCAGAGTCGCGCGGTCGGCCCGACGCGCCGGGGACTGGGCGAGAGTCGTGGCTCGCAGGGCGGCCGGGTCCTCGTGCTCAAGCGCCGCGGCGCGCGCCTCGAGCAGCGAGACTGCGGCCGACTCCGTCGATGACGCATCGAGCGCGGCGGCGCTCGCTGTGGGCCCCGGCTGCGCCGACGTCGCGCTGAGACGGTCCCGAGCCGAGCCACCCCACCACGCCCGTCAGCAACAGCGCCGACCCGCCGACCGCCACGGCGACCCCCGTCGCCCCCCGCGTGAGGAATGTGCGGACTCTCCACGGGCGCGCCGCCGGATCCTTTTCAGTTGGGCTCTCCGAAGGTGCGATCGCACGAGCGCGTACCTGCCCGGCGATGTCCAAGTGAATGGGCCGCAGTGGCTCGGCGCGCGCGCACGACGCAAGCGCCCTGGCCGCGGTGGCGGCGTCGGGTCGAGCGAGGGGGTCCGCCGCCACCATCGGAGCCACCCACGCGCCGACGCGCGTGGCGCCGTCGTCGTCCACCACGGCGGCGAGCAATTTGCCAACGGAGTACACGTCGCACGCGGGGTCTGCCCTGACGGCACGCTCGGGGGCCGCGAAGCCTGGCGTGCCGCGCTCGCCGTCGCCTCCCATGACGTCAACGAGCACGGGCCCGCGCCGGGCAAGAATGACGTTGCGCGGAGAGATATCGCCGTGCGCGACTCCGGCGGCGTGGAGGGCCGCCAAGGCTCCCAGGATCGCCTGCCCCAGCCACACGCACTCCCCCGCCGTCAGCGGCCGCGTTGCGCGCACGGCGGCCGCGACATCAAGCCCGTCGACCGCGGGAGACACCGCCACCACGCGCCCGTCGGGCTCGCTTTCGACCGCCACCGGGACCGCCACAGCAGGGTGCCCCACGCGTTCGAGCAGGGCGAGGCGCGACCGCGCGCGTTCCCAAGCGTCCGGTCCCGTCCCAATCGTCCGGCGCACAGCGTTTGCGCTATTGGTCCGCATAGGCGATGTTGGAGTCATCGCCCCAGACAACCATTGGCACGGCACGCACGGGCGATATCCACAGGCTGGGAGGTCAATCAAGAAGATTTGTCAGACGGGGACGTTAGTCCCCAAAGGGGGGTCTGAAGTTAGGCGAGCATTGCCTTAGCAGTACGGCACGAACACACAACTAGGAGGAACCAAAGTGAGTGCAAGGCTTAAGAAGTTGGGAATTGTCATGGCGGTGCTGGGTCTGATCTTCCTCGCGGGCGGCGCGTTCGCCTACGTCCAGGTACAGAACGGCTACAGCTCGCTCAACAAGTTCAGCACGGCGCAAAACGTCAAGTTGACTTACGACGACCAAGGCCACCTGGTCGACCACGGCTCCACGGAAAGCGCGGACGCGATCCTGAAGCTGCTGCGCGACGACTGGGGCTTCGCGGTCGTCAACTCCGACCTCGACCCGAACGACCCGGTGCTCAACACCGCTACTGAGTACATGTTCGAGATGGCGACCATCAACCACCACGTACTCAGCGGGCCGCAGACCGTCGTGCTCGACGAGGACTACACCGACGACAGTGGCAACACGTACCTCGCCGGCGTCGAGTACACGATCGTTCCTGAGGACTACTTTGCGGGTGGGGTCGACCAGACCGTTCACGGCTACTGGTCCGACTACGACCGCACGAACCCCGTTGAGGCGCAACTGCGCGGCAAGGTGTGGAGCGACACCGCTCTCGCCCTGCAGGGCCCGCTCGGTGTTGGCGCGGTCACCGCGTCTACCCTGAACCTCGCTCTGGGCGTCTCGGCCGTGATCGCTGGCCTCGGTGGCTCCTTCATCCTGCTGGGTGTGGGTCTCCTCTGGGCAGCTGCCCCGGCGGCCGCGAAGGAAGAGAAGGCTCCGGCCAAGAAGGCTCCGGCCAAGAAGTAGTAGCTCGCAGTAATCGCAACAGGAGAGGGGTCCCGGAAACGGGGCCCCTCTCCTGTTGCGTGAGCGAACTAGTTCTGGATGTTCTTGCGCCAGGGCCACCATGCCGCGCGCCCGACGTCATAGATGACGCCGGGGACCAGCAACGTGCGGACCACCAGAGTGTCCACCAGCACGCCCATCGCGACGATGAAAGCGATCTGCTGCAGGAACAGCAGCGGCAGCACGCCGAGCGCCGCGAACGTGGCCGCGAGCACGATTCCCGCGGAGGTGATCACCCCACCGGTGACGGCGAGGCCACGCCGGACGCCCTCGCGCGTGCCCCGCGCCAGCGACTCCTCCCGCACGCGCGACATGAGGAAGATCGAGTAGTCGATGCCGAGCGCCACGAGGAACACGAATCCGAATAGCGGAACCGCGGGGTCGGCCCCGGGGAAGTGGAACACGTGGTTGAACACGAGAGCAGAGATGCCGATGGTGGCCGCGAACGACAGCACGTTGGCAGCCACGATGATGAGCGGCGCGAGCACCGCTCGAAGGAGCACGGTGAGCACCAGAAAAATCACTAGCAGCACGGTCGGCACGATGACGAGCAAGTCCCGATCCGTGGTGTCGTTGATGTCAAGGCTCACAGCCGCGGTTCCGCCCACGAGAGCGCTCGGATCCACCGCGTGCACAGCCTCGCGTACGCGAATCACGAGATCCTTCGCCTCCTGCGACGAAGAGTTCACGACGGTGACGACGTCGAGCGCCACACGCCCATCGACGACGACGGGATCCTCCTGGACAACACCGCCTGGCGCGCCCTTGATCACCGCGGGGGTAAGCGCGTAGCCGCCGCTCACGCCATCAACAGACGTGGCGGCCACCAACACCTGCTGCCAGTCATCCTGAGACGCGACGATCTCGATCGGGTCGGTCGCACCCGCATCGAAGTGGTCGGCGAGCACGGCGAGCCCATCGACGGACTCGACCTCGCCGGTAATGGTCTCGTCTCGACCCACGCCACTTGCGGCGAAGGTCGGCGCGAACGACGCGAGGATGCCCAGACCCACGAGCGCGGCGACCCACGTGCGGCGGGGGTGCGCGGCGACGCCGCGAGAGATTCGGCCCCACACGCCCGCGTGGCGCTCCACGCTCGCAAGCGAATCGATATCGACGGCGTCCTCGGAGTCGAACGTCGGCTTCTTCGGCCAGAAGATTCCGCGCGAGCGCTTGCCCGCGATCAGCAACAGCCCCGGAAGCAGCGTCAGCGCCGCCAGCACCGCGGAGGCGATGCCAATCGACGCCACCGGGCCGAGCGACTGATTCGAGCTCAGGTCGCTCAGCAGGAGTGTCAGCAGTCCGAGGATGACGGTCACGGCCGACGCGATGATCGGTTCGATCGCGCGTCGCCACGCGAACTGCATCGCCTCGTAGGCGGAAGCGTGGCGGCGTAGTTCCTCTCGGTAGCGAGACACCAGCAGCAGGGCGTAGTCCGTGGTCGCACCAACCACCAGGATCGACATGATCCCCTGGCTCTGCCCATTCAGCGTCAGGACGCCATGGTCGGCGAGCACGTACACCACCAGTGCTGCGATGCCGAGCGCAAAGACCGCCGTGCCAAGCACCATGAAGGGCAGGACGGGACTGCGGTACACGAGAAGGAGGATGACCAGCACCGCGATGAGCGCGGTGTACAGCAGCGACTCGTCGATGCCGCCGAACGCCTTGATGGTGTCCACGCCAATACCCGCAGGCCCGGTGAGGTACGCGTCGATTCCCGAGCCCGCGCCCGCCTCTTTCCACGCCTCGCGCAGGTTGTCAACGATCAGGGTCCCAACGCGCTGGTCCCCGGACTGTTGGAAGAACACGTCCGAGCGCAGGTTGAACACAGCGAGCGCCGCCTGACCGTCCTTGGAGGGCACGACGGTCGGGTCGCTCGCGAGAAAGTCGCCCAGGGTCTGCCCGTCGTCGGTCACCGCAAGCGACAGGCGCGCTGTCCACGAACGCTCGGACCACGGCCAACTGATCGGGCGAACTGGCGCCGTCGAAGACGTAGAGCGCGGGGAGCGTGTCGCGGCTGACGAACTGGGCCCGCTGCGCGCCCTCCTGCGTCGACTCCGCGTTCTGGGGCAGGAACGACGATTCGTCGTTCTGCTGAACCTCGCTCAGCTTGCCGTTGTACGAGCCGCCGATTCCGCCTATCGCCAACCACGCGATGAGCACCGGGATGAGAGCAGCTGGACGGATCCACTTCTGAATGTTCATGCGCATACAGTCCACCAACGTGGCGAACGCCAGAACATTCCCGTGGATTAGCCTGGTAGCAATGGAAATCCTGAAACTTGGGCTGGGCGAGCGACACGTGGACTATCACGAGGCGTGGGATCTCCAGCGCGCGATTCACGCGGATGTCGCCGCGGGCGCCCGGCCCGACACCCTCATCCTCGTCGAGCACGCCAGCGTATACACCGCAGGCAAGCGCACGGCGAGCTGGGACCGACCCACGGACGACACCCCGGTGGTGGACGTCGACCGCGGCGGCAAGATCACGTGGCACGGCCCCGGCCAGCTCGTGGGCTACCCGATCATCCGGCTTGGGGAGCCAGTGGACGTCATCAAGTACGTGCGCGCGCTTGAGCAGGCGACGATGGACCTGTGCACAAGCATGGGCCTCGAGACGATGCGCGTTGACGACCGCTCCGGCGTCTGGTTCGCGGCGGACGCCACCCAACGGGAACGTAAGGTCTGCGCGATCGGGGTCCGGGTGGCGAAGGGCGTGACGATGCACGGTTTCGCGCTGAACTGCAATCCCGACATGGACGAGTTCGGGCGCATCGTCCCGTGCGGCCTTCCCGACGCCGACGTCACCTCGTTGAGCTGGGAACTGGGGCGCGAGGTCACGATCCAGGAGATCGTTGACCCGCTCGTCGGATTCCTGGATACGGCGCTTGCCGACGTACGCTGGTCACCGGCCTCCCGACCCGGGGACCACAACCTAGAAGGCGCGGCGCGACCCGCCTCGCCAGTGAAGGAGGGCGCGTGACCATCGCACCCGAGGGCCGCAAGATGCTACGCGTCGAGGCCCGCAATGCCGAGACCCCCATCGAGCGCAAGCCCGAATGGATCCGCACCACCGCCACCATGGGCCCGGAGTACCGCGAGCTCAAGGGGCTCGTGAAGTCCGGCGGACTGCACACCGTGTGCGAGGAGGCCGGGTGCCCCAACATCTTTGAATGCTGGGAAGACCGCGAGGCGACGTTCCTCATCGGCGGCGACCAGTGCACGCGCCGCTGCGACTTCTGCCAGATCGACACGGGTAAGCCCGAGCCGCTCGACCGCGACGAGCCCCGCCGCGTCGCCGAGTCCGTCCGCGACATGGGCCTCAAGTACTCCACCGTCACCGGCGTCGCGCGTGACGACCTCCCGGACGGCGGTTCGTGGCTCTACGCCGAGACAGTCCGCCAGATCCACGCACTCAACCCTGGCACGGGCGTCGAGCTGCTGATCCCCGACTTCAACGCCAAGCCCGACCAACTCGCCGAAGTGTTCTCCTCACGACCCGAGGTGCTCGCCCACAACCTTGAGACGGTCCCCCGCGTCTTCAAGCGCATCCGCCCCGCCTTCACATACGACCGCTCGCTCAGCGTCATCACCGCGGCTAGGGACGACGGCCTGGTCACCAAGTCAAACCTCATCCTTGGCATGGGAGAGACGATCGACGAGGCCAAGGAGGCACTGCGTGCGCTGAACGACGCCGGCTGCGACCTCATCACCATCACGCAGTACCTGCGCCCGAGCCCCCGCCACCACCCCGTCGACCGCTGGGTGCGCCCGGAGGAGTTCGTGGAGCTGTCGGACTACGCCGAGGAGATCGGATTTCTTGGCGTGATGTCTGGCCCGCTGGTGAGGTCCAGCTACCGCGCCGGGCGCCTGTGGGGTCAAGCGATGACGCGCAAGGGGCGTGACATCCCCGAAGCGCTCGCGCACCTGGGCGAGCCAATGACCGCCCGCCAGGAGGCCGCAACGCTGATGGCGAAGCGCACCTAGGCGAACCGCCGCTAGACTTCACGCATTATGGCGAAAGAAGAAGCTACCAAGCCCAAGTGGTACACCGCGTTCTGGCAGGCTTTCCAGTTTGTCCGCAAGAACGACAAGGTGTTCATGCCCGCCTTCATCACGATCGTGGTGGTGATTATCGCTGCTGGCGTCGTCACCGGCATCATCAGCGGCAAGCTCGTTGGCCACATTTATGCGAACCTCACGGCCGTGCTGATGGCCGTGCTCGCCGCGTTGATCCTCCTGACGAGCCGCATCAATACGGCGGTGCTGAACATGGTCGAGGGCACGCCAGGCGCCTCGCTGCGCGCGGTGCAGCTCATCCGCCGCGGCTGGAGCTTCGAGGACGACCCCATCGCCGTGGACGGCAAGGGCAAGGTCGTGCTGTTCCTGGGCGTGGGCAAGGGTGGCGTCGCGCTTGTCGCCGAAGGCGGCCACGCCGCCCACAAGGTGATGACCACCACTTCGCGCCGGTTCGCCAAACTCGTTCCCGGCGTCCCGATCCACGAGGTGTACATGGGCGACGGCCCCGGCCAGGTGCCGCTGCGGGAGCTCCCCAAGCATGTGAGGGGCCTCAAGAAGGCACTCAACAAGAACGAACAGGCCGCCGTGAGGGCGCGCCTGCACGCCGTCGGCGGAGCAGCCCTGCCGGTGCCGAAGGGAATCGACCCCATGCGCGCGCGCCCCAACCGCAAAGCGATGCGCGGCTAGCACCGATTGCCCCCACCCGTGTGGCCAGTGTGACAACTCGTAACACGGACGAAACATAGCGAATACGCACTCGTCACGCCTTCCCCCTACATTGGGAGGTGCCTATCCAGGCATACATCGTTACTTCGAGGAGCAGACGAATGTTCAAAGACGCCGCAGAGGCGATCGCCTACGTCAAGAAGGAAGACGTCAAGTTCATTGACGTCCGCTTCTGTGACCTTCCGGGCATGATGCAGCACTTCAATATTCCGGCGTCGGCATTTAACGACGACGTCTTCACTGACGGACTGATGTTCGACGGATCGTCGATCCGCGGCTTCCAGGCCATCAACGAGTCGGACATGAAGCTGATCCCGGACGTCGCGACCGCATACATTGACCCTTTCCGCACGCAGAAGACCCTGGTCGTCAACTTCTCCATCGTTGACCCGTTCACGGGCGAGCCGTACTCGCGCGACCCCCGCAACGTCGCCATGAAGGCGGTCGAGTACCTCAAGTCGACCGGCATCGGCGACACCGCGTTCTTCGCGCCCGAGGCAGAGTTCTTCATCTTCGACTCGGTTCGCTACGACACGAACGAGCACGAGGGCTACTACCACATCGAATCCGCCGAGGGCTGGTGGACCACTGGTGACAAGGTGGACGCCGAAGGCAACCCCACGCGTGGCTACAAGACGCGCTACAAGGGCGGCTACTTCCCGCTGTCCCCCGGCGACCAGTTCGCGGACATCCGCGACGAGATGGTCTCCACGCTCGAGGCCGTCGGCCTCGAGGTCGAGCGCGCGCACCACGAGGTGGGCACCGCCGGCCAGCAGGAGATCAACTACCGCTTCAACGACCTGGTGCACGCCGCCGACGACCTGATGAAGTTCAAGTACGTCATCAAGAACGTCGCGTGGAACAACGGCAAGGTCGCGACGTTCATGCCCAAGCCGCTGTTCAACGACAACGGGTCCGGCATGCACGTCCACCAGTCCATCTGGAAGGGCGGCGAGCCGCTGTTCTTCGACGAGAAGAACTATGGCGGCCTGTCCGACACCGCTCGCTGGTACATCGGCGGAATCCTCAAGCACGCGCCTTCGCTGCTCGCCTTCACGAACCCGTCAGTGAACTCGTACCACCGTCTGGTGCCGGGCTTCGAGGCTCCGGTCAATCTTGTGTACTCGGCTCGTAACCGCTCGGCTTCGGTCCGCATCCCGATCACGGGTTCCAACCCGAAGGCGAAGCGCATCGAGTTCCGCGCGCCCGACCCCTCGAGCAACCCGTACCTCGCGTTCGCGGCCCTGCTGATGGCGGGCATCGACGGCATCAAGAACAAGATTGAGCCGCCGGAGCCGGTCGACAAGGACCTGTACGAGCTTCCCCCGGAGGAGCACGCAAAGATCGCTCAGGTCCCGGACTCGCTTGGCAAGGTCCTCGACAGGCTCGAGGCCGACCACGCGTACCTCTCCGAGGGCGACGTCTTCACCGAGGATGTCATCGAGGAGTGGATCGAGTTCAAGCGGAAGAACGAGATCGACCCGATCCGTTTCCGTCCGCACCCGCACGAGTTCGAGCTGTACTTCGACATCTAGGTCGACGCACAGTTCACCGCGACGGTGGGGCCGCCTTGCAGGGGTGGGTCCCACCGTCGCTTTTTTGTGCGGCGAGCGTGAGGCGCTACTGCGCGTGGACGGGCTCGTCGGCGCTACGGTGGCTGCCCTTGCCGCTGCGGCCAATGGCCCGGATCACCAGGCTCAGCGCGACGGCGGCGGCAAGGGCGACGAGACCCACAACCAGCGTTTTGGCTGCGACGCTATCGAGCGTCGCTTGCGGGAAGTATTCGGCTACGGCCGAACCCAACGAGCCGTCTCTGCCCCCAGGTAGGAAGCCTGCGATGCGCTCCGCGTCGAGCGTGCCCACGGCGAACCACGCGAGAATCGAGAGACCCCCGAGCCAGAACAGCATCTTCGGGACGAACCACCGCTTGTTGGGGGTCAGCACGATGCCCGCGACGATCAGCGCCAGGCCCACCCAGCCCGCCCAACGCGCGATCCTCTGGACCCACGTGTAGACGTGCCGGACGCGGTCGAAGGAGTTGCCGTCGAGCACCTCGACGCTCACGGGCTGCACCGCTACATCAGGGATGGCGGACCCGATCACGGGCGCATTCGCAAGGCTCTCGTTGATCAACACCGACACGTCGATGTTGATCGACAGCGGCGTGCCCGCGGCGCCTTCCTCGGTGAGCTGGCGCTTGAGGTCCTCATGCGCGGACTCCACGGCCGACTTCACAAGCTCGGAAAACGTGTCACTCTTCACGATCGCCGCCACCAGGTCGTCGACCGCGCCGTCGAGCCCGAGCTTCTTAAGGTTGACGCCCTGATCCTTGAGAGACGCATGGACCGCGCTCTGCGACTTGTCGACGACGAGCTTCTCGACCGCGGGGTTGTCGAGCGCCGACGTCGCGAGGTTCGTCACGAGCGTGCCGTCCTCGATCGTGCGCACCGTGAAGAGCGCGAGCGCCCAGACGATGAGCATGATCACCCCAGCAACAATCGCCAGCGCCGCCAGCATCCTTCGCACAATCTTCACGAGCGTTCCTCCCAGCCGAAGAAAATCCTCTCCGTCACGCTACGCGCCCTGCGGGCGGCGCGTGCGTATTGATCATCCGTTTCGGCCCCACTGAGCCCGTCGCCAATGATTCCGGCGATCACGTGCAGCTCACGCATGTCGGACGGGATGATGTTGATCTTCGCGCGCGCCCGGCCGCGCAGGGCGATCGCGCCGCGCATGCGGGTAGCCGCGCGCCATGCGCGCTCGAGGATCGCCGCGTCCTCTGCGCTCAGCAATTCGGCCTCAGTGGCGGCGGCGAGCGCGGGGAGGGTGAGCGGCGTGCGCAGCCCGGGGATGCGCCGGGCGTGGCGAAGCTGCAGCAGTTGGACGGTCCACTCGACGTCCGCGAGCCCGCCTGGGCCGAGCTTTACGTGGCGGCGGGGCTCGATCCCGCGCGGAAGCCGTTCGGATTCCATGCGCGCCTTGAGCGTCCGCATCTGCCTCAGCGCCGCATCCGTCACGACCTCGGGGTAGCGGACGTCGTCGATCATCGCCTCGAAGCGCTGACGCAACGCGAGGTCGCCTGCCGCCGCGCGGGCACGCAGCAGCGCCTGCGCCTCCCACGGTTCGGACCACCGGCCGTAGTACTCGCGGTACGACTCGAACGATCGCGCCAGCGGGCCCGCCTTGCCCTCGGGGCGAAGGTCCGCGTCCATCTCGAGGGGCGGCTGTGCCCCGCCCTTCTGCAGATACTGGCGGGTCTCCCCCGCCACCTTCTGCGCCCACGCGTCGCACGCCACAGGGTCCGCGCCGTCGTGCGGCTCGTACACGAACATGACATCCGCGTCGGACGGGTAGCTCATCTCCATGCCGCCATAGCGGCCCATGGCTATGACCGCCATCGACATCGGCAGCGACTCAAGCCCAGCCTGCCGGGCCGCCTCCACAAGCGCGATACGCAGCGCGCCCTCGATGATGACGTCGGCGGCCTGCGTGACTGTGATGGCGGCCTGCACCGAGTCGATGATGCCAAGGACGTCTGCGGCGCCCGCGCGCACAAGCTCGCGCCTCCGCAACCCGCGCAGGGCCATGATGCATTGGTCGCGGTCGTCGGAGCGGGTGAGGATCGCGTCGGCCTCGGCGCGCAGCCGCTCAACGTCGCGCGGGGCGAGGTCCTCGTCGTTGTCCAGCCACGAGATGTCGTCGGCTGACGCCATCAGCGCGTTGGTGACGTACGCGGACGTGGACAGCAGGCGCGCGAGGCGCTCAGCAGCGTTCCGGGAGTCGCGGAGCAGTTTCAGGTACCAGGCCGCGTCCTTCAGCTGCTCTGAGAGGTTGCGGAAGGCCAGCAGGCCGGCGTCGGGGTCCGGCCCGGCGGCCAGCCAGCTGATCATGGCCGGCAGCAGCTGGCGCTGGATCGCCGCGCGGCGAGACACACCGTCCGTGAGGGCCGCGATGTGGCGCTGCGCTGCCTCGGGGTCAAGGAATCCAAGCGCGGACAGCCGCTCGCGGGCCGCGGCGGGATCCAGCGAGGCCTCGTCCGCGCTAAGCCCGGCGACCACGGGTAGCAGCGGGCGGTAGAACATGTCGAGGTGCATCACGCGGACGTCGCGCTTGATGACGGTCCACAATTTGAGGAGGTCCTCAGCGGAGCCGACCCGCGCGGCGCGGGCTAGGCGCCGCAGATCGTCCTCGGCATCGGGCATGAGGTGGGTGCGGCGCATCTTGTACAACTGGATCCGGTGCTCGAACACGCGCAGCTGGCGGTACGCCTCGGCGAGCCTGTCGGCTTCCACGCGGCCGACGTAGCCGCCCGCCCGGAGCGCGGCAAGCGCGTCTAGCGTCGTGGCGATGTGGAGCGTCTTGTCCGCCCGTCCGTGCACAAGCTGCAGCAGCTGCACCGTGAACTCCACGTCGCGCAGCCCGCCGGGGCCAAGCTTGATCTGGCGGTCCGACTCGTGGTCGGGCACGTGCTCCTCCACGCGCCTGCGCATCGCCTGCGCGTCCTGGACGAAGTTCTCTCGCGCGCTTGCCTGCCACACCATTGGCGCCAGCGCGCGGATGTAGTCGCGCCCCACCTCCATGTCGCCGGCGGCGGGCCGCGCCTTGAGGAGGGCCTGGAACTCCCACGTCGACGCCCAGCGGTCGTAATAGGCCTTGTGCGCCTCGACGTCGCGCACCAAGGGCCCATCGCGGCCCTCCGGCCGCAGGTTGGCGTCCACCTGCCACAGAGCCGCCTCGGCCGACGCCTTGTCGCAGGCGCGGGCGCCGGCGGCCGCGAGCCGGGTGGCGACGCGCATCGCCTGCTCCTTGTCGGCGCCAGCGGCGGGCTCGGCGACGTAGATGACGTCGACGTCCGAAATGTAGTTGAGCTCCTGCGCGCCCGTCTTGCCCATCGCGATCACGCACAGGCGGGCGATGGCGTAGTCGGGCTCGTCAGCGCGCGCGAGCGCGAGGCCAGTCTCGAGCGCGGCGTCGGCCAGATCGGCGAGCGCGGCGCTGACGGCAGGCATGATCGCGGTGGGCTCCGGCGACGACAGGTCCGCGGCGGCGACTTTGAGCAACTGGCGCCGGTAGGCGACCCGCATCGCGTCTACCCCGGCGCTACCGGTGACGGCGGCGACTGGCGCCTCGCCCGACGGATCCGCCCCCACGGCCTCCAGCAGCGCCGCCCGCACCTCTGCACCCGTCGCGGCCAAGCCGCCTGCGTCATCCGCGACGTCGGCCACGTACTCGGGGTGGCGCACAAGGAAGTCCCCCAGCGCCGCAGAGCCTCCAAGGACCGCCGCGAGCCGCGCGCCCGGGACCGTCTCGCGCAGCGCCAAGAGCGTCGGCAGAGTGCCCGCCTCTCGCGCCGACTCCGCGAGGCGAAGCATCTGCAACACTGCGAGGTCCGGGTCTGCGAGCCGCGCGAGCGCGCCAGGGACGTCGTCAATGGTGACGCCTGCGATCTCGACGATCTGCCGAATCTGGTCCGCAGCGCGCTCGGGGTCAACGACGCCCGCCTTGCGCAGCACCGACGCTGCGGAGACCTGTCGGGACGTCATCGGCCCTCCGGAGTTACAGAACCGGGAGGTAGCGCTCGAGCTCGAAGGGGGTGACCTGCGCCCGGTACTCCTGCCATTCGGAGCGCTTGTTGCGCAGCACGTAGTCGAAGACCTGCTCCCCCAGCACCTCTGCGACGAGCTCGGACTTCTCGGTCACCTGGATGGCCTCGGCAAGCGACGCGGGTAGCGGCTCGTAGCCCATAGCGCGGCGCTCGGAGGACGACAACTCCCAGACGTCGTCCTCGGCGCCGTCCGGCAGCTCGTAGCCGTGCTCGATTCCCTTGAGGCCGGCAGACAGCATCACCGCGAAGGCGAGGTACGGGTTGGCGGCAGAGTCGATGGCGCGGTACTCCACGCGGCTCGACTGGCCCTTGCCGGGCTTGTGCACCGGCACGCGCACAAGTGCGCTGCGGTTGTTCTTGCCCCAGCACACGTACGACGGCGCCTCGGCCCCGCCCCACAGGCGCTTGTACGAGTTGACGTACTGGTTGGTGATCGCCGTGATCTCGGGCGCGTGCTTGAGTAGGCCCGCGATGAAGTGGCGCGCGACTTTGCTGAGCTGCAGCTCGGCGCCGGCCTCGTAGAACGCGTTGCGGTCGCCCTCAAACAGGCTCATGTGCGTGTGCATGCCGGAGCCGGGCGCGTCTACCAGCGGCTTGGGCATGAACGAAGCGAAGTAGCCCTGCTCCAGCGCGACTTCCTTGATCGCTGCGCGGAACGTCATGATGTTGTCCGCAGTGGTCAGCGCGTCGGCGTACCGGAGGTCGATCTCGTTCTGGCCGGGCCCCGCCTCGTGGTGCGAAAACTCCACGGAGATACCCATGTTCTCGAGCGTCGTAATCGCGTTGCGGCGGAAGTTGTGCGCGGTGCCGCGCGGGACGTTGTCGAAGTAGCCGGCCTGGTCCACGGGGATCGGTGGCGTCTTCGCGCCCTCGTGCGGCTTCTCGAAGAGGTAAAACTCGATCTCGGGGTGCGTGTAGAAACTGAAGCCGAGGTCGCCGGCCTTGTCGAGCGCGCGCTTGAGGACGAAGCGGGAATCCGCCATCGCTGGCTCGCCGTCTGGCGTGACGATGTCGCAGAACATGCGGGCGGCGCCCTGTACCTCGCCGCGCCACGGCAGGATCTGGAAGGTCGAAGGGTCCGGCTTGGCGACCATGTCGGCCTCGTAGACCCGCGTCAGGCCCTCGATCGCGCTGCCGTCGAAGCCGATGCCCTCGTCGAAGGCGTTCTCGAGCTCCGCGGGCGCGATGGCCACGGACTTGAGAATCCCGAGCACGTCCGTGAACCACAGGCGGATGAAACGAACGTCCCGCTCCTCGACGCTACGGAGCACATACTCTTGCTGCTTGTCCATGGCACCATCCTGCCCTACTCATGTGTCCCCCGTGTGACATATTGAGGGCGCAGTGTGGGAAGTCACTCGCGCGGGCGCGCGTTCACGCGGTAGGCCCGAAAATCCCGAGGAGGCGCCATGGCGTGGAGCGAGAAGAACATCCCGGATCTGTCAGGGCGAGTGGCGGTGGTGACCGGCGCGAACATCGGCCTTGGGCGTGAGACGGCGCGGGCCCTTGCCGCGGCTGGCGCACATGTGGTGATGGCCGCGCGCAACCTCGAGGCGGTTGCCGCCGCTCAGGCGGAGATCGTCTCAGCGCACCCCCAGGCGTCCACCGAAGTCGTCGAATGCGACCTCGCGTCGCTCGCCTCGGTGCGCGCCGCCGCGCGCGCCATCGCCAGCCGGCACGAAGCCGTGGACATCCTTGTGAACAACGCTGGGGTGATGGCGGCGCCGGAGGGGCGCACCGAGGACGGCTTCGAGACCCAGTTTGGCGTCAACCACCTTGGGCACTGGGCGCTGACAGCGCAGCTCATGCCAGCGCTGCTCGCCGCGGAGGCCGCGCGCGTGGTGACCGTAACCAGCTTCACTCACCACAACGGCAAGCCCGTGGACCCCGCCAACCCGAACATGGACGGCGTCTACGAGCCGTGGGCGGCGTATGGGCGGTCGAAGCTCGCGAACTACCTGTTTGGGATCGGACTCCAGCGCGAGTTCGAGCGCGCTGGCGTGGCCGCGACGAGCCTGATCGCGCACCCGGGACTGTCGCACACCAACCTGCAGGTGCGCACGCGCGAGATGGGCGCCACCGGCTCGTCCGGCGAGTACTGGGAGCGCCAGGCTGCAAAGTGGGGCATGGAGCCCGACCGTGGCGCGCTCTCCCAGTTGCGCGCGGCGACGGACCCGCAGGCGCGCGGCGGCCGCTTCTATGGCCCGCTGTGGATGGTCAGGGGCGTACCGGTGGTCCGCCCGATCATGCGCCGCGGAAACGACGCCGACATCGCCACGTTGTGGGAGGTCTCCGAGGCCATGACCGGCATCCCCATGGACGTGGGCGGAGCGCACGGCGCCGCGTAGGCTTTCCGCATGACCGGACTGCGCATCGCCCTTGCCCAGATCAACACGTGCGTGGGCGACATCGACGGCAACGCCTCTCTCATACTCGCCAAGGCCCGCGAGGCCGCCGCGGAGGGCGCGCAGGTGGTCGCGTTTCCCGAGATGACCACCACGGGCTACCCCATCGAGGATCTGGCGCTGCGTGAGTCATTCCAGCGCGCGGCCGAGCGGTCGATCCAGCGCATCGCGGCTACGCTCGCGGACGACGGCCTTGGCGACCTGATGGTGATCGTGGGCACGCTTGGCGTCAACGCGGACGGCAGGCCGATCAACGAGGCCGTCGTGATCCAGCACGGCCGTGTCCAGGCCCGCTACGCGAAGCACCACCTGCCCAACTATGGCGTGTTCGACGAGCGGCGCATCTTCGCGTCCGGCGACGAGGCGTGCGTGGTCGAGGCGGCCAAGACGCGCATCGGCATCGTGATCTGTGAGGACATCTGGCAGGACGGCGGGCCGCTGACGCTGCTAGACGACGCCGACATCCAGCTGATGGTCGTGCTGAACGGCTCCCCGTTCGAGGAGGGCAAGGGCCACATCCGCCGCGAGTGGGCAACCAAGCGCGCGCGCGAGGTCGAGGCGCCGGTCGCGTACGTGAACATGTGGGGCGGGCAGGACGACCTGGTGTTCGACGGGCAGAGCTTCATCATCGGCGCCGACGGGCGCCTGGTCGCCTCCGCGCCCGCGTTCACGGACGCGCTCCTGGTGTGGGACGTCCCGGACGACGACGCCGCGCCCGCCCGCTCGCAGGTCGTGGACGCCCTCGAGGACGACGCCCAGGTGTACTGGGCGTGCGTCACCGGGCTGCGCGATTACGTGCTCAAGAACGGCTTCAGTTCAGTCGTGCTCGGGGTGTCCGGCGGGATCGACTCGGCGCTTGCTGCATCCATCGCGGCCGACGCGCTTGGTGGCGAGAACGTCGTGGGCGTGTCGATGCCGTCGACGTACTCGTCCGAGCACTCGAAGGACGACGCGGCGGACCTCGCCAAACGCCTGGGGGCGGACTACCGGGTCCAGCCCATCGCGCCCATGGTCGAAGCGTTCCAGGGCGAGCTCGCGCTCGAGGGCGTCGCCGAGGAGAACCTGCAGGCGCGCATCCGCGGCGTCATCCTGATGGCGATCTCCAACCGCGAGGGCCACATGGTGATCGCGCCCGGCAACAAGTCCGAGCTCGCGACCGGCTACGCGACCATCTACGACGCCGGCAGCATCGGCGGGTTCGCCCCGCTCAAGGACCTCGACAAGACGCGCGTGTGGGACCTCGCGAAGTGGCGCAACGCCTACGCGGAGTCGCGCGGCGAGACGCCGCCGATCCCGGAAAACTCGATTGCCAAGCCTCCCAGCGCCGAGCTCCGCCCGGGCCAGACCGACCAAGACTCCCTCCCCCCGTACGCGGTGCTCGACGAGGTCCTGGACGCCTACGTGGAGCACGCGGAGGGCCGCGCCGAGCTGCTCGCCCGCGGCTTCGACGAGGCCGTGGTCGACAAGGTGCTGAGCCTCACGGACCGCGCCGAATGGAAGCGCAGGCAGTACCCGCTTGGCCCCAAGGTCACCGCGCTGGCGTTCGGGCGCGACCGCAGGCTTCCCGTGACCAACCGCTGGCGTGAGAAAGTGGAGCCATGACCGACCGCAAGCGCGTGCGCATTCATCACTTCAAGGAGATGAAGGCGCGGGGCGAGAAGATCACCATGCTCACCGCCTACGACATGCCCACGGCGCGCATCTTCGACGCCGCGGGCGTTGACGTGCTACTTGTGGGCGACTCGCTAGGCGACAACATCCTCGGCCACCACAACACGGGCGCCGTCACGCTCGACGAGATGATCCCGTTCGTGCGCGCGGTATCGCGCGGCGCGGACAAGGCGTTCGTGGTGGCGGACCTGCCGTTCGGCGCGTACGAGGTGTCCCCCGAGCAGGCCGTCGAGTCCGCGATCAGGGTCATGAAGCTTGGCCAGCCCAACGCCATCAAGTTCGAGGGCGGGCGCCGCGTGGCCGCGCAAGCCGCCGCAGTCGTGGCCGCCGGGATCCCCTTCGTGGGCCACCTTGGCTTCACCCCGCAGTCCGAGAACGCGCTGGGCGGCCGGCGCGTGCAGGGCCGCGGCGACGGCGCGTACGAGGAGCTGCTGGCCGACGCGCTCGCGCTCCAAGAGGCCGGCGCCTGCCTGATCGTCCTCGAAATGGTGACCGAGCCCGTCGCCACCAAGCTCACCAAAGCGCTCGACGTGCCCACCATCGGCATCGGCGCTGGGCCACACACCGACGGCCAGGTGCTGGTGTGGCTTGACGCGCTGGGCATGGGCGACTGGTCGCCAAGCTTCTCCAAGAAGTTTGGGGAGGTCGGGAAGGCAATGGCCGACGCCGCGGGTGCCTACGTCGCCGAGGTCAAGGGCGGAACGTTCCCCGACGAGGGCCACTCCTTCTCCGAATGAGCGGGCCCAGCTGGGAACGCCGCGAGCCCAACCGCGCCACGTGGTCGTTCGTGGGCGCGCTGCTGTCCACGCTGTACGTCGCCGCGATGTACGGACTGCCGCTGTGGCGCTTCATCGTCGACTGGCTGTATGCCCGCCCGGACTGGGACACGGCCACCGCCGGATTCGGCGCCCACGCGGCGCTCGTGTTGGCGTACGGCGTGCTGGGTGCGCTGCAGTTCATCTACACCTGGAGTACGTGGATGTCGCGCACGTTCCTGCATGCGGCGAGTGCGATGGCCGCGGTCGTGGTCATGGTCGCGGGCGCCGCGGTCACGAACGTGCCGGGGCCGGTCCACAGCACGTGGATGTGGGACTACCGCGGCTGGGTGTGGCTGATGGTGTTCATCGCGACGGTCGTGGCGGTATTCGACATCACCCAGATCATCGCTCGATTCCGCGGGCGCGCTAGCCAAACATGAGCTGGACGGCAGGCTCGTTGCCCGGCTTCCACTTGATGCCGCAACCCTGGCTTGGGGTGTGCGGCTCGGGGACCGGCTCCCCAGCGAGCACGTGCTCAATCGCTCCGCGGAGGTCCTCGCCAGTGAGCGGCAAGTCGTTCTTGTGCCGGGACGAGTCGAACTGGCCGCGGTACGCGAGCGTCCGGTCGGCGCCGTAGAGGAACAGGTCCGGCGTGCACGACGCGTGGTACGCCTTCGCGACCTCCTGGGATGCGTCGACGACGTACGGGAACTCGAAGCCTGCGCGCGCGGCCTGCTCCACCATGTGCTCGGGCGCATCGTCCGGGTACTGCTCGGTGTCGTTTGACGAGATGCCCACCACGGCCAAGCCGCGCTGCTGAAACTCGGCCGCCAGCGGGCCGAAAGCGGGCTCGATGTGCTTCACGTACGGGCAGTGCACGCAAAGAAACGCGACCAGCAGGGCCGGCGCGTCCGCAAAATCCGCGAGCGAAACGTCGCCGGAGCCGTCCGCCTTGGGGAGCGTGAAGTCGGGCGCAGGCGTGCCAAGGGGAACCATCTGTGAGTTGAGTGCCATGCTTCTATCTTGCCTCAAGCCTTGGGAGCGCGAGTCTGCACCTAGTCGTCGTCCCCGCTCCAGGCGGCGTCGTCGTCTTCCCACTCGGCGTTTCGCTTGGCCGCAATCGAAATCGCCTGGGACGCCTCCTCCGCGCTGTCGTACGGACCCATGAGGTCCTCCCACGAGCTCTGCCTGCCGTGCTCAACATTTCCCGTGCGGATGTTGTAGAACCACTCGCCACCGGCCTCGAACGTGTCCATGGTCGCCTCCTGCCCGCCTAGACTTGCCTGTATGAGTTCGCAGCGCGCCCACATCACCAAGGGCGAGGTCTCTGCACTGCGGACCGTTCCCTCAAGCATCCCCCGCCCGGAGTACGTCGGCAAGCGTCGCGCGAAGTCTTGGCGCGGCGGGGACGTGCACAGCGCGGAGACGATCGAGAAGATCCGGATCAGCGCCAAGATCGCGGCGCAGGCCCTCGTCGAGGTTTCGAAGCACGTCGCGCCGGGCGTGACGACGGATGAGCTCGACCGCATCGGCCACGAGTTCGTGCTCGACCACGGCGCGTATCCGTCCACGCTCGGCTACCCGGGTGGCTCCGGCCGCCCGCCGTTTCCCAAGTCACTTTGCACGTCCGTCAACGAGGTCATCTGCCATGGCATCCCGGACTCCACGGTGATCCAGGACGGCGACATCGTGAAGGTGGACATCACCGCGTTCAAGAACGGCGTGCACGGGGACAACTGCACGAGCGTGATCGCCGGCGAGGGTTCGACCGAGGCGGTTGCGCTCGTCGAGGCAACTCGCGAGGGCCTTGCGCGCGGCATCGCTGCCGCCCGGCCCGGCCGCGAAGTGAACGTCATCGGCCGCGTCATCGAGAAGTACGCGCGCCGGCACGGCTACCAGTCGGTGGAGGACTACACGGGCCACGGCGTGGGCCCTGCCTTCCACACGGGCCTGGTGATCCCCCACTACGACTCCGCCCCGTATCACGACGACATCATCGAGCCCGGCATGGTCTTCACCATCGAGCCGATGTTCGTGATGGGCAACCAGGCAAGCACCGAATGGCGAGACGGCTGGACGGTCGTCACGCGGGACAAGTCGTGGTGCGCGCAGTTCGAGCACACCATGGTGGCCACCGAGGATGGCGTCGAGGTGCTCACGCTCCCATGACCAAACTCGCGCTGGGCGTGGACATCGGGGGCACGGGCATCAAGTCCGCCCCGGTCCACCTCAAGGACGGGGAATTCGCAGAAGACCGGTACCGCATCCCCACCCCCCAGCCAGCGACGCTAGCGGGGGTCGGCAAGGCCGTCCGCCACGCGATAGACGCGTTCGAGCCAGAAGACGACACCCCCATCGGCGTCGCTTTCCCCGGCGTCGTCCAGCACGGCATCGTGCGCACCGCTGCCCACCTTGAGGACGAATGGCTGGGCGCGAACCTCGAGGACGTCATCGCCGAGCACACCGGCAGGCGCGTGCACGTCATGAACGACGCCGATGCGGCGGGCTACGCGGAGTACAAGTACGGCGCTGCGCACGGCCAGGATGGGCTGATCATGATGGTCACACTGGGGACGGGCATCGGAACCGCGCTCATCGCGGACGGCCGCCTGGTGCCGAACACCGAGCTCGGCCACGTCATCATTGATGGCCACGACGCCGAGGAGTACGCGGCGGATTCGGCGCGCGAACGCCATGGCCTCGACTGGGACGACTGGATCCCCCACCTGCAGCGCTACTTCTCGGAGATGGAGCGGTTGCTGTCCCCCGACCTGTTCATCGTGGGCGGCGGGGTCTCGAAGTCCAGCCACATGTTCCTGCCGCACCTGAAGCTGCGCGCCGACATTGTGCCAGCAGACCTGCTCAACGGCGCAGGCATCGTGGGAGCGGCCGCGCTCGCGGCGCACGCGGACCGCCACGCCGCCAAGGCAGCACACAAGCGCAGCAAGCACTAGCCGCCGCGCAACCGAATTGGTGCGCGTGGCATATGCCACATGGCGAAATTCTCGTCGGCCCCGCCCGGTTGGAACGGTCACGAGCGCCGCGTGGGCGCTCTTTGTGATCGGAGGCACCATGACTGTCCTGACCCAGCCGCCCCTCGTCGGCTCTTACATTCCGTCGATCGACCTCGTCTCGCCCGACGGCAAGCCCTCAACTCTCGCGGCGCAACTCACGGAGCGCGGCGGCATTATGTACTTCATGCGCACAGCCACCTGCCCGGTGTGCAACGCGCACGTCAAGAACCTCGCGCGCCTCAGCTCGAACAACCGCTTATACGGCTTCAAGCCGATCATCGTGGTGCCGGGCACGCCCAAGGACGCGAACAAAGTGGCGCTGCGGCACGGCACCGCCCACGTCTCCATCTGGAGCTCAGAGAACGGCCACGAGACGTTCGGCCTGCACGTCAAGGTTGGCATGATCCAGCAATCCGGAACGTGGGTTGTCGACGGTGAGGGCGGGATCCTTCACACGACCACCTCAACCATTCCGATGCAGGGGCTCAACCACCAGGCGGTGCGCGAGACCGCGGCCGTCCTTGCGGGCCGCGATCCCTCATACGACGTCGCCCAGGAGGTCACCGGCGCGACGCAGGCCACGCCTGGGCAGTCGCCGTACGCCGCACCCGAGAGCTCCTCACCGACCCCAACCCCCGCATCCACGCCGACGATCGAGGACGCCATTGCCCCCGCCGTGGAGCCGCGCCCAGTCCCCCGGGTCCCCGCCGCCCTGCCAGTGCAGGACGCGACGCCGCGGCTTGCGCCCGAGGAGCCGGTCACGCTTGACGGCGCCTCTGCCGACACGACGCTTGGCCGCATCGTGGGCGTCGACCTGCGGGCCGTCGCGTTCGCCAGGGACTACGTCCAGCTTGTCTTTGGCTCGACCACGGTGAGCTGCTTCGACTGGCCGTCGGTACGCACCGCAAATGGCATGTTCGATGTCGGCGACCCCGGCTACCGCGACGCCCTGTGCTCGTACATCGGCTCGGCCCCGTCCGATGCTCGAGTGTCAGGCGCGGAGGGCCTGGTCATCAGGCTCGGCGACGCCGTGATCTCGATCGAGGCGGCCGCAGAGCAGACGGCGGCGACGTCCGCGATGGTCGTGGACCTCGCCGAAGGCGTCAACGCTGTTTGGCGAGCAGGAGCCGAGGCCTTCCAGCCCACCCGCTAGCTCACCGCGTACGATGGCCCTCACCGACGAAAGACGGGAGGGCCATCGTGGCGGATAAGAAGAATCCTGCAGGCTGCAGCGAGGCCGAGATCGAGGCGATGAAGGCCCGCGGCGTCGAACTTGTGAAGCGCGCCAAGCCGTAGGCCAGGCCCCCGGGCCAGCGACCACCGCGTCGGCCGCTCGTAAACTTTGTGTTTCGTCAGGGCATTTTGGTTTTTGCGGTCCGCGTGAGTGACTACGTTTTCCCTTGTGAACGACAACACTCCCCCCGTGGCGGCCCGCGAGCACACCGTCGAAAGCTTCACGCGCGAGTTCCTGCGCGAGTTGAACTTTGGGCAGGGCGTGGACCTCGACCGCGCGTCGGCGAATGACAAGTACCTCGCGCTTGCCCGCACGGTGCGCCACTACCTCGCCACCAGGTGGCTCGAGACGCTGCGCAACCAGCATCGCGACCAGGCAAAGACGGTCGCGTACCTGTCCGCGGAGTTCCTGTTGGGCCCACAGCTTGAGAACGCGCTGCTCGCCGCGGACCTCGAGGAGATCTCGGCGGACGCGCTCGCCGCGCTCGGCGTCGACATCGAGGAGCTGCGCGCCGTCGAGGTCGAGCCCGGACTTGGGAACGGCGGCCTTGGGCGCCTCGCCGCGTGCTTCATCGACTCGCTCGCGACCAAGAACGTGCCGTCCATCGGCTATGGCATCCGCTACGAGTACGGCATCTTCACGCAGACGTTCGTGGACGGTCGCCAGGTCGAGAAGCCGGACAACTGGCTGCACCTCGGCTCGCCGTGGGAGATCTCGCACCCCGAGAACGCGGTCGAGGTGTGGTTCGGCGGGAAAACGGCCGATGCGCCGGGCGGGCCGGACGGCGCGCGCCGCTGGGTGGGAGACTGGCACGTCACGGGCGTGCCCTATAACTACATGGTGCCGGGCTACCGCAACGGCCGCGTCAACACGCTGCGCCTGTGGAGCGCCCGCGCCACCAACGCGTTTGACCTGCAGGAGTTCAACTCCGGCGATTACGTCGAGGCCGTGCGCGCGCAGACCTTCGCCGAGAACATCTCCAAGGTGCTCTACCCCGAGGACTCAACGCCACAGGGCAAGGAGTTGCGCCTCCAGCAGCAGTACTTCTTTGTCGCGTGCTCGCTGCGGGACTTCCTCGACAACGTGCTGCCCGAGGGCTACGACCTTGGCCGCCTGCCGGACCGCATCACCTGGCAGCTCAACGACACTCACCCGGTCATCGCCGTGCCCGAGCTGATGCGCCTTCTCGTGGACGAGCGCGGCTGGCAATGGGACGACGCATGGGCCGTCACCCAGAAGGTCTTCGCCTACACGTGCCACACGCTGCTTCCTGAGGCCCTCGAGGTGTGGCCTGCGGACCTGCTCGGCAGGCTGCTGCCGCGCCACCTGGAGATCATCGAGCGGATCGACAAGGGGTTCCGCGCTCAGGTCGCGGAACAGTACCCGGGTGACGCCGCGCGCGTCGAGCGCATGGCGATCGTGGCCGGCGGTGCCCACCCGGGCGTGCGGATGGCTCACCTGGCGACGGTCGCGGGCTTCCGCGTGAACGGCGTGGCGGCACTCCACTCCGAGTTGCTGGCGCAGAAGGTGCTCGTGGACTTCGCCGAGATGTGGCCCGAGAAGTTCACCAACGTGACCAACGGCGTCACACCGCGCCGGTTCGTGCGACTCGCCAACCCCGGCTTGTCGGGGCTGATCACCGAGGCCATCGGCGACGGCTGGGTGACGGACCTTGAGCGACTGCGCGAGCTCGAGCCACTCGCAGACGACGCCGAGTTCCGCCGCCGCTTCCGCGACGTCAAGGCCGCCAACAAGCGCCGCTTCGCAGACGTCCTCGCCGCGCGCGACGGCATCGTCATTGAGCCGGGCGCGATGGTCGACGCGATGGTCAAGCGCCTCCACGAATACAAGCGTCAGAGCCTCAAGCTGCTCCACATCGTGTCCCTGTACGAGGGCGTGAAGTCCGGCCGCGTCCCGCTCGACGCGCTCACGCCGCGCACGTTCGTGTTCGGCGCGAAGGCGGCGCCCGGGTATTTCATGGCCAAGGAGACTATCGCCCTCATCAACGCGGTCGGGAGCACCATCAACGCCGACGCCGCGCTCGCCGGGCGCCTCAAGGTCGCCTTCCCCGCGAATTACAACGTCACGCTCGCCGAGACGCTCATCCCCGCCGCCGACCTGTCCGAGCAGATCTCGCTCGCGGGCAAGGAGGCGTCAGGCACTGGCAACATGAAATTCGCGCTCAACGGCGCGCTCACGATCGGCACGGACGACGGCGCAAACGTCGAGATCCGCGAGCTCGTGGGCGACGACAACTTCTTCCTGTTCGGGATGCTCGAGCCCCAGGCCGCCGCTCTCGAGGCCGCCGGGTACAAGCCGTCGGCGTTCTACGAGTCGGACCCGCAGCTCAAGGCCGCGCTTGACCTCATCGCGTCGGGCGCGTTCACGGGCGGCGACAAGGACGCGGTCGCGCCGCTGCTGACACGACCTGATGACCTCAGACCGATTCATGGCCCTCGCGGACTTCCGCGCGTACGTCGACGCCCAGGCTCGCGTCGAGGCTGCCTACGCGGACGCGGACGCGTGGAGCCGCTCCGCGGTGCTGAACGTGGCGCGCAGCGGGTTCTTCTCGTCTGACCGATCGATCCAGGACTACCTTGACCGCATCTGGGGTGCGAGCCCGATCGATCAGAACGCCTAACGCACGGCGGCTAGTGGATGCCGCCCACTTCGGTGCCGGGCGCGTACTCCCCCGCCGCGATCTTGCGCCAGAACTCGCCTACCTTGTCGGGGTCTAGCAGCACCGTCGAGCCCGCGCCCTCAACCCGGTAATCGAGGCTCTTGATGGGCGGCGTCCCGGTCACGGCGTCGTCCCCCCGCGCGGACTTGAGCGCGAGCGCCGCGCGCGCCAGGTCTATCGTGCCGGTGCCGGTGCTGACCCGGAACGAGTCGAGGCCGGCGTTCAGCAGCGGCATGAGCCTGAAGGGATTCAGAAGCCGCGACGGCGCGCCCGCCTTCTGCGCCATGGCCTCCATGAGCTGCTGCTGGCGCTCCGTCCGCCCGATATCCCCGAGCGGGTCCGCATAGCGCATGCGCGCGAAAGCCAGCGCGGTGTGCCCGTTTGCCTCGTGACAACCCTTGGTCCACTTGAGCTTGCTCTTCTTGTCGTTGACGGTGCGGTCGTAACAGAGCTCGACGCCGCCCATCGCGTTCACGACGTCCTCGACGCCCCCAAAGCCCACCTCGACGTAATGGTCGATCGTGAGGCCCGTGAGCTGCTCGACCGTCTTGACCAGGAGCGTCGGCCCTCCCCACGCGAACGCGGCGTTGATCTTGTTGTGGCCGTGGCCGGGAATTGCGACGTACGAGTCGCGCGGGATGCTGATGAGCGCGGTAGGGCCCTCGACGGGCTTGTGGAGGACGATGATCGTGTCGGTACGCGCGCCGAGCGTGCCGTCGTGGCTCCACCCCTCGCGGGAGTCCGAGCCGACGATCAGGTAGGTGGTGCCGGGCGTGTCAGCCGCGCCGCTCAGGGCGTCCACGTGCCTCGTGTGCTTGCCGACGTACCAGTAGAGGGTGCCCGCGGCGGCGAGCGCGATGATCAGTGCCAGCACTGCGAAGGTCTTGAACAGGCGCCAGATTTGGCGCCCGCGCCGCTTGCGGGGGCGACGCGGGGGCACGCGTGCGCCGATGCGCGCTGGCACCCCAGCAGACTCACCCGTCAGGCGGGCCTGCGCCGCCGGTCGCGATACGTTCGACCCGGGGCGGCGGGGCTGAATCGACGGGGGTGTGTGCCTTCGGTTGGCGTCGGCAGAACCTGGAGTCGCGGGGCGATCGGTCACTCAGCGAGATTAGCCCGGTGCACGCCGCACCAGCCGGAGGCGCGAGCGTATTCCTGTTGCCGCTCGCCACCCGTAGCGGGACTTGGGTCCCGCGCGCCGGGGCCCCTCGCGAAGAGACTAGAAGTGACCACCTGTGCCCGCTCCGGAGGCCCCCGCCATGACGTCCATCGCCGCCGCCGCAGAGGCGTTCCTCGCCTGCCGCCGCATCGCCGTCACCGGCGTCTCGCGCAACCCGCAGGTGCATGCCGCAAACGGCGTGTACCTGCGGCTCAAGGAGCGCGGCTATGACGTCTTCCCGGTAAACCCCAACACCGCGGTCGTCGAGGGCGACGTGTGCTACCCGACTCTGTCCGCGATCCCGGGCGGGGTGCAGGGCGTGGTGATCGGCACCCGCCCAGAGCACGCCATGGCCGCTGTCGAGGAGGCCATCGCGCTTGGCGTGGCGAACGTGTGGATGCACAGGGCGTTCGGGCCGGGCAGCGTTGACGACGCAGCAGCCGCGCGCGGCCGCGAGGCTGGCCTCACCGTGATCGATGGCGGGTGCCCGCTGATGTTTGGCGAGACCTCGGACGGCGGGCACCGGTTCATGTGCAAGATGCTCACGCTCACGGGGAAGGTGCCGCGCACCGTCTAACGCATGAACCGCGCGCCACGCGAGCGCGCGTGTCTGGCAGCGCACTAGAGTGTTGGTAGCGGCCCGTACGACGACGGCCGCGATCCGCTAGAGCCCGTTGACGCACGGCCTCTGCACTCGCGACAAGGGCGCAAGCCCCACGCGCGGCCGCCCGGCCGAACTGTCCGCCTGGCGGGCGCGACACGATGCGTCGCGCCGGTTACGGGCGACGAGCCTGAGAAAGAGGGAATGTGGCACGAGGAGGCCAACGCCAACCTGGCGGAACCCGCACAGGTGGCGCACGCGACGCGCGCGGCGGTCAGCGGCGGCGTACCTCTAGCGCGTCCAGCACGGACATTATCTCGATCCTTGCCGAGCACGCCCAGCACGTGAGCCGGATTGTGCAGCGGCCACCGACCAAGCCGTCGCTGCGCGCGGAGTTTCAGGCCGTGGCGCTGCTCGTCCGCGAGGAACGCGCGCGGGTGATGGCCCAGGGTGGCGCCAGCGACTCGCAGCGCGCCAAGAAGCTCGAGCGCCTCGACGGCGTGGCGAACCTGCTCGCGAGGACCGCCGCCCGCGACACGTCGCTCCTGCAACTCCTCGCGGAGGACGCCCGGGTCTCCGACTCCGCTCACACACTCAAGGCGAACATCCTGCAGGCCGCGGGACGCGAGGCGCCCCCGCCACCCCCGCCGCCCGAGCCCGCGGCCGTGTCTCCGGAAGCCACCAACCAGGTGCTGCCGCAGTCGGTGCTCTCGCGCCAACTCGCGAACCCGTTCCTGGCTCCCAAAATCGACGCGCAGGACGCGCGCGATGCCCAGCGCCCGCGCAGGCTCGCAGGTTGGGAACTACTCGAGCCGCTGTTCAGGTCCTTCGAGCAAGGCTCCGACGGCGCGCCCTCCTGCATGCCTCTTCCCGACCCACGCGCAGCGCGGGTCCCCGCCGGCATGGAACTGATGCCGCACCAGGCGCGGGTAGTCACCGCCGCGGCCAACGGGCATCGCTCGTTCCTGCTCGCGGACGAACCCGGGCTTGGCAAGACGGCGCAGGCGCTGCTCGCGGCGCAGGCCGCAAACGCGTACCCGCTGCTCGTGGTTGCTCCCAACGTGGTCAAGGCGAACTGGGCGCACGAGGTTCAGATGTGGACGCCGCAGCGGCGCCCGACGGTCGTCCACGGCGACGGAGACGAGGTCGACGGGTTCGCCGACATCGTGATCGTGAATTACGAGCTTCTCGACCGGCACGTCGGCTGGCTCAGCAGCCTTGGGTTCCGCGGGATGGTCGTCGACGAGGCACACTTCATCAAGAACAAGCGTTCCAAGCGCTCGCAGCACATCATCGCGGTGTCGGATCGAGTGCGGGCCACGACCTCCAAGCCGCTGCTCATGGCGCTGACCGGCACCCCGCTGATCAACGACATCGAAGACTTCCGGGCGATCTGGGAGTTTCTTGGCTGGATCGACGACAAGACTCCGAAGGGCGAGCTGATGGCCGCCCTCGAGGACACCGGGCTGATCCCGAGCGACGTCGGGTTCTACGCCGCCGCGCGCCAGTGCGTGATCGACATGGGCATCGTGCGGCGACGCAAGATCGATGTGGTCGCCGACATCCCCGCGCGCCGGGTGGCCGACGTCACGGTCGAACTCGACGGCGCGGCCGGTCGCTCGATCCACGCGGCCGAGGCCGCTCTTGCGGCGAGGCTCGTAGATCGCTACCGCGCGGCGCTCAAGGCACGTGGCGGGAACCCCGCGACCGACGACGTGGACGCGGCGATCGTGCGCCGCGTCGCGGAGTCGGAGCTCAAGGAGGCGAGCGCGGACAGCGACACTGACAACGTGTTCACCATGGTCCGCCGGATTGGCCAGGCGAAGGCCGGGCTCGCCGCCGATTACGCCGCGCAGCTTGCGCACAACGTCGGCAAGGTGGTGTTCTTCGCCAAGCACATCGACGTGATGGATCAGGCCGAGCAGACCTTCGCCGATCGCGGCATCCGCTACTCTTCCATCCGCGGCGACCAGACGCCGAAGGCGCGCGCGAAGAACATTGCGGCGTTCGTCGACGATCCCGAGGTGTCGATTGTGGTGTGCTCGCTGATGGCGGCGGGCGTCGGGCTCAACCTGCAGGTCGCGTCCAACCTCGTCCTCGCCGAGCTGTCGTGGACTCACGCCGAACAGACTCAGGCGATCGACCGCATCCACCGAATCGGCCAGGACGAGCCCGTCACCGCGTGGCGCATCCTTGGCGCGCGCACGATCGACTCGAAGATCGCGGAGCTGATCGACAGCAAGTCGGGCCTCGCGGCGCGTGCGCTCGACGGTGCGGCAGACTCCGACGAGGACGAGACGAATGTCCAACTCGAGGCGCTGATCGGGCTGCTGACGGACGCGCTTACGGCCGACGCGAGCCACTAGGGCCCGCGAGGCGGCCCCGGGACTCGTGCGCGCGGCTCACCCTGAGCGTTTGCGGCGGCCGCGCTCGGGCGCCAGACTCGGGGCATGAGCCACCGACCCGTCCTGGCCGCCGCGATCGTGGTGACGGCGCTACTGACGTCCGCCTGCACGGACCGCACCGTCGAGCCAACGGCCCCGGCCACCACGGTTGCACCCGTGGAAGCGCCCGCCATCACTGCCCCGCCCGCGCCAGCACCCACGGTGTCGAGCACGCCCTACGCGTCGCCGGCCCTGCTGGTGCAATGGCCGTACGACACCACGTTCACCTATCACGGCATCGGCACTATCGAAACGGGCGCGACCTACGCGGAGCTTGAGGAGAGTTCGGGGTGGCGGTCGAATTCGAATTCGTGCAGCTCGATGGCGCAACTCCTGTACTCGCCGACGATTGAAAGCTCGTGGTTGCTGTTGGCGATCGCCGCCCACCCGAACAAGATCTACGACGACAAGAACAGCATGAACCTGGAAATCGGGTCGTTCCTGCTATCCGGCGGGTACCCCGACTCGGACATCACGGGCAAGTACGGGCCGGTCGGGCCACAAGGGATTCGACTCGGCACTGCCGAAGCGGACGTCAAGGCCATGTTCCCGGACGCCACGACCTTTGTGACCGTGAACGACTGGGACCAGGCCACCTACAAGAACTTCATCGTGAGCGCCAACGGCAAGCCGCGTATGGCGATCGCGACGTCGGACGGCACCGTCGTGATGATCGCGTGGGGCTCGCCAGCGACCGCAAAGGGCATCTACGGAAGGCCGTGCGCAAACTAGCCACGGCCGTCCCGCACTCCTCAACGCTTACCTATCTCGCCACGCAAACACTTCCGCAGATCACTCGGCTCGAATCGAGGCGCGCCGAGTACTCGAGGAGACGCTCACGGCAAAACGCCGCAGGACCCATTCGTCTGGTCCACGAACTGGAAGGGTGCCGTCGGCATTGTCGCAGCTGTCGTCGCCGCGTTGAGCATGGGCCGGCCGATGCAGCTCGACGTGCGCGACGGCGCCACGACGAGCAAGAAACTCGCTATCGCCAGCATCGTGGTTGGCGCGCTTGCGGCCGCATACTGGGTCCTCGTTGCGGGCGCGTGCTTCATGTCGCATCTTGGGACCTGCGGCGGCTGCTAGGCGTGTCGCGAGGCGGACGCGCCGGTCGGGGCTACGCGCGTCGGCCCGCTAGAGCTGAGCGAGGAAGATCAGCGTGAGGCCACCGGCCGCCGCAGCAGCCGAGATTGCCTTGCGCCACAGATGGTCGCGCTCGCCCAGCGCGACCACGCCCACCAGCATCAGGGCGATGACGCTCAGGCTCGACACGTAGGTGGCGACGCTCAGCGCGGCGCCCGTCGCGAACGCCGCGACCATCCCGAACGTGGACGCAGCCCGAAACACCATGAGAGCGAGCATCGACGGCTGGGCGAGGGTGCGCACCGGCATCCGGACCCCGCGCGCCAGCACCACCGCCCACAGCACCGCCGATGCCAGCAGCATCGCGGGGATCAAATACTCGAGGTAGCCCACGCGTCCCACAAGGTCCTTTTCGCTGAGGTTTAGCGCGCTGATCGTCAGAGCAGCGGCTATGCCCCACCTGATCCCGCGCGACGTGACGTGGCTGTCTCCCTCTTGGCGGACCACCACCACCGCGGCGAGGATCAGCGCCCCGCCCACGATTCGCACCCACACCACGTCCTCACCCAGGAACACGATCCCCAAGACGGTCGAGAACACGATGCGGAGGTTGAAGAACACTGAGTACATGCCGGCCTCGAGCGACTCGAGCGCCTTGGCGTTGGTGATCTGGAGGGCGAGCACCAGGCCGGCGGTCACGAGGAGCTGCATCCACTCGCGGCCGCTGTACTCAGCCCACGCCGGCGGCGCGACGGCCAGCGCCACGAGCATCGGCACTGCGACCCCGGTCTGCATGATCGCCGCCATCAGCCACGGGTCGGGCTTGTCGCGCAGCGACCGCCGCAACATCAGGTTGAACCCGACCAGACCCACCATGTGTATCGCGAGGTAGACCGGCCACATGGTGCGAGCGTACGCGGCTTGCGGGCGCGCTCCCGCCAGGCGGATGAGTCGGCCGATACGCCGGGTTCTGTCGACCGCACCGAAATGCGGCGGGCGGCCATCCATCTACGACGTACGTTGCCGCACGCCTCTAGCTGCCTACCCGGATACTCGAGCGGGTCGCCCTCAAACGCATCCTGTTTGGCATTGCACCGGGTGGGGTTTACCTAGCCGGTCCAGTCACCTGGTCCGCTGGTGAGCTCTTACCTCACCGTTTCACCCTTACCTCACCGAAGTGAGGCGGTTTGCTTTCTGTTGCACTTTCCCTCGGGTCGCCCCGGGTGGCCGTTAGCCACCACCCTGCCCTGCGGTGCCCGGACGTTCCTCGGGACCCATTGCTGGGCCACGCGGCCGCCTGGCCGACTCATCCGCGTCACCAGCATAGTCGGCGCCCTCCGCGCCGCCCCGCGCCCCAGCGGGTGTTTAGTGTCCAGAATCGCGATGTTTTGGGCACTAAACACCCGCCAGGGCGCTGCGCACAATGACCCGGGAGTTGTCTTAGTCGCCGACGGCGGGCGCATAGGCTGTCGCCCGTGCTCCTGCTCCTCCCGCCCTCCGAAGGCAAGACGCCGCCGGTCCGCCGGAGCACCCTTCGACGCCGCCTCCGTCGCACACCCGGAGCTCTCCCAAGCCCGCAATCGCGTACGGACGACGCTCGCCCGGGTAAGCGCGCAGAAGAACGCTTTGGCGGCGCTGGGCCTCGGTGAGACGCTCGCTGGCGAGCTCGCCTGGAACCTGTCTCTCGATACCAGCCCGGCCGACGCCGCCGCCCGCGTCTACACGGGAGTGCTGTACGACGCCGCGGGCGCCGCGACGTGGGACGAGGCCACGTTGGCGCGTGCGGCGGGTCGCCTGCGGATCCTGTCCGGCCTGTGGGGCGCCCTGTCGCCCGCTGACCGCATCCCGGCGTACCGGCTGTCCATGGGGGTGGCCCTTGGCCGCATCGGCCCGCTGGCGGCGTTCTGGCGCCCGCTGCTGGCCAAGCCGCTCGAGGCGCTCGCGGACGGAGGCCTGGTCGTTGACTGCCGCAGCTCCACCTACGCGGCGGCGTGGCGCCCGGCGGGCGCCGACTGGGTGACGGTCAAGGTGCTCACCGAGGCGAACGGCAAGCGCACCGTCGTCAGCCACTTCGCGAAGCACGCGCGTGGCGTGCTCGCCGGGGCTCTGGTCCGCCTGGATGCGGCCCCCGCGTCGGCCAGTGACCTTGCGGACGCCGCCCGCGACGCCTTGGGCCACGCGCTGGTTGCCGCGGAACTCGCGCCGCCTCCCACCAAGGGGCCGCGCGAACTGGCGCTGGTGCTGCGGGGCTAGGACTCGTCTTCGGGGGCGTCGGCCTCGCCGGAGATATCGGTGGAGGCCGCCTTGCCCACCAGTTTGAGCTTGACTCCCCTGCCCGCCATTTCCTCGTTCGCCTCCGCGGCCCACTCGCCGGGCCGGCGCCCGTGAAGCGGAAGGTTCTTGATGCGGCCCTCGTCGCCCACGAGCGTCACCCAGGGAGCCGCGGCGGACGCCCTGACGGTGCCCATCGAGGGCTCGACCTGGATCGTGTTGCCGATCACGAAGTCCTTTGGCCGGCGCAGCCAGACCTCCTGGAAGGACTGCGGCCACTCGAGCGAGCCGGTGGGCATCATCACCAACAGGACGCGCCTGTTCCGGACCACGTTGGCGATCGCCACGAACCACAGCAGCAGGCCAAGTGAACCGATGGACCACACAAGCGCGCGGATCCAGGTCTCGTTGAACCAGCCGAGCCACCCCGTGCCGGGCAGCCCCGCGACCACCGCGGCGGCAATCGGTACCACGGCGCGGCGCGTGAGCCTCCGCACGAAGGCGCTCCACGGCTCGCGTAGCAACACCACCGGACTCATCCACGCTGTCGACATGACGCCTCCTAATCCGCGATCGCGCCAAGGCACAGCAGGTGGCGCTCCGCCACCGTACCGTCTCGCGCGACCCTCAGTTCAATGATCGTGTAGGTGGCCGGCTGGGGCCAGATGCTCCCCCACGCCGACGGGTCAACCTTGAGCGAAATCCCGACCGCAGACTTGATCGCGACCGCGTGGCTCGCGAGCGCGTATGACCGCGGCGCGTCGTCGCCATCCCGGCACAGGGCGGCGTGCTCGGCGGCGACTTCGCGGATGAATCCGTCCAGACGCTCGCCGACGTCGGGGATGGACTCGCCGCCCGGCGGCGCGATGCGCCCGAACCGCCACTCGTGGATCGCCTTGCCGAACGCGCCCGCCACGGCCTCGCCGCTCATGCCGTCCCACTCGCCAAAGTTGATCTCCTGCAGGCGCTCGTCGGTCTCCACCTTGAGTCCCAGGCGGCGGCCGACGGCGGCCCCGGTCTCCTGCGTGCGGACCATCGGGCTAGCGATCACCCGCGAGATCTTGGGGGTGCGCTCCCACGTCTTGCGGCCGATGCGGTACAGCGCGTCCGCGGCCTTCGCGGCCTGGACCCGCCCGGCGGGGTTGAGCGGCGGGCCAAGCGTGCCGGAGCCCGACAGCGTGTGCTTGAGGGTGTCGTCCGTGACGCCGTGGCGCAGGAACACCAGCGTCAGCGGGCTGACAAGGTCCTTGCCGTTGGTCGCCGCGAACAGGGGCGTCCCGCGCGTCGCCTTGGACTCGCGCGGCGCATCGTCGCTCGCTTTGCCTGCCGCCACTAGAACAGCCCGGGACCGGAGGTGTCGGCGGCGGGGCCGTCGGCGCCAATACCCCGGCGGATGGACGGCTGGCGCGTGTCCATCGCCTCGTTCGCGAGCGCGTCGGCCTGGGAGTTCTGGGCGCGCGGTTGCCACTGGAACGTGACGGAGGCGCCCGCGATGACGTCGCGCGCCTCGGAGGCGAGCGCCTTCATGTCCGGGTGCTTGATCTTCCACGCGCCGTTCATCTGCTGGACGATCAGGTTGCTGTCGAGCCGCACCTGGATGCGTGCGTGCGGGTCTACCTCGCGCGCTGCTCGCAATCCCTCCACGAGGCCGCGATACTCGGCGACGTTGTTGGTGGCCACGCCAAGGTACCCGGCGCGCTCAGCAAGCACCTCACCCGAGTCCGCGTCCGTCACGAGCGCTCCGTAGCCGGCGGGCCCTGGATTTCCGCGCGAGCCGCCGTCCGCCTGGACGATGAGCGTGCGGGTCATGCGGCCGGCCTCACCAGGATGCGGCCACACTCCTCGCAGCGCACCACGGCGTCCGGGGCGGCCTTGTCGATCGTGGCGAGATCCGCGGGGTTGAGGCTCATGTGGCAGCCCTGGCACTGGCCCTGGAGCAGCGCGGCGGCGCCCACCCCCGCGTGCGCAGTCCGCTGCTTCTCGTACAGCGACACCAAGCCCGCGTCGAGCGGCGCAACCGCATCCGCACGCCCGGACTTGAGGGACACCAGCTGCGCGTCGATGGTCGCGAACTCCTCGTCGCGCTCCGCCTCGGCCTTGGCGATCTCGGCCTCGACCTCCGCCATTTCTGCGCGGGCGGCGGCGAGGCTCTTCTCGAAGCCGTCGAGAGCCTCCATCGCTTCGAGCTCGATGTCTTCAAGGTCCGCCTGGCGCTTGGCGAGCGCGTCCAGCTCGCTCTGCATCGCCACCAGCTCTTTGGAGACCAGGCCACCGGCGTTCATGCGGTCCGTGTCGCGCTGGGCGCGGTCGCGCACCCCCTGGACGTCGTCCTCTGCCTTGGCGACCGCGCGCTTCGCGTCGCTCGCCTCCGCCGCGAGCTCGGCGATGGTCTGCCGCAGCTCGCCCGCACGCGCGCCCAGCTCGTCGAGCCGTGCGAGCGCCGGCAACGTGGCGCGGCGGTGCTCGGCCTGCTGGATACGAGTGTCCAGGTCCTGGACCTGTAGCAGCGCCTGCTGGTCGGCTGCGGGGGCGTTGGGCAAGAGATTCTCCTTGGGTTAAGTCTAGGCGTCGCGGTCGGCGCCAAAGCGGGCCGTCCAGGGGTCGGTAACGAGGTTGCTCACGTGGGTGTCAGCTCCGGTGGCTCCGGCGACGGCGTCGGCGGCGGCCTGAAGCCACAGCCATTCAGACGCGTAATGGCTCACGTCCACGAGCGCGGGGCGGCCGTCGCCCAACAGCGCGAGCTCCCTCGCGTCAAGCGCCGTGTGGTGGCGCAGATCCGCGGTCACGTAGACGTCAGCTCCCGTGGCCCGCGCAGCGTCAAGGAAGTCGCCGCCGGAGCCGCCCATGATCGCGACGCGACTGACGGGCGCTTCGAGGTCGCCAGCAACGCGGACGCCGTGCGCCGTGTGGGGCAGCGCAGCCACCACCCGCTGCGCGAAGTCCCGCAGCGAAACGGGCTCGGCAAGTGTGCCGACGCGGCCCTGCCCGCACGTCGCGTCGGCGGCTTCCGGCACGAGGGGAGCCGTGGCGGTGACGCCAAACGCGGCCGCCAGAGCGTCGTTGACCCCGCCAGCCGCAGCGTCGGCGTTTGTGTGCGCGGAGTACAGCGCAACCCCGTTCGCGATCAGCAACTGCACCACGGAACCCTTGAGCGTGTCGGCCGCGACGGAGGTCACGCCGCGCAGCATCAGCGGGTGATGGGTGACGAGCAACTGGACCCCCCGCTCGATTGCCTCGCGCGCGACGGCAAGCGTGGGATCGACCGCGAACAGCACACGCTCGACCTTGGCAGCAGAGTCCCCGACGGCGAGCCCGACCGCGTCCCACTCCTCCGCCAGCGCGGGCGGGAACATGCCGTCCAGGAGCTGAGTGAGTTCCCGCACGGTGGTCATGCGTCCAAACCTACTTGCCGCCCGGGCGCGTGCGCTCCACGAGCACGTCGATCTTGGCCTGGAGCTCGTCAACCTTGCCGTGCAATTTCTTGATCTCGCGCTCGTTCTTCGCGATCGACGCCTTATCTTTTTTGTCCTTGTCGACGCTTGTCAGGCGCACGAACCACGCGGCCACAGAGGCGGTCACGACGCCCAACAGCGAGATCCCGACAATCATCAGCGCAGCGGAAATGATCCGCCCCTGCACGGTGATCGGTGCGTAGTCGCCGTAGCCCACCGTCGTCACCGTCACCAGCGAATACCACAAGGCGTCGCCAAAGCTCGTGATCTGGGCGCCTGGAGTAGCGTGCTCAGCGTTGTAGCTGGCGACCCCACCCACCCAGATCAGAAGCACTGCGGACGCGACCACTGCCTGACTCGTCTTGAACACGCGCGACGAGGACATCATGCGGCCGCCGGTGGTGAAGACGGTGAGGATCTTGAGCGGACGAAGCACGGGGAAGATGACCGCGAGGACGTCCAGCGGGTGCGTCGCGAGGTATTTCCACGACTTCTCCGACAACACGGCGCGAATCCCCAGATCAACCGCGAACGCGATCCAGATTGCGTAATTGAGCGATCCAAGCGACAGGCCCAACCGGTGTGGCAGCGCGTCGAGCGCGACTGACGTCACGGTCCAGATGACCAGGAACACAAGGGCGAGCACGACCATCAGGCCGTCGGTGCGCGCCGCGTACGCGTCATAGCGTTCGCCGCGCGTCAACTTCCGGATCTCTTGCGCGATCGACTTGTTGCTCACGTGTGCGACCTCCCCGTGGGCCCTACCGGACTCGAACCGATGACACCTGCGGTGTAAACGCAGTGCTCTAACCAACTGAGCTAAGGGCCCGCGCCCATTCTTCCCCATCGCGCCGTGGTCGCGCGCCCCCTGCCGCGCGTGTCAGCGGACGCGCGGTCATAATGAAGGCATGTCAGCCTCCCGCGCGATCCGCGGCGCATCGCCCCTCGCCGCGGCGCTCATGCTCGCCGCCTGCGGGGTACTCACGCCCAATGCGAGCCTTCCGCCCATGGCGACGCCATACGTCACGCCTTCGATCACGGAAGCGCCCGCCCCGACTGGCGCGCCAACGGACGACGCCCCGCCCCCCATCGCTATCGAGTACACCAAGAAGCAGCTCGCCTACTTCAAGGCGATCGTTTTCGGCACCGAGTTTGGCGACTCCGACCCAGTGATCCGCAAGTGGAAGGAAGACGTGCGGATAGTCGTTCACGGCAAGCCCACCGAGAAGGACCTCGCCACGCTCGACAAAGTAATTGCGGACCTCAACGGGCTCATCGACACCATCAACGTCTCGATCGTCGAGTCCGACGGCAACGCCGACATCTACTTCGCACCCGAGAGCAAATTCCACGCCATCACCGACAACTACGTCCCGGTGAACATGGGTTACTTCTCGATCTGGTGGGACGGTTCCGGGAACCTCTACAGGTCCCAGATCCTGATCTCAACCACCGGCGTCACGCAGGAGGAGCGCAGCCACCTGATCCGCGAGGAGCTCACGCAGTCGCTCGGGCTCGCCCAGGACACCTTCGACTACGAGGACAGCATGTTCTACCAGGGGTGGACCACCACGCAGCGATTCTCGACTATCGACGAAGCCATCATCAAGATGCTCTACCGGCCGGACATCGTGACCGGCATGTCCCGCAAGCAGGCAGTGGCCGTCCTCACGGGAACGTAACCGCTACTTGGTACGGCCCTTCTCCACCAACTGAGTCGCGGACCAACCGTCGCAGGCGACAAAGGTCGACGTCGCGTGCAGGCCCGCCAGCGACGAACCCTCCTCGATGTCGCGCTGTTCCACGTGTCCCGGAAGCCCGGCCTTGGGGCTCAGCAGCCACACGCCCCCACCGTCGTCGAGGAGCGTCTGGGCGTCCATCAGCAAGTCCGCGAGGTCGCCGTCGTCGCTGCGGAACCACACGAGGACCGCATCGGTAACGTCGCCGTAGTCTTCGCCCACGATTTCTGCGCCGGTTGCGAGGATGGCCTCGCGCAACGGTGCGTCGACGTCGTCGTCGTAAAGAAACTCCTGAACGACCTGACCCTTCGTGAATCCGAAGCGGGAGACGAGCGCAGGGTCTGCCGCCTCCGTGCCCTTCTTCTGTGCCACGGTTGAGCGGCCCCTTTCAGACGTTGGTTCGCGCGGTTTGCACGGTTGACCCCACAGTAGAGCCACCGGGCGAGTGGTGCAATGCATCACGGCACCTAGTCGCTGGCGTGACAATCGGGCCGCATGTGGCAAGAATGGGGCCGATGGCGGAACCCCGCCGCCCCCAACCAGCCGGCGCAACACCCCCGCGCCCCACCGGAGGACACCCGCTCGTGACATCCCCGATCGAGGCCGACAAGGACCCGCAAGAGACCGCAGAGTGGCTTGAATCTCTCGAAGGACTCATCAAGGCCAAGGGCCTCGAACGAGCGGATGAGATCCTCCAGGCCATGGCAGCGCGCACGGGCGACGTGCCCGTGATGGCGGCCGAAAGCCTCAACACTCCGTACGTCAACACGATCCCCGTGGACGAGGAGCCGCTGTTCCCCGGCGACGAGGCGCTCGAACGTCGTTACCGCGGCTGGATCCGCTGGAACGCGGCCGTGATGGTCACGCGCGCGCAGGCAGACGGCAAGGGCGTCGGCGGCCACATCTCGTCATACGCGTCCGTCGCGACGCTGTACGAGGTCGGGCTCAACCACTTCTTCCGCGGCAAGGATCACCCCGGCGGTGGCGACCAGGTGTATTGGCAAGGGCACGCGGCGCCGGGCGTCTACGCGCGCGGATTCATCGAGGGGCGCTTCACGGAGGACGACCTCGACTCGTTCCGCCAAGAGAAGTCCGGCCCCGGTCGCGGCCTCAGCTCGTACCCGCACCCGCGCCTGATGCAGGACCTGTGGGAGTTCCCCACGGTGTCGATGGGGCTTGGGCCCGCGTCCGCGATCTACCAGGCGTGGACCAACCGCTACCTGCACCTGCATGGCATCAAGGACACGTCCGAGCAGCACGTATGGGCGTTCCTTGGCGACGGCGAGATGGACGAGCCGGAATCGCGCGGCATGCTGCAACTCGCCGCGAACCAGGGCCTCGACAACCTCACGTTTGTTATCAACTGCAACCTGCAGCGGCTCGACGGCCCGGTGCGCGGCAACGGCAAGATCATCCAGGAGCTCGAGGCGTACTTCCGTGGCGCGGGCTGGAACGTCATCAAGGTTGTGTGGGGCCGCAGTTGGGATCCGCTATTCGCGGCCGACAAGGACGGCGCACTCGTCAACCTCATGAACACCGTCCCCGACGGCGACTTCCAGACGTATCGGGCCGAGTCTGGCGCGTTCATCCGTGACCACTTCTTTGGCGGCGACCCCCGCGCCAAGGAGATGGTCAAGGACATGACCGACGACCAGATCTGGGCGCTCAAGCGCGGCGGGCACGACTACCAGAAGCTCTACGCGGCGTACCACAAGGCCAGCCGCGAGACCAACGGCAAGCCCACGGTCATCCTCGCCAAGACCATTAAGGGCTACGGGCTCGGCGCCAACTTTGCCGCCCGCAATGCGACCCACCAGATGAAGAAGCTCGCGGCTCACGACCTCAAGGTGCTGCGCGACACGTTCGACATCCCGTTCACGGACGAGCAGCTCGAGGCGAATCCGTACAACCCGCCGTACTACCACCCAGGCAACGACGACCCGGCGCTCAAGTACATGCTCGACCGTCGCAACGAGCTTGGCGGGTTCGTGCCAGAGCGGCGCGACGCCAAGACCGAGATCGCTCTCCCTGACGAGAAGGCCTACGAGGTCCTCGCGAAGGGCTCGGGCAAGCAGGCTGTCGCCACGACCATGGCGTTCGTGCGTCTCCTCAAGGACCTCGTGCGCGACAAAGAGTTCGGCCACCGCGTGGTGCCGATCATCCCCGACGAAGCGCGCACGTTCGGCCTTGACGCGATCTTCCCGACCGCGAAGATCTTCAATACTCGGGGCCAAAACTACCTGCCGGTGGACCGCGACCTGATGCTCTCCTACAAGGAGTCCGAGACCGGCCAGATCATGCACACCGGCATCAACGAGGCGGGCTCCGCGGCGGCGTTCCAGGCCGTCGGCACCTCGTACGCGACGCACAGCGTGCCGATGGTGCCGTTCTACATCTTCTACTCGATGTTCGGCTTCCAGCGCACCGGCGACCAGTTCTGGGCGGCGGGCGACCAGCTCACGCGCGGCTTCATCATTGGCGCCACGGCTGGCCGCACCACGCTCACGGGCGAGGGACTTCAGCACGCCGACGGCCACTCGCCTTTGCTCGCTGGCACCAACGCGGCGGTGGTCCAGTACGACCCGGCCTACGGCTACGAAATCCGGCACATCGTGCGCGCGGGCATCGAGCGCATGTATGGCGGAAAGCACGAGGACCCGAACGTCATGTACTACCTGACGGTCTACAACGAGCCGATCCACCAGCCTGCCGAGCCCGAGGACGTGGACGTCGAGGGCATCCTCAAGGGCATCTACCGGCTCAATGAGGCGCCCGAGGGCGACGGCCCGGCCGCGCAGATCCTCGCGTCTGGCGTGGCCCTCGCGTGGGCGCTCGAGGCGCAGCAGCTGCTCGCGGACGACTGGGGCGTGCGCGCCTCCGTGTGGAGCGTGACATCGTGGAACGAGTTGCGCCGCGACGCCCTCGCGGCCGACCAGCACAACTTCCTGCACCCCGACAAGGGCTCCAAAATCCCGTACCTGTCCGCGAAGCTGGCCGGGGCCGAAGGCCCGTTCGTCGCGACGACGGACTTTGACCACCTTGTGCCCGACCAGATCCGCGCGTGGGTTCCCGGCGACTACGCAACGCTCGGGGCCGACGGCTACGGGTTCTCCGACACCCGGCAAGCCGCGCGCCGGTACTTCAAGATCGACGGGCCGTCTACCGCGGCCCGCGTGTTGCAGAGCCTCGAGGCGCGTGGCGAGGTGCCCGAGGGCACCACGGCCAAGGCGATCGAGAAGTACGAGTTGCACGACGTCACGAAGGGCACGTCCGGCAACTCCGGCGGCGACGCCTAGCCACCCCAGACGCGACGAGGGCCCCGCCACACCGGCGGGGCCCTCGCGCTTGGAGGTACTACTTCTTGGTCGGCGGCTTCTTGGCCGGGGCCTTGCCCGCCGACGGCTTCTTCGCGGGCGCCTTCTTGGGGGCGGCCTTCGCCCCCTCACCCGTGTCCGGCGCGTCGGCTCCAGCCTGCGTTGCCGCGTCCTTGGCCGGTGCGGCAGTCGCGTCCGCACCACTCGCCGCGACCTTCGCCCCGGCAGTGGACGACGCCGCGGCCGCCACCCCGGCGGCACGAGCCGCCCGGTTCGCCCGATGCGCCGCGCACACCGGAATCATGAGGATCACGAGCACGATGACGATGACGGCCAGGATGATCCACAGCGTGATCAGGATGGGCCCACTGAAGATGCCGTCAGGCGGCAGCACGATGTAGGCACTCATGTCGCACACGCCGTCCTGCGACTCGATGCTGCCGTACAGTTCGAAAACGCCGGACAACGTGAGCCCGGACTTGTCTTCAATATCCGTCACATTGCCGCCGACGTCGACCATGCCCTCTTCGGCCGGCGACAGACCGGTGTTCGGATTTGTGTTCTCCCACACGGGGATGCGGAAGCCGCCAAAGTCGACCTTGAGCCACGCGTCCCACCCCTCGAAGCCGCCCGGGGTGGTGCCTTTCCAGTCGATCGTGCCGTCGGAGGCAATCTCGAACGGGTCGTTGGCCGATGTCTGTTCGGGCGTCGCGAGGTCGAGCGGCAACCCCTGCCCATCCGACGACAGGCCTTCAAGCTCGCAGCCGCCGTCGAGGTACCCAGTGCCGAAATGGCTGGATGCGCCGACGGCGCCCCACACGACCATCACGACAGCAATCACCATGATCGTCACGAATTTGACTGACTTGAGCGCGACAGTGAGCATCAGCGCGCCCACGAGCACGCCGAGCCCCAGCAGCGTCCACACGACGAACTGGTCTGGAGGCTGAATGCCCCCGATAGCAAGAATCAGAATGAAGACGAGGGCTGCCAGCGCCCCCAGAATGGCGCCGAGGATCGGCTTTCCCTTTGTTGTATTCATGGCACGTTCCCTCCCGAGGTCCGTGACGCCCACCGTACTCAGCAGCGCAGCGCCTAGCCAGAGCGCAAGCAACGTTTGTGGGGTTTCCACAACCGCGCCGTATGCTGGCCCCATGAATCAGGCGGAGGTGCGCGCGGAAACGCTGAGGCGCCTCAAAGCAGGCACCGGCATGCTGTCCACCGCGGCGCTCAAGAGCCTCGACGCCGAGTTCGGATGGTTCCGCGAACTGCCAGCGCGCGAGCGCTCGTGGGTGGGGTCTGTGGCGCAGGCGGGTATCACCGCCTTCGTGGATTGGTACGCGGAGCCCGCCGGAGGCAGGGGTGCGGGCGAGGTCTTTTCCGCCGCGCCGCCCGAGCTCACCCGGTCGATTTCGCTACAGCACACGCTGAGCATCGTCCGTACGGTCGTGGAGGTCGTCGAGAACCACTGCGACCAGCTGGCGAGCCCCGGCACCGAATCACAACTGCGCGAGGCGATCCTGCGCTACTCCCGGGAGATCGCCTTCTCTGCCGCCGAGGTGTACGCCCGCGCGGCCGAGTCCCGCGGCGCCTGGGACGCGCGGCTTGAGGCGCTGGTCGTGGACGCCCTCATGCGCGGCGAGATTGACGACGACCTTCCGTCGCGCGCCGCTGCGCTCGGGTGGAAGCCCGGTCCCACGCTGGTGATGGTCGGCCACACGGACGGCGCACTTGGC
Organism: uncultured Actinomycetota bacterium; assembly: GCA_963735005.1. Lineage (GTDB taxonomy): Bacteria > Actinomycetota > Actinomycetes > Actinomycetales > Demequinaceae > WTKG01. Next base: position 373,386 of record CAVTJA010000005.1, on the reverse strand, counting down.
GAGACCCAAAGCGCGGAGCTGCGTCGACTGATCCGGCGCGCGGCGCGCGGCGCGCTCGTGGGCATCCACGGCGAGGACCTCGTGATCATCGCCCGCACCGACCAGCCGTTCGACGAGGTATCCGACGCGCTGCTCCCGCAGTTCGGGCCAGGCCCCGTGGTGATGGGGCCAGCCGCCGTCACGCTCGTCGAGGTCGCTCGCGCCACCCGCGCGGCGGTCGCCGGAGTGGACGCCGCCCCGGCGTGGTCGCTCGCGCCGCGCCCTGCCGCCGCCGACGACCTGCTGCCCGAGCGCGTCCTGGTGGGCGACGCCTCCGCCCGGGCGCGGCTGCTCGATGTCGCTTACGACCCGATCGCGACGGCCGGCGGCGCGCTCCTCGAGACCGTGGGAACGTTCCTTGACTGCGGCCGGTCGCTCGAGCTCGCGTCACGGACGATGTTCGTGCACGCTAACACCGTCAGGTACCGCCTCAAGAAAGTCACGGACCTCACGGGCTGGGACGCCCTCAACACGCGCGACGCGCACGTCCTCGCGACGGCGTTCGCGCTCGGCAGACTGCGCGACGCCCGCGCCGCGAGTTTGTAGGATACCTACAATGGATTCCCCACACCTTGGAGGCGCCGCCGTGCGCGTTGGGCTCGGTCATCGTGCAACCTAGACACATGCTTGCCGTCGTCTGCCCCGGTCAGGGCGCCCAGACACCCGGCATGCTTTCCCCGTGGCTTGAGATCCCCGCTGTAGCGGAGCGTCTTGGCGCCCTGGGCGAGGCAGCCGGGGTTGACCTCATCGCGCACGGAACCACGTCGGACGCCGACACCATCCGCGACACCGCAATCGCCCAGCCACTCCTCGTGGGCACCGCCATCGCCACTGCGCGCGAACTGCTCGGCGACGTGACCCCCGCGGTAGCCGCGGGCCACAGCGTCGGCGAATTTGGCGCCGCGGCCCTTGCTGGTGTGGTGTCCGACCTCGACGCGATGCGACTGGTGGCGGTGCGCGCCAACGCCATGGCGGCGGCCGCAGCTGCGTCCGAGCCCACGTCAATGGCGGCCGTCCTCGGCGGCGAGCCGGACGAAGTACTTGCCGCGCTCGAGTCGCACGGCCTCACCCCCGCAAACATGAACGGCGGCGGCCAGGTGGTCGCGGCCGGCTCCAAGGCCGCGATCGAGGCCCTCGTGGCCGCGCCACCCGCGAAGGCCCGCGTCATCGAGCTCCAGGTGGCGGGCGCGTTCCACACCCACTACATGGCCCCCGCCGTCGACGCACTCGGCGAGGCGGCCCGGGACGTGGAGCGCCGCGACCCCGCCGAAATCCTGCTGTCGAACGCGGACGGCGCCCGGGTCACGGATGGCGTGGACGCCGTCGCGCGCATGGTCAACCAGGTCGCCAACCCCGTGCGCTGGGACCTCTGCCAAGACACGATGCTCGACCTCGGCGTGTCGGCGCTCATCGAGGTCGCGCCGGGCGGCGTGCTCACCGGGCTCGCCAGGCGTTCCATGAAGGGCGTTCCTGCGGTCGCCCTCAAGTCCCCCGAGGACCTTGCCGCGGCCCGCGAACTACTGGAGGCACACGCGTGACCACGATCAAAACCGTCAAGGGTCCCGAATTCACGCGCATCCTCGGGCTCGGCGTGGCACGCGGCGAGAACGTCGTGCCAAACGACGACATCATCGGGCCGATCGACTCGTCCGACGAGTGGATCCGCAAGATGACGGGCATCGCGACCCGCGTGCGCGCCAACGCCGACACGTCCGTGATCGACATGTCCGAGGTCGCATCGCGCCAGGCGATCGCGAACGCTGGCCTCACCGGCGCTGACATCGACACCGTGATCCTGTCGACCATCACCTACCCGCACCAAACGCCCGGCGGCGCTCCCGTGCTCGCCGACCGCCTTGGCGCGGCGGATGCCGCAGCATGGGACATCTCCGCTGCGTGCGCCGGCTATTGCTATGCGATCGGTCAGGCCGACGCGCTTATCCGCGCGGGCTCGGCCACCAACGTGCTCGTCGTGGGCGCCGAGAAGATGAGCGACTTCATCGACCCGACCGACCGGTCCATTTCGTTCCTGCTCGGCGATGCGGCTGGCGCGGTCGTGATCGGCCCGTCGGCCACCCCCGCCATCGGCCCCACGATCTGGGGCTCGGACGGCTCGCAGGCACATACCATCACGCAGACGGCCTCGTGGCTCGAGGTCCGCGACGACGGTGCCGCGTTCCCGACCCTGCGTCAGGAAGGCCCTACGGTCTTCAAGTGGGCATCCTTCAAGATGGCGCCCGTCGCGCTACAGGCCATCGAGGCCGCTGGGCTCACCCCCGACGACATCGACGTCTTCATCCCCCACCAGGCGAACGTGCGCATCATCGACCAGTTGATCAAGCAAATTGGCCTGCCCGCGAAGGTCGCCGTTGGCCGTGACATCGTTGACTCCGGCAACACCTCCGCCGCCTCAATCCCGCTCGCCACCGAGCGCCTGCTGCGCGACGGAGACGCCAAGAGCGGGGACCTCGCCCTCCAAATCGGATTCGGCGCTGGACTCGTTTATGCGGCCCAAGTGGTCGTCCTTCCGTAACCTAGAGATGTTCTAAAGAAGAACGCGATGCTTCCGCATCACCAAACCAAGGAGAAAAACCCCATGGCACTGTCCGAGAACGAGATTCTTGAGGGCCTCGCAGAAATCGTCGCCGAAGAGACCGGCCTTGACGCCGCGGACGTCGTTGGCGACAAGTCCTTTACGGACGACCTCGACATTGACTCGCTGTCGATGATGACGATCGTCACGCTGGCAGAAGAGAAGTTCGACGTGCGCATCCCCGATGAGGACGTCAAGAACCTGGTCACCGTGAAGGACGCGGTTTCCTACATCACCGGCGCACAGTCCTAAGCGCAACAAGACCAACCTGACCCACGGAGAAGATATGACGAACGTCGTTGTCACCGGCCTTGGCGCCACCACCCCGCTCGGCGGGGACGTCGCCACGACCTGGGAGGCCGCGCTTGCCGGCAAGTCTGGCGTGCGCACCTTCGACAATGACTGGGCGGAAAAGTACGGCCTCCCGGTCAACTTCTCCGGTCAGGTGGCCGTCAAGCCCGAGGAGGTCCTGACACGTCCTGAGACGAAGCGGATGGACCCCTCGGCGCAGATGGCGATCGTCGCCACTCGCGAGGCCTGGGCGGACGCTGGCTCGCCCGAGGTTGACCCCGAGCGCCTTGGCGCGGTGGTGTCGTCCGGAATCGGCGGCGTGTGGACGCTGCTCACCGCGTGGGACACCGTCAGGGACAAGGGCGCGGCGCGCGTCCTGCCCATGTCCGTGCCCATGCTGATGCCAAACTCGCCCGCGGCCTACGTCGAGCTCGAGGTTGGCGCAAAGGCAGGCGCGCACGCGCCCGTGTCCGCCTGCGCCTCTGGCGCCGAGGCGATCGGCACTGCCTACCGCATGATCCAGGACGGCCGCGCCGACATCGTGGTGGCTGGCGGCACCGAGGCCGCAACGCACCCGGTGACCATCGCGTCTTTCGCGGCCATGGCCGCGCTGTCGAAGCGCAACGACGACCCCCAAGGCGCCTCGCGCCCCTACGACGTTACGCGTGACGGGTTCGTGATGGGCGAGGGCTCCGGCATCATCGTCCTTGAATCCGAGGAGCACGCGAAGGCGCGCGGAGCCAAGATCTACGCGTACCTGTCTGGCGTGGGCATGTCCTCCGACGCACACCACATCGCCGCACCGGAGCCGAACGGCGAGGGCCAGACCCGCGCCATGAGGTTCGCCATCGAGGGCGCCGGCCTGGCGCTCACCGACGTCGTGCACGTCAACGCGCACGCCACATCTACGGTGGTGGGCGACATGATCGAGGCGCGGGCAATCCGCGGCCTCCTGGGCTCGCAGGCGGACAATGTGCTGCTGAGCGCCACGAAGTCCATGACGGGCCACTTGCTTGGCGGCGCGGGCGCCGTGGAGTCCGTCTTCACCATCAAGGCTCTGCAGGACCGCCTGGCTCCCCCGACGATCAACGTCACCGAGCCCGACCCGGAGCTTGAGGTGGACCTGGTGCGCGACAAGCCGCGCGAGATGCCGTCCGGCGACGTCGCCGCGATCAACAACTCGTTCGGTTTCGGCGGCCACAACGTGGCCCTGCTGTTCACGAACGCTTAGAGCGAGTAGGCGGACAGGAAGTCCCACAGCACCTCGACGCCCCAGTCTTGGGGCGAGTGGCCACCGAATCCGCCGCCAAGTGTCTTCGCGTTGCCGCCCGGGAACAGGTGGCCGCCGCCCTCAACCCTGAGGTGCTTCACGACCGCGCCGTCGTCACAGCCGACGTAGGTCTCCACCACGGTGAGCGTTCTGTCCGCCGCCGTGTTGGGCATCTTGCCTACGAGCGCCCCGGGGTCGCAGCCGTCCGCGGCGACCCACGCGTCCACGCCGAACCGGGCCCCCGGCTTCGGCAAAGGCTGCTTGTCAAGGCATGCCTGATTCGACGTCTCGTACGTCCAGCACGGGTCGTCCGTGCCGTGCGTGTAGATCACGGGCACCGCGCGGCCGGGAGCGCAGTCGGAGCCTGTCGCGAAGGAGTTGGAGCCGGACACGGGGGCGATCGCCGCGATGCGGTCCGACATCTCGCACCCGAGCCGGTGAGTCATGGCCGCGCCGTTCGAGAAGCCCATCACGTAGACGCGCGAAGCGTCCACGTGGAACTCCGCCTCGACCTCGTCGAGCACCGCGCCGATGTACGCGACGTCGTCCACCCCGAGCTCGCACGCGTAGCCGGACGCGCAGGCGTAGTCCCCGCCGCCGCCCGCGTTCCACGTGCGCAGGTCAGGCAGGAGTCGCGCCGAGGTGCCGTTGGGGTACACCGTCAGGAACCCCTCGCGGTCGCCAAGGCTGTGGAGACATGAGGGGTCGTTGAGGTCGCCGCCATGACACGTCGTTGCTTGCGTCTGGATCGAGTTGCCGCCGCCGCCGTGGAGGAACACGACCACCGGCAGGGCGTCGCCCCCTGGGTCGTACAAGGACGGCACGTAGACGTCAAAGGGCCGATCACCGTAGCCGGGCACCGCGCAGCCGTCCTCGTGCCCGCCAGGGCCGGTACACGGCGTCGCAGATGGCGACCAAGCGGCGTCTGCGCTGAGGGTGGCCGACGGGAGGGGCGCCGGCGCAGTCGGCTCGGGTTCCTGGTGGCGGTCGCGGAGCGCGCCGCACGCGGACAGCGACAGTGCGGCGACGCTGATCGCGACGGCGGAGACGGTGAGCTTCATGCCGCCAACCTAACCGGCCATTCCTGGGAGCCGGCTGAGAACATCCTGAGTGTTGGCGCTACCCCACGCGGTGAAGCCACCGCACGGGGGCGCCGGTGCCCGCGTAACGGAACGGCTCGAGCTCCTCGTCCCACGCGGTGCCAAGCGCGAGGTCCATGGCGCGCTTGAGGTCCGCCGCGTTGCCGCCAGACTCGATGGCGGTCCGGATGCGGTCTTCGGGCACCACGATGTTGCCGTGGACGTCGGTGACGGCGTGGAAGATCCCCAGGCCGGGCGTGTGCGACCAGCGCCCGCCGTCGCAGCCGTAGGACGGGTCCTCGGTCACCTCGTAGCGCACGTGTTCCCAGCCGCGCAGTGCGGACGCCAGGCGCGCGCCAGTGCCCTGCGTCCCCTGCCACGCCATCTCGGCGCGCAGCAAACCAGGCCCTGCGGATTGTTCGCTCCACTCGAGCGACACGGACTTGCCAAGCGCGTTGCCCGCCGCCCACTCGATGTGGGGGCACATGGCACGCGTGGCCGAATGCACGAAAAGCACACCGCGAGTAATGGCTGCCATGACCCTTCCTTTCTGACGAGGTTCGTCTTCCCCAACGACCTGATCAGAATCCGGGCAATGCGCCATGCGGCAATATGCGGTTGTCGTGCCCTCCTATGGTGCATCACATCGCTGTGATTTACCAGCGCCGACGCCCTGGCCGGCCTTGCGTGTCGGGCGGAGGCGGGCTACTCGTCGTCCTCGGCGTCGCCTTCGGCGTCCGGGTCGGGCGCCCAATCGCGCTCGATCGCGGCCCGCATTTCGCGTAGCGCGCGCTTGCGGACGTCCGCGGTGAGGCGGTCGAGGAACAGCTTGCCGTCGAGGTGGTCTACCTCGTGGTTGACGAGCCGCGCCCAGATCTCCTCGCCCTCGACCACCACCTCGTTGCCGTCAAGATCCGTGCCGACAGCCTTCGCGTACGCGGGCCGGTCGCAGGGGTACCAGAGGCCGGGAACGCTCAGGCAGCCTTCCTCGGCGGTCTCTTGTTGCTCGTCGGACACCTCGACGATGACCGGGTTGAGCACGTAGCCGATGTCACCGTGGATGTTCCACGAGAACGCGCGCAGGCTCACCCCAATCTGGTTCGCCGCAAGGCCAGCCCGGCCATCGTGGTCCACGGTCTCGAGCAGGTCTGCCACAAGCGTGCGGACGCGGTCGTCGATCGCGGTGATCGGATCGCAGGGGGTGCGGAGCACGGGGTCGCCGGTGATTCGAATGTCGCGCATGGCCATGGCGGCATTATTTCACGGCGGCGCTCGCGCGCCGTGCGCCGCCGTGGGACGCTGGAGGCATGACCGGCAACACGCACGAGGTCCACGCCGCGGAGGTCGCGCGACTGTGGCCCGTGCCGCGCGCCGCGGACGACAAGTACTCGCGCGGCGTGCTGGGTATCGTCGCGGGCAGCGCCGCGTACCCGGGCGCCGCCGTGCTTGCGTGCTCCGGTGCCGTGCGCGCTGGCGCGGGGCTGGTGCGCTACTTAGGGCCCCCCGTCGCCCAGGCCGCCGTGCTCGCGCATCGTCCCGAGGTGGTGTGCCAGGAGGCGGGCGACGCACTCCCCCGCGCGGTCGCGTGGATCCTCGGCCCCGGCGTCACAGAGGACGCCCTTCAGGACCGCGCTTGCGAGCTCGTGTGGGAGTCCGGCGACCCAGCCGTGATTGACGCGGGGGCGATCGTGAAATTCGCGGAGGACTTCGCCGGCTCGTCGGGCGACAAGACGGACCACCTGCTGCTCACGCCCCACGCCGGCGAACTCGCCCAGGCGCTCACGCAACTTGGCCACCCCACCACCCGTGCAGACGTCGAGGCCTCCCGGCTTGCGTCCGCCGAGCGCTTGTCCGACGAGACGGGTGCGACCGTCTTGCTCAAGGGGTCCGAGACCTTGGTCGCCTCCCCCGGCGCCGCAACGTCGGTGCTCCCGACCGCCGTGCCGTGGCTAGCAACGGCGGGCAGCGGAGACGTGCTCGCGGGGATCGCCGGCGCGCTGCTCGCGGCAGGGCTTGACCCGCGTGACGCCGCAGTGTGCGCCGCGTTCATGCACGCGCGCGCCGCCGACGCCGCGTCGGGCGGTGGGCCCATTGCTGCACTCGATGTGGCGAGTGCACTTCCCCGAGCTATCGCCGACCTCCTAAGATCAGCGACATGAGTTTGACGACGCCCCGCATCGAGATCCGTCCCTTCGTGATCGGGGACGCCGCCGCCGTGCACGCGTACGGCGCGAATCCGGAGGTCATCAAGTTCATGGACTGGGGCCCCAACACGTGGGACGAGACCCTCGACTTCTTGTCCACCGCGACCACCTCGGGCCGTCCGGAGCGCGACCTCGCCATTATCGAACGCGAGACGGGCGAGCTCATCGGCGGCGTAGGCGCGCGGCAAGTCGGCCCCGGCCGCTGGGAAATTGGATGGGTGTTGCGTCAGGACAAGTGGGGGCTTGGGTACGCGACCGAGGCCGCCGGGGCGCTCATCAGGGACGTCGCCGCCATGGACGGCGTCCAGAGCATCGAGGCGCGCTGCCGGCCCGAGAACCGCAAGAGCGCACGCGTGATGGAGAAGCTCGGCATGCACTACGTGAAGCGCATCGTGGGTGACCGCACGGTGCGCGGCGAACTAGTCGATTCGCTGCTGTACTCGGTGACCGTCGACAAGGTGCTGGAAGACGCTGCCGCCGAGGCCGCGGCGCGGCTCGCCGCGCGCTAGTACGCGGCGCGCGTCACTGTACACCGCACAAGATCGAGCCATCGGCGTGAAAGCCGCACCTTGCCCACTTGATTTTGTAAGTTGTCGGCGTTGGCATGCCGTCAACCAAGTGGCCGTTGACCACGGTGATGTGGCTCTTTTCGCCGAGTTTCTTGGCGTCTGTGAAGATCATCCCGAGGAACTTCTGTTCCCACGACCGGAGCAGCGCGGTGTTCTGGCCCTTCGAGACATAGATGGTCACCTTGCCGCCGGTATTCGCGAGGTGCCCCTTCTTGGGGTCCTGACGTGTGACCACACCAGAGGACACCGTCACGCTGTACTCGGACTTGATCGCCACGGTGAATCCGGCCGCCTCGAGCTTCTTCTTGGCCTTGCCCTTGCCAAGTCCGACGACCTTCGGCACCTTCACCTTCGACGGACCCAGCGAGACCACCGCGGCCACGGTTGAGCCCTCGGCGACCAGCGTTCCCGCCTCGGGTTCCTGGCTGATGATCAGACCCTCCGCGACATCGTCCGAGTAGTCCTGTGACACGGTGGGTGCGGCGAGGGTCACGGCCGCAAGCGCGACTGTGGCATCCTCCTCCGTCATCTCGACGACGTCCGGCACCGCCACTAGTGGCGGGCCGTCGGACACGTGAATCACGAGCGGCGAGCCCGCTGAAAGTTCGGCGGCGCCTGCGGGCTCAGTGCCAATGACGGTGCCAGCCGGCACGTCAGCGTCGGCGTCGCGCACGATCTCAATGACGAACCCAAGCGCCTCGCCGGCCGCGGTGGCGCTGGAATCCGTTTGGCCCGCGAGGTCTGGGACTAGCACGAGCGGCGCGGCCTCAGTGCCGCGACTTTGCGCCCCGTAGCTGCTAATTGCGACGATCGCTACGACGGCGACGAGTGCGACGACTGCGGAAGCCGCGACCGCGCGGCCCGTCCGAGTCTTGAGCCAGGCAATCACTGTGGGCACCCCTCAGAGGAATTGGCACGTAGTCGTGGCGCGCGTCCCGCCAAAGGCCGAGCGCCGCGCCAAATGTACTACGTGGCTCGCCCGCCCGCCTGGGGTGCGGGCTCACGGCAGTGCGCTAACCGACCTCGATCAGCTCGAGCTCGACTTCGACGCGCCCGCCCGGCACGACGCCTTCAGCGTCGCGCACCTTCTTCTTGAGCGGCAGGATGTACGACTCGGAATCTTTTGACGGGAAGATCGACGTGTCCCACGTGGTGTCGCCGATCTGGGCGCGCACCTTCACGGCGCCGAAGCCGCGTTTGGGACCTTGGTAGCGAAACTCGATCTCGTCCGCGACGTCTCGCGGCAGGGTGACGAAGTGCCACGCCTCCGTCTTCGCCTCCCAGAGCCACACGTCGGCGCTGAAGGTCCACGACTCGCTCACGCGCGCCACGCCCCGTAGGGCGCGGCGGCACAAGAGACGGCGCTAGTCGCTGGTGCCCACATCGTCACTGTCGCCCGGGTCCACGGTCGGCCGCACCTTGGCCTTCTTCGCCGGCCGTGCGGCGCGGGCGGGCTCCGCGGTCGTCGCCGCTGCCGGGCGAGCGCCGGTACCGGTCGCCAGCGCGCCCGCGACCCCGCCGGCGGCGCCAGCGAGCATGCCCGCGATGTCGATGCCGGTCATGTCCTTGATCGTGGTTGTCGTCTGCGACAGCAGCGCCGCGGTGTCCTTGGTGAGCTTGTTCATGCCGTCCGTGGACACCACAGTGAGCGTGTCGATCGCACTCAGCGGCTTTGCAGCCTCGGCCATGACCGCAGGCAGACCCTCGAGCGCAATGTCGAGCACACCTGCCTGCGGGTAGTCGCGGTATGCGTCGGAACGAGCCTTGATGGCCGCAGCCTCGGCGTCACCGCGGGCGCGGATGGCGGAGCCGTCCGCTTCACCGCTGAGACGCACGGTTTCGGCGTTGGCGGTCGCGGCAGCGATCTGGGCCTCGCGGGCTGCGTCGGCGGTCACGCGGACGTCATAGGCGCGCGCGTCTGCCGGCTTGCGCACGGACGACTCAAGCTCCTTCTCAACGACCTCGGCCTTCTTCTGCGCGGCGACGCGCTCCTGGTCGAGGATGAGCTGGCGCTGAGTGGCCTCGGCAATAGGTCCAGCGGCGTTTGCCTTGGCGTTTGCGGCGTCCGTGACCTCCTTGATCTCGGCGTTCTTGAGCTCGAGCTCGCGGTTAGCGACGGCGATGGCAACTTCCGCACTCGCGGCAGCCTCCTGCGCTGTCTGGCGCGCGCGGGCTTCCGCAACCTCTGCTTCCTGGCGCACCTTGGCGGCTTCGGGGCGTCCGAGGTCCTCGATGTACCCGGAGTCTGTGGTGACGTTCTTGATTTGCAGCGTGTCGATGAGCAGGCCCTGCTGGCTCAGGTCGCTCGCGGCGACCTCGGCGACCTCCGACGCGAACTTGGCGCGTTCCCGGTTGATCGCGTCAACGGACATCGAGCCCACGATGGCGCGCAACGAACCCTCGAGCACCTCTTTGGTGTATTCGTCGATCCGGTTCTGCTGGCCGAGGAAGCGCTGGGCGGCGGCGCGCACCGAGCCCTCATCGCCACCGATCTTGATGCTTGCCACGCCCGTGAGGTTCACCAGGATGTTGTTCTCGGACACGGCGCTGTCCACGCTGAACGAGATCTGCTTCTGCTCAAGCGAGATGCGGTAGAGGTGCTGGACGAATGGCACCACGAAAACGCCGCCACCACCAAGCACCACGCGAGACGACGTCTTGATGCCAGCAGCTGCGCTGCGGGAACCCGAGACGACAAACGCCTCGGACGGCGACGACACCTTGTAGCGCCCAAGCAGGACGCCAACCACCACGATCGCGGAGATGACCGCGAGAACGATGTAAATCAGTCCAGAGTCGAACATAAGTCTGAGGATCCCTTCGTAACTGAGGAGTGTTCCGCCTACTTGGCGGCGCGCTTGACCTTCACCTTGACCTGCGACGCGGAGAGGACGCTGGTGACCACGACCTCCTGCCCCACCTTCACGTTGGCGTCGCACAGGAAATTGATTTTGAGTGGCTGGCCCCTGAACGGGACGGACAGCTCGCCGAGCGCGCCCTTCTTGTACGGCGCCGTGATGACCGTGCCAGTGGCGCCCTCAAGCTGCGAGATGTCGCTCGCGCCATCGGGGTCCCCCGCCTTCTTGAGCTGGCGGTACATCACGAAGGAGACCAGCCACGACGCCGCGCCGACGGCGGCAGCGATCGCGACGGCGAGCCACGTCACGTCAACGTGGAAGACGGTGATCGCGATGGCGCCGCCGAAGCCGAACCCGGCCATCGTCGCGGCAAGCGACGACGTGCTGATCGCGCCGTCGGGCGCGAAGTCCACCTCGAACAACCCGTCCAGCACCTCGCCAAACACGAGCGACACGAGGGCGATCAGTAGTCCAACGCCGCCGATCACGGCGAAAGTCGTGAGCATCGCGCAACCTTTCCGCGTTCCCCTGAGACGGTGACAACTAGTGTGACGCGGGGGTTTTCGCGTACGTCGCTCAACCTATCGGGTTAGCGATTGCGGCGCGTCCTGCGCAGAGATGATCCCGGGGCGTCATCCTCCGGAATGACGCCCATGCCGAACTAGCGCTCGACGGTCACAAGCTAATTTCCACCGTGCACTTGATCGGCGTGGTCGCGTCGCACGTGGAGGTGAAAACCTTGCCCTTGTAGCCCGATACATGCGCCGCCGGGTGCTTCACGGTGAGCACGATGTTGTGTGCCTTCGCGTACGAGCGCGCTTGCGATTCCGTCATGCCGTGCATCGCATACATGGCATCGCGAGACGTGTAACTGCTCGTCGCCTGAGGTGCCGGCCCGGTCGACACCCAAATCTTGACAGTGTCGGTGCGGTGACCGTCGGCGCCCGCTTGGGGCGACTGCTTGGCCACTTTGCCTTTGGCGACCGAGTCGCTGGACGTCTTCGCGACTTTCACCTGGAGCCCGACTGCCTCGAGAGCCGCAATGGCGTCGGCCTTGAGCATCTTCACCACGTTGGGTATCTCCAGGCCCTCTGGGCCGGCTGAATACACAACATCCACCGTCGAGTCGTGGACCACCCAGGCGCCCGGCGCAGTCCCCTGCGATAGGAATTCGCCCGCGGGAACGCTGTCCGAGTACTCGACGGCAACGTTGACCTCGAGCTCCGCGGATGCGCCGGACGCCTCCGCGTCTTCGACCTTGATGGGGGCGAAGTTCGGTACTTCGACGAGCCTTGGCCCGCGTGAAACGACGAGCACGACGGTCGCACCAGGCTCCATTTCGGCGGCACCGGAGGGGTCCATGGACGCGACCACGCCGCTGGGGGTGCCGTCGCTGTCGACGTACTGAACCTCGGCCACATAGCCCGCCGCTTGGATCGCGTTTACGGCATCGGCCTCGACTCGGCCCTCAACAATCGGGACAGTGGGCTTGGGCACACCGTTCGCGTGTGTGACGTAGGCCGCGCTGATTGCGATCGCCACCGCGACGGCTCCGCCGACAATCGAAAAAGTGCGGTGCGCTCCAATCCAAGTCGCCACACTCGTGATCCGAGAAGCCATCGGTTTTCCCCCCGTCCTCCCGGTCGCCGGGTGCGTGCCACCGAACGTATCAGGTGTCGCGCTACAAGCTCGGTGCGGACTGCGCGTAGTTGGCCACTGTCAGGCCAATAACCGCGAGCGCCACGGCTGTGCATAGGACGATGCCCACCATCGCAGTTCCGCGGTTCGTCGCTCGGCCGCGAGACGCGTGATTCCACGCGTGGACTCCGGACCGAAGCCCGTAGAGCGTCGCCGTCAGCGCGAACGAGGCGATGATCGACATCCAGAACACCGAGAAGTGAATGGAGTACAGCACGAGGTGCAGCGGCACCGCCAACACCGTCAGGCCGATGCCGATCCACAGTGAGCGCACGGCGACGTGGTTGAACGTCTTCTTGGGCGCGGCACTGAGCGCGACCTCGAGGCTCGCCCAGCCGAACTCGGTTGGCTCCATGCATCGAGGCTAACGCGCGCAGGCTAGTTTTCGGCGGGCTGCGGCGTGATTGGCGGTGCGCCGTCGAGCGCCCACCGGATTGCGCGCGTCATCACGCTCCCGCCCAGGCGGGCGAACGCGTCGCCGATGCGGGATGCGCGCCGCAACCCGAGCTCGGCGCGCGCCCAGTCGGGCAACAGTCCCACTCCCCCGGCCGCGAGCGCTGAGTAGGGCGGCCGGGCGAACCAGGGGATCGGGGGCTTGCGGAGCAGGAACCGCGCCGTGCTACGGGCGGCAGGCGTGGAGCGCAGTTCGGGGCGGTACCGGTCAAGTTCGGCGGCGAGTTCCGCGACTGTGGTGGGCAGGTTGACGGCGCCGAGCCGATGGCCGATCTGCGCCACCTCGGCCACGTACGCGTCGCAGCCGGCGGCGTCGAGCGGGTCGCGCCCGAACGCCTGATGCGCGCTCAGGAAGCTGTCCGCCTCCGCGATGTGCACCCACCGCAGCAGGTGCGGGTCGGAGGCTTCGTACGGCTCACCATCCGGGGTGACGCCCGAGATTCGCGAGTGGACAGCGCGGACCACGCTCACCGCCCGCTCGGCCGCGGACACCGGCGCGAACGTGGTGGTCGCGAGGAACGTCGCGGTGCGCTGCAACCGGCCCCAGGGGTCGGACTCGTAGCCGGAGTGCTCCGCGACGGCCGCCATCGCGCGCGGGTGAAGGCTTTGCAGCAAGAGCGCGCGCACGCCGCCGACGAACATGGTGGCGTCCCCGTGGACGCGCGCGATTGCGCTGTCGGGCGGGAACAGGCGGGGGCCGGGCGTCCCGTGGATGGCGTCCCGCGCGCCCTTCGGGTCGGAACCTGCGACCCGGCCAAGGATGAGCATCGCCGCGGCCTTGCGCAGGCGCGACGGCTCCTTCCGGCCCGGCTCAACGCGGCGGGCCTCGTGGGGGGCGAGCGAATGCGTCACCCTTCGATTCTCACACGCCCTCGCAGACTCGCCTTTGCACGCTTTCGCGAACCCGTACGAAGCGCCGCCAGCTCACCCCTCCGGATCGGGCGACACGAGCACGACCTCGTGCCACGCGGGCCACAGGTCGCCCACGTACGTCGTCACCACCTTGACGCGCGTGACTCCCAAGATCGGCTCCGCGGGCTCCCACGCGAGCACGTCGCCCTCGCTCGTCTTGCCGTCGAAGGTGTGGACGCGCTTGAGTTTGCCGCCTTCGACCTGCACCCACAGCTCGTGAACCGAGCGCCCCGGCGGGTCCTGCGCCACCACCAGTTCGAAGCGGGAGATCGTCCGCGGCGCGGAGAGGTCGAGCGTGACGGCCTGCGGCGCACCCCCGGACGCGTTCCAGTAAGAGTTGGTGCCGTCGTTGATATTGGACGGCCCAAGCCCGCCCACGGACGACGTTGCCTTGGCTTTGGCTGTCAGCGCGGCGTTGTAGGTGATGAAGTCGAAGTCGCCGTACTCGCACGGGTCGGGGCGGTTAACCGGCGCGATCGCCTGGCCAACCAGCCCTTCGCCCTCGCTCGCCCAGTAGATGTCCTGCAGCGCGTCGCCGCGCCACGCCCACAGCAGGTAGCCGTCGATCCCCGCGCGGCAGGCGCCAACCTCCATCGACATGGCGGCCGCGGCCCCAGCGGATTCGCTTGACCACCACTCCTTGATCGCGCCGTACTCACCAAGTAGCACCGGCATCTTCGGGTTCGACGCAAACGAGAAGTTCTCCCAGATGTCGTTGTCGTCGACCCCGTTGCCCGGGTAGTGGTGGATGTCGATGAAGTCCGCGGACGAGTGCTCGATGAAGTAGCGCGTCTGCACCAGCCGGGCGTCGTCGGGCGGCATAACCTTGTGCGGCGCGTTCGGCGTGAAGAACCCGACGGTGACGAGGGCGGTGGGGTCGACCTCGCGGATTCGCGTGCGGATCTGGTCCTCCCAGTAGGCGGTGCCCTCGTCGTACAGGAGGTCCTTGTCATCCTGGCTGGCCATGTCGTAGGACTTGCCGTTCGCCGCCGTGACCACGCCCGCATCAAGTGAGAACGGCGGCTGGTTTGCGTAGACGTGGTACTCCTGGCGAAGCTCGTAGCCGAGGATCGTGTCCGTCGCGGCGTGGCGATCGGCGAGCCCCTGGACCACCTTCCCCCAATAGTCAACGTAGGTGTCCACGCCCACCGGGGTGAAGAACTCGTTCGCCGCGCCCTGGAACTGCGGGGTCTCGTGGCTCGCGGTCTGGTTGATCCACCACGAGCCGTCGGGCAGCGTGTTGGAGGCCACGAACACGCGCAGCCCGTGCGACTTCGCGAGCCCAAGGAACGATGCGAGGTTGTCGAGGAACGCCCCGTTCAGCTCGCGCCCGCTCTCCCCCGTGTCGATGGCGCCGTACGCCGGGTTCGCGACGTCAATCATGATGCGCACCGTGTTGAACCCCAGCGCCTCGACCTCGCCAAGGTCGTGATTCACCCGCGCCTCGTCCCAGTACTGCTCGGACAGCAGCGCGTCGCTGATACCGCCGCCGGCATCGGCAACCCAGAAGTTGAAGTTCACGCCGCGGGGCGTGAAGGTGTCCTGCGTCAGGGTGTCGTAGAACTCGCCGTTGCCGTCGACCACGCGGACGCCGACGATGTGCGCGGGGACGCCCGCAGCCGTGGTGGCCACGGTGGTCGCGGATTCCGTGGGGCTTGGGGACTCGACTGGGGGCGAGGTGCAGCCGGAGCTCAGGAGGGCACACACGATGGCGGCCACGGCCGCGCGCGAGGGCATCATCGCCTCATCATGGCACCGCACCCCCCGCACCGCGAGGGGCCGCGCGAAAGTGGGCCAGGTGGGGCTCGAACCCACGACCGACGGATTATGAGTCCGCTGCTCTAACCGGCTGAGCTACTGGCCCGTGCGCGGCTGTCCGCGCGGTGTCCCAGCCTAGTCGCGTATCTCGTACGCGGACTCGCCGTGCTGGGAGTCATCGAGCCCGATGGACTCCTCCTCGGGGGTCACGCGCAGGCCAATCGACGCCCGCACGATCCACGCGCACACGACGGTCGCCACGAACGCGAACGCCGCGACCGCGAGCACCGCCAGCGCCTGCCAGCCCAGTAGCGCCCCGGAGTCCCCATTGATGAGTCCGCGCCCGGCGTCGGGCCCCGTCACCTTGGGCATCACGCCCAGCAACAGCATGCCCACCGCCCCGCCGAACAGGTGCAGCGCGACCACGTCCAGCGCGTCGTCGTACCCGAGCCTGTACTTGAGCCGGATGGCGATCGCGGCCACCGCGGAGGCGACGAAGCCCACGATCAGCGACCGGAACAGGTCAAGGTACGCGGCGCCGGCGGTGGTAGCGACGAGCCCCGTCACCGCGCCGGACACCGCCCCGATGCTCGTCACCTTGCCCACCAGCCGCTTGTCGAGCATCATCCAGCCGGCCATGCCGCCAAGCGCGCCAAAGTGCACGGCCACCACCGCCTCGGCCACGCGCCCGCCCGGGATGGCGAAGCCAGCAGCAATCGCGAGCCACCCCACCCACGCCAGTAGCGCGCCCGCGAGCGCGAGCGGCCGGTTGTGAGGCACCACGCGCCGCTTGCGCCACTTGTGGCGGGGCCCAAGCACCAGCACCAGCCCAAGCGCCGACGCTCCGGTGGCGACGCCCAACAGCGCGCCGCCCCCGGAATCGAGCGCACCCAGTTCCGTGAGCCACCCGCCTGGTGACGTCGCCCGCACCACCAACGGCGGCACGGCGATCAACCACAGCGTCAGGAACCCAAGCATCGAGCCAAACCGCATGCGGTCGGCGGCGGCGCCAGTGAGCGCGACGGCCGCGACGATCGCCACCGCCATCGTGAACAGTGCGGCCGCGATGGGCGCGTCGGCCCCGAACGCGATGCTCGCCCCGCGCAGCCGCGTCAGCCCAATGTGGTCAAGCCCGCCGTACCACGGGCTGCTCTCGCCATACGCGACCGAGAATCCGATCACCGTCCAAGCGACGGAGCCCACCCCCACCGCGGCCAGGCCGTACATAAGCATGGCGATCGCGTGCTTGGAGCGGACCATCGCGGCGTTGAAGATGGCGAGCCCCGCGGCGCCAAGGAGCGCCCCCGCCGCCGCTGCGGTGAGCGCCAAGTCGTGGGATTCCATGGTGTCCTCCAGGGCATCGGCCGGGGTGCGCCGTTGACGTGACCCTAGCAATCGCGGTCCCCGCGTGGCCACGCCCCGCCAACGCCGTCACCCAACCTTCATGATGCCCGCGCGGTGCTGAACGCGCGCGGCGTATCGGGTACAGTAGTGGCTCGCAATCCTCCATAGCTCAATTGGCAGAGCAGCCGACTGTTAATCGGCAGGTTGTTGGTTCGAGTCCAACTGGAGGAGCCCCTCCCCCCGCGGCCACGTCGCCGCTTCGCGGCGCTCGTCGGGCCGCTCGGCCAGCCCTACACTTATCCCAAGTAGGTCCGCCGCACAAAGCCGCCCCACCTACTGTGTGACGCTCCCGCAGCCTGGGCAGGTCTTCTGACTGGACGCGTAGCGACCACCGCAGTCATTCTGGGAGCGCGCGCGTGTCGGAGACGACGTGGACCGTTTTTGAGGGCCAGCAGCCCATCGCAGCCACCGCCATTCACGACGGCCACGCCTTGCGTGACGACGTCCGCGCGCGCATGGCACTCGCGCCATCTGAGAGGCTGCGCGAGGAGGACCCTGGCACGGGAATCATCGCCAGCGTGGCCGGCACCCAGATCCTTGTGCACCGGTCACGCTTCGAGGTTGACCTCAACCGCCCGCGCGAAACCGCGGTCTACGTGACTCCCGAGCAGGCGTGGGGGCTGGAGATGTGGGCGGAGCCGCTGCCGCAGTCCGTGATCGACGAGTCGCTCGCGATCTACGACGCCTTCTACGCCGAGGCGCACCGCGTGTTCACGGCGATGGAGCAGCGGTTCGGATACTTTGTGGTGCTGGACGTGCACTCGTACAACCACCGCCGCGGCGGCCCAGACGCCGCCCCTGACTCCCCCGCCGACAACCCAGAGGTTAATGTGGGGACCGGCTCACTGAACCGTGAGAAATGGGGAACGCTCGTGGATCGAGTCATGGTGGATCTTCGCGCGACGCCGGTCCTCGGCCGCACGCTTGACGTGCGCGAAAACGTCCGCTTTCAGGGCGGCCATTTCTCTCGGTGGATCCACCAAAACTTCCCCGACTCCGCGTGCTGCCTCGCTCTCGAGTTCAAGAAGACCTTCATGGACGAGTGGACGGGAAAGTTCTTTCCCGAAGACCTCGAGGCGCTCACCCAAGCCCTGGCCGACGCCACGCCTGGCATCTACGCGTCGCTCCACGAGATGGGCTGCGAGTGACAGCGAAGCCGCCCGCTCGCGACGCGACCGTCGACGCCTTCATCGAGAAGGTGCGCGCCCGGCTCGCCGCCAACCGGCCCGTGCACCGCGTCCTGCCGTCGGGCGGCCGCATCCACATTGACCGCCAGCTGCCGTTCCTGGTGGTGTATCGCAAGCCCGCAGGCAGAGACGACCGCGACACTGACCAGCTCGTCAAGGGCGAGGCATCACACCTCACTGGCACGGGCGGGCCAAGGCAGAAGGACGAGCTCGCGCGGCTCGTCGACGCCGTCGTCTCCCTGCTGTCCGAGAGCTTTGGCGCGGTGCTGCTCGTGGAATTGTGGACGGGCGAGGAGGAGCCGGAGCCGGACGACACGTCGGCGCGCTTCCGTATTCACCGGGCGCGCGGCGACAAGCTCGCGAGCACCGCGAACGTCTTCGAGGCCGCGCTGAGCGAGGTGAAGGTCAAGGGCGAGTTTGCCGAGGTCGACGAGGTCATCGGCGCGGTCCCCAAGCCGCGCGGCATGGCGCCTCTGCTGTCCGCGACGCGGGCCAAGCAGCTGAACTGCCACGTGATGGGCCTCGAGGTGCGGCCGGTGTTCAGGGACGCCAGCAGTGACGATGCGTACCCGCTCGTCACGCGCGTGCTCCACCGCGGCGTCTCGCGCGCCATCCAAAAGGCGGTCTTCGAGTTCACCCGCAAGCGGACGTCGCACCGGCCGCGCCACTACCGCGCGCTCGGGCGGCGCAGCTTCGTGAAGGCGCTGTGGGACGTGGACGCGGAACTCGCGGACATCAGCAGCTCTTTCGACTTCGTGTTGCAGGTGACGCCGGTGAACGTCGAGGAGGCGTGGGTCGGGTTCCGCCGCCACCGCTTCGAGGCGCTCCCCGAGTTCGTGTCGCGGCCGCTGCGGTTCGATCCAGCGATCACCAAGCGCCGGCTGTTCAACGTGCCGCTCGAACGCATCGAGGACCCTACGCTCGCCGCGCTGCTGCGCGACCAACAAGGCGAGATCGACCGCAAGCTGACGATGCTCGCGGACCGCGGCACGCCCAAGTTCCTGTACGGCAGCCTGCAGGTCTACGGCGGGGTGGACGACTCGCTGCTCGCCACGGCTTTCGACATCCTCCACCGCCTGCCGCCGCGCAGCCGCGACGAGTCCCTCGCCGGCGCGATCGGCGCCGCGGAGTTTGCCGCGCGCGCGGAGCAGGAGCTCGCGTATTACCGCGAGCAGTTCCCCGGGATGACGAGCACCGTGTCGATTCGCTCCGACATCGCTGCGCTGACGGTGTCCGCTGGCAACCTGCTGGTGCCGTCGCACGCGCGCATCCCGAATTCCCGGGTGGAGGCGCTGCTCGCCCACGAGATCGGCACTCACGCGCTGACGTACGCGAACGGGCGCGCCCAGAAATTCAAGCAGCTCTACGTGGGCCTGCCGGGGTACGACGAGATGCAGGAGGGCATGGCGGTGCTCGCCGAATACCTCGCCGGTGGGCTGAGCCGTCCGCGCTTGCGCCTGCTCGCCGCGCGGGTGGTGGCAACGCGCCGGCTGATCGAGGGAGCGAGCTTCGTCGACGTGTTCCGGGAGCTTGACCGCGCGCACGGATTCTCGCGGCGTACCGCGTTTTCGGTGACCATGCGGGTGTTCCGCGGCGGCGGCCTCACCAAGGACGCCGCCTACCTGCGGGGGCTCGTTGCGGTGTGCGACCACTTGCGCACGGGCGGCGATTTCGAGCGTCTGCTGGTGGGAAAGTTCGGCCGCGACCACATCCCCCTGATCGAGGAATTGCGGTGGAGGAAGATGATTGCAGAGACACCCCTCCGGCCGCGGTATCTTGACAGTCCCGCTGGACGCGAACGCCTTGATTTGGTGCGCAATGGCGCCACCGTGATGGATCTTGTGAAATCGAGAAAAGGACCCACGCCATGAGAATTGGCTTTGTAGTCAATGACGTCTTCACCGAGGACAAGGGGTATACCACCACACGGCTCGCGATGGCGGCGATCAACCGTGGGCACGAGGCGTGGGTCATGGGCGCGGGCGACTTTGCGTACGACGCGGACGACTCCGTGAGGGCACGAGCGCGGTCCGCGCAGCGCACCTCGTACAAGACCGCGGAGACGTACATCGGGGACCTCCAGGGCAAGCGGGCAAAGGTCGAGCGCATCAACGTTGATGAGCTTGACGTGCTGATGCTGCGCAACGACCCGTCGGCGGATCAGGGGCACCGGTCGTGGGCGCAGGGCCCCGGCATCGACTTTGGGCGGCTCGCGATGCGCCACGGCGTGGTCGTCCTCAACCATCCCGGCGGGCTGGCCAAGGCGATGAACAAGATGTACTTCCAGGACTTCCCGGAGGAGGTGCGGCCCCGCACGATCATCACCAGGGACCGCGGCGAGATCAAGGAATTCTGGAAGTCCGAGGGCGGCCGCATCGTGCTGAAGCCGCTGCAGGGTTCGGGCGGCCAGAGCGTCTTCCTGATCCGCGAGGCGGACGGCTCGAACCTCAATCAGATGGTGGACGCGGTCAGCCGCGACGGCTACGTGATCGCGCAGGAGTACCTGCCTGCGGCCGAGGAGGGCGACATGCGGCTGTTCCTCATGAACGGCCAGCCCCTGCGCTACCGCGGCAAGTACGCAGCGTTCCGCCGCCGCCGCAACGGCGAGGACATGCGTAGCAACATCCATGCCGGAGGCTCGCTCGCCCCCGCTGTGGTGACCCCGGAGCACCTCAAGATCGCCGAGATCGTGCGGCCAAAGATCGTCCAGGACGGCATGTTCCTGGTGGGCCTCGACATCGTGGGCGACAAGCTGATGGAGATCAACGTGTTCAGCCCCGGCGGTCTCGGCAGCGCCCAGCGGTTCGAGAAGGTGAACTTCTCGCACGCCGTCATCGAGGCCATCGAGCGCAAGGTCGCGTACATGGGCTTCTACCGACGCAACTTCAACAACGACGAAATGGCGACGCTTTAGCGCACACCGTGGGCGCACGCGCGACCGGTCTAGAACAAACCGAACGGTCGTGCTATTCTAGGAGAAGTGAGACGCGGTGACGGGCCGCGCCCACGCCGACACGAAAGCATCGCCATGCCTCACATCCGCCCGCAGCACCACCACCTGGCCGTCACCGCCGCACCCCGCGGCTGGGGCGCAGCCATCGACGACGCCGACATCGATCTCACGAACGAGGACCTGTTGGAAAACTTGGAGTTCGGACGGGACTAGGCTCTCCCCCATGACTACGACGTCAGTGACCAAGGGCAACGCCACGCGCGCGGCCGTCCTTGATCGCGCCCTCAACCTTGCGAGCGAACTTGGCCTTGAGGGACTGACGATTGGCGTGCTCGCCGAGAAGGTGGGACTGTCGAAGTCCGGCCTCTACGCGCACTTCGCCTCCAAGGAGCAGTTGCAGGTAGACGTGCTCGACACCGCCAAGCAGCGGTTCGTCGCCAAGGTCATCGAGCCTGCCCTCGCCCAGCCCCGCGGCCTACCCCGCGTCGAGAAGCTCTTTGAGCGCTGGCTCGAATGGGACGACAACGAGCTCGACGGCGGTTGCCCGTGGATTTCCGCGTCCTCCGAATACGACGACCGCCCCGGCCCGGTCCGCGACGTGCTGGTTGAGCACATGGAGTCCATCCTCGCGTTCGTTGCGCGCGCCGCGTCAATCGCCAAGGACGAGGGGCACTTCCGCGCGGAGCTCGACGCGGAACAGTTCGCCTACGACTACTGGGGCATCGTGCTGGCCCACCACCACTACCGCCGGCTGCTCGCCGCGCCCAAGACGCGCGCGCGTAGCCAGACCGCCATCACGGACCTCATCGCCCGTTCTCGCCCCTAGCCAGCGGGCTTGTCGGCCGCGAGCGCCTCGCGGGCAACACGAATGGCGACGAAGGCGTCAAGCATCGCGCCACCTCGCGTCGCCTCACTGGGTACCGCAGCATCGCTTGCCATGACTTCAGGCTACGACTCGGCGCCAAAAAGCTCGCGACCATCACGGTGAGATATCGCACGCGCCGCGCGCGTCATAAAGCGCGGTGAGCGTCGTCCCGTCGCGCGGCTAACTTTCGCGCAGCTTGCGGCGCTCACCCTCGAGCGCGACCAACTCGGCGAACGCTTCGGCATGCCCGTCTTGACCGGCACCAATGCGTTGCATGCGCCCCCGCACCGAGGCGATTTGCCTGGTCAATGACAGGTCTCGGATGCGGTTGATGACGCTGGTCGCGTAGGTGGCCAACTCGCGCGGCTTGTCGAAAGGGATGGGCGACACCGCGAGGCGCGACACCGTGGGCGCGAGCGCCTCCCCGACCTCCTCGGCAACCCGATTGACCCAGTCGGGCCCAGCGGCGGCGATCCCGCCTGCCGCCTGGATCCCATCGAACACGGCGCGGAACTGCGGCACCGTGAAGGCCTCGCCGCCAAGCGCAGCTGCAAGGTCCGCGGGAATCTCGTGCGGCGCCTGCAGTAGCACCTCAAGCGCGAGGCGCTCTGCAGTCACAACCGGGTCATTCGGGTCGGGCCTCAACGCGGGGCCATGGCCAACTGGCGACCGTGGCCCCGGGTCCGCTCCAAGGTCCGGGGGCGGATAGTCGCCGCCGGGTTGGCCACCCTGCGGTGCTCGCGCGCTACCCGGCTGCGCGGCGCGCGCCTGGCGCTGCGGCACCGCGGGACGGGAGCGCGCCGCAGACTTCACAGCTCGCGCAACGTCATCCCGCTCCATACCAAGCCACCCAGAGAGCTTTTTCTCGTACTCACTGCGCAACGCGGCGTCACGGATGCTCGCCACCACCGGAATCGCGGCGTGGAGCGCCCCTGCGTTACCTTCGGCGGTCTCGAGATCAAAAGACCTCGACGGCGGTCTTGATGACGAACTCGAACAGCGGGACGCGGGACTCGACGAGAGCCTTGACCGCCGCGTCGCCGCGCTCCTGGCGCAGGTCGCAGGGGTCGAGGCCATCGGGACCCACGGCCACGAACGTCTGCGACAGGAACTGGGACTCAAGCTGGTAGGCCTTGAGCGCGGCGTTCTGCCCGGCCTCGTCGCCGTCGAAGGTGAAGATCACCTCGCCGCGGCCGACGCCGACCTTGGTGGGCGCACCCTCGCTGCCACCCATGAGGCGCTTGATGACCTTGGCGTGCTCCTCGCCGAACGCGGTGCCGCACGTCGCGACCGCCGTCGGCACTCCTGCCAGGTGGCAGGCCATCACGTCCGTGTATCCCTCGACCACCACCACCTGGCGCTGGGTCGCGATGTCCTTCTTGGCGAGGTCGAGGCCGTACAGCACCTGCGACTTCTTGTAGATGGGGGTCTCGGGAGTGTTGAGGTACTTGGGGCCCTCGTCGTCCTCGTAGAGCTTGCGCGCGCCAAAGCCGATGACCTCGCCCGTGACAGCGCGGATGGGCCACACCAGGCGGCCGCGGAACCGGTCGTAGATACCGCGCTGACCCTCGGACACGAGGCCGGACGCCTTGAGCTCGGGCTCGGTGAAGCCCTTGCCGCGCAGGTGTTCAAGCAGGTTCGACCAACCCTTGGGCGCGTACCCGATGCCGAACTGCTCGGCCGCCTCCTTGCCGAACCCGCGTCCCTGCAGAAAGTCGCGGCCGGTCTTGGCCTCGGGCGTCACGAGCTGGGCCACAAAATACTCGGCGGCTACGCGGTGCGCCTCGAGCAATCGCTTGCGCATGCCGGGCGCTGGGCCGGAACGGGCGCCTCCGGACTCGTAGCGCAGCGTCACGCCCGCCTTGTCGGCGAGGTACTCGACGGCCTCGGAGAACGGCATGCCGTCTGCCTTCATCACGAACGCGATGACGTCCCCACCCTCGCCACACCCGAAGCAGTGCCAGTGGCCCTGGCTGGGGCGCACGTGGAACGACGGCGACTTCTCGTCGTGGAACGGGCACAGACCCTTCAGGGAGCCGACGCCGGCGGACTTGAGGGTCACGTGCTGGCCGATGATCTCTTCGATCGGGGCGCGCTCGCGGACCGCCGCGATGTCGTCTCGATTGATCGTGCCTGCCACGGGCCCAGCCTATGCTGTCTGTCCCCGTGCGCCGAAAGCGAAACTGGCACCGGCGTCGTGCCTCCACGCCGCTAAGGTGGAGGTCACAGGGAAAGGGCAGGCGATGCGAGTCGATGCGTTCTTGGCGGATTCCGCCGAGGTAATCAACAACAAGATCTACACGCTGGGCGCGGGGTGGAACACGATCTTCGTGCGATCGCTACCCGCAATGCACCGGCGCCTGGCGGTCGCGTTCACGGTGCACGTGCCGTTTACCGCGACGAACGCCGCACACAAGCTCGACCTGCGGCTCGTCACCGAGGACGGCGAGGAACACCCGATCGGCATCCGCCCCGGCGACGACGGCCAGCCCATCCCGGTGACCGCCATGGGCGGCGAGTTCACGCTCGGCCGCCCGCCCGCGCTGGTGGATGGCGACGAGCAGCTTGCGTGCTTCGCGTTCACGATTGACGGCATGCGGTTCGCGAACGCAGGCATGTTCTCGTGGGTGATCGCGATCGACGGCGAGGAGGCCACGCGGCTTCCCATGCGCGTCCAGGTCGCCGCGAAGTAGCGCCGTGGAGACTGTCCTCCAGACCCTGCTGTCGCTCGGGTATGCGGTGGCGGCGTCGCTGGTTCTGTCCGGCGCGTTCACGTGGTTCGTGCCCAAGTGGCACGGCGCGTTGCAAAACATCTCCACTCTCGTGTGGATCGTGACAGCGCTGATCATCGTCGTGGGAATCATCTCGATCGCGACCTCGCCCCGCGCGGGGAACCTGATCACCTCGCTTGGCTACCTCATCGTGCTGGGCCTGGTTCTTCCCCTGTTGGGCATCGGCCGCCTTGCGCTGCCGCCTGGCCCGGGCGAGAAGCGAGACCCGAACGCCCCTGTACTCACCCCGCGCCAGATCGCCAAGGTCGACGCGCTCGCCGCGATCGTCGTGGGTGTCACCTACGGCGTGCTCGTGTGGCGCCTGACGGCCGTGCTGGCGCTGGCGTAACCATGAACTCGTTCGCGAGGCTCGGGCTGCTACTGGCGTACGCTGTGCTGTTCCTGGCGGCGCTCGGGCGGTCGTCCGTGCAACTTTCCACCAAGGCCGCCGACGCGCCCGTCGCCTACGCGCTGAGCGCCGTCGCGGCGGTGCTGTACGGAGTCATCGCGGTCGCGCTGTGGCGGGGCTGGCGCCGGCTCGCGCTGATCGGCACGTCCGTCGAGCTGGCCGGCGTGCTGATCGTGGGCGCGTGGACGGAGATTGGGCCCGGCAACTGGCCCGACCAGACCGTATGGACCGGCTTCGGCTCCGGCTACGGATGGATCCCGCTGCTGCTACCGATCGTCGCGCTGTGGGTGCTGATTCGCGCGCGCAGGGACGACGCCGCGCCCGCCTAGCCTTTCGTTGCGACGAACTTGTGGTGCCAGTCGTGCGCTGACTTATCGGTGAGCGACGCCACCTGATCCACAGCGACCCGCAGCCGCTCGGCGTCGTTCGACGCCTCCCGCCACGCCGCCGCGAAGTGCGCGTCGAGCGCGTCCTCGCCGCGGTCCGCGATCGCGGCCACGAGTTCGCGTAGGCGCCCCCGCTGCTGGCGATAGGTGGCGCTCTTCTCGCGCGGCGCCATCAGGAAGTGCACGGCGATGCCCTTGAGCACCAGGATCTCGGCGGCGGTGTCCGGCGGGATCACCAGGGTGGCGTTGTGGCGCGTGAGCGGGCCGTCGCCGTATCGCGCTCGGGTGGCGTCGGCAACCGCTCCGCAGAACCTGCCGATCAGCTGGCTGGTGAGGTCCTTGAGACCCGCGAGCGCGCGGTGCGAGCCGTCGTAGTCGTCCATCCACACCGGCTCGTTGCGCAGCCGGTCGAAGGCGGCCAGTAGCTCCTCGTCCGTGCCGCGGCCGTACCACTCGCGCGCGTGGGCGGCGATCTCACGCGCCTGGCCGTCGTCTCGGAGCACGCCAAGCGACACGTGGCGGTGCACCACGGAATCTTCGACGTCGTGCACCGAGTAGCTGATGTCGTCCGCGAGGTCCATCACCTGCGCCTCGAACGCGACGGCTTTGTCGGGCGCGCCCCGCCGCAGCCACTCGAACACCGGCAGGTCGTCCTCGTACACCCCGAACTTGCGGGTGGGGCGGCCATCGGCGCGCGCGGGGGCCTGCGGCTCGCGCCACGGGTACTTGATGGACGCGTCGAGCACCGCCCTGGTGAGGTTGAGGCCAACGCTCGCACCGGTGCGCGGGTCTACCGACTTGGGCTCGAGCCGCGTCAGCAGCCGCAGCGTCTGCGCGTTTCCCTCGAAGCCGCCGATCTCCGCCGCCGCCTCGTCGAGCGCGCGCTCGCCGTTGTGGCCAAAGGGTGGGTGGCCAAGGTCGTGCGCGAGGCACGCGGCGTCCACGACGTCGGGGTCGCAGCCAAGCACCTTCCCGAGCCCGCGGCCCACCTGCGCCACCTCGAGTGTGTGCGTCAAGCGCGTGCGAACGAAGTCGCCGGTGCCCGCGCCAAGCACCTGGGTCTTCGCGCCCAAGCGGCGCAGCGCGCTGCTGTGGACGATGCGGGCCTGGTCGCGCTCGAACGGCGTGCGGTTGGCGAGCTTTGGCGGCTCCTCGACCCAGCGCTCGACGTCGGATTCGACGTATCCGGGCGCGGGGGTGGTCACGTTTCGATGCTAGTGCGTCAGCCCCGCGCGGCCAGCCAGGTGAAGAGCGCGTGCGGATTAGGTCACGGACCTATACCCAATTGCCAGAAACGTGCCTAAGTTGGAGCCGTGGGAGTACTTGAGGGCTACCCGGGCGCGGAGTTCCCGACAATCACCGCCGCGCAAGCGCGCGCTCTCGATCAGTACTGCGCGGAACACGCGTTCGTGGGTGTCGAACAGCTCATGGAGGTCGCGGGCTTCCAGACCGCCCGATTCGTTGCGGCCGAGTTTCCTGGCAAGACGGTCGTGGTGCTCGCCGGCCCAGGCGGCAACGGCGGGGACGCTCTCGTGGCCGCGCGCCACCTCGCCAACTGGGGTGTGCCGGTTTTCGTGATCGCGAGCCGCCCCGAGGCCGAGCTCACCGGGCTCACCGCGCATCACCTGCGGGCGGTCAAGGCCGCCAAGATCCGCGTGGTCGCGTCGCCGAACGCTATCCCGGACGACACCGACGCCGTCATCGTCGACGGGCTGCTGGGTTTTGGCGCCAACCGCGCGCCGCACGGCGTCAAGCTCGAGCTCATCGAGTGGGCCAACGCTTCCGGCCACCCGTGCGTCGCAATCGACGTGCCGAGCGGGCTCGACGCCGACTCCGGAGAGGCACCGGGCGTCGTGATCAACGCAACGGTCACGCTCGCGCTTTCTGCGCCCAAGGCCGGGCTGGCGGTAGCGAGCACGGCCGGCGAGGTCGCGATCGTGGATATTGGCGTGCCACGCGCCGCCTGGGCCCGCCTGCGCGTAAAGATTGGGACCCCTTTCGAGGCAGGCCCCATCGTCCGCTGGGACCGCTAGCCTTCTTCCGCACAACCGATCCGCCCGCCCAGCCGTTTAGGTGCAAAGATCCGGGCGAGAGGCGGAACACCGATGACAAACCAGTGGCACCCCACACTGGTGGCCATGCTCGAGCAGCGCTACGGCGCGCTCAAGGGCTACGCGATGGTGCTGTGCGGCGACCCAGCCGAGGCCGACGACTTTGTGCAGGACGCGCTGGTCGCCACCTTCGGCGCGTTGAAACGCTTCCCCAACTCGGCGGCGGCGGAGGGCTATGTACGGCGAGCGATAGCGTCGCGTTTTGTCGACGCCCGGCGCCGCGACTCGAGGTGGCGCCGGCTGTTGCCGCGCGTCGCCCAGAGCGACGAGGCGTCGAGCGCGGGACCCGCGCTCTTGGCAGAGCACGCCACCGACGTGGGCCGTGCGCTCGCCTTGCTTCCTCGCCGACAGCGCGCGTGCGTCGTGCTGCGGTTCATTGACCAACTGTCCACGCGCGAGACCGCCCAGGCGCTTGGCATCTCTGAGGGCGCGGTCAAGCGCTACGTCTGGACGCGACCGCCGCGCTCGCGCCCCTCCTTGGCGACAACATTCAGACCTACGACCCGGAGTGGTCGGAAACGAAGGTGACCCGATGAGCAACAATCCCCTGAACGACTTTCTCGCCCGTGAGCTCGATGCGGCCACCGCCGCGGCCGGCGGGATTGATCCCGAGGGCGTCGAACGTCGTCGCGCGGACGAGCCGCCTCCGTGGTCGCACCATCGCTCGCCGGACCATGGTGGCGGGCGCGGCTGCGGTGGCGCTTGTCGTCGGCGGCATCAACATCGCTGGCGCGCGCGGTGACTCGACGCCGAATCCTGGGGCGAGCCGTCGCCTACCCCCATGGTTACCACGGCAGCGGACTCGCTGACTGGCCGAACTCTGAACCTGCTCGCTGTCACGGTGCGTCCGCAGTCCAAGGCTGAAGACCAGCGGGGATGCACTTGAGTCCGCCTCGATCGTGCACGTCTCCGCCGACCGCAGCCGAGTCGAGGTGATCCCGATTCCGTTGGACCGCCAGATGCACGTGCGCGACTGCACCATGACCGACGGTACCCAGCTACACGACCAAGATGCCTACCTCACGTACGCGTACTCGGCGGGGCGAACCCACGGCTCCCGTGCGGAGGGCGCCGCGTGCGTCATTTCCGCCATCGAATCCAACACTGGCGTGTACCTCCACGGCGCGATCTTGATCGATGCCGAAGGCTTCGCGGCTATGGCTGACGACATCGCCGGCGCGGAAATTTGCTTGGCCGAGCCGGCTCCCTGCCCGACGGGGCATCGACCTGCCGGCTGGGTGCCAGCGGCTCGAGGCTTCGCGCTGGCGTCGCTGATTCGACCCTACGACGACGCACGGAGCGGCACGCCTTACCCGAGCGAGGCCACGCGCGCCGAACGGGAAGCGCAGGTGTACGTCGCGCTGCTGCGGCTGTCGCTCAGGGTACGCAGGCTCGACTCAGAGCAGCTGACGTCAGCCTTCTACGAAGACGTCGCCGCTCGGGGTCTCAACATGGGACTCGCATTAGACCAGGACGCGATGGTGGGACTCGCGATCTCGCTGCGAGACCGCGAGCCGAGCGCAGTCCCGGGACCCGTGCGGAAATCGAGCTGCCCGCAGTCAAGGCTGGCGCCCCATCGGACGAGTGCTCCAGTGCGTTTGACCAGCCATCACCGACACGTGGCCGAGCCAATTCGCCCGACTAGCACGCCGACCAGCCGCCGGCTGCTAGACGGCGGGGCGTGGGGCGAGCCTGACTGCTAGCCGCCCGACACGCTGAGCTCGGCCTCGAGGAGACGGCGCTGGATATCCGGCGTCGTCTCCTGCGTGTCGAGCCAGCCCTCGGGGCACGACGGCGTCTTGGGGGTCCCCTGCCTACCGCGCGCGCCCTCCGCACCCTCGCCCGGGTACGGCAGGTCCAGGTCGAGCGAGTCGAGCAGCGACCGCAACTGGGCGAGCGTCTCCACGAGTCCAAGGTCGCGGCGGATCTCCCCGCCCACCGGGTAGCCCTTGAAGTACCACGCGACGTGCTTGCGGATTTCACGCATCGCCTTGAGCTCGTCGCCGCCAAAGTGCGCAACCATGAGCTCGCCGTGACGGTAGATGGTGTCGGCGACAACGCGCAGTCCGGGCCGCACGCGCTCGGGGCGGCCCTCGAAGGCCGCCTGGAGGTCCGCGAATAGCCACGGCCGGCCCATGCAACCGCGGCCCACGACCACGCCGTCGCAGCCGGTCTGCTCGACCATCCGCACGGCGTCCTCGGCGGCCCAGATGTCCCCGTTGCCAAGCACCGGGATGGTCTTGACGGCGTCCTTGAGGCGCGCGATCGCCTCCCAGTCCGCGTGGCCCGAGTAGTAGTCAGCCGCCGTGCGCGCGTGCAGCGCCACCGCCGAAGCGCCCTCCGCCTCGGCCATGGTGCCCGCGTCGATGAAGGTGAGGTGGTCGTCGTCGATGCCCTTGCGCATCTTCACGGTGACGGGGATGTCGCGCTTAGAGGCCTCGCGCACGGCCGCCCGGACGATGTCGCGGAACAGGTCGCGCTTCCACGGCAACACCGCTCCCCCGCCCTTGCGGGTCACCTTGGGGACCGGGCACCCGAAGTTCATGTCAATGTGGTCCGCGCGATCTTCCTCGACGAGCAACTTGACCGCGGCGCCGATGGTCGCAGGGTCCACGCCGTACACCTGGACGGAGCGCGGGGTCTCGTCCGGGTCGTGATGGATGATCCGCATGCTCTCCGAAGTCCGTTCAACGAGCGCGCGGCTCGTCACCATCTCGGCCACGTATAGGCCCGCCGCCATGCTCGCGGCACAGCCGGCGGAACGCCGCGTTCGTGATGCCCGCCATCGGCGCAAGCACCACCGGCGTCTCGGCCACGAGGGGGCCGATGCGCAACGGCGGCAGCAGGCGCGCGGGGCTGGTCGTCGAGGACATAGCCTCCATTGTCCCCGACGCGGTAGCTATCCCGAGCCGGTGACCGTGAGAAGGATCAGCGCCACGTTGAGAGTCGAGATCAGCCCGACGACTCCCCACGCTACCCACGTGAGCGCGCGGCCGTTGACGTGGCGGCCCATCATGCCCGCGCTCGACGTGTAGCGGACTAGCGGCATCAGCGCGAACGGGATGCCGAACGACAGCACCACCTGCGACATCACGAGCGCCCACGTCGGGTTCACGCCGCCCGCGAGCAGGATGAGCGCGGGGACGATCGTGACCGCGCGGCGCGCCATCAGCGGTATGCGCACCTTGAGCAGGCCGTCCATGATCGAGGCGCCCGCGTAGCAACCGACCGAGGTCGACGCGAGGCTCGACGCGAGCAGGCCGATGCCGAACGCCACGCCCACCACGCTTCCGAGTTCCGAGGTGATAGCCGCGTGCGCGCCCTCGATCGTGTCGGTATTGCCCACCCCGCGCAGCGCGGCGGCGGCGAGCAGCAACATTGCGATGTTGATGGCGCCGGCGATGACCATGCTTGTCGCCACGTCCCACCGTGTCGCGCTCAGCAGCCGCTTCACGCGGGAGGGCGACGTCGTGCGCCCGTGGCGGTCGCGCGCAAGCGATGAGTGAAGGTAGATCACGTGGGGCATGACGGTCGCGCCCAGCATGCTCGCGGCCAGCAGCACCGTGGGCGGGCCATCGAACGTGGGAAGCAGGCCGACGGCCGCGGCGGCCCAGTCGACGCGGGTGACGAACAGTCCCGCCGAGAACCCCAGACCGATCACTGCAAGCAGGCCCATGACCACGAACTCGAAAGGCCGCTGCCCGCGCCGGCTCTGCACCGCGAGCAGCGCGAGCGAGACCACACCGACGATCGCGCCGCCGAGCAGCAGCGGCAGGCCGAACAACAGCTTGAGCGCGATGGCGCCGCCGAGCACCTCGGCCACGTCGGTGGCCGCCGCGATCGCCTCCGCCTGAAGCCAATACGCGATGCGAGAGCGGCGCCTGAGCCGCCCTCCCAGCACCTCCGGCAGCGACTTGCCGGTCACCACGCCCAGCTTGGCGGACAGGTACTGCACCACCACCGCCATGAGGTTGGAAGCGACGAGAACCCACACGAGCAGGTATCCGTACCGGGCGCCGGCCGACAAGTTCGCCGCGACGTTGCCGGGGTCGACGTACGCGATCGCCGCGACGAACGCCGGCCCCAAGAGCGCGACCCGGCCCGGCCGTCGGCGCCACGCGGAGCCCGCGCGCGTCTCGACGGGGGACGACATCGGCGGTGACTCCTTGCGCGTTGTTCGGGGGGCGGCAGACGCCGGTGATCATGAGCCTAACGCTCCCCGGGTCGGGCGTATATCGCGCCGTGCCGACGGCGGCGCGGTCCGCGCCGCGCCAGAGCCCCGCTATGCTCGGTCTCATACCGTGAACACCTTGTATCAGATAGTGAGACGCTATGTGGGTTGCCATCACGATCGCAGCGGCGACGTTTCAGATTCTCCGGACGTCTCGCCAGCATCGTCTCCGCGAGGTGCTCAGCACCTACGCCGCCGGGTTCGTGCGCTACGCCTATGCCGCGCCGCTCGCCGCAATCGCGTTCGCCGCGTGGTTTGGCCTGTCGGGCCACCCGGTGCCCGCCGCATCGGCGCGCTTCTGGGTGTACGTAAGCGTTGCGGGCGTGGCGCAGATCGTCGCGACGGTTTTGCTACTCACCGCGTTCAAGGCGCGCAGCTTCGCCATAGGCACCGTGTACTCGAAGGCCGAGGTGGTCGCGGTCGCGCTGCTGGGCGTCGTCGCCACGGGCGACCTGTTGAGCGCGCAGTCGTGGATCGGGATCGCCGTCTGCCTCGCGGGCGTCGTCATTCTTGCGTCCGGGGGGCACTTGCGCGAGGCGCTCACCGCGATCCGCGACCGCGGCGCGCTCTACGGGGTCGCGGCTGGGCTGTTCTTCGGCGTGGCCGCGGTCGGGGTCAGAGGCGGCGCGCAGTCGCTCGAAACCGGCACGGCGTGGGAGCGCGCGCTCGTGACGCTGACCGCGATGCTGACCATCGAGGCCGTCGTCAACGGCGCCCACCTCGCCGCCACCAATAGCCGCGAGTTCGCGCAGGTGTTCCGCACCTGGCGCGTCGCGCTCCCCGTCGGCGTGTTCAGCGTCGCCGGGTCCGCCGGATGGGCGTGGGCGATGGCGCTGGAGCCGGCCGCGAAGGTGCGCACGCTCGGGCAGGTGGAGCTGCTCATCGCCTTCGGGGTCGCGCACGTCACGCTCAAGGAGCGGCACACCCGCTTGGAGTACGTCGCGAGCGCATGCGTGGCGGCCGGGGTCACGCTGGTTGTGCTCGGGTAGCGGCCGCCGCGCTGTGCGCGACCCGCCGTGGGCGAGTGATAATGAAAGAACCCCCGCAACCCCAGGAGCCGCATGCCCGACGACCACGCCCGCCGCCCGTCCGACGCCCTGGTCTTCTTCGGTGCAACCGGAGACCTCGCGCGCAAGATGATCTTCCCCGCGCTGTACAGGATGGTGAAGAGCGGCGCGCTCAAGGTCCCCGTGGTGGGGGTCGCGTTCTCGCAGTGGACGCTTGACGACCTCAAGAAGCGCGCCCACGATGCCGTCACGGCGGCAGGCGGCATCGACGACGAGCGCGCCTTCGACCGCCTCCTCGGGCTGCTCCGCTACGTGGACGGCGACTACAACGACCCCGCGACCTTCGCCGCCCTGCGCGAGGAGCTCGCTGGCGTCGAGCGCCCCACCCACTACCTCGCGATCCCGCCGTCGCTGTTCGGCACGGTGGTGACCGGACTCAAGGCCGTCGGTCTGAACACGGACGCCCGCGTCGTCGTCGAGAAGCCATTCGGGCGCGACCTCGCGTCGGCCCGCGCGCTGCACGCCGTGATCTCGGAGGCATTCCCCGCGGAGTCGATCTTCCGGATCGACCACTTCCTTGGCAAGGACGAGATCATGAACCTGCTGTACTTCAGGTTCGCCAACGCGTTCCTCGAGCCGGTGTGGAACCGCGACCACATCAAGAGCGTGCAGATCACGCTCGCCGAGAAGTTTGGCGTGCGCGGCCGCGGCGCGTTCTACGAATCGGCCGGCGCCCTGCGCGACGTCATCGAGAACCACCTGTTCCAGATCATCGCGCTGCTCACCATGGACCCGCCTGCGTACCAGGGTTTCGGCGCCGTTCACTCCGCGAAGCACGACGTCTTCAGCGCGATGCGGCCGCTCACCAAGGACGACCTGGTGCGAGGCCAGTTCGAGGGCTACCGCGACGAGCCCGGCGTCGCGCCTGACTCGGACGTCGAGACCTTCGCGGCGGTACGGCTGTTCATCGACTCGTGGCGCTGGGAGGGAGTGCCGTTCTACGCGCGCACGGGCAAGCGACTTGCGTCCACCGCGGGTGAGGTGCTCGTCGAGTTCAAGCACCCGCCGCAGGCGCTGTTCGACGATGCCGCGGAGCCCACCGCGCGCGGAAATTACCTGAGATTCCGGCTGTCGCCGGTGGCCGAGATCGCGCTGTCGGCGCGGGTCAAGACGCCTGGCGAAGAATTCGTGGGCGAGCCCCAGGAACTGGTGCTGCAGACGGAGAGCCCGCTCGAGCTTCACCCCTATGAGCGCCTGCTGGGCGACGCGCTCGACGGCGATGCGGCGCTGTTCACGAGCGAGGCGTCTGTCGAGGCGGCGTGGACGGTGGTCGAGAACGTTCTCACCGACCACGGCCCCGCAATCCCCTACCGGCCCGGCTCGTGGGGCCCCCAAGAGGCCGACGACCTCATCGCCCCCAACGGCCCCTGGCTCAACCCGATCCCCGACCACTAGACCGCCACCGCGAATAGGAGCCACATGACCTCCCCCACCCCCCTCACCCTCGGCATGGTTGGCCTTGGCCGCATGGGCGCGAACATCGTTCGCCGCCTGATGGCCGACGGCCACACGTGCGTCGTCAATGACGTCAACGTCGACGCCATCGCCGAGCTCGAGCGCGAGGGCGCCACCGGCGCGGAGGACCTCGCCGCGCTGGCCGCCGCGCTGCCCGCGCCCCGCACCGTCTGGGTGATGGTCCCGGCGGGGCACATCACGCAGTCCGTCGTCGAGTCACTCGCGAAGGTGCTCGAGCCGGGCGACACGATCATCGACGGCGGCAACTCGTATTACCGAGACGACATCGCCCACGCGGCCAAGCTCAAGAAGAAGGGCATCCACCTGCTCGACTGCGGCACGTCGGGCGGAGTGTTCGGGCTGGAGCGCGGGTACTGCCTGATGGTGGGCGGCGAGCCCGAGGTGTTCGCGCGGCACGAGCCGATCTTCGCGACGCTCGCCCCCGGCATCGGCAACGTGGATCGCACGCCCGGCCGCAAGGGCGCGCCGACCCCGGAGGAGCAGGGCTACCTGCACTGCGGGCCCACTGGCGCGGGGCACTTCGTGAAGATGGTCCACAACGGCATCGAGTACGGCATGATGGCCGCGATCGCCGAGGGCCTGCACGTGCTGCGCGAGGCGGACATCGGCACCAAGGAACGCACGGCGGACGCCGAGACCGCCCCGCTCACGCACTCCGAGTATTACCAATACTCGATCGACACCGCAGCGGTGGCGGAGGTGTGGCGGCGCGGCAGCGTCATCTCATCCTGGTTGCTCGACCTGTCCGCAACGGCGCTCCACGAGTCGCCGGACCTCGCCGAGTTCGGCGGGCGCGTGTCCGATTCCGGCGAGGGCCGCTGGACGTCCATCGCAGCCATCGACGAGGGCGTGCCGACGCCGGTGCTCACCACCGCGCTCTACTCGCGTTTCGAGTCGCAGATCCAGGACGACTTCGCGGACAAGGTGTTGTCGGCGATGCGCAAGGGCTTCGGCGGGCACGCCGAGAAGAAGGCCTAGTCCGAGGACGGCGCAGTCGCGGACCGCGCGAGGCCAACGGCCGCGATCGTGCGCACTGTCGTCTCCCCCACCGAAATGCTCCAGCGATACCAAGGCGCGTAGCCGTAGCGGCCCCACACGCCCACAATCGGTTCGCAATTCAGCAACACCGCCGCGCCGGGCGCGACCGCGACGGCCCTGCGACCGCGGAAGAACTGAATGTACGTGAGGGCGCGCGCGTCGCCCGGCAGCTTGGTCACGACGGCAACTTGCGCCTCGCCCCTTTGCTGGAGCACCGCGACCACCATCCACGCGGTCGACCACAGACTGAAAGCTCCGAGCAGCGCCGCGACAACGACGGTGCCGACCGCAACAGGCCCGTCGCGCAGCGCGGCGGCGACTGCGATGGACGCGCCCGCTGCAATTCCGACGGCGCTGGCCGCGAGCAAGACCCACGCGGACAGCCGGTCGTAGCCCGTCGCCTCGGTGCGAAACTCCATCGTCGCGTCGGCGCTACGCGCCCGCAAGCCGTTCGGCCAGGTAGCCCTTCACCTTGTCGAGCGCGATGCGGTCCTGCTTCATCGTGTCGCGGTCGCGCACGGTGACGGCCTGGTCGTCCTTCGTCTCGAAGTCGACGGTGATGCAGTACGGCGTGCCAACCTCGTCCTGGCGGCGGTAGCGCTTGCCGATGGACTGGGTGACGTCGACCTCGACGTTCCACAGGCCGCGCAGCTCCTTCGCGAGGGCGTCCGCCGTAGGGGTGAGCTCCTCGGACTTCGACAGCGGCAGCACCGCGGCCTTGACGGGCGCGAGGCGCGGGTCGAGCTTGAGGACGGTGCGGGTCTCGGTGCCGCCCTTGGCGGTGGGAACCTCCTCGTCCTCGTAGGCCTCGACGAGGAACGCCATCAGCGAGCGGGTCAGGCCGGCGGCGGGTTCGATGACGTAGGGCACGTAGCGCTCGTTGGTGGCCGGGTCCAGGTAGGACAGGTCCTTGCCGGAGTGCTCGGAGTGCGTCTTGAGGTCGAAGTCCGTGCGGTTCGCGATGCCCTCGAGCTCGCCGAATTCGCTGCCCTGGAACCCAAACCGGTACTCGATGTCCACGGTGCGCTTGGAGTAGTGGCTGAGCTTCTCTTTGGGGTGCTCGTACAAGCGCAGGTTGTCCGCCTTGAGGCCCAGGTCCGTGTACCAGGCCATACGCGTGTCGATCCAGGTCTGGTGCCACTCCTCATCGGTCCCCGGGACGACGAAGAATTCCATCTCCATCTGTTCGAACTCGCGGGTGCGGAAGATGAAGTTGCCGGGCGTGATCTCGTTGCGGAAGCTCTTGCCGATCTGCGCGATGCCGAACGGTGGCTTCTGCCGGGACGTCCGCAGCACGTTCTCGAAGTTCACGAAGATGCCCTGCGCGGTCTCGGGGCGCAGGTAGTGCAGGCTCGACTCGTCCTGGGTGACGCCGAGGTGCGTGGACAGCAGGCCGTTGAACATCTTGGGCTCGGTCCACTGGCCGCGGGCTCCACAGTTGGCGCACGCGATGTCGGCGATGCCGTTCTCCGGAATGCGGCCCTTCTTCTCCTCGAACTCCTCGAGCAGGTGGTCCTCGCGGTAGCGCTTGTGGCAGCTGAGGCACTCGATCAGGGGGTCGACGAACGCGTTGATGTGGCCCGACGCCTCCCACACCTGTGACGGCAGGATGACGCTTGAGTCAATACCGACGATGTCGTCGCGACCGACCATCGCGCGCCACCACTGGCGCTTGATGTTCTCCTTGAGCTCGACACCCAGGGGCCCGTAGTCCCACGCGGAGCGCGTACCGCCGTAGATCTCGCCGCACGGGAACACGAAGCCGCGGCGCTTCGCGAGCGAGATGGCGTTGTCGAGGCGGGACGGTGCTGCCACTGGAGTTACTCCTGGGGTCGGTCGGATGCTGCGGGACAGTCTATCCGCGCGGCCGCACCTCCCGCGGCGCGCACCCCGACGCTATTTGACAATGATTATCATTACGCGCAAGATGGCGCTATGAGTATCTTTCGCTTGCCAACCCGCACCCGCCTCGCCGCCGTCGGCGCCCTTCTCGCGGCATCGGCGCTTGCGCTTGCAGGCTGCACGGGCGGCGAACCTCGCCCGCAGGCTGAACGCCCGCCCGTCAAGGTCGCGGCCGCGTTCTACCCGCTGGCGTTCGTCGCGGAGCGCGTGGGCGGCGATCACGTCGATGTCACGCTCCTCACCCAACCGGGCGTGGAACCGCACGATATGGAGCTCTCCCCCGTCGGCGTGCGCGCCGTGCGCGAGGCGGACGTCGTCCTCTACCTCGAGGGATTCCAGCCCGCGATCGAGGACGCCATCAAGGCCACCGACGCCTGGTCGATGGGCGTCGAGGAGGTCGTCGCGATCCACGACACCGCGGACTCCAACCACGACGGCATCGCCGACTACCTCCAGGATCCCACCAAGCCGGACCATGGCCACGGCGAGCGCCCTACCGATCCCCACTTCTGGCTCAACCCGCTGCTGATGGGCGAGTACGCCCACGCCGTCGCATCGGAACTTGGGCGCCTCGACCCCGAACACGAGGACTTCTACCGCCAGAACGCGAACGCGCTGTACGACGAGCTCAGCAAGGTGGACCAGGCTTACGAGGCAGGCCTCGCGTCGTGCGAGCGCGACATCCTGCTCGTCAGCCACGAGGCGTACGGCTTCATGACCGCCAAGTACCAGCTTCACCAGAAGGGCCTGTCCGGCCTGGTGCCCAACTCGGAGCCGTCGCCAGCGCGCCTCAAGGAGATCCGCGACCTCGCGGCGGAGACGGGCGCCACCACCGTGTTCACAGAGTCGCTCGTCGACCCCGCCGTCGCCGAGGCCTTCGCGACGGACGCGGGGCTGACGGTGGCACACCTCGACCCGATCGAGGGGCTCACCAACCCCGAAGACGATTACACGAGCATCATGTACCGCAACCTCGATGCGCTGAAAGCGGGGCTCGGCTGTGCCTAACTCACACTCACTCGAATCCGGGCTCGCGGGAGCGCGGCCGGTGATCCGGGCGCGCGACGTACACGTGCAGATCGGCGGCAACCAGATCCTCCACGGCGTCAGCCTGGACGTGGACGCCGGCGAGGCCGTGGCCGTCATGGGCGGCAACGGCTCAGGAAAGACGACGTTCGTGCGAGCCATCGTGGGCGCGCTGCCCGTGGCGTCGGGCACCATCGAGGTTTTTGAGCGGCCGGTCAAGCGGTCGCCCCGGGCCCGGGTGGGCTACGTGCCCCAGCGGCTCAGCGCGTCCTCAGGCGTGAGCGCCACCGCGCTCGAGGTGGTCGCGTCCGGCCTGCTGCACGGCCGCCAGCTGTGGCTCCCCCGCGACGCGAAGGCGCGCGCCACCGCCGCGCTCGCCGCCGTGGGGCTGCCCGAGATCGCCCGCCAGGCCGTCGGCACTCTGTCTGGCGGCCAGCAGCAGCGCGTGCTGATCGCCCGCGCGATGGTCCGCCAGCCCGACCTGCTCGTCCTCGACGAGCCCGCCGCCGGCGTTGACCTGCCAAGCCAGGAGGCCTTCGCCGCAGCGCTCGGCGCCGCGAAGGAAGCCGGGGTGACCATCGTCATCGTCCTGCACGAGGTGGGGCTGATCGGCGAGCTGCTCGACCGCGCGGTGGTGCTCGAGCGGGGCTGCGTCACCTACGTCGGCGCGCCGCCGCAGGCGCACGGCGTCCACGCGCTACCCGGCCACGACCACGTGCACCCGCATGGCGCCGACCCGCACCCGCACCCTGACGCGGGCCCCGCCGCCGACCAACTCATGCTCGACCTCAACCCCGGAGGTGCGCGATGAGCGGACTGCTCGCCGACCCGCTGATGCAGCGCGCGCTGCTGGTGGCCGTGCTGGTTGGCCTCGCCGCGCCCGTCGTCGGCACCTATCTTGTCCAGCGCCGGATGGCGCTCCTTGGCGACGGCATCGGCCACGTCGCGCTCGCCGGCGTCGCCGCGGGCTGGCTCGCCGGTTCAGGCGCCTCGCTCGCCCAGCGCGACCACTACGCGGTGCCGGGCGCGATCATCTTCGCCATTTTCGCGGCCGCCACGATCGAGCATATGCGCGAGCGAGGCACGGCCGGCGCCGACGTCGTCATG
Source organism: uncultured Actinomycetota bacterium (assembly GCA_963735005.1). Taxonomy (GTDB): domain Bacteria; phylum Actinomycetota; class Actinomycetes; order Actinomycetales; family Demequinaceae; genus WTKG01. The sequence continues at coordinate 333,729 of CAVTJA010000005.1, read as the reverse complement.
GCGATCCTGTTCTACGGCGGCATCGCCGGCGGCGTGCTACTGATCGGGCTCGCGGGAGGCTCCGGAAACAACCTGCTGGGCTACCTGTTCGGCTCCATCTCGACCGTCACGTGGGGCGACGTGTGGATGACGGTCGGACTGTCCGGCGCCATCCTCGCCATCGGGCTGGGGCTGACGGCACAGCCTCTTCGCCGTCACCCACGACCAAGACTTCGCCCGCGCGTCCGGCCTGCCCGTGCGCACCCTCAACCTCACGGTCGCGGTGCTCGCTGCCGTCACCATCACCGTGTCCATGCGGGTGGTGGGCGTGCTACTCGTATCCGGGCTAATGATCCTGCCGGTCGCGATCGCCCAGCTTGCCGCGCGGTCCTTCACGCGGACCATGTACGTCGCGATGAGCGTCGGCGCTGTCGTGTGCGTGTCCGGCCTGTCGATCACGTATTGGCAGGACGTCCAGCCGGGCGCGCTCATCGTCGTCATCGCCGTGGGCGTCTACACGGTCGCCGCCGCGATCCGCGCGGTCATCACCTGGCGGTCCGGCCGCGCGAGGCAGCGAGTGGAGGCGCCCGCGTGACCGCGCAACGCATGACCAAGCAGCGCGCGGCCGTGCTCGACGCCCTCGCGGACGCCGACGAGTTCCGCTCGGCGCAGGCGTGGCACGAGCAACTGCGCGCGACCGGCTCCACCGTCGGCCTCGCCACTGTGTACCGCACGCTCCAAGCGCTCGCCGAGACCGGCGCCGTCGACTCGGTCTTCAACACCGACGGAGAGGCCCTGTACCGCCGCTGCGACGAGCAGGTGCATCACCACCACCTGCGCTGCCGCGAGTGTGGAGCCGCGGTGGAAATCGAGGGCCCAGGCGTCGAGGAATGGGCGTCCCGCGTCGCCCGCGAGCACGGGTACGCTCGCATCGAGCACACCATCGAACTCACGGGCGTCTGCGCGAACTGCGCCGCCGGATAGCGGAGGCAGCGCGTGACCGGAGTCCCGGCCTTCATCGCCGACGGGCCGTGGTGGGGCGTCTTCTCGTTCCTCCTGATCGTGGTTTTCGCGCGCGCGCAGGCGACGTACTGGGTGGCCCGAGCGGTGCGCCGCGGCGGCGAAGAGTCGCGTTGGCGCCGCCGCTTTTCCGGGCCGGGCATGGACCGCGCGAACGCCTACCTAGAGCGCTGGGGGCCGATCGGCGTGCCGGTGTCCTTCCTCACCGTCGGATTCCAGACGCTCGTCAACGCCGCCGCCGGATTCGCACGCATGAACTGGCTGCTCTACACAATCGTGATGATCCCCGGGTGCGTCGCGTGGGCCGTCGCGTACTCGCTGGCCGGGCTGTCGCTGTGGGCCGGAGCGCTGCGCCTTGGGCAGCAATCCCCGTGGCTGCTCGTGGGCGTGCTCGCGCTACTCGCCGGCGTCATCTGGGGGGCGATCGTCGTGCGCCGCCGCCAGATGCGCGCGCTTGGCATGGACGAGGCGTGAGCCAGCCAGCATAGGAGCGGAATCCCGCGTCGCTCCCCCACCGGCCACGATGCGCCCCGCGCACGGCTACGCGTACGAGCCGCACGCGGCTAGGCGCTGCCGAACCGCCGGTTGCGCTTCGCGTACTCCTCGATCGCGCGCCACAGGTCGCGGCGGTCCACGTCCGGCCACAGCACGTCGTCGAACACGAGCTCCGCATACGCGGCCTGCCACGGCAGGAAGTTGCTGGTGCGCAGCTCGCCGGACGACCGCCAGAACATGTCGACGTCCGGCATGTCGGGCTCGTCGAGGTAGCGGGCGAACGACTTCTCGGTCACCTTGCCGGGGTCCAGTCGGCCGGAAGCGACGTCCCGCGCGAGGGCGGCCGCGGCGTCGGCGATCTCGGCCCTGCCCCCGTAATTCACGCACATGGTGAGCGTCATGACCTTGTTGCCGGCGGTGAGGCGCTCGGCGGTCTCGAGCTCGTCGATGACCGACTTCCACAGCTTGGGACGGCGCCCGGCCCACCGGACGCGCACTCCCCATTCGTGCATCTGGTCGCGGCGACGGCGGATCACGTCGCGGTTGAAGCCCATCAGGAACTTGACCTCGTCGGGGCTACGCTTCCAGTTCTCGGTGCTGAACGCGTACGCGCTGATGTGCGTGACGCCCGCCTCGATCGCGCCGGCAACCACGTCGAGCAGCGCGGCCTCTCCACGGGTGTGGCCCTCGGTGCGTGGCATCCCGCGCTCCTTCGCCCAGCGACCGTTGCCGTCCATGACGACGGCCACGTGCTTGGGGACGAGCTCCGCGGGCAGGGCGGGCGGGGTGGCGCCGGATGGGTGCGGCGGGGGCGCGGTGGGCATGATGCAACGATAGTCGCGCGACGCAGTGCCCACGATTCGGAACCCAGGTGACTAGTAACACTTGCCGTTACTAACGCGCCACGTTACTATTTTCACGTGATCATGTCGTTCTCAGACCGTCGAGCGGAGAATGTATGGGAACGCAAGCACGAACGCTCGCTCAGGCCTGACGTCCAGCGAGCGGCACACCGAAAGCTACTCATGCTGGACGCCGCGGGCGCTCTCTCTGACCTCAAGGTTCCGCCTGGGAACCGACTCGAGGCGCTCAAGGGCGACCGAGAGGGGCAACACAGCATCCGCATCAATAACCAATACCGGGTCTGCTTTCGTTGGACGGACAGCGGGCCCACCGATGTCGAGATCGTCGACTACCACTAGGAGGTGAGCATCATGAAGACAGCACACGCGCCGATCCACCCGGGCGAGATTCTGCTCGAGGAGTTCCTCGCACCCATGGGTCTCAGCCAGTACCGGCTCGCGGCCGCGATCGCCGTCCCCGCGCGTCGCATCAACGAGATCGTGCACGGCAAGCGCGCCGTCACGCCGGACACGGCACTCCGCCTGGCACGCGCATTCGGCACCACGGATCAGTTCTGGCTCAACCTGCAGTCGCGCTACGACCTCGAGATCTCGCGGGAGACCAACAGCGCCGCGCTCGACGCGATCCAGCCGCTTCGCTCCGCGTAGCGGCCTAGGACCGCTCAACCATACCCAGGCTGCGCACCTTGCGTTCCAGGTGGAACTGCGCGTACGCCGCGACCAGCCCGGCCGCCTCGCGACGATGCCGGGGGTCCGACGCATCGGCCACCGGCCAGTCGCCGGCCACCAGGGATTGGAGCAAGAAGAAGGTTTCGGGGGCGGGGGCCGCGGCGCCGGACGGGCGGTCGTCCTCGCACACCGCGCCGCCGCCTGCTGCCACGAACGACCGATGTGGGCCCGGCTTGCCGCACGTCGCGCACGAGTCGAAGCTGGGCGCCCAGCCCTCGACCGCGAACGCGCGCAGCAGGTAGGCGTCGAGCACCAGGCCGTGGTCGTGCTCTCGGTTGGCGAGCGAATTGAGGCCGCCGCGCAGCAGGCGGTACTGCTGGAGCGCCGGCTCGCGCTCGTGGGTGACGAGCTTGTCGGCGGTCTCGACCATCGCGGTCGCCGCCGTGAAGAGCTGGTAATCGCTGGCGATCGCGCGCGCGAACGGCTGGATGGTCTCCGCCTGGTTCACGATGTCGAGGTTGCGGCCCTCGTACAGCTGGACATCCGCGACCATAAACGGCTCGAGCCGCGCGCCTATCCGGCTGCTCGTGCGGCGCACGCCCTTCGCGACCGCGCGCACCTTGCCGTGCTCGCGCGTGAGCATGGTGACGATGCGGTCGGCCTCGCCGAGTTTGTGCGTCCGAAGCACGATGGCCTCGTCGCGGTAGGTGGGCATGGGTCTATTGTCGCCCGGCGCCGCGCGGACGGACAGTCGCCGCGCTAGCCGTCGCCGTCCTCGTCCGTCATGTTGCGCTCGATGTCGTCGATCTCCTCGACCAAGAGCATGCTCTCCACGCTGGGCTGGGCGAGCTGCTCGAGGTAGCGTTCGGGCGAATCACGCCACGCAGTTGCGGCCTCCATGAAGTCCGCGAAGCGCGCGTGCGCCTGTGCGTCGGTGACCGCCCACGAGCGCATCGGGCCGGGGTGCTCAAGGTGTGCGACGCGGCCGGGCGTGATCTCGACCACCGTGAGGCCGTGGAGCGCCTGCAGACCCGAGCCGACGGGCGCCGCGAAAGGCTCGTCCGAATCCGCGAACATCATCGCCTCGGCCCACAGGTGGGCGTCCCACCGCGATATCTCACCCACGAGCACCTTGCGGAATCGGTCCTCGATCTCGTCGAGCAGGGCCTCGTTGATGTCCACGCCTCCGAGCGTACGCCGCTCCCCCGCGTGAACTACCCGCGCCACTTGACATTCGTACTAAGTACTATTACCGTCGCTTTCGTTAGCCTTACTAAGTACGAATCAACCAAGGAGAAGGTATGTCCCAGTCAACGAACGAGAAGAAGAACCCCGCCAAGCAGGCCCCGTGGTACGCGGTGCCGACCATCCTCGGCATTCTGATGGTGAGCTCCGGGCTGTTTGTCTTCCTGCTCGCGCACGGCATCAAGGTGTTCGACTCGATGAACTACTAGGAAGTCGCGCCTACGCCGAAGCCCCGGCCCCCATCGTGGGAGCCGGGGCTTCTTGCGTTGCCTACGCCTGGTCGGCGAGCGCGTCCTCGAGGCCGTCGAGCAGCAGGTCGAGGCCGTACTCGAAAGAGTTGCCGAACGAGTACTCCGGGCGCATCACGTACTCCATCGCGAACCTCACCATTACCGGATACCGAGCCGGATCCATCGCCGCCGTGATGCGCTCGAGGACCTCGGCGTCGGCCTGGCTCTGGACGGCCACGTTCGCCTCCTGGATGACGTAGCCGTACACGTAACTGTCGAGCGCCGCGTAGGCGTGCGCCATCAAGTCCATCCCGAATCCCCCGCGGTCGAACGTCGCGAGGACCGCCTCATGATGTGCGAGCAGTTCCTCCAGCGGCTCCAGCTGGGACTCCAGCAGCGGCACCGCCCACGGGTGCTCGCCGAGCACGGCGCGCGCGGAGACGCACCGGCGCCGGATCGCCTCCTTCCACGGCAGCTCGGCCGGCGGCTTTTCGATCCGCGAGAACACGTGCTCGACCATCTGGCCCAGCAGCGCCTCCTTGTTCTTGACGTAGTGGTAGAGCGACATCGGCTTGGCGTCGAGCTCTGCCGCCAACGCGCGGATCGTGAGCCGCTCGATGCCGTCGCGGTCGGCGAGCCCCATGGCCGCGTCGACCACCCGCTCGAGCGACAACTTCGCGTCCCTAGTCTTCGGCTTGGCCGCCATGGTCGCCACCTTTCGTGATCCCGGGGTTGACTCTCGTACTAAGTACCAATACTATCACTTCTATTCATAGTACTAAGTACGAATCCAACAAGGAGAACATCATGACCAGCACGACCAACCAGGCCGATCGCACCACCGCCACGGTCCCCGCGACCATGACCGCGGCGGTCCAGCGCCACTACTCCGGCCCGGAGAACATCACCAGCGACACCGTCGCGGTCCCCCAGCCCGGCAAGGGCGAAGTCCTCATCGAGGTCCGCGCCGCCGGCCTCGACCGCGGCGCTTGGCACCTCGCCACCGGCAAGCCGTACCTCATCCGCGTGCTCGGCTTCGGCCTGCGCCGCCCCAAGCAGCCCGTCGTGGGCGGCGAGGTCGCCGGCGTCGTGGCCGCGGTCGGCGAGGACGTGACCACCGTCAAGAAGGGCGACGCCGTGTTCGGCGCGGCCAGCGGCGCCTTCGCGGAGTACGCGATCGCCAAGGCCACCGAGATCGCTGTGAAGCCGAACAGCTTGTCGTTCGCGCAGGCGGCCGCGGCCGTGGTGTCTGCGCTCACCGCGCAGGTCGCCCTCGACAAGGCCGAAATCCGCAAGGGCCAGCGCGTGCTCGTGCTGGGCGCCTCGGGAGGCGTCGGCTCGTTCGTGACTCAGTTCGCGGTCGCCGCCGGCGCCATCGTCACGGGCGTCGCCAGCGCCGCCAAGGCGGACCTGGTGCGGGAGCTCGGTGCGGAGTCGTGCATCGACTACCGCGCGATGGACATCACCGAGGCCGACGTCGAGTTCGACGCGATCATCGACGCCGGCGGCCTCAACCCCGTCAAACGGCTGCGCCGCATCCTGACCCCCACCGGCACGCTCGTGATCGTTGGCGGCGAGGGCGGCGGCAGCGTCACGGGCGGCTTCGTCGGGCGCAACCTCGCGGCCGCGCTCGGGTCCGCGACGTCCAAGCAGAAGCTCGTGTCGTTCGTGTCCGCGACCAACTCCGATGCGCTCGACCGCGTCGCCGCGCGCATCGTCGCCGGTGAGGCAACCCCAGCCATCACTGCCACCTACCCCCTCGAGAAGGCCGGCCAGGCGCTCGTCGACATGGCCGCAGGCAAGATCGCCGGCAAGGCCGTCGTCGCCGTCCGCTAACCCGGCACCTCTACACCCCTACACACCGAAGGAATCTCATGAACATCAAGGAAATGACCCCGGCCTCGGCCGCGCGCTGGGCGGGCATCGGCTACGCCGTGCTGTTCGTCCTGGCCATCGTCGCCAACTTTGTGGTCCGCGAGCAGCTCGTCGTCGCGGACGACCCGAGCGCGACGATGGCGAATATCGCCAACAACGCCACCACCTTCCGCATCGGCGTCGCGGTGTGGATCGCCATCATGGTGATCGACATCCTGATCGCGTGGGCGCTTCACGTGACGTTCCGCTTCACCGGCGAGCGCCGCTCGCTCTTGGCGGCCTGGATGCGACTTGCGTACAGCGTGCTCCTGGGCGCCGCGGCGTCCTTCATGGCAGTCGCTGGCCAAGTCGCGACGGACGACGGCCGCTTTGGCGCCATCGCCACGGAGCAACGCGAGGCCTGGACCGCGGTCCTGCTCGCCGGCTTCGACGCGGCGTGGCTCATCGGCTTGGTCGCGTTCGGCTTGCACCTGCTGGTGATCGCACGCCTCATGCTCACGTCGCGGGTGGGCCCGCGCGGCCTCGGCGTAGTGCTGGCCGTCGCTGGCGCCGCGTACGTTGCCGACAGCTTCGTGCACATGCTCGTAGCGGACTACTCCGCGGTGGCCAGCGTGACGATGCCCATCGTCGCCGTAGCCTCGATCGCCGCCGAACTATGGTTCACGCTGTGGCTGCTCGTGCGCGCGCCGAAGGCCGTGTCGGCGGAACACTAGTACCCGCCAGACCGACGCCCGCCGTCGCCGCCTCGAGGTGTGCGTCGGCGGGCGTCATAGCACGCGACCCATGCCCACGTTCGGGTCGACCTCGAAGCCGAGCCGCTCGTAGAACGCGATCACCGCTGCGTTTGTTGCGCGCACCTGCAGGTTCACCTTGGGGCAGCCGCGCGCCTCGAGCTCGGCGAGGGCGGCCTCGACAAGCGCGCGGCCTACTCCCCCGCGCCGACGCTCCGCGGTCACTGCGAGGTGGTACAGCCACCCGCGCACGCCGTCGTAGCCCGCGACGATCACGCCTATCACCGCGCCGTCGGCCTCCGCGACCCACACCAGGCCGTCGTTCATTGCGGCCTTGCGGTCGAAGTAGGCGGCGGGCTCGTTGCGGCCGGGGTCGTTGGGGAACGCCTCGCGCCACAGCGCGATGACCGCGTCGCGGTCGCCGGGCGCGAGCACGCGCACAAGCGCGCCGCCGCCCGCCGCGCTCACAACGTGCCGAACTGCACGAGCGGAATCGCCACGCACGCGACGCCGACCACCACGGCCAGCCAGTGCGGCCGTGCCATGGACCGCGACGCGCCTGCCGGACGGGGACCGCGCGCCAAGCGCAGCCCCGTCTTGGCCTGAACCACCTCGGCCTTGGGTGCACGCTTGCGTAGCGCGGCGACGGCGGCCCCCAGCATCTGCTGCGCGCGCGCAGGCCCCGGCGACCGGTGCGAGCCGGCGATGCCGTACTCGCGCCCAGTATCCACGCGCACCACAAGCCCGCGCGCGGGGACGTCCTCGACGACGGTAGTCACCGCGGCGTACGGAATGCGAGTCTCGACAAACGCGGTTGCCGCCACCAGCGCGCCCTCCGCCACCGTGAGCGACCGGAACGCGTCCTGGGTGGCGAAGTAGCCGAGCACGCCGAGCGCGAGCGCGAACGCCACGTGGCCGACGCCCACGGGGGCGTCCCCAAAGTAGAGCCCGCCGAGTGGCGTGATGAACGCGAGCGCCGGCATCGCCAGGACGAGCGTCACGTAGCCGGCGACGGAGAACATCCCGCCCGCCAGGCCCGCCCGATACCGCGCGGGCGCAACCGCATCGGCCATTAGCGTTCCGCCCGGTTCACCGCCGAGATGATCGCGCGCAGCGTCGCCGTGGTGGTCGACGGGTCGATGCCCACGCCCCAGAGGATCTGGTCCCCGATCTGGCACTCAACGTACGAGGCCGCGACGGCGTCGGACCCCTCGCCCATGGCGTGCTCGGCGTAGTCAAGCACCTCGAGCTTCACCCCACGGCCACCCAGCGCCTGCACGAACGCGTCGACCGGGCCGTTGCCTTCGCCCTGGACCGTGACCTTGTCCCCGGCGTCGTCGAGATCTGCCTCCAGGGTGTCCGGCCCGTCGTCCCGGGAGGACGCGCGCGTTCCCATCAGGCGGAACCGGCCCCAGCGCTTGCCGTCCTCGTTCACGGGCAGGTACTCGTCCTGGAAGATTGACCACAGCTCGTCGGAGGACAGCTCGCCGCCCTCGGCGTCGGTGACCTCCTGGACCACGCGCGAGAACTCGATCTGCAGACGGCGCGGCAGGTCAAGGTGACGGTCGGCCTTGAGCAGGTACGCGACGCCGCCCTTGCCGGACTGCGAGTTGACGCGGATGACGGCCTCGTAGGTGCGGCCGACGTCGCGCGGGTCGATGGGCAGGTACGGCACGGCCCACTCGAGTTCGTCCACGCTCACGCCCAGCTTCTTGGCGCGCGCGTCCATCGCCTCGAGGCCCTTCTTGATCGCATCCTGGTGCGAGCCGCTGAACGCGGTGAAGACCAGGTCCCCGCCCCACGGGTGGCGCGGGTGGACGTCGAGCTGGTTGCAGTACTCGACGGTGCGGCGGATGCGCTCCATGTCGCTGAAGTCGATCTGCGGGTCGATGCCTTGGCTGAAGAGGTTCATGCCGAGCGTCACCAGGTCCACGTTCCCAGTGCGCTCCCCGTTGCCGAACAGGCAGCCCTCGATGCGGTCGGCGCCGGCCATGTAGCCCAGCTCGGCGGCGGCGATCGCAGTGCCGCGGTCGTTGTGCGGGTGGAGGCTCAGCACCACGGCGTCGCGGTAGTCGAGGCGGCGGTTCATCCATTCGATCGAGTCCGCGTAGACGTTTGGCGTGGCCATCTCGACGGTCGCGGGCAGGTTGATGATGACCTTGCGGTCCGCGCTTGGCTTCCACACGTCCATCACTGCGTTGCACACGCGCACCGCGTACTCGAGTTCAGTGCCGGTGTACGACTCCGGGCTGTATTCGTAGAACACGTTGGTGCCGGGCACCATGTCCTCGAACTTTTGGCAGAGCTGCGCGCCATGGGTCGCGATGTCCTGGATCTCGTCCTCGTTGGCGCGGAACACCACCTCGCGCTGCAGAATCGACGTGGAGTTGTACAGGTGCACCACGGCGTTCTTGGCGCCCTTGATGGACTCGTAGGTGCGCTCGATCAGGTGCTCGCGCGCCTGCGTGAGGACCTGGATCACCACGTCGTCCGGGATGCGGTCTTCCTCAATCAGCAAGCGCACAAAGTCAAAATCGGTCTGGGACGCAGACGGGAATCCCACCTCGATCTCCTTGTACCCCATGCTCACCAGAAGCTCGAACATCCGCAGCTTGCGCACGGCATTCATGGGTTCGATGAGGGCCTGGTTGCCGTCGCGCAGGTCAACCGCGCACCACCGCGGGGCCTTCAGGATGCGCGAGTCGGGCCACGTGCGGTCCGGGAGGTCCACGGCGAACTGATCGTGGAACGGCTTGTATTTGTGCAAGGGCATGCCCGAGGGCAGCTGCGGGCCGCCGGCGTAATAGTCCGGGGCGGCTGAGTCGTGTGTCATGGGTATTTCCTTCGTCTCGTTTGGGGGCTGTCACCTGTGTGACCGGCATGCCAAGCGCCGCGACGAGGGACCGGCTTAAGTTCTAAGCCTCGTCGCGGCAACGAAGGAGCAGCGTCAGCTGCGGTGCACGCATGTACTCAGAGTAGCGGAAGCGACCGCGAAAAAGATCGCCCGTTCGTGTTGACAGTCGATGAGAAACATGGTTAGTTAGTTACTACACCAACTAACCAAGTAACTAACACAAGGAGAACGACAATGTCGAACAACCAGGAAGTCACCGCGAAGAAGACCTCGGTCAAGGACCAGCCATGGTGGGCTGTGCCCGCCGTCCTCGGGATCATCTTGATCAGCTCGGGCATCTTCATGCTGCTCCTCGCACATGCGATCGAGATCCTCTCGCGCACCGGCTACTAGGCCGCGAACCAACGCCGACGCCCTGGCCGCCACCATGGTGGCCGGGGCGTTTTGCGTTTCCCGACTCCGCGCTACGGCCGAAACAGCCTGCGCTGGCCGTCGCTCTCCACGGAAATCTTCTCGACGAGCGCGACCAGGCCGGGCCCCACGAGCCCGCCAAGCGCGAGCGGCGCCACAAAGAACGGCCACTGGTCGCCCGCGCCCCAGTGGAGGAACATCACGGCGGCCAGCACCGCAGCGGACGTGCCAAACACCACGAGCTCAAGCGCACCCTGCCAGGTTCGCCCGGCGTAAAAGTTGTGCACGCCAGCGGCCCCCAGCCATGACGCGATGAGGCGATAGCGCTTGCGGCTGCGGGTGCTGGGCTCCGTGGGCGGCGGCACCGTCACCGGCTTGCTGATCACGTCAAAGGGATTGCGCGCGTCCGTCATTCCCCGACCCTAACCCGCCGGTGCGACGCTTAGAACCCCAGCCGGCCAAGCTGCTTGGGGTCGCGCTGCCAGTCCTTGGCGACCTTCACGTGCAGGTCGAGGAACACGCGCTGGCCCAGCAGCGCGGAGATCTGCGTGCGCGCGACCGTCCCGATTTCCTTGAGGCGCTCGCCGCCCTTGCCGATGATGATGCCCTTCTGGGAGTCGCGCTCGACGAAGATGCTGACACGTACCTCGGCGACGTCCTCGTCACGAAGCTCGTCGCCAAGCTCGCCGTGGCGCGGCACGATCTCCTCGACCACCACCGCGAGCGAGTGCGGAAGTTCGTCCCGCACGCCCTCGAGCGCGGCCTCGCGCACGAGCTCCGCGATCATGATGTTCTCGGGCTCGTCGGTGAGCTCGCCGTCCGGGTAGAGCGCGGGGCCGTTGGGCAGCCGCGCCACCAGCAGGTCGGCCAGCAGGTCAACTTGCGAGCCCTTCATGCCGGACACGGGGATGATCTCGGCCCAGTTGCCGAGCTCCTGGACCGCCATCAGGTGTTCCGCCATGCGCTCCGGCTTGACCTTGTCGGCCTTCGTGACGATCGCGATCACCGGCGCGCGCACGGACTCGAGCTCGCGCGCGATGAACTTGTCCCCTGGCCCCACCTTCTCGTCAGCGGGCAGGCAGAAGCCGATCACGTCTACCTCGGTGAGGGTCTCGCGGACAAGCGCGTTGAGCCGCTCCCCCAGCAGCGTGCGCGGCCTGTGCAGCCCCGGCGTGTCAACGACGATGAGCTGCGCGTCCGGGCGCGTCACGATGCCGCGGATCGCTCGCCGCGTCGTCTGTGGACGGTCGGACATGATCGCCACCTTGGACCCGACGAGCGCGTTCATAAGCGTGGACTTGCCTGCGTTCGGGCGCCCCACGAAGCACGCGAAACCGGAACGATGCTCCGGCGGGGTGGTGGTCATCAGTCGTCCTCTTCCGTTGCGGGCGCGTCCGGGTCTGGCGCCGCGACAATCCAGGCGAGCCGCTTGCGCCGCCCTGCCACGCGGTCGGCCGTCAGCACCAGACCGTGCGTCGCCGCTGAGGCGCCCTCGATCGCCACCATCCCGAGCGCCTTGGTGAGCAGGCCTGCGGCCGTCTCCACCTCGTCGTCGTCAATCTCGATGCCGAACAGCTCGCCAAGCTCGTCGAGGGGCATCCGCGCGGGCACCAGGTACGCGCCACCGTCGAGCGCGCGCGGCTCGGGAAGCGCGGCGTCATGCTCGTCCTGGAGCTCGCCCACGATCTCCTCGAGCGCGTCCTCGATCGTGACCAAGCCGGCCACGCCGCCAAACTCGTCCACGACGATCGCCATGTGCGACTCGCCGCTCTGGAGGGTGCGCAGCAGGTCGTCTGCGGGGACGGATTCGGGGACGAACAGTGCCTCGCGCATGTAGTCGTCGACCGGGCGGTCAAGGTAGTCCTCCCCGCGCCCCCAGGTGCGCGCCAGCACGTCCTTGAGGTAGAGCACGCCGCGCAGGTCGTCAACGTTGTCACCCACCACGGGCACCCGCGAAAACCCCGAGCGCAAGAACATGCGAATGGCGCGCTCGACGGGGGTGCCTGCGTCGATCGTCACCATGTCGGTGCGCGGGACCATCACCTCGCGCGTCAGCGTGTCGCCAAGCTCAACCACGGACTCGAGCAGCTCTGCGTCCTCGGATTCGAGCGCCTGCTGCGCCTGCGCCACAACGTCGCTGGCCTCGGCCAGCGGGCGCAGCCTCAGTGCGGGCACCAGCCGGCGCAAGGGGGCCGACGCCGTGATCAGGAACGCGGCAAGAGGCCCGGCAGCGCGCACGGTCCCCAGCGGGTACGAGCGGGCGAGCTGACGCGGCAGGGCGCGCTCCACCATGAGCGCGAGGAACGCGGCGACCGCGACCGCCGCGGTGACGGTCCACGCCCACGTCCAGCCGAGGCCCGCGCCAATCTCGGCCGCCAGAAACGCCCAGGTCACGAGCGCCACGGCCTCAGCCACCGCGTAGGCGATCGAAGCGCTGTTGGAGGTCTTGTCGACGTCCCGCGCGAGCCAAGCGGAGATGGTGCGGCGCCCGTCCGGCCTGCGCTTGGCCGCAAGCCGCTGCTCCTGCTCGTACGGCAGCTGCTCGAATGCGGCGATCAGCGCGTGCAGGGTCGCGGAGGACGCCAGCCCCGCGGCGCACGCCGCAATCAGCCACCCAAACGCCGAATCATTCATCAGGTGAAGCGTAGCCTCACGCGCGGCGTCGACAGGCTAGGGCGCAAGCCGCGGGGGCGTCTTGCCGGTTGTCCCGTCAACGACCGCCCGATCTCCAAGTGGACCCTCGAGCGTGACCGAAACCATGTTGATGCACGCGCCGGTCGGGGTGCGAGAGGTCGACGTTACCGTGATCGTCACATCCGCGACGGTTTCGGCCACGTCCGTATGCACCTCAGGGGAACACTCCGCGAGCTGCGCGTCGACCGCGTCTCCGTGGAGAGTCCAGTCCGCGATAGGCACCAGGCGCGGCGCCGGAGATGGCGAACATCCCGCGACCGTCATCAGCGCGATTACCCCGTATGCGACGGCGCGCCTGCTTCGAATCGATGCCATGCGGTCAGGGTAACACCGGCGCCCGCACGCCGCGCGGCGAGCGCTACGACCTGCCCGCGAGGAAGGTCAGCAAGAGCCGCCGCTGCAACTCGAACATCTCCTTCTCCTCGTCCGGCTCGGCGTGGTCGAAGCCAAGCAAGTGGAGGATGCCGTGCACGGTGAGCAGCAGCATCTCCTCCTCGGCGCTGTGGCCGGCGGCCTTCGCCTGGCGCTGCGCCACCGTCGGGCACACGACCACGTCGCCCAGCAGGCCAGCCTCGGTGGGCTCGTCCTCGGTGCCGGGGCGCAGCTCGTCCATCGGGAAGCTCAGCACGTCGGTAGGGCCTGGCTCGTCCATCCACTTGACGTGCAGCTCGGTCATCGCGGCCTCGTCCACGAACTGGATCGCGAGTTCCGCGCCCTCGGCGACGTGCATCTCGCGCAACACGAACGCCCCGATCGCCGCGAACTCTGCCTCGTCGAGCTTCTCGCCGGACTCGTTGTTGACCTCGATCATGCGTCCTCCCCCGTCGCGGGCCTGCGCCCGGCGGGGTTGCGGCGTTGGCCGCCGCCCTGGGGCTTGGCGCCGCGCGCGGCGTCGTCCTGCGCGTAGGCGGTGATGATGTCGCTCACGAGCCGGTGGCGCACGACGTCCTGCGCGCCAAGCGTGCACACCGCGATGTCGTCCACGCCGCGCAACAACTCGCTCGCGACCATCAGCCCCGAGTCCGTCGAGCCCGGCAGGTCAACCTGCGTCACGTCGCCCGTGACGACCATCGTGCAGCCAAACCCCAGCCGGGTGAGGAACATCTTCATCTGCTCGCGCGTGGTGTTCTGCGCCTCGTCGAGGATCACGAACGCGTCGTTGAGGGTGCGCCCGCGCATGTACGCCAGGGGCGCCACCTCGATCGTCCCCGACTCGATGAGCCGCGGGATGGACTCCGGGTCAACCATGTCGTGGAGGGCGTCGTACAGCGGGCGCAGGTAGGGGTCGATCTTCTCGCTCAGGGTGCCGGGCAGGAACCCGAGCCGCTCGCCGGCCTCGACAGCCGGGCGAGTCAGCACGATGCGGTTGACCTGCTTGGACTGCAGCGCGAACACCGCCTTGGCCATCGCGAGGTACGTCTTGCCCGTGCCTGCGGGGCCGATGCCGAACGTGATGGTGTGGGTGTCGATGGCGTTGACGTAGTCCGCCTGGCCAGAGGTCTTGGGGCGGATGGTGCGGCCGCGGCTCGACAGGATCGAGCGGCTCAGCACGGCGACGGGCGTGTCGGCCGCTGGTCCCGCGCGTCGCGCCAGCGGCGGCCGCGCTGGCGAGCATGCGCACACTCTCCCGCGCGAGGTCCGGCGTCAGCTCGACCCCGGCCTCCAGCACCCCGCGCAGTTCCTCGATCGCCAGCGCGGCCTCGGCCACCCGCTGCGCGGGACCCGTGAGCGTGATCTGGTTGCCGCGCACCATGAAGTCGACGTCCGTGAACTGGCGCTCGAGCTCGCGCATGATCGAGTCGCCCGCACCCATGAGGGCGGGCATCTGCGCGGCGTCGTCGATGACGATCACCCGGTTGTCGGTCACTCGCCGTCCCAGTTCACTTTGCCGCCGCCCAGCACGTGGCCGTGCGCGTGGAAAACCGTCTGGCCGGCGTCCGCGCCAGTGTTGAAGGTGAGCTGGAATTGCCCGCCGCACTCGTCGTCGGCGATCCGTTGCGCGAGCGCCACAAGTTCTGCCACGAGGCGTGGTTCGCCCGCCGCGAGCGCGGGCGCGTCGGCGAAATGCCGCTTGGGCACCACAAGGACGTGCGTGGGCGCCTTGGGCGCGATGTCTCGGAACGCGAGGAAGTCCTCGGTCTCGGCGACCTTGTCCGCGGGGATCTCCCCCGCGACGATGCGGCAGAACAGGCAGTCGGCGTCAGTCATGGCTCTAGGTTAGGGCGCGAGCGGCAGATGCGGGAGCGGGGGCGGCTCGTCACGCGTCGCGCCCGCCCCAGTCGCCTGACAGCGCGGCGATGGCGGCGATCGCGGCGGGGCCCGCCGTGGAGGCGCGCAGCACGTGCGGTCCGAGCAGGCCCACGTGGGCGCCCGCGGCCTCGAGCGCGGCGAGCTCGGCGGGAGCGATCCCGCCCTCTGGGCCAACGACTAGCCACACCTCCTGGCCCTCGCGCAGCGCCCATGGCATGGCGGCGACGGGAGTGGGCGACTCCTCGTGCAGCACGATCACGCGGGCACCGTTCTCGGTTGCGCCTTTGATGAGGTGTGCGAGTCGAGTGGTGTCGGTGAGCTCGTCCACGCTTGGCACGAGAGCGCGTCGGGACTGCTTGGCCGCCTTGAGCGCGAGCGACGCCCACTTGTCGCGGCCCTTGTCGAGCTTGGCGCCCTTCCACACCGAGATGGAACGGCTTGCCTGCCACGGCACGATGCGGGTGGCGCCAAGCTCTGTCGCGGACTCCACCGCCTGTTCGTCGCGGCCGCCCTTTGCGAGCGCCTGGACAAGTACCACCGGGCGGTCGGCGTCCTGGCCCGTGTGGGTGACGCGCACCTCCACGAGCGCCGGCCCGGCGGACTCCACGACGCCCGATGCCCTGCCGCCCTTGCCGTCCACGACGGTGATGCGCTCCCCCACGCCGATGCGCGCCACCACCGCCGCGTGGCGCGCCTCTTCCCCGGTGACCGCCACGACGTCGCCGACGGCCGCGCCCGCGACGTGCGCGGACACGAATACCGGCTCGGACATCGGCTACCGCCCCGTGAAGGCGTCGCGCAACCGCGACAGCAGGCCCGCGTTGGCGGGCGCGAGTCGCGCCGCGTGGTGATCCTCGCCGCGCAGCTCCGCGAGCTTGCGCACGAGCTCCTCTTGCTCCGAGCTAAGCGCCGCGGGCGTCTGCACGTCGACGTGCACGAACAGGCTGCCGCGCCCCGCCCGCTGCAAGTGACCCACGCCGAGCCCCTTGAGCTTGATCGTCTCGCCTGACTGCGTGCCAGGGCGCACGTCCACGTCCTGCTCGCCGTCGAGCGTGTCGACGGGCAGCACCGTGCCGAGCGCGGCGGCGGTCATGGGTATCTGCAGCGTGCAGTGGATGTCGTCTCCGCGGCGCTCGAAGAACTTGTGCGCCTTCTCTCGAATTTCGACGTAAAGATCACCCTTGGGGCCGCCGCCCATGCCCGCGTCGCCGTAGCCCGCGAGGCGGATGCGAGTGCCGGTCTCCACGCCCGCGGGGATGTCGACGGTGATGGTGTGGCGCGACCGCGTGCGGCCCTGGCCCGAGCAGTCGGGGCATGGCTTCTCGATGGTGGTGCCGTAGCCGCCGCATGCCGGGCACGGGGACGTCGTCATGACCTGGCCGAGCAGCGACCGCGCGACGCGCTGTACCACTCCCGCGCCGTTGCACTGCCCACACGTGACGGGGCTGGTGCCCGGCGCGCAGCATGAGCCCTCGCACGTGGTGCACTCGTCGGCCACCTCGACGGTGATGTCGCGCGCGACACCAAACGTTGCCTCCTCGAGCGTCACCTCGGCGTGAATCAGGGTGTCGCCGCCGCGCTGGGTGCGCGACGCGGGGCCGCGCTGACCTCCGCCGCCGAAGAACGTCTCGAAGATATCCTCGAAGCCAAACCCGGCGGGGCCTGCCCCGCCGCGCTGGCGCGGGTCACCGCCGCGGTCGTAGATCGCGCGCTTGTCGGGGTTCGACAGCACCTCGTAGGCCGCGCCGACCTCCTTGAACCACTCGGCGTCGCCGCCGGTGTCGGGATGGTGCTCCCGCGCCTTGCGCCGGTAAGCCTTCTTGATCTCGTCCTGCGAGGCATCGCGGGCGACGCCGAGGGTCTCGTAAAGGTCGTTCACTTTTCCACCGCTCGTGTGAGGTATCTGGCCACGGCACGCACCGCAGCCATGGTTCCTGGGTAATCCATCCTGGTGGGGCCAAGGGCGCCCAAGAGCGCCGCATCCGGGCCCGCGCCGCCGTAGCCCGCCGCGACAATGCTTGTGCGCTTGAACGCTGGCGTCCGTGTCTCCTCGCCGATCCGCACGGCGACCTCGGCGCTGTCGGTGGCCATCTCGTGAAGCAGCTTGAGCAGCATCACCTGCTCCTCGAGCGCCTCAAGAACCGGCCCGATCGCGTCCTGGCCAAGGTCCGCGCCTGCGCGCGTCAAGTTGGACGTGCCCGCGAACACCACCCGCTCCACGGTGCCGCCGCGCGCGCTCTGAACCACCGCGTCGGCGATGGCGCGCGCCCACGCCTCCTGCCCCGGCCGCCTCGCCCACGCATCCAGCGCCTTCTCGAGCGCCGCCGGGCCGTGCCCGATCGACTCTTCGTTGACCTCGCGCGCTGCCCTCTCGAAGTCCTCGTCCGGAACCTCGCCGTCGAGCGCGACCGTTGTCTGCTCGACGCGCGCGTCCGTCGACACGACCACCACCAACGCCCGGTCGCGGCCGACGCGAACAAGCTCCACGCGGCGGACGTCGGCGTCGCGCACGGACGGGTACTGGACCACGGCGACCTGGCGCGTGAGCTGGCTCAGTAACTTGACCGAGCGGTCAACGACGTCCGTAAGGTCCACGGCGTCGCTGAGGAAGGTTGAGATGGCGCGGCGGTCCGGCTCGCCAAGCGCCGACGCCGCGAGGTGGTCAACGAAGTAGCGGTAGCCCTTGTCGGTGGGGATGCGGCCAGCGGAGGTGTGCGGCTGCGCGATCAGGCCCTCTTCCTCAAGCGCGGCCATGTCATTGCGGATGGTCGCACTCGACACGTCGAGCCCCCGATGCCGGGTGAGCGCGGTCGAGCCGACCGGCTCACTGGTGGCGACGTAGTCTTCGACGATCGCGTGAAGAACGGCGCGCTTTCGCTCCTCCGACACGGACACCTCCCGACTAGCACTCGACAGCTTCGAGTGCCAATTCTAACGCGGCTCGCGGGTGGTCTCGCGGTAGGTTTGGTGCGGAGGCAACAGTGGCGAAAGTATTCGACGACGAGCCGGACACCGTGGCGTCCGGAGTCGCGCAGCTCGGCGCGATGGTGGGCCCGCTCATCCCGTGGCTGGTGTGGCGCTCGCGCCGCGATACGAATCAGGCCACCGCGGCAGACGCGGCGCGCGCCACGAATTTCGGGATGTTCGTGCTCACAGTTTTCGCTGCCGCAACGCTCGTGCGATTGTTTCTTCCTTTGTTGGGCGTTCTCGGTACAGTAGGACAGTTGGCAGTCGTCGTGTCCGCAATCGTCCTGTGCATTCAGGCGTACGCGTCGGTACACAAAGGCGTGCCAGCTTCGTATCCCATCGACCTCAAAGTGGTGAAAACACATGGCTGAAATCTCGGCAGACGACAAGAACCAGGCAAAGATTGCCCACATTCTCAACGGGTTCATCCCCGCCCTCGGCGGCCTGATCATCTGGCTGACCAGCAAGGACCGCGGCGAGTTCAACGACAAGCACGGCAAGGTCGCGACGAACTTCGGCATCACGATGGTCATCGCGATCTTCGTCGCCGACATCGTCGCGATTGCGTCGTTCGGCATCCTGTTCATCCTCCCCCTCGGCGTGTGGGTCTACTCCATCGTCATGGGCTTCAAGGGTGGCGGCGAGGCCGAGAAGGGCAACGACTTCACGTACCCGATCGCGATCCCGATCCTCAAGTAGCACGCGGCCGCTCGGCGGCTTCACGAAGGGCCCCGGCTCGGCTTCGGTCGACCGGGGCCCTTCGCTGTCTCGGGGTGACCCTGACCCGCGAGGATGACCGAAAATCCGGGGGGTCCCCGATAGCGCCGGGCACGGCCACGGTGTGACCATGAAGCCATGACCACTTCAGACTCTTCAGCACAGAAACCGACGGCGCGCAAGCCCGCAGCCAAGAAGGCCAACGGCAGCACCGCGTCGACGCCAGAGTCAACCGCGCGTACGCCCTCGGAAGCGGCGACCGTGTCGGCCAGCGCCGCCGGCCGCGCGCCCACCGAGCCGCCCGCGCCGCCGCTTGCAGGGCAAGGGCTGATGGCGCCCGCGGCGCCGCAGCCCGGCGCGTCAACGTCGGCGTCCTACGGCAGCCCTCAGCCGATGCTCGAGCAGGACGCCCGTACTTTCGCGATGCTGACGCACTTGTCGCCGCTGCTGCTCAACGCGAGCGGGCTCGGCTGGGTTGGCACCTTGATCTTCTACTTGATCTACAAGGACCGCAGCCTGCTGGTGCGCGAGCACGGCAGGGAGGAGCTGAACCTGCAGATTTCGACCCTGATCTGGGTCGTCGCCGCCTTCGTTTTGTCGCTTCCCACGTTGGGACTTTCGTTCGTCGCACTGGCAGCGATGGTGCTCGTCGCGTTCATTCTGCAGATCATCGCGGCCGTCAAGGCGTACAACGGCGAGTACTACCACTACGGGATCGCTTTCCCGTTTATTCGCTAGCTAGGTGAGGTCGCGCACCACTGCGTCCGCGAGCAGGCGCCCGCGCAAGGTCAGCGCCGCCACGCCGTCGGCCCATGCGCCGCCGTCAAGCAGTCCCCCCTCCACGAGCGCGGGGCTCGCCGCCCGTGCCGCCTCGCTGAGAAGCGACGCGCGCATCCCGGCCGCGAGCCGGATTCCAAGCATCACCCGCTCGAGCGCCATCTCGTCTCCGGTGAGCGTCTCGCCATCCTGCTCCGGGCTGCGGCCCGCGGCGATCCGGTCGCCATACGCGCGCGGGTGCTTGACGTTCCACCACCGCCGCGCGCCGGCGTCGGTGTGCGCCAGGTAGGAATGCGCACCTGGACCTATCCCCCACCAGTCGTCGCCGCGCCAGTAGCCGATGTTGTGGCGGCAAACATTGCCGGGCTTGCGCGCCCAGTTGCTCACCTCGTACCAGGAGTAACCGGCGGCGGCCAGCGCGGCGTCGGCGGCCTCGTACATCTCGGCCTGGACATCAGGGTCGACGGGTGCGACCTCGCCGCGGCGTAGCTGCGCCCCCATCTTGGTCCCGGGCTCGATCACTAGCGCGTAGGCGCTCACGTGGTCTGGCTCTAGCGCAATGGCCGCCGCGAGGCTCGACCGCCAGTCCTCGAGCGACTCCCCCGGCGTGCCGTAGATCAGATCCACGGAGACGTCGAGCCCGGCGTCGCGCGCCCACCCGACGGCGCGGGCCACGTTGTCCGGGTTGTGCGTGCGCTCAAGCGTCGCGAGCACGTGCGGCACCGCAGACTGCATGCCGAAGCTCACGCGCGTGAACCCGGCGTCCGCGAGCGCGGCAAGCGACGCGGCTGTCACCGAGTCCGGGTTTGCCTCCGTGGTGACCTCGGCGCCAGCGGCCAGCCCCCAGGTGTCGCGCACGCCCGCGAGCAGCCACGTCAACGCATCCGGGTCAAGCAGCGTGGGGGTGCCGCCGCCAAAGAACACGGTCGCGGCCGGGCGGTCGTCGTCGGCCATCGCCGTCCGGGCGAGCCGCATCTCGCCGAGCGCCGCCTCGACGTAGCCCGCGGGGGACGCGCCGTCGAGTTCACCGAGCGCGTACGTGTTGAAGTCGCAGTAGCCGCACCGCACCGAGCAGAACGGCACGTGCACGTACACCCCGAAGTTGCGCTCCGGGGCCGCGCCGTCGCGGGGGTCGACCACTACTTCTTCTTGTCAGCCTTGTCGGCGGAGTCGTCAGCAGTGTTGAGGGCGGCAATGAACGCCTCCTGCGGAACTTCCACAGAGCCGATGTTCTTCATGCGCTTCTTGCCCTCCTTCTGCTTCTCGAGCAGCTTGCGCTTGCGGCTGATGTCGCCGCCGTAGCACTTGGCGAGCACGTCCTTGCGGATGGCGCGGATGGTTTCGCGGGCGATGATGCGCGCGCCGATCGCGGCCTGGATGGGCACCTCGAAGTGTTGGCGCGGGATGAGCGTCTTGAGCTTTTCCGTCATGCGCAGGCCGTACGCGTACGCGGCGTCCTTGTGCAGCACCGCGCTGAACGCGTCCACAGGCTCGCCCTGCAGCAGGATGTCCACCTTGACGAGGTCGGACACCTGCTCGCCCTCCATGTCGTAGTCGAGGCTCGCGTAGCCGCGGGTCTTGGACTTGAGCTGGTCAAAGAAGTCGAAGACGATCTCGGCGAGCGGCAGCAGGTAGCGCATCTCGACGCGCTCCGCGCTCAAGTAGTCCATCGACTGAAGCGTGCCGCGCTTGTTCTGGCACAACTCCATGATCGCGCCAATGTACTCGCTCGGCGCGATGATCGTGGACCGCGCCATCGGCTCCCGTACGGCGTCGATCTTGCCGCTGGGGAACTCGCTCGGGTTGGTGACGACGAACTCCTTGCCGTCTTCCATCGTGACGTTGTAGACGACGTTGGGTGCGGTCGAGATGAGGTCGAGGTCGAACTCTCGCTCGAGGCGGTCGCGGGTGATCTCCAGGTGCAGCAGCCCCAGGAACCCGCATCGGAAGCCAAACCCCAGCGCGACTGAGGTCTCGGGCTCGTAGATGAGAGCGGCGTCGTTTAGCTTGAGCTTGTCGAGCGCGTCGCGCAGGACCGGATAGTCCGAGCCGTCGAGCGGGTACAGGCCGGAGAACACCATGGGCTTGGGGTCGCGGTAACCGCCGAGCGCCTGCTTGGCGGGCTTCGCCGCGTCCGTCACCGTGTCGCCGACGCGGCTGAGACGCACGTCCTTCACGCCCGTAATGAGGTATCCCACCTCGCCGGGGCCGAGCCCCTTGCTTGGCTTGGGCTCGGGGCTGCTCACGCCAATCTCCAGGAGCTCGTGCGTCGCCTTGGTCGACATCATCGCGATTTTCTCGCGCGGTTTGAGGACCCCGTCGATGACCCGGACATACGTGATGACGCCCCGGTACGAGTCGTAGACCGAGTCGAAGATCATGGCTCGGGTGGGCGCGTTGGCGTCGCCGCCCGGCGCCGGGATGTCACGCACGATGCGGTCAAGCAACGCCTCGACTCCCTCTCCCGTCTTGCCGCTGACGCGTAGGACGTCGTCGGGGTCGCAGCCGACAAGTTGGGCAAGCTCGGCGCCGTAGCGTTCCGGGTCCGCCGCCGGCAGGTCAATCTTGTTGAGCACCGGAATGATCGTCAGGTCCTTCTCCATCGCGAGGTAGAGGTTCGCGAGCGTCTGCGCCTCGATCCCCTGCGCAGCGTCCACGAGCAGCACCGCGCCCTCGCACGCGGCGAGGCTGCGGGACACCTCGTAGGTGAAGTCGACGTGGCCAGGGGTATCGATCATGTTGAGCGCGTGCTCGGTGCCGTCCGGGGACCACGGCATCCGCACGGCCTGCGACTTGATGGTGATGCCGCGCTCGCGCTCGATGTCCATGCGGTCGAGGTATTGGGCGCGCATGTCGCGCTGGTCAACGATTCCCGTGAGCTGAAGCATGCGGTCGGCCAACGTTGACTTGCCGTGGTCGATGTGCGCGATGATGCAGAAATTGCGGATCAACGACGTTGGGGTCGAGGCAGGCTCGAGGAGCTTGGCTGCGGGCACGTTTGGCTGAATCCTTCTGTCGCGGGGCAGGTTCTATCGTCCCATGGGCGCGCTCATGTCCTCGCCAAAAATGCCGATAACAGTCCGGAGCGCCCCCTGCCCGGGGGGCACCGATCGCGAAGGGGGCCCGCGGCCATGACGCCCACGGACGATCTCTTCGCGTCCACGTTCCGCGATTCGCCCATAGGCATGGCCGTCCTGACTGACGAGGGCCGCTACCTCGAGCTCAACCCGGCATTTGCGCGCATCCTGGGCATGAAGGCGTGCGACCTCAAGGACCGCCACTTCTCCGAGTTCACGCATCCCGACGACCTCCCGCGCGACCGCGAGCTGTTCCAGCAACTCGTCGACGGAGACGTGCCCTACTTCCAGATCCAGAAGCGCTACATCGACAGCAGCGGCGACACGGTGTGGAGCCGCGTGACCGTCACGGCTGGCCCCTCGCACGGCCCGGACCGCCGGTTCGTGGTCCAGGTTGAGGACATCACCGAGTTCCGGCGCGCCAAAGACCTACTCGAGCGCCGCGCGCTGTACGACCCGCTCACCGGGCTCGCGAACCGCACCTTGCTCATCGACCGCCTGAGCCACGCGCTCGGCGCGCACCGCGACCGCCCGCAGACGCTTGCGGTGATGTTCCTCGACGTGGACCACTTCAACGTCGTCAACGACTCGCTTGGCCACGAGGCCGGCGACTCCCTGCTTGAACAGATTGGCAAGCGCATCCAGGGCGCCGTCCGCGCGGGTGACACCGTCGCCCGGCTCGGCGGCGACGAGTTCGTGGTCGTGTTCGAGAACCTGACCGGGCAAGAGGAAGCCGAAGGCCTCGCGGCCGTCGTTACCGCCGCCGTCCAGACACCCATCACCGTCGCCGCGCACACCGTCGTCCCCACGGTCAGCGCCGGCCTCGCGCTCCCCTCCCGGGACGTCACGGCCGAGACCCTCCTGCGCGATGCCGACACCGCGATGTACGCCGCAAAACAGTCCGGCCGCGCGAAGCTCGAGGTCTTCAGCGAGCGCTTGCGCCACACGGCGCTCAACAAGCTGTCGATTGAGGGCGAGCTGCGCGCCGCCGTTCGCACCAGCCAGTTGCGAGTGCACTACCAGCCGGTGATCAAGATGGACACCGAGGAGGTCGTGGCGTACGAGGCGCTCGTGCGGTGGGAGCACCCCACGCGCGGCCTCCTGATGCCCCACGACTTCATCGAGATCGCCGAGGAGTCGAACCTCGTCGTCGCGCTCGGCGCGTTTGTGCTCCATGAGGCGTGCGCCTTCATCGCTCGCCACCCTGAGTTCACCGGCCGCATTTTCGTGAACGTGTCGACGCGCCAGATCGGCACGGCCGACCTCACCCGCGCTGTGAAGTCAGCGCTGTCCGCCACGGGCGTGGACCCGCGGCGCATCGCGCTCGAAATCACCGAGTCGGGAATGCTCACCGCCACCAAGATTGCGCGCGCCGACCTCGAGCAGATCGCCGCGCTGGGCGTGGACCTGCTGCTCGATGACTTCGGCACCGGCTACTCGACGCTTCAGTCCGTCCTGCAGAATCCCATCGCGGGCCTCAAGCTGTCGCGCGAGTTCTCGCAAAGGCTGGGCGACGACGGCACGGGCGACCGCATCTCCACCGCCGTCGCAAACCTCACCAGAAGCATCGGAATGTACGGTGTGGTTGAGGGTATTGAGACCCGCGAGCAGTGGCGCAAGGCGCTCGATCATGGTTGGACGTACGGCCAGGGCTACCTATTCGGCAGGCCAGCGCCGGAGCCGGAGCTCCAACTCGGCACCCCGCGCACGCAGTCCGCCAACGCATAGGCAAGGAGTCGCATGTCCGGCATTGGACGCACCATGCGAGCCCTCGCCAGGGCCGGGACGCGGGCGCGCACCACACCGTCAGGCGAGCGCCGCGCCCCTCTGTTCTCGCGCGCGTACCCCGGCGACTTCGAGGGGCGCTTCGACATCGCCTACTCCCCGTCCCTTGACGGGAAGCCCGACCCAGGCGAGGTCGTATGGGCATGGGTGCCCTATGAGGAGGACGCGTCCCGCGGAAAGGACCGCCCGGTGGTGCTGGTTGGGCGTGACGGACGATGGCTGCTCGGCTTGATGCTGTCGAGCAAGGATCACGATCGCGACGCGGCGGACGAGGCCCGCTGGGGTCGCCATTGGATGGACGTGGGCTCCGGCGCGTGGGACTCGCAAAGAAGGCCGAGCGAGGTGCGCCTTGACCGCGTGCTGCGCCTGAAGCCCAAGAAGATCCGTCGCGAGGGCGCCGTGCTTGACCGCGCGCGCTTCGACAGCGTGACCAAGGCGATGGCGAGGACCAAGGGCTGGTAGCATTGGTCCTCGCGTGTGCGCCCCTCGGCGCCTCCCCTGATTTTTCACACTGAACTGCAAGGAACGCTGCTGTGGCAAACATCAAGTCGAAGATCAAGCGGATCGGGACCAACGAAAAGGCCCGCGTCCGCAACGTCGCTGTCCGCTCGGAGCTCAAGACGCACGTCCGCCGCGTCCGCGAGGCAATCGCCGCTGGCGACAAGTCTGCCGCCGAGACCGCGATGAAGTCCGCGTCGGTCAAGCTCGACAAGGCCGCCAGCAAGGGCGTCATCCACAAGAACCAGGCCGCGAACCGCAAGTCGGCGCTCGCGAGCCAGATCGCCAAGCTCTAGCACCGTCGCGGTGCATGACGGGCCTGGCCCGTCCGTCCGACAGTCGCCGCTTTTGTGGCATTTCAGACACGCACCGTCGCAAAAGGGGCGCGCGCGCGCGAATCGCCCTAGCCTGGAGTCATCTCTTCGAGGAGGAACGAGATGACCGAGGTCGACCTGCTGTTTCGCGCGACGTTTCACGACTCGCCCATCGGCATGGCCGTTCTCGACGAACTCGGCAACTACATCGACGTGAACTCGGCGTTCTGCTCGATCATCGAGTACGAGCGAAGCGAGATCCTCGGAAGGAACTTCGGGCACTTCACACACCCCGACGACCTCCCGCGCGACATCGAGCTCCTCAACCAACTCGCGCAGGCGGACTTCCCCTCGTACCAAACCCAGAAGCGCTACCGCACCAAGTCGAACGACACCGTGTGGGTGCGCGTCACGGTGGTCACTGTGCGTACCGAGGGCGCCGACATGCCACCGCACTTCGTCGTCCAGGTCGAGGACATTACCGAGGCGCGCAACGCCCGGGCGCTACTCGAATCCCGCGCGTACTACGACGCGCTCACTGGTCTCGCCACGCGGGCGCTGATGCTCGACCGGATCACCAAGGCCCTCGCGGCGCACGCCGACCGAACCGACTCCGTCGCGCTCGTGTTCGTCGACATCGACCACTTCAAGCTTGTCAATGACTCGCTCGGCCACAACGCTGGCGACCACCTGCTCGCCGTCACCGCGCAACGCTTGCAGTCCTCGGTGAGGCGCGGAGACACCGTCGGGCGCATCGGCGGGGACGAATTCGTGGTGCTGCTTGAGAACGTCGCATCCGAGGACGAAGCCGAGGCCCGCGCGTCCCTTATCGCGCGCGGCGCCCAGCTACCCGTCAACCTCAGCGACCACGAGGTGGTGCCGACCATCAGCGCGGGCGTCGCGTTCGTGGACGAGGACATCGATGCCGAGACCCTGCTGCGCGCTGCCGACACCGCGATGTACGCCGCGAAACAGGGCGGGCGCGCAGGACTGAAGATCTACGACTCCAACCTCAAAGAGCAGATCACGACCCGCCTGCAGATCGAGGAGGAGCTGCGCGGCGCGCTGCGAGAGGGCGATCTGCGCGTGCACTACCAGCCGGTCGTCGACCTCCAGCAACTGAAGATCGTGGGCTACGAGGCGCTGGTGCGGTGGGAACACCCGGACCGCGGCCTGCTGATGCCGAACGCCTTCATGGGCGCCGCGATGCAGGCCGGTCTCATCGTCCCCATCGGATCGTTCGTTACGCACGAGGTGTGCAAGGAGATCGCCGAGCACCCGGAGTTCACCGGCCAGATGTACGTGAACGTGGCGCCCAGGCAGATTGGCACCGCAGGCCTCGCGGCGGTCGTCGAGCGAGCGCTCACTGTGCACGGCGTCGCGCCCGGGCGGCTGTGTATCGAGATCAGCGAGGCCGGCGTGCTCGCGTCGAACGCACTCGCCAGGCAGGACATCGACGCCGTCGCGCACCTTGGCGTCGACCTCGCGATCGACGACTTCGGCACCAGCTACGCCGAGCTGTCGTCGATGGTGCGGCACCCGATTTCGCGGATCAAGCTTGCCGTTGAGTTCGCCGCGCGGCTGGGCGACGACGGATTCGGAGACAGGATCAGCCTCGCCGCCGCTGGCCTCACCAGGGCGCTAGGTGTCACCGGCATCGTCGAGGGGCTCGAGACCCCTACCCAGTTCGCGCGTGCACGCGTGCACGGCTGGCAGCTTGGCCAGGGCTACCTGTTTGGCCGCG
This sequence comes from uncultured Actinomycetota bacterium, assembly GCA_963735005.1. GTDB lineage: Bacteria > Actinomycetota > Actinomycetes > Actinomycetales > Demequinaceae > WTKG01. The sequence goes on along the minus strand of CAVTJA010000005.1, from coordinate 306,534 downwards.
CGGTGCCGATCGAAGACATCGACTTCTCAGTCACCGATGCGCACGTTCCTGCGACCGCGCCCGACTAGCGGCGCACTAGCCCTTGGCGAGGCGGGCGACCTCGCGCACCGCGCGCTCGATCGCATACCGGGGATGCCTGCCCGCGCCCTTGACCTGGGCGTCCGCCTCGGCAACCGCCTCGATCGCGGCCGCCACGCGGTCTGCGTCCCACCCACGCAGGTCGCGCCGCGCCCGGTCAACCTGCCACGGCGCCAGCCCAAGGTCCCGCACGGGGTCCAGCGAGCGCCCGCGGGACGCTCCCACCTTCGCCATCGTCCGCAGCTTCGCGCCTAGCGCGGCGACGAGCGGAACGGGGTCCGTCCCGCTGGCAAGCGCGTGCCGGACGAGTGCGAGCGCCTCCGCCGACTTCCCCACCGCCGCCGCGTCCGCCACCGCAAACCCCGTCGCGTTCACGCGCGTGCCGTAGTAGCGGGTGACGTCCTCGACCGTGACGGACGTGCCGACGTCGCTCGCCAACTGGGCACACGCGGCGGCTAGCTCAGAGAGGTCGTTACCGACGGCGTCAACGAGCGCACGCACTGCGGGCTCCGGCGCGCGGGCTCCGGCGCGTGACAGCTCGGCAGCCGCGAAATCGACGAAGTCCCCGGCCTTCTTGACCGCGGCCGCGGTGAACTCCGGGGCGCCCGCCTGGCGCAGCGCGTCGAGCACCTTTTTGCCGCGCACGGCGCCCGCGTGAAGGAACACCACGCACACCTCGGGATCCGGCGCCGCGATGTAGCGCAGGGCGTCCTGCTGAAAGTCCTCGCCGAGCGCCTCAAGCTCCTCGACAACGACCACGCCGGGCTCGTCAAAGAGCGACGGGCTCGCCGCGGACCGGAGGGCCCCTGCCCCCGCGGTGGGCGCGGACAGCCGCGTCATGGAAGCCGACGCGCGCGACTTGCGCACGGCCGCCCAAATCAGGTCCACGGCGCGCGACGCGAGCAGCTGCTCTGGTCCCGACACCAACACCAGGGGCGCCGGGGCCGCCTGCGACCAGGGTCGCGCCGCTGCCCGTGTCTGTGCCATGCCCCCAGCCTGCCACGTCGGGGCCACACGCGGCGTACGCTCGCGGCGGCTCGCCGGGCACAATCGACACGTCCCCGCAGTCCATCGTCGTGAGCACCTGGGATCCCGCCGCGCGGTAGTTGGCGAGCGTGGTCGGGTCGGGATGGCCATACGGGTTCCCCGCGCCGACGCTGACGATCGCAACGCGCCCGCGCAACACCGAGGCGAGGCGCGCGTCCTGGCGCGCCGAGCCGTGATGCGCCACCTTCACCACATCCACGCGCGGCGGCGCTGACTGCAGCAACGCGGCCTGCGCGTCCGTCTCGAGGTCGCCGAGCAAGGCGAACGCCACGCCGCTGACCTGCCCGAACAGCACCAGGCTCGAGTCATTGATGAGCGTGTTGTCTTGAGGGTCGGATCGCGGCTCCAGAGGTTCCCGCCATACGCGTAGCGATACCTCGCCCACCGTGACGCTCGCGCCCGACTTCGGCACCTGCACGGCCACCCCCGCGGCCGCAAGCTCACCCACCGCCGCGCGCCTGCCCAGCAGCGTCGTCGTGGGCGACACCCAGGCCTCACCCACCGGCACCATGCCCAGCACCCCGCCGACGCCGCCGTCGTGATCCGCGTGCGGGTGGGTGATGACAAGCAGCGGGGCCTGCCGCACCCCGAACACGCGCAGGCAGCGGGCGGCGTCCGTGAGGGTGGGCCCGGTGTCCACGACCACCGCGGCAGACGGGCCGGCCCGGATCAGCAACATGTCTCCCTGACCGACGTCGCAGGCCGCGAGCACCCAGCCGCTCGGCACCGTGACTGCGGAGCCCACTGCCCCCTGCACCGGCGGGCTCGCCGCCACCAGGGCGGTCACCACCAGCACTCCCGCAAGCCGGTAGTACGCGCGGAACCGACGCGCCGCGGTGGCGGCCATTGACGCCAGGACGATGACGCCGGCGAGACTCGCACCCACCATCCCAGGGGGCCACGCCAACCACGCCCCCGGCGCCCGCCCAAGCGTGCGTGCCACCAGGACGACGGGCTCGGCCGCCAGGCCCGCCACGGCCACCATCGCACTGGCGCACGGGGGGCACACCATCGCGAGGGGTATCGCGGACACGGCCACGAGCGTCACAACCGCCGCGAACGGCACGGCGAGCACGTTCGCGAGCACCCCGTACGCGCCGATGCCGGGATTGATCAGGATGAGAATAGGGACGCACGCGGCCTGCGCCGCGATAGGTACCGACAACGCGCGTGCGAGCCGGGGCACCAGGAACCGCTCGAGCGCTAAGGCCACAAGCGGCGACCACACGGCGATCGCCGCGGTCGCCGCGACGGACAGCGCGAAACCCAGCGACAGCGCGAGTGCCGGGTCGTAGAGCAGCAGGCCGACGACCGCGCTCGCGAGCGCGGGAAGCGCCTGGGCTGGCCTGCCCCACCACAGCGCCGCCGCGAGCACCCCTCCCATCCACGCCGCGCGCACCACCGACGGGTCCGGGAACACCACGGCGACGAACCCTGCCATCACCGCCGCCAGAAGCAACGCCCGCCACGGCCGCGGCAGCCGCAGCGCGCGAATCGCCGCCCCGAGCGCCACGGCGATGACCGCGAAGTGCGCCCCGGACACCGCCGTCAGGTGGGCGAGGCTCGTCACCCGCATGTCGCGCGCGAGCAGCGGAGACATCTCCGACGTGTCGCCGATCGCCATGCCCACCACCAGCCCGCGCGTGCGCGGCGGCAGGCTCTGGGCGGCGGCGCGCAGGCCGTCGCGGGCACGGGTGACGGCGCGCGCGGGCCACGGCGCGGGGCCAACGGCGTCAACCGCCGCATCGAACGCCACGGCGGCGGTCGTAGCTTCCCAGCCGGGCGTGAGTTCCCCATGGCCCTCGATGGCCTCTCCGAACGCGACACGGGACCATTCCGGGCCGTACGCGACTATGTCCTCTCCGCTTGGCCGCCAGGTGCACGGCGGCGAGCCCACGCACACCTCAGCTAGCCGCAGCCGCACGGCCCAACGCTGCTCGCGGGCGCCCGCTGTGACCGCGTACGGCTCGCGCAGCACGACCGCGCGGAACGCGACCGACTCGTGGGCGGCCGCTGCGGCACGCGCGGGCCCGTCCCAACGGTCGTGGGTGTGCGCGCTCGCGACGAGCGCGACGACGCACGCCGCGGCCGCAGCTAGCCACCAGTGGCCGCGCCGCCTCGCGGCGACGACGAGCATCACGCCCGCACCTCCTGCGCCCCACGCGAGGACCCCAGCGTCTGCAGCGCCCGAGGAGATGGCCGCGGCAGCGCAGTACGCGGCGATTGCGGCAGGAACGAGGCGCGCGTCGTGGCGCGCGGTCACGCGGTAGCGACTCCGGCGAGCCCCGACACCACGGCGTTGCCGATGCCCGACACCCGCTTGAGGTCGTCAAGGCGCGCGAAGGGCCCGTGCGCCTTGCGGTCAGCGACGATGCGGGCGGCAAGCGCGGGGCCGATGCCGGGCAGTTGCTCAAGCTCCGTGGCCGAGGCGTGGTTGACGTTGATGAGCCCCGCTCCCCCACCCTTCTTGCGCGGCACGAAGATCTGCTCTCCGTCGACGACGCGCCTGGCGAGGTTCACACCGCCAGGGTCGGCCTTGCGCGTCATTCCACCAGCGGCTGCGACCGCGTCCCCCACCCGCGCAGTTGGGTCGAGCTCGACGAGCCCCGGCTGCGCGACGGCGCCTGCCACGTGCACCACCACCGTCGTCGCCACTTCTGGATCGGCCGCCGTCTGCGCTGCCACCACCGGCGCGGGATTCCCATATTGCGCCGCCGCCCACGCCACCACACCCACAGCCAACAGGAGCACCACGACCGTCGCGGCGACGCGCCAATCGAGGCGCCACCGCACGCCCCGTGCCTCGCTACTGATGGGGCTGCCGTACGCCGCCTCGTATGCGCGCGACGCCGCGGCCGCGGCGCTATCGCCTAGCCGCGCCCGAACATCGGCCGCATGGGGTTCCATGGGCGCGACGCTAGGCATCGCCACGCCTCACACTGCGTTTCTGCGGCCCGCGCGGTGAGCCGTGCGCGCCCAACGCGCCCTGGGGACACCGGCGCCTTTACCTCAGCGCGGAAGGCAAATCGACGACGGCGGCGGCGAGCGTCCCGGGGCCGGTGTGGGCGGCCAGCACCGCACTCACGGGCGTGCGGATCACGATGCCGGTGTGAGGCTGCCGGTACTCGATCATGCTCGCAGCGTCATCGGCGTAGGACTGCTCGCCGAGACCCATGAGTGAGAGCCCCGGATTGGCGAGCTCCGCCGCACGCTTCTCGGCGATCTGCACCACGAGGTCGCGCGCTTTGGCGGTCGTCCGCACCCGTTCGATCAAAGCGACCTCACCGTCGCGGATCTCGAGCACGGGCCTAATGCTCAGTGCGTTTCCGAGCGCAGCCAAGGGCCCCGACACCCGGCCGCCGCGCCGCAGGTAGTCAAGCGTGGCGACGGTGAACACACAGATGCTCGACTCAGCCGCCGTCAGCGCCGCGGCCGCCACGTCGTCCGCGGAAGCTCCGTCCGCGGCAGCCGCTGCCGCCGCCATTGCCGAGAATCCCGCGGCCATCGCGAGGGTGCGCGTGTCCACGACGGTGACCGGGATCGGCGCCTCCTGGGCCGCGATCTTCGCGCCGTTGACAGTTCCGGAGAGTTCCCCCGAGATGTGGATGGAGACGATAGCCTCCGCGCCGGCAGCTGCGGCGCGGGCGTACGCGTCGGCGAAGTCGCCGCCGGTGGGCTGCGACGTCGTGATCACCACTCCCGCCTCGAGATCGGCCACTACTTGCTCGGTGCTGCCTGGCCCACCCTCCGGGCGGCCCACGCCGTCGACGATGATCTGCAGCGGCACCACTCCGATGCCCCAGCGCTGCGCCACGGGGTCGGGCAGGGACGCAGCGGAGTCTGTCACGACCGCAACCCTGGGAGCCATTCGCCTACCCTATCGGCGTGACACGTCAGACGCCCTAGCGTCGCAGACGCCCCGGCCTAGCCGCCTATGACAATGTTCACAAGTGACGGCGGGCGCACGATGACGGTCCGCACCTTCGCGTCGCCGATGCTGCGCACCGCGCCATCCGTCGCGAGGGCAAGGGTCTTGAGCTCGGCCTCGCCGATGCCAGGGGGCACCTCGATGCGGTCGCGCACCTTGCCCATCACTTGGACGACGCACGTGACGGTGTCCTCCACAAGTAGCGCGGCATTGACGGCGGGCCAGCCTGCGCGCGCGACGTTCGAGTGGCCGAGCATCGACCACATGTCCTCTGCGGCGTAGGGCGCGTACAGGGACAGCATGATCGCGATCGCCTCAGCGGCCTCGCGCACGGCCGGGTCCGCCGGGCCGGCGTCTCCGTCGATGGCCTTGCGGGTGGCGTTCACGAGCTCCATGACGCGCGCCACCGCCACATTGAAGCGGAAGCCCTCCACCAGGTCGCCTGCGTCCTGGAGCGCGCGGTGGGTGACGGCGCGTAGCGCGACATCCCCCTCGCCCGCGGCGGTCTCCCCCGCCGCGGCGACGTCGCGGGCGATCCGCCACGCGCGGGCAAGGAACTTCATCGAGCCGGCTGGCGACACGTCGGCCCAGTCGATGTCGTCCTCCGGCGGGCCGGCGAAGGCCATCGTCAGCCGGACGGCGTCCACGCCAAACTCGTCAAGTTGCTCGCTCAGGCGCACGAGGTTGCCTCGCGACTTCGACATCGCCGAGCCGTCCATCTGCACCATGCCCTGGTTGAGGAGCGCACGGAACGGCTCCTCGAAGTCCACGAGGCCGAGGTCGTGCAGCGCCTTGGTGAAGAAGCGCGCATACAGCAGGTGCAAGATCGCGTGCGTCACTCCGCCGACGTATTGGTCAATAGGCGCCCACCGCTTGACGGCACCCGGGTCGAATGGGCCGTCGGTCTTGCCAGGCGACAGGTACCGCAGGTAGTACCAGGACGAGTCGACGAAGGTGTCCATCGTGTCGGTGTCACGCTTGGCGGGCTTGCCGCAGTCGGGGCACGTGGTGTTGACCCAGTCCGTCGCCGCGGCCAACGGGCTCTGGCCCTTCGGCTTCAGGTCGAGACCCTCGGCGGGCGGCAGCGTCACGGGCAGTTGGTCGTCCGGGACGCGCACCTCGCCGCAGTCGTCGCAGTGGACGATCGGGATGGGCGTGCCCCAGTAGCGCTGACGCGAGATCAGCCAGTCGCGCAGGCGGAAGTTGGTGGCGGCACTGCCCATGCGGCTGGCCTCGAGCTGCTCGGTGATCTTGGCGATCGCCTCGGCCTTGCCGAGCCCGTCAAGCGGGCCGGAGTTGATGAGCGTGCCGTCGCCGGGGGTCGCGATACCCGACACAGCGGGGTCGGGGAACGGCTCGCCGTTCTCGTCGGTGCAGTCGAGCACCACGCTGATGGGAAGCCCCATAGCGCGGGCGAAGTCGAGGTCGCGCTGGTCGTGCGCGGGGACCGCCATGATGGCGCCGTGGCCGTAATCGGCGAGCACGTAGTCGGACGCCCACACTGGCAGCTTCTCGCCGTTGACAGGGTTGATGGCGTGGGTGCCGAGGAACACGCCCGTCTTCTCGCGGTCTGTCGCCAGCCGGTCGATGTCGCTTGTCGCGCGCACCATCGCGACGTACTCCGTGAACCTTGCCTGCGTGTCGGCGTCCGCCTTCGCGGCAAGTTCGGCCGCGAGGTCGCTGTCCGCCGCCACCACGAAGAACGTGGCGCCGTAGAGGGTGTCGGGGCGCGTCGTGTACACGGTGATGGGCTCGTCGCGGCCCTCGATGGCGAACTCGACGTCGGCACCCTTGGAGCGACCGATCCAGTTGCGCTGCATCGCGAGCACCTTGGACGGCCACGTGTCTTCGAGCGTGTCGAGGTCGTCGAGCAGCCGGTCGGCGTAGTCAGTGATCTTGAAGTACCACTGCGTGAGCTTCTTCTTGGTGACGGGAGTGTCGCAGCGCTCGCACAGGCCGCCCACCACCTGCTCATTTGCGAGCACCGTCTGATCCTTGGGGCACCAGTTCACCTGGCTGGGCTTGCGGTACGCGAGGCCCTTTTTGTGCAGGCGCGTGAAGATCCACTGGTTCCAGCGGTAGTACTCGGGGCGGTGCGTCGCCAGCACGGTGTCCCAGTCAAACGAGCACGCGTAACGCTCCATGGACGCGCGCTGCTGGGCGATGTTCGCCTCGGTCCAGCCCGCGGGGTCGAGATTGTTCTTTATCGCCGCGTTCTCGGCGGGCAGCCCAAATGAGTCCCAGCCGATCGGGTGAAGCACGTTGAAACCGCGCTGGACCCAGTAACGCGCGATCACGTCGCCGAGCGCGTACGCCTCGGCGTGGCCCATGTGAAGGTCGCCGGAGGGGTACGGGAACATGTCGAGCACGTACTTCTCGGGGCGCGTGTCGTTGGCGTCGCCGCTGCGGAACGGCTGGATTTGCTGCCACACCGGCAGCCACCGCTCCTCGAGCGCCTTGAAGTCGTAGCGGTCGGGTTCAGTCTGCTCGGTGGTCACGCGGGAAGTTTACCGGTGGGCGCGCAACACGATTGTCATATCCCGCTACTCGCACGAAACATGGCTCGGGATATGGTCGTGGAGTGGACAGCACCGTCGACTTCACCCCGTGGAGGGGATACTCGCCCACCTTGGCGTGGGACGAGGCCATCGACGTGCAGGGCCAGGTACGCGTCCCGTACCAGAAGGTCTACGCCGAGATCGAGGGGCTGTCCCACGAGGACCTGCGTCAGCGCGCAGAGGCCCTCGCGAGCACCTACCTGGCCCAGGGCGTCACCTTTGACCACGCGGGCGAGGAGCGGCCGTTTCCCCTCGACATCGTGCCCCGCGTCATCGGCTCGGATGAGTGGGACATCATCGAGCCTGGCGTCGCCCAGCGCGTTCGCACCCTCGAGGCCTTCCTCGACGACGTCTACGGCTCGCAACGATGCGTCAACGACGGCGTCGTCCCACGTCACCTCATTACTTCGTCGCCGCACTTCCACCGCGCGGCCTCGTCCGTGCAGCCGGCAAACGGCGTGCGCGTGCACGTGTCTGGCATTGACCTCGTGCGCGACCAGCACGGCATCTGGCGCGTCCTTGAGGACAACGCCCGCGTCCCGTCCGGCGTGAGCTACGTGCTCTCGAACCGCCGCGCGATGTCGCAGATGTACTCCGACTTGTTCGCGAATATGGGAATCCAGCCGGTGCTCGAGTACTCGCAGCGGCTGCGCGCCGCCCTCGCCAAGTCGGCGCCAGAGGGAATCGACGACCCGACGATCGTCGTGCTCACCCCAGGCGTCTACAACTCGGCGTACTACGAGCACTCGCTGCTCGCCCGCACCATGGGCGTGGAGCTCGTGGAGGGGCGCGACCTGGAGGTGGTGTCGGGACGCGTGTACATGCGCACCACGGCCGGTCGCCAGCGCGTTGACGTCATCTACCGCAGGATTGACGACGACTTCCTCGACCCCGTGGCCTTCCGACCCGACTCGGCGCTTGGCGCGCCAGGGCTGATGACGGCCACCCGACTTGGCAACGTGACACTCGCCAACGCGGTCGGCAACGGCGTCGCGGACGACAAGCTGATTTACACGTACATGCAGGACCTCGTGCGCTACTACCTGAACGAGGACCCGATCCTTCCCAACGTCGACACGTGGCGGCTAGAGGAGCCCGAGGCCCGTGAGGAGGTGCTCGACCGGCTCCACGAACTCGTGGTGAAGCCCGTCGACGGCGCCGGCGGCAAGGGCGTGCTGATCGGGCCCAAGGCGTCAAAGGACGAGCTCGCCGCCGCCAAGAAGCACATTCTCGAGAGCCCCCGCGGCTGGATCGCGCAGCCCGTCGTCCAACTCAGCACCGTGCCGACGCTGTGCGACGGTGGCCTCGAGCCGCGGCACGTCGACCTGCGCCCGTTCGCCATCAACGGCGGCCACGACGACGTCTGGGTGCTGCCGGGCGGCCTGACGCGCGTCGCGCTCGCCAAGGGGCAGTTGATCGTCAACTCGTCGCAAGGCGGCGGCTCGAAGGACACGTGGGTGCTAGGCGCGCAGGCGCACCGGCGCCCGGCCGCGGCGGTCACGGAGGACCGCGTCGAGCTCAGCGGGTTCCACTCCGTGCCGCAGTCCGCGCACCCCGAGGACTACGTTCACGGCCAGCAGCAGCAACAGCAACAGCAGGGCCGTTCGCAGGAGGAATCATGCTGAGTCGGATCGCGGAGTCGCTGTTCTGGATCGGCCGTTACGTCGAGCGCGCCGACAACACCGCCCGCCTGCTCGACGTCCACTTCAACGTGCTGCTCGAGGACCCGTGGGTGGACGAGCCCGCCGCCAACGCCTCGCTGCTCGCGGTCATGAACTGCGAGGTCGAGGGAACCGTCGGCCGGGAGCAGGTGCTCGCCCACCTCGCCACCGACGCAAGCCGCGCGTCGTCGATCGCCGGGACCGTGACGTCGGCGCGCGAGAATGCCAGGCGCGCCCGCGAGGTCATCTCGACCGAGGTCTGGGAGGCGCTCAACACGACGTGGCAGCAGCTGCCGTCGCGGTCGCGCAGCCGCCGGCCGCACGACTACTTCGCGTGGGTGCGCGAGCGCGCCGCAGTCGTGTGGGGCCTGTCGAGTGCCACGACGTCCCGCGACGACGCCTGGCACTTCATGGAGCTTGGCCGCTCGCTCGAGCGCGCCGACATGATCGCCCGCCTGCTGATGACGCGCTCGCTTGAGGGCACCATCGGCCCCAACTGGACCACGCTGTTGCGCTCGTGCAGCGCCCACGAGGCGTACCTGCGCACGGTCCGCGCGCTCGTGTCGGAGGAACGCGCCGCGCAGTTCCTGCTGGTCGACCGGCTGTTCCCGCGGTCGATCGCGTACAACCTCGACCGCGCCGAAAACATCTTGCGAGAGCTTGAGCCCGAGGCGAAGTCGCGGACCAGCTCCGACCGCGCCAGGCTCGCGCTTGGCCGCGCGCGCACCAACCTCGAGTATCAGGACGTGCGCGACATCCTCGACGACCTTCCGGCGCAGATGCAGGCGGTCCAGACCGCTTGCGCCAAGGCCGCCGACCGCATCCGCGACCGCTACTTCTTGCCCGCGACCACGTCCTGGACCATGGAGGCGGTGTGAGCATCCTGCAGATCTCGCACCGGACCACCTTCCGGTACGACGCGCCAATCCCCACGTCCTACAACGAGGCGCGACTGCTCCCCGCGCACCTGCCGCGCCAACGCGTGCTCGAGTCGAGCGTGGACATCTCGCCGGTCACATGGCAGACCAACTACTCGGACTACTGGGACTCGCGGGTGATCGCGTTCGAGGTGCTGCGGCCCCACGACGAACTGTCGGTGGTGTCGCGCTTCACCGTCGAGGTACTCCCCGCCGAACCCGCCTCGACGGACGCGACGTGGGACGACGTTCGGGCCGAGCGCACCCAGGACCTACTGGCGGAGTACCTCGCCAACTCCCCCGCGACCGAGCCCACTGCGGAACTTCTCGAATTCGCCAAGACGACGGCGGCAGACCTCGGCCCAGACGCCGCCGCGCGCGCCATCTGCACGCACCTGCACGAGGTCATCGAGTACGTCCCCGGCGTGACCACGGTGCACACCCCAGCATCGCACGCGTGGCAGGAGCGCAAGGGTGTATGCCAGGACTTCGCCCACCTCGCGCTCGGAGCGCTACGGTCCCTGGGGATCCCGGCTCGCTACGTGTCCGGATACCTGCACCCGCGGCCAGAGGCGGGCGTCGGCGAGACGGTCCACGGCGAGTCGCACGCGTGGGTCGAATGGTGGGCGGGCGAGTGGCACGCCTTTGACCCCACCAACGCCAAGGAGGTCGGCGACCACCACGTGATCGTCGCCCGCGCCCGCGAGTACAACGACGTCATGCCGATGGCAGGCGTCTTCGCCGGCGCCGGCTCCCTCCTCGAGGTCGTGGTGGAGGTCACGCAGATCTCGTAGGGCCCTAGTCGCCGACGCGGTGGGCAAGCCTTCCCTGAGCGTCGAGCGTGTCCTGCACCTCGCCGGGGAAGACCCACACCCAAGTTTGCTCGACGACGCCAGGGGTCGCGGGGTTCTCGAACGAGCCGAGCGATCCGTTGAGCGGCAAAGCACCCCCGTCGAGCGCCGGCTGCCAGTCGGTGCGCGCGAGCACCATGTCGCTGGGACGCGTGTCGGTCGCAGGGTCGAACCACTCGAACTCCGTCGGGTACAGCCAGTACGAGTAATAGTTCGACTGGGTGGCGAGTAGCTCGAGATTTGAGTCCACGGCCAGCGGCACGCCCTGGGGAAGCTCGCCCATTCCGTAAACCTGGATCGGGATGCCACGCCCGCCGTCGCCGAACACCACGCTCGCGTGCAGGTAGATGCCGTCCGCGTAGGTTGTGTAGCCAAGGAAGTACAGCGCCATTACGGACAGCGCGAGCGCCCGGAATCGCGCGATGAGGGCGCCGACCACGCCGAACAGGATGGACACCGCGACGATCAGCGGCCAGTGATCCTTGCCGCCGGTTGTCACCACTTGGTCGTCGAGCCACAGGAACAGCCCCGGCATGTGCGCAGGCACGGCCAAGCCGCCGTTCGGGATCTGCGGAACGACGATCACCAGGTAGAGGATGCCGATCACGACCGCGGTTGCCGCCGTGATGGCGACGATGAGCCGGGAGACGCCCTTGACGATGAACACGAGACCCAGGAATCCGAGCAGGAAGGTGACCCCCTCGGAGTATCTGCCATACGCGAATCCATCGAGTCGCCCGCCGCCCTCGCGTGGGCGCGCGACGAGGATGACGACGAACACGTACATCACGCCGAAACCAGCGATCGCCCACCACGCCCAGAGGCGATCCGTCCGCGACCGCACCATGCGCACCAGCAGCGCGACGCCAAGGATCGCGAGCGCCCACCAGGCGATGACGTGGTACCACAGCTGCGACGTCGCGGCCACGGCGCCGTCGCCGAACGTGCCGTCCGTCAGGCTTGAAAGGGAGCGCTCGGTGCGGGCGTCGCGGAAGTTCACGGCGGACTCGTAGCGATACAGCAGCAGCACGCCGCCAACTGTCACCACGTACGTCGCGACGCCGGCGATGGCGGCGCGCATCGAGGACCGCGACAGGGCGAGAAGCGCAAGTCCGGCGACACCGACGACCACGAACACGCGCCCGTGCGCTGACATGGTGAGGGCGCTCGCGAGCGCGAATATCACGGCGTTCTTGATAGACGCCTCGCGCGCCAGGCGCAGCCCCGTGAGAGCGAGCACCGCCACGCCGAGGCCCAACAGCGTCTCGCCCCAGTAGTAGTTCCCGTTGAGGGCCCTGCCAGGGGCGATCATCACGATCGCCGCGACGATCATGCCCGCGTTGCGCGTCAGCCCCAGCGCCTGTGCGAGTCGCGTGAGCGGCCACAGGGTCAGGACGCCGAGGATTCCCACGATGACCGATGCCGCACGGGCGATGAACGTCGGGTCATTCGAGATCGCCCACAGCGGGGCGTAGAGCACGCTCATCCCGGGCAAGTAGGACCAGCCGGTCAGCGCCCAGTGGTAGCCGGGCTCCACGAGCTTGGAGCCGTAGACGAGGTTGCTGATGTCGTCGTTGCCGAAAATAGGCGCGACGGTATCCCACACGACCATCACCCACACGGCCACTGCGACGGCGATTGCGAACCATGCGAGCAAGGACGGGGGCGACCAGGCCGGCTTGGCGCCATTCCCATCGGCGCGGTCCTTGGCGAGTGCACTGCGAATCGCTGCGAGGATCATGCCCCGAGCGTATCCGTCGACCGCCGCATGACGGGGAGTTTCGGCCCGGCGGGGCGCGGTGGCTCGGCGCGTGCCCCTATGAGTCGACGGCGCCGACGGCCTGGCCCGTTGCCGCTCCGGCGTAGCGGTCAGCGACCACATCGACGATGCGCTGGTCGGGCGCGAGCGGCGCGGACACGTAGTCGGCGCCAGCCTCCCCCAGCTTGGTTTGGAAGTGTCCGGGAGCGAGCAAGTAGCTCGCCACCGCGACGACGTCCTCGCCGAACTCGCGGGCGGCCGCGACGGCGTCGGCCACCGAGGGCGCGCCCGCGGCGACGAACCCGAGCCGCACGGGCCCCGACCACCTGAGCCGAAGCAGGTCCGCCGCCTCGTGGGAGTCCGCCGTCGCGCGCTTATCGGACGACCCCGCGGGCGCCAGCACGACGGTGGCGTCATGCGGCACGCCTGCCTCGTGAAGCCTGTCAACCACGATGTCGAGCAGCCTGCCGTCCGGCCCGAGCGCCGGCGCGGAGACGATGTCCGGCCTGCCTGCGATGGCCTGCGCGATGTCGTGGTGCACGTGATACCCCGCCGCCAGCAGCAACGGCACCACCACCGCCTGGACGTCAGGCGTGGGCTCGAGCGCGTTCACAACCGCGTCGATCGCCGGCTCCTGCACATCCACGAAGGCCTCGGCCACCTGCAAGTCAAGTTGCGACGCAACGTCGTCGAGGATGCGGCGCACAACGTCCTGACCCTCGCCGCTGCGGGTGCCGTGCGCGCAGCCGATGAGCAGCGGGCTGGGGTGCGCGGCGGGCGTGGAGTCGAGACTAGGCGTCGTCACCTGTTTCCTCCTCGCGCGGCGTCTGGGCGGCCGAGCTGCCGATCACGTCCGGCTGCGCCACCTCTCCGACGACGATAACGGCGGGAGGTTTCACCGCCGTTTCGGCGGCGATAACTCTGATGGTCGCGAGGGTTCCACGGGTGACGCGCTGCAGGGCGGTAGAGCCCGACTCGACGATGGCGACCGGGGTGGCGGGGTCAACGCCCGCGGCGAGCGCCGCCTCGACAATGCCGGGCAGCGCCGCGACCCCCATCAGGATGGAGACGGTCGCCCCCGCGCGCATGGCTGCAATCGCCTCTGGCGCGGCGCCGTCGTGCCCCGTGGTGATGAGCACCGAGCGCGAGATGCCGCGCTGGGTGACGGGGATGTCGGCGAGAGCGGGCACCGACAGCGCCGACGTGACGCCGGGGACCACCTCGACGCGCACCCCCGCCGCGAGGCATGCGTGCGCCTCCTCGCCGCCGCGGCCGAACACGAAAGGATCGCCGCCCTTGAGGCGGACGACGTGCCGACCCTCGCGCGCGAGCGTGACGATCAGGTCGTTGATCTCGGACTGGGACTTGGCGTGCCTGCCCGGCGCCTTGCCGACGTCGATTACTTCGGTTTCCTGGGGCGCCAGCGCGAGCGCGGCGGCGGTGCCAAGCCGGTCGGCGACGATCACGTCGGCGGACGCGATTGCCCTGCGCGCCGCCACGGTGTGCAGGCCAGGATCGCCTGGCCCGGCCCCCACAAGCTGAACCCAGCCCTCGCCCGCGCGCCCCCGCGCGAGCCCCACCTCACCCTCGTCGATGGCGGCAATCAAGCCGTCGCGAACGCGGGCAGCGCGAAATGGGTCGGGCTCGCCGTCCGACAACACGGCTACCTGCAGCCCCGCGGCGGCGCCGGTGGCGGGGATCCTGGCCGTCCCGCGCGACAGCGTCGCCCGCGTGCACGCAGAACACGCCGCGCTCGCGGGCCCAGGCGGCGACGGAGTCGTTGACCTCGGGGTCCGAGGTCGCGGCGACAGCGAGCCACACCCCGTCGAGGTCTGCGGGCGTGACGGCCCGCGCCACCCAAGTGAGCGTCCCTTCGGCGGCCAGTCGCGCCAGCTCGTCCCCGGCCTCGGGCGCGACGCACGTCACGACGGCCCCAGCGTCGGCCAGCGCGGCCGCCCGGCGCGCGGCGACGGCCCCGGCGCCAGCGACGGTCACGGCGAGGCCCGTGAGGTCAAGGCCGACCAGCGTCGTCACCTGCGCGCCTCCGCCTCGACAAACGCCGCAACGCCCACCGCCACGGCCTCGGCTTCTGGCTCCCCGTGCTGGGTCGACACGAACCATGCCTCAAAGGCGCTTGGCGGCGCGAGTACGCCGTGATCGCGCAGCGCATGGAAGAGCCGCGCGTACCCGGCGGTGTCCTGCCACGCCGCCTCGTCGAAGTCGGCGGGCGGATTCGCGAGCCCCAGGAAGATCGAGAACAGGTTCCCCGCGCGGCCGACCGCGAACCGCATCTTCGCTTCGCTCAGCACGGAAGTCGCGGCCGTCTCGACCAGCAGCGACGCGTTGTCCACGGCCGCGTAGGCAGCGGCGTCAAGCAGGTCGAGCGTGGCGCGTCCCGCGGCCACGGCGACGGGGTTCCCCGCGAGCGTGCCGGCCTGGTACACGCGGCCTGCCGGCGCGAGTAGCCCCATGAGTTCTGCGCGCCCCGCGACCGCGGCGAGCGGCAGCCCGCCGCCGATCACCTTCCCAAACGTCACAAGGTCCGGAACCCAGGGCTGCTCACCGGCGAGCACGGCGTCGTCTGCCTCGATTCCCCACCAGCCGCGCGGGCCCACCCGGAACCCCGTGAGCACCTCGTCGAGGATGAACACCGCGCCGGCGTCAGCGCACGCGCTGGCGATCGCCGCGTTGAAGCCCGCTGGCGGCGCGACCACGCCCATGTTGGCCGGGGCGGCCTCCACGATGATCGCGGCGACGCGCCGGCCGTTCGCCTGCATGAACGCGCGCAACGCGGCCGGGTCGCCGTACGGGAGCACGGCGGTCAGCGCGGCTACCGCGGCGGGCACGCCCGCGCTGTCGGGCACGCCGGCAGTGGCGAGCCCTGAGCCGGCGGACACGAGCAGCCCGTCGCTGTGCCCGTGATAGCAGCCCGCGAATTTCACGATCAGGTCGCGGCCGGTCGCGGCGCGCGCGATCCGGATCGCGGTCATCGTCGCCTCGGTGCCGCTGCTCACGAGCCGCACCCGCTCGGCGGGCGGGTAGCGCCTGCGGATCTCCTCGGCCAGCTCGACCTCGGATTCGTGCGTCGCGCCAAACGACAGCCCGCGCGTGGCGGCCTCGGTGACCGCCTCGACGACGGCGGGGTGCGCGTGCCCCACGATCGCGGGCCCCCATGACCCCACCAGATCCACATACTCGCGGCCGTCGGCGTCAGTGACACGTGAGCCCGCGGCGGACGCGATGGGCACCGGAGCCCCACCCACGGCCCCCCAGGCCCTTACGGGCGAATTTACGGCCCCTGGGAGGATGTTTCCCGCGCGGTCGTGGAACGACGTCACCGGGTGTCCTCGCGGATCCACGTCGCGAGGTCGAGCGCGGCATACGTGAGCACGATGTCCGCGCCTGCGCGCGTGATCGACGTCAGCACCTCCAGGTGCGCCGCGCGGCGGTCGAGCCAACCCCGCGTCGCGGCCGCCTCGATCTGCGCGTACTCCCCGGACACGTGGTACGCGGCGACAGGTACGTCAGACTCGTGCGCCACGTCGGCCACCACGTCGAGGTACGGCAACGCGGGCTTCACCATGACGATGTCTGCGCCCTCGGCGAGGTCGAGCGTCGCCTCGCGCAAACCCTCGCGGGCGTTGGCCGGGTCCATCTGGTACGTCTTGCGGTCGCCGTCGAGCTGCGATTCCACCGCGTCGCGGAACGGCCCGTAGAAGGCCGACGCGTACTTCGCGCTGTACGCCATGATCGCGGTGTCCGAGTGGCCCGCGCCGTCGAGGCCCGCGCGCACCGCCTCCACCTGGCCGTCCATCATCCCGGACAGCCCCAGCACGTGTGCGCCCGCGTCGGCGAGCACGACGGCCATGGTCCGGTACACCGCGAGCGTCGCGTCGTTGTCGACGGAGCCGTCGGCACCCAGCACGCCGCAGTGACCGTGATCAGTGAACTCGTCAAGGCACAAGTCAGCCATGACGACGAGCGCGCCGCCGGCGGCCTCGACCGCGGTGCGCACCGCCTGCGCGAGGATGCCGTCCGGCCGGCACGCGGCAGAGCCCGTCGCGTCGCGCTCCCCGGGGATGGCGAACAACATCACCCCGCCAAGCCGCATCGCCGCCGCCCGCTCGATCTCGCCGACGAGCGAGGCGAGAGTGTGCTGGTGGACGCCGGGCATGGAGTCGATCGGGCGAGGCGCTTCAAGGCCCTCGTGGACAAAGATCGGCAGGACGAGCTCAGCCGTGTGGATGCGCGTCTCGCGCACAAGGTTGCGCATGGCGGGGGTGGTGCGTAGCCGTCGCGGGCGCACCGCCGGAGCGTCATCTTTAGTCATGGCCACTTCCCCTCCCCTTCATCGCCTTCTGCAACGCCGCCACCATCGCGTCGCGCGTGGGCTCGGTCGCCACCGCGGCTACCACCAGCCCAGCCTCGGCGGCCGCGCGTGCCGTCGTGGCGCCAATTGCTACGACCATCGTGCCATCCGCGCCCGTCGGCCACACCTTTGCGAGCCGCACCGCGACGGAGGCGGAGGTGACAAGCGCCGCGTCTACCGCTCCCGCGGCCAGCGCCGCAAGCGTCTCCGCGGACGCTCCCGCCCCGTCCACGGTGCGGTAGGCCTCGACCGGGTCAACATCCCATCCCTTGCGCCCGAGGCCGTGAGCAAGCGTGTCGTCGGCGAGGTTGCCGAGCGGGGCGAGCACGCGGCGGCCGCCCGACGGTGGCGCGGCGGGGAAGGCATCGACGAGCCCCTGTGCGCCCGCGCCGGTGGCGACCAGCTCCGGCGCCATCCCGAGGGCGCGACACTCGTGAGCGGTCGCGTGCCCGACGGCGGCGACGCGCGCACCCCCGGCGGCGAGGTCCACGGCCTCGAGACGCGCGGTCTGCGCCAGCGCGGCGATGCCGTTGCGGCTGGTGACGGCGAGCCAGGCGTAGGCTCCGTCGGCCACGGCGCGGGCCGCAGCTTCGAGCGGGCCGGGGTCGGAGGGAGGATCAATCGCAATGAACGGCACCTCGTCCACGTCCGCGCCACGTTCGGCGACGCGCGCCGCGAGGCCGCGATGAGCTCGCGTCACGGGGACGATGACGCGCAGGCCGGACAGATCCGCTGGCGTCATGCGTGGCTGAGCAGGCGCGCGGCGCCACGGCCCAGGAGGGCGCGGCCGGCGTTGCGCCCCAGCGCCTCGGCCTCGTCGAGAGGCCCCGTCGACTCGTCGTTGAGCACCAGCGAGCCGTCGCGGCTCATCACCCGCACGTGCAGGTGAAGCTCGCCCTTTGCCACCCGTGCGTATGCGCCGACCGGCGCGGTGCAACCCGCCTCAAGGGTGGCGAGTGCAGCCCGTTCGGCCGTTGTCGCGGCCCTCGCATCGGCGTCGTCGACCGCGGCAACGAGATCGTGAAGCTTCTCGGATGCGTCGGTGCGGATCTCGATCGCGAGCGCGCCCTGGCCCGGCGCAGGCATCATCACGTCCGGGGACAGGATCTCGGTGACCGCGTCGGTGCGGCCCAGCCGCTCGAGCCCGGCGAGCGCGAGCACCACTGCGTCGTAGTCCCCCGCCTCGAGCTTCGCCAGCCGGGTGTCGACGTTGCCGCGAAGTTCCACCACCTCGACGTCAGGGCGCGCGGCGAGGATCTGCGCGGCGCGGCGCGGGGCGCTCGTGCCGACGCGCGCGCCCGCGGGCAGTTCGGCAAGCGTGCCCGCGGTACTGCACAGTGCGTCGCGCACGTCGCCGCGCGGCAGGATGGCCGCGAGCTCGAGATCCGGCGGAGGCTCGGTAGGCATGTCCTTGAGCGAGTGCACCACCAAGTCGACCTCGCCGGACACGAGCGCCACCCGCAGCGCGGCCACGAAGACGCCCGTCTTGTCGGAGCGCTCGATGGGCCCGACGATGTTGTCGCCGTCCGACGTCACGGTGATCAGCGAGACGTCCACGGCCGCGTTGCCGCGCGCTTTCTCGCTCAAACTCGACACGACAAGGCCCGACTGCGTTCGCGCGAGCGCGCTGGGGCGGGTGCCAAGCCGGAGTTTCATGTCAATAGCGTGCCACAGCTGGAGGCGACCGCCGCGCGGACCCCGCCTACGCGGCCGGTTCGAACGTCAGCTTGACCTCGATGACGGCGTCAGGTTCCACGACTGCGAACCCAACATCAGGGGCGGACAAGTCGTAATTCGTGTAATCGACGTCAATTGAGCCGACAACCACCACCGTGTCGCCCTCGCGCCGAGCGTCGATGTGGGCGAGTTCATCGCGCGTGATGCCGTGAAGAGTAAGCGCACCCGGTACGTCCACCGAGATGCGCCCGGCGGCGATATCGCTGATGTCGATGCCAGGAGCAAATCGGAACTCAGCGTTCGGAAAGTCGCTCAGTCGGAGGTGTCCCCTGAAGAACAGATCCCGTGCGGGCGCGTCCGTCGCGATGCCATCGAGCGGCACCGTGATTTCGCCAGAGACGAGCCTCTCGCCGTCGATGGTGAGCGCGCCTTCAACCGTATCGGTGCGCCCGACCACCGTGTTGTCGACTCCCCGCAAGACCTCGTGCACGCGGTATCCGCCCGCGCCCGAGGAGACCTCCCACGTCCCATCCAGCGGCACCGACTCCACCGGCGGCGGGGTGGTCGCTGCCGTGGTCGCGGACGCGGTCGGCTCGAGCGTGAACTCCGGCGCGGCCTCGGGCACGAGGTACGTCGCATACACCCAGATCCCGCCCAGCACCATGAGCGCGCCCGTCGCCACGGCGCCAATTCCGAACCACAGTTTCTTCATCCTGAGAGTGTCCGTGGCTTTGGCCGCGATGACAAGCGCCTCACCGCATATGTGGCGAATCGCTCACGCACTACTTTCGCGCGCGCGCCAGGCCGATGCGCAGCGTCAACACTACGATCGCGACGCCTGCCGCGATCAGCAGCGTCTTGAGGCCGTCGTCCTGCACGTTCCAGCCGGGGCTTGATAGCTGCGGCTTGCCGACGGTCGGTGCGTTGGGGTCCGGAGGCTCGACCACGGCCGGGATGCTAGCCGTCGCGGACGGCACGGGCTCGGTCGCGCTGGGCTGGGTCACGCTGGGATGGGGCGCAGCGCCCGGGACCGTGAACCCGAACTTCCCCTTGATCGGGTGCCCGTCGTCGCCCACCACGCGCCACGTGACTTTGTATGGGCCGGGGGGCAGCTCGGAGACGTCCTGGACCACGAACCTGACGTCCTCCACGCGCGGGTCGCCGCTCGAGTAGTCCACGCCGTCTTCTCCGACGACCTGGACC
Source organism: uncultured Actinomycetota bacterium (assembly GCA_963735005.1). Taxonomy (GTDB): domain Bacteria; phylum Actinomycetota; class Actinomycetes; order Actinomycetales; family Demequinaceae; genus WTKG01. The sequence continues at coordinate 286,486 of CAVTJA010000005.1, read as the reverse complement.
GACAATCCGACCTTGAGGACGTCCTCGACGAACTCGATCTGAACCTGCGTCACGTCTTCGGCGGTGTCGCCGTCGGACGGGTCGGTGCCCACCAGGGTGTTGTGGGCTTGGGCAGGCACGGCCATCCACAGGAGTCCCAGGACGGCGAGCGCGGTCATCAACACGCGGCTTCTCGTCATGCCGTCCATCCTGACACGGTTTCGAACACGTTCACGCAAGATTCATCCGGTGGACGCCGTTGGGGGCCCCGGACTGCGCGATCGCGGGGCAAGATGGGTCACGTGAAGGTCGCGCTGGTCGCAGAGTCGTTCCTGCCCCACTCGAACGGAGTGACGAATTCTCTCCTTCGAGTCATCGAGCACCTCACCGAGCGCGGCCACGAGGCCATGGTGATCGCCCCCGAGTCCAAGCGTGCCGAAGGCCCCGCCCGGTACGGGATCGCCTCCATCACCCGCATGCCGTCCATGGGCTGGCCCGGCTACCGCGACGTGCGCGTCAACCTTGGCGGCGTGGGCCGCATGGCGGTGATCCTCGAGGAGTACGGGCCCGACGTCGTCCACCTTGCGTCGCCGTTCACGCTCGGCTGGACCGCGGTGCGCGCGGCGTCGGACCTCGGCCTGCCCACGGTCGCCGTCTACCAGACCGAAATCCCGTCCTACGCGGGCAAGTACCGCGCGGGTTGGAGCGAGCCCATCCTGTGGAACCGCCTGCTCAACATTCACGACCTCGCCACCATGACCCTCGCGCCCTCCACGTACGCGATCGCCCAGCTCGAGGCGCTCGGCGTGCCGCGCATCCGGCTGTGGCCCCGCGGCGTCGACGCTGCGCGCTTTGACCCCTCCAAGCGGGACGATGCATTCCGCGCCCGCCACGCGCCAAACGGCGAGGTGATCGTCGGTTACGTGGGCAGGCTCGCGGCGGAGAAGCGCGTTGAGGACCTCGCGCGACTGGCCGATGTCCCTGGGATCTCCGTAGTGATCGTTGGCGAGGGGCCCGCGCACGCGAAGCTCGCCGAATCGCTCCCCGCCGCCCACTTCACGGGATTCTTGGCCGGCGAGGAGCTCGCGCAGGCCGTCGCCAGCTTCGACGTCTTTGTGCACTGCGGCGAGCTCGAGACCTTCTGCCAGACCATCCAGGAGGCGCTCGCGTCCGGCGTGCCCGTGGTGGCGCCCCGCCGCGGAGGACCCATCGACCTCGTGTCCGAAGGCGAGACGGGCTACTTGTACGCCCCCGGCGACCTCGACGACATGGTCGCGAGGGTGACGGAGCTGGTGACCGACGGCGCGCTGCGATCCCGATTCGCCGCGGCCGCGCGCGCTTCGGTCGAGGAACGCACGTGGGACAAGGTGTGCGAGGCGCTGATGGCGCACTACGCGGACGCCATTCGCGACAACGCCACCCAGCCAGTAGCCAGCGGCCCCGAGGTCGCCTAGTGCGCATCGCCCACGTCGCGAACTTCTACGGACCTAAGTCCGGCGGCCTGCGCACCGCGATGCACCAGATCGGCGCCGGCTACCTTGCGCGCGGCCACGAGTTCGTGATGATTGTGCCAGGGCCAGCCGACGCCGACGAGCAGACCGAGTTCGGGCGGCGGGTGACCGTGCGCGCGCCCGTGCTGCCGTTTTCGGGCGGCTACCGCGTCATCGTCAGGACGGGCAAGGTACGCGCCGCACTGCGCGCGTTTGCGCCCGCGGCTGTGGAAGTTTCCGATCGGACGACGTTGCGCGGACTCGGCGCGTGGGCGCGGCGCCAGGGGTGGGCGTCAACGTTTTTCAGCCACGAGCGCGCGGACGGGGTGCTGCGCGCGAACGTCCCACGCGTGCTCCAGCCGGTGGTGCCCATCCGGGCGCTCGCGCGCGCCCACAACCGCGGCACGCACCGGCGCTTCACTACGGTCGTGTGCACGACCGCCTACGCCGCCCAGGAGTTCGACGCGCTGGGCCTCGAAACTGCGCGCGTGCCGCTCGGGGTGGACCTCGAGACGTTCAAGCCCGCGCGCCGTGACAAGGCCACCCGCGACAAGTATCGCGACGACGCCGACGTGCTGATCGTGATGGCGAGCCGGCTGTCGCGCGAGAAGCGGCCCGACCTCGCGATCGACGCTGTGCGCATGCTCGCGGCAGGCGGACTATCCGTGCGCCTCGTGAGTGCGGGGTCCGGCGCGTGGGCCGACGCTATCGAGCGTCGCGCGGCTGGCGCGCCCGTGACGTTCCTTGGCTTCCTGGACGGGCGCGACTCGTACGCGACACTGTTGGCGTCTGCCGACGTACTGGTGGCGCCCGGACCCATCGAGACCTTTGGACTTGCGGCGCTCGAGGGCCTGGCGAGCGGCACTCCCGCCGTCGTCAACGAGCTGAGCGCGCTTCCCGAAGTGGTGGGTGACGCCGGCGCGGCAGCGGGCTCGACGCCCGAGGGATTCGCCAACGCGATCGCCGATGCGCTCGCGCGGCCGTCCAAGGCGCGCCGGGCGGCCGCGCGGAGGCGGGCCGAGGAGTTTCCGTGGTCCGCAACCGTGGAGCGGCTCGTCGCCCTACACGAGTCCGGCGGCTAGCCGCACGCTGCGGCCGAAAACCACGAAGGGCCGCCGGTGGGCGACCCCTTGGTGGAGCTGAGGGGACTCGAACCCCTGACCCCCTGCATGCCATGCAGGTGCGCTACCAGCTGCGCCACAGCCCCGTGAAAACTCTCACGCGCCCCTGAGGGCGAGTGCCATAGTACCCAACGCCGGGCCGCCGTGGCTAATCGCGGCCGACGTTGTGCCGGGCGAGCGTCCAGCCGCCGTCGCGCTGCGGGGTCACCACCGACCAGTGGGCGTTGTCCAGGCCACCAAGAGGGCGCGCCGCGACCGGGAGTCCCAAGAGCGCGTTGACAAGAACGCGCAGGGCGCTGCCGTGGCTGACGACAAGCACGTCGCGATCCCCTGCGTCGGCGAGAGCGTGGTCGGTGGCAGCGATGAGTCGCTCCGCGAGCGTCTGCGTGTCCTCGAATCCGGCGATGCGCGGGGTCTCGCCCCGATACCAGCGAGCGATGTCGTCGGGGTCGCTGGCGAGGCGTTCCTCTTCCGTCGTGCCCTCCCAGACTCCAAAACTCCGCTCGCGCAGCCGCTCGTCGAGCACCGGCGTCGCCCCGAGCGCGGTGCCAACGGCGTCGGCCGTATCGCTCGCGCGGCTCAGGTCAGAGGAGACGACGTAAGGGGCCGAGGCGAACTCGCCGACCAGCTGCTGGGCGACCGACTCGGCCTGCGCGCGGCCCACGTCATTGAGCGGCACCTCGGTGGCGCCCTGGAGGCGCCGTGCCGCGTTCCATTCCGACTGACCGTGCCGCAGCAGATAGAGCGCGGTCACGCGGCAGCTTCGACGGGAATGACCGGGCAGTCCTTCCACAAGCGCTCGAGTTCGTAGTACGCGCGCTCGTCTTGGTGCATGACGTGCACGATGATCTCGTTGAAGTCAAGCAAGGCCCAGCGGCCGGCGCGGACGCCTTCGCGGCGCACGGCGTGCGCGCCCATCGGGGCAAGCATTTCCTCGATGCGTTCGGCGATCGCGGTGACCTGGCGCTCGTTCGCGCCGGACGCGATCACGAACACGTCGGAGAGCGCGAGGTGGCCGGTGACGTCGAGAGCGACGATGTCTTCGGCCTTGACGTCTGCGGCCGCTTCGGCCGCCGCGTGGCTCAGCTCAAGGGCACGCGAGGAGGCGCTCAACTGCCGCCCCAGCCCGCGACGTTCCACACCACGACGCCGAGGACAAAGAACGCTGCGGCAAGCACCACGACCTGCGGCCACCCAAAGTGACGAGCGCCGCCCGCCGGGTGAATTTCCACCTGGGGCCGCGGGATTGAGCCAGTCATGGGGCCGCCAATCGCTCGCATTCCGCCGGTGCCGGGCCCCGTGGAATACGCGGGCGGCGGCCCGCCGATCGCGATCTGCGAACCCGTGCCTCCGCGGCCCGGGATGGGCGGCGTCTGCCCGGTGTACGGGCCCGCCGGCGGAAGCCCGGGCGCGCCATACGGGCCGGGCGGCGGCGGGGGCTCGGGGGGCTCGGGCATCGCCGGTCGGGACGCGCCCGGCATGGTTCCTGCCGTCGGCGTGGGATTGAGCGGCTTAAGGGGCGCACGCGACGGCGCCGATGCGTCCTGCGGGGCGGCCGACGGCGGGCCCTGCGTGGGCGTACCGACGGGCGGGGTGACGTCCGACAACTGCGGGACGATCAGCCCCGGGGCAACGCCGCCGGAGGACGGCGTCGGAGGCTGCGGAGGCTGCTGCTGCAGCGGAGGCTGCTGCTGGGAAGGCTGCGGCGACTGCTCTCTGGGTATCGGCGGTGGCGGAGGCTGCGGCGGCGCCTGCTCCTTGGGCATCGGCGGTGGCGGATCCTGCGGCGGCGCCTGCTTCTGCGAGGACTGCTGTTGCGGCGCCTGCGGCGGGGACTGCTCCTGAGCCGATTGCGGCGCCTGCGGCTGAGGCGAGGCGGGCGCGCCGGTGTCGGCGGGCTTAGGTGCCTCGTCCTTCTTGGCGCTTTCTGCTGCGTCAAGCGCGGCCGATTCAACTTCGTATCGACTCGGCGCCGACGGCGCACCGGCCGGGCGCTCCGGCTTGGGCTCAGGCTTGGGCTCAGGCTTGGGCTCAGGCTTCGGGGGGATGACGGGCCGCGGCGGCGAAGGGATGCCTGCAGCGGCCTCCTCCTTCTCCGCCTGCTCGATCAGTGCCTGGTGCTGAAGCGACCCGGGGGGGAACATGTTCGCCCGTTCGCGCGATGTCGGAGTCTTGGGCGCCTCGGGCTCGGGAGCCTCCGGCACGTATGGAGCGTCGTCTTCCCCACCAGCTGGCGCCGAGGGTTCGGCAGCCTTGCCCCCCACGGGAAGCTGCTCGGTCTTGATGGCCTCAGGGGCCGGCTTGGGCTCAGGCTCCGGCTTGGGCTCCGGCTTGGGCTCCGGCTTGGGCTCACGGCTTGGGCTCAGGCTTGGGCTCAGGCTTGGGCTCAGGCTTGGGCTCAGGCTTGGGCTCAGGCTTGGGCTCCGGTGCCGGCTGCCGCACCTGCGGGATCTCGCCCGTCGCGAGCTCGGCGTCGAACTGTTGTGCAGCCGCACGCGCGCGATCAGCCTTCTCGATTTCGGCGATCTTCTCCGGCGTCATCGTCGGAATCTCGCCCGTGGCCGCAGTCTGCTCGTCGGCCGTCCACGTTTCCACCGGGCTCTCGAGGCGCTCAAGTCGGCGCCGCTCACGCCGCGAAAGCGTCTCCGACGGCTCGGGCTCCGGCACCGTCGGAGTGCTCAGGGTGACGGGCGAGGCATCTTCACCACCGGCTGATCCGGCGGCGCGCTCCTCCATCTCGCGTCGTTCGCGACGCGAGAGTGGGCGTGACGCGTCAGCCATCGGCTCCTCCGACATAAAGTTTGGTCTCTTCTATGTAATCGACAACGGCGGCCGGGACTAAATAGTCGATCGGCTGGCCGACCGCTACCCGTCTCCGGACATCCGTTGAGGATACCTGTAAGGCGGGAACTTCGACGAACCGGACGTCGCCACCACTGGGGCTCAACGAATAGCCCGGTCTCGACACTCCCACGAATGTCGCCAACGTCTTGAGGACCTTAGCCTCGCGCCATTCGTCGAGCCGCTCGAGCGCATCGGCGCCCGTGATGAAAAACAGTTCGGAGCCTGGAAAGGCGGCCGCGATGTCACGGAGGGTGTCCACGGTGTAGGTGGGCGCGCCCCGGACGATGTCGACGTCCGAGACTTCCATGCGCGGGTCGTCCTTCACCGCAAGCCGTGCCATGGCGAGCCGGTGGCGCGCGGGCGTCACGGCACCGGCGTCCTTGAACGGCTGGACGTCAGCGGGCGTCACCAACAGCAGGTCAAGGCTCAACGCGGCGCAGACCTCGCTCGCGGCTGCCAAGTGGCCCACGTGAATCGGGTCAAACGTGCCCCCGAACACTCCCACTCGCGCGGGCAGATCAGACATGGCTAGTGCCGGCTGCCGACGCTCCGGAACGCGTAAGCGACAAGGAGCAACGCCACGAGCGCGCCAAGCGCGAGAATTCCGTACGCCGCGGCGGGGATCGGAAGGTCCACGCTGGCCTCGGCCTCGCCCGCTACCTGTGTGAGCACGTTCATCGCCATATCTCCTTCTGGTCGGTCTCGTTCAATTCTGTCACGCGCGGGCACCCACTCGCGTCAACTGCGGGTGTGGCCGTCTCCGTAGACGATCCACTTGGTCGTGGTGAGCTCCGCGAGGCCCATGGGGCCGCGGGCGTGGAGCTTCTGGGTCGAGATGCCGATCTCGGCTCCGAGACCGAACTCGGCGCCGTCCGTGAACCGCGTCGAGGCGTTGACCATCACCGCCGCAGTGTCGATCTCGCTGACGAACTTCTCGGCGGCGTTGATGTCTTCGGTGACGATGGCCTCGGTGTGGCCCGTGGAGTACTGGCGGATGTGCGCAATCGCCTCGTCGATGTCGTCCACGACCTTGACGGCAATGTCGAGCGACAGGTACTCCACCCCCCAGTCTTCGTCCGTCGCCGCGACGGTGGGCACGCCCTGGGGCGCAAGGGCCGACGCGCGGGCATCTGCGTGCAGCACCACGCCCTCGGCGTGCAGCGCCGCAAGGATGGCGGGCAGGGCGCGCGGTGCGGCGTCGCGGTGCACCAGCAGCGTCTCGGCCGCGTTGCACACCCCCACGCGCTGCGCCTTGGAGTTGACGGTGATGTCGACGGCGCGATCAACCGGGGCTGACGCGTCGATGTAGACGTGGCAGTTGCCCTCGCCCGTCTCGATCGCGGGCACCGTCGAATTGTTGACGACCGCCTGGATGAGGCCGCGGCCGCCGCGCGGCACCAGCACGTCCACGAGCCCGCGCGCGTTCATCAGCACCGTTGAGCCCTCGCGGCCGTAAGCGTCGATGCTCTGCACAGCGTCGCGCGGCAGGCCGGACGCCTCGAGCGCGTCCTGCAGCACGGCCACGATGACCTCGTTGGACGACGCCGCGGCGCTCCCCCCGCGGAGCACGGCGGCGTTGCCAGACTTGAGCGCCAGGCCCGCAGCGTCCACCGTGACGTTGGGGCGAGCCTCGTAGATCATGCCGACCACGCCCATCGGCACGGCCTTCTGGATGAGCCGCAGCCCGTTCGGAAGCGTGGAGCCGCGCTTGATCTCCCCCACCGGGTCAGGAAGCGCCGCAAGGTGGCGCAGGGCGCCCGCAATCGCGCCGATGCGGTCAGGGGTGAGGGTGAGCCGGTCAAGGAGGCCGGGGGTCATCCCCGCGGCGGCCTCACGGTCAACGTCGACCTTGTTGGCGGCCACGATCCTGTCCGCCTGCGCCACGAGGCCGTCGGCCATCGCGTGCAAAGCGGCGTCCTTGGTGGCGCGGGTGGCCGTCGCGAGCGCGCGCGAGGCAACCTTGGCCCGGGAGCAGGCCTCGAGGACCGCTGCGCGGATGTCCGTGTCTGAGACGGTGTCGGTCATGGCCTCAAGTGTAAGCGGCGGGCCAGCGGGCGCCTAAGCGCTCCGCCAGCCCGCCGCCTGAGACTGAGCTAGGCCTTCGCCGCGCCGCCGCCTGAGCGCTTGCGCGCCAGGGCGTCGACCGTGGCCGCGAGCACCAGCACGCCGCCGCTGACCGCAAGGTTCGCGCCAGCCGGCAGGTTGAGCAGGCCGAGGCCGTTCTCGATCGTGGCGATCACGAGCGCACCGATCGCGGCGTGGACGAGCCGGCCGCGACCACCGAACAGGCTGACGCCACCGACGACGGCGGCTGCCACACCTGACAGCACGATCTCGCGGCCCGTACCTGCGTCGGCCGAACCGACACGCGACACGTAGAAGATGCCCGCGACGACCGTGAGCGTCGAACACACGACGAACGCCCACCACCTGATCGCCGGGACGTTGATGCCTGCGCGGCGAGCCGCCTCGGCGTTGCCGCCGATCGCGTAGATGTACCGGCCAAAGCGAGTGCGGTTGAGGACGAACGTGCCGACCATCAGGATTGCGAGCGTGATCGGGATCACGATCGGCACGCCCTTGAGGCTGTTGGTCGCGCCGCGCTCGGTGTTGAGGAAGTACACCAGCCCCGCGCCAAGCACGGCTATCGCCGCGAGGCGCCACACGGTGATCGACCAGGCCGAGTTCGGCGAGCCCGACGCGGAGCGCCGCACCCGGTCCCAGACTGCCAGGCCGAGCATCGCGAGGAGCGCGACGGCGAGCATGATCCACCCGGCATACGTCGGCATGTTGCTGTTCTGGATCGCCTTGATCGGCTCCGGGATCAGGCGATAGACGCCTCCCGGGCCGATGACGAGCAGGATGACGCCCTGGAGGCCGAGGAACAGACCAAGTGTCACCACGAACGATGGCACCCCGATCTTGGCGACGAAGAATCCGATAAAGAAGCCGACCGCGCCGCCGATCACAAACGCAACCAGGAGGCCGAGGCCCCACGGCATGCCGTCTGGCTGCGTGTACTTCACGAACACGGCCATCGACACGCCGAACGTGACACCAGCCGACAGGTCGATCTCCCCGAGTAGAAGAACAAAAACGAGCGCCATGCCGAGCATCACGAGCGGCGCCGCCTGGGTAAACAGGTTGGCGATGTTGCGCTCGGTCATGAACGAGTCGCGAGCGATCGAGAAGATGATCAGCAACACCACGAGTCCGGCGAGGGCCGGGAGTGCGCCCATCTCGCCACCGCGCACTCGGCGCCACCACGCCTGGATGGCTTCCCGGATGCCCGAGTCCGTGGCCGCGGCCATCAGATTGGGAGCTCCTGCCGTCCCGGGTGCAGCCTCAACGGCATCCTTCTTGCTTGCGGCGCTCACGAGGCCACCCCTTCCATGCTCTTCGTTCCGGTGATGTAGCCCACGACGTCGTCCGGGCTGGTGTCGGCCGCTTTGAGGCGTGCCGTCATGGTGCCCAGGTAGAGCACGCTGATGTCGTCCGCGACCTCGAAGACGTCTTGCAGGTTGTGAGAAATGATGATGACGGCGACGCCAGAGTCGGCGAGGCGACGCACCAGCGCGAGCACCTGGGCCGTCTGGGCGACGCCGAGAGCGGCGGTGGGCTCGTCAAGGATGACGACCTTGGCCTGCTTGACGACGGACCGCGCGATCGCGACCGTCTGGCGTTGTCCACCAGACAGCGACGCGACCTTCTGACGCAGTGACGTCATGGTCTTCACGGACAGCGACGCGAGCGCGCGAGCGGCGTCCGCCTCCATGCGCCCCTCGTCAAACGTCCCGGTGGCGAGCTCCTCGCGGCCCAGGAACATGTTCTGGACGACGTCGAGGTTGTCGCACAGCGCGAGGTCTTGGTACACGACCTCGATGCCGTGGCGGGCCGCCTCGCGCGGGTGGTGAAGGTCAACGTGAGACCCCTCGAAGAGGACCTGGCCCCCGTCATAAGGCTGCACGCCGGCGAGCCCCTTGATCAGAGTTGACTTGCCTGCGCCGTTGTCCCCGACTAGCGCGGTCACGCGGCCCGCGTGCGCCGAGAAGTTCACGCCCTTCAGCACGTCTACCGGGCCGAAGCTCTTCACGACGTTTTGCAACTCGATGATTGCCTGATCCATCAGCCGTCTCCTTTGACGAAAAAGTCTGTATTCGCATCTTGCCGCAAGCGGGGAGGGTCCCGCACCTAATGCTGGCGCGGAACCCTCCCGTTGTGCTGCGGACTACCTAGCTAGCTAGCCCTTAATTCCGGCATCGTCGCACTTGGCCTTGACGTCGCCCGCGCAAACCTCTGCGTAGGAAGCGTCGCCAGCGTCGATGACCTGCTGGACCTCCTTCGGGCCCACCAGGATCGGCGTGACCGCGATGTAAGGAGTGCCGTCGTCGAGCTTCTTGTCGACGGTGACGGTCTCACCGTTCAGCAGCTTGATGGCGAGGTTAGAAGCAGCCTCGGCCTCGAGCGTGAACGGCTTGTAGACCGTAGCGGTCTGCTTGCCCAGAAGGACGTTCTGGAGACCAGCAACCGAGGCGTCCTGACCCGAGACGGGAACGGTCAGACCGTTCTTGTCCAGGATCGTGATGACGCCAGCAGCGTTGGTGTCGTTAGCAGCCCACACCGCGTCAACAGTGCCACCGAGGTCGGTGAGCGCCTGCTCGAAGACGGTTGCGGAGTGCTCGCCGTCCCACTTGCCCGGCGGCTCGGCTGCCGGGGAGATACCCGCGGCTTCCATGACCGACACAGCACCATCGTGGAACATAGCGGCGTTACCGTCGGCGGGGTCTCCACCGATGTACACGACCGTGGCCGAAGCCGGGTCCTTGCCAGCGGCCTTCAGGCCATCGACAACAGCCTGGCCCTCAAGAGCGCCAACCTGGAAGTTGTCGAACGACACGTAGTAGTCCGAACCGGGGATCGGGCGGTCGTAAGCGATAACCGGAACGCCCTCAGCCTTTGCCTTCTCGGTGACGGCCACGGCAGCGCCCTGGTGGTCAACGAGCAGCATGACGCCACAGCCCTGCGAAAGCATCTGGTCTGCGATCGTCGCGTACTTGGCGGTGTCACCCTGAGCGTTCTGGATGTCGGCGGTGAAGCCGGCGTCCTCGATCGCCTTCTTCAGGGCAGGACGGTCACCGTTCTCCCAGCGCGGCGACGAAGCAGCGTCGGGAAGGATGATGCAGGCACGGAGGTCACTCTTGCCCCCGGAGTCTGAACATCCAGTCATTGCCAGCGCGGCACCTACGACGGCGGTTGCCGCCATGGCGCGCATTGTGTTCTTCTTCACGTCACACCTCTCTGTGTGTTCGGAGCAAAACTCCGATTTGAAGCCCCCTTGACTTCAAGGGTTGAACACAACGTAGCGCGATGTGACAGATTTCGCACCTGGCTTCACGCTGTGAAGTCAAGATTTGAGGTCACAGTTTTGTAACGGCAAGGGCCGCCAAGCGTGGCCGCGCCGGTCGGACTAGCGGCCGACGACGACGAGGTCGTCAAGGTGCACGAGTTCACGCGCGTAATGCTCGCCCATCTGATCGCGAAGTTCGGCGGTGCTGAGGCCGAGCATGGCGGGAATCTCGTGTGCCGCGAATCGCGCGAAGCCGCGCGCCACCATCTGGCCGTCCGGGCCGACCAGCTCGACGGGGTCGCCGGCGTCGAACTCGCCTCGCACGGCCGTCACTCCCGCGGCGAGCAGCGACGCCTTGCCGCCGCGCACGGCCTTCACCGCCCCGGCGTCGAGCACCAACTGGCCGCTCGTCTTTGCCGCGTGCGCGAGCCATTGGAGGCGAGCCGTCGAGCGCTTGCCCGTCGCGACGAACAGGGTGCCCACGTGGTCCCCCGCAGCCGCACGCGCGGCATCGACAGCCGCGGCGAGCACGACGGCCACTCCCGAGTGCGTCGCGATCGCGGCGGCCTCGAGCTTGGTCACCATGCCGCCTGTTCCGAGCTCGTGGCCGCGCTTGGAGATGTCGATCCCCTCGAGGTCGCCAGCCCCGGCCACCTTGTCAATGCGGGTGGCGCCGGGGGTGCCGGGCGCGGCGGTGTAGAGCCCGTCGACGTCGGTGAGCAGGATGAGCGCGTCCGCGCCGACCACGGAAGACACCAGCGCCGCGAGGCGGTCGTTATCGCCAAACCGGATCTCGTCCGTCGCGACGGTGTCGTTCTCGTTCACGATGGGAACGACGCCAAGCTCGAGTAGCCTTGCGAGCGCCCGCTGGGCGTTCCCGTAGTGCGTGCGGCGCACGAGGTCGTCGGCGGACAGCAGCACCTGGCCGGTGACCAGGCCGTGCCCCTTGAACGCGCGCGTGTACGCGGCGATCAGGGCGCCCTGACCCACCGACGCCGTCGCCTGTGCACTCGCGAGGTCCTGGGGACGCGAGGTGAGACCAAGGGGGTGAAGTCCGGCGGCGATCGCGCCGGACGTCACCAGCACGACCTCTTGCCCGCGCGCACGCATCCCCGCGATCACGGCGACGAGCGCGACGAGCTTGTCCTCCGCGAGCGAGCCGTCGGCCTCGGTGAGCGAACTCGAGCCCACCTTCACGACGACGCGGCGCGCAGCCGCGATGGCCTCACGCGTGTCCGTCATTCCTGCTCCTCGTCCTCGCCGTCCGGTGTCACCCAGTGTCCCGCGTCTCGCTCCGTCCACAGCTCTTCACGCGCCGCCGCCTTGGCATCCATGCGCTCGTGGTGGCCGCGGCGCCGGTCCGCGCGGGTGGCGCGGGCCGAGCCCTCAAGCTCCTCGAGACGCAGGTCGCGGCCGCGCGAGCCGAGCAGCTCGGCGCCGGCGGCCATCGTGGGCTGCCACTCGAACATCACGCCGCCTTCGCGCGGCCCAATCACGACCTCGGCGCCCGGGATGGCACCTGCCTTGAACAGTTGCTCCTCGACTCCGAGCCCTGCGAGCCGGTCGGCAAGGTAGCCCACGGCCTCGTCGTTGTTGAAGTCGGTCTGCTTGACCCACCGCTCGGGTTTGGCGCCACGCACCTGGAAGAAGTCCTCTGCGCCATCGCGAACGTGCTCCACCGTGAACGAGGCCTGGTCCACCGCGCGCGGGCGCAGGACGATCGGCGCCTTCTCTATTGCGGGCGCCGCTGCCCGCGCCTGGGCGATCATCTCCGCCAGCGCGAACCCTAGTTCCTTGAGCCCCTCGTGGCTCGCGGCGCTTACCTCGAACACGCGCATGCCGAGCTTGTCCAGCTCGGGGCGCACGATCGCGGCCAGCTCGCGCCCGTCGGGCACGTCAATCTTGTTGAGGATCACGATCTGCGGGCGCTCGGCGAGCGGCGTCTCGTTGACGTCTGAGTCGAAGTCGTACGCCGCAAGCTCCGCGCTAATCGTCTTGAGGTCCCTGACCGGGTCGCGGTCAGTCTCAAGCGCCGCAGTGTCGAGCACGTGGGCGATCACGCTGCAGCGCTCGATGTGGCGCAGGAAATCGTGTCCCAGTCCCTTGCCCTCGGACGCACCGGGGATGAGGCCGGGCACGTCTGCCATCGTGAACCGCGTCGCCCCCGCCTCGACCACACCGAGGTTGGGCACGAGGGTGGTGAAGGGGTAGTCGGCGATCTTGGGCCGAACCTTCGACATCGCGGCGATGATCGACGACTTTCCCGCGCTTGGGTAGCCCACCAGCGCGACGTCGGCGATGGACTTGAGCTCGAGGATGACGCTCGCCTCCTCGCCGGGCTCTCCTAGCAGGGCGAATCCGGGCGCCTTGCGCTTGCGAGTCGCGAGCGCGGCGTTGCCCATTCCGCCGCGACCGCCTGCGGCGACCACGTATTCTGCGCCGTCGCCCACGAGGTCCGCGAGTACCTCGCCAGAGGGGGACTTCACGATGGTGCCGTTGGGCACCGCGAGGCGCATGTCGGCGGCCTTTGAGCCGTGCCTATTGTCGCCAGCGCCCTGCCCGCCGTTCGCCGCCGCCCGGTGAGGCGCGTGGTGAAAGTCGAGAAGCGTCGTCGCTTGGGCGTCCACGACCAGGATGACACTGCCGCCGTCCCCGCCGTTGCCGCCGTCCGGCCCGCCGAGCGGCTTGAACTTCTCGCGATGCACGGACGCGACGCCGTGCCCTCCCCGGCCGCCGGTGGCGTGAAGGGTCACGCGGTCCACGAACGATGCCATGGCGCGCCTCCCTTCTGTCGGTGATGCGGCCGAGTAGCCGCCTGCCATTGTCCCAGCCCTGGCAGGCGCCGCGCGACGCCCCTAGACTCGTGGTCGAAGTCATCGCAAGGAGGCGGGTCATGGCAGGCAAGGACGCTCCCCCGGCGCAGCCAAGCGGCAAGCCGCCGATCCTCCCGATCGTCACCGCCGTGCTCGCCACGTTGCTGGCGGCGCTGCTCGCGTTCGTCATCTACCTGATGGCGACGAACAAGGACACCCCCGCTCCGACGCGGACCGAGACGGCCACGCATACGCCCGCGGTCACTCCCGCCGAGTCCACGACCCCCGCCGCCACGGCTACCACTGAGCCGCCCACAGAGCCGGAGACGCCAACGACGACGACGCCCGCGACCGAGCCCGAGCCCGAGCCGGAGCCCGCCGCCCCCAAGGCAAAGTTCACGTGGTTCCGGGTGACGACGCCGGTCTATTGCGAGACCGACATGGATGTCCAGGGCGTGTTCTTCAATTACACCGCCAAGAACGCCGTCTACGCGTGGCTTGGCGTCGACACGAACAACGCGAAGGCGCACCCGTACCAGTCGATCGACCCGAAGTCGGGCGACGTCGACGTGAACTTCGCGTGCTCCGAAGAATCCCACAAGTACACGCTCACGCTCGAGAATGCCGACGGCGTGCTGACCCACAAGACCGTCACGGTCACCCGCGATCTGGCGCCCTAATTGCGCGACGTCGAGCCGCCGCTCTCGAGTCCGTCGAGCAACTCAAGCCCGTCCTGAGCCCACGCGATCTCCGCCTCCGCGCGCCCAATCTTTCCCTTGTACGCGAACAGCTTGAACGCGGCGATGCGGTCCCAGTCGGCCGGGTCGGTGACGTCCAACCGTCGCTGCAGCGTGGGGCTGGTGCGCTCGCGGATCTCCTTCGCCTGGCTTTCCGCGCTGACCTTGGCCGCGGTGAAGAACTCGATGTGCTCGTGGAGCCGCGCCCGCGCGGTGTCCGGTGTTCCCCACTCGAAGTACGCGGCGATCAGGTGTGGCTGGTCGCGCTCGGGCGAATACGTAAGCGGGGTCGCCTGCCAATGCGCCAGCGCCTCCCTTCCCGCGGGGGTCAGCGAGTACTGCGTCTTTTTCGCGTCCTTGCTCCCCCATGGGACCTCCGTGGCGTCAAGGAGGCCGTCTGCCTGCATCTTCCGTAGCTCGGGGTAGATCTGCGAGTCCGGCGCGTGCCACAGGTGCCCCACGGAGCTGCGGAAGTGTTTCACCGCGTCGTAGCCGGTGAGCGGGCCGCCGGAGATCAGGGCGAGCAGGGCCGAGCGCAGGCTCACTGTGGCTCCTCATCGTCTGGCGGTCGCGCGTGACTGTCTTGGCAACGATAACGCCCGGGGGTAGTGTCGTCGGTGAGCGCAATAACTATGGTCATAGTTATACGCGAGTGGACACCGATCCGTGACACCGGCACAAGGGAGTGCACCATGACCACCGACTCGACTCAAACTCACGCCGCCAAACTGATGACCTACCCCCTGAACGCCTGGTACGTCGCGGCGTGGGACTACGAGGTCACCGCCAAGGGGCTGCTCGCGCGAACGGTCGCCGGCCGGCCGCTCGCCATGTATCGCACCGCCGACGGCCGCCCCGTGGCGCTCGCCGACGCGTGCTGGCACCGCCTGGCGCCCCTGTCGCAGGGCAAGCTCGTGGGCAACGACGAGGTCCAGTGCCCGTACCACGGGCTCCGCTACAACTCCGCGGGACGATGCACGGGGATGCCCGCGCAGGAGACGATCAACCCGTCCGCGGTGGTCCCGTCGTTCCCCATCGTGGAGCGCTACCGGTTCGTGTGGGTGTGGCTGGGTGAGCCCACTTTGGCGAACCCCGATGACATCCCCGACATGCATCAGATGAGCTCGGACGAGTGGGCGGGCGACGGCGAGACCATCTACGCGCCGTGCAACTACCAGTTGGTGCTGGACAACCTGATGGACCTCACGCACGAGGAGTTCGTGCACGGCTCCTCGCTCGGACAGAAGGAGTTGAGCGAGTCAGAGTTCAAGGTCAGCCACGACGGCACGTCGGCGACGGTCGCGCGGTGGATGCTCAACATCGATCCCCCGCCGTTCTGGCAGAAGAACATGAACGACAAGTTCCCGGGCTACACGGGCAAGGTGGACCGCTGGCAGATCATCCGCTACGAGTTCCCGTCCACCATCTGCATCGACGTGGGCGTCGCCAAGGCGGGCACCGGGGCCCCGGAGGGCGACCGCTCCCAGGGCGTGAACGGCTACGTCATGAACACCATCAGTCCCGAGCGCGACCGCTCTTGCCACTACTACTGGGCGTTCATGCGCAACTATCGCCTCGAGAGCCAGACGATCACCACTCAGCTACGCAACGGCGTGCACGGCGTGTTCAGCGAGGACGAGGCGATGCTTAAGGCGCAGCAGGAGGCGATCGACGCCAACCCTGACTACGAGTTCTACAGCCTCAATATCGACGCCGGCGGCATGTGGGTGCGCCGCTTGCTCGAGAAGGCGCTCGCCGCCGAGGGTCGCGGAACGGTGTCCCCCGCGCGCGCCACTGACGAGGACTAGCGGCGTGGCGAACAAGCACATTCAGTGGCAGGACGCCACGGTCGTCGAGCGCGTGGAGATCGCGGAGGGCATCGTGCGCCTGGTGCTCAAGCCCCAACTGCCCGTGGCCGTGCGCCCGGGCGCACACATCGACGTCCTTGTGCAGTTGCCGGACGGCCGGGACGACGAGCGCTCATACTCGATCGCGGGCGCGGGCGCGGGCGGTCGCACCATCGCCATCAGCGTCTCGCGTGCGGCCACCTCCCGGGGCGGCTCCGAATACATGCGGGCGCTCGATGTGGGTGACGCCGTGCGCATCACGCAGCCGCTCCAGGACTTTCCGCTGCGGGTCGGCGCGACGTCTTACGTGCTCGTCGCGGGCGGCGTGGGCATCACGGCCATCCGGGGCATGGCGTCGACGCTTAAGCGGCTTGGGGCGGACTACACCCTGCACTACGTCGGCAGCACCCGCGAGCGGATGGCGTACCTTGGCGAGCTCGAGGAGCGCCACGGCGACCGCCTAGTCGCACACGTCACCGCGGAGCACGGCCGGATGGATGTTGACGCGCTACTCAAGACGGTGCCAACGGACGCCGAGCTCTACATGTGCGGGCCCATCCGCCTCATGGAGTCCATCAAGCGGTCGTGGGAGCGCGGCGACCGCGACCCCACCGCACTGCGGTTCGAGACGTTCGGGAACTCGGGCTGGTTCGACGCCGAACCGTTCGAGGTCAGCGTGCCCCGGCTCGGGGTGACCGTCGAGGTGCAGCCTGGCGAATCCATGCTCGAGGCCCTCGAACGCGGCGGCGCCGAGATGATGTACGACTGCCGCCGCGGCGAGTGCGGGTTGTGTGAGGTGGACATCCTCGAGCTCGACGGGCGCGTTGACCACCGCGACGTGTTCTACTCGGAGCGCCAGAAGGCGCCGAACGCGAAGATGTGCTGCTGCGTGTCACGCGTGGTCGCCGAGGAAGGCGACGCCGCCGCGCCCGCGAAAGGTGTCGCGCGTGGTGATCGAGGTCAGCTAACAACGACTCCAGACGCACGAAGGGGCCCCTCCCGCTTGGGAGGCGCCCCTTCGCTACATCTGGGTCTGGCTAGGCCTTCGAAGGCTCGACGATCTCGACGACGTCACGCCCGCGACGGCGGCCGAACTTCACGGCGCCGGCCTCGAGTGCGAACAGGGTGTCGTCCTTGCCGCGGCCAACGCCGAGGCCCGGGTGGAACTTGGTGCCGCGCTGGCGAAGGATGATCTCGCCGGCCTTGACGACCTGTCCGCCGAAGCGCTTCACGCCCAGGTACTGGGCATTCGAGTCGCGACCGTTGCGTGAGGAGCTTGCGCCCTTTTTGTGTGCCATGTCGGTATCCCTACTTGATTCCCGTGACCTTCAGCCGCGTCAGGTCCTGACGGTGGCCGATGCGCTTGCGGTAGCCGGTCTTGTTCTTGTACTTGAGGATGGTGATCTTGGGGCCGCGCTCGTCGCGGACGACCTCGGCAGTGACCTTGATCTTCGCGAGGTCGGCAGCCTTGGACGTGACGTTGTCGCCGTCCACAAGAAGCAGAGCGGGAAGCTCGATGGTCGTGCCAGCGTCGGCCTGCAGGCGGTCGACAACCACCACATCGCCGACGGCGACCTTCTCCTGGCGGCCACCGGCCTTCACAATCGCGTACACCATGATGTTCCTTCACGTCTGTAGTCCTCGTCGCGCGCGGCAGGAGGCCGCATCGTCGTGAGGGGTTCCGGCGCTTAACACGCCGACGGACAAAGATACCCGCCCGGGCGCCGTCGGGTCAAACTCCAGACGCCTGCCTCGCGGGTGCCCGGTGCGGCTCGAGCGGCGATTTACTTGGCGAAAGCCTCGACGATCGCATCCAGCACGTCTCCGGATCCCGGTGTGCCGTCAATGATCGTCAGATCGCGCTGCTCGGCAAGCGATTCGTAGAGCGCGTATTTGGTCTCCAAGTACGCGCGGCCCTGCTCGGGAACTCGCTATCGACTCACGATGACCCCTGGATCGACTCGCAGGTAGAAGGCGGCGTCGGGGCGCGGAATCGCAAGCGACCCAACACGAGCGGTCCCGGCAAGGTACGCGATGTTCACCAACCCGTCGTAGAAGAATCGGTCGGACAAGACAACCGTGACGCTGGCGCGCCGCAGGGACCTCAGCAACCGCCGGTAGCGCAGGATGTCGATCCGCATGGCAACGCGGCGCAACGCGATCGCGAATCCACTTGCGGCGGTCACGGCTTGACCTTCGTCCTCACCATTCTGCGGACTGCGCCCGCGCAGGCGTCGAGCGAGATTCCTGGCGCGCTGCGCGACGGAAAACTGGACGGCGTGAAACGCATACACGTTCTCGCCCTGGGCCGTCAGCCTGGCGCGCAGGAGCTCAATCTGGGTTGACTTGCCAGAGCCATCAAGGCCAGAAATCGTCACCACCCTCACTCGGACGCTCCCTCGTGGACAGCGTCGAGGGAGCGATAGATGGCCTCGTATCGCGACGAGATATCGCGGATATCGAACTCCCGCTCTGCAAACGCGCGCGCACGGCTGCCGATGTCGGCACGCCCGCTTTCGTCGCGCGCCAGCGACTCCACCGCGTCCAGGTAGTCGTCGACGTGCCCCGCCCGAACCACGACGGCGTTCTCCGCGGACGAGAACTCCGCGAGCAACGGGAGGTCGGAAATCACGACTGGCTTCGCGCACGCCATGGCCTCGACGACCGCGAGCGGAACGTCAAACTTGAGGCCCATGGTCAGGATAGGGAACACCACGACATCCGCGAGGTTGTACAGCGATGGCATGTCAGGGACCGTGTCGGTGTAGACCACGTGATCCGACAGGCCCATGCGCTCGATGGCGTCGACGACCTCACGCTTCTTGCGCGGATCCTCCTTATGTTTCACCCGGCACCCAAAGACGAACTTCAGGTTCGGTATGCGACGCACCGCTTCGGCCAGGCTGTCGACGAGCATGTCGGTCGCGCCCAGTCGGAAATACTCGCCCGGATACAGCACCACGAAGTCCCCGTCCTCGATTCCCCACCGGCGCGCCAACTCGACGTTTCGCGCACGCGGCGCGAAGTGATCAAGGTCGATTCCCGGGTAGATGCGCTCGGAACGTCGGATGCCCGCTTGCTCAAGTCGCTGGCGCGAGAACTCCGAGTAAGTGACCACAACGTCGGCGAACATCAGGCGCCGCATCTGCCTCGGCGTATAGTCACGCCCGTTGAGGCTCGCGATAGTCTGCACCGATTTCGCGCCCAGCTTGCCAAGCGTCAACCCGAACAGGAGGGTGTTGAGGCGAGTCGGCGTAAACAGGTAGTGGTGCACGTCGAAGTGGCGGCCACGTAGCCACAAGCCGAGCAGTCGCAACCGCTGTCCTCGCGTGAGAAAAGGCTTCGTGTAGATCGGAATGCGCTGCACACTCGCGGGAAGGTCAACGTTGGACCCGTCCGTCAGCACAGCCAGTTCAACGCTCGAGGGATGAAGCGCAAGGTTGCGCGTGAAGTTCTTCGAGGCTTCGTCCCACGGCGGCACTACCGGCCTGGAAACTAACAGGACACGGGTCATGGGGTTCCCCCTTCGGCACGCAACTGTGCGGCGATCGCCGCTCGAACGAACTCGGCTACCGCAGCCGCTTCTTGTTCCGCATCCACGACAACTGTCCCCTCCCACTCGGCGAACACCCCGTCGTAGCCCGCAATCGCTTTGTCAAACTCGTCCAGGCTCTTCTCTGGTTTGCGTGCCCGAGCGGTCTGCGCCGACACCCGCAGGTACAGTGCCAGATCGGGGCGAGCGGGCACCCAACGAACGATGCGGTCCACAACCCTCTTCAAGCGCCCCTCCGGGAGGTACTTCGCGGTCGGGTCGCCCACCCGGTGGTCGAAGTAGTACCTATCGCACACGACGATGCGTCCGCGGCGGCGCGCGGCGAGCGCAGACAAGATGCGCATTTTGCGGTCCACGATGGACAGCGTGAGCACGACGAGTTTGACGAGCCGGGAGCGCGGCCGACGCTTGACCGCGCGCGCTAGGCCGGGAATCCAGAAGTCTCGGTTCCCGAAGTAGCGCCTCACCACGCCCTGGGTCGACGCGAGGAAGCGCGAGGCGTGAAGCGTGTCGATGAGTGTCGATTTGCCCGAACCGTCGACCCCTGAGATTGCGACCAGCAGGCCGCGTCGCGAGACTGGCGACCGGCCCCGGAACCTCACGAGGCTGGACAATAGCGCGCGGTAAGTTCGAGCCGTCTCGATCGCGGAAAACCGAAACCCGAGTCGGCGAATCGTGCGAGGTCGAAACACCGTCCTCGCGAAAAGGCGCCACTCGGGTCCGGCCAGCAAGGCCTCCTTCTGCGCGACGAAACGGTCGGTCCACTCTCGCGTGCTGAACCTTGCACCCGTCGACTTATCGACGCCGCCAAGTTCCACCTCGCGCTCGTAGAGAAACATCAGTGGTACGAGCGTGCGTCGCCTGCGCGCGTACGGAACGCGGTGCACGTGAAGCGACGCACGACGACCGGTCGCGAGATCCCACCCGACCATGGAGAATGCGGCCCGGCGCCGAGACTCCCACCGCACCTCGAAGAATCCGTGCTCCCGCGCAATCGCCACCATGCGGTCGATCTGCGCAGGCTCGACCCACACGTCAACGTCGCCGCGCTCGCCACGAAGGTCCTCCGCGAGGTGAGCGAAGCCCTTGAAGACCGCATATGGGACGGGCGCGTCAGCCAGAGCCGAAAACAGGCCCCGATAGACATCCAACACGTGCGGGCGGTCCTTTCAGTGGGCGTCGGGTGCGGCGGCAGACGGGGACAGGTCGCGAGCGATCGCTGCTGTCAGGCCTCGGCGCCGGCGTCGGCGTCGGATTCGTCGGCCGGTGGTGCCGCGTCGTGATCGTGGTCGTGGTGCGCCTTTTCGGCAGCGGCCGCGATGCTCGCGAGGGTCTGCTTGACGGCAGCCCTGCTCTCGTCGGTCTCCTCGATTGCGGGCTTGTCTGAGCCCTTGCCCGCCGGCGCGCGCTTGCCGCGGCCACGCTGGGCGGGCTCCTTGTCGGCAGTTTCGATCACGGGCTCGCCGTGGACGAGGAAGCCGCGACCCTTGCAGTGCTCGCACGTCTCGGAGAACGCCTCGACAAGGCCCTGGCCGACGCGCTTGCGCGTCATCTGCACGAGCCCAAGCGAGGTGACCTCGGCCACCTGGTGCTTGGTCCGGTCGCGGCCAAGACACTCGATCAGGCGGCGTAGCACGCGGTCGCGGTTCGCCTCGAGAAGCATGTCCACGAAGTCGATGACGATGATGCCGCCGATGTCGCGCAGCCTGAGCTGCCGCACGATCTCCTCGGCCGCCTCAAGGTTGTTGAGCGTCATCGTTTCCTCGAGCGTGCCGCCCTTGCCGACGAACTTGCCGGTGTTGACGTCTACGACCGTCATGGCCTCGGTGCGGTCAATGACGAGCGAGCCGCCGGAAGGCAGCCACACCTTGCGGGCCATGCCCTTCTGGAGTTGCTCGTCCACGCGGGACTCGGTGAACACGTCCTTGTCACCAGTGAACTGGTGCAGGCGGCCAGCGAGGTCGGGGGCGACCTGGCCCACGTACGCGCTGAGCGAGTTCCAGGTGTCTTCGCCCTGGATGGTGAGCGAGTCGAAATCCTCGTTGAAGATGTCGCGGACGACGCGGATGGCCATGTCGGGTTCGCCGCGCAACAACTGCGGCGCCTTTCCCTTGGCGGCCTCCTTCTCGATGCCCTCCCACTGGCGCTTGAGGCGCTCGACGTCGGCGCGGAGCTCGTCTTCTGCCGCGCCCTCGGCGGCAGTACGGACGATGACGCCCGCACCCTCGGGGATGACCTCGCGGAGTAGCTTCTTGAGACGATTGCGCTCGGTGTCGGGCAGTTTGCGGCTGATGCCGGTCACGCCGCCGCCGGGCACGAACACGAGGAAACGCCCCGCGAGCGAGATCTGGCTGGTGACGCGCGCGCCCTTGTGGCCGATCGGGTCCTTGGTGACCTGCACCATCACGGTGTCGCCGGGCTTGAGCGCGAGCTCAATGCGGCGCGGCTTGCCTTTGAGGCCTGCTGCATCCCAGTTGACCTCGCCCGCATACAGCACGGCGTTGCGGCCACGGCCGACGTCCACAAAGGCCGCCTCCATGCCTGGCAGGACGTTCTGGATACGGCCAAGGTAGACGTTGCCCGCCATTGACTGCTGCGCCTGGTTCGACACGTAGTGCTCGACGAGGATGTCGTCCTCGAGCACCGCGATCTGCACTCGGCTGTCCTTTTCGCGAACGATCATCGAGCGTTTGACGGACTCACGGCGGGCGAGGAACTCGGCCTCGGAAACAATGGGACGGCGCGTCTCGCGGCCCTCGCGGCGGCGCTGGCGCTTGGCCTGAAGGCGGGTGGAGCCGGCGAGGTCGTCGCTGCCCGATCCAGAAGAGGAAGAAGACGATGCGCCGCGGCCCCGGCCGCCCCGGCGGCGCCTGCGCCTGCGCGTGCCGTCGCCGTCGGAGTCGTCGGAGCCGTCGTTGTTGTCGCCTCGGTCGTTGTCGGAGTCGCCGGAGCCCGAAGCGTCCTGGGCGCCAGACTCGTTGCCGTCGTCGCTCTTCTTGGCTCCGCCGCGGCCGCGGCCGCCGCGCCTGCGCCGCTTGGGGCCGCCGCCGTCGGAGTCGTCGCTGCCGTCCGAGTCGTCGTTGGCAGGCTTTGCCTTCGCCTTGGTGGCCGTCTTCGCGGCCGACTTCGTGGCCGTCTTGGCGGCCTCCTCGGCGGGTTTGGGCTCGCCTGCGGGAGCCGATGCCCTGCGCGACCTCGTGGGCGCGGGGGTAGCGGGTTCCGGCGCCTTGAAAATGGCGCTGGCGTTTGGTTCTGAAGTGGTTGTGTCCTCGCTCAAAGCGGGTACCTCTAGCCCGGCGGCCCACACCCCGCCCGACGTACGTCGGTCGCAGTCCGCCGGTTGGCGGCTGCTTAAGTCTCTAGGTCGCGGCTATCAACGGCGCCTCAAGGATGTGCGCGGCGTTCGGGCTCGTCCTTCGTTATATCGAGCTGAACAGGCACATCTCTCAGTCGCTGCGTCTGTCGCGCGGTTTGCACACGTTGTGGGCGTGCGCTGACCTTGGTGTCATTGTGTCACACCGCTGGCGATATCCCACGAGTTTCCACGGATGGCGCCCGATCGCCGCCTCAGGGCGCCGTCGGGACCTAGGTCCCGGCCCGCGGATTCACGTCTAGCGTTACCGTCGTGAGATCAGGCTCTGGGAGGCATTGATGGATGCACTGGAACTCGCCCGTTGGCAGTTCGGAATCACGACCGTCTACCACTTCATCCTCGTTCCGCTGACAATTGGCCTCAGCATTCTCGTGGCCATCATGCAGACGGCGTGGGTGCGCACTGGCAAGGAGAAGTGGCTCAAGCTCACGAAGTTCTACGGCAAGTTGCTGCTCATCAACTTTGCGCTGGGCGTCGCCACCGGCATCGTGCAGGAGTTCCAGTTCGGCATGAACTGGTCCGAGTATTCGCGCTACGTGGGCGACGTGTTCGGCGCGCCGCTCGCCATGGAGGCGCTGCTCGCGTTCTTCCTCGAGTCAACGTTCCTTGGGTTGTGGATCTTCGGCTGGGACCGCCTCCCCAAGAAGCTTCACCTCGCGACCGTCTGGCTCTTCGCCATCGGCACCAACCTGTCGGCGTACTTCATCATCGCGGCGAACTCATGGATGCAGCACCCCGTCGGCGCAAAGTTCAACCCCGACACGGGGCGCGCCGAGATGACGGACATCCTCAAGGTGCTCACGAACAACACGACGCTGTTCGCGTTCCCCCACGTCATCTCAACGGCATTCCTCGTCTCCGGCACGGTCGTCGCGGGCGTCGCGGGCGCGTGGCTGGTCAAGACCCAACGGGAGATCGGCTCCAAGAAGCCCAACAAAGCTCAGGCGGCGACGCGCGGCGCCTACCGCACGGCCGTCCGGTTCGGAGCGGTCACCATGATCATCGCGGGCATCGCGGTGATCTTCACCGGCGACCTCCAGGCCAAGCTGATGTTCAAGCAGCAGCCGTCAAAGATGGCCGCCGCCGAGGCGCTGTGCAACACCGAGGCGCGCGCGGACTTCTCGCTGCTCACCATCGGCGACTGGTCGAACTCGTGCGACGGCGTGAAGCACCTCATCACCATCCCTGGCCTGACCAGCTACCTCGCGACCGGCGACTGGAACGCAACCGTGACCGGCATCGTCGATCTTGAGGCCGACAAGGACGCGACGTACGGCGAGGGCGACTACACGCCCAACCTGCCGGTCACGTACTGGTCCTTCCGCCTGATGATCGGCCTCGCCGTCTTTAGCGCCGCGCTGGCGTTGGCCGCGCTGTGGCTCACCCGCAAGGGCGGCGCCCCCACCAGCAAGTGGTTTCAGCGGCTCGCGCTCATCGCGCTGCCGACGCCCTTCCTCGCCGCAAGCTTCGGCTGGATCTTCACCGAGATGGGGCGCCAGCCCTGGGTCGTTGCACCGAACCCCACCGGGGAGGACCCGATCTACCTGCAGACGCTGTTTGGCGTCAGCTCGTCCGTGAGCGCCGGCGAGGTGCTCACCTCCATGATCCTGTTCACGGTCGTCTATGGCGTGCTTGGCGTGTTCTGGTACCGGCTCATGCACCGCTACGCCATTGAGGGGCTCCCCGAAGTCGAGGAACCGATACTCAAGTCCGACGACCAGCCACTGTCCTTCGCGTACTAAGGAGCCGCTGCCATGGATCTCACCTTCGTCTGGTTCATCCTCATCGCGGTCCTGTGGACCGGCTACCTCGTCCTCGAGGGATTCGACTTCGGCGTGGGCATGCTCATTCCCTTCGTCGCCAAGACCGACAAGGGGCGCCGCGTGGCGCTCAACACCATCGGCCCGGTGTGGGACGGCAACGAGGTGTGGCTACTCACCGCGGGCGGCGCCACCTTCGCGGCGTTCCCCGAGTGGTACGCCACCCTGTTCAGCGGCTTCTACCTGCCGCTGCTACTGATCCTGCTGGCGCTGATCGTGCGCGCCGTGGCGATCGAGTACCGCGGCAAGATCGACAAGCACGAGTGGCGCCAGCGCTGGGACTGGGCGATCATCGGCTCGGCGTGGGTGCCGGCGGTGCTGTGGGGCGTCGCGTTCGCGAACATTGTCCGCGGAGTGGAGCTGGACTCCAGCTACCAGTACGTCGGCAACTTCTTCGACCTGCTTAGCCCGTTCGCGCTGCTCGGGGGCGCGCTGACGGCGTTGCTGTTCCTGTCGCACGGCGCGATCTTCCTGTCGCTCAAGACCGACGGCGAAATCCGTGACCGCGCTCAGGGCCTCGCGAAGAAGTTCTCGTTCGCCGCGATCGTGGTGGGCGCGGCGTTCGCGCTGTGGGCGCAGCTGGCGTATTCGGTGCCGTGGACGTGGGGCGCCGTGGCGCTCGCAGCCGTGGCGCTGATCGCGGCCTGGTGGTTCAGCATCAAGGAGTCGTTCGGCAAGGCGTTCGCCGCGAACGCGGTGGCCATCGTCGGCGCCGTCGTCCTCATCTTCGGCTCGCTGTGGCCGGACGTCATGCCCGCGCTTCGCGACGGCGGCGTGTCGCTCACGGCCGACGCCGCGTCGTCCACCGACTACACGCTCAAGGTCATGACGTGGGTGGCGGTGGCGCTGGTGCCGGTGGTGCTCGCGTACCAGGCTTGGACATACTGGGTGTTCCGTCGTCGCCTCACCGTGGACGACATTCCCGAGCACAACGAGCTGACCTTCAAGGGGTAATTCATGCGGCCAATCGACCCGCGCTTGATGGCGCGGGTCGGGCCAGCGCGGCGGTTCATCCTGACGACCGGGGCGCTCGGCGTCGTCGGCGCAGTGCTGGTGCTCGCCCAGGCGCTCGTGATTGCGCGGGCGCTCGCGCCTGTGCTGTCCCCCGTCCCGCTTGACGGCGACGGCCCGCTCGCCGGGGATGGGCTGGGCGCCTGGGGCGCGCTCGTCCCCATTCAGGTCCGCGACGTGTCCACGGGCCTCACGGTGCTCGCGGTGATCGTCGCCCTTCGCGCGGCCGCGGTGTGGCTGCAGGAGCGGCTCGCGCACCGCGCCGGCTCGCGCGTGATCTCCGAGCTTCGCGAGGCGGCCGTGGCTCACGCCGCCACGCTGGGCCCGCGGTGGGCGGCGTCCGGCGAGGGCGTCCGCGTCGCCACGCTCGTCACGCGCGGCCTCGACAACCTGCTGCCGTACTTCGTGCGGTACCTGCCCGCCCTTGTGACGGCGGCAACCGTGACTCCCCTCGCGCTCGTGGTGGTGCTTGGCCTCGACCGGGTGTCGGCGGTCATCGTGCTCGTCACGCTGCCGCTCATACCCATCTTCATGGTGCTCGTGGGGCGGCTCACGCAGCAGCATTCCGCGCGCCATCTTGAGGCGATGCAGCGGCTGGGCGCGCGCGTGCTCGACCTCATCACCGGGTTGCCGACGCTGCGCGGGCTTGGCCGCTCGCGCGGGCCGGCGCAGCGGGTGCGCGAACTAGGCGAGGCCCACCGGCGCGCGACCATGGGCTCGCTGCGCGTAGCGTTTCTTTCCGGCATGGTCCTCGAGCTACTCACGACGCTGTCCGTCGCGCTCGTCGCAGTGTCCATGGGATTCCGCCTGGCCGACGGCGGGATCGGCATCGAGACCGCGCTCGCCGTGCTCATCCTCGCGCCCGAGGTCTACCTGCCCCTGCGCAACGTCGGCACGCACTTCCACGCCTCGGCGGATGGGCTTGCGGCCGCTGACGACGCGCTGCGCGTGCTCGCGACCCCCGCACCAGACGCGCGAACCGGCCCCGTCGCTCCCCCGCTCGCGGGGCGCGCGCTACGCCTGACCGGGCTGTCCGTCGCGACCCCGGCCGGTAAGCGGCTCGCGCCACATGCGCTCTCCCTGACCGCCAAGCCGGGCGAGGTGACAGCGCTTGTGGGCCCGAACGGCGACGGCAAGTCAACCGCGCTGATGGCCGCGGCAGGGCTGCTCGCGCCTTCCGCGGGCACTGTCCGGGCAGGCGGGGCGGTGCTCGCGACCGCGGACGGGGGCGAGGGCGTCGACGGCGCCTCCTGGTCGTCCCAGGTGGCGTGGGTGCCCCAACGCCCCGACCTTGGCCCCCGCGGCCGGCAGCTGAGCCTTGGGCAGCGCCAGCGGGTAGCCCTTGGCCGCGCCTTCGAGTCTGGGCGGCCGTGGGTGCTGCTCGACGAACCCACCGCCCACCTCGATGCGCGGGCGCGCGAGGGCGTCATCTCGCGGATGCGCGCCGCCGCCGCGGCTGGGGCCGTCGTGCTCGTCGCGACGCACGACCCCGCCGTCATCGCCGCCGCCGACCGCACCGCGCGCGTCGTCGCCCGGGAGGTGGCGCTGTGACCTCTCCCCTTCGCGCCGTGTGGCGTGACCTCGAAGTGGCGCCGACGAGGATTGCCGCGTCGATCGCGCTTGGCTCGCTCGCGCTCGGCTCCGCCGTGGGGCTTGGCGCGACGGCCGCGTGGCTCATCGCGCGCGCCGCAGAGCTTCCGTCCCCCGCCGACCTTGCCGTTGCCGCGGTGATCGTCAGGACGTTGGGCATCGGCCGGGGGCTGTTCAGGTACCTTGAGCGGCTGCGCTCGCACGACGCCGCGCTGCGCGGGATGGCGTCCCTGCGCGAGCGCCTGTACATGCGGCTCGAGACACGTGGAGGCGGCGAGACCCTGGCGATGCGTTCCGGCGACATCGCGGCGCGGGCTGGGGCAGACATCGACACGACCGGCGACGTGGTGGTCAGGTCCGTGGTGCCCGTGGGCGTCGCGACCGTGGTGTCCGCTGCGGCGGTCGGGATCGTGGCCTACCAGCACCTGGTTGCGGCTGCGGTACTCGCCGCGTTCCTCATTGCGGCGGCCGTGCTCCCCGCGCTACTGACCGCGCGCGCGGTGCGTGTGACCGAGACCGACGGCGTCCGGGCCGGCGGCGCCGTGACCGCAGCCGCTCTCGCCGCGCTCGATCAGGCGAGCGAGCACCGCGTGTGGGGCACCCTCCCCGACGCGATGGGCGACGTGCGCGACGCGAATCGCGCGGTCGAAAAGGTCAGGGACCGCGCCGCCATCCCCGCGGCCTTCGCCGCCGCCGCCCAGGTGGTCCTGCAGGGCGCCTCGCTCGTGGCCGCTGTGTGGATTGGAGTCGCGGCCTCCGCGACCATCGGCGGCCCCTCCGCGACAATCGTCGCGCTCATGCCGCTCGCAGCGTTCGAGGCGGTGGCCGCGGTGGCCCCGGCCGTGACCCAATGGCGCCGGTCCTCGGCGGCGGCGGCGCGGGTTCTCGAGCTCACCGGCGGCACAGACGACGCGGCCGCCGCGCCAGCAGCCGCCCCCGCGGGAGGCGAGCTCAAGCTCGACGGCGTCAGCGCGGCCTGGCCCGGAATGGAGCCCACCCGCGCCGTGTCGGCCCGCCTCCGGCCGGGCGGCGCGCTCGGCATCGTGGGCCCGTCCGGCATCGGCAAGACGACGCTGCTGCTCACCATCGCTGGCGCGCTTCCCCCCGCGGCCGGCACTGTGACCTTGGGCGGCGCAACGGTGGGCCCCGAGTACCTGGGCGATCCCATCGCGCTGTCGGCGGAGGACGCACACGTGTTCGGAACCACGGTGCTCGAGAATCTGCGCGTTGCACGCGGCGACGTCACGCCGACCGAGGCACGCGGCGCCCTCGAGATCGTCGGGCTTGGCCCCTGGCTCGCGGCGCGCGCGACCGGACTCGACACCATGCTGGGCTCTGGAGGCAACTCGCTGTCCGGGGGCGAGCGCCGTCGGCTGCTACTTGCCCGCGTGCTCGTGCATCGCGCCCCCATCCAGCTCATCGACGAACCCGCCGAGCACCTCGACGCGCAAGGCACCGACGCGGTTCGCGCGGTCGTCGCGGCGTTGCGGTCGCAGGGCCGCGCCGTGGTGCTCGTGACCCACGATCACGGCATACTCGACTGTGTGGACGAGGTGATCGCACTTGACTGAGCACGGCCCAGAGGGCACCCGCGACGCGAGCCTGAGCGACGCCATCATCGCGCTCAACGCGCAGCTCGACCTGCCCACCGTGCTGACGCGGTTCCTCGACGAATGCCGCGCGCAGACGGGCGCCGAGTTTGCGGCGATCAACGTGCTCGACGAAGACGGCACGAGCGTGGAGTTCCACTACCGGGGAATGGATTCCTCGGTGTGGGACCGGCTGGGCCGTGCGCCAGGGTCCGTGGGCATCCTCGCCGAAATACCGCCGTCCGGCACTCTCGTGGTCGAGGAGGTGACCCACCACCCCTCTTTCCAGGGCCTGCCCCCTGGCCACCCGCCGCTTGGCAGTTTCCTGGGCACGGCGCTGCGCGTGCGCGAGCACGTGTTCGGCTACCTGTACCTGGCGAGCAAGGCTGGCGGCTTCACGGACCACGACCAGACCGTCGTCCAGGCGCTTGCGGCGGCCGCGTCCGTCGCCATCGACAACTCGACGCTGTACCGCGACGCGCTCCAGCGCGAAAAGTGGTTAGCCGCGTCGCAGGAGATCACCACCACGCTGCTTGCCGACCCGGGCGACGAGGAGGCGATCGGCCGCATCGTCGAGTCGGCCAAGACGCTCGCGAACGCATCGGCGGCGACGCTGGTGCTGCCAGGCATGGGCGACAAGTGGGTCATGGAGTTCACCGCAGGGCGGCGAGCGGCCGACCTCCTGGGACTCGTGCTCCCCGAGGGCGGGCGGGCGCTCAAGGCGATCCGCAGTGGCGTTGGCACCATCGCCGATGTCCCACCAGGCACCATCGTGCTCGAGCCAGTGCGCGACTTCGGGCCCGCGCTTTACGCCCCCATGCGCGCCGAGAACCGGCCGATCGGCCTGCTCATGCTGTGGCGCGACCGCGGCAAGCCGTCGTTCGTGCCCACCGACCTCACCACCGCCCAGTTGTTCGCCGACCAGGCTGCGCTCGCGCTTTCCATCGCCGAACTGCGCCACATCCGCAACGTGTCCGCCCTGCACGAGGACCGCAAGCGCATCGCAGACGACCTCCACGACCTCGTCTCCCAGGAGCTGTTCGCCGCCGCGATCCAGCTTGAGAACCTCAGCGACCAGGCGCCGGAGGGCCTCCGAGACCTCGTCGAGGGCGCCCTCGCGCACGTGGCGCGCGCGCAGCGAGACGTCCGCGGCGTGATGTCCTCGCTCGCGCAGCAGCGGTCGGACGAGCCGCTCGACGAGCGCATCCGCCGCGAGGTAGTGCTCGCGCAGGACGCGCTCAAGTTCGCTCCCGCGACGGAGATCGACGACGCCGTGCTCGCCGCTGTGCTCGACCCGACGCTCGGGGACGACGTCGTGGCGGTGCTCCGCGAGGGCCTATCGAACGTCGCCCAGCACGCGCACGCGTCTCGCGCGCAGATTACGGTGCACGTCGCGAATGAGCGGCTCGAGGTGGTCATCGAGGACGACGGCGTTGGCCCACCCGCGCAGATGGACCGTCATTCGGGGACGTCAAACCTCGCGGGGCGCGCGCTACGCAGGGCGGGGACGTTCTCGCTGGTGCCGCGGGACCCTGACAAGGACCCGCCGGGCACCGTGATGCGCTGGAGCGCCCGAATCCCGGGCTAGCCGCGGAACGAGCTGGCGCGGCGAGCCGTGGCCCACGCCACCACCTGCGTGCGGCGCTGGAAGCCCATCTTGGCGAGCACCGCTGTGACGTGATTCTTGACCGTCTTCTCGGCGATGCCGAGGTCGTCCGCGATCTCGCGGTTCGACTTCGACTGGCCCACGAGCTCAAGCACGCGCTGCTCCATGGGGGTCAAGCGGGCCAGCACGGCGTCCTCGCCCACCCGGATCTTGGTCGCCGACACCTTGCCAGCGGCCGCGTCCCGGACGGCCTGGAGGACGTCCGCGCTGCGGGCCGTCTTCGCGACAAAGCCGTGGGCGCCCGCGGCCCGCGCTGCCGCGCGCGCGTCGTCGTCGTCGTAACTCGTCAGGACGACCACCCGGGTGTCGGGAAGCGACTTGAGCACATGCGCGATCACGTCAAGCCCGGTGCCGTCAGGCAGGCGGAGGTCGGACAGAATCACCTGCGGCTTGACGGCGTCCGCACGGCGGATCGCCTGCGCGACGTCTCCCGCCTCGGCGACGACCTCAATGCCTTCGGCACGGTCGAGGATGTCGCAGATTCCGCGGCGCACGACCTCGTGGTCATCAAGAACGAGAACGGAGATGGAGTCCATGCGGTCAATCCTACTGCCCGCGCGGCGCGTACCGCCGTTGGCACCGCGCACACCAGTGGGTACTACGGCCGCCGATGCGGTCCCTGAGGATCACCGAGCCACACCGTGCGCACGGCTGCCCCAGCCGCCCGTAGGCGTCCAGGTCCCTGGCAAAGTACCCAGACTCGCCGTTGACGTTCACGTACAGCGCGTCGAAGCTCGTGCCTCCTTGCGCGAGCGCATCCGCCATCACGTCGCGCAGCGCGGCGAGCAGGTCCCGCGCCTGGGCGGCCGTGACGGCGTGGGCCGGGCGCTGGGGGTGGACGCGGGCGCGCCACAGCGCCTCGTCTGCGTAGATATTGCCCGCGCCGGACACGACCGTCTGGTCGAGCAGCACCTGCTTGATGCCGCGGGTGCCACGCCGCAGCAGGCGCGTGGCCGCGGCGGCGTCGAGGTGGGGGTCCAAGACGTCGCGGGCGATGTGCCGGACCGACGCGGGCACCGCGGGCAGCGCACTGCCCTCCCCGCCGGGGCCGCCGTCCGCCGTGGGCCGCATCGCCTCCGCGTGCAGGTACCCGAACGTGCGCTGGTCGAGGAAGTCGAGCGTCAGCGGCCGCCCGCGGAGGTTCAGGTGAAGCCGTGCGCGGCAGTGCGGGTGCGGCGCCGGGGCGGCGCCCGGCCCGGCCTCGTGGACGCGGAACTGGCCGGACATGCCAAGGTGTGCGCTCAGCGCAACCTCACCCTCAAGCGGGAACCAGAGGAACTTGCCGCGCCGCGCGACTCCTCCGAAAGACAGCCCCGTGACTGCGGCGCCAAACTCGGCGGCTCCGCCGGGAAGTAGCCGCACGCACGAGTCGCGCAGCACGTGGACGGACTCGATCGTCGCGCCGTCCACAAGCGCCGCAAGCCCGCGGCGAACCGTCTCGACCTCGGGGAGCTCGGGCATCGGCTAGGCGGAGTCGGCCTCGCCTGCGAGCGCGAGGTAGGCCTGCTCGGCAGCCGCCTGTTCGGCGTGCTTCTTGGCCGAGCCTTCGCCGGTCCCGAGAGCGCGGTCCCCCACCTTGACCGTCGCGGTGAAGGTGCGTGCGTGGTCGGGCCCGTCGCCCTCGACGTCGTAGAACGGCACGCCAAGGTCGCGCTCCGCGCAAGCCTCCTGGAGGCTGGTTTTCCAGTCGAGCCCCGCCCCGGACTGGGCCGCGGCCTTAAGAGACGGGCCTACGAGGCGGAGCACCACGTCTCGCGCGGCGTCCATGCCGCGGGACAGGTAGACGGCGCCAAGGACCGCCTCGAAGGCGTCACAAAGGATGGAGTCCTTGTCGTGCCCGCCCGTGGCGGTCTCGCCGCGGCCGAGCAGCACGCACGGACCCAAGTCGATCGCCCTCGCGACCTCCGCGAGCGCCTTCTGAGAGACGCAAGCCGCGCGCATCTTCGCCAGGTCGCCTTCGGCGAGGCCGGGGTGGTCGTGGTAGAGCTTGTCCGTCACGATGACGCCGAGCACCGAATCCCCAAGGAACTCGAGACGCTCGTTGGTGGGCAGGCCGCCTTCTTCGTACGCGAAGGAACGGTGCGTCAGGGACAGCACCAGTAACTCGGGGTCGATCTCGACCCCGAGGCGGCCAACCAGGTCGCGCGCAGCCTGCTCTCCAGGCTTCATGGCGCTAGGGGTGGCTTACTGCTCGTGCTCGGTGCGGATCGCCTCGGCGTACTGGCGGCCGTTGTAGGCACCGCACGCGGGGCAAGCCTGGTGACCGAGCTTCTCGGCCTTGCACTGCGGGCACGGGACGAGCGTCGCGGCAGTGGTCTTCCACTGCGAACGGCGCGCACGGGTATTGCTACGCGACATCTTGCGCTTCGGAACAGCCACGGCTAACTCTCTTTCGTCTGGGTCGAACTATCATCGCTCGCAAGCGACTCTAGCGCGGACCACCTGGGGTCAATCACGTCATGGGTGTGATCTGGCTCGTCCACGAGCCGCGCGCCGCATTGGTCGCACAGCCCCGGGCAGTCCGGGTCACACAACGGAACGAACGGCAGTGAGGTCACCACCGCGTCCCGCACCACGCCTTCGAGGTCAAGATCAAGCCCGTCGAAGTCGTGCACGTCCTCGTTGTCTTCTTCGCCTTCCTCGCGCTCCGCGTCGGGGTAGAGGAAGAGCCCCTGGATTGGCGTGTCCACCGTGATGGTGACCGCGTCCAAGCACCTTCCGCACTCCCCCGAGGCTTCGCCCGAGACGGTTCCGGAGACCCAGATGCCGTCGGAGACGGACTCGAGGCTCAAATCGAGCGTCACGTCCGCACCCTCCGGCACGCCGATCACGTCGGTGCCAACGACCGCGGGGGCCGCGAAGGTAAGGGTGATCGACTTCTGCGTGCCCGCACGCCGTGACAGATCTCGGGTAGAGACGGTGTACGGCGAGGCAGCAGGGCCGTGCGATGAAGACATCGCCCCTCCACTACTCCGCGGTCCTCAGGGACCTTGGCCCGCCAGGATCGACAGGACCAGCGCACGATTCTACGCGATGGGGCGCCCGAACCTCAACACGGGCCAGCCGTCAATTCCCGCGGATCTCGAACTGCACCCACGTCTCGCCGTCGGCCGTCGCGTCCTCCCGCACCGTTACGCCGTCGAGGAGCTGTTCGGGGGTGATGTCCGCGACAGCGTCGACGTTCCACACGTTGCCGCCGCCGTAGCCGGCCGCGGTGGTGACGTCGCAGGTCCAGTGGCCGTCCTCGTCGCGCTGGTTCGTCCGGTACGTCGCGTGGCCCTCCACGCGGATCGGCTGCCCGCTGACGACCTCGATGGTGCCGGTGTACGGCTTCGCGTATATAGTCGCCGCCCGCCCGCTGCCGCAGGCGCTGTAGCCGTCCTCCGTCATCGTCCATCCGTGCATGCCGAGTTGGTCCACCCACGACCCGTCAACCGCCGAGTCGAGCGCCAGCGGGTATGCGCCCGGCGCGTACGGCGACCGCACCCAAAGGTTTGAGTAGGCGGTGAAAGAATAGTCGTAGCCCTGGCTACGCATCCCGGAGATCATCCCTGTGACGTGGAGCGTGATGGGGTCAGTCGTGAAATCGTGCCCGTCCGTCGTGTCCCAGCCCGTCGGCCCGAACACCGGCACAGGTTCCCCGGCGTCATCGCGGACGACGATGCGGTACGGCACCCCGGCGCACAGGCCGTGATAGTGCAACGTCCGGATGGTGTCGTCCGCGGTTACCCTGAGGCTCCGCGGAGCGGGCGCCGCGCCCACGTGGCACAGCGGCTCGCTCGGGTCGCCTGAGACGAACGACAGGTGCAACGCCATGGGCGAATCCACATGGTGAAGGCGCACGCTCACGTCGACGTCGACGCCGTTGCGGATGGCGAGGGCCGACCCCATGTCCGGCTGCGTCGTCGCGATGTCGACATACGCGTAGTCCGGGGTCTGCGGGCCGGTCGAGCCGAAACGGGGTTCTCCGACGACGAAGTGGGTTCGCCCGTTGCTAGCGGCGGCGGCGTAGGAGACGCGGACGGCAAGCGAGCCCGTGGCGTGGCCGTCGACCTCGGGCAGCGGAACCATGACCATCTCAGGGTCGCGCGGCGCGCACGCGCCGTGGCACCGGGGATCAATCCGGATGAGGCTGCGTTGGTGGCTGCCGTCCCCGGACGCGTTGACGAGCGTGACGTCGACGGGGATACCGAAGCGGATGATGCCCCAAATCCCGGTCATGTCGGTGCAGAGGTTGCGGTCCGAGTCCGGCCAGGTCGCCCCGCGCGGGCCGAAGCCGACGTCGAGGCCACCCGAGCATTCGGTCGAGCTTCCGGGCAGGAAGCCTCCTGGGCGGATCGCGCGGACACGTCCTGCGCTCACCGTCGAACCGTCGAGCGCCCCGTCCTCGCCGTAGAACCCGACGACGTCGAGGCTCACGTGGTACGCCTCGGGGATGCTGACGGGAATGGCCTCGACCGCGACAGGACGCGCGTGCCCGGGATCGCCCCTGTTATCCATCCAGAAGAGGCACAGCGTGTAGTCCGTGCCCGTTTCGAGGGTGAAGTCGCTCGTCAGGGAGAGGTTCTGGTTCGGCAAATACGGGTAGTCGGGCGCGTCGACCACCGAGTCGGCAAGCGTCTCTTGAGTGAGGGGCACGCCGACGACGGCTCCCTCGGGAAGGTCAAGCGCGGAATCAAGGAGCGAGGCGTCGCACGTCCCGCTGGCACCGGGGGTGTCGCCGCGCGCGGGCTCGGCGACCATCGCGATGTACTGGTCGCTTGGAGCAAGGGCGTTGACAAGAATGTGGTCGACGCCGTCGGGCAGGACGAGCGTCGGCCGTCGCGTGTGGCCGGGGACCGCTCCTGAGGAATCCCTGACCCGCACGACGAGCGGGGCGTCGGAGGGGTAGGTGAAGAATTGCGCGGAGTCCGACGCGTCGGTGAATGTCGCCTGGACGCGGTAGTCGCCCGGTTCGAGACCCCGGATCACGTGGCACACGTCGATCCACTGCTCGGGATCCGTGGGTGACGCGGAGTCGCGTGCCGCCCACGCGTTCCATGCATCCTCCGCCGGCCCGCTCGTGACGAGCGTCGCCTCGTGGGTGTCCCAGCCGTCGGCCGTGGCGCGGGACCACATGAGCCGGATACTCGCGGGCCGGTTAACTGTCAGCCCGACGGCGAGGTCGCCGGCCGGGAGGTCACCGGGCGCACATTCCGGGAAGTACGGGAAGGGCGCCGAGCCGGGTGCTGCCGGGTGTAGCGTCACCATTCCGTCCATCGGGGGAAGGGCGTCGAGTGCGAGCTCGACGGTGCCGCCGACGCCGTCGGGGCAGTAGTCGGGCGGGGAGTCGCCCGCGCAGAGGTCAACGACGCCGCCACCACCGGGCGTCCCGCCGGAAGGACTGTCGGGGAGCGCCGCGGCCCCCGCGGAGCCCGCCTCGCCGGATGCGCGGGCGGCCGCGGGAGTTCCGGGCGAGGGGGCTGGCGACGGGGGGGCCGGGGCGTACGCGACGTACTCGGCGTCGGTTCCGTCCGCCGCTGCGGGGTGAGAGTCGACCCACCGCTGCGCGGCCGTGCCCGCGTCGCCCGAGTACGGGAACGGGGCGACGACGCCGATGGGGGCCGCCGACTCCTTCGGGGTCGGGTTGGAGCCGGCCTGGCTGGTCGCGACAGCTCCGTAGCTGGCCGCAGCGGCGAGAGTAAACGCCGCCGCCGGGGCGATGATCCGTGAGGCGCGCATCAGTACAGGCACCCCCCTCCGTCGCTCGTGACCGTGACATGCACGGTCGTGTTCTTCGCGGTGTTCCCCGCAGGATCCTTGGCCTTGATCGTGACCGTCACGACCTTCGTCTCGTGGAGCCCGAGAGTATTCGCGGCTATCGGGCCGAACGTCGCCGAGTAGGTTCCGCCGCCGGACGGGGACATCTCCTTGGACGTCGCCGTGCCCTTGAGCGTCCATGACGCGGTGACGGACGCGACGCTGGTGTTGTCGGTGACGTACGCGACGAGCGTCGCCTGCTGGGGCGGCGTGCAGTAGGCGGGGTCGTACACGGTTCCCGGCGCCGCCGCGGCGTTGTCGATCACGGGCTTCTTCGTGTCGCCCGCGGGCGTCGTGTCCTTGGGCTTGCTCGGTTTCGACGTGTGTTTCGGGGTCGGTTTCGACGTGTGTTTCGGTGTCGGCGTGGGGCTCGGGGTGGCGACGGCGACGACGCCGGCGGTTTCACAGTTGAGCTCGGGAAGGGCGGAGGTGTCGGAGTCGGGGCTCACGTATTGCGCGCCGACGAACACCGTGCCCCCGTCGCCGCGGACGTTGCGGACAGCGTAGGAACCGGGGGCGCGGCCGACGATGTACACGCGATCGCCCTCGTCGAGCGCCCCGGTCTGGCCCGCGTCGGGGCAGGCAAAGACTGGGACGTGGGCAAGCACCGCCCCTTCGGTCGGAGCGCCGTGGGCAAAGGCGACGGCGCCGCCCGCGAGGACGCCAGCCAGCCCCGCGAGCACCGCGGGCAGGGCGCCCGAAAGCCCCGAGGGGCCTCCGCCCTTCGGTGCGCCGGGACCACCGCCCCCGCCCGGGTCACGCGGCCCGTCCTCCGGCCCTGGTCCGTCGCGCCAGCGCTTCATGATGTGTGCCGCGACGTCTGGCGCATCGACGGGCGGTTGGGGAATCGCGCGCGTCAGCGCGGCGCGGATCTGGTCGTCAATGGTCATGACGCACCTCCGACGTGGTCGGCGAGCGCGGCTCGGCCGCGATGCAGTTGGGTCTTAACTGTCCCGGGCGTGACGCCCAAAGCCGACGCGATGTCCGCGACCGAGGCGTCGAGGTAGTAGTGCATGAGGACGATTTGTCGTTGGCGCTCCGGAAGCGCGTCAACGGCGTCCCGGACGGCGGCGTGCTCGGCGACACCCGCCGTCGGGTCGATCGGCGTCGGCGCGTCTAGCCGGCTCACGGCGCGGTGCTCGGCACTCGCTCGCCGCTGGAGATCGCGCCGGCGGTTGATGGCGACCACGGTCACCCACGCTCGCAGGTTCTTGGGCAGAGGGTCCGTGTGGAGCGCCTTAATCAACGCGTCCTGGACAGCATCCTCGGCCCCGTCACCCGAACGCGTCGCGGCTGCCACGGCCGCAACTACGCGTGGGTAGTCCGACGCCACGAAGGCGCGGACGATCTTCTCCACCTCGGGTTCATGTCGCATGCCCCGCGATAATAAATCGGCATCGCGCTTGATTTCCACTCCCATACCTGAACGACGAGCTGGAGGCGGCGTTCGGTTGACACGTGCGGAAAGACGTTTCTGCCGGGCGCGCAACGCCTGCGGGTCCGCGACAGGATACGTCGACGACCCTCGCGGTCTAGCTCTCGCGCTGGAGCGCCTCCAGCACCGCCGGCTCAACGTCCGGCGGGACCAGGTGTTTGATCGATCCGCCGTGCCGTGCCACATCCCTCACGAGGGACGATGCGATGTGGCTCAGCGAGTTGTCGCCCGTCAAGAACACGGTCTCGATACCGGTGAGCGAGCGGTTCATGAGCGCCATGGGCCGCTCGTAGTCGTAGTCGGCGCCGCCGCGAAGGCCCTTGACGATGGCGGTGGCGCCCTGGTCCTCGCAGAATTCCACGAGCAGGCCCCGGGTGGCCTTCACCTCGACTCCGTCGATGTGCGACATCGCCTGCGCCGCGAGGCGCACGCGCGTGTCGACGTCGAGCAGGGGCGTCTTGCCGGAGTTGTGGGCAACGGCGACGATGACGTTGTCGAACAGCGCCCGCGCACGCACCACGATGTCGACGTGGCCGAGCGTGACGGGGTCAAAACTGCCGGGAAAGACCGCAATCGTCATAGGACGACGCTACCGCACCGTCGTCGCTTGGAGCGGGGCGCTAGCCCCGAGAGTTGCGCGGAATCCAGCTACCCGCGACGTCCGCGCACAGCACAGTGAGCGTGCCGCCGGAGAACTGGATTTCGTGGACGCAGCCGCGCGGGTCCGGATGGATCCGGTCGGAAAGCGAACGGCCCATGGTGGTCGGGTTCGTGATGGCGTTGTTCGTGTCGGCGGCGCCGGGCGCGAAACGCACGTCGATGATGCCGTAGTAGGTCACCACAAGGTCGGTTGTGTGGAGTTCGGGATAACCGCGGAGCAGGAGCTCGCCGGCGGTACCGCCCTGGTACTCGTGAACCGTGATACGGCCGAACTTGAGGTTGCGGACCGGATCGGCCCCGGTCTGGAAACGGCCGGGGATGCTTGCGAACTGCGCGGCGTTAGGCGGGAGGTCGCCTGCGCGCGCTGCCGCCTGAGCGCGTGCGGCGTCGTCGTCCTCAAGACGCGGCACGGCGTCCGGGCTTAGCGGCGCTGCGTCGTACTCAATCATCTCTGTCTCTCCCTGGGGCTACCTCGTGCGGCGTCTCCGTCCGTGTCCGCCGTACGCGTGATACCTACCTAGAAAAGTAACTCGCGATACGCAAAATGAATACTGGAGGGAAGTGTGACTTTGGCCACATTTTCGCGTTTTCGCGTCATAGTTGCGCTCTGGGCGTCGCGAAATGGACGGTCGTGGAGCCGTACGCCTTCGCGGCTTGGGGCGCGATCGCGTCCGGCCACGGGGGCTCCGCGCCCCGGGACGACGTTTCGAGCACCACCGTCGCGCCCTCGGCTAGGCGTGGCGCGAGCAACGCAAGGGCTTCGCGCAGAGACGCGGCGGGCAGGTCGTAGGGCGGGTCCAGGAACGCGAGTGTAAAGGTTCCGCCGACGTTCGCCAGGTACGGCGCCACCCGGTCGCGCACCACGGTGGCGCGCGCATCCGCGCCGACCGCAGCGACGTTGGCGCTGATCACCCGGCACGCCTGCCCGCTCGCGTCGACGAAGGTCGTGTGCTGTGCACCCCGGCTGAGCGCCTCGAGCCCGAGCGCTCCCGAGCCCGCGAAGGCGTCGATCACGACGGCGCCGTCCAGGACGCCGCCGCTCTGGAGCCTGCTGAAGATCGCCTCGCGCACCCGGTCGGTGGTGGGCCGGGTGCCTCTGGGCGGAACGGCGATACGCCTGCCCCCGAATTCTCCGGCGATGATGCGCGTCATGGCCACCAGCGTAGGCGGCGTGGCAACGACCTAAGGCGGGTGGGCTCTACAGCGACGCCCTGAAATCGCGGGCGATCGCGGCCTCGATGTGCCGCCCCGGGCGCGCCTGATCAGCGAGGGCGTTGCCAAGCTGTTCCCGCATCGCGATCACCACGGCCATGCGCGCCGAGTTCACCCTCTCGAACCACGCGAACCTGTCGGCGTCTATCGGGGAGCCAGATGCTGCCGCGTAGCGCGCGAGGAACCCACGCGATATGCGTCGCGCGATGGCACGGGCCAACGGTGCGAGCCACGAGCCGCGGGGCACCGGTGGGTGGGTGAGCAGCAGCGCGGTCGTCGATACGTCCGACAGTGGGTCGTCATTGTGCGCGTAGATCCAATCGACGATCGTGGCGCGGCCCCCGTCGACGATGACTGTCTCTGCGCACAGGCTGCCGTGGCACAGCACCGTGCGTTGCCGCGGCGGC
Organism: uncultured Actinomycetota bacterium; assembly: GCA_963735005.1. GTDB lineage: Bacteria > Actinomycetota > Actinomycetes > Actinomycetales > Demequinaceae > WTKG01. The sequence goes on along the minus strand of CAVTJA010000005.1, from coordinate 246,193 downwards.
CGCGAGGCGCCCAGCTTCTCGACCTCCCGCTGGAGGTCGACGTCGCCCAACTGCGCCGCGTACAGGAGCAACCAGCTGAGGGCGGCGCCCGGAACCTGGAGGTCAGCAAAGTCCTCAGCGGGCCCCGGCGGGATCTGGTGCAGCGACCACGCGAGGCCCGCAAGTGTGGCCGCCGCCGCGCGCCCGCGGCGCAGCGCCGAGACCACGTATCGCCACGGCGTCGACTCGTCGATCGCCTGGGCTCCCGGCGCCCACTCGACCAACAGCCACGCGCGGTCGTACACGGGCGACGCGGGTCCGGCGAGCACGACACGCGTGGTGGCGACCCCGTGCGCGTGGGCGTGGCGGTGTGCGGCGACCGACCGGGCCCACGCTCGGTCGTCAATGAGAATCCGCATCGCGTACTCACCCTTGAGGTTCTCGCTGCCGTCGAAGGACACCCGGAGGATCTCGGCGCTTGAACTCTGAGCCTCAAACTTGGGTGGCTTCGCCCACGCCAGCTCCGGCAAACCGCTCGCCTCGCGGATTGCCCCAAGAACGGCGTCGTAATTGCGGCTGTCGCCCCTCACAAGGCCAAGTATTGCCCGTGCGAGTCGATTCGGCGCGAGGAACGTCGTGGCGCGCTTGCGCTAGGAACGTTCAAGGTAGGCGCCGCGATCCGCGGCGAGCCAGGTGTCCATCGCGGCGGACAGCGCGTCGAGGCCAGCGAGGCTCGGGTTGGCGTCAACCACCACGGTGGCGGCGTCGCGCGCTTCCTCGATGACGGCGCGGTCGCGAACCACGCGCAGCAATCGGAGCGAGTTGCGGCCCCCGGACTGGGCCGAGCCAAGCACGTCGCCCTCGCGCCGCAGCTCAAGATCCTTCTCCGCGAGCGCGAAGCCGTCCGCGGTCGCGGCGAGCGCATCGAGACGCTTGGCAGCGAGCGAATCCGCGGGCGCGCGCGAGACGAGCAGGCACACCCCGGGGATGTCGGAGCGCCCGATCCGGCCCCGCAGTTGGTGAAGTTGGGAGATGCCAAAGTGGTCAGCGTCGAGCACCAGCATCACCGACGCCTCGGGCACGTCGACGCCCACCTCGATGACGGTCGTCGAGACGAGCACAGGCGCGGTGCCGTCGGCGAACGCCGCCATCGCCGCGGCCTTGTCCTCCGGCGACAGCCGCCCATGCATCAGGCCGATGCGAATCCCGGCGAAGCCAGCGCGAGCGCGAAGATCGGCCGCGACGTCGGCCACCGAGTGCAGCGGCGCCCGCGGGGCCTGCGCGCCGAGGTCAAGGTCGAGCTCGCCGTCGTCGCCGCCGTCGTCGCCGCCGTCCTCGTCGCTGGCCCCATCACCGTCCGCCGCGTCCTCGCCAGCCTCGATGCGCGCGCACACCACGTACGCGCGCCTGCCCGCAGCGACCTCCTCACGCACGCGCTCCCAGGCACGCTCAAGCCACGCCGCGTTGGCTGCGTCGATGACGTGGGTCGCGACCTCGCCGCGCCCAGCGGGCCGCTCAGTGAGCGTGGAGGTCTCGAGGTCGCCGAACACCGTCATCGCGACGGTGCGCGGGATGGGCGTCGCGGTCATCACGAGCATGTGCGGGGGAGTGCCGCCGCGGTCACGCAGCGCGTCCCGCTGCTCCACCCCAAAGCGGTGCTGCTCGTCCACCACCACGAGCCCGAGGTCCGCGAACTGGACCTGCTCCCCCAGCAGGGCGTGCGTTCCCACGACGATGCCGGCGGCGCCCGACGCGGCCTCGGCAAGAGCGGCTCGGCGCGCGGGGGCGGAGAGCTGGCCGGTGACGAGGACGATGCGGGTCGCGGTGTCTGCTGAGGTCAGCATGCCGCCGTGCGCAAGGTCCCCCATGACGTCGCGAAGCGAGCGCTCGTGTTGTGCGGCCAGGACCTCCGTGGGCGCGAGCAGCGCGGCCTGGCCGCCGGCGTCGACCACCTGCAGCATCGCCCGCAGCGCCACCACGGTCTTGCCAGAGCCGACGTCTCCCTGGAGGAGCCGCTGCATGGGATGCTCGCCCGCGAGGTCGGCGGCGATCCGCTCCCCCACCTCACGTTGGCCGGCGGTGAGCGCGTACGGTAGCCGCGCGTCGAGCGCGTCCACGAGCCCGCCCGCCTTGGGCGGCCGCGCGACGGAGCTGAGCGCGCGCGCCTCGACCCGGCGCCGCGCGAGCGCCGCCTGGAGCACGAACGCCTCCTCGAACCGCAACCGCGCCTGCCCGCGCTTCCACGCCGCATCGTCCTCGGGGATGTGCACATCGCGCAGCGCCTCGAGCAGGGTGCCGAAGCCGTGCTCGGCGCGCACGTCGGGCGGCAGTGGGTCGGGCACGTCGTCTGCGGTGAGCGGGTCGAGCACGGCGCGCACCGCGCGGCCGATCAGCCAGGTGGGGACGCCGCGCGCAGCCGGGTACAGCGGGATGGGTCGCGACGCCTCGATCACGGCGTCCTCCTCGGACGCGGCGTCGAGGCCGACGATGACGTAGTCGGGATGCGTCAGTTGGCGGCGCCCCCTGTACTCGCCGACGGTGCCGGTAAACAGGCCGGTGCGGCCCGGCCGCAGTTTGTCCTCGTGCATCCGCAGGATGCCCTGTCGCTTGGCGAAGAACGTCAGTTGGAGCTCGTCCCGGCCGTCCGTCACGAATGCCTCGAGCATCGCGCCGCCGCGCGAACGCATGTGGCGGATGGTCGTGGACCGGACCTCCGCCATGACCGTGACGTGCGCGCCGGTCGCCAACGAGCGGATGTCCGTGAACTCGCCGGGGGCGCCGTAGCGGCGGGGATAGTGGCGGAGCAGGTCGCCGACCGTCGCGAGCCCAAGCTTGTCGAGCGAACCCGCGGTGCGCGTGCCGAGCACGCGCGCGAGCGGCTCGTCGAGCCGGGAACCAGCGGTCATGACGCCTACTGTGTCACGCGCTGGCCTCCGCGCCGAGGATCACCGGCGGGGTGGCCTGACGGCCCTCGAAAACCTGCACCTCGACGTGCGGCGCCGTCATCGCGAGCCGCGCTATCGCGCCCTCGGTCACGCGCCGCGAAATGCCGCGGCCAAGGATCACGGTGACAAGCTCAGTGTCCTTCCGCACGATCCGCTCGAGGTCGTCCGCGAGCGCGTCGGGCGTGGAAGTAGCGGTGCGCGTGCGGGCTACCGCGGCGCGCATGGGCGTCGCGAGATCCGCCACCTCGCCCGCCATCGCCGCCGCCGCGACGGCCGACACAAGTTCCGCCTCGGTGGTCGCATCCACGAACTCGAGCGCCGGTAGCTCGGGGCTCACCGGCAGCCCGCGCATGGCGGCGGCGAGCCTGGGCGCCCCGGCGGCGATCACGGCGCGAGTGTCAGAGGCGTCCTGCACTACGCGCTGGAGGTCAAGCGGCTCCACGAACGACGGGTCGGGCACCACGAGCACGGCGGCTCCGGCCCCGCCCAGTTCGGCCGCGAGTCCGGGTGCGGTCGTGAGCGCCACCACTCCGGCGTCGGCGCGATCGGCGTCGTGGCTCGCGGCGATGTCCCGCACTACCGCCTGGGTGGCGCTGAACCGTAGCGCGACGTCCACGGCAAGCTCGGGGCGGGCGGTGTGGACGTGCGCCTGCCACAGCCCGTCGACCCCGGTCACCGCGACAGCGTCGCCGATCCCCTTGAGCGCGCTCTTGAGGGTCTGGCGACCCTCGCCAGCCGGGCCCTCGACCACGTTTGCAAGCGCCACGAACATCACCTCGAAGGCTCCGGACGCGCCGCCCGTGCGGCCTGCCGATGTCGGCACTGGCTCCACCTCCCACGGGACGTGGGGAAGTGCGTCAACCTGGTCCCCTCCGCCGAGCGTCTGCGCGAGCGCCTCGATCTGCAGCACGAGCCCCGCCGCCCCGGCATCCACGACGCCAGCCTCGTGTGCGACCTCGAGCACCTCGTTGGTGCGCGCCAGCTCGACTCGCGCCGCGGCGACGGCCTGCACCACCACCTCGCGAGCGTCGCCCGCGCCGCGGGCCGTCTGCGCAGCGCTGGCCGCCACGGCGTCGGCCACCGTCAGGATGGTGCCGTCCACGGGGTCACCCACCGCGTCATGCGCGGCGGTGGCAGCCGCGGCAAAGGCTGCGGCAATCGCGGCGGCGTCGGCGAGGTCGAGCCCACCGCGGGCATCGAGCTCGCGCAGGAAGGCATTCATGTACTGGGCGACGATCACTCCGGAGTTGCCGCGCGCCCCCATGAGGGTGCCGCGCGTGAAGGCCGTCACCACCTCGCTGAGCGTCGCGTCGTCGTCAAGCCTGTCCACGGCGCGGTTACCCTCTGCAAGCGTCATGTGGAGGTTGGTGCCGGTGTCTGAGTCCGCGATGGGGAAGACGTTGATCGCGTCAAGGAGCTCGCGCGAATCGGCCACGGATTCCTCGCCAGCGCGCAGCCACGCGCGCAGATCGTCCGTGCCGGCCATCGCGCCTCCCTCGCCCTTGAGCGCCAAGATCCGGCGCGCCTCACCATGGTGACACGGCGGGTGCCATGCACGACACCCCGACTGCGTTTGTGTTGTGGCCGGGGCGTCGGCTACCCTAATGCGGTTGTCCTCACCGGGCGACCAATGATTTCCGGAGCGCGTACCGCGCCCTCAACTGTCAGGAGAACTATCGTGGCTGCCACTTGCGACGTCTGCGGGAAGCACCCGTCGTTCGGTCACTCGATTTCGCACTCGCACCGACGCAACAAGCGTCGTTGGAACCCGAACATCCAGCGCGTGCGCGCACTGGTCGGCGGTTCGCCCAAGCGCGTCAACGTGTGCACGTCCTGCCTCAAGGCCGGCAAGGTCACTCGCGCCGTCTAACGCGCGCCGGGCGCTAAGCGCTCGCGAAGTGTTCCCAACCCCTGTGGGCCGGCTCCTCGCCGTCCACGAGCACGCCCTCGTGATCGCGCGTGCATCGGCCCACGACCACCCAGCCAGCCGGTAGCGACGCCCGCTCGGGGAACGTCGCCAGCAGGTGGTGGTCCTCCCCACCGGTCATCGCCCATTCGCGCGCGTCCCCGATGACCTCGGCCGCGACGCGCTCCACGCCCGGGTGGACGGGCACCAGCCCACTGTCGATAGACATGCCGACCTTCGAGGCCTTCGCCATGCGCGACAGGTCCTGCAACAGGCCGTCGGAGATGTCCATCATTGCGGTCACCCGCGCGTTCGCCGCCGCCTCGACACCCGCGCCGATCCGCGGCTGCGGCCGCAGGAACAGGTTGATGGTGTCTTGGTCAATCTCGAGCATGTTCTCGAGCTGGTGGTAACCGGCAACGGACGCACCTAGCGGCCCCGACACGGCGATGAGGTTGCCCACGCGCGCGCCCGAGCGCAACACAGTGCGCGCCCCCTTGGTGTCACCCAGCGCGGTCACCGACACGGTGATACTCCTGGCCTCGGACAGGTCCCCGCCCGTGACGCCTACGCCATACGGCTCGCACGCCTCGCGCAGCCCGTCCGCAAGCCCCAGCACCCAGTCCACCTGGGTCGAGCCCGGCACGGCCAGGGTAACTTGGAGCGCGACGGGGACGGCGCCCATGGCGTCGATGTCTGCAAGGTTCTGCATGGCGGCGCGGTACCCGACGTCCTGCGCGGTTGACCACTCCGAGCGGAAGTGGCGGTCCTCGACGAGCACGTCGCTCGAGACCACCAGGTCGCCGTCGAGCGCGATCACGGCCGCGTCGTCGCCAGGCCCTGTGAGGGCGGCGGACGTTGTGGGCAACCGCGGCGAGAACAACGCGATAAGGGCGTCCTCGCCGACGTCGGCGATCTTAGGCACGGGACAAGGGTAAGTCGTCGGCGCCAACTTTGCTGGTTGGGTGTCTCATTCGCACCATTCCCGTGGCAATTCGTATCTGTAGGTTTCCGGCCCCGTCGTGCTAGGCGTCACTGTCACCGGACCCCGCCAGTCGTCTCGGCCCTCGTTGAGGATGTAGAAGATCGCGGGCTTGCCGTCGAGCGTGTAGGCGAACGCCGTCTCGCGCGGCTCGAGCCGGTAGATGTTCGGCGTACTGCCAGCTGCGGCGTTGTATTCGCCGCCGTACACGGTGATGGGGGCGTCGCAGTCATTGACGAGGTCCAGACCCTGGGCACGGTGACAGCCGCTCAGCGCGGCGGCAGATGCCGCAGCCAGCGCGATCAGCGTCGCCGCCCTAGATCCGCCAGGGCCCAGACCTCGTTGTCCTCGAAACCTCCTCATGCCTCAGGTCTACTCCGACGGGACGACGCGCGTACGGCCCGTGGCCGATCCGTCGCCGGGGCGTGGCCGAGCCGTGATGTTCGTTACCTGCCCGTGGCCGCAGCAACGGCGGAACGCCCCTGCGGGGCCCCCTAGGCTGAAGGAGTGAGACGCCTCAAGTACCACGTCGTCCTGGCCACCGCGTCGCTCGCGCTCGCCAGCTGCACCCCCGCCCTCAACGTCGACCCCGCGCCATCCGCAAACGACCCAGGCTGCGCGGAGGTGATGATCTCGGTCCCCGACGTCGTGGGCGGGCTGAAGATGCGCGCTACGGACTCGCAGGCCACGGCCGCATGGGGCGACGACTACCCCATCGTCATGCGCTGCGGCGTCGAGATCCCCGAGCCCACGACCGACCCGTGCTTCACCATCGATGCCGGGCGCTATAGCGCCGACTGGGTCACCCAGGATGTGGGCGACTACCGCATCGCCGTGAGCTACGGGCGGGATCCGGCCGTGGAGGTCACGGTGCCGCTGATTCGCGCCGATGACGCGGTCGCAGAGATCCTCACGGTGCTGACTCCGGCGGCGTCCCTGGCGGACCCCACAGGGCACACCTGCGTCGGCTACGCCGACGCGCCGGCCGCGACCTAGCGCAGGCCGAGCGGGCGGGCGGCGGCGGTCTCAAGCAGGGTGGAGACCAGCTCCGTGTAGTCCACGCCTGCGGACGCCCACATGCGCGGGTACATCGACGTCGCGGTAAACCCGGGCATGGTGTTGATCTCGTTCACCACCACCGAGCCGTCGGCGCGCACGAAGCAGTCCACCCGTGCGAGCCCTTCCCCGCCGATCGCGGCGAACGCCCGCCGCGCGAAGTCCTGCACGGTAGCGGCGACGTCGTCGGGAAGCTCGGCGGGACAGATGAGGTCCACCGCCTCCTCGTCCACGTACTTGGCGTCGAAGTCATAGAAGTCGTGGTCGCCGCCCGTGACGACCTCACCAGGGGGCGACACGCGTACGTCGGCGCCGTCTTGGAGCACCGCGCACTCGATCTCGCGTCCCACGATCGCGGCCTCGATCAGCACCTTGGGGTCGTGTTCGGCGGCCGAAGCGACGGCGTCGACGACCTCGTCCCACGAGTCGGCGCGGGACACGCCCATGGAACTGCCGGCGCGGGCGGGCTTGACGAACACTGGAAGCCCGAGCGCCTCAACGTCTGCGCGGCGAGCGGTCACCGGCTCGTCGGCCGCGAGGGACACGCTTGGCGCCACGGGCAGCCCGGCGGCGATGAAGGACGTCTTGACGTGCTGCTTGTCCATGCCGAGCGCGCTGGCGAGCACGCCGGAACCCACGAACCGCACGTCGGTGAGCTCGAAGGCGCCCTGGATCGAGCCGTCCTCGCCCCAGGGGCCGTGCAGCACGGGGAACACCACGTCCACGTGCGCGAGGTCCTCGATGTGGCCGCCTCGGATAGCGCGCCACATGGTGTCGCCCGCCCGCTCGGGGAGCAACACTGCGTCGCCTCCGCCCGGGACCTCGGGCAGCTCGCGGTCGCGGATTATCCAGTCGGCAGGCTCGTCGCTTTGGACGCTCCAGGCGCCGCCGCGGTCGATGCCCACGGCGATCACGTTCCACGCGTCGCGGTCGATCGCGCCCATGACGCCGCCCGCCGTGAGGCACGAGATGCCGTGCTCGGTGGAGCGACCCCCGAACACGACGGCGACGGTGCGGCGCGTCATTACTCGCCCTCCACCTTGCGTGGGCGGCTGAGCAGCGCGCCCATGATGGTGTCGATCGGCTCGCCATGGTGAAGCATCGCGACTACCGCGTCACAGATGGGTACGTCCACGCCAGTGTCCGACGCAAGCTGCTGGATGGACAGCGAGGACTTGTAGCCCTCGGCGGTGCCGCCCGCGCGCTCGATTGCCTCGTCGAGGCTGAGCCCCGCGCCGATGTGTGCGCCAAGCTGGTGATTGCGCGACAGCGGGGACGCGCACGTGGCGATCAAGTCGCCCATGCCTGCGAGACCCGCGAACGTCTCGATGTTCGCGCCGAGCTCGAGCCCGAGCCGCGAGATTTCGGCCAGCCCACGCGTGATGATCGTGGCGGTCGTGTTGTTGCCAAAGCCACGGCCGGACGTGATGCCCACGCCAACCGCGATCACATTCTTGTAGGCGCCGCACAGCTCTACGCCCACCAGGTCGGCGTTCGTGTACGGCCGGAAGTACGCGTTCTGGGAGGCCTCCGCGAGCCGGTCAGCCGTGGCAAGGTCCGACGCCGCGACCACGGTCGCGGTGGGCTGCTTGAGTGCGATCTCGCGCGCCAGGTTGGGCCCAGACACGACCGCCCGGCGGTCGGGCTCGATCCCCCACACTTCGCCGAGCACCTCGCTCATGCGCAGGTGCGATCCCACCTCGATGCCCTTCATGAGCGACGCCACGATCGCGTCGCCCGGCACGAACCCGGCGAAGCCGTCCACGATGTCGCGCAGGTACTGGGCGGGCAGCGCCACGGCCACAATGTCCGCGCCCGCGAGCGCCTCCTCGGGGTCGGTGGTGGCGCGCACGTTGGCGGGGAGCTCCACCTCGCCAAGGAACGCCGCGTTGCGGTGGTTTGCGTTGATGTCGTCGACGGCGGTCGCGTCGCGCCCCCACATGACCACGTCCGTGCCTGCGTCGCCGCACACGCCGGCGAACGTGGTCCCCCACGCGCCGGTGCCGAGGATCGCGGCGCGGGTCATGACCACTCGCCCTTCTTCTTGTAGCCGTGGGTATCCGTGCGCGGGTCGTACCGCACTGCGGGGGCTTTCTCGCCGCGAAGTTCCTCCACCATGGTGGTCAGCGTATCCATGATCCGGTCCGTGGCCTCGCGCACGACGTCGTGTGTCAGCGGCTTGCCGCGCAGGTCGTCGAGGTCGATGGCCGGCCCGGCGACCACGGTGACGGTCTTGCGCGGGATGGGCTTGAGCACCTTGCTGTAGCGGCCGAGCAGACGCTGCGCCCCCCACTGCGCCACCGGCACCACGGGGACGTCCGCAGCTAGTGCCATCCGCGCCGCCCCGGTGCGCGCCTGCATCGGCCACAGGTCGGGGTCACGCGTCAGCGTGCCCTCGGGGAAGATCGAGATCATCGCGCCGCGCTCAAGGAAGTCCTGGCCCACCTCAACCGCCTCCTTGGCCTGGCTGGTGCCGCGGAACACCGGAACCTGGTCAAGCGAGCGCAGCAGCCAGCCGATCACCGGCACCTTGAACAGCCCCGACTTCGCCAGGAACCGCGGCGCGCGCCCGTTGTTGTAAAGGAAGTGCGCGAACGACAGCGGGTCGGCGTAGGTGACGTGGTTCGAGACGGCGATGAACGCGCCCTCGGCCGGAAGGTGCTCGGCGCCGTGCCAGTCCTTCTTCATCATCGTCGTCATGAGCGTGCGGAGGATCCACGCGGCACAGTGGTAGCCGCGGGATACCCGCATCCGGCGCTTGGCCGAGCGGCTGACCATTACTCGAAGTCCGCCCCGAGCGCGGCTAGTTTGTCGCGGAAGTTCTCGTAGCCGCGGTCGATGATGCCCACGCCGGTGACGGTCGAGGTGCCCTCGGCCGCGAGCGCCGCGATCAGGTGAGAGAAACCGCCGCGCAGGTCGGGCACGTCGATATCCGCCGCCTTGAGGGGCGTGGGGCCGCTGATGGCTGCGGAGTGCTTGAAGTTGCGGCGCCCGAACCGGCAGGCGTTGTCGCCCAGGCACTCGCGGTAGAGCTGCACGTTTGCGCCCATGGCGACGAGCGCGTCGGTGAAGCCGAACCGCTGCTCGTACACCGTCTCATGGACGATGCTCAGGCCCTTCGCCTGCGTCAGCGCGACCACGAGCGGCTGCTGCCAGTCCGTCATGAAGCCGGGGTGGACGTCCGTCTGGAGCGCGATCGCGGTGAGGTCGCCGCCCGGGTGGTAAAAGCGGATGCCGTCGCCAGTGACCTCGAACTCGCCGCCAACCTTGCGAAACACATTGAGGAACATGCCCATGGTGCGCTGCTGCGCGCCGTGGACGAAGATGTCGCCGCCGGTCGCGAGCGCGGCGCACGCCCATGACCCCACCTCGATGCGGTCGGCGAGCGACGTGTGCTCGAAGCCGTGCATCTTCTCGACGCCCTCGATGGTGATGGAGCGGTCGGTGTCGACGGAGATGATCGCGCCCATCTTCTGGAGCGTGTCGATGAGGTCCTTGATCTCGGGCTCGACGGCCGCGTTCTCAAGGCGGGTGATGCCCTCGGCCATGACCGCGGTGAGCAGCAGCTGCTCCGTGGCGCCGACGCTCGGGTAGTCGAGGCGGTGCTTGATACCGTGCAGCCCGTTGGGGGCGCTGAGCGTGAGCCCGTCGCCCATCTCCTCCACCACCGCGCCGAACTTTTTGAGGATTTCGAGGTGGAAGTCCACCGGCCGCTCGCCGATCTTGCAGCCGCCAAGGTCCGGGATCACCGCGGTGCCGAGCCGGTGCAGCAGCGGCCCGCAGAACAAGATCGGGATGCGGCTGGAGCCGGCGTGGACGCTGACGTCGCGAATCAGCGCGGCGGTGGTCTGGGTGGGGTCGATGTCGAGCACGCCCGAGTCCTGGTCGTAATTGACCTTGGCGCCGTGCAGCTCAAGCAGCCCGGTCACCACCTGGACGTCGCGGATGTTCGGCACGTTGCGCAGCGTGGACGGCGAGGAGCCCAGCAGCGCCGCCACCATGGCCTTCGACACGAAGTTCTTGGCGCCCCGGACGGTGATATCGCCCGTGAGCGGCTTGCCGCCGGTAATCCGAAGCTTGTCGCTCATGGCTCTATCGTGCCGCATCTTCACGCAAACCGTGCACGCCGGGTGTTCGCCGTGCGGGCAACTGTGCATATGCTCTCCAATGCGCCGATAAGGGGTGGGCAAACTCACACCCTTGTAGCGCGCCGATGCCGCAAGAGACGGGTTACGGTCGAAGGCAAAGCTGAGGAGGTCATCGCCGTGGGCACAACGACGACGAGCGCGCCCGTGCGCGCGCTGCTGGCGTGGATCGTGGCAGCGACGCTTGGCCTGGTGATGATCGGCGCGACGCCTGCGGGCGCCGCCCCGGCGAGCGTGTCCACGCCCGCCGATACCGGGTCCACTGTGGACGTTACCGGCAGGGTCATGATGCTGTCCGAGGGCGACCGACTACTACTTCGACCTCGATGGTTCCGGTTCCCTCCCGCTCTCGTCTGCGGACGCCGTGCCGCTGATTGGCACGCATCAGACGCTCACCATCGCCGTCCCGGCCGACGTGGCCGATCGCGTCAACGCTGAAATCTCGGCGCTAGCGTCCGACACCACATTGAGCGATTCTGTGCGCGCGAACCGCGCGGCCGTTCATGAACTCATCGATCTTGCGGGCGATGGCGGCACACTCACCGTCGTGCGCGCGACGACGGTGCGAACGGCTCCCTCTGCCTCGCGCAGCGCGGCCGCGGCTGGGCCGCAGGCGATCACCACCGCTGTGCACAAGGTGTGGATCGTGCCTCTGACACCCGAGGTCAAGACCGCCGACGCCGACTCGACAAGCCCGACTGCGGACCAATCCGCCGCAAACGCCGCGACGGCGCTCGCGCAGGCGTCGTCGTATTGGTCGGATCAGTCCGGCGGTCAGGTCACGTTTGAGGTGCAGGACACGGCAGAGTGGTCAACCACGCCGAAAGTGTGCGACCAATGGAACTGGCCCGACCTCTCGACCTACGTACAAGAACTCGCTGAGCCAATGGGCTACGCGTACGGAGCGAACGAGCACGTCGTGGCCGTGTTCCCCACGAATGCCCCATGCGGTGGGTACGACGGCCTCGCCGGGCTCGGGCTACGACCCGAACACCGGCGGCGTCGCCTTCGTGCGCGGTTCAGTGGGGACGAGCCGCTACTTCGTGTGGTCGCACGAGCTTGGCCACAACCTGTCCTACGGCCACGCGAATGTGCTCAAGTGCACCAGCGGCATCCCCTCGACCGCAAACGGCAACTGCGTCGAGTACGTGTATGGAGACTCGTTCGACGTGATGGGCGCGTCCTTCGGCAGCGGAGGAACCGTGTCCGCGCCGAATTCGATCGATAGCGGGATCTGGCCGTCCACCGACTACTACGAGGCCGACGCTGGCCCGACCGAGTACACCATCAACGTCGCGAGTTCGAACACCGGCAAGCGGGCTATCCGCGTGGTGGACCCCAAGAACGGGGACGTGTTCTACGTGGAGGCAAGGTCCTTCACTGGGCGCGACGCCGCCGGGGAGAATTGGACCCCCTGGTACCTGCCGTACGTGTATCCGCATGAGGGTGTGCGAATCCTCCAGCGCCCGGGCGAAAACGACATAGAAAACCCCCCGTCATGGTCGGGCACGGTCGCGCTCGCCCATGCTGACAACCAGTCCAAGTACTACTGGGAGCCAGGTGAGACCTACACCAGCCGCAGTGGCACGGTTGACATTAGTGTCGTATCGGTGAGCGACACCGAAGCCGTGGTCAGCGTCAGCGCGCTGAATTGGCTGACCCCCGGCACGTCCACGATCACCGGCACCGCGCAGTACGGCAGCACGCTCACCGCCAACACGTCCGGCTGGGCGACGGACGCCGACAGCGCCATCAGCGTCGGCTACCAGTGGCGCCGGGGCTCCGCGGACATCGCGGGTGCAACCGAGTCCACGTACAAGCTCACGGCGGCCGACGTTGGCAGCAAGATCTCTGTGGCGATCACCGGCACGGTGGACGACTATCCCGACCACACGGCGACCGTCACCTCCGCTCAGACCGCGACCGTGGCGTCGCTCCCGATCACCACGTCGCCGGTCACTGTGTCTGGCTCGGCCAGCGTGGGCGCGGAACTCACCGCGACCACCGGCACGTGGGAGCCCGGCGTCGCGGTCGACCCCGAGCAGACCATCGACCTGACCTACCAGTGGCGGCGCGGCTCCACGAACATCTCGGGCGCGACGTCGGAGACCTACACGGTGTCGTCGGCGGACTTCGGCAAGAGCTGTCAGTACGCGTGACCGGCACGTCCGCCGGTTACGCTTCACCACGACCGCTCACCAGTGCCAAGACGGCGTCGGTGCAGAAGGGCGTCATCGAAGGCGAGCTTGCCGTCGATGTCGCAGTCGACCCCGACACCCTCACGCTGACCGCCACGCCTTCCGGCATCACCACGCCCGGGGTCAGCTACCACTACCTGTGGTACCGCGGATCGAAGCAACTTGAAGAGTCAAACGCACCCGACCTACAAGCTGCGCTCCAGGGACCGCAATAAGGAACTGTCGGTCCGGGTCCGTGTCACCAAGAACAACTACTCGCGCATCCAAGCCTTCTCGGAGCGCACCAACTACACCGTGCAGGCCACGCCCCTCCGTACCGGTGATCGTCCCCGACGACACCCTCAAAGTCTCCCTGGGCGCAACCCTCAGCGTTGACGACCAAACCTTCACCGCCGTCGGCGACCCGGTCGCCTCACCCGACCTCAGTTACCAATGGAAACGTGGCAGGCACGCCATCCGCGGCGCGACGGGAAGCACGTACACGATCACCTCCAAGGACCTTGGCAAACGCATCCGAGTCAAGGTCACCGCAGGCACCCCCGGCGCACTCAACTACATCCACACCAGCGCCAAGACCCAGGAAGTTCACAAATACCCGATCGCGGGAACCCTTGGCGTGGACGTCACCAGCGACGGTGGCGACCCCGAGCACCTCACCGCCACCCCCACCGGCATCACCGAACTGGGCGTGAAGTACCACTACCAGTGGTACCGCAACGGACACGCCCTCGACGGGAAAACCAAGTCCACCTACCGCATCCGCAGCAAAGACGCAGGCAAAGACATCACCGTCCGCGTCCGCGTCACGAAGCACAGTTACACGCGCGAAGTCGTGGTCAGCGCGCCCGCCGTCTTCGGCGGCTAGCACGCCTGGTGTCCAAACTCACACCCTGCGCAGGGGCGAACTCGAGCCCGCCGGGTTAGCGTCGAGCGTAGGGCTGAGGAGGTCACCATCGTGAGCGAAGCCAACGCATGGAGCGCGCGCCTGCGCGCCGTGGTCGCGTGGACCGTGGCAACCGTGGCGGGAGTGGTGGCCATGGGCGCGACGCCTGCGAGCGCAGCTCCCGCGGACGAGCACGGAACGTCCGTCGCTGTCGAGGGCACCGTCCTTCGCGTGGCGGATTCAGACGATTTCGTCATCGAGCTCGACCGTGGCGGCTACCTGCCGGTGTCCGCTGCTGCCGCAGGCTTGGTGGGCACGCATCAGCGCATCACCCTTCGGGTCTCGCCCGACGCGGCGGCGGCGGTCGCAGAGTCCCGCACCACTAGCGAAGCCCAAGATGGCGCGCTCGCTCTAGCCGCCGCCCCGGACCAAGACCCTGCCTTCGCACCACTCGCCGCCGAGGCGCAGCAGCGCGGGGCCTTTGCCGTCGTCCAGACGGCCGCGCTCCCCACAGCGGGCGCGGCCATGGCGCCCACCGTCGAATCGGTCCAAAGTCCCGACACCGCCACCCACAAGATCTGGGCTGTGCCCATGACACCCAACAGCGGGTCCAAGAGCTCCACCCAGAGCGCAGCGAACATCCAGGCAGCCGTGAACCAACTCTCCAGCTACTGGTCGGATCAAACGGGCGGCACCGTCACCTTCCAACTTGCGGCAGTTGCCAACTGGTCCGCATCGTCCACGCTGTGCAGTTCTGCGAACTTCTGGCAGTTCGCGAGCCAGGGCCAGTCAAAGGCGGCGCATGTGGGCTATACGGCGGGCTCCAACCACCACGTCATCATCGTGTTCCCTCAGGGGTTCTCTTGCGGAGGGGTCGCGGGCCAGGCGACGGTGGGGTATTCGCTCAACTCGGGCGGCACCGGCTGGGTGACGGGAACCACGGCAACTTTTAGCAAGTTCGTATGGAACCACGAGGTGGGCCACAACCTTTCGTTCGGGCACGCGAACAAGCTGGTGTGCACCACTGGCATTCCGTCCGTCGAGAGCAGCACATGCTCGAACAACGAATACGGTGATAAGTACGACGTGATGGGCCAGAGTTTCGGATCAGGTGGCACCTTCTCGGCGCCTAACGCGATCTTCAGCGGCGCCTGGCCGTCCTCGGACTACTACGTCGCCGCACCGGGTTCGAATGAGTACACCATCAACGTGGCGAGTTCGAACTCGGGCAAGCGCGCGGTTCAGATCGTTGATCCAAACAACGGCGAAGTCTTCTACGTCGAGGCTCGGTCCAAGACGGGCCGCGACTCCGGGGCGCCGTACACGCTCGGCGAAGGCGTCCGCATCCTGCAGCGCCCGGACGAGGGAAGCTATAGCTACTCGGCCAGCGGCGGCACTAGCGTGCTCGCCCACGCTGACAACCAGTCCAAGTACTACTGGGAACCGGCAGAGACCTACACGAGCCCGAGCGGCGGTGTCGCGATCACGGTGGCGAGCACCAGCTCAACCGAGGCCGTCATCGACGTGACGATGTTCGCGTGGATCATCCCGGGCACCGCGACCATCACCGGCGATGCCCAGTACGGCAGCACGCTCACCGC
Source organism: uncultured Actinomycetota bacterium (assembly GCA_963735005.1). Taxonomy (GTDB): domain Bacteria; phylum Actinomycetota; class Actinomycetes; order Actinomycetales; family Demequinaceae; genus WTKG01. The sequence continues at coordinate 230,498 of CAVTJA010000005.1, read as the reverse complement.
CGACACGTCCGGCTGGGACTCCGACGTGGAATCGGGCATCACGCTCAACTACCAGTGGCGGCGCGGTTCAACGGCAATCGCAGGGGCCACGGACACCACCTACACACTCACAGCCGATGACATCGGCGCGAACATCTCGGTCGCCATCACCGGCACCCTGGATGACGCGCCCGAGCACACCGCAAGCGTGACATCGGCGCCGACGGCCGCGGTGGCAGAACTCCCGATCACGACGTCGCCGGTCACTGTGACTGGCTCGGCCAGCGTGGGCGCGGAACTCACCGCCACCACCGGCACGTGGGAGCCGGGCGTCGCGGTCGATCCCGAGCAGACCATCGACCTGACGTATCAATGGCGGCGCGGCTCCACCAACATTGCGGGTGCCACCTCGGACACCTACACCGTGTCGTCGGCGGATTTGGGCAAGAAGCTGTCGGTACGGGTGACCGGCACGTCCGTCGGATACGCGACCACGACCGTCACGAGCGCCAACACGGCGTCGGTGCAGAAGGGCGTCATCGAAGGCGACCTTGCCGTGGACGTCGCAGTCGACCCCTACACCCTCACCCTCACCGCCACTCCTTCCGGCATCACCACGCCCGGCGTCAGCTACCACTTCCTGTGGTACCGCGGATCGAAGCAACTGACGAGTCACACGCACCCGACCTACAAACTGCGCTCCAGGGACCGCAATAAGGAACTGTCGGTCCGGGTCCGTGTCACCAAGAACAACTACTCGCGCATCCAAGCCTTCTCGGAGCGCACCAACTACACCGTGCAGGCCACCCCCTCCGTACCGGTGATCGTCCCCGACGACACCCTCAAAGTCTCCCTGGGCGCAACCCTCAGCGTTGACGACCAAACCTTTACCGCCGTCGGCGACCCGGTCGCCTCACCCGACCTCAGTTACCAATGGAAACGTGGCAGGCACGCCATCCGCGGCGCGACGGGAAGCACGTACACGATCACCTCCAGGGACCTTGGCAAGCGCATCCGACGTCAAAATCACCGCAGGCACTCCCGGCGCGCTCAACTACATCCACACCAGCGCCAAGACCCAAGTGGTCCACACCAACGCGATCGAGGGAACGCTGGGCGTGGAAATCACGAGCGACGGCGGCGACCCCGAGCACCTCACAGCCACCCCCACCGGCATTACAGAAGTGGGCGTGAAGTACAGCTACCGGTGGTACCGCAACGGACACGCCCTCGACGGCGCGACGCACTCCACGTACCGCATCAAGACCAAGGATGCTGGCAAGGACATCACCGTGCGGCTGCGCGTCACCAAGCACAGCTACACCAGCGAAGCCGTCATCAGCGCGCCCGCCGTCATCGGTGGCTAGCGAGCGCGCTGTCAACAACGGGTAAGTGTCTGGATCGTTCGCGCGGGCCCTTGCAAGCGCCGCCGGTTCGCAGGCTCGCTACTGACCGGGAGCGGTGATGAAGATGTTGAATAGGTGGTGCTGGTGCGCGTGCACGAGCACCGCGAACACCACCGCGTCGAACAATAAGTGCACCGCGACCACATACGGCAGCGACTTGGTCTTGGCGAAGATCCACCCCTGCACAAGCGCGAACGGGATGGTGAGCGCCGGCCCCCACTCGCGGTAGCCAAGCTCCCACAGGAACGACACGAACACGGTCGCCTGCAGAATGTTGGCGAGCCACCGTGGGAAGTGCTGGCGTAGCAACGCGAAAACCACGCACACAAAGAACAACTCGTCCCAAATCCCCACGCCGTTCACCCCGAAGAAGAGCCTGGCGACGATACCGCCATCGGTCACGTCGGGCCAGTTGTGATACGCGCCCGAGCCGATGAAGTAGAACGGCAGGATCAGATAGCCGAGCACAGCGACGATGCCCAGGTACCACCACTGCGTCTTCGTCCAGCGCTTGCCCGTGCCGATCGGGAAGACGATGACCCGCTGCTTGAACGCGTAGCGCGAAAGCGCCCAGGGCACCGCCACCGCGGCGGTCAGGGCGACGGCGAACCGGGTGATCCCCGCATTCGAAAGATCCGCGCGCAGGGAGATGGCCGAGATGATCGCCTCCCCCAGGGCAATCAAAGCGAGGTCGCGCCCAAGCCGCCTGTCAACCGCGAACCCCAGCGCCACGCCAAGCACCAGCGGCACGTAGCCCAGCGGGCGCACGTGCACCGCGAACAGCAGGACCGCGGCCCACGCGACGAGCGCCGCAGACAACACGCGAATCGCCGTTTTCGCGTCGCGAGCAAGGGGCGGGATCGTCACAAGTGAAGCGCCGGAATCCGTCATGCCCCCATCGTGTCAGTCCTCGCGCGCGTGAAGTGATGAATCTCGCGGAAATGCGGGCCACCGAACAGATATCATCAAGGCTCCACGCAAAGGGGAACGCCATGTTCGACGAGCCACAACTCCGCCCGCGTTCTTCGCCCGCGGCTCCATCGCGCTGGCCGTCGCCGCCGCCCTGGGGCTTGGCACCGTCTCAGCCGCGACGGCAGACGTGGCATCGCCGCCTTCAAGCAGCGCCCCCGCCGCGGCCACGCCCATCCTCGCGGCCACAGTCCCCTTCACCGGCGATCTGGTGGTGTCCATCGACAAAGACTCCACCCCGATCAAACTGACCGCGTATCCCTCGGGCCTGTCCGAGGAGGGCATTCACTTCACGTACCAGTGGTTCCGCGGCTCCAAGGCAATCAAGGGAGCCACGGGCGCCGACTACTTCGTCAAGGCGAAGGACCGCGACAAGTTCATCAAGGTGCGCGTGACGGCCAAGAAGTCTGGCTACGTCACCCAGACGCTGACCACGCCGCCCCAGTTCTACACGATCATCGGCGACACTCCGACGATTTCCGGCAGCGTCGGCCTTGGCAATGTCCTCACGGCCGAGCTGTCCGCCTTCACGGTTGGGTCGGCCAGCATCGACCCGGACCTCACGTACCAGTGGTACCGCAACAACAAGCGGATCTCGGGACAGACGGCTGAGACGTACACAATTGTCGACGCCGACCTGGGCAAGCGCCTGTCGGTCAAGGTCACCGGGTCCGCCGAAGGCACGTGGCTTCCGTTTATCAGGACTTCGGACAAGACCGAGGTCGTCCGCGAGGCAGCATTCGACGGCACGCTCGGCGGATCCGCGTACGCGAGCTACGACGGGGACTACCCGCTGCTCGACGTCAGCACTTTCGGCATCGCGGACGACGGGGTGGTGATCAAGGTCCAGTGGTTCCGCAACGGCAACGCCATCACGAAGTTGCGGACCACCACCACCTATAAGTTGACGAAGAAGGACTACGGCAAGTACATCAGCGCGAAGATCGTCGCCACCAAGCCGGGTTTCACTCAGCAGGTGCTGTGGGACGAGCCCATTGATTACTCGCTGCACGCGTCGGGCAAGCCCACGTTGGACATCCCGCAGCCGCACGTGGGCGAAACCGTCACGGTCACCCCGCCGGCGTACTCGCCCTCCACCTCGTTGATGGTGCGCTACCAGTGGTACCGCGACGGCAAGGCGATCTCGGGTGCGACCACCGACACGTACACACTGGTGGGGGCAGACAAGGGAAAGCGCCTGTCCGTCAAGGTGACGGCGTTGCGCGCCACGTATATCCCCTCGATCCAGACCGTCAAGGCAACGAAGGACACGCGGAAGGCCCTGGTTTAGTCGCCATCAGCTAGACGCGAAAGGGGCCTCAGGCTGCTTGGAAGGGGCCCTCTTCGCGTGCCGGAGCGTGGCTTAAGGGACATACGGGGCACGGTATCGAAGGATGGGTACTTCTCCACCCCCTTTCGGCGCGCGCGGCGGGCTCGCGACCGCTACTCTGAGAGAGCCAAACTGAGGGGGCATGATGCGCATCGGCGCACTTGAATTGACGCGAGCCAGGACGGTCGCTACCACTTCTCCCAACACCCTTTTGCTGCGGCGTTGTACGCACCACACCGTCACACCTGCCCGCGCGCCTTTGGCACCGAGCCCGACTTCGAATAGAGCAAACCCGTGAACCTGAAACGATCCCTTAGCGCGGCCCTTGCGGCCGCACTCCTGGTGACGATCGCGCCCGCTACCGCGATGGCAGACGACACCCCGACTCCGGCTCCCGCCGAGACCACAGCACCTCTCGACGTGGCGACCCAGCCGGACGACTCCAGCGCGGACACTGAAACGGACGCGGATGGCGACGCGGGCCTCGTGCCCAACAGCGTCACCCCACTCGCCGTGCGCCTCTCGGGCGACACGCTCACGCTTCACGGCACGGTTCGGCTCATCGGCGACTCAGAAGACGAGGATGGCAACCCGCTCTACGTGCTCGAGGTTCTCGACGTCGGCCTTGTGACGCGTCGGCGGCGACCTCGCGGAAAACGCCGTGGGCATTCCGGGAGACTTCACGTTTGCCAGCGACGGAGACGTCATCGCGGCGCTAACGCCCCGCTGGCAGATGCGCCGACTGTTTCGGGCCCCGACAGTGACATCGCTACCGGCTCGCTGCCCGCCAAGGTTATCGGCCTGTCGGACCTCGCCACGGACCACCGGCGCGCTCGTTCCCGTGGGCTTTACGCCGCTCTCGACGAGCTCCGACATCGCCGCAGGTAACACCAGCGCGGGCATGACGACGGCCGCCGTTTTCGGCTCGAGCCGCAAGCACGCCAAGAAGGCGACGCACAAGGTGTGGGTCGTTCCGGCTAGCCCGAATTACGCGAGCGCGACTGCCGACCAGTCGACCGCCAACATCAAGGCCGACGTCGCGGCTCCAGCTCGCTACTGGTCCAAGCAGAGCCACGGCAAGATCACGTTCAAGGTGCAGTCCATCTACCCGCCACCAGTCTCTCCCAACACCGTGGCCGACCTGTGCCTCACCTCGCAATTCCCGGCGTTGATGAACTGGGCGTACCAGTACGCGCACTACCAGGGCTACTCGTCTCGTCGAACAAGCACATGGTCGTGGTGTACCCGGACGGCCGTGTGCAGCGTCGCTCGGCCGCGGACAGCATCGGCTCCAACGTCAACGACTCCGGGGTACCTTGTGGACAGCCGGCACCATCGCGCCGATGGCGAAGCAGACCGCTCGCGCACGAGCTCGGCCACAACATGTCCTTTGGCCACGCCAACCAGATGACCTGCACGTCCGCGTCCACGCGGGCCGTGGCGTACTGCGGCTCAGCCCGAACGAGTACTACGACATCTTCGACACCATGGGCTTCGGGGTTCCCGGGTTCCAGGGCGGCTCGTACTCATCGCCAAACGCGATCGACGCTGGGCTGTGGAATAGCAAGGACTACTACACCGCCCCCACCGGCGTGACAGCTACACGATCAACGTCGTGAGCGCCGAGACTGGACACCGCGCGTCGCAGCGAAGGACCCGTGCCGACGGCTCGGTGTTCTACGTCGAGGCACGCTCCCTCACGGGGCGAGGACTCCGGCGCCAACACGTGGCGGCTCCCTGACGGCGTTCTACACTTGGCGCAGGGCGTTCGCATCATGCAAGTCAAGAACGCCAACGGATACACCACCCAGCTGATCCCAAGCCGCGACAGCACGCACTACTACTTCACGGGGCGGGAAATAGCTTCACAAGCCCGAAGGGCAGCGTGACGGTCAGGTCACCGCCACCTCGAGCAGCCAGGCCATCAGTGTCAGTCACCGTGCGCCCCGCTCATCCCGGGGGCACCTTGTCGGTCGTCGGGACCCTCGCATACGGAAACGCTCTTGACGGCCAACTCGCGGCTGGACACCTTCCTCGCCGGAGCTCGTTGATCCCGTCGTTCCAGTGGAGGCGCAACGGCAAGAACATCCCGGGCGCGACCAGCACACCTACACACCCGAGAAGGCCGACATTGGCAAGCGCCTGTCTCGCAGACGACCGTCATGTTACGGAAGAGCGCCGAGCTACGGAACTCGGTCTCGGCCACGGACACTGCGTCACGCGACCCAAGGTCGTGCGCGCTCCCGATCACCACTCACCCGGTGACGATCACTGGCACCACCAAGGTGGGCGAGACGCTGACGGCGAACTCCACGCCATGGACCCCCGGGATCGCGGCCACCCCGGCCCAGACGATCACGATGTCCTACACGTGGTACCGCGGCAAGAAGGCGATCAAGGGCGCACACGCGTCCACGTACACGCTCACGGCCAAGGACAAGGGCAAGACGATCAAGGTGAAGGTGACGGGTACCAGCACCGGATACATCACTCAATCACTGAGGTCCACCGCTACCGCCAAGGTGGGGGCTGGCGTCGATCGCCGGTACGCCTACCGTGTCAGTGGCGTTGAGTAGCGGCAAAGTGACCGCAACTCCCGCTGGAGTCACGGAAACCGGCGTGAAGTACCACTACCAGTGGTACGTCGGCACCAAGAAGATTAAGAAGGCAACCAAGCCGGTCTACACGCTCAAGGGCAAGAACAGCGGCAAGCTGATCCACGTGCGCGTGACCGTTACCAAGTCGGGCTACACCGAGGAGTCGGCGGAATCAACGCCGACCGTCTACAACTAAGCACAGCCAGTGAAGGCGCCGACCAACCGGTCGGCGCCTTCACTGTACCCACCCAGTCGCGCCATCACCGCCAGCCGAGTACCATCGCTCAAACGACTAAGGAGAGCCCCGTTATGGCCGCCATTGGACTCACACGTCACGCCATCACAAGAAGCACCGCCGCAATCGTCCTCGTCGGTCTTCTCGGCTACGGCGCTTCTGGCCCCGGCCTCCGCGGCCGAATCGGCTCCAACACCAGACCGCTGCCGCGCGGCGCCGTCCGCGTCCGTTGAACCTGACGTTGCAGTGCAGGCCGTGAAGGCGCCGCTCGAGGGCACATTGGCGGTCGCGGTGACGAAGGATGGCGACGTCCCGGTGCTCACCGCGGTCCCGTCGGGCATCACCACGCCGGGGGTCAAGTACCGCTTCCAGTGGTACCGCAACGGCAAACCGATCACGGGTGCGACCTCCGCGTCGTACTCCTTGAAGAACTCCAAGAACCGCAACAAGAACATCAACGTGGTCGTCACGGCGACAAAGCCCGGGTTCCTGAAGAGCACCGTGAGCTCGGTGCCCAAGCCGTACACCATCACGTCCGACACGGGAGCACCCACCATCTCAGGGAACCTCGGCCTCGCGAGACGATCACTGTCGACACCATGACCTTCTCCGTGGGCGCGTATTCGGTCGACGCCGACATCTCGGTGCAGTGGTACCGCGGCGACAAGAAAATTGCAGGCGAGACCGCATCGGACCACACCATCACCTCGGCAGACCTCGGGAAGAAGCTGTCCGTCAAGGTGACGGCCAGCGACTACGGCTGGCTGCCCTATCGCGGCTCGAGCGCCAAGACCCAGACGATCCGCGCGTCGTACATCGCGGGAACGCCGTCCGACTACGTCGGTGTGACTGAGCCGGGCGCGTTCCCCGAACTCTACGCAGGGCTCACTGGCATCACCGAGTCAGATGTGGTGGTCAAGGTCCGGTGGTTCCGCAACGGCAAGGCGCGCACGAAGTTCACCACGAATCGCGTGTACCAGACAACCCAGAAGGACGCCGGCAAGTACCTGCAGCCGATCTACGTCGTCACGAAGCCGGGCTACACGCGCCTCGTGATCGCAGGCACCAAAGACTTCTACTCGCTGCGGGTGGACGGCCAGCCGACGCTCGACATCACGGCACCGCGCGTGGATGACACGGTCACGGTGACGCCCCCCGAGTACTGGCCCTCGGACTCCGTCTCCTTCGATTACCAGTGGTACCGAGACGGGAAGAAGATCTCCGGCGCAGAGGCTGCCACCTACACAGTCGTAGCCGCTGACCGAGGCAAGCGCCTCTCCGTCAAGGTGACGGCCGACCGGCCCCAGTACATCCCCGTGATCCGCACGGCGAAGGCCACGGCCGACACCCGCAAGGCCCTAGTCGGGGGCTAGGAAACGGGACGTGCGGCGACGATCTCCTGCGGCGGCAAGGTCTTCGCGGGCAGCGTCTTGGGACGCCAGGACTCGCGCTTGGCCTCGAATGACGTAATGGCACCCTCGTCGTTCAAGGTGAGGCCGATGTCGTCAAGGCCTTCCATGAGGCGCCAGCGGACGTAGTCGTCGATCTCGAACCGCACGGTGATGTCGCCGCACGTGACTGTCTTGTCCTCAAGCGACACGGTGACCTCGCGGCCCTGGCTCGGTCTCGACGGCCTTCCACAGCAGCTCGATGTCCGACTGGTCGAGCTCGGCGGCGAGCAGGCCCTGCTTGCCGGAGTTGCCGCGGAAGATGTCCGCGAAGCGGCTGGCGAGCACCACCTTGAAGCCGTAGTCCTTGAGCGCCCACACGGCGTGCTCGCGGCTGGACCCGGTACCGAAGTCGGGCCCGGCGATCAGCACGGAGCCGTTCTTGTATGCGTCCTGGTTGAGAACGAAGTCGGCGTCATCGCGCCACTCGGCGAACAGCGCGTCCTCGAATCCCGTACGCGTGACGCGCTTGAGGTAGACGGCGGGGATGATCTGGTCGGTGTCAACGTTGGAGCGGCGCAGCGGGACGGCGACGCCCGTGTGGGTGGTGAACTTTTCCATGGCTTAGGCCTCCAGGTCGGACGGGCTAGACAGGGTGCCGCGCACGGCGGTGGCCGCGGCGACGAGCGGGCTGACGAGGTGAGTGCGTCCACCCTTGCCTTGCCTGCCTTCGAAGTTGCGGTTGGACGTTGACGCGCTGCGCTCTTGCGGCTTGAGCTGGTCCGGGTTCATGCCCAGACACATGGAGCAGCCTGCGTTGCGCCACTCGGCGCCGAAGTCGAGGAAGATCTTGTCGAGGCCCTCGTCCTCCGCCTGCAGGCGCACGCGCGCGGATCCGGGCACCACAAGCATGCGCGTGTTCGGCGCCTTGCTACGGCCCTTGATGACCGCGGCCGCGGCGCGCAGGTCCTCGATGCGGCCGTTCGTGCACGAGCCAAGGAACACGGTGTCGATCGCGAGGTCGCGCAGCGGGGTGCCGGGTGTGAGCCCCATGTACTTCAAGGCGTTGGTCGCGGCCACGCGGTCAGACTCGTCGCTGAAGTCCTCGGGGTTCGGGACGGAGGCGCTGAGCGGCAGGCCTTGGCCCGGGTTGGTGCCCCACGTGACGAAGGGCTCGAGGTCCGCGGCGTTGAGGTCGATCTCGGTGTCGAAAGTCGCGTCGTCGTCCGTCACGAGCGTCTTCCAGTAGTCGACGGCGGCGTCCCAGTCGGCGCCCTCCGGGGCGTGCGGGCGGCCCTGCACGTAGTCGAAAGTCGTCTGGTCGGGGGCGATGAGGCCCGCGCGCGCGCCTGCCTCGATTGACATGTTGCAGACGGTCATGCGCGCCTCCATGGAGAGCGCGCGGATCGCGTCGCCGCGGTACTCGAGCACGTAGCCCTGTCCCCCGCCGGTGCCGATCTTGGCGATCACGGCCAGGATGATGTCCTTGGCCGTGGTGCCCTCGGGGAGCGTGCCGTTGACGTTAATCGCCATCGTCTTGAACTTCTTAAGCGGCAGCGTCTGGGTGGCGAGCACGTGCTCGACCTCGGACGTGCCGATGCCGAACGCGAGGGCGCCAAATGCGCCGTGCGTGGACGTGTGGGAGTCGCCGCACACGACGGTCATGCCGGGCATCGTCAGGCCAAGCTGCGGGCCGACGACGTGCACGACGCCCTGGTCCGCGTCGCCAAGGCTGTGCAGGCGGACGCCGAATTCCTTGGCATTGTTGCGGAGAGTGTCGATCTGGGTACGGCTGGTGATGTCGGCGATCGGCTTGTCGATGTCGAGCGTCGGGGTGTTGTGGTCCTCGGTGGCGATCGTGAGGTCCGGGCGGCGCACCGTGCGTCCGGCCAGGCGGAGTCCGTCGAAGGCCTGGGGGCTGGTGACCTCGTGCACCATGTGCAGGTCGATGTAGATGAGGTCGGGCGCGCCGTCCTCGCCCTTCTTCACCAGGTGGCTCTCCCAGAGCTTCTCTGCCAGCGTGGTTCCCATGCTCACCTTCTGTCCTTGTGTCTCACGATGCGAGACGCTAGTATCGTTCTATGGACAATCATAGCGGAGTCGGCGTCATTGACAAGGCCGCCGCAATCCTTGGCGCGCTTGAGAACGGGCCGCGCACGCTCGCGGACCTGGTGACCGACACTCACCTCGCGCGGCCCACCGTGCACCGCCTGCTACTCGCGCTCGAACACCACCACCTCGTCGGCCGCAACGACGTCGGCGCGTTCAAGCTCGGCACCCGTTTCGCCCGGCTGGCTGCGTCCGTGGGCGAGGATCGCCTGGTGGGAGCCGCGCAACCAGTATTGACGACGCTGCGCGACCGCACGGGAGAATCGGCCCAGCTCTACCGTCCCCACGGCGACGTGCGCATCTGCATCGCCTCCGCTGACCGCCCCATGGGCCTGCGCGATTCCATCCCCGTCGGAACCACCATGACCATGACTGCGGGCTCCGCCGCCCAGGTGCTGCTCGCGTGGGAGGAGCCCGAGCGGCTCCACGCAGGCCTCACCGGCGCGCGCTTCACGTCCGCAGACCTCGACCGCGTCCGCGAACAGGGCTTTGCCGAGAGCGCGGGCGAGCGCGAGTCCGGGGTGTCTAGCGTGAGCGCGCCCGTGTGGGGCACCAACGGCACCGTGATCGCGGCGGTGTCGATCTCTGGCCCCATTGATCGGCTCACCGCACACCCGGCCGGCGCGCATTCGCGGGCCGTGGTCGAGGCAGCGCGGCAGCTCAGCGACGTGTTGCTGCGCTCGCACGCGTAGATCGGGTGGGGCAAACCGCGAGGTTGAGGCGGCGCGTAGGAAAAACGCCTAACGGGTCTTGTGCGAGTTCGTATTGACGTTGTCGGGCTTGCCGTGCGACTTGTCGGGCTTGCCGTGGCCGTTGTCGGGCTTGCCTGCGCCGTCCGAGTGGCCCTTGCCGCCCGACTTGCCGGGCGAGTCGTCGACGGAAGGCGACGGGTCAGGGGTGGGGTCGGTCGTGCCCGTGGTTGTTCCGGTGTCGTCAGGCTTGCCGCCGATAGCTCGCGCCATTTCGGCGACCGACTGGCCGAACTCCTTACCGGTCAAATCCGAATTCCCGATGTTCTCAAGGAGTGCGGCAACGTCGCCGCTACGGCCACCGCCCGCGACGCGCCCTGCGGCAGCCGTCAGGGCGTCGGCGGACGTCGTGTCGCCGCCGTCGCCAAAGGCCTTCGCAGCGTGCGCGAGCGCCTCCTGGGGCTTGCCCTTCTCGGCTAGCGCCACGGCCTCGTCAAGACGCTCGTTGGTGCCGCCGTCACCGATCCCGATCGCTTCGAACGCGCGGTCCACGCCGTAGAGGGCGTCGCCGGGAGCGGCGCCATTGGCTGCCGCCGCGGTGCCGGCCACAGCCACGCCGACGCCGACTGCGGTCACGACAGACGCGAGCGCACGGCGCCGCCATGGGGAGGCGGCGCGCGCAGGCACGGCCACGGATGAAGGCTGGTTCGCCACAGATTCGGCGGCGACCCGCGCGAGGATGCTCGCGGCCGCCTCGACGTCCGCCACGCCTGCGCCCGCGGCGCGGATCCGCTCCACGGCGGGACGCAGGCGCGCGAGATCGTCGCGCTCGACGGCGTGGCCGTCGATGAGCGCGTCACGTTCGCGGTCGGTCCAGTCAGTCATGATTCCTCACTTACGTAATCGCCGCCGTCGGCGCCGTCGTTACGGTCCCACTCGCGTCGTAGGGTCTCGAGCGCGCGGTTCTGCAGCGCCTTCACGGCGCCCTCGGTCTTGCCGAGCGCGTTCGCCGCGTCACGGACGCTCAGCCCGGCGACGATCCGTAGCAGCAGGACGTCCTGCTGATCCCCCGTGAGGCTAGCGATCAGTTGCCGCGCGTCGGCTACCCCCTGCCGGGCAAGCGCATCCGCCTCCACATCCCCGCCGCGCAGGCTGTGCGCGAGCGCCGATACGTCCTCGTCCGCGATGGCCGGGCGCCGCGACCGCGCACGCCGGGCGTCGAGCATGCGGCGGTGCGCGATGACGAACACCCAGGACCGAAACTGCTGCTCGTCCCCCTGGAATGACGCGATGCCTCGCGCGACGTCCAGGAAGGTCTCTGCGGCCACGTCTTCCGGCTCCGCGGCACCGCGGGCGGCCACGTAACCACGCACGGGACCGGCAAGGTCGCGATAGATCTCGGCCCACGCCCAGTCGGCGCCCGCCCGCGCGGCCGCGAGTACCGAGGCGAAGTTCTCTCCGATAGTCACGACGACGCCCGCTGCTGCGATGTCATGGAGCCATCATCGCATCGCCGCGGGTTTGAACGGATTCGCCCAACCGTGCAACGGAGCCGTGCCGGCCGCGGCGTACGTTTGAGTCATGAGCAAGCCCGTCGTGGTGTTCGATGGCGAGTGCGGCCTGTGCAATCGGTGGGTCGCGTTCCTGGTGCGTCGCGACCGTGAGGGCGTGTTCCTGCTCGCCGGCGGCGCAGGCGACGTGGGCCAGGCGGTCCTTGCCGCCGCTGGCCTGCCCCCCGACACGAGCAGGTCAACGCTGGTGCTGGCGCTGCCGGGGGCTCACGCACTCACGCAGTCAGATGCCGCGCTCGGCATTGCCGCGAGACTTCCCCGCCCGTGGCGCTGGCTGAGGGTGCTTGGGTTGATCCCGCGCGGCCTGCGAGACCGCGCCTACCGGTTCGTGGCCGCTAGGAGGCCACTGGTGGCCGCCGAGGACCCGTCGTGCGGCGTCCCGCCGCCAGGCCTCGAGAACGCTGGCGGTCGCGCCTCGCGACTCTCGAGGACTGCGCCGCCTAGACCATCGCGGCGGCGAAGGACTGCGCGAGCGTCCGGCCCCACTCGCGAGCGCGCTCCCGCTCGCCTTCGCGGAGCAGGCTGCCGCGCTCGCCCTCGGGGGGCACGCCGTCCACGAGGAAACCCTCGGGGCCAGCAAGCATATGGAATCCGGCGCTGTGCAGGCCCTTGTGAATCCGGGACGCTCCCCCGAGCCCAAACGGCCCGGGCATGCGAGTGTCGAACGCAGCGGCGTACGCGCCCGTGCGCGGCAACCACGCGAGCCAGTCGCGCATGAGCTTTTGCGATGTGTCGGCCTCGAGCATTCCCGGCTTCTTGCCCTGGATGGCGCCGGTGCGCTTGGTGCGCCCACTCGGAAGTGCGAGCCCGTGAACGGGCGAGCCTGCCACCACGAGCTCTGCTGACGTGACCACATCGACGGTGGCCGACGTAGTGGGCAGTGCGCGCGCTCCCGCGCCGATGCCGTCAGCAATTTCTTCGGCGATCGCCTGGGTGTTCCCCCACAGTGAGTCGTAGACGACGAGCGCGTTCATGTGATCCTCCTCGAAGGTCCGCGCGAGACCCGCACGGATTCCCTACCCTCAGTATCTCCCCGACAGCAACGCCCGCGCAGGAGACCTTGGTCCCCGCGCGGGCATTGCTAGCCGCGTGCGTGCTACGGCTTGGGCTTCTTCGAGGCAGCGGGCGTCGCCTTGGCGCGAGCCGGAGCCTCCGCCTGCTGGCCCGGGCGGAACTGGCGCCACACGATCCAACCCACGCCACCCAGGAGGATCGCCACCGCGATCAATGCGATCACGATGTTGCCGGCGTTGGACTCTCCCCCGGCGACCACGGGTGCGTCGGGTGCGGCGAGGAAGCCGCTCACCCAGCCGAGCGCCGAGTTCCAGTTGATGGTGATTTCGTTCGTCGACCACGACTGGATGTCGTCCAGGTAGCAGGTCTGCGGCGCGCAGTCCTTCTCCGGGTACAGCGTCGCAAACGTGGGGTCCCACGACGACGTGACTGCGTTGGGGCCACCGGCGACGGTGCCGGGAGGCGGGTGCGGGAGCGACGGGTCCAGTTCGGCGGCAAACCAGCGCGAGTGCTGGTTCTGCGAGAACACGGTTCCGTAGCCCGTCACGTAGGACTGGTTGAGCGCGTTGCGGCCCAGCAGGTAGTCCATGCTGTCCTGGACGGCCGTGAGGTACTTGGCGTCGCCCGTGAGGTCGTAGGCGGTCGCGAGCACCACCTGGTTGTTCAGCACCTGCGAGTTCGATCCCCACACGAAGTCCGTCGCGCCGAGCGCCTGGCCAAAGCCCTGCTGCGCCTGGACGGCGAGGATCGTGTCGGCCCCATCGACAACCGACGCCACCACGGAGTCGTGGTCGGGGAGTTTGTTCGGCACGGTGGCGAGGTCGAGGCGGCCCAGCGCGGCAGTGTCTGCCCAGCCGAAGCCCGCCGGGCTGAACACGTCCGCCGTGTGTAGCGGCGAGGCGAGCAGGTAGTCCTCGTACTCCTTGTCGCCGGTCGTCAGGTAGAGCTCGGCGGCGGCCCAGTAGAACTCGTCGGTGACGTTGTCGTCGTCGTAGGGCCCGCCGCCGGCGGCGCCGTCCGAGACGGGCGCGTACAGGTCCGGGTGCGCGAGCGCCGCCTTCCATGCGGTCTTCGCGGCATCGAGGAGGGACGATGCGTAGTCGCCGTCGTACTTCTTGAACAGGCGCGCGCCCTGGGCGGCCGTTGCGGCGAAGTTGAGCGTCGCCGCGGTCGACGGGCGGTGCAGGTAGCGAACGTTTGGGTCGTCCGCCGGCATCAGCGGCAGCGAGGTCCAGCTGAAGTCGTGCACCTTGTGGTGGACCATGCCTGCATACTGGTCGCCCTCGGGCACCATCATCGACTTCATGAAGTCGAGCTCCCAGCGCGCCTCGTCGAGGATGTCGGGGACGCCGTTGTCGGTCTCGGGGAGGTTGAGCACGGAGTCGCCAAGGGCGTCGCGATCGGCCTCGCTGGCGCGCTGGATGCGCTCGTACTCGGACATCAGCTGGTAGACGGAGATGCCGCCGTTGACGACGTACTTGCCTTGGTCTCCTGCGTCGTACCAACCGCCCACAACGTCGAGCGTGTAGTCGCACGTCCACGGCTCGCCGTAGACGCCCTGCGAGTCTCCCGCGGGCTGGCACGCGACGCCGTAGTCGCCCTGGTTCACGTCTGAGCCGCCAGCCTGGCTGACGTGTCCGGCCACGCGGGCGTATTCGTCGCCGACGATCGCGGGGTCGATCTCGATGCCAGAGCGCGCCAGGTAGAAGTAGTTGAGCGAGTCGTAGCGTAGCTGGCCGTAAAGGTCGGCCGCGATGGAGAACGGGTAGCTCTCGTCGTCGTCCGCGGTCAGCGTGTACGTGCCCTCGGTGGTGACGTCCGAGAAGTCAATCTCCTGGACGTTCAGCCGGGACGACACGTCGGTGCCGAAAGGCGTCGACATGCCCTCGGCGACGGTCACGCCGGAGCCGTCCTTGAGGGTCCACGCGACGGGGTCGGTGGCGTCGGTCACGAGCGTCGCGTGCTTGACGCCGCTGGCCTCGTAGCCAAGCTGGTTGACGCGCACGCGCGGCCCGGTCTCGGGCTCGTAAGCCGGGGGCTTGCCGCCCGACAGCAGCTGCACGTTGTCGAGGCAGACATCGCCGCCCGCGCCGCCGCCAAGCTGGATGTTCAGGTCGACCTTGTCGTCGGTTTCGCCAAGGTCGAACCCGGACGTGTAGGTGTCCGGGTCTGCGCTCGCGGTCTCCGTAGAGTCGCCATAAACGACGCTTGGATCCGCGCTTGACGTCACGAGCGTGCGGACGGGCGCGCCGGCGCCGCTGGCGTCGACGTTCACCGTGTACGCGAAGGCGGGCAGCGCGATCCCCCGCAGCTGCAGGCTGACGTCCTCGGGCGCGGAGGTACCCTCCGGCACCGCGAGGCAGACGCCCGCGTCGGTGACCTCGGCGTCGGCGCCCTTGACCTTCCACGCGCCGAGCGAGCCGTCAAAGTCGCCGCCCTTGGCGTAGTCCTTCGGGTGCACCGCCAGGAACGCGTTGTCGATGCAGAAGTTGTGCGGGCCGGCCTCAGGCGTGCCGAAGTGCATGTGGTACTCGCCGCGCCGGAACGGGGTGTCGGACGAGAAGGTGAACTCGTGGTGCTCGAGCTGGTCTGACGGGGTCACGGCCAATTTTCCAAGCAAGGTCCAGTCGCCGTTCGTCTCCTGGACCAGGGCGGTGTAGCCCAGCTCTGAGCTCGCGTCGAAGGACGCGAAGTAGTCACCAGCGGGGAGGACGATGTTGTTGAAGCCGAAGCCAGCGTCGTAGTCGTGGATGTGGGGGCCAAAATACCCGCCGCAGAACTGGCCGTTCTCGACACCGCCGGACACGCCGTAGGCGCTCCACCCGTCGTAGTCGGTAGTGAAGGACGGGTTCCGCACCAGGTTCGGGTCGTCCGCGAACGAATCGCCCGGATCCGATGCGACCGCGCCGGTGGCGCCCGACATCGCGATCGCGATCCCGATAGCGCCCGCAAGCGCGATCCGTGTTCCGTTGCGCCGAACCCTCATCATGACCTCCTCGTCACGCCGCGGAGGGCCAAGAGACCCCGCGCCTTGCGGGAGACGCTACCAGGATTTGGGCGGCAATCGAAACGGTTCGATAGCGACGCGGCCGACGGCGCTCGAACGAAAACGATGACGCAACGGCAAAGCCCCCGGGCGATGCCGGGGGCGGTGGTAGCCCCGACGGGATTCGAACCCGCGCTACCGCCTTGAGAGGGCGGCGTGCTAGGCCGCTACACAACGGGGCCCTAGCGGTCTTGGGGCATGGCCCGCAGACGCGAGTACCAAGATTAGCGCATGCGGCGAACGTCGCGCGACACTGTTGTCCCAACGCACAAAGCCCGCCGAAGCGGGCTTGAGTTTGGCTGGGGTACCAGGACTCGAACCTAGACTAAGAGAATCAGAATCTCTCGTGCTGCCAATTACACCATACCCCAACGGGTTGGGCCTGAGCCCGGACCGCCGCACTATGCTAGCGCGCCCGCGCGCGACTCCCAAACCGCAACACGTCCGCCGCGGCTGACGCGGCCGGACAAACGCCGTCGGCGCCCCGCCACAGGATGTGGGGGGCGCCGACGTTGCAGGGCGAGCCGCTAGGCCGGCCCATCTCCCCCACTGGCGTCAGCGTCGGCCGCCCCGGCCGCGTAGCCGTCGCCATAGGAACTGGTGTAACCGTCGCTGTAGCCGGTGCGGAAGAACTCCCACGAACCCCACTTAGTCGACGGATAGTCGTTCTGGCGCTCACGGTAGCTGTTGTCCCTACCCAACAGACCGTCTTCGTAGCCATCGTTGTAGCCGTCCTCCTGGCCACGGTCTAGCCCGTCCTGACGCGCCTCCACCTTCTGCGCGGCCAACTGATCTTGGCCCTTGGCGTAGCCCTTCTCATAGCCGTCGACAAACCCGTCGCTGTAGCCCTCCTTGTAGGCCGCCGAGCCCTCCCCCTTGGGGTGAGCGTCGCTGTAGGTGCGGTTGTCTGCTCCGTCGCTCACACCCTCGCGGTGGCCGAACTCGTATCCGGCGTTGTAGCCCTCGTCGTACTGGGCCTGCGTGTCAACCGGAGGCGCATCGCTCTTGCCTGCCTTGTAGCCGCGTTCGTAGCCGTGGCGCCATCCGGCCTTGTAGCCGTTGCGGAATGACTCCGAGCCGTCAACGCCCTCAGGCGTGTCGTTGCTCTCGTGGCGGTTGTAGCCAGCCTTGTAGCCGGCCTTGTAGCCGTCGGGGTCACCCTCGGCGTAGCCGTGGTCCCAGGCCGCCTGCTCGTCCGTGTTGTCGGTGTCGTCACCCTTGGGCTCCTCCGTGGTGTCGTCACCCTTGGGCTCCTCGGTGGAAGTCTCCTCGTGAGTTGCGTCCTCGCCAGTTCCGTCGGCGTGATCGCCGTCCTGTTGGTCCACCTGGTCCTCGCCGGACACGCCGTCGAGCAGGTTCTCGGACACCTGCCCGGGGTCGTCAAGTTTGTTGGCGTCGGCACTGTCGTAGGCGTCGACGATGCGCACGCCGCCTAGCACCAGGCCGAGCGCCGCGACCGCGGCGGATCCCGCCACCATCGCGTTCCAGCCGCGGCGGCGGCCGCGCGCAGCACGCACCAACTCCGTACCGTCTGTCTTGGCCGCCTTGCGGCTAACGTCGCTCGCCGCATCGGCAAGGCCGGTGAGCTTGTCGAAGATGTTGTCCATCAGTTTCCTCCGGAATGTGTGGACACGCGCGCGAGTTCGCGAGTGTCTGGGATATCAATGTCCGCGCCGAGGACGTCCCTCAACTTTTCGGCGGCGTTAAACAGGTACCTCTTGACGGTGCCGCTCGAGAGCGACAACTCGCGCGCAATCTGGTCGACCGTGAGGTCCTCGAAGTACTTGAGGATGACGCAGGCACGCTCACGAGCGGAGAGCTCCGCGAGTGCCTGCTGCATGTCTTCGTGAGCACTGACCGCCGCGTCGTGACCCGGCATCGACTCGGCCTCGGCGACCACGGCCCGCTTGGCATCAGCGACGCGGCGATGCCGTGCGCGGTTGATCGTCTCGTTGACGATTGCGCGCTTGATGTAGGCCTCCGCCATGTCCACGTCGCGCTTGGCCTTGCCCCGCGCGAAGGTCTTGACGATCGCCTCCTGGGCGATCTCCTCCGCCTCCGAAAGGGAGCCGGAAACAAGATACGCGTAGCCCACGAGAGCGTGGCGCCGGTCGCGAACTACCTTGTCCATGACCTCGGTCCAACTGGGCATGTGATGACCCCCGTCGTCGATTAACCCTTCACATCATCAGACACGACAGCAACGAAAAGGGTTGTAGGGAGATTTGTGGCCTCGGTCACACTGGCCAGCCGCTAGGACTTCGCGGACTTCTTTTCGGCCTTCGCGGCCTGCTTGTCAGCCTTGGCGTCAGCTTTCGCCGCGGCCTTGTCGGCCTTGTCGGCCTTGTCAGCCGCTCTTGCGTCGGCCTTGTCCGCTTTGGCGTCGGCCTTGTCGGCGTTGGGGTTGGCCCCGGTCGCGGTGTTCGAAGTCTCGTGAGTCTTTGCATCTTGCGCGCGTTCACGCGCGGCAAGTCCCTCGGCGTATCCGTCGGCGAATCCGTACGCGTACCCGGCCTCCTTGCCGACGGCCGCGGACGCGCGCAACGTGCGTTCAGGGTTCATGGGTGCCGGACCCTCGGGCGCCGCTTCTCCTGCGAGCCCCGAGGCGTAGCCAGCGCTCATGCCGTTCGCGTACCCGTCGACGAAGCCGTCCGTGAAATCCGGCGAGCTGTCGGGGTACTCGCGGGCGACCAGCGCCTTTGCGGCGGACGCGGCCTCCGCGTCGCGGGGCGCGGTGTCCGACGGAAACAGCGGGTCATCGCCACTGGCATCATCGGTGCCGCTTGTTGGCGCGGTTGGCACCTGGTCGTGGCCCGGACGCAAGTCGCCGAGCACCCCATCGGAGCCCTGAACCGCCCCGAAGATGACGAAGAACGCAACCGCTGCGCCCGCCCCGATCAGGCCGGATCGGCGGAACTTCCGCTCCCGTTTCACCGCGCGCACGATTGATTTGCCAGCGTTGGGCGATTGTGCGTCTGACCGCTCGCCGACGATCCCGGCGAGGCCCTGCAGGGATTCCCTGACGTCGGTGGTCACGCCGCCCCGCGGGCGAACGCAAGTTCGACTGCGGCCTCGGTGTCAGTGCCGGTCGCGGAACGCATGCGCGCGAGAGCCTTGTCGAGGTAGCGGCCCACGGTGCCCTCGCTAAGCGCGAGCGCGGTTGCGGCCTCGGACAGCGTGAGCCCGTCGACGAAGGTCAGCACCACGCAGGCGCGCTGAGCGACGGTGAATTCGGCAAGCAGTTCCTTTGCGACGCCGTAGGCGCCAAGCCACGGCTCGCGGCTGCGCGGCTCCATAGGTGACACGTCGACCATGCGCGGCGACAGCTCGGCCGCGCGTCGGCGCGAGCGCGCCATGACGTCGGCGACGATTTCAGACTTGATCTCCGCAAGCGCCGAGTTGAGCGTTGTGGGTGCCGCACGGCGGCGCAATACCCGCACGCAGGCGCCCTCGGTGATGTCGTCCGCCTCCGATATGGACGCGCACAGCAGGTAGGCATAGCCAACGAGTTCCGACCGATGCTCATATGCGATTTTGTTGACAAGATCTTCTTTGATCATGCGGCACTCCCTCAGATGTGACGCGCAACACTTGCGTACGGGCACGGTACCCCCATTTATGGGGGCACGTCACTGCCGATTCGCCCGAAATGCGTGTTTCAAGAGAGAAATGACGCGACAGATGTGAGGGATGTCACACGATCGACGCCCGCGGCGCGAATGTCAGCGTCCGGCACAGGCGCCCGTAGGCCCGCTCGCTCGCACCACACGCCCACGAGCCCCGCAGCGCTCGCCGCCGCCGCGTCGATGTCGAATTCGTCCCCCACGTACGCCGTCCGCGGGCGCGCAGTCCCGAGCGCTTCGACCGCCGCATGGAAGACGCGGGGGTCCGGCTTTCCGTAGCCAAGGGTGTCCACGCCAACCAGCACCCGCACGCGCTCAAGGCCAACCGCCGCGAGCTTGGTCTCTTGGTAGCCGCGCGCGGCGTTGGTGAGCGCGCCGTACGGCACGCCAGCCCCGTCAAGCGCGTCTAGCAGCGCGACCGCATCGTCGTGCGCGCGCCAGCCGTCCTTGAAGCTCTGCTCGAACGCGGCCTCCCACTCGACGTACTCCGCGTCGGAAAACTCGGGGCCGCCGTACTCGGCGTGCATGTCGGCCGCGCGCAGCTTGCGCTGGTCGAAGTGCGTGATCTCCCCGCGCGTGTGCGAGCGGTAGAAGCCGTGGCGGTCGGCGCGCCAGAACTGCGCGGCCTCCCCGGCCGCCACCCCGGCGCGCAGCAGCGGCACGGCGGTCACCCGGATTGCGTGCTCGAACGCGCCGCGCGTGTCCACCAAGGTGTCGTCGACGTCAAGCAACACGCCCTCGACGGGCGCGGTCACAAGGTGGCCCGCAACGCGCGTAGGCGCGCGAGCGAGCGGTCCTTGCCGAGAATCTCCATCGACTCGAACAGGGGCGGGGACACCAGGCGGCCCGTGATGCCCACGCGCAGTGGCCCAAAGGCGAATCGCGGCTTGATGCCCATGCCTTCCACAAGCACCGCCTTGAGCGCCTCCTGCTGGGACTCCGGCCCAAAGTCCTCCAGGCCCTCCAGCACGGGGATCGCGGCGTCCAGGATCTCGGCGGCGTTCTCCGGAAGCTTGGCGTGGGCGTCGGGATCGATCTCGAGCGCGCCGTCCGGCACGAAGAAGAAGCCGAGCATGCCGGGCGCCTCGCTCAGCAGCGTCATGCGCTCCTGCACCAGCGGCGCGGCGACGGCCAGCAGGGCCTCCTCGTGCGCCGTGAGGCCGCGCACGTCCGGCGCTCCCACGACGCCCGCGGCGTGCAGGTACGGCACCAGCCGCACCACGTACTCGCCCATGGGCAGCATGCGCATGTGCTCGGCGTTGATCGCCTCGGCCTTCTTGAGGTCGAAACGCGCCGGGTTCGAGGTGACGTCGGCGAGGTCGAAGGCGGCGATCATCTCGTTGAGGCTAAAGACGTCGCGGTCCGCGCTGATGGACCAGCCAAGTAGCGCGAGGTAGTTCAGCAGGCCCTCAGGCAGGAAGCCGCGCTCGCGGTGGTGGAACAGGTTGGATTCCGGCTCGCGCTTGGACAACTTCTTGTTGCCCTCGCCCGTCACCATCGGCAGGTGCGCGAAGGTTGGCACGGCGTCGGCGATGCCGAGCTCCACGAGGGCGCGATAGAGCGCGATTTGGCGCGGGGTCGAGCTGAGCAAGTCCTCGCCGCGCACGACGTGGGTGATCTTCATGAGCGCGTCGTCGACCGGGTTGACGAGCGTGTACAGCGGGGTGCCGTCGGCGCGCGCGATCACGTAGTCCGGGATCGAGCCGGCCGGGAAGGTCACCTCGCCGCGGATGAGGTCAGTAAAGGCGAGGTCCTCGGCGGGCATCCGCACACGGATGACGGGCGCGCGCCCCTCCGCGCGGTACGCCGCCTTCTGCTCGTCGGTCAGGTCGCGGTCGAAGTTGTCGTAGCCAAGCTTGGGGTCGCGGCCAGCGGCCTTGTGGCGCGCCTCGACCTCCGCGGGAGTCGAAAATGCCTCGTACGCGAAGCCGCCCTCGAGCAGCTTGGCGACAACGTCGTCGTGAAGCGGGCGCCGCTCGGACTGGCGGTACGGCTCGTACGGGCCGCCAACGCCGGGGCCCTCGTCCCAGTCCAGCCCCAGCCATCCCAGCGCGTCGAGCAGCTGGTCGTAGGACTCCTGGGAGTCGCGCTCGGCGTCCGTGTCCTCGATGCGGAACACGAAGTCGCCTCCGGTGTGCCGCGCGTACGCCCAGTTGAACAGGGCGGTGCGGATCAGCCCGACGTGCGGGGTGCCGGTGGGCGACGGGCAAAAGCGGACGCGAACCTTTGTCACTGTTCTCCTTGGGTTATCCCCCGAGCCTAGCGGCGAACGACGGGGTTCATGAGCGTGCCGATACCCTCGATCTCCACCTCGATGCGGTCGCCGTGGTTGAGCGTCGCCACGCCCGCGGGGGTACCGGTGAGGATCACGTCTCCCGGCAGCAGCGTCACCACCTCGGACGCCATCTCGACGGCGGTGCCGACGTCCCTGATCATGTCGGCGGTGTTGCCGCCCTGGGCGTCGACGCCGTTGAGTCGCGACCGGATCGCGAGCGCACTCGGGTCTAGCTCTGTCTCGATCCATGGGCCAAGCGGCAGCGACGTGTCGAAGGCCTTGGCGCGGAACCACTGGTCCTCGCTGCGCTGCAGGTCGCGCGCCGTGACGTCGTTCGCGCATGTGTAGCCGTAGATGTACGACGCGGCGTTCTCCGCTGCAACGTCCTTCGCGACGCGCCCGATGACGATGGCCAGCTCAGCCTCGAATTGGACGTCCTCGCTGTACCCGGGGAGCACGATGGGGTCGTCGGGCCCGATCACGGCGGTGTTGGGCTTGATGAAGAGGATGGGCACCTCGGAGGCGGGGCCGCGGGCGGGGATCTCCTTGGCGTGGGCCTCGTAGTTCTTGCCAAGGCACACCGCCTTCGACCGCGGGATCACGGGCGCGAGCAGCCGCAGGGCTTCTGTGTCGAGCGGGATGCGCTCCCCCGTCGGCTTCCCTGGGACGTACATCGGGTCCCCGGTGAGGACCAACAGTTCCTCGGAGCCTTCGTCGCCTTCGACAATCGCGTAGCGCGGATCGCCGCCTGTCGTAAACCTTGCAATGCGCATGTGGCCACAGTAACGCCGCGCAAGAAAATTGGGTGTTGTGCGACCGCTCTGCGAACGCCGCGCGCGGCCTCCTCCCTAGTAACCTCGCTGCATGAGCACTTGGGATCACCACCAGATCGACGAGGTCGAGGATCGCGCCGATGCGTCGCTCGAGGCGCTGTTCGCGCTGATCGAGGGCGCGGGGCTCCAGGAGCGCAGCCTTGGCGAGGCATACCTTGGCAGGCGCGGCGCCGATGTTGTGGCGCACCTGCACGGCTGGCACGAGCTGTTCATCGGCTGGAGCCGCGCGCACCACGACGGCGAACCTGTGGTCACGCCGGCGGAGGGCTACGCGTGGGACAACCTCGACGCGCTCAACGACGCCATCTACGAGAAGTACGCGGCAACGCCATACGAGGACCTCAAGATGCTCGCCCGCGAGTCCCGCCGCGACATGTTCACCGAGCTGCGACGCTTCGACGAGCACCAGGCCACAACCCCCGGCGCCGTGGCCTGGTGGAAGGCGAGCCTGCTCGAGCTTGCCGACGAATGCGGCGCCACCCACGACGTCTGGGCAGTGGAGCGCATCAATGCCGCCATCGCGGACGCGTAGCGCCATGACCGAGCGCCCCCGCATCGTCGGCATCGACGCGCTCCGCGGCCTCGCGGTTCTCGGCATGTTCGCGGCGCACGTGGGCGACTACGGATGGCGGGACAGCGAGGGCGACGGCTGGGCTTGGTTGTGGATTGCCGACGGGCGCGCTTCCGCCACGTTTGCCCTGCTCGCTGGCGTCGCGATCTCGCTCATGGTGCGCGGTAGGGCCGCCTCAGCCGAGCCCGCGCCCTTCCGCCGCGCCGCAACCAAGGTGGCGGCGCGGGCCGTCATCGTGATCGGCATCGGCTACGCGTTGCAGCGGCTTGGCACGCCGGTGCTGGTGGTGCTGATGTCGCTTGGAGTGATGATGCTGCTCGCGCTTCCGCTGGCGCGGTTGCCGCTATCGGTGCTCGGGGCGGTCGCGGCAGTTTTCGCGATCGCGGGACCCTTCGTCGTGCACGCCCTCGCGCCGCGCGCTGCGGCGACCGGCTGGGACTCGGTGCCCGTCCTCAACACGCTGTGGGGGCACTACTACACGGGGCTGATTTGGATGGCCTACCTGTGCGTCGGGATGCTCGTGGGCAGGCTTGATCTGTCAAGCGGAACCGCGCTGTGGGCGGTGGCGCGCTGGGGCGCGGCGCTCGCGGCGATCGGCTACGTGGTACTGCCCGCGTTCGGCGGCACCGGGCCTCTACCCCACGCACCACTTGGCGACATCTGGTGGCTGAGCGCCGCGGCGCACTCGCGGGAGGACGTGCCCCCATATGGGCCGCCCGAGGTGATCGGCAACGTCGGCGTGATCCTGCTGGCGATCGCACTGTTGGTGTGGATGTGCCGGGCGGCGCCGCGCGCCCTCGCGCCCATCGCGGCCGTCGGCTCGATGGCGCTCACGGTGTACGCGGGGCAGATCGTGGCGCTGTGGGTGATGGACCGCGCCGCGGGCGGATACGGCAGTTACGACGCCGTCTACAACCCGTCGAACGTGACGCTGGTCGTGTTCGCGTTGGTCGCGATCGCCTTCGCGTGGATCTGGCGAACCGTGCTCGGGGCGGGCCCGCTTGAACGCATCGTCTCCGCCGCATCAAATGCCGCCGCGCGCGCTTCCGCCGGCACACCGCCGCGCGCGACTGCCACTTACGGGCCGCCGCAATGACCGCCGTATTGACGCGCGCCGAGTGGGGGCCGCTCGAGGCCGCCTACCGCGACAGGGCCGACGCCCTCACCCGCGGGCGGCGCGAGCGCGTGTCTCGCGGCGAGCGGCACGCGATCGAGGACTTCCTGTACGAGTACTACTCCACCCGGCCAACGCTGCTGGGGCGCTGGCATCCGGGCGCGGGGGTGGCGCTCGAGGACGCTCCGGAGCACGCGGGCTGGCGCTGGTACCGGACTGCGCGCGGCGCGACGTCCATTGACCTTGACGCGTTCATGGCGGACCGCGGCGACGCGGTGCGGTTCGTGCTCGGGTTGCTCGAGGCCACGGCAGGGCGCCAACCGCGGCTTGGCTGCTTTGGGCTGCACGAGTGGGCAATGGTCTACCGACAGGCAGATGGCGACCGGCGCCACCCGTTGCCACTGCGCCTCGGCGCCGCTGAGACCGATGCCGTGGTGGCGTCGCACGACATCCAGTGCACGCACTTTGACGCGTTCAGGTTCTTCACGCCGGAGGCGGTGCCGCTGAACCGCGAGCCGCTCACGCGCGCGGGCCAGGTGGCGTCCGAGCAGCCCGGCTGCCTGCACGTGACCATGGACCTCTACAAGTGGGCCGCCAAGCTGTCCCCCGCGGTCCCGGCCGCAGCTTCAGCTCGACGCCTTCGAGCTCGCGCTCGACGTGCGCCAGGTGGACATGCAGGCCTCGCCCTACGACGTCAGCGCGTACGGGCTAGAGCCAGTGCGCATCGAGACGCCGGAGGGCAAGCGCGAGTACGCGGCCCTGCAGCGTGGGTTCGCCGAGCGCGGCGCGGTGATCCGCGAGCGCCTCGCCGCCGCCTGCCGGGGACTGCTGGCGGACACCGCCCCCACGCCGCGCGAGGCCGACGCCAGCGCCCCAGCCGCTCGGTAGGCTCGACCCGTGGCAAAGAAAACGCATCCCGCCGGGGCCACCCCCGCCGTCGTCGCGCTTGACAAGGCGGGCATCGCGCACACCCTGCACCCGTACGAACACGACCCTGACTCCGAGCTTGGCTACGGGCTCGAGGCGGCCGCCGCCATCGGCGTTGACGCGCCCCAGGTGTTCAAGACGCTGTGCGTGCATGCGGACGGCGAGCTGTCGATGGCGATCGTGCCCGTGGACGCCAAGCTCGACCTCAAGGCCGCGGCCGCCGCGCTTGGCGCAAAGAAGGCCGCGATGGCCCCCGTCGCGGACGCCGAGCGCGCCACCGGCTACGTGGTGGGCGGCATCTCCCCCATCGGCGGGCGGCGCGGCTTGCCCACCGTGCTCGACGAGTCCGCGCTGATGTACGACGCCGTGTACGTCAGCGGCGGGCGGCGCGGCCTCGACGTGGGGCTGGCGCCGGAGGACCTCGTGGCCGTCACCGGCGCGGTCACCGCCGACATCGCGAAGCGGGACTGATGGCGGCCGAACTCTCCTCCCCGCCCCCCGGCTGGGACTACGGCAAACGTGTGGCGGAGGCCAAGGCGCGGGTGAACATCGCCGAGGCGCAGGCAGGGCGCGCCGGCTCCGGAGTCCGCATGCTGGTCGCGACCAAGAATTTTGACGCCGACGCCGTCCGCGCCGTCTGCGCGGCCGGGGCGCAGCTCGTGGGCGAAAGCCGCATGCAGGAGCTCGCGGCCAAGGGGCCCGCGCTGCGCGACGCCGGCGCGCGCGTGCACGTGATCGGGCCGCTACAGCGCAACAAGGCGGCCGTGGCTGTGGAGTGGGCCGCGTGCGTGCAGACCGTGGACTCGCTCGCGCTCGGCGAGCGGCTCAGCCGGCTGTGCGTCGAGGCCGGCCGCACGCTCGAGGTGATGATCCAGGTGAACGTCACCGGCGAGGACCAGAAGCACGGTGTGGCGCCGGGCGATGCGCTCGCCCTCGCGTCGGCCGTAGCGGCGCTGCCCGCACTCACGGTCACCGGCTTCATGACCGTGGGGCTCGCGTCCAGTGACGAGTCCGACGTGCGCGCGGGCTACGCCAAGCTCCGCGACATTCGCGACCGCGCGCTGATCGCGGCCGCAGCGGGGACGCACCCCGGCCTGCGCGACGCCTGGGAGCTTTCCATGGGAATGTCGGGCGACCTCGAGTGGGCGATCGCCGAGGGCGCGACCATCGTGCGCATCGGCACGGCGATCATGGGTTCCCGCCCGTACCCCGTGTAAGGGTTGCCTGCGTGGCTGACGGCCCCACGGCTCTGTAATCTTGTGGCATGGCAGACGACCACCGACCAGACCCCTTCCACGGCCCCGACGAGGACAAGGTTTCCTCGCGCCTGAACTGGCTGCGCGCCAGCGTGCTCGGCGCGAACGACGGCATCGTGTCCATCGCCGCGCTCGTGGTGGGTGTCGCCGCCGCGTCGTCCGACGCGAAGGTGATCGCGACTGCAGGCTTCGCGGGGCTCGCGGCCGGCGCGCTGTCGATGGGGACCGGCGAGTTCGTGTCGGTGTCCAGCCAGCGCGACGCGGAGGAGGCTCAACTTGCCCGCGAGCGCGTGTGGCAGCGGGCCCGGCCCGAGTGGGAACTTGAGCAGCTGGTGCGGCTCAACATGGATACCGGCATGTCCGAGAAGGTGGCGCGCCAGGCCGCCAAAGAACAGACCGCGCACGACCCGCTCGCGATCCACGCGCTCATGCACCTTGGCGTCGATCCCGACGAGCTCACCAGCCCTATCCAGGCGGGCATCGCCAGCCTGGTGGCGTTCACCATAGGTGGGCTCGCGCCGCTCGCGACCATCCTGCTGCTGAACGACACCCTGCGCATCCCCGCGACCTTCGCTGCGGTCCTCGCGTCGCTGGCGCTGACTGGCTGGGCGTCCGCCCGGCTGGCGCACTCGCCGCGGCCGCGCGCAATCGTGCGCAACATGATCGGCGGCGCGCTGGCCATGACCATTACCTACGGCATCGGCCTGGTGGTGGGGGTCGCGGTCTAGCCGCTACTTCTGCGTGACGCCCGCGTGGATGAGCCCGTAGATGAGCGCGTCGGTGAGCGCCTCCCAGGCGGCCTCGATGATGTTGGGGCCAACGCCAACCGTGCGCCACGACAGCCCACCCTCGGCCTCGGTGTCGACGGTGGTGATGAGCACACGGGTGACGGCGTCGGTGCCGTGGCTCGCGTCCATGATGCGCACCTTGAAGTCGGTGAGCTCAAAGCGGCCGATCTCCGGGTAGAACTCGCGCACGGCCTGCCGGAGCGCATGGTCGAGCGCGTTGACGGGGCCGTTGCCCTCGCCGAGCGCGACCTGACGCACGCCGCCCGCCACCATCTTGACGGTCGCCTCGGCGGCGGCCTCGGTCGGGTCGTCGGCGTCGGTTTCGACGATGCAGCGCCACGACTCCGTGGTCCAATACGTGGGCAGCTGGGCCATCTCGCTGCGTAGGAGCAGCTCGAACGACGCGTCGGCGGCGTCGAACGTGTAGCCCTGGGCCTCGGCGCTCTTGACGCGCTCGGTGACGCGGCTGAGCAGGTCGCCTTGGCCGGCGAGGTCGAAGCCAAGCTCCTTGCCCTTGAGCTCGATGGACGCGCGGCCGGCCATGTCGGACACGAGCATGCGCATGTCGTTTCCCACGAGGTCCGGCTGCGTGTGCTGGTACAGGTCGGGGTCAACCTTGATGGCCGATGCGTGCAGGCCCGCCTTGTGCGCGAACGCGCTTTGGCCGACGTACGGCTGGCGCGCGAACGGCGCGATGTTGGTGATTTCGCTGATCGCGTGGGAGATGCGGGTGGCGTCGCGCAGGCCGCCTGCCTTGAGCGCTGCGGCGCCGCGCTTGATCTCGAGGTTCGCGGCGACGGCGACGAGGTCGGCGTTGCCGGTGCGCTCGCCGTAGCCGTTGACACAGCCCTGCACGTGGACGGCGCCGGCCCCGACCGCCGCCATGGAGTTGGCGACGGCGCAGCCCGAGTCGTTGTGCGCGTGCATGCCCAACTTGGCCGACGTGCGGGCCGCGACGTCCGCGACGATGCGCGACACATCGTCCGGGAGCATCCCGCCGTTGGTGTCACACAGGACAAGGGTGTCCGCTCCCCCGGCCTCGCCAGCGAGTAGCGCCTTGACGGCGTAGTCGGGGTCAAAGCTGTAGCCGTCGAAGAAGTGCTCGGCGTCGAGCAGCACGCGGCGGCCCTCGCCCACGAGGAACGCGACGGTCTCCTCGATCATCCGCAGGTTCTCGTCGCCGGAGACGCGCAGCGCGCGCTCGGCATGGCGGATGTCGGACTTGGCGACAAGCGTGACGATGGGCGCTTCGCTGTCGAGCAGGGCGCGCACCTGGGGGTCCGACGCTGCGGTTGCGTCGCCGCGGCGCGTCATGCCGAACGCGGCGAACTGGGCGTTCTTGAACGTGACCTCCTTGGCCACGAGCTGGAAGAACTCGGTGTCCTTGGGGTTCGAGCCGGGCCAGCCGCCCTCGATGATGCCCACGCCAAGCTGGTCGAGCAGCGGCGCAATCGCCAGCTTGTCCGCGACGGACAGGTTCATGCCCTCTTGCTGGGCGCCGTCGCGCAGCGTCGTGTCGTAGACCTCGATGTCCTGGCTGGTCATGTCGTTCCTCTTTCCCTGTGGGCTGCTATGCCCCGTGCGCGCCGCCCCAACAAAAAAGCCCCCCATGGGTACGGGAGGCTGCGCGTCGGGGTGATACCGACGCGCTACGTAATGATGGTCGTGGTGCGCATTGGTTTCATTGTGGCACAGGAGGCGGGCGTAGCAAACTGCCTCCCGCGGCGTCCCTCGCGCCCGCCGCAGCCGCCGCGCCCGCGCCGCCCGGCGCGCCCCGCGGTGCCCGCCACTCCCGGCGTGCCCGCGCCGCCGCGCCCCTCGCGCCCGCCGCATCGGCCGCCGGGCGACCATGTGTCGTTGGCAACCTCCATACCACTTCGGGATTCACAGTGGTATGGAGGCGCGGCAACACACCGGGTCGCCGGGCGGGACGGCGGGTGGCTAGGGGGTGAGGCAGTAGCCGTTGAGGTCGCAGTCGACCTTGTGGCTGTGCGGGTTGTAGACGTAGAGGTCCACGGGCACTGACTCCGTCGAAGCGGTGCCTGGGGCGAGGTTCCAGGTGGAGCCGCCGTCGATCGAATACTGGCCCATCCAGAAGGTGGTGAGGCGGACCGTGACGTCCTGTTCCATGTGCACGTACGTGTGGGTGAGGTCCTGGTTGGGGTACCGCGTGCCGGGACGCGACGTGTCCTTGGGGCCAGTGCCATCGCCCCACCGCCAGCGGTAGGTGAGCGGCACGGCGCGGATCCGCACCGGCATGCCCGCGATAGAAGTGTTGAGCGTGCGCGGATCTCTGTCCACGTAGAAGATCGTGGGGACGGTGGCGAGCGTCCAGCCCTGGTCGGGCTGCACGTGGATGACGTTCGGGTCGATGGTCATCGCCGCCCACGCCTGCGTGATCTCGGTGGTGATGTCGACCTCGCCCGGGCAGCGATACCAGGACTCGACCGTCCAGGCGCTCCAGGGGCCTGGGGGCGTGCGCCGGCGGACCCACACGGGCAGGATTGGGTCTTCACCGCCCGTGCAGGCCCACGGCATGTGCTGATACGTGGGGCCGCACTCCCAGCTAATCACGCCCGTCGCTGTGTCGGAGAGACACACGGGCGCGGACTTGCGCTCCACCTCATTGCCGGTCTTGTGCGTGGTGCGGGTAACCTCGCGGCCCGTCTCGTCCGTGTACGTGATGATGACGGTTTTGTCGTGTGTCTCGCCTTCAAACGAGTCTGCCCGTCGCGGGCGTAGCGGGCCCGATGAACAGCGCGACCACCGCCACCAAGATCACCGCAGCCCGCACGCGATCTAGTCGAGAATACGTCGAGTCCATTGACCTTCCAAACGGCGCCGTCGCGTGTCATTTCAACCAATACCTTGATGACCTTCGTCGGGATAGTCCTCCACAGTCCCGTCGCCCGCAGTTTCGATGGACCGATTCGCGGGTAAAGGTCACCCAGACGCCCACGTTCCCAGTTGGTTTGTCGACTTTGGAATGAGTGCGGGAAGAGTCCACCTCTATCTCGCCGCCCGTGCGCACGCCGCCGCCCGACACGAATTTAGCGGGCACGGTCGAGAGCGTCCGAACGCAGAACATGCACTCTTCGGCGTTGACAGTTGCGCGCCAAGAGGTCGAGGCCCTGTCCGTCGTACAGCGGCCCCGCCAGCTGAATCATGTACTCAGCCGTGATCCGGGCGCCTTCTTCGTCGTTGGCGCCGGCGCCGGGCGGCAGGATCGCAAGCAATTGCTCGTCGGTGAGGGGCGTCGGGGACGCCGAAGGCGTGGCCGACGCCGAGGCAGTCGGCGCAGGCGTTGAGGTCTCCGTTGGCGTGATGGTCTCCACGGGCCCGGGCCCCGTGCACGCCGCAAGCGCGCCCAACACCAGCACCCCTCCAAGCGCGGCCGCGCGCCGTAGGACCTTTCCCCTATCCATGCGGCGACCATATCCCCGGTCGCGAACGCTCGCACGCGGAGACGCAAATCTGTGGAAAGCGGCAGCGCCGGCGCCGGGCGACCATGAGTCGTTGGCAACCTCCATACCACTTCGGGATTCACAGTGGTATGGAGGCGCGGCAACACATCGGGTCGCCGGGCGCGCGCCCAGGGGGGCCGGGCGCGGCGGGCGGGCGCGGGGGCGGGGCGCCTACGCGCCTGGGGCGATGCCCCCGTGGTTGAGCGCCTTGCGCCGCAGCTTCCAGTCCGGCAGCGCCGCGTCCATCACCGAATAGAAGCGCGCGTTGTGGCCGCGCTCGATCAGGTGGGCGAGCTCGTGCACCACCACGTACTCGAGCAACTCCGGCTCGCGCCGTGCCAGTTCGAGGTTGAGCGTGATGCGCCGTGCCTGGATGTTGCAGGTGCCCCAGCGCGTCGTCATTCTGCGAATCCGAAACTCGGGAACCTCGACCCCCACCACCGCGGCCCACTCGCGCAACAGCGGCGGCACGGCGCGCTTGAGCTCGCGCCGCAGCCGGTTCGCCTCGGCGCCGTCCTCGAGCGGCGCAGGCTGGCGCGCGATGCGCTCCTGGTGCTTGGCAATCCAGCCGCGCTTCGACTCCACGAATTCCGAGATCGCGCGGTCGCTGACGTGCCACGGCGCGCTCACGCGGACGTCGCCGGAAGGCGCCTTGACGGTGATGCGCAGATTCTTGGCGCGCGTGCGCGCAACCTCAAACGCGATCGGGGGAAGAGCATCGGCCATGGTGAGTAAATCGTAATCGCGACCAACGACGCCGCTCCCCGCGACAATTCGCGGCGGGCCCCCTAGCCTGGGGATGTAGGCCTCTTAGAGACGGAGAGGAGCGCCTATGACGGGGTGGGCAGCGCGGCGTAGCGCTTTGCCTTTCGCTGTGAAAACTGCGGCGCTGTTCGCGGCGATCCTCGGCGCGCTCGCGCTCGACCTCGCGGTGAGCGACAGGTCGTGGCCCGCGGTGATATACGTGCTCGCGTTGTTCTTCGCAACGTGGATGCGCAGCGTTCGGGTGTTGATCGTGGCCGCGGCGGTCTCTATCGCAGGCATCGCGCTCGTGGGCTATATCAACCACACCGGAGAGCCGCCCTTCACGTCGGTGATCGAACTGCGCGAGCGCATCGTCCTCGCTGTCATGTGCGTCATCATCGTCGTCATCCGCATCGCCCGCGGCGAAGCCCCCAGTGCACCCGTCACCACCGGGGGCGCGTTCCAGCACGCATCTGAAGTCGCACGCCAGGTGTCAGACGCGGCGTCGCTGCACGCCGCCGAATCCCACGCGCTCGCGGAACTTAGCCCCGCCGCGCGCGCCGCGTTCAAGAGCGCCACCGACACCTACGCCGAGCAACTTGAGCGCCGCCTTGACCGCCTCTTGGAGGTGCTGCCCATCGTCGTGTGGACGGCTAAGCCCACCGGCGAGGTGGACTTCTTCAACCACGTGATGGTTGAGTACACCGGAGTGCCGATCGAGGACCTCAAGCGCGACGGCTGGGTCAACCTCATTCACCCGGACGACTACGACGTCGTCGTGAATCGCTGGGGAATCGCCGTCGAGACGCTCAAGCCGTACGAGAGCGAGTTCCGCCTGCTGTCCGCGGACGGAGAGTTCCGGTGGTTCCAGCACTCGGCCAAGCCCGAGTTCGACAATAAGGGGCGCGTGGCGCGGTGGTGGGGCACGTCTGTGGACGTCCACGACGCCCGCGTACTCGAAAAGGAGGCGCGCCAGTTCGCAGAGACCCGTGAGGTCATCATCCAGAGCGTGGGTGACGGCGTGACCGAGATCGACAACGACTGGGTGATCACATTCGTGTCGCAACGCGGCGCCGACATGGTGGGCGCCCAACCCGAGGACCTCGTCGGCAAGAACCTCTGGGATCTCTACGCGGACCTGCGCGGGTCCGAGATGGAGATCGCCTACCGTGCAGCGGTCGAGACGCGCGAGCCAAGAACCTTCACCCAGTTCAATCCCGCGTTCGACACGTGGTTCGAGGTCAACGCAAGGCCCACCGACCGCGGCCTCACTGTGGCGTATCGCGACGTGACCGAGACCCGCACCCTGCAGGCAAACCTCGAGCGGTCACAACGTCTGGAAGCCATCGGCCAGCTGACGGGCAGCATCGCCCACGACTTCAACAACCTGCTGACGGTGGTGTTGGGCGGCGCGGAGGCGCTCGCCGACGCCGAAGGGCTGTCCGCGCAGGACCAGGAACTTGTCGAGCTGGTGCTCGAGGCGGCGCGCCAGGGTGCAGACCGCACGTCCGCGCTGCTGGCTTTCGCACGGGAGGCCCCCATCGAATCCCGCCCCACGGACGTCAATGAGCTCCTCGCACAGGTTGGCCCCCTGCTGGACCGTGCGATCGGGCCTGGCTTCGACATCCACTTCGATCTAGCGGAGAACCTCCCCGCAGCGATGATCGACCCCGCACAATTCGAGAGTGCGCTGCTCAACCTGCTCCTCAACGCGCGCGACGCGATGGCCGAGAGCGGCACCATCTCCGTCGAGACGCGGCTCGCCGACATCGGCCAGTCCTACGCGGCGATCGACCCCGACCTCGCCCCCGGCACCTACGTGCTCGCGTCGGTGGGCGACACGGGCTCCGGCATCGCGCCAGAACACGTCTCGCGCGTGTTCGACCCGTTCTTCACCACCAAGCCTGCGGGCCGTGGCTCGGGGCTCGGCCTCGCGATGGTGTGGGCGTTCGCGCGTCAGTCCGGCGGGCACGTGACTCTGAACACCAAGCCCGGAGTCGGCACCACATTCCACCTCTACCTCCCGACAACGGAAGATCTCGCCGCGGCCGACGCGAACACCCAAGCCGCGCGCGAGGACCCGCCTGGCCACGGCACCGTCCTGATCGCCGAGGAGGACCACCTTGTCCGCGAGTTCGCGCGCACGCAGCTCAAGGCGCGTGGCTACGAGGTCATCACGGCGGTGAACACCGAGCACGCCCTCGAGCGACTCAAGGCGGCGCCACACATTGACCTGCTATTCACCGCCGTGATCCTGCCAGGCGCCATGAGTGGCAAGGAACTCGCGACCGCCGCCCTCAAGCTCCGGCCTGATCTCCGGGTGCTGTTTGCCTCTGGCTACGCCGCAGAGGCGCTCATCCAGGACGGCCAACTTGCGCCCGACGACATCCTGTTGCCGAAGCCCTACACCGCCCGCACGTTGGCCACGGCAGTGGCACGGCTACTCAACACGAAGGAGGACGCAGAGTGAGTCCGGAGGCCCCTAAGCGTGTACTGATCGTTGACGACGACCCGATGGTCGGTCGCATCGCGCTCGCGCACGTGACGGCCATGGGTGCGGAGGGGAAGGTGACCGACAACCCCGACGCCTTCTTCGCGGCGCTCGAAGAATGGAAGCCCGACGTCGTCATGGTGGACCTCGTCCTTGGCGAGATGGACGGGCTTGACGTGCTCCGCCGCCTCGCCGAAGAAGACTCAACCGCCTCCGTGATCATCGCCAGCGGCGTCGGACAGCGGGTGTTGGGCGCGGCCCGCAGGTTTGCCGACGGCAACGGGCTCACGATCGCCGGCGTCCTCGCCAAGCCCTACCGACGTGCGGAGTTCGCCGCACTTATCAACGCGAGCCCCGCGGACCCCGAAACGGCCACGACTGCGTCGTCCGACATCGGCGTGCCGTGGTCGAGCGAGCAGTTCGGCGCGGAGATCGACTCGGCGATCAGGCACGGCCACATCAACATCGCGCTGCAGCCCAAGCTCTCGTGCGTGGACCAGCGCGTGGTGGGCTACGAGGTGCTGGCGCGCTGGCACCACGCGCAGCTTGGCCACATCGTGCCGTCGATGTTCGTGCCTTTCGCGGAGCGCACGGGGCGGGTGCCTGCGCTCACCAGCCACGTGCTCCAGGCGGGCCTTGATTGGTTCTCGCAACACGCGGCCAAGGACAGCCACCTGTCCGTCAACATTTCCGCGGCCGAGCTCGAGAACGACGCCGTGGTGGCGCGCCTGCGCGACGCCTGCACCGCGGCGGGGATCGACCCGTCGCTGGTGATCCTCGAGCTCACCGAGACCAGCGCCATGAGCAACGCGTTGCGCTCGCTCGAAACGCTCACGCACTTGCGGCTGGCGGGCTTCGGGCTGTCGCTCGACGACTTCGGCATGGGCTACTCGTCGATGGAGCAGCTGGCGCGCATGCCGTTCACGGAGCTCAAGGTGGACAAGGCGTTCGTCACGGACCTGGGCACAAACCCGGAGTCGCGCGTGATGACAAAGTCGATCATCGAGTTGGCGCACGGCCTCGAACTCGAGGTGACCGCCGAAGGGGTCGAGAACGCCGAGGCGTTCGTGCGGCTCGCCAAGCTTGGCTGCGACAACGCGCAGGGTTACCACCTTGGCAGGCCCATGTCGCCGCACGCGATCATGGAGTGGTCGCCGCCAAAGATCGAGGTTGCGGGCGTGCCGCACCAGCGCGAACGCTGGGGCCCGAACGCCGCGCCGGGTTAGGCCACGCCGTCCCCGCCCCAACCGAATCCGCGCCGCGCGCGTAGTAGCAGTCATGACAGATCGGATGTTGCTGTGAGGCCGTGGGCGCGCACTGTCGAGTCGCTCGTCAGAGACCACGGTGCCGCGCTGTTCGGGTACGCGTACGTGCTCACCGGGGACCGCCAGGCGGCGGAGGACCTGGTGCACGACGCCCTGGTGCGAACGTTCTCGCGCGGCCGCGCCTCCATGGGCGTGGACCAGGCGCGCGCGTACGTGAAGAAGGCAATCTCGACCGCGTTCATCGACTCGCGGCGCCGCGCCGCCGCCCGCCCCCAAACCCGCGACGTTGAAGTCGAGGTGGCCGCCGCGGACCACGCGGGCGCGGTCGCGACTCAGCTCGCGCTGCACGCCGCCGTCCTCACGCTCGCCCCTCGCGAGCGCGCGTGCCTTGTGCTGCGCTACCTGGAGGACATGTCCGTGGCGGACGTCGCCGCCGAGCTTGGACTCTCGCAGGGCACGGTCAAGCGCTACGTCTCCGACGCCATCACCAAACTCCGCACCACCCACCCGCATCTGCGCCTGTCGATGGAAGATGCCCTCGGCGGCGAAACATCAGTAGTCGCCATCCCGATGAAGGGAAAGTCGTCATGACTCCCACCCAGCCCTTCGACGACACATCGCTCGCCGACGCCCTGTCCGCAGCCTCCGCGCGTGGGCAGGAGCGCTACTCAGCCACGTCATTGGCGAGCGACGTCTCGCCAGTTGTGAGTCACATCGGCCGCCAGCGCACGGTACGCACGGCAGGCATCGGCTTGGCGTTCGCCGCGGCGGCAACCGCCATCGGGCTAACCGCGTTCGCCGCGTTCCCGCTTGCGGACCCGGCCGCGCCACAACCGACAACCTCGACCACGGCCCCCACGACGCCCGCCCACGGCGCAAGCCTGCAAGGCCGGCCCGCGTGCGAAGCAGGAAACTTCGGGGAGGCCTCTCAGTTCCGCAATGGTGAATTCCCTGAGGACAGGCTGTGCACGCTGTGGGATGGACACAGCCAAGTGGAGCGTGTCGCGGGCCAATTCCTGTGGCTGCTGAATGACAACTACAAGGCGGAGTTTGGCGAGGACCTGTGCGTCACGTCGGCCTACCTCTCGCTTGACGATCAGTCCAAAATCGCCGAGACGAAGGAGCACGCGTCCTTGCCGGGCACGTCGCCCCACGGCTTGGGAGCAGCGATCGACCTTTGCGACGGCCAGGATCAAGGTGCGTCGTTCGCATGGCTGAGCGAGAACGCGGTGTCGCTCGGGTGGAGCAATCCCGAGTGGAATTCCGCAGTGAAGTCCGCGCCTTGGCACTGGGAGTTCCTGCCCGGGTTGGGAGATCTTTTTGGGCCAGTCGACATCCCGGCAGGCGCGACCTTTGGGGATATCTTCCGTGCGATGGTCCGATCCCAGGGGATCGGCGGCGGGCCAACGATCGACGAAGCCGAGCAGGGTGTTCTCACGGAGCTGAACCGTCAGTACGACGGCGCGTTCGGCGACTCGATCGAGGGTTGGATCGCGCCAGGCACCTACCCAGCCAGCGACGGCTCCGGACCCGGATTCTCGCTCACGGAGGCTGCTGTCGCGCGCTACGACGACCTGGTCGCGCTGGGAGTGAAACCCGAGGACATGGTGCGCGTGCTTACGATCGCGTCGCTCGTGGAGAAGGAGGCCCCGCGCGACGAGGACAAACCGCTCGTGTCCGGCGTGATCGCGAACCGGCTCGCAGCCGGCAAGGCGCTCCAGTTGAACTCCACGGTATCGTTTGCGAGCGGCATCGCCGACTCGCTCGTGACCACTGCGGAGCAGCGGCAAAGCGATTCGCCGTACAACACCTACCTGCACAAGGGGCTCCCACCGGGCCCGATCTGCTCCCCGAGCGCGGCGTCCATCCAGGCGGCCCTTCACCCCGCCGCGCACGACTTCCTATTCTTTGTCACCGTCAATCCCGACACCGGCGAGATCAGGTACGCCAGCACCTACGACGAACACCTGAAGAACGTCGAGCTCCTGCACCAGTGGCTCGTCGCGCACGGAGACGGCGCCACCGACTAGCGCTGCTGGACGCGCACCTGCTTGGCCGCGGCCGCGCGAAGTTCCTCGGCGGTGGAGCGTTTGCCGTAGGCGTCCGTGTCCCGCTCCACGCGCCACGACTCGCTCAGCGGGCCAAGGTCCACAACGTCGTAGCCAAGGGCGTGGATGAACGACGCAACGGTCGCCTTGGCAGCGTCGTCGTTGCCGGCGATGGGCAGGGCGCGGCGCTCGGGTGTGCCGGAGGGTGCGCCGTCCGTGGGGATCTGGTGCGCGTTGATGTTGTTGAACGCCTTGACCACGTGGCTGCCTGGCAGCCGGGCCTGCAGCAGCTCCGACGTGGTGGACTCGTTCGCGTCGAGCGCGGCGATGCGGCCGTCGCGGCCGGGGTAATAGTTGTTCGCGTCCATCACCACCTTGCCCGCGAGCGGCTCCACGGGCACGGCAGCGATCTTGCCAAGCGGGATCGCCACCAGGGCGATATCGGCCGCGGCGGCGGCGTCCTCTGGCGTGGCGGCGCTTGCCTTGGGGCCAAGCTCCGCGATGAGCGGCGCGAGCGTGTCGGGCCCGCGTGAGTTCGATAGCACCACGTCATATCCAGCTGCGATCGCGGCTTCCGCGACGTTGGAGCCGATCTTGCCGGCCCCGATGATTCCAAGTGTTGTCATGTTGTGGCCAACGGCTGCGGCCGGCGAGGCATTCCGACGACCGCCGGGTCCGTGCCCGTGCCCTGCGGGCGATGTCAGCACCCCAGTGTGGAATGCGTAAATGGTCACCGACGCAAGGAGAAATCTCGACGTGCCGCGGCGCGGTAGCGCGTACCGAAGCGCCGTGTCCAATAACTTGGGCTACATGGGTGTTGCGAACGCCAACGGATTCACTTTCGCCGACCTGTTTGCGGGCATCGGAGGGTTTCATGCGATGCTCTCGCACGCGGGCGGGCAGTGCGCCTACGTCTCCGAGATCGACTCTGCAGCGCGCGAGGTTTACGCGCGGAACTGGATTGACCCCGGCGGCCAGGACCAACTCATCAATACTGACATCACACTGGCCACACCGGCCACTGGCAAGGTCGGAGTGCCTGCCCACGACGTGCTCGCGGCGGGTTTCCCATGCCAACCGTTCTCAAAGTCCGGAACTCAACGTGGGATGGCAGAGGCTCGCGGAACGCTGTTCTGGAACATCGCGCGCGTTCTTGAGGAGCGCAAGCCGTCTGTGGTCCTTCTCGAAAACGTCCGGAACATTGCAGGGCCGAGGCATCGTCATGAATGGGACGTCATCATCGCGACGTTGCGCGATCTTGGCTATCGGGTGTCCAGCCAACCAACTGTGTTCTCTCCCCATCTCTTGCCGCCCGAGTTGGGCGGCACACCGCAGATACGGGACCGCGTCTTCATCGTCGGCACCTACATTGGGCCGGAACGCGTCGCGTCCGAATTGGAGGAAGTCGGCGAGCCGCTCCCAACCGTATTGCGGCTTCCAGTCGGAGGTTGGCATCCCGACAACTGGCGCGCGGACTGGATACTTGACGATGATCGACGGATTGACGACGTGGAGCACTACCAGCTCTCGCCCGACGAGCGAACCTGGATTGACACCTGGGACGAACTAGTCCAGGCGCTTCGCGAGGATGGCGTTGCGGCGCTGCCTGGATTCCCGATCTGGCTCGACCATCTCGTTCCGGAAGAGTCGCTTGACCGCAAGAAACTTGAACTGCTGCCCCGCTGGAAGCAGGAGATTCTCATCAAGAACGCACGCTTCTTCGGCGAGAATCGCGCTCTTGTGCGGCAATGGGTGAAGTCCAATCCTCGGGTTCACAAGTTCCCACCTTCACGGCGCAAGTTGGAGTGGCAAGCCCGGGCGAGTCGTTCAATATGGGATGGAATCATCCAGTTGCGACCGTCCGGGATCCGAGTAAAGAACGCAACCTACTATCCAGCTCTCGTCGCGATCAACCAGACGTCGATCTTCGGCCCTCGGGCTCGACGACTGACCCCAACGGAGGCTGCTCGCCTCCAGGGTTTGCCGGACCATTTTTCATTTGCCAGTCAACCGGACTCACTGTCCTACAAGCAGGTCGGCAACGGGGTCGCGGTCGGCGCTGCATGGCACGTGTTCAGAACCCACGTCGAACGCGATCAGGCAGACTTGCCTCCCGAACTCGTCGCATCGGTACTTGAAGCTTCACTCTGCCCAGATTTTGACGTCCCCGAGTCAAGTCCCCTGTTGCGCGAAGCTCGCGACACAGGCTGAGACAGCAGTTCGCGGTCTATCGCGCTGCACCCAGGATCGCCTCAACGATCGCTCGGAGCCCCACGACGGGATTCACGTCGCCGGAGATTCTTGCCGGAAATTCCACCTTGAACCGAACGGAACTGGCCGGCGTGAACACTGCGTCTTCGACGTCGCTTCGCCGGATGATTCGCACCTGGGGATCCCGTAGGTCATACAACCGCTTAAACGTCAGCGTGAACGGGCGCGCAAACGCCGACGAGCCATTCTGCGCCGAGTGATCGTACCCAGTCGCCTCGTCGTTCCCGTAGCGTTTGAGGCACTCGAGAAACCAAGCCCCGTCAGGTTGCGGCAGGCGGGCCAGAATCGTTTCCACCAACTCTGGGATGGTCTCGCCAACCCCCGGTTCCGGCTGCAGCCACCTAACCCCGAGACTAAAGAGGAATAGGTGCGTCTCAGCGACACCGCCCACGCCATGCCCAAACTCGACCTGATGGAACCCCTGGACGTGGTGGGTCGAAGTGGCGCCAGTCGTAGTCTTCACTTCAATTCCCACATGCCCCAACTGAATATCGCGGGCGGATCGGTCGGCCCGGCCCACGATCGGACGACCCTTGCAGCAGGCGCGCCTTCGCCTCCGCGTGTGAGCGCCTCGATCGCCACTAGTTCTCCGGCGAGCCCCAGCACGACTTCGCTACCCGTCCGCGCACGCTTAAGTGCCATTGCGATGACAGGTTCAGTTTGAATAAACGCCTGGGCGAGCCCCGTGTTAGCCCCGTTTGCAAGCAGTTCCGCGCAGATGAACGCCGCGACCGAATCAAAATGGGGTGCGTTCGGAAGCAGGAAGCGATTTGCTGAAATGGCCCTTTCGGCCTTCACTGCAGTCCAAGCTTGATACTCGAGGCTGTCGCGAACCTCTGAGGTGCTCGCCGCGATCGGTTCGCAAACCAGAAAGACCTCAATGTGTCCGCTCTCGTCTCTAGCCAGGCCGATAGTGTCGACTCCCGGATTCGCCCACGACACGTCTCTTGCATCTGAGCTCGATGCGACGAAAAGCGCGGCCACGACCTCACGCAATTCCTCGTAGCCGAGTTTCTTTGACGCTGTGCCCATGCGCCTATCGTGCCCTAGTAGCGATCACTTGGTCAGGTCCTCCGAGTGGAATTGACAAGCCAAACGCCAAAGTCACTCCACCATCACCACGATCCACGGGGAAGAAGAGGAGCAGCCCGGGACTGCCAGGCTTCCGCGCGCCGGAAGGAACCAAAGCCAGGTCCTCGCCTCTCGCCTTGAGATCGAAGTATTCGTCTCCTTCAATTACCCCGTCCACGTAGTTGCGCGCACCCCACGTGCCTGTCAACGTATTGTCAGAGTCAACCTCGCGTTTCATAGATTGAATCGTGGTGTCGAGTTGTGCCAGCGGCCCCTGCTCGACGACCGCCCCGCGGCCGAATCGCAGCCCGACGCGGAATCGAGGTTTGCCCCCGGCGTCACCCCCGCGCGCCCTCAGGTTCCACCTGCGAGGTGGCTCGTCCGTCGAGAGCATTCCCGGCACACTGCGGTCCCACGCGACGTCCCACGCACGGAGATACGCGGCAATATCGTATGGGGAATAGCCGGCGACCGCGCGGCTCTCCGGCACATGCGGGGCTCTGAAAAGCGGCGCTCCCGGGTGGCTAGGCTCAAGTCCAATGTGATTCGCTAGCGATGCCCACCTGCTCCCTTCGGCACCCTCGCGACCCGGGCCAAAGTGGACATACCGCAGCCGATCGAGCAAGTCTGCCGTCTCGACCAAACTCAGGTCGTCTTTCCGAAGTAGTCCACGGAATCCCTTTTCCGGCTCGACGGCGTCCACACCGTGAGAGAGTGCACCGACGACCGCCGCCGCGTTCTCTTCGTCTTCCCCAGCAGGGTTCATGAGACGAAAGAACGGACGATGGCCGGGGAATAGGGCTACCCCGCTTACATCTCGGATCTTCGCCGTGGCCCTAAACGACCTGCCCTGGAGAATGGAGA
The DNA here is from genome assembly GCA_963735005.1 of uncultured Actinomycetota bacterium. GTDB lineage: Bacteria > Actinomycetota > Actinomycetes > Actinomycetales > Demequinaceae > WTKG01. Next base: position 188,560 of record CAVTJA010000005.1, on the reverse strand, counting down.
TGTCCGGTAGGACATCCGAGTCGCTCTCCATCGCAGCGAGTACATCTTTTCGCAGCGCCTCGTCGTTCTCGTGGTATTGCTCAAAAAGCCTCAATTGCTCAGACGACGTCAGCACGCGGCAAAGATCAACGATATCGCCTCGAAAGCCGAACCACCGTTGCATTTGCATTTGGGTGTCTGCGACCGGCGAGTCGGCGGAGCGCGTGAACAGAGTGGTCGTCAAACCTTCAAGTGTGATTCCACGGGACATCACATTCCCCGCAACAAAAACCGTAGACAGATTGCGTGGAGCAAACCACGCGCGATTCTCGCCCGCCCGGAAGGAAAAGTCCGGTCTTTCGTCAGCAGATCCGTCACTGTTGATAATCGCGACACGTGTCGCGGGAAGGATCTCCGCGAGCACAATTTCTCGCAGCGCCGGCCAATCGTCAAGCGACGGTACGGCGACTGCCTCGCGCTCACGGAAGCGTTCGTTGCAGATCTCGACTCCTTGAATGTAGTCGCCGAGCCATTCGATCCACTTGGCTTCGTTATCGACTAAGTCTTGCTCGACGCCGCGACCCCCGAGCTGCCGGTCACCCAAATCGAGAGCAGCGCGAGCCACTGCCAAGGACTCACCTCGAGTCCAAGCAAGGATCTCAGCGGCCGCTACGAAGTGTTGGTCGACCGCCGACGAAGGGTGCACCAACATCGATGCCACCTTTGGCGTCGCCGTCTTGGCGACGTCGAGACTCCCAAATGCCCGGGCCGCCGCCGCCGACGGGCCGAGGCGTCCATGTTGCCGGGTGAGGCGCAGAGCCGAAGCGACAAGGAATCCGCGGAGTGCGTGCGGTATCAATTCGTCGTCACGCATGCCGTCGGTCGGCACACACAATGGCACGTCGGCAAGTCCGTCATAGAAGACTCCGCCACCCATATACCAACCGGCGAGTCCCTCAGGCACGCGATATGACGGCGTCCGGGTCGCCGGGAAGCCTTCGGCGCCTGGTGTACGGAGGCTAGCGACGAAGTCCCTCGGCGTCAGCGGGTGACTCGGGTCCTGCAAGAAGTTCGCTTGGGGCGTCGCGGTGTACGCGAGGTAGGTGGCATAGAGATTCGGCTTGGCGGTCTCCCCGAGCGCGCCCCGCGCTTCCCAAAGGTCAACTATTCGGCGAGGGACTTGGCGCCGCTCCAGGATGTCGCGCAAGGGATCGAGTCGAACACCGTCGCCGATCGTGGAGGCATCGTCCGCTTCATCGTCGATCACCAGGAGATGGAAGGGTTCCCGACGGGTCTCCAGTTGGGCATAGAACCTTTCGTGGAGTGTTTCTGCGAGTTGCTCAAGGTGCGCCGAGTTCTTCATCGCGACCGCGATCAGCGGCACATGCCTGTCCAATGCGCGCGCCACGATCGGCCGCCGACGAGATAGGCGCCGGATCCAACATCGGGCACGATGCCCGAACTGATTGACTGGATATTTGGTACCAGGCAGCGCCTCGCGACGCGATTCTCAAGTTGGTCGAGTTGATCAACTAGCCGCTCGAAAGTCTGCATCCAAAGGGCTGTACTCGTGCCAGCAAGAAGCACCACGGCATCAACACCGCGATCCAGCGCGAGCGCCGTGACCGCCATCATGGATGCCGTCTTGCCGGACTGAACAGCTCCCATCACCAACCCGCGACGTTCACGAGTTTCAGGCCACCTGGTGTCGCCAGGCGGGCCTGCACCGAATACGCCTCGATCGACGATAAAGCCCGCGTCAACCGCAATCACTTCGCGACTGGTCGGGCCGATACTCGCTTCTTCGAGCGAGGTTGCGTATGCAGACCACCATGTCTGTTGCGAGTCGTCCAATACTCGGCGGACGATCCGCTCGGATACAACGGCGGGCCCTTCTGGCTCCCTCATTGTTCGTCGCGGACCTCGACAAGCATTTTCAGCCCTGAGTGTCCAAATCTGTCTCGTATCAACTGATCGGCGTCAGTGACGTCGATCTCGAGGAGTGAAAGGAATTCTGCGACGGTGTGCCCAATGAACTCCCATTGCGCCTTCGACTGTGTCTTCGGTGGACGCTTCCAATTGCTAGATTCCTTGGTAATCGCCGAAAAAGCCCGCTCAATCCGCTCGTCACGATCGGCGCCGAAAACCATATCGGCTACCGCCAGCGCGACGAGGCTCGCAATGAACTGGAACTCCTGCCACTTTCCCTTGCCTTGCGCGTTTCTAAAATGGGGGTGCCAGACCTCTGGCGGGATCGCCTCGTGTGCGTCGAGCGCATGATCGAGCACCAGCATCGCCCTGACTATCGTGTCGGGATCGCGAAGCGGATCTCGAGGATCCTCCTTGATCCGTCGTAGCAGTGCATCGATTTGTTTCGACGTCGACCGTGAACTCGGGTTGCCGTCTTCGAAGAAGAGCACTGAAGCTATCCACGAGATCACCTTGGTGCGCTTGTAGCCCGCTCGGCCGAACTGGTAGTGGTCCAGAACGCGGGGTGCAAGCAGCAGGTCGTCCCAATCAGACCCGAGGAACGGAGCCGCGGACTGCAGGTCGCCGTAGTCGCCAGCTGTGACAAGCAAAGCGCGCATGAAGATGAGCCGGTGATACAGCGCGTTGCGAATTTCCTCGGCGTTGAGATGCTTGCCTTGCTTGTTATACAGGCTAAACACTTCGTGGATCTGAGCCGGCGTTACCTGCTTGTAGACAATTACCGGCAGCGTGTAGTCGGCAGCCGCCTGCTCGAAGACGACTGCGACAGCGCGACTCTGCCCAACCACGGGTATGCGTTCGTCTCTTATTTCGCAGTAGTAGTGGCCAGCCAGGCGGGCTAGCGGGCCTGCGAGCTGGTCGCCACAGCGCCGCGGAGCGGGAACGGGAAGTAGTGCTCTCGCTCCACGGACGCGGTGAGGCTCGTTCGCTCATGCTTCTTCCACAGTCGCTTGAACCTACGGTAATCGCCGTCGAAAATTTCAAGAAGGTCTGGCTCGCCCCATTCGGCTGCTTTGGCAGAAACTGCCTGCCTCGCTTGAGGATGTTGTCCAATGAATCGCAAAATTGATGTGAGGCGCTGCTTGCCATCAACAACTTCGTAGGCAATGTCGTCGCCCAACTCAATTTCAAGAAGAATCACAGATGGCAGCGGTATTCCCTGGAGCACCGACTCAATTAGCAGTTGTGCGTCACCCGTCGGCCAGACGTCCGCCCGCTGATACGAAGGACTAAGCTCCAGTGCTCCATCGACCGCGTACTGCACGAATTGAACGATCGGCAAGGTCTTCGATTGGGCGTGAATGGGCGCCGCGTGATCGTCTTCGTCTCCGTCTCCGTTTCCGGGATCCTCCCAACTTTGAGTCCAATTCGCGCTCGCAACGTCGACATCCGCGCGGCCCTCAACTGCGGCCTCGAGTTCGGTCTGGAAATCTTGGGCGAAAGTGTTCGCCCGCTCGAGTCGCGCGCTTAGAAATTCGAGAAACGTTAGCCAATCGAGAGTTCCGAGCGTGACGTGGGGTTGGTTTCACGAGAAGGGAAGATTTGAGGCTCGCGTCGAAGGCCTCGGGGCTCGACGAATCGAGCGGTGCAGCCAATCCGAGCCACTCTTCCACACCTAGGAGGGCATCACGCCACGAGCCGTCACTGAACCGAATCGCCCCGGCGTCAACTCCGACTGGCGCGCGGTCGAATGTCGTGGGCACCTGCTCAAGAGTTGAGAGCACCGCGATCGATTCGGCAATATCGTTCTCAACTTCCTCGATTCGCACGGCGAGGTCGTCGCTGCCTTCCTCGTCGCTTGTTCCGGCGGGGGGGCCCAATTCGTCCGCTAGATTCAACACCTCCTGCAACAGGCGGTCCTCGACCGCACCGGATGCTTCCATGCGCATCTGGACCGCTGCGTCCAAGAGGCGATTGAGGCCAACCAGCGTTATCGTGTCACCGATGGAGTGGCAAGCGGCGTCCCACTTGACTCCCAAATACTGAGCGATCGACTCGCCGATCCGCGCCTTTCCCGACAAAGCCGAGACGTCGAGACTAAGCGACTTTGCCAGAGCCACCAACGCGGAGATTTTCTCTTGCTTCCGGGGCCCAGTGGTTCTGGTTCCACGCCCGCGAGTGTATATATCCGCTCAACGGCTGATGCCTTGTCCGGAGCGCTCGTGTAGGCGGCCATGGAAATTCCCCTCAAACCCAGTATTCGCGGGTGACCGCTGCGTTGCCGGTCGTGCACCTAAACGACATTACCCAAAACAGTGATCGGTTGCTCGATGTGCGAGCATTGAGTCCCGACCACACCTAACTAGCCCGGTGCATCCACCCGAACGAATCAGCCTCGACCGCCCGTACTGAATCCCCATCAACCTTTCCCGCACACCCATCGTCACCGCGCCGGGCTCGCCCTCCCCCACGGTCACGTCAAAATCAGGCGACACCAGCCGGCCGATGGGCACGATCGCCGCCGCCGTCCCGCACGCGAACACCTCAGCGACGTCGCCGCTCAGGATGCCCTCGCGCAGCTCCGCCAGCGCGATGTCGCGCTCCTCGACAGCCCGCCCCTCGTCGCGCAGCAGCGTCAGCACCGAGTCGCGGATCACGCCGGACAGGATGGTCCCCGTCAGCCGCGGCGTCATCACCGACCCGTCCTGCTTCACCACCAGCACGTTCATCGCGCCAAGCTCCTCCACGTACGTGTCGGAGCGCGCGTCAAGGAACAGCACCTGCTCGCAGCCGTTCGCCTCCGCCTGCTTCTGCGGCAGCATCGCCGCGCCGTAGTTGCCGCCCGCCTTGGCCGCGCCCGTGCCGCCCGCGACCGCGCGGTAGTAGCCCTGCGCCACCCAGATGGACACCGGCTTCACGCCGTTCGGGAAGTACTTGCCCACGGGCGACGCGATCACCGCGAACTCCGCCTCCCGCGACGGCCGCACGGCCAGCCAGCCCTCGGAGCCAAACAGCAGCGGCCGCAGGTACAGGCTCGAGCCGGGCTGCGACGGCGCCCACGCGTGGTCCGCCCGCACCAGCGCCTCGAGCGCGGCCACGAAGTCCTCCTCGGACAGCTCCGGCAACGCGATCCGCGCCGCGGACGCCTGGAACCGCTGCGCGTTCTCGCGCGGACGCATCAGGTGCACCGAGCCGTCGTCCCACCGGTAGCCCTTGAGGCCCTCGAACACCTGCTGCCCATAGTTGAGGCCGCTCGCACCGGGGTGCACGGCCAAAGACTCAAACGGGACGACGCGGCGGCCAGTCCACCCGTCGGCCTCGCTCCAGCTGGCGCGGGCGATGTGGTCGGTGAAGACGGTGCCGAAGCCTGGGTTGTCCATGAGCCGCTCGCGCTTGGCGGCGGGCACCGGGGCCGGGTGAGGAGTTAGCGGGAACAGACCCTCTGCATCTTTTTTTTTTTTTTTTTTTTTTTTTTTTTTTTTTTTTTTTTTTTTTTTTTTTTTTTTTTTTTTTTTTTTTTTTTTTTTTTTTTTTTTTTTTTTTTTTTTTTTTTTTTTTTTTTTTTTTTTTTTTTTTTTTTTTTTTTTTTTTTTTTTTTTTTTTTTTTTTTTTTTTTTTTTTTTTTTTTTTTTTTTTTTTTTTTTTTTTTTTTTTTTTTTTTTTTTTTTTTTTTTTTTTTTTTTTTTTTTTTTTTTTTTTTTTTTTTTTTTTTTTTTTTTTTTTTTTTTTTTTTTTTCTCTTTTTTTTTTTTTTTTTTCTTTCCTTTCTTTCCTGCCTCTTTCCTCTTCGTCGCTTGGACTCATGCCGACAGCCTAGCCCGCGTGCTCCACGAGCCAGTCGAGCACGTCCACGCCGGCGCGCATCACTGACAGGTGCCCCTCGCCCTCAAGCTCGCGGTACTCCGCGCCCGGGATCGTCTCAGCCAGCCAGCGCCCGTGCTGCACCGGCACCACGCGGTCGTCCGAGCCCTGAACCACCAACGCCGGCACCTTGATCGCGTCCACGCGATACCCCCACGGCTGCACGTACGCGAGGTCGTCGAGCACCATGCCGTCCAGCCCGTGCGCGACGCCCGCCGCCGCAATCTCGTTGAACCAGTCCCACTCGCCCTCGAGCGCGCGGTGGTCGCTTGGCGTGAACATCTCCGGGTCGTAGTCGCTGTTCTCGAGCAGCTCGCGCAGGGCGTTGGCGCCCTTGAGCGCGGCGCGCAGCTCCCCCAGGCCCGCGGGCGCCATTCCCTCCCACCAGTGCTGCTTGAGGCTCGTGAGCGGCGCCAGCCCCGCCACCGTGGCAGCCGCCGTCACGCGACCGGGCATCAGCGCCGCGCACGCGAGCGCGTGCGGCCCCCCGCCCGAGTGCCCCATGACCACAAAGTCCCAGACGCCCGCCGCATCGGCCACCCGCGTCACGTCCTCCACTACGTCCGCCACGGAACGATGCAGCACGCGCTCAGATCCCCCATAGCCCGGCCGGTCGAGGGCAAGGAAGCGGATGCCGCGGTCGGCTGCAGGCTTGAGCAGCGGCGCGGGGGGCTCGCCGATGTTGGGGGTGCCGTGGTGCCAGAAGACGGTCACGGGCGCGTCGTCGGCGCCCACGGAATACCACCGCAGCGCGCGGCCGTCACAGTCGAGCGCGCGGCTTTCCATAGGCCGAGCGTACGCTCACGCGCCGGCCGCATGGGTACATCTACCCCTTCACGCCCCTGCGGCTATTCCCTAGCGTTGCCTTGACCACAAAGGAGGCTGACGATGTCGGACCTGATCGTTGATTACAGCGTCATCGCCGATGCCCGCGACAAGATCGTCGTCGCGCACGAGGCGGTTGACTTCAAGGCGCTGCGAGGGCTCGAATCCTCCCCGCTGCCGCAGTTGACCCAGGCGTTCGAGGACGCGAGCGACTACGCCTCTGGCGTGCTGGCGCTGGCGACGCTCGACCTGATGCGCGTCGCCCAGCAGCTCACGATGATCGAGCGAGCGTTCCGCGAGACCGATGCGGCGTCGCAGGCCGCGCTGTCCGGCGACGGTGACGGGGGTGCCAAGTGACGGACGTCGAGGCCACGATTCGGGCTTACCAATACTCGGTCTCGGGGGCGTCAACGCTCGCGGCCAGGTGCCGCAACGTCCAGGGTGCCGCGGTCACCGCCGAGGTCTACGCCAACACCGGCTCGCTACAGCTCGCCACCGTGACGTCGGACGCCACCCGCGCCGTAGGCCCCACGATCGCCAGAGTGGCGAAGAACCTGCAAACGATCGCCGGCACGCTCACCTCGTGGGCGGCGGCGGCAGACACCTACGCGGGCGAGGTACGGACCCTCGCGTCGCGCGCCGAAACCCACCGGCTCGAAATCACGCGGAACCAGCGCAGCCTGGCCGTCGCCGAGGACGAGCCGCGGGTGACCCAGGGCGATGCGATCGCTTACGGCTACCGCACCCAAGCGCTCGAGCGAGAGATCGCGTCGGACCAGGCCGCACTCACCGGGCTGCTCGCCAGCCTCGAGGAGCAGGCCCAGCAACTTGCCCGAGCACTGCAGGGCGGGCAAAACCCCGTGGACCGACGTGCCAAAGGAACTCTGCGCATGATTGGCTCCACCACGCAGCAACTCGACGCCAAGGGCGACGACGACTGGCTGTGGCAACTGCTACGGATGGGCGTCGACGACAAGCCAGCGTCCGGCTACGGCCTTGTCGATCTGCCGCTCTTCTACCTCGACGAGGACGGCAACCCGGTGATCTCGCCTTCCGACGTGAGCCAGGGCGCGTACGGCGACTGCTGGTTCATCTCCACCATGATGGCCATCGCCGCCCAGCACCCGGAGCTGATCGAGCAGATGATCTCGTACGACGAGGCGACGCAGATGTACACCGTGACGTTCTACGACGAGGACCTGAAGCCGATAGACATCGTGATCGACGGGCGCCTCCTGCTCGACCGCGACGGCAACACGTTCGGTGCGGGCCGTCCAGAGGACAAGGTGCTGTGGCCCGCGATCCTCGAGAAGGCGCTCGCCGAGTACTCGGGCGGCTACCCCGAGATCGAAGGTGACTGGCCGTCGAAGGCGATGCGCATCCTCACCGGATCTGGCGACATTCACAACGACTGGTTCAACTCCGGTATCGCGGAGTGGTTCGACGGCGACGACACCAACCTTGACGCCCTGCGCGCCACGCTCGCGGGCGGCGGGATCGCCGTCGCCGCGACAGGCGACTACGGCAAGGGCGAACACCCCTACGGGCTGGTGAACCACCACGCGTACGAGGTTGTCTCGATCGACGGCGACATCGTCACCCTCCAGAACCCCTGGGGAACCGACGATCACCCCCCGCTCGAGATCCCGTGGGAAGACTTCCGCGACCTGTTCCAGAACGTCACATGGATGGACTAGAACGGCCCAGCCCGCGCGCCCACATGGTGCGCGCGGGGATCGCCGCAGCGATACTCGCTACGGTGGCAGCATGCACGACAGGAGAGAACATGACGACACCACCGCAATTTGACGGCCACGTGGAGCAACTGCGTGCAGGCGCCACGGCCACATTCGAGGACCTCCAGGTGGGGATCTACGGCGTCTGGGAAGACAGCGCCAGCATCGGGCTAGCCGGGAACGGCAAGAACGAGATCCTCGACCTTGACGTGGGCGAGGCGGGCGAGTCGCAAGGCGTTCACGTGCGGCTGTGCGCCGTGTGGCTCGACAAGCCGAGCGGCGACCGCACGGCCCCGAGCTCGGACGGCTCCCAGGTGTACTACGTGATCGGCCGCGGCGACTCCGCCCCGGAGTGCCCGGCCCAGATCACGCCAGACGCCTAGCCCAGAACCTTGCGCATCCAGCCGTAGCGGTCCTCGGCCCGGCCGTACTGAATGTCGGTGAGCTCGTTGCGCACGCGCATCGTGACCTCGCCCGCCGTGCCGTCACCAACCGTGACGTCGAACGCGGGCGACGCGAGCCGGCCGATGGGCGTGACCACCGCCGCCGTGCCGCACGCGAACACCTCGGCGATGTCGCCGCTGGCGATGCCGTCGTGAACCTCGGCAAGCGAGATGTCCTTCTCGACCACCTTGATGCCGTCCTCCTCGAGCAGCGTCATCACGGCGTCGCGGGTGATGCCCTCGAGGATCGTGCCCGTGAGGCGCGGGGTCTCGAGCGTGCCGTCCTTGCGGACGACGAACAGGTTCATCCCGCCCAGCTCCTCGAGGTACGTGTCAGTCGCGGCGTCGGTGAACAACACCTGCTGGCAGCCGTGCTCGTATGCCTGCTGCTGCGGGAGCAACGACGCGGCGTAGTTGCCGCCAAACTTGGCCGCGCCCGTGCCGCCTGGGCCGGCGCGGTGGAATCCTTGCGCAACCCAGATGCTGACGGGCTTCATGCCGCTCGGGAAGTACGGGCCGACGGGCCCGGCGATCACCAGATAGTCGATCGTGTTCGCGGGCCTTACCCCCAGGAACGCCTCGGACGCGAAGGCGTACGGGCGCAGGTAGAGCGAGCTCTCGTCGACGCCAGGGACCCACGCGCCGTCCACGGCGAGTAGCGCCTCGATCGAACCGATGAAGTCCTCGACAGGGAGCTGCGGCATCGCCAGCCGGGCGGCGCTGCGCTGGAAGCGCTTGGCGTTCTCCTCCGGCCGGAACAGCCACACCGAGCCGTCGGCCCAGCGGTACGCCTTGAGGCCCTCGAAGATCTCCTGCGCGTAGTGCAGCACTGCCGCGGCCGGGTCCAACGTGAGCGCCGCGTACGGCTCGACCCGGTGGTGCATCCAGCCGCCGTCCTTGGTCCACGTGATGCGGGCCATGTGGTCCGTGAACTCCTTGCCGAAGTTCAGGTCCGTGAGGATCGCCTCGCGTTCCGCGTCGGTGCGCGGCGTGGCGTTGCGAATGACGTCAAACTGCTTCGCCGTCGAGCTCATCGCGAGGTGTTCCTTCCTAGAGGTGGGTAGTGCCTAGCCCTTGATGCGCGCGGCGATGGCGTCGCCAACTTCTGCCGTGGACCGCTTGGCGTCGCCCTTGGCCGCGGCGTCGGCCGCCACGGCGTCCTCGACCTTCGTGGCGAGGTCCGGGTAGCCAAGGAAGTCGAGCATCATCGCCACGGACAGCACGGTGGCCGACGGGTCCGCGAGCTGCTTGCCCGCGATGTCGGGCGCGCTGCCGTGAACGGGCTCGAACATGCTGCGGCTCGTCCTTGGTCGGCGTTGATGTTGCCGGACGCCGCCAGGCCAATGCCGCCGCTGATCGCCGCCGCCTGGTCCGTGAGGATGTCGCCGAACAGGTTGTCGGTGACGATCACGTCGAACTTGCCGGGGTTGGTGGTCATCACGATCGTGGCCGCGTCGATGTGCAGGTAGTCCCACGTGACGTCCGGGAACTCCGGCGCGACGGCCTCGACCGTGCGGCGCCACAGGTGACCCGCGTGCACCAGCACGTTGTGCTTGTGCACCAGGGTGAGCTGCTTGCGCTCGCGCCCGTTGGCGACCTCGAACGCGTAGCGAACCACGCGCTCGACGCCGTGCCGGGTGTTGATGGACACCTCGGTCGCGATCTCGTGGGGCGTGTCGACGCGCAGCGCGCCGCCGTTGCCCACGTACGGACCCTCGGTGCCCTCGCGCACCACCACAAAGTCCACGTCGGTCGACGCCGGCAAGCGGCGACGTCTCCCCCGGGTACAGGCGCGACGGACGCAGGTTGACGTACTGGTCGAGCGCGAAGCGCAGCTTGAGCAGCAGCCCACGCTCGAGCACGCCAGACGGCACGCTCGGGTCGCCAATGGCGCCCAGCAGGATGACGTCGTGGCCGCGGATGGCGGCCAGGTCCTCATCCGTCAGGGTGTCGCCCGTGGCGTGCCAGCGCTTGGCGCCCAGGTCGAACTCGGTGGTCTCGAACGCGATGTCCGTGCCCTCCGTCGCCGCCGCGAGGCACTTAAGCCCCTCAGCAACGACCTCCGGGCCGATGCCGTCGCCAGCGACGACGGCAAGCCGGTAAGTGGTCACAGTGTTGTCTCCGCTACCGGGCCGTCTTGCCGTCGACGTAGTCGGAGTCCACGGCGGACTCCTTCCAGGCGAACAGCTTGCGCAGCTCGCGGCCGGTGTCTTCGATCTGGTGCGTCTCGCCCTTCTTGCGAAGCTCGAGGAACTCCTCGCCGCCGTTGTCCTGGTCGTCGATGAACCGCTTGGCGAACGAGCCAGTCTGGATGTCCGTGAGGACCTCCTTCATGTGCTCCTTGACCGTGGGGTCGATGACGCGCGGGCCGGACACGTAGTCGCCGTACTCGGCGGTGTCGGAGACGGACCAGCGCTGCTTGGTGATGCCGCCCTCGTGGATGAGGTCGACGATCAGCTTGAGCTCGTGGAGCACCTCGAAGTACGCGATCTCGGGCTGGTAGCCAGCCTCGACAAGCGTCTCGAAGCCGTACTGGATGAGCTGCGAGACGCCGCCGCACAGCACGGACTGCTCGCCGAACAGGTCGGTCTCGGTCTCTTCGGTGAAGGTGGTCTTGATGACGCCGGCGCGGGTGCCGCCGATCGCCTTCGCGTAGGACTTGGCGACGTCCCATGCCTGGCCGGAGGCGTCCTGCTCCACGGCGATGATGTCCGGGATGCCGCGGCCCGCGACGAACTCGCGGCGAACCGTGTGGCCCGGCGCCTTGGGCGCGACCAGGATGACGTCGACGCCCTCGGGCGGCGTGATGTAGCCAAAGCGGATGTTGAAGCCGTGCGCGAACGCGAGGGTCTTGCCAGGCTTGAGGTGCTTCTCGATGCTCTCCGCGTAGATGATGCGCTGGAACTGGTCCGGGCGCCAGAATCATGATGAGGTCGGCCCACTCAGCGGCGTCCTCGACCGACATGACCTCAAGGCCGTCGTTCTGCGCCTTAACCGTGGAGCGCGATCCCTCGCGCAGGCCAACGCGGACGTCAACGCCCGAGTCCTTCAGGTTCTGCGCGTGCGCGTGACCCTGCGAGCCGTAGCCAATGATGGCCACCTTCTTGCCCTGGATGATCGACAGGTCCGCGTCATCTTCGTAGAAAAGTTCAGCCATGGTGCTGTGTCTCCTTAGATATTGATACTGAGAAATCTAGTGGTCTGACGATGCCCGGGTCACCCCGGCGTCGTCCCTACTCCTGGGCGAGGGCCGCCCTGTCGAGCGCGCGCTCGGTGATCGACCGGGAGCCGCGCCCGATGGCGACGGTGCCCGACTGCACAATCTCGCGGACGTCGTGGCTAGCAAGGGCGCCGAACAGCGCCTCGAGCTTCTCGGGCGATCCGACGGCCTCGATGATGAGCGAGTCGCTCGCCACGTCAACCACGTGGGCCCTGAACAGGTCCACGATCTGCAGGATCTCCGTGCGCTGGCGCGCGTCGCAACGCACCTTGATCAGCAGCAGCTCGCGTTGCACCGACCGGTCACGCTCGAGCTCGACGATCTTGAGCACGTGCACAAGCTTGTTGAGCTGCTTGGTGACCTGCTCCAGCGGGAGGTCCTCGACGTCCACCACGACGGTGATGCGCGAGATTTCGGGGTGCTCGGTCTGGCCAACGGCCAGCGAGTGGATGTTGAAGGCGCGGCGCGAGAACAGGCCGGCGACGCGCGCGAGCACGCCGGGCTTGTTGTCTACCAGGACCGAAAGTGTGTGCTTTCCCATGATTGTCCTTAGTCCTCCCGGTCAAACTGCGGGGCGACGCCACGCGCGTACTGGACCTCGTCGTTGCTGACTCCCGCCGCGACCATCGGCCACACCATCGCGTCGCGCGACACGGTGAAGTCGACGACGACCGGCTGGTCGTTGATCTCGTTGGCGCGCTTGATGGTCGCGTCGACGTCCGCATCGGACTCGCAGCGCAGGCCAACGCAGCCCATGGCCTCGGCCAGCTTCACGAAGTCCGGGATACGGGCCGTGCCGTGGCCGGTGTGGAGGTCCGTGTTGGAGTAGCGCTCGTTGTAGAACAGCGTCTGCCACTGGCGGACCATGCCCAGGCTGGAGTTGTTGATGATGCCAACCTTGATCGGGATCTCGTTGATGGCGCACGTGACGAGCTCTTGGTTGGTCATCTGGAAGCAGCCGTCGCCGTCGATCGCCCACACCGTGCGGTCGGGTTCACCAACCTTGGCGCCCATGGCCGCAGGGACCGCGAAGCCCATAGTGCCAAGGCCGCCGGAGTTGATCCACGACTTGGGGCGCTCGTACTTGATGAACTGGCTGGCCCACATCTGGTGTTGGCCCACGCCCGCGACGTACGTGCCCTCGGGGCCGGTCATCTCGCCGATGCGCTGGATGACGTGCTGCGGCGAGCTGTGGCCGTCTTCGGTGGGGGTGTAGCCGAGCGGGTAGGTCTCGCGCCACTCGTCGAGCTGCTGCCACCAGCCCTCGAGGTCCGGCTTGCCGTGCTTGTGGTGCTCCTCCGCGAGCGCGGGGATGAGCTCGGCGAGGACGTCGTTGAGGTCGCCCACGATCGGGACGTCCGCGTAACGGTTCTTGCCGATCTCGGCCGGGTCGACGTCGGCGTGAATGACCTTCGCGAGCGGCGCGAACGAGTCGAGCTTGCCCGTGACGCGGTCGTCGAAGCGGGTGCCGAGCGCGACAAGCAGGTCCGCCTTCTGGAGTGCCGCGACGGCCGGGACGGTGCCGTGCATGCCGGGCATGCCAAGGTGCTGGGGGTGGGAGTCGGGCAGTGCGCCGCGTGCCATGAGCGTGGTGACGACGGCCGCTCCGGACAGGTCCACGAGCTTGCGCAGCGCCTCCCACGCGCCGGAGCGGATGACGCCGCCGCCGACGTATAGGACGGGCTTGCGGGCCGTGGCCAGCAGCCGCGCGGCCTCCTGGATGGACTTGCTGTGCGGCTTGGCGCCCGGGTGATAGCCGCGCAGGTCGAACTCCTGCGGCCACGAGAACATCGTCTTTGCCTGCAGCGCGGACTTGGCGACGTCGACGAGCACAGGGCCCGGGCGGCCGGTGGTGGCGATGTGGAACGCCTCCTGGATGGCGCGCGCGATCTGGCCGGCGTCCGTGATCAGCTCGTTGTGCTTGGTGACCGGCTGCGTGATGCCCACGATGTCCGCCTCTTGGAAGGCGTCGGTGCCGATGTGCGACGCGGCGACCTGGCCGGTGATGGCGACCATGGGGATCGAGTCGATATTCGCGTCCGCGATGGGCGTGACGAGGTTGGTGGCGCCGGGGCCGGAGGTCGCGATGCAGACGCCAGGGCGGCCAGTCGCGTGCGCGTAGCCCGAGGCGGCGTGACCCGCGCCCTGCTCGTGACGCACGAGGATGTGGCGCAGGATGGTGGAGTCCATCAGAGGGTCGTACGCCGGCAAGATCGCGCCGCCGGGCAGGCCGAAGATGTCAGTCGCGCCAGCGCACTCGAGGGCGGTGATGAGCGCCTGCGCGCCCGTCATCTCCGTGGGCGGCACGGTGACGTTCTGCGCGCGCGGGGTCGCGGTCGCAGCAGCCGCCGTGGCGGGCGCCGCCTTCGCGGGAGCCTTTGCCATGTTCACTCCTGGTTCTCGTGTCTTCGCGAGCCGGGCCTCGTGTCCGCCTCGCATGAAAAAACCCCCGGGCTGGTGGCCTAGGGGATGCGCGCGGACGATGCCGTGGTACGGGACTAGAGGTCCGCGCGCCCCGGTACTACTACGAGGATCGTCTGCATGGGTACGACTGTACGCGGTCCGGGGGCCGAAATCGAACCAAAACGCGGCCATCTTGCATAGTGGTTCACGTTCTCACATTTGAGACGTAGAATTTGAACGCACTTGAACGCATTTGAACGATCTAGCGCCGACGGGCACCCGGTGCGTAGCGTCGAATCCATGATCTCACGCAGCGCGAATTGCCATGACATGCGCCAGCCATTTTCGTCGCACTCACAGTATCGAGCTGCATGACGAGGTACTTCTTTCCGGGGCCATCCTCCGATCCTCAGCCGCTCACTCCAGGCACCTGGGCGTCCGACGAGTACTGGGGTTTCACGCTCACGCTCAACGAGGACGGCACGGGGAACGTGTCAGGGCTGCCGCTAGGAACGGAGGGTCCGTACGCCCCGTGCACAAGCCCGCGCAACCTCGGCCGGAACGGAGGCGCGGAGCGTGTGGATGCACCCGTCACGTGGGAATGGCCTGACGCGTTCAATCCCGAAACCTTGGAGACCTACGTCAAGATCGGAAGCGAGCCAGAGTCGCTATGGATCACCGCGGATGGATTCTCGACCGAACACTGGGGCAAGCTCTGGTACTTCCCGTGCGACCCGGACGGCGAACTCGTCGAGCTCATCAAACTTCCCGACTAACCTCCGCGCATTTCCGGCGCCGCTGAAACGCGCACGCAACGACGCGTCGCTACAGTGTCCGCATGGACGTCACGGAGCTCGCCGCGCACTTGCTCGCGGCCGCGCCTGGCGCCCATGCGCCGCGGGCGCTCGTGGGCATCGCGGGACCGCCCGGCGGGGGCAAGACGACGCTCGCGCGCGCCCTGTGCGAGGCAACTGGATTCGCGCATGCGCCGGGCGACGGGTTCATCAACGACGAGACGTATGTGGACGACGCCGGCGAGACCAGGGAGCGCGGCTCGGTGTCCGGCTTCGACACCGCCGCGTACGTGCGCCTGCTCACCGAACTTACGGCGGCGGCCGGGCTGCGCGACGTCGCTGTCCCCCACTACCGCCACACGATCGACGGCCGGGGCGCCACCGCGCTGGGCGTCCACGCGGACGCCGCCGGCGTCATCACAGAGTGCAACTTCCTCGCCTCGCCGACGCACGGGTGGCCCGCAGTGCGCGCCCAACTCACCACGCTCGTGTACCTGCACGAGACCTGGGACGAGTGTCGCCCGCGCCTGATCGCGCGCCAACTCGCCAAGGGTCGCACGCCCGCCGAGGCCGCCGCCCGCGTGGACAGCCACGACCACGCCAACTACCTCGAGGTGGTGGCGCACGGACGCTCGTCCGCGGACGTCGCCGTCACCTCGGCGGAACTTGGCCTGTTCGACGCCTAGCTCGCGTAGCCCGAGGCTCGCAGCGCGGCAAGGTCCAGCACGCGCTCGTGGGTGACGTACGCGACGGCCTCGCGGGTCACCGACGGCTCGCCGCGCAGTCTCAGTGCCGCCCACAGCGCCTCGCTAGCCGCGCCCGCCACCCGCAACAGCCCGCCGGGGATGGGGACGACGCGCAGGCGGCGGCCCGCGTCGGCCTCCAGGAGTTCCTTGAGGACGGCGCCGAACGGGCGCGCTGGCTCGTCGGCGACGGACAGCGTGACGTGCGCGGTCGAGCTAGCCGGCAGCCCGCGCTCCACCGCCGCCGCGGTCACGGCCACGAGCGTGCGCACGTCCGTCACCGACCACAGATGCCTGCCCGCGTCCGGCAGGAACAGCAGCGGACCCACCACCATCTTCCTCAGGCGCGGCAGCAGGTGACGGTCGCCCGGGCCGTGAATCGCGCTCGGCCGCAGGATGATCGCCTCGCGGCCGTCACGCTCGGCCGCCTCGCGCAGCCACTCCTCGGCCGCGAACTTTGTGCGCGCGTACGGGCTTGCCAGAGGCAGGGGCGCCACGTCCGCCTCGGTCATGGGGCGGCCCTCGCTGTGCGGATACACGCTCGCCGACGACATGAACACCAACCGCGCGCCCGGCCACGCGTCCCACACGCGCCGGGTGCCGTCCACGTGCACGGCCTCCATTACTCCCGCACGGTCCGACGTCGCGGGGGTAGCGGCGCAGTGCACCACGGCATCCACCGTCCACGTGCCGTCGGGCACGGACGCCGGGGCGTCCTGCGTGAGATTCCACTGCACCGCATCCGGGAAGCCCGGCAATGGACGACGCACCACGCGCACCACATCGTGGCCGCGCGCCTCAAGGTCGGCGCACACCGCCGCGCCCACGAACCCGGCCGCGCCGGTAACTGCCACCCTCATGCGTGCGAGCCCGCCGTCAGGCGCAGCTGCTCGCTCGCATCCGCCCCGATCGCGGCGACCACGTGCGCGCGAAGCGCGGTGCGATCCGGCTTGCGGTTGCGGCCGGAGCGCGGGATCGCGGGCCCGAACACGATCACGTCGGGCAGCGCGCCGTAGTCGAGCACGTCAACGATGGCTCGCCGGACGGCACGCTCGCGGCTCGCGTCGACCCTCCATGCGGTGGGCGCGTCGGCGCTTGGCACCACGGCCAGCGCGACCGCCTCGTCGCCGTCAACGCGCGGCAGGCCCACCAGCGCCGCGGCCTGCACGCCGTCCAGCCGCGCCAGGCGGTCCTCGAAGAGCCCGGGGTAGATGTTGACCGTGCCGCGGATGATCATGTCGCGGCTGCGGCCAAGGAGCACCACGCGGCCGTCGGCGTCGATGCGGGCGAGGTCCCCGGTGCGGTGGCTGGCCGCGGGCGCGCACCCCGCCGTCAGGTCCGCAAGGTATCCACGCATCAACTGCCCGCCCGCGAGAACCAGCTCGTCCGCCGCGCCGTCCACGACGGCCTCGGACACCTGGGCGGCGGGCTCGAGCGTGGCCGCGATGCCCGGCAGCGGCCGCCCCACCAGGTCGCCGTCTCCCCCACCGTTCACGTACGCGACCTTGTCGGCGCCGTCCACGATTGCCACCGGCAGGATCTCGGTCATGCCGTACACGGACATCCACCGGGTCGCCGGAGCCAGCGCCGCGGCTCGCTCAAGTAGCGCAGACGTCACGGGGGCGGCGCCCAGCAGCATGACGTCGGCGAGCGGGCCACGGATGTCCCCACTTTCCACGCCGTCGAGCAGCGCCGTCGCGTCTGCGGGCACCGCGAACGACACGGCGGCGCCGGAGGCCGCCTCAGCAAAACCCGCCGCGTCCTTCTTTGCCTCCGGCGGGATCTGCCACGTCGCGCCGCCGATCAGCGCGGGCAGTCCAAGGAAAATCTGTTCGGTGACGACGCGGTCGCCTGGGGCCATCGGCACCGCGGTGAGCAAGCCGCGGGCCGCGGCCGCGAGCGAGCTGCGCGTGTGGACCACCCCCTTGGGCTCGGCCGTGGTGCCGGACGTGAAGACGACGACGGCGGCGTCCTCGGCGGAGCCCTCGATCTCGGCCGGGGCCGGCAATTCGCCTAAGCCCGCCGCGAGGTGCGCGGCCCGCCGCGCGCTTGGAGGCACTCCCGGCACCCACCGTCCCGCGTACACCAGGGGCACGTCCATCCGCGCGTAGTTCGGCAGCAGCAGGCCAAGGCGCCTGGCAAGGCGACGCATGGGCCCGCGGGCAAGAGTGACCAGCATGCCCTCGGCCGCCGCAAACGCCGGGCGCGCCTGGCCCATTCGCGCGTACAGCAGGTCGTGCGTGGAGCCAAGGTCGACGAACACGATCGAGCCGCGCGCGGCCACCACGCCAAGAGCAAACACGATGGACTCCACCGACGGGCGCATCGCGAACAGGACGCGCCCTCCCGGCTCGAGTCCGACATCGGCAAGCGCGGCCGCCGTTGCGCGCACCCGCCGAGCGAGCTCCGCGTAGGTGACGGCCTCCCGCGCATCCGCAATGGCCACGCGCTGCGGCTCGCGCTCCGCGGACGCGAGCACCGCCACGATCACGTCGTCACCGGGGGCGGTCACGTGGCGCCCCCGGCGCGCAGCTCGAGCCTGGCGTAGCGCGGGAACAACACGTTGCGCGCGGCCCGCCTCCGCACCACGCTCACCGGGCCGCGAGCGCGGACAGCCTCAAGCACGCCGCCAAGTACCGCGTCCACCTGCGCCATGGCCAGCGGCATCCCGATGCAGAAGTGCGACCCGGCGCCAAACCACAGGTGGCGCACGTCGCGGCTGAGCGGCACGCTCGGATCGAATGGTCCCGCCGCGCGGCAACAGTTGAGGGTGGCGATCACGATGCGCTCGCCCGCCGCGACCGGCACGCCCGCGACCTCAGTGTCGGTCACCGCGGCGCGCAGCATCACTGGCGACGGGACGGTCACCCGGAAGCACTCCTCGATCAGGCGGCCCGAATCCACGTCCGTGCGGCCGTCCGCGAGCGCGTCGAGCCACCCACTGCCTGCGAGGAGCGCGAGCATCCGCGGCAGAAACGTTCCAGCGGTCTCCGTGCCTGCGACGACGAACGCCGCGACCGCGTGCACCGCCTCAATCTCGGTGAGCCCCAGCTCGCGCATCCGGCCCGGGATGGTGTCCGGGTTGCCCGCGCGGTACGCGGCGGCGGAGCTGTCGCCCAGCTCGTCGAACACCGCTCGCGCCCGGGCGATCTGGCGCCTGGTCAAGCTGGGGCGGTGCAGTCGTATCTGCGCCGTGACGCCCTGGACAGCCGCGAACGTGCTGCGCACCCCGGCATCGTCCTCACCGATCCCGGTCATGGTGCACACGACGCCGCCCACCATCTCTTCGACCACGGCGGCAGCATCCACCGTCTCGCCAGCGGCAAGCCGCTCCCCCAGCCTGCGCGCGCGTTCGCCCATCGACCGTTCCACCAGGGTGCGCACCACGCGCGGGCTGAGCAGGTCGCCCAACGACCGCCGCAGTGCCGCATGCGCGTCGCCTTCCATATTCAGTAGCACCGACGGCCCGAGCACCGGCGTCCATAGGTCCGACGACGCGCCGGGCCCCACTTTGGAAAACGTGTCGCCGTCGAGTAGCAGGGCACGAGCCGCCGCCGCATCGCTCACGACCACGCCGATGCGAGGTACCCGCACCACCGGGCCACGCCGGCCGACCGCGCGCAGGAACGGGTACGCGACGGGGTGTGCGGTGCGCTGCAGACGTTCCTCCCAGGCCTGCTCGCGTGCCGCGCCTTCACTCAGGGTCAGTTGCGCCGCCGTCATCGGATGTCCACCGTGTCGCCCTTGAAGGAATGGTCGCGATACCACCGCAAGCGTGTTCGCGAGCCCCCACGCGTTGACACGGCGCGCGGACATCAGCACCCGCACGTCCGGGCAGTAGGCGTAGCGCGTGGTGACGCGGCGCACGGCGTTGATGAGCGCGCGGTCCTCGTGGGCTTCCTCGATCGCGGTGCGCGGGAAGCCGCCGCAGCGCTCGTAGAGCTCGGCCGTGATGGCGAGGTTGCAGCCGGCCGTCATGATGTATGGCCCCAGGTACTCCGGCCCGCGATTCTCGCGGCGCAGGTGGCGGCCGTAGAACGCGCCGAGCGAGACGGCCCCACGCATCAGCGCTGCGCGCGCGGCCGACACGGGGACGTCGTCCCTGCGCGGCCCCACCTTGCCGGAGATGAAGTCGAGGCCGGCGCCCGCATGGGTGACGATGCGCTGGAGCCAGTCGGCGGCCGGGAGGCAGTCGGCGTCGGTGCGGGCGATCAGCGTGTGGCCGTCCGCGATGGCGGCGCGAATTCCCGTGTCCGCGGCCGCGCCGGTGCCCTTCTGCGCCTCGCCGATGACCCGCCAGCGGCTTAGCCCACGGTCGCGCGCGAAGCCCTCCACCACCGCCGCGCGTGGCGTCCGTTGAGGCGTTGTCGACGACGTAGAGGGCAAAGTCCGTGACCGTCTGCGCCGCGAGCGCCTTGAGCGTCGCGGAAATGCCCGCGGCCTCGTTGTACGCGGGGACCACCACGGCGAGCGTCACGCGCGCACCACCATGCAGCCGATGCTGATGCCACCGCCAAGGCCCACCAGCACCGCGACGTCGCCGTCGTTGAGTTGGCCGCTCTCGCGCGCGAGCGCCCATTGCAAAGGCAGGGTGGCCGACGCCATGTTCCCGTGGTCCTCGACGGTCAGGATGGTCTTGCCGGTGGGCAGGCCAAGCTCACGGTGGATGTCGTCAAGGTGCGCCACCGCAACCTGGTGGACCGCCACTAATGCGACGTCGTGCCAGCCCAGCCCGGCGTCGTGCATTGCGCGTTCGACCGTCGCGGGACCAAGAGACAGAAACGCCTCCCGCAGGCGCGTGCCGTCGATGTCGAAGTACGTCTTGTCAAGGTCCCGTGGATGCGCGGATCCGCCTGCGGGAAGCGTGCCAACGTCCCAATGCTGCGAGCTCGCGGAGAAGGCCGTCGCAAGCACTCCCCTGCCCGCCGCGGCCTCCGCATCGCTTGGCGAGCGCATCAGCACGGCCGCCCCGGCGTCGGACATCGTGAATCCTGGCGCAGACCGGAAGTACTGCTCGCGCGACGCAATCTGGGTGCGGATGGCACGCGTGGGCGACTCGCCGCACGCGATCAGCACGCGGCCGTACGCGCCGGTCTGGATCAGGGCGTCGGCCACCTCCATGGCGTTGATGACGCTGTTGCACGCGTTCTTGATGTCCATCACGGGGCACACGGCGCCAAGCTTGGCGGCCGTGATGTGGCACGTCGCTGGCTCCACCATGTCCTGGCTGGCGGACGCGAAGATCAGCAGGTCGATGTCGGCGATCGTCAGTCCGCTTCGCTCGAGCGCGGTACGCGAGGCCGCGGCGGCGAGGTCGGACGAGTTCCAGTCGTCGGGCATGCGGCGCGCGGCCTTGATGCCGGTGATGCGGCCCACGAGGCCAACACCGAGCCGCAAGTCGGGGTTTCCCTTGGCGATGGCCTGCTCGCGGTGGGCGATGCGCTCCACCTGATCGGGGAGGAACACTTCCACGGCCTCAACCACGGCCCTGTGATTGAGCATGGCGAGAGTTTATCCGCCCGGGCGGTTTCCGGCGCGGGCTACCGGAGCAACGGCGGACCACCCGCCCCTTGAGGGCCCCGCTGCGCTCTAGCCGACGACGGCGCCCTGCGAGGCGCTGCCCACCAGCTTGCGGTACTTGGCGAGCACGCCGCGCGTGTACTTGGGTGCCGGCGGTTCGAAGCCCACGGCGCGCTTCTCGAGTTCCGCGGCGTCCACGTGCAGGTCGAGCGTCTTGCCCGCGACGTCAAGCGTGATCTTGTCGCCGTCGCGCACGAACGCGATGGGGCCAGCGTCCACCGCCTCGGGGGCGATGTGGCCGACGCACAGGCCGGTGGTGCCGCCAGAGAAGCGGCCGTCGGTGATGAGCAGCACGTCCTTGCCGAGGCCCGCGCCCTTGATGGCCGCGGTGATGGCGAGCATCTCGCGCATGCCTGGGCCGCCCTTGGGGCCCTCGTAGCGGATGACCACCACGTCGCCCTTGGTGATCGTGCCGTCCTCGAGCGCGTCGAGCGCGGCGCGCTCGCCGTCGAACACGCGGGCGGTGCCCTCGAACACGTCAGTGTCGAAGCCCGCGGACTTCACCACCGCACCGTCGGGCGCGAGCGAGCCGCCCAGGATGGTGATTCCGCCGGACTTGTGGATCGGGTTGTTGAGCGCGCGGACCACGCGGCCGTCGATCTTGGCCGGCTTGAGGTCCTCCATGTTCTCGGCGAGCGTCTTGCCGGTGACGGTCATGACGTCGCCGTTCATCATCCCGGCCTCGAGCAGCGTGTTCATGACGGCGGGGACGCCGCCCACGCGGTCGACGTCGTTCATGACGAACTGGCCGAACGGCTTGAGGTCGCCCAGGTGGGGAACCTGGTCCGCGATGCGCGAGAAGTCAGCGAGCGTGAGGTCGACGTCGGCCTCGTTCGCGATCGCGAGCAGGTGCAGCACCGCGTTCGTGGAGCCGCCGAACGCCATCACCACGGCGATCGCGTTCTCGAATGCTGGCTTGGTCATGATGTCGCGGGCAGTGATGCCCTGGCGCAGTAGCTCCACCACGGCCTCGCCGGACTTGTGCGCGTACATGTCGCGGCGACGGTCAGTCGCGGGCGGGGCCGCGGAGCCCGGCAGGGACATGCCGAGGGCCTCGCCCACGGACGCCATGGTGTTGGCGGTGAACATGCCGCCGCACGCGCCCTCGCCGGGGCAGATGGCCTTCTCGATCAGGTCAACGTCCTCCTGGGACATGAGCCCGCGCGCGCACGCGCCCACGGCCTCGAACGCGTCGATGATCGTGACGTCCTTCTCGGTGCCGTCGGTCAGCGTGACGTGTCCGGGCATGATCGATCCCGCGTACAGGAACACCGACGCTAGGTCGAGCCGCGCGGCGGCCATCAGCATTCCGGGCAGGGACTTGTCGCAGCCGGCGAGCGTGACGGAGCCGTCGAGGCGCTCGGCCTGCATGACGGTCTCGACGGAGTCGGCGATCAAGTCGCGCGAGACGAGCGAGAAGTGCATGCCCTCGTGGCCCATCGAGATGCCGTCGGACACGGAGATGGTGCCAAACTCGAGCGGGTAGCCGCCGCCGGCGTGCACTCCCTGCTTGGCGGCCTGCGCGAGTCGCTGCAGGGAAAGGTTGCACGGCGTGATCTCGTTCCACGAGCTCGCGACGCCAATCTGCGGCTTGGCGAAGTCGTCGTCGCCCATACCGACGGCGCGCAACATTCCGCGCGCTGCGGTGGCTTCGAGACCGTCGGTGACCTGTCGGGAACGGGGCTTGATGTCCGGAGTCGTCATGGCGTCGAGTCTAATGGCGGTCAGGCAGTGGGTCACCCGCCGCGGCGCGCGGCGGATCCCCAGCTAGCCCGTGAAGCTCAGCGTGATGCCCGGCGCGACAGGGTCGGTGACCGAACCGTTGAAGGTGCCGTCGGTGTCGAGCGAGCCGCCGTCGGCAAGGGTGTACCGGATCTTCTTACCCGAGATCGTCACGCCCGGAACCTTGCTCCAGTCCGCGTCCACCTTCCACAGTGAATTCGCGGGGCTGGGCAGGGTGAGCTCGACGGTAACGGAGCCGCCGTCGACCGGGACGCACGAGGTGAAGCCGAAAGCGCCGAACGGAACGATAAGGTCGCTTGGCGCGGACGGCGAATAGGAGCCGTCCACGGGGGTCGCCGTCGCATCTCCGGAGGCGCCGCACGAGCCGTACACCACCACTTGGATTGTGCCCTTGGGGGTCGCGACCCCGAACGATGGCGCCGCGAGGTATTCCGCCGCGCCCGAGTCGCACTCGGCGCCGACCGGGCGCGAAACCGTGTTCTGGTCCGCGGCGATCGGGCAGTTGAGGTCCGCGTCAACGAGCGGCGATGTCGACTTGGGCATCAGGGTCTGGGTGGCGCCGCCGTAGTAGCCGAGCGCCTCGAACTTGGGGTCAAGGCCGAGTCCGTAGTCGTTGTGCGACGGCACGTAGGAGTACGAGCACGTGCCCTCGTTGTCGAAGTTGTACTCGAGGCTCTCGAGGTCGCCCAGGACGCAACCGTCCCCACCCTTCGCGTCGACATACGCGGACGACGCCGTGCTGAGCGTCCCGCTATCCATGTACACGTGAGCGCCCTCGCCGGCGCGGTTACTCGTGAACGTCGAGCTCGTCACCGCGATGGGCTGGTCTTGCCCATAGATCGCACCGCCGTACGAGGCTTCGGTCTTGCCGTCGACAAGCGCGCGGTTGCCCGAGAACGTGGAGAGCTGGACCTCGCCCTCAAGGTTCCACAGCTCGAACCCGCCACCGTCCGCCAGCGCGTCTCCCTTGGGCGCAATGGCCTTTGCCCAGTTGTCCACGAAAGTCGTCCTGGTGAACGTGACTGGGTCTCCTGCGCCGTCGCCCCACTCGGTGACGGCCCCGCCGTACACCTCCGAGTCGCCCTTGGTGCTCGTCAGGCTAACGGAGTTGTTATCGAACTCTGTGTCGGAAAAGACGAAGTCGCCGACGCCGCCGTCGAAGTAGACCGCGCCGCCGCCGCCCTCGGCATCGCCCACTCCGGTGCCGCGCACCTTGTTGTTGGTGAAGTTCACAGCGGTGGTCCGCGCGAGCGTCTTGGTGTAGAGCGCTCCGCCATACGCCTCGATTTGGTAGCCGCCGTTTGACGTCGCGGTGTTCGACGTGAAGGTCGCCCCCGACGCGATCACACCCTTGTTAAAGGCAGCGATCGCGCCGCCGTAGGCCTCGGACGAGTCATTGTTCGTTTGCACATTCGCGTAGACGGAGTTCCCGGTAAACGAGCTAACGCCAACGAAAACGCCCAGGCCGTTGCCATACGACGTGATGGCGCCTCCGCTCGCGGCCGCGTCTGGGCCGTCCACATGAACCTTGTTGTTCGTGAAAGTCGAGTCGCCGACCGAAACGTTGCCCTCGCCGTAGACCGCGCCACCCTCGCCCCAGTACTCCAGCCAGTCAACGGGGCCGGCGCCCACGCCGATCACGGAGTTGCCGGAGAAGGTCGCAGTGTCGATGGACACGGTGGAGGTCGCCGTGGCGAGCGCGCCGCCGTAGATCGAGCCCTCGGAGTCGTCGGCGTCGGTGCTGTAGTAGGTGAGGTCGCCCTTCGCCTTGTTGTCCTTGAACGTGGCACCAGTGCGCACGTCAATCAAGCCCAAGCCGGCGAACACGGCGCCACCCTCCACTGCCAAGTCATTCACGTAATACGCGTCGACGACGCCCGTGGCACTGTTCGACTGGAACAGGCTGTCGTCTGAGATGTACACGTCGCCCGAGTCCACGAAGACTGCGCCACCATAGGCAGACACGGCGGCCTCGTCGGACGTCTTGTTGCCGGTGCCGGTGGCCTTGACCGAGTTGTTCGTGAAGATGGAGTCGGAGATCGTCAGCGTGCCCGCGCCCATCCCGATCGCCGCGCCGGCCGCCGTCACGGTCGGGTCCGTTCCGGTGTCCACGGCCTCGATCGAGTTGTGCGAGAACACCGAGCCCTCGATCGTGACGTCGCCGTCGTTGGCGATGACGGCCGCGCCGTACTCGAACGTACCGGTCGTCAGGCTGAATCCGTCCACGGTGAGGTCGCGGATCGTCAGATTGCACGCACAGTCCGCGTCGAGGAATCTCAAATCAGCCGCACCCGAGGAGATCGTGAAACCGCCGCCCTCGATGATGAGGTCCTCGCCGCCGGAGTAGGTGGGGTCGCCAGAGCCGGTGTCGGAGATGCTGAACGACCCGGTGATCTCGATGACGTGGGGCCCCGCGGTGGCGTCGCCTGAGAGGGTGCTCAGCGCGCTCCTGAACGCCACCTCGCTGTCCACGCCGCTCACTGTGGTCGCGCTAGCGGAGCTCGGGAAAGCGACGATCGCGGTGAGCGCGAGCGCCAGTGCTGCGAGCGTTGAACGGCGGCGTACCGCCCGGTCGAAACCTGCCATGTTTCGTGTCCCTCAGGGTTGAGGCGCGTTGCGCCGACTCCTTTGATGGCCCTCAGGCTACCAAAGGCACCCTCGCTACGGGGCCGGGGCCGGTTCGGCGCCGCCCGTCGCGGCATCGTCCGGCGCGCCCTCCTTGGGCGGGGTCTTGGCGAAAATGTGCACGGGAGTGCCCGCCTCGACCGTCTTCGCCAGCTTGAGGACGTCCTGGTTGGCAAGGCGAATGCACCCGTTCGACTCGGCGTGGCCGCGCAGCCACGGCTCGTTGGTGCCGTGGATCGCGATCTGCGGCGGGCCGTCGTTGAATGCCTTGAGCTTTTCCGAGTAGGCGGAGAGACCGAGAATGTAGGCCCCGTAAATGCCGGACGCGTCCGGCCGGGGAATGAGGTCCTCGACGAAGTACGTCCCCGTGGGCGTCGGCGACGAAGGCTTCCCAATGACGATGCTCGCCTTCAGTTTGCGTTGCCCGCCCACCCAATACTCGAGCACCTTCTTGTCGAGGTAGATGCGGATCTCCCTGTTCGTCGTGGAGATCGTGACGTCGGATTCCTTGACCCAGCCCTCACTGCCGTTGGGCTGGATGGGGAGCTTGACGTGGTGCCACGCGACGCCGTCAACCTCGGTGCGTTCGATGGACAGCATCGTGAGCGTGGAACCGTAGTACGTCCACGCACTGAGCGTGGTGGCGGGCTTCGCGTCGCCCGCATGCGCGTACACCGGGATCTCGTCGCCCACGATCGTCGCGACGGTCGAGATCTCGCCCTGCACCACCTGGGTGGCCGACGGCAGGGGCACCTGGGTCACGGCGGGCGAGTGGCTAGGGCTGGGGCTAGGGCTGGGCGACGGCGCGGGCAGCGCGACGGGTGCGCCGCCGGAGTTGACGGCCAGCGCGATGCCGACGGTCGCGAGCACGAGCACGCCTGCCGCTGCGCCGACGATGCGCAGCCGCTTGTACCAAGGGCGGCCGACCGCGTGGCCGCGCCCCGCGTGAGCGCTCGCCGGGATGGCGCCGGTCGCGGTGCTCGCCTCGCTGGCGAGGTCGGCCGCTGCGGGCTCGACTTCGGGCGTCGGGGTGGTGTCGTCGGCCATGAAGGAATTATGCGCCATCTTGGTTCGCGGCTCGGACGCCGGCGCGGCCGGCGAGGTTGCCACAGGCCGCGCCCGACGGCGCGAGGGCGAGGCGCGAGGCGCGAGGGGCACGGCGCAGCGTAGCACCGTGCGCCGCCCGCCGCGTGTGGGCGCGAATTTCGTCAGTACGCCCTGACGCGTCGATTGATTGCGCCTGTGGACCGAAAATCGACCACACGCGTCCCAGCTCGGCGGCGGCCGCCCCCGCCACCTGCGATCGCCGCCACCTGCACGCTTGACGTTGACGCAACGTCAACCTCTACCGTGGCCCTCATGGACACGGAAACCGACACCGACCTCGACATCGCCGCAGTCGCGCGCGCCTCTGGAGTGACAAGCAGGACCCTGCGTCACTACGACGCCATCGGCCTGCTCGCGCCCGCATGGACCGCCCCCGACGGCCGCCGCTTCTACGGCGACCCCGAGCTGGTGCGGCTCCAGCACATCCTGGTGCTGCGCGAGCTCGGGGTGGCGCTCGACCGGATAGCGCGCATCGTCAATACGGACGATGCCGAGCAGGTCACCGCGCTCCTCACCGACCACCTCGCCGGCCTCGAGGCCGAGCGGGAACGGTACGCGCGCCTGGCCGCCACGGTCCGGCGCACCATCGACTCACTACAGAAGGGAACCACCATGACCGCCGCCGACAGGTTCGACGGATTCGATAACAGCGAGTACGAGCCCGAGGCGCGCGAGCGCTGGGGCGACGCCGCCGTGGACAGCTCGAACGCCAAGTGGAAGGCGATGGGCGCGGACGGCCAGGCGAAGCACCACGCCGAGCACGTCGCCATCGCCGAGGGCATCGCGGCGCTCGCGGCGGACGACGCCGAGCCGAGCGACCCGCGCGTGCAGGCCCTGGTCGCGCGCCACCACGCGTGGGTCAGCGTCTTCTGGACCCCGGGCGCCGAGGCGTACCAGGGGCTTGGAGAGATGTACGTGATGGACCACCGGTTCCGCGCCAACTACGACAAGTTCGGGGACGGCACCGCGGAGCTGCTCCGGGACGGCATCGACGTTTACGCAATCGAGACGCTCGCGTAACGCCACGGACGGGCGCGCGTGGGACAGTGCTTCCATGGCACTGACCCCCACGCGCGCCGCCGCGCCCCTCGCCGCCCTGGCCCTGGCGCTCGCCGCGTGCACGGCCGCGCCTCCGCTCGAGACGCCCACCAGCGTCGTCGCCCCGACGCCCAGCCAGGCCGCGGCCTCGCCCACACCCACCACACCTAGCCCCGGCAACCCGGACGTCGAGGCGTGCCGCCTGCCCGACGGCGCCGGCGGCAGCGCCGTGGGCCTTGGCCAGCCGCGCTCCCCCGACCGCCTGCCGTCCACGGGCGACGTCAACATCGCCGTGCTGTTCGTGGACTTCTCGGACGCACCGGCCGCGGCGTCGGTAGCGGACCGCTTCGCCGCGCTCGACGGAACGGAGCAGTGGTACGCGGACGTCTCGTACGGACGCCTCGCGATGCACCTTCGCCCGGACACCCAGTGGCTGCGCATGAGCAAGAAGTCCACCGCATACAGCTACGCCACCTACGACTCGCACCGCGACTTCGTGGCCGAGGCGATCGCGCTCGCGGACCCGGCCTACGACTTCTCGGACGTGGACGGCGTGCTCGTCATGGTCTCGGACACCCAGACAGCACTGACGTCCGGGCCTACGCTCACCTCCAGCTACGGCGACGGCATCGTCGCGGACGGCACCGAAATCGTCAACGCGGTGACGTCGGCCTCGGACCTCGACTACTGGGGCTACCTGTGGGCCGTCCACGAGCTTGGCCACTCGCTCGGCCTGCCGGACCTCTACGACTACACGGGCGACAACATCCACCGGCACGTGGGCGGGTTCAGCCTGATGGGAGACATCGCGGGCTTCGCTCCCGAGGAGTTCGCGTTCTCGCGCTGGCAACTGGGGTGGATTGACGACGCGGCCGTCGCGTGCCAGACGGGCGCGGGCGGCGACTACTCGCTGACGCCGGTCGAGGCGGCGCCTAGCGGCACGATGCTTGTGGTCGTGCCCACCGGCGCGACGTCCGCGGTGGTCGTGGAGTACCGCACGCCGCAGGGGTACGACGCCGCGCTCTCCGAGCGCGGGGTGCTCGTGTACGCCGTCGACACGGCGATCCCGTCCGGCTCCGGACAAGTCGAGGTCTACCCGCGCAAGCCTGCGAACCGCGACGGCGCGCTGCTGGGCGAGGGCGAGTCGCTGACGGTCGACGGCGTGGTCGTGACGGTGACCGGCCTGACGGACGCCGCTGCCCACGTGCAGGTGGGCTACGCCGGCGAGTAGCGCCGCGCGGAAGCAACCGGGCGCCGCGTAGGTTACTCAGTCATGACCTCCGTGTGGTGGGCGCGCCGCGACCTGCGCCTTGCCGACAACCCCGCGCTGCTCGAGGCGCAGGCCGACGGCCCCGCTGCGGCGGTGTTCGCGTGGACGCCGCCGCTGCACTTCTGGTCCGGCCGCCGCCAGGCGCACCTCGCCAAGTCCCTGTACCTGCTTCGCGAGGCCACCGGCGGCTCGCTCGGCGTGCGGCGCGGGGACGCCGCGGACGCGGTGCTTGCCGTAGCGCGGGAGCACGACGCTCGGGTGGTGGTCGCGTCGCGGGAGTACTCCCCCAGCGGCATCCGCGAGCAGGACGCGGTGGCGGCGGCGCTCGCGGAGGACGGGCGCGAGCTGCGGTTCGTGGGCTCGCCCTACGCCGTCGCGCCCGGGCGCGTCACCAAGACCGACGGCACCGAGTACCGCGTCTACACCCCGTTCCTGCGCGCGTGGCGGGCGCACGGCTGGCGGGTGCCCGCGGCGCCCGCGGACCCCGGCGTTTTCGCGCCCGTCGCGTCGGACGTCAACCTTGACCAGCAGGCGGCGCACGGCGACGCCTCGGACCTGCTTGGCTACCCACAGCCTTTCGGCGAGGCGGCCGCGCTGGACAGGCTCGAGCGCTTCGTTTCTGGCGGCGCGGACGCCCCCATTGCGTCGTACGCCGACGACCGCGACCGGCCGGATCTGGACGGCACCTCTGGGCCTTCAGCCCGCGCTCGCGTTCGGGGAGATGCACCCGCGCACGATCCTCGCTGCCGCCCGCGCCGCGGGCGGCGAGTCCGCCGTGGAGAAGTTCGAGGCCGAGCTCGCCTGGCGCGAGTTCCATGCTGACACGCTGTGGCGCAACCCGCAGGCGCTGCGCGAATCGCTCACCCCCGTCGTCCCGGAGGACTCGTGGGTGACGGGGGCCGATGCCACGGAGCACCTTGTCGCGTGGCAGCAGGGGCGCACCGGCTTCCCGCTGGTGGACGCGGGAATGCGTGAGCTCGAGGCGACGGGGACGATGCACAACCGGGTGCGGATGGTCGTGGCGAGCTTCCTCGTGAAGGACCTGCACATCCCGTGGCAGCGCGGCGCGGACTTCTTTCGCCGCAAGTTGCTGGACTACGACCACGCGCAGAACGCGCTCAACTGGCAGTGGGTCGCAGGCACCGGCCGGGACGCCGCGCCGTTCTACCGGGTCTTCAACCCCGAGACGCAGGCCAAGAAGTTCGACCCCGACCGGCGCTACGTGGAGCGGTGGGTGGCCGAGCTCGACACGCCCGCGTATCCGGCGCCCATCGTGGACCACGCGGCCGAGCGCGAAGTGGCGTTGGGGGACTTCCGGCGCACCGGAGCTAACCGGTGAAGCTGAGTCCGACACCCGGCGCCGCGGGGTCGGTGATCGTGGAGTTCGCGGTCGCGTCCGCGTCGCCCGTACCGCCGTCGGTCAGGTCGTAAGTCACGGTGGTGCCAGCGAAGGTCGCGCCCGGAACCTCAAACCACGAACCGCCCTGATATTTCCAGAACTCGGTGACGGCCGTCGGCAGGTCAAGCGCGACTGTGACACTCCAGCCGTCGACCGGCACTGACACGTCAAACGTGATCGCGCCGAACGGCAGCACCGTATTGGTGGGGGCGGTGGGCGTCAGCGTAGCCGGGTCGACGTAGGCCGCCCCGCTCACCCCGGACGCGTTGGAAACGATGCCGTGAATGGTGCCGGCGGGCGTGACGATGTCGAAGGTCTGGTCGGGGAGCGTCTCCACAGCACCCGTGTCGCAGTCCGCCGCGGACCGCGAGACTCCGCGCGCGTCGGTCTGGTGCTCGGTGTAGTTGAGAAGCAGGAGGGGACAGACCCCGGACGGAACCGTGTCGATAAGCGGGCTTCCCGCCTGGGGCTGCATCGTCAGAGTGGGGCCGCCGTTGTCGGCGAGCGCGCCCAGCATGGGGTCGGCACCATTGCCGATGTCCGTCCCTGTCGTGGCAGCGCACGACTCGTCGTCGTCGAAGTTGTACCCGGACGAGACCGTGCTGTTGGAAAAGTAGCAGTTGTCCGCGCCCGTGGCCGCATGGGTGAAGACGGAGGCCAACACGAGGCCGTCGAACCCTTCGGTCTGAGATCCCAACTCCGCAGAGTTGTCGGTCATTACGGAGAAGGCGATATTCGCACGGTGAGCTGAAAAGGCACCGCCGGTGGTGGTGTCTGCCACGCTCGAGGAGGCGACGTTCCCGGTGGCGGTCACGTTGTACGCCGTCAGCGTGTCGTGCGTTGCGATCGCCCCGCCCTCGACGCTGGTCACAGCCGACCCGCTGCTGTTCGCGGTATTGCCCTGAAGCAGGCTACGGAAGATGCTGAAGGACTGCACGCCGTAGATCGCGCCGCCGCTCACCGTCGCTCCAAAGCCGCCTGCCGACCCCGCGACGGAGTTGCTCGTAAACGTGGAGTCGACAACGTATGAGTCGCCGTAGGCGCTGATCGCGCCACCGTGCGCCTCGGCGAAGGCGCTACCCGTCGCCGTCGCCGAGTTCCCCGTGAATGCCGATTCTCGGACGTCCACCCTCGAGTTGGGAATGGCGATCGCCCCTCCGGTCGCGAGGCCGGTCGGCCCCGTCACCGTCGTCGTATTGTTCGTGAACGTCGCGCCCGTGGCATACGACTCGCCGTGCGCATAGACGGCGCCGCCGTGCGACTCGGTGTCCGCGTTGCCGTGATTGCCGTCGAACGAGCTGTCGGTAAGGTCGACCGCAGTCGGTCCGCCCGCGACGGATGCGATCGCGCCGCCCACGGCCGAACTGGTCGTGCAACCGACGGTGCTCACGGAGTTCGACGTGAAGCTTGAGCCCGTGTCCGTGACCGAGTAGTCGGAGTAGAACGCACCTCCCTCCGCGAGGTTGCTGTCGCCGCCGTTGACGGTCGCGCTGTTGTTGCTCACGGTGCTGCCCGACACCGTGAGCGCGCCCGCCGCGTAGACCGCGCCGCCGCGCGCGACGTCGCTGTCGCCCGTGGTGGACACCGCGTTCGCGGTGAACGTGGAGTCCTCAATGGTGACTGCGCCGCCCGCGGTGATGGCCCCGCCAGCGACGGTCGTGCCATCGGCTGTCGCCGAGGCGGAGAAGCCCGCGACGGTGAGGTCTTTGATGGTGAGTGTGCCGGCGGAGGCCGACGCGTCGAGGAACCGGGTGTTCGCCACCCCCGAGCCGTCGACGCTGAAATGATTGCCAGCGGACGACTGGATGGTGAGGTCGTCGTCGCAGGCGTACACCGGATCGCCAGTCGAGGAGAAAGTGATGTCTGCGGTCACGGTGTAAACGAAGGGACCCGTGCCGCAGGCGAATCCCGCCATCGCATCGCGGAAGTTGGATTCGGGAGTGGCTCCGGGTAGCGCTGCTGCGGCGAGTGCAAAAGGCCCCACAAGAATGGCGACGACGAGTGCGAGTGCGGCCGTCGCCGTTCGGCTCGGCTTTGCTGCAACGAACATCTGTACCCTCCGTTGTGACAGCAGGGTAGCGCACCTCGGTGGCGCCGGAGCGCCATGGGGCGAGGCAAGGCAGCGCGCGCCGGCTAGTCGTCGCCGTACGCGCCGATCGCGACAACGTTGACCGGCTCGCGGCCCTCGGCCATCGCGAGCGCCTGCTGCCGCACCAGCGAGATGTAACGCCAGTCGGTGAGCTGGGTGTAGCCGGCCACGTGTGGGGCGATGATCAGGTTGGGGGTTGCCCACGCCGGGTGCCCGTCGGGCAGCGGTTCAGGCTCGGTGACGTCGAGCGCGCCGCGCAGCCTCCCGGACGCGCATTCCGCCATCAGGGCCTCAAGGTCAACGACCGGCCCGCGGCCCACGTTCACCACGAGCGCGCCGTCGGGCATCGCAGCCAGGAACGCCGCGTCCACCAGGTGGTGAGTGGAGTCGTCGTGCGGGGTGACCACGAACACCAACTCGGCGTCTGGAAGCAGCCTGGGCAGCGAGCTCGAGGCGTGCACCACGGTGCCGTCTGGGTCGGTCCGGGCAGTCAGGCCCACGCCCTCGACCTCCACCTCGAGGGCGCGCAGGCGCGCGCCAATCGCCGCGCCGATGCTGCCATACCCGACGATCAGCGCCCGCCGGTCGGCGAGGCTCGGGTTGAAATGCGCAGGCGCCCACTCGCCGCGCTGCTGCGCCTCGAAGAAGTGGGGCAGGAGCCGCTGACTGGCGAGGGCGAGGGCGATCGCGAATTCGGCGGTGCGGGAGTCATGGACACCCCTGGCGTTCGCTAGCGCTACCCCGGGCGGCACGAACGGTAGCGCGTGCTCGTAGCCGGCGGACGGGATCTGAACCACACGCAGGTTCGGCAACGGCGCGAACCGCGAATACACGCGACGGCCGCCGGTGGCGTGCGGGATACACACAATCTGAATCGCCCCGCGCAGCTCCTCGGGGCAGTCGTTCTTGGACGGGTCCCACACCACCATCTCCACGCCCTCGCCGAGGTCGCCAAGCAGTTCGGCGATCGCGGGATCTGGGACGGCAACAGTGACCATGGCGCAAGTCTGCCATGGCGCCGCCGGGCGGCTCAGCCCGCGAACAGGTAAGGGCGCAAACCTGCAATCCCGGCGTCGGCCGTAGCCAACAGCGAGCCGTTGTCGGGCTCGGCCGCGAGCACCTCGTCGTCGAGGAACTGTGCAGCCGTGGTCACCCACACCTCGCGCAGGCTGGCGCCGGCGAAGGTGACGGCGGTGGGCTGACGCGCGGTAACGGTTGTCCGCTCCACGAACTCCCCGCTCGGCGAGTAGCGGTCGATTGCGCTGGCGCCGTATCGGGCCACCCACAACCCGCCCTCTGCGTCCACAGTCATGCCGTCTGCCATCCCAGCGTCGCGCTCGAATTCCACCAGCACGCGCCGCCCCGCAAGGGTGCCCGCGGCCACGTCAAAATCGAACGCGAGCAGCTCGTACGCGAGCGAGTTGATCAGGTAGAACGTGGCGCCGTCGGGGCTCCAGCCGAGGCCGTTGCAGAACTCCACCTGCTCCAGCGCGGCCGTCACCGTGCCGTCGGGATCGATGCGCCACAGCGTCCCTGGCGCGGAGCCGAACTCGAGGTTGATGGACCCGGCCCACAGGCGCCCGGCCGCGTCACACTTGCCGTCGTTGAACCGCTCCCCCGCCAGGAACCCCGCGGGCGCGCGGCCGTCGCCGTGGGTCACGAGCCAGCGCTGCGAGCCGTCCGGCTCCACGAGCATGACGCCGTCGCGCAACCCCGCCACGAACCCGCCGCCCAGCCGCGGCACCGCGAACCCGACCATCTGGTCGAACTCGCACTCAAGCACCGCGTGGCCGTCTGGGCCGCGCGACCACACGCGCCCGGGCGTGATGTCCACCCACCACAGCCGCCCGGTGGCCGCGTGCCACACGGGACCCTCGCCAAGCGTGTAGCGGGCGTCGCCAACGGCGGGAAGGCGCATCAGTACGTCACAGGTGCGGGGCCAAGCTCGTCGAGCAGCTTGGCCATCGCGGCGTAGGCGCGGTTGCGGTACGCGACGAGCTCCGCGCTCACCTCCGGCGGGGAGTTGAGGAAGCCGCGCCCGGACTTGACGCCAAGCGCGCCGTCGGCCACCAGGTCGTCGAGGACCTTGGGCGTCTTGAAGCGCTCCGGGAAGTCCCCCTCGAAGGACGCGTAGCAGAACTTGTAGACGTCAAGCCCAGCCATGTCCGCGATGGCGAACGGGCCAAAGAACGGCAGCCGGAACCCGAAGGTGGTGCGGACGATCTTGTCGATCGACTCGGCGTCCGCGACGCCCTCCTCGATCAGCTGCGTGGCCTCGTGGAACAGCGCGTACTGCAGGCGGTTGAGCACGAAGCCCGTGACGTCGGTGATGCGCGCGCCGATCTTGCCCGACGCGGCGAGCAGCTCCTCGACGGGCTCGAAGTTCGCGGGGTCCGTGGCATCGTGCGGGATGAGTTCGACGCCGGGGATGAACGGCGCGGGGTTGGAGAAATGCACGCCGAAGAACCGCTCGGGGTGGGTGACGCCCACGGCCATCTTGTTGATGGAGATGGTGGACGTGTTGGAGCCGATGATGGTGTCCGGGCGGCATGCGGCGCTGATGCGGCCGAGCGTCTCGAGCTTGACGTCGAGCCGCTCGAACACGGCCTCGATCACGAAGTCGACGTCGGCGACGGCGTCCTCGATGGACTCGGCGGCGGTGACGTGCTCGGAGATCACCTCGACGGCGTCCGCGGGGAACAGGCCTTGCGCCACGAAGTCGCGGGCCTCCCCGATGATGCGCTCGAGGTTGCTCGCCGCAACCTCGGCGGACACGTCCGCGATGACGACGTCGCGACCGGCGAGGGCGAACACCTGCGCGATCCCCCCGCCCATGTAGCCCGAACCGACGACGGCGACTTTGGTGATCACAGTGTTTCCTCCTCGTATGAGCAGATGGCGTCAACCTTGCTGGCGGACGCCGAAGCGGGGTCAAACTCGTAGCCGAGCCATTCGGTCACGAGCTTCTTGGCGAGCTCGATGCCGATGACGCGTTCGCCCATGCACAGCACCTGGGCGTTGTTGGACTTCACGGAGCGCTCGACGGAGTAGCTGTCGTGCGCGGTGACGGCGCGGATGCCCTTGACCTTGTTTGCGGCGATGGCGACGCCCAGGCCGGTGCCGCACAGCAACAGCGCGCGGTCGGCGTCGCCTGCGGCGACCATGCGGGCGCCCTCGACCGCGACGTGCGGGTAGGCGGTGGAGTCGTCGTCCGGGACGCCGATGTCCGTGACGGACGCGACGCGCGCGTCGGCCTCGAGCAGCGCGCGAAGCTGGCGGCGGTAGCCCACGGCGGCCTCGTCGCCGCCGATCACGATGCGCAGCCCCGTCATGAGTCGCCCCCAAGCTTGGCGGCGATTGCCGAGACGATCATGGCGAAGGACGTGGCGCCGGGGTCGGGATGGCCGACGCTGCGCTCGGCAAGCGGCCTGGCTCGCCCCAGCCGCGGCCTCAGCCCGGCGGTGTCCTTGGCGGCGACGGTGGCACTTGCGGCGGCGGTGGCGAACGCGTCCGCGAAACCGGTGCCGCTGGCGACCTCCGCGGTGAGGACGTCGGAGAACGGCACCATGGCGTCAACCATCGTCTTGTCCCCGACGCTTGCCTTGCCTCGCGACATCACCGCGTTGATGGCGTCCGCGACCGCGGCCGCGAGCGCCTTGTCGTCCGGCAGGGCGTCGTCGCCAAGGCCCTCGCCCAGCTTGACGAGCGCGGCGCCCCACAGGGCGCCGGACGTGCCGCCGGCGTGCTCCGCCCACGCCTCGCCTGCGTACGCGAGCACCGTACGCGGGCCGGCGTCGGCTACCCCCGTTGCGGCCTCGAGCGCGGCGGCGAGCCCGCGGGCCATGCCGGTGCCGTGGTCGCCGTCGCCCGCGTACGAGTCGAGCTCGCCGAGTTCGGCCACGCGGCCGTCGATCGCGGCGAACGCGGTGACGAGGCCCTCGAGCACCTTGGCGCTCGCCTCGCGGCCCTCGTCGCTGGCACGCGCGTGCTCGGCGGGGGCCGCCTGCCTGGCGACGGCGCGGGTGCGGATCGAGCCGGTCGAGCGGCTCACCCCCACGTCCCCCTGGCGGAACGCGGGGGTGAGCGCGGGCGCCGCCCACAGCCGCTCGAGCTCGTTGTCGAGCCACGTGAGCGTCAGCGAGACGCCAGCCATGTCAAGGCTCGTCACCAACTCGCCGCATTCGGCGTGGGCCACGGTCAGCCCCGCGTCCTCGAGCAGCGCGTGCACGTCCTTGAACAGCACGAACATCTCCTCGTACTTCACGGCGCCAAGCCCGTTGATCATGGCAAGCACGCGGCCCGCGCCGTCCGGGCGCTCCGCGAGCAGCGGCTCCACGAGCGTCTTGGCGAGCTCGGCGGCGGACGGCATGGGCTCGTCGCGGATGCCGGGCTCGCCGTGGATGCCGAGGCCCACGGACATCTGGCCTTGCGGCACCGTGAACAGCGGCTCGGTCGCGCCGGGCAGGGTGCAGCCGTCGAACGCGACGCCCATGGTGACGGTCGCGGCGTTCGCGGCGCGCGCCACACGCTCGACCTCGTCAAGGCTGGCGCCCTCCTCGGCCGCGGCGCCGGCGATCTTGAACACCACCAGGTCGCCCGCGATGCCGCGGCGCTTGTCGCGCTCCTCGAGCGGTGCGCTGGCGACGTCATCCGTCACGAGTAAGGTGCGGCAGTCGATGCCCTCGCCGCGCAGCTTCTCCTGCGCCTCGTCAAAGTGGAGCACGTCGCCCGCGTAGTTGCCGTATGAATACAGCACGCCGCCGCCGGCGTGGGCAGCCTTTGCCACCCGGTACGCCTGCCCTGCGGACGGCGACGTGAACACCTGGCCGCACACCGCGCCTGCCGCGAGGCCTGGGCCAACGGTGCCCGCGAATGCCGGGTAGTGCCCGGAGCCGCCGCCGATCACCAGGGCGACCCTGCCGTCGGCCAGGGGCGCGCGGCGCACCACGCCGCCGTCGACTCGCTCGATGAGCGAGTGGTGGACAAGCGCGAAGCCCTCGAGGGCGTCGTCTACGAACGTGTCCGGATTGACGTTGATCCGCGTCATTGCGGGCCTCCCAGCTGCTGGACCTTGCTCGTGCCGAGCGCATAGTCCGTGGTGCGCGGGAGCACCCGGCCGCGCAGGTAGTCGCGATTGGCGGCCGTGATGCTCAAGCCGTCGCCGCCGTAGTTTTCCGTGCAGATCACGCCCTGGAACCCAGCCGCGATCGCCATCTTGATGCCCTCACGGTAGTTGATGATGCCCGTTTCCATGTAGGTGGGGAACGCGGTGACCACGCCCGAGTCGAGGTCCTCGTCCCGCATGTAGTTCTTGACGTGCCAGTAGTTCGTGTACGGCAGCGTGGTCGCGAGCAGGTCGCGCCAGTCCTCGATCGGCTCGTGCAGGCGCACAAGGTTGCCGATGTCCGGGTTGAGTCCCACGTTCGGCAACCCGATCTCCTCGACAAGCCGGGCGCCGCTGGCCCCGGTGCCAAGGTAGGTGTGCTCGTACATCTCGAGCGACATCAGGATGCCGAGCTCCGCGGCGTGCTTGCCGAGCTCCTGGAAGCGGGACACGGCCAGGGCGCGCAGGGTGGGGTCATCCGCGTCGCGGTGGCCGGGGCGTAGCCAGAACCACAGCAGTTTTGACTGCTCCGGCGTGAGCGCCTGGTGAAGCCCAAAGGACACGGTGCCGATGCCCAGGCGGGCGGCGGCTTCGAGCGTCGCGTGCGAGTAGGCGAGGTAGGCGTCCCCGTGCTCGGCGTCGATGACGCTGCGGCGGATGGCCGACAACGAGGCGAACCGAGTGCCCGTGTCCGCGAGCGCTGCGGCGAGTTCGTCCAGCTGCGAGTCGGTGAGCTCCCCCGGCTTGACCCACGAGTCGGTGAGGTCAACGTCGGTGAAGCCGGCGTCGGCGACCTCGCGCAGGGTGGCGCGGGCGCGCTCGGGCCAGTCCGCGGCCGAGGCGTCGGCGGAGCCGAGGTTGAGGAGGGACGCCGCGATGGGCCAGGTGTCTGCGGTCAGTAGGGTCACGATTTCTCCGTGGTTGGGGGTGGGGCTGTGCTGGCGCGGACCACCAGGGTGGTCGCAAGGTCGAGGCGCGAGGGGGCGTCGAAGTCGCCGTCGGCCATGGACAGGACGAGCCGGGCGGCCTCCTCCCCCATGCGCTGAAGCGGCTGGTGGATGGTGGTGAGTGCCGGGCTCACCCAGGAGGCCACGGAGATGTCGTCGTAGCCGACGATCGACAGGTCCGCGGGCACGGCCAGCCCAAGCTCGCGCGCGGTCTCGAGCACGCCAAGCGCCTGGAGGTCGTTGCCCGCGAAGATCGCGGTGGGGCGGTCGTCGCCGGCGAGCAAGGCGCGCGCCTGTTCGCGCCCGCTGTCCACATGGAAGTTGCCGTACCTCACCCAGTCCTCGCGCACGTCCACGCCCGCCACGGACATCGCGGAGCGGAAGCCGTCCACGCGGGCGCGGGCGCACATGACGTCCGCCGGGCCGGTGATGACGGCGATGCGGTGGTGGCCAAGCTCGAGCAGGTGGCGGGTGGCGGCCACCCCGCCGGACCAGTTGCCCTGATCCCACAAACGGGACGCCGTCGCCCGGGTCTCCCGCAGGGTCGACCACAACAAAAGGTATGGAGCGCAGGTCAAGCCGCGCCCGCATGTCGTCCGTCAGCTCGGAGAACACCAGCACCGCGCCAACCGGGCGGCGCTGCATCACGCCGTCCACCCAGTCCTCGCCGGGCTGCTCGCCGCCGGCGTGGGTGATGGTCACGCTGAGCCCGCGCCCGGACGCGACGGATTCGACGCCACGGATGATTTCCATCGCGTACTCGGAGTCCATGTCGTGGAAGACGAGCTCGAGCAACTGTGACGCGTTGCCCGGGGCGCGGCGGCGACTGTAGCCCTGCCGAGCGAGCTCGGCCTCGACACGATCCTTGGTTTCGCGGGACACGTCCGAGCGACCGTTGAGCACCTTGGAGATGGTGGACAGCGACAGGCCAGACGCGGCGGCGACGGCGGACAGCGTCACGCGGTCGGTCGTCGGCTCGGCCGTCATCCTTGCCCTCCTCAGTGGCGGGGGCGGCGTCGCCACGCTCGCCCAGACGAAGAGCATACTGGTTTCGCGCCAAAACGCGAAAGTTTTCGAACGCGCGGCGCGGGCCGGAACTGCGCGGCTCGCGCGCACGTTCGCCTAGCATCAACACAGGCCCCCACCTCGAAGGCGGCCACAACCGCGCCACGACCGGCGCACCGGAGGGAAATATGGCTGGGAAGAAGGACGGCAAGCAGGCCCGCGCGGCGGAGATCAAGGCGCTCCGCGAAGCAGAGAAGCGCCGCGAACGCCGCGGGAGGCTGCTGACGTTCGGCATCGCAGGAGTGGTGGTCGCCGGGCTCGTCGCGGCCGTGTGGGTAGTCATCGCGGGCCAGGTCAAGGCGCAGCAGGAGCTCGTGGACGCCGCGTCCGGGGACATCAAGGGCGTCGAATTCACCGAGGGGCTGTCCGCGAACCACATCGAGGGCATCGACCACTCGGGCATCGACCTGCCGCCCGTCGGCGGCGACCACAGCGAGGTGCCGCTCACGTGTGGCGTCTACACCGAGCCGGTCCCGGTCGAACACGCCATCCACTCGCTCGAGCACGGCGCGGTGTGGGTCGCGTACCAGCCCGACCTCCCCGCGGACCAGGTGGCCATCCTTGACGACACCGCGACCGGCCAGGACCACGTGTTCGTGGCGCCGTTCCCGGGCCTGCGCTCCCCCGTCGTGCTGACGGGTTGGGGCGTCCAGCTGCAGCTCGAATCGGCGAACGACCCGCGCCTGCCGCTGTTCATGACCAAGTACGTCGAGGGTCCGCAGACCCCCGAGCCCGGCGCGCCCTGCGAGGGCACAGCCATGCAGAAGTAGCGCGCACCACCGCACCTTCGAAAACGTTTACCATGGCGGGGTCCGACCGCCCCACAATTCAAGGACCCCGCCATGGCAACGCCCGCCCACCGCACCGGCACCACGCTCGTCACGGTCCTCGCGGCCGACGGCACGCCGCTGGCCGACGCCGAGGTCACCGTGGAGCAGACGCGCCACGATTTCGGCTTTGGCAACATCGGCTTTGACTTTGTGGGGCTCGCCAACGGGGACCCGGAGGACGCCCGCCACGTGTTCGGCGGCGCGACTCCCCACTCCGCCGCCGCGCTGGCGGACGCCTGGCTCGACGTCTTCAACACCGCCACGCTGCCGTTCTATTGGCGCGGCTTCGAGCCGGAGCGCGGCCACCCCCAGACGGACCGCCTCATGGCCACCGCGCACTGGCTGCGCGACCGCGGCGTGCGCCTCAAGGGCCACCCGCTGCTGTGGCACACGCTGGCGCCGGAGTGGCTGATGCCGCTCAGCAACGACGACGCGGCGGAGGTCATGCGCGCCCGCATCACCCGCGAGGCGCGGGACTTCGCGGGGGTCATCGACCTGTGGGACGCCAT
Organism: uncultured Actinomycetota bacterium; assembly: GCA_963735005.1. Taxonomy (GTDB): domain Bacteria; phylum Actinomycetota; class Actinomycetes; order Actinomycetales; family Demequinaceae; genus WTKG01. Next base: position 147,322 of record CAVTJA010000005.1, on the reverse strand, counting down.
CAACGAGGCCGTCATTTTGCCCGTGTTCGAGGCCGAGCAGAACGCCGTCACCCGCCTAGCGCAGGAGCGGGGGCGGCTGGCCGTGGTGGAGCTGGCGTTCGCGGCGGCGCGGGAGGGAAACCCGTCGGCCCGGCTGGTGCTGAACGACTTTGACCTGTCCCCCGACTACGAACGCGTGATCGAGGAATGCCTGGCGGCGGGCATCCAGATTGACGCGATCGGGCTGCAGACGCACATGCACCAGGGGTTCCGCGGGGAGGAGCAGATTCGCGGCATCTTGGATCGCTTCGCGCGGTTCGGGCTGCCGCTGCAGCTGACCGAGGTGACGCTGGTGTCCGGCGACCTGATGCCGCCGGAGATCGTGGACCTGAACGACTACCAGGTGGAGTCGTGGCCGTCGACGCCGGAGGGCGAGGCGCGCCAGGCGGACGAGCTCGAGCGCATGTACCGCGTCGCGTTCGAGCACCCGGCCGTCGAGTCCATCACGTACTGGGGCATCGCCGACGAGGGCTCGTGGCTGGGCGCGCCCGCGGGCCTGATCCGCCTGGACGGCACCCTCAAGCCCGGCTACGAGGCGCTGCGACGGCTGGTCAAGGACGAGTGGTGGCTGTCTGCGACGCTGATGCGCACCAACGCCGACGGCGTGGTCGCCGTGTCGGGCGCGGCGGGGACGTATCGGGTGACGGGCGAGGGCTCGGCGGTGTTTGAGGTGGCGCGTGGTGGCGAGGGTGCGGTGGACGTGCGGCTCTCCCGCTAGCCCTGAGGCTCAGAACAGTAGTCCCCGAGCGTCGCGCGGGCCGCGTCCGCGTCTACCGGATCAATGGTGTAGCCGGCGCGCGATGGCCACCCTGAGAACACGGCTGCTCCACCCGGTTCGAGGTCAAGATCGTCAAGGAGGACCCCTCCGGCGAACTTTTGCGACATTACCGAGATCACTGTGAGATCTGCCGAGCTACCGGGCGTGATCGAGAACGACGACCACGTTGTCGCACCCTGAAGGTCGCTCGAAAACTCGCCTGTCATGAGCGCCTGCGGGTTCACTGTCGCCGACACGCGCGTGTCATTGGCGTACGTGACTTTCTCTGCCGTCTGTCCCGCACTGCCACTATGGCCTGCGCGCTTCGACACCGCCGTGAACTGTGGCGAACTATCGCCAGCGCACATCACGAAGGTGAAGTCGAGCCAGCCGTCGGCTCGCTGCTGGACCAACACCGGTAAGTCGCCTGTGCGTGGACCACACGCGGCGAGGGCGAGCGAGCACGCGCACGCTATCAGAGTGGCGAATACGCCTCTGGGCGATTTTAGGCGCATGATGTGAAACTTACCGCGCTGACCTGTCGCGGGCGCGGCGGCTAACTCGTGTCAGTTCGTACGGGGGCCAGCGAACAGGCTCTCGAGCTCGTCCGTGAGCACCCAGACTGGGTGGGCACCAAAGTCGACGAGCGAGAAGAACCCAAACGTGCGGTCCGTGACAACCGCCGCGTCCAGTGGCGCCCGCCACACCTCTGTAACTTCCCGCGGCGGCTGGAACCACGTGGGGCGTAGCCGGACCGCGATGAACTCCCGGCCCGAGCGTCCGACGTACACGACCGAGCGTGCGCTCCAGTGCCTCAGGCACGGAAGCGCAGAGAAGATCGCGACCATCTCTAGCGTCGTGCGCGCGACAAAGCACCACGCCCCGCCCGCGCCTGCGTAGCCCTTGGACGCAACGAAAATGGTCTCCGGCCAGTCGAACTCCCTGTACCCGGCTCGCGCCTGCTCCCGCAACGCGCGCTGACTCCACCGCTCGCCGCCGGTCATTGCGTGCCAGCCGCTGCCATGTCATCACGACGCTCCAATCGAACAGCCGGCCGGTCGGGACCACATTCTTGGACGAGCAGTACGCGCGTTTTGTCCCACCATGGGCCGCCGTACTTGATCCCGAAGGACCACGCCGCATCTCTCGAAGAGATCCCCAGCGAGCTGGCCCCCGCGGTCACGGTGCCGTGGCCATCGATGGCGGTGCCAACGTGGTCGCAACTCCGAGACGCCGAATTCCACTCGCCGTTCTCCAAGTACAGCCCTTGGAAGGTCGCACGGCCGTCCTCGATGCTCACGGTTGCTCCCGACTCCGCATCAAACCACTGACCGCGCACGTCGGGCACCCGTGCCGCCACCACGACCGCGGTGGCAAAGAGAAGGAAGGCCGCGACAAGACCGGAGACGATGGCAGTCGTACGGAGACGCATGCGATCACCGTAGCTCCCTCGCCTTCGCGCCACCCGCAAGCAGCGCCCAAGGATCGCGATCGCCGTGCGCCCGCGGCCCGCACGCGTCTGCATGAAGCACGGGGTTGCTCTCCGCATGCCGTTACGGGACGAGGGTCTTGAGACCCATCACGTCCAAAACGGGGTCCGGGCTGATGAACCTAGACGCGGCCGGATCGTAGTAGCGGGCGTTCAGGTAGGTCAGGCCCGTACCCAGGGAGGTGGTGGCCTCGTCGGCCACCTGCGACAACCAACCACGCTCAATCGACAGCGGGCTCGCCGACGCTGTGGCGATCCGCACATCCGCCGCGCGTTTTGATACGCGACAACCACGCGCGTGCGGTCGCCTCGCCTCTCCTAGGGCAGTCGCCGCGCAGCGAGAACCATCGCAGGAATCTGCTGGTACGCGTGCGCCGCCACACACCAATACTCGTCGGGGGCCAGAGCGTCGCCGATCCAGAGGTAGAGGTCTGCTTCGGAACTTGCGATCGTGATGACGTTGCAACCGCCGGTCCCGCCATCTGTTTCGAGCCAGAGCGCCCACGGACCAGGAGTCGCGCGCCGATGCCGCGCCAGGATCTCCTCAAACTGGGCCGCTGGCAACGGCGTTCGAGACTTGATTGAGGCAAGCAGCGCGATGACATCCGCGAGCGAGTGGGCAAGAAAACGCGTGTCCGCAACGGGGGCCGGCAAAGTGTCGTGCCGCGCGACAAGCCAGGTCGCTCTGGCGAGCCCACGGATCGCGACTGCCGGCTCGCCATCGGGTTTCGTCCCCAGCACCCACTTCTCGCTGCTCAGCAGATCCAGGGCAGCCTGCAACTCGGCAGGCGGTTCGTAGTCGCGCGACGTCACGCGTCAAGTATCCCGCATGGCGGTCATGGGCACAGTTCGCGCGCGCAGACGACCCGGCGATCCCCCCGTGCCACCCCCATGCCCTAGCCTGACCTCGAAGGCCAACGCCGAAAGGGGCTCACCGTGCCAGGTGCATCACTCACTCCGTCCAAGGACGCGCGCGTCGGCGTCGTGGACCGCCGCCTGTTCGGCTCGTTCGTCGAGCACCTGGGCCGCTGCGTCTACACCGGCATCTACGAGCCCGGCCACCCCACGGCCGATGCCGACGGCTTCCGCGGCGACGTGCTCGCCCTGGTGCGCGAGCTTGGGGTGACCACGATCCGCTACCCCGGCGGCAACTTCGTCTCCTCGTACAAATGGGAGGACGGCGTCGGCCCGGTGGAGCTGCGCCCCCGGCGCCTCGACCTTGCGTGGCGGTCCACGGAATCCAACGAGTTCGGCACCAACGAGTTCATGCGCTGGTGCAAGGCCGCTGGCGTCAACCCGCTGATGGCCGTGAACATCGGCACGCGCGGCACCGAGGCCGCCGCCGAGTTCATCGAATACTGCAACCACCCGGGCGGGACCACGCTCAGCGACCTCCGCAAGGCCCATGGCGCCGACGAGCCCCACGCGATCAAGATGTGGTGCCTGGGCAACGAGCTCGACGGCCCGTGGCAGGTGGGCCAGATGCCCGCCGAGCAGTACGGACTCGAGGCCCGCAACGCCGCCCGCGCCATGCGCCGCGTTGACCCCGACATCGAGCTTGTCGCCTGCGGCAGCTCCCACCGCGGCATGCCGACGTTCGGGTCCTGGGAGCGCACGGTGCTCGACATCGCGTTCGACGAGGTGGACTTCATCTCCGCGCACGCGTACTACGAGGAGGCGGACGGGGACCTTGACTCGTTCCTCGCGTCGGGCGCGGACATGGACGCGTTCATCGACGGAGTGGTCGAGGCCGCCGACGAGATCGCCGCCGCCAAGGGCTCCGACAAGCAGATCAACATCTCGTTCGACGAGTGGAACGTCTGGTACCTGTCCCACGTCGCCGCCAACGAGGCCCAGGGTTTCCCCGAGGCGCCGCATCTGCTGGAGGACGTCTACACGCTCGCCGACGCCGTGGTCGTGGGCGACCTGCTCATCACCTTGCTGCAGCACGCGGACCGCGTGAAGGCCGCGAGCCTCGCGCAGCTCGTCAACGCGATCGGAGTAATCACCACGGAGCCGGGCGGGCGCGCCTGGAAGCAGGCCACGTTCCACCCCTTCGCGCTGACGGCCGGCAACGCTGGCCCGGTGGTGCTCGCCGCCGGCGTCGACGGCCCACGGCACCGACACCGACAAGCACGGCGAGGTGTCGACGGTCAACGCGGTGGTCACGTGGGATGAGGCAAAGGCCGTGACGGTGTTCGTGGTCAACCGCGACTCGTCCTCGGCCCACGAGCTGACCGTCGACTTGAGCGGGCTGGGCGCCGTCGCGTCAGTCGAGGCGACCGCGATCTACGGCGAGCACGTCCACGTCACCAACACGGCGGACAACCCGAGCGGCGTCACGCCGCGCGTACTCGAATCCGCGGCGGCCAAGGGCGCGGTGGTGACGGCGTCCCTGCCGCGCACCTCCTGGACGATGCTGCGGGTCACGCTGGCGTAGAGCTACCGGCGCCCACGCCGTCGGCCACGCGCACGCGTATGCCCGGGGCGCAATGCATCCTGGCGGGTCCTGAGTGCCCACTTTGGCCGATTCCGGGCACTCAACACCCGCCAGGGCGCGACCCGCGTAGGCCGCGGCGCGGCGCCGCTAGCCCTCGACGCCAGCCCGCTGGAAGATGATCTCCCGCACGCGGCCCGCGTCAGCCTTGCCCTGCGTCGCCTTCATGACGGCGCCCACGATCGCGCCCGCCGCCTGCACCTTGCCGTCGCGGATCTTCGCCAGCACGTCCGGATCCGCGGCCAGCGCGGCGTCAACAGCAGCCTCGAGCGCGCCGTCGTCGGACACCACCTCGAGCCCACGCGACGCGACCACGGCGGCAGGCGATCCCTCGCCAGCGAGCGTGCCCTCGAGCGCCTGGCGCGCCAGCTTGTCGTTGATCTTGCCGTCGGCGATGAGGCCCTCGAGCTCGGCGATGTCCGCCGGGGTGGCGGCCATGTCGGCGAGCGCCACGCCGGTCTCGTTGGCCACGCGGGCCAGCTCGCCCATCCACCACTTGCGAGCGCCCTGCGGCGACGCGCCCGCGCCCACCGTGTCGGCGATCAGCTGGAGGGCGTCGGCGTTGACGACGTCCCGCATCTCGAGGTCGGCGAAGCCCCACTCCTGCTGGAGCCGCGCCCGCATCTTCGCGGGGTGCTCGGGAAGCGTGCCGCGCAGCTCCTCGACCCAGGCGGGATCCGGCTGGACCGGGAGCATGTCGGGCTCGGGGAAGTAGCGGTAGTCCTCCGCCTCCTCCTTGGATCGGCCGGGCGTGGTGGACTTGGTGCCCTCCTGCCAGTGGCGGGTCTCCTGCACCACGGGCTTGCCCTGGCTCAGCAACTCCGCCTGGCGCGCGGCCTCGTAGTGGATCGCAGCCTCGATGGCGCGCAGCGAGTTGACGTTCTTGGTCTCGGACCGCTTGCCGAACGGCACAGCCGACTGGTCCGCGGCCTTGGGGCGCAGCGACAGGTTGACGTCCGCGCGCACGGAGCCCTGCTCCATCCGGCCGTCGGAGATCCCGAGCGCCCGCACCAGGTCGCGGATGGTCGCGACGTACGCGCGCGCGACCTCGGCGGTGCGCGGGCCCATGCCCTCGATGGGCCGGGTCACGATCTCCACCAGGGGCACGCCGCCGCGGTTGTAATCCACCAGCGAGTGGGACGCGCCCTGGATGCCGCCGTCGCCGCCCACGTGCGTGTTCTTGCCGGCGTCCTCCTCGATGTGCGCGCGCTCGATGCCGATCATCACCACCGTGCCGTCGTCAAGCACCACCTCGAGCTCGCCGTCGTAGTTGGTCGGCTCGTCGTATTGCGAGATCTGGTAGTCCTTCGCCAGGTCTGGGTAGAAGTAGTTCTTGCGCGCAAACCGGCTGGACTCGCGCACCTTGCAGCCGAGCGCGAGGCCCAGCCGGATCGCGGACTCGATGGCCTTCTGGTTGGGCACCGGCATGGCGCCGGGCAGGCCAAGGCACACCGGGCACACCTGGGTGTTGGGCTCGGAGCCGAACTCGTTGGCGCAGCCGCAGAACATCTTGGTCTTGGTGTTGAGCTCGACGTGGACCTCGATGCCGAACACCGGGTCGAACTCCTCCGTCGCGGATTCGTATGTATAGGTCACTTGGCACCTCCAAGCTCGGGCGCGCCGTCAAGCAAGGCGCCGCCCCACGGTCCCTCGAGCGCGGCCTCGAGCGCGGCGCCCACCCGGTACAGGCGAGCGTCCTCGTGCGCGGGCGCAAGGATCTGGAAGCCGACGGGCAGGCCGTCCTCTGGCGCGAGCCCCGCGGGCAGCGACATGCCGGGGATGCCGGCCAGGTTCGCGGGGATGGTCGCGACGTCCTGCAGGTACATGCTCAGCGGGTCGTCGAGCTTCTCCCCCAGCTTGAACGGGGTGGTGGGCGACGTGGGGCTGATCAGCACGTCCGCCTTGGCGAACGCCGCCGCGAAGTCCCGCTGGATGAGCGTGCGGACCTTCTGCGCCGAGCCGTAGTAGGCGTCGTAGTAGCCGGCGCTGAGCGCGTACGTGCCAAGGATGATGCGGCGCTTGACCTCGTCGCCGAAGCCTTCGGCGCGGGTGGCGCCCATGGTCCGCTCGATCGTGTCCTTCTCCACCCGCAGGCCGAACCGCACCGAGTCGAACTTGGCGAGGTTGGACGATGCCTCGGACGGCAGGATCAGGTAGTAGGCAGCCAGCGCGTAGTCGAAGACTGGGGCAGCTGACCTCCTCGACCGTCGCGCCGAGCGACCGCAGCGCGTCAACCGCCTCCTCGAAGCGCTGGGTGACGCCAGCCTGGTAGCCGTCGCCCTGCAGCTCTTTGACCATGGCGACGGTGACGCCCTTGAGGCCGTCGGCTCGGCCGGCGGCCGCGGCCTCCACCACGCTAGGCACCGGCTCGTTCAGGCTGGTCGCGTCCATGGGGTCGTGGCCGCCAAGCACCTGGTGCAGCAGGGCGGCGTCGTGCACGGTGCGCGCGCACGGGCCCAGCTGGTCAAGGGACGATGCGAGGGCGATGACGCCGTAGCGGCTCACCCCGCCATAGGTGGGCTTCACGCCAACGGTGCCGGTGACGGACGCGGGCTGGCGGATCGAGCCGCCCGTGTCGGAGCCGACGGACAGCGGCGCCTCGAAGGACGCGAGCGCCGCGGCCGAGCCGCCGCCGGAGCCGCCCGGGATGCGGTCCAAGTCCCACGGGTTGTGGGTGGGGCCGTAGCCGGAGTGCTCCGTGGACGAGCCCATGGCGAACTCGTCCATGTTGGTCTTGCCGAGGATGGGCATGCGCGCGGCGCGCACGTTGGCGACGGCCGTGCCGTCGTACGGCGGGATCCAGCCCTCGAGGATGCGCGAGCCAGCGGTGGTCGGCATGCCCTTGGTGACCATCACGTCCTTGAGCGCGATGGGCACGCCGGCCAGCGGCGGCAGCTCCTTGCCGGCGGCGCGGTCGGCGTCCACGCGCGGCCGCGGTCGCGAGCGCGTCCTCGCGCGTTCACGTGAAGGAACGCGTGCACGGCGCCGTCCACGGCGCCGATGCGGTCAAGGCAGGCCTGCGTCGCGGCCACCGAGGTGACCTCTCCAGCCGCCATGCCGTCGGCAAGCTGCTGGGCGGTAAGCCGCGTGAGTGCGGCGCCGGCGGTCACGCCTCTTCCCCAAGAATCTGCGGCACGCGGAACCGGCCGTCCTCCGCCTGCGGCGCGCCGGACAGCGCGTCCTCCTGCGACAGCGACGGGCGCACCACGTCCTCGCGGTGCACGTTGCTCATGGGGATGGGGTGCGAGGTGGCGGGCACGTCGTCCCCCACCGCCTGCTGCACCTTTGCCACGGCGTCGACGATCGCGTTGATCTGTCCGCCAAGCCGGTCGAGGTCGCCGTCGGTCATGTCAATGCGTGCGAGCGCCGCGAGGCGCGCCACATCTGCGCGTTCCAGGGAAGCCATGGTGCGAGTCTAGTGGCTCGCCCCACGCCCCCAGGCGGGCCGGCGCCCGCTAGCCCGCAGCCTCGAGGTGAAGCGAGAACTCCGCCGTCAGGGCCTCGCCGGGCCCAATCTCGCGCGTGCCAAGTTCGCCCTTGCCGGCGTCGGTCAGGTTGAAGGAGTCGTTCGCGTGCGTCACCGGTTCCACCGCAAAGAACGGCGGGCCGAGCGGCACATAGACCACGGAGTGCGAGTAGACGTCGTCCGCGTCCATGCGCAGCGTGATGCCGTCCGGGTACGCGATCCGAGCGAGCGTCTCGCCGTCGCGGCCCGTGAGGCAGTCGTCGATGAACTCGGTGCCAAGGCCACGCAGCTCCTGGAAGTCGAGGCGCGAGCCCACCGGCACGGCGTCGCCCACTACGAGCATTCCCTCCACGGGGTACTCGAGAGCGCAGTGAAGCTGGAGCTGAGCGTCGCCCGCGTCGGACAGGCTGCGGCGGAAGTACGGGTGGTGACCCATGCCCACGGGGAACGCCGCGGCGTCCACGTTGGTTACCGCGGTGACGCAGCGCAGGGCGTCCTCTTCAACGGAGTACGTGATCTGGGCGACGAAGTCCCACGGGTAGTTGACGCCGTTGTACTCGCGCGAGTCGAACTGCAGCACTACCTGATCGGGGTCGGCCGAGACCACCTCCCACGGGAACTCGAAGCCCGTCCCGTGCATCGCGTTGTCCTGGCCCGGCCACATGCGCAGGTTGTGGCTCCCGCCGCGCCAGTGCAGCACGCCCCCGCGGATCCGGTTCGAGAAAGGCACCAGCGGGTACGAGGCGGTGTCGGGCGCGACCATGATGTTCTCGGGCGGGGTGGGACGCAGCACGTCCACCCACTCGCCCTTGTGCCGCACGCGCCCCGCGATGATGGTGGCGCCAAACCGCGGCGCGATCTCCACCTGCCAACGGTCGCTCTCGATCGTGACCAGCTCCGTGCCCATAATTTCCTCTCGCTACGCGCGCGGGCCGTTCGTTGCCCACCACTCAGAAGGGTCTCGCAACAACGACGCGAACGCCAACTCGGCGCCTCCCAACATCAGCCGCTGTTCGCGCAAGGTGGCGCGCACAAGCTCCGCGCGCGTCTCCGGCTCGCGGAAGGATTCGCGCTCCACCGCCTCTTCGAGGCGCTCGGAATGATAGTCGTGGAGAGCGCCCACGAAGCCGCCGAGCACCACGCTGCTGGGGTTGAAATTCGCGATCGAGTTGACGATGGCCACGGCGAGCACGTCGATCTGCCGGTCAACCTCTGCCGCGAGCGCCGGCGGCATGTCGTGAGCGAGCACCTCGCCAAGCCGGTCCGGGTCCAGTGCCCGGTCCCCCGCCGCGGCCGCGAGCCGCGCCAGGTTGACCTCTGTCTCCAGGCAGCCGCGCCTGCCGCATCGGCACTCCTCACCCCCGGGCGTGACCATGGTGTGACCGATCTCGCCAGCGAACCCGCTCGCGCCCTGCAGCAGCCGGCCGCCCAGGACAACCGCGCCGCCGATGCCGGAGGTCGAGCCATTGATGAACACCACGTTGTCGCCGATCGCGGATCCAAACCGGGACTCCGCGAGCAGGCCAGCGCTGGCGTCGTTGTCCACCCAGGTAGGCACGCCTACGGCCTTGGCGAACGCCGTCGCGATGTCCTCCTGGTGCCAGCCAAGGTGGGGCGCGTCGACGACCACGTGGTCGGTGTGCCGCACCAGGCCGGGCACGGCCACCCCCACGCCGACGATCTCGCGGCCGTCGCCCGCCATCCCAGCGGCGACGTCGGCAGTCAGCCGCGCGGCCTCCGCGACGGTGGGCGCGCCCTTGGTTTCGATGCGCACGCGCTCGTGCACCACGCCGCCGAGGCCCACGCAGCCGACCACGACCGCGTCAACGTCCGGGTTGGCGGCAATCGCGACGATGGAGTCGCTGAGGTTGACCAGCGGGCTGGGACGGCCGACCGTCGAATTCTCTGCGTCGTGACTCTCGAAGGCGATCCCGCCGGCGACGAGCTCGTCAACCAACACCTTGATGGTGGAACGGTTGAGGCCTGTTAACTTGGTGAGGTCCGCGCGTGACGTGGGGCCCGAGTAGTGGACTGTGCGCATGATCGCGGACAGGTTTCGCCGACGAGTCTCCTCGTTCCGACTGCCGCTGGCCAGGTTCACAGTGCTCCCATCTTCGTCCACGTTGACACTAGCCTCTCGCAGTGTATATGTTGCAGGCAGCAACGTTTTAGTAAATCCCCAATCTAGGAGCGAGCAATGACGCCCACGCCCACCCCCGACGACAAGTTCACCTTTGGCCTCTGGACCATCGGATGGAACGCGGCTGACCCGTTCGGCAGCCCCACTCGCGGCCCGCTCGACGCAGTGGAGGCCATCCACAAGCTGAGCGAAATCGGCGCGTACGGCATGACCTTCCACGACGACGACCTCTTCCCGTTCGGCTGCTCCGAGGACGAGCGCCGCAAGGCCATCGACGCCCTCAAGAAGGCGTGCGACGACACCGGGATGAAGATCCCGATGATTACCACCAACACGTTCTCGCACCCCGTCTTCAAGGACGGCGGCGTCACGTCGAACGACCGCGAGGTCCGCCGCTTCACGCTTCGCAAGCTGCTGCGCAACCTCGACCTCGCACATGAACTTGGCGCCGAAACCTTCGTGATGTGGGGCGGCCGAGAGGGAGCCGAGTACGACTTCTCGAAGGACGTCCGCGTCGCACTCGAGCGGTACCGCGAGGCAGCCAACTTCCTTGGCCAGTACGTCATCGACCAGGGCTACAACATCCGCTTCGCGATCGAGCCCAAGCCGAACGAGCCCCGCGGCGACATCCTGCTCCCGACCGTCGGCCACGCCATGGCGTTCATCGAGACGCTCGACCACCCGGAGATGGTGGGCCTCAACCCCGAGGTCGGCCACGAGCAGATGGCTGGCCTGAACTTCACCGCAGGCATCGCGCAGGCGCTGTTCCAGGGCAAGCTGTTCCACATTGACCTCAACGGCCAGCGCGGAATCAAGTACGACCAGGACCTCGTGTTCGGTCACGGCGATCTGCACAGCGCGTTCTCGCTCGTGGACCTGCTGGAGAACGGCGGCCCCAACGGAGGCCGCTCGTACGACGGCCCGCGCCACTTCGACTACAAGCCGTCCCGCACCGAGGACATTGAGGGCGTGTGGGAGTCGGCTCGCGCCAACATCCGCATGTACCTGCTGCTCAAGGAGCGCGCCAAGGCTTTCCGTGCGGACCCCGAGGTGCAGGAGGCCATCAAGGCCACCCGCCAGGACCAGCTCGCGCAGACGACGCTGGGCAAGGGCGAGACGGCCGATGCCCTCAAGTCCGACTCGTCGGCTTGGGAGGACTTCGACCCGGACACCTACTACGCGGGCAAGGGCTTCGGCTTCGTGCGCCTGCAGCAGCTGGCGTCCGAGCACCTCATGGGCGCCCGCGGCTGACGCCGGGGCACCATCGCTATGACGCTCGTCGCGGGCGTGGACTCGTCCACGCAAAGTTGCAAGATCGTCGTTCGGGATGCGGATTCGGGCGTGGTGGTCCGCACCGGACGGGCGACACACCCCGACGGCACTGAGGTGCCTCCCGCCGCATGGTGGGAGGCACTTCAGGCGGCGATCGCCGACGCCGGCGGGCTCGCCGACGTCGAGGCAATCAGCGTCGGCGGACAGCAGCACGGCATGGTCGTGCTCGACGCCGACGGCCAGGTGATCCGCGACGCGCTGTTGTGGAACGACACCCGCAGCGCCGGGGCCGCCGAGGACCTGATCGGCGAGGTGGGCGCCCAGGCGCTCGCCGAGCGCACCGGCCTAGTGCCCGTCGCATCGTTCACCTCCACCAAGCTGCGCTGGCTGCGCGACGCGGAGCCCGAGAACGCCGCCAAGGTGGCCGCCGTCGCGCTCCCCCACGACTGGCTGACGTGGCGGCTGCGCGGGTACGGACCCCAGGGCGAGAGCCCGCTCGGGCCCGTACTCGAGGAGCTCACCACGGATCGGTCCGACGCCTCCGGCACCGGCTACTTCAACCCCCACACGTCCGAGTACGACCTCGAGATGCTCGAGGCGGCGCTCGGCCACGGCGCCGTGCTGCCGCGCATCCTCGGGCCTGGCGACCGCGCCGGCACCGGCGCGGCGGGCATCGACGGCGCCCACCCCGACATCGTGATCGGGCCAGGCTGCGGCGACAACGCCGGCGCCGCGCTCGGACTCGAGGCCCGCGTCGGTGACGCCGTCGTCTCTATTGGCACGTCCGGCACCGTCTTTGGCGTCAGCCCCGTCCCGGTTTCCGACCCGTCTGGGACCGTCGCGGGGTTTGCCGACGCTGGCGGCGAGTTCTTGCCGCTGGTCGCCACGCTCAACGCGGCTCGCGTGCTCGACGCCGTGGCACGCCTGCTTGACGTGACCCACGACGAGCTCGGCGCCCTCGCGCTCGAGGCCGAGCCAGGCGCGGGTGGCGCGGTGCTCGTGCCCTACTTCGAAGGCGAGCGCACCCCCAACCTCCCGCACGCCACCGCATCGTTGTCCGGACTGACGCTGGCGAACACCACCCGCGAAGACATCGCGCGTGCGGCCATTGAGGGAATGCTGTGCGGCCTCGCCGCGGGCTTGGACGCGGTGCGCAAGCACGGGGTCACCGGCGAACGCGTACTGCTGATCGGCGGCGCGGCACAGAACCCCGCGGTCCAGGCAATCGCGGCGCAAGTGCTCGACGCACCCGTCGTCATCCCGCAGCCCGGCGAGTACGTGGCGCTCGGCGCCGCGGTCCAGGCCGAGTGGGCACGGTCCGGCACGCGCCCGTCGTGGGAACCGGACATCCTCGCGTCGCTCAAGTCGGACGCGCGCCCGGAAATCCTGACCGCCTACCGCGCGGCCGCCGACCGCGTCAGCTAGTCGCGCACGGCGTCCCTGCCCGGCCTAGCCGCGCGGGGGCGCCGTGGACGCGCGCACCACAAGCGTGGTGTCGAAGCGGATGTGCTCCTCGCGCGTCCTGCCCTCGACCAGGTCGATGAGCATGTGCATCGCCGCCTCGCCCATCGCCTGTAGGGGCTGGCGCACTGTAGTCAGCGGCGGCTCGCTCAGGGCGGCCTCGGGGACGTCGTCGAACCCCACCACCGACAGTTCACCCGGAACGTCCACGCCGCGCTCGCGCGCGATTCTGAGAGTCTCAAGCGCGGTGATGTCGTTCGCGGCGAAGATCGCGGTGGGCGGGTCATCCATGTCAAGCAGCACGTTCGCCTCGGTCACCGCGACCTCTGGGCGGTAGCGCGTCTCGCGGACGAGCTCCTCCTCCACGGCGATGCCGGCGTCGGCGAGCGCGGCGCGATAGCCGGCCTCGCGGAGGCGCGCCGAGTCGAGCTCGGCGCGGCCGCCCAGGAGCGCGATGCGGGTATGGCCAAGGTCGATCAGGTGCTTGGTGACCAGGCGCGCGCCCTCGAAGCTGTCGGCGTCGATGGTGTGAAGGCTGGACGGACCGTAGTGCGGGTCGATAGCGACGGCGGGGATCTCGACGCTGCCCTGCAGGACCGTCGGGGTCACGATGATCGCGCCGTCCATGAGGGTGCCGCCCAGCCGCGACAGCGACCGGCGCTCCCACGCGTGGGCGTCGCCGCCAGTGTGCGCGAGCACCTCGTAGCCGGCGATGTCGGCCACCCGGGCTGCGCCCTTGAGCAGTTCGGTGCTGAATGGCTCGAACGTCGCGACGAGGATTCCGAGGACGTTGGAACGGCCGCGGCGAAGGCTCGACGCGCTGAGATTTTCGACGTAGCCCATCTCGTCGATGATCGCTTGAACGCGCGCGACAGTGCCCGGGGCAACTCCGTAGCGAGAGTTGACGACCTTGGAGACGGTCGCGATCGATACGCCAGCCCGTTTGGCGACATCGGACATTTTCACGCGTTCTGCATAGTCCACGGGCCACATCCTACGGGATTTCGTCGTCTTAACTAAAACGTTATCGAAAACGTTTGACACGACAACTTATTCCCGCCAGACTCCAAGAGTTCGACACCTGTCAATGGAGACTGAAAGGACGCATAATGGCGAACATGAAGCGCACGGCTGGCATTCTCGCAGCTGTGACCTCGGCCGCCCTCGTGATGAGCGCATGTAGCTCAACACCGGAGGACACGACCACCACCACCCCCACCACGACGGAGACCACGGCAGCGCCCGTGACCCTGACCTGGTGGCACAACGCAGTTCCTGCGGACAACGGCACCAACGACCTCGGAGACTTCTGGGACAGCGTTGCCGCGGACTACACCGCAGCTCACCCCAACGTCACCATCAAGATTGAGCAGATCCAGAACGAGGACCTGCAGCGCACCCGTATTCCGGTCGCACTTCAGTCTGGTGACGCTCCTGACCTGTTCCAGCAGTGGGGCGGCGGAGAACTCGCCGACCAGGCTGACGCGGGTTACCTGATGGACCTGTCCGGCGTTCTGTCCGACGACATCAACCGCCTCGGCGGCGGTGTCGCACCGTGGCAGTACCAGGGCAAGACCTACGGCCTGCCGTTCACGTTCGGCGTTGAGGGCATTTGGTACCGCAAGTCTCTCTTTGAGAAGGCTGGCATTACCTCTGAGCCCGCAACGATGGACGAGCTGAACGCAGATGTGCAGAAGCTCAAGGATGCTGGCATCACGCCGATCGCGGTTGGTGCTGGCGACAAGTGGCCTGCTGCTCACTGGTGGTACAACTTCGCGCTGCGTTCGTGCAGCAAGGATGTCCTCCAGGCCTCGGGCACGACGTTCGACTTCTCGGACCCGTGCTTCGTGGACGCAGGTAAGCAGCTCGAGGCGTTCATCGCAACGAAGCCCTTCCAGAAGCAGTTCACGTCGACGGCCGCCCAGCAGGGCGCAACCTCCTCGGCTGGACTTGTTGCAACTGGTAAGGCTGCCATGGAGCTCATGGGCCACTGGGACATCTTCGTGCTCGACGGCTTCGCGGCCGACGACGCTGCGAAGGCTGCTCTCGATGCCGACCTCGGTTGGTTCCCGATGCCCGCAACCACTGGCGGTAAGGGTGACCCCTCCGCTGCACTTGGTGGCGGCGACGGCTTCTCGTGCTACGTTGACGCTCCGCCGGAGTGCGCAGACTTCCTTGCGTACATCGTGAGCGACGACGTTCAGTCCCGCATGGCCAAGGAGGTCGGTAACCTTCCGGTTGCCCCCGCCGCCGCCTCTAGCGTGACGAACGAGAACCTCAAGGAGCTCGCTGCTGTTGCCGGTTCTGCGGCATACGTCCAGCTGTGGCTCGACACCACCTACGGAAGCAACGTCGGTGACGCAATGAACTCTGGCATTGTTGCGATCTTTGCCGGTAGCGGTAGCGCCCAGGGCGTTGTCGATGCCATGACCGCAGCTGCTGCGACCGTTTAAGTACTCACCCTTCTCACACCAGAAAGCGAGGTTCCCCGGTGACTATCACGGAGACCTCGGGCAAGAAGGGTAAAGGCCCCGTCGGCGGTTCAAAGCCGCCGGCGGGGTCCACCCTTGCGGGCCCGGAAAAGACGCGCGAGCGGAACGACCAGCGACGCAAGTGGGGCGAGATCGCCCTGTTCGTCGGGCCCGCTCTTCTCCTGTTCTTGACATTCGTCGTGTACCCCGTCGGCAAGGCAGCCCAGTACAGCTTCTTCAAGTGGAACGGCATCGCGCAGTGGTCGGACCGCGAATTCATCGGCCTCGACAACTACCGCCGGGCGCTCGTCGGCCCGGGCGTGTTCAAGACCGCTTACAGCCAGCCCTTCTGGGAAGCGCTGAGCCACAACTTCTTCATCATCGGCCTATCGATGGGAATCCAGCTGCCGCTGGGACTGCTCATCGCGCTGGTGCTGAACCGCAGATTCCCGGGCCGCGCTGGCGTGCGCCTGATTATCTTCGCCCCGTACGTGCTGAGCGAGGTGATCGCCGGCGTCATGTGGCTGATCATCTTCGACTCCAACGGCATCGCGACCAACATCTTCGAGCGCTTAGGTTTACCCATTCCAGAACAAGGCTGGCTTGAGGACCAAAGTTGGGGCTTCTGGATCGTCTTCTTCATCGTGACATGGAAGTACCTCGGCCTGGCCATCATCCTGTTCCTCGCAGGCCTGTCCGGCGTGCCGCAGGAGCTCCAGGAGGCCGCCTCCATCGACGGCGCCAGCTGGTGGCAGGTGCAGACGCGCATCAACGTTCCGCTCATCGGCCCGACGGTTCGAATCTGGGCGTTCCTGTCCATCATCGGTTCCATCCAACTGTTCGACATGGTCTGGGTGCTCAACAAGGGCGGAACGACCGGGCAATACGCCACCATCGCGTCCTTCATGATGGAGAAGGGCTACTTCCGCCGCGATATGGGCTTCGGTAGCGCCGTAGCCGTCATCATGTTCCTGATCTCGCTCATCATTGCGTTGACCTACATGGTGACCATTCTTCGCAGCGACAACGCAGACAAGCCGAAGAAGGTGAAGAAGTCCTCATGACGAACGCAACCGACACATCGAAAAAGAACCGTTCTGGGGCATCGAGCACCGACGGCTCCGCGGGCATCATCCGCGCCGCCGCGCGCCTCCCGATGCGCGCCTACTTCGCCCGCAAGGGGATCGAGCCCAACGCCGCGACACTGCTGTCGCTCGCCGTCGGCCTCATGGCCGTCGCCATCACCGTTGGGCCGGTTCTCTACCTGATCCTCGGTGGATTCCGCACTCAGCAGCAGCTTGCCGAGAACCCGGCCGCGTTGCCGAACCCGTGGAATTTCGACTCCTATGCGAACATCCTGACCGCGCCATTGTTCTGGCAGCAGTTCGTGAACTCCGCAATCGTGGCGCTCGGCACCACGATTGGGGTGGTGATCTTCGGCACCATGGCCGCGTACCCGCTTGCGCGGTACTCGTTCAGGGGGCGCGAGTTCTTCTATGTCATCTTCACCACCGGGCTGATGTTCCCGCTCACCGTGGCGATCCTGCCGCTGTACCTTCTGCTTCACGACGTCGGCCTGGTCGGCAGCCTTTGGGGACTGATCCTTCCACAAGTCGCGTTCGGGTTGCCCGTGACAGTCATCATCATGCGGCCGTTCGTCAAGGCGATCCCGACCGAACTCGAGGAAGCGGCCTTTATCGACGGCGTCACGCGCATTGGGTTCTTCTGGCGTATCTTGCTCCCCCTCGCGCGGCCGGCAATGGTCACGGTGGGCGTGCTGGCGTTCATCGGTAGCTGGAACGCCTACCTGCTCCCGTTGCTCCTGCTCACCGGCGACCCGTCCGGCATGACGCTTCCCCTCGGCGTGACGACCTTCCAGGGTCAGCACTCCTCCGACACGACCGCAATCATGGCGTACACCTCACTATCAATGGTTCCCGCGCTCGTCTTCTTCCTGTTCATGGAGCGCAGGATTGTCGACGGCCTCACAGGTGCGGTGAAGGGCTAGAACAGCAATGACAACCCCCGCAAGCGATCGCGTACGCGCGATCGCAGAGTCAATGACGCTCGAACAGAAGGTCAAGCAGATCATCGGGTTCTGGCAGGGCGAGGACGGCGACGTCGTCGCGCCCCTCCAGGGCGAGGTCGCACAGACGGGAAACATCGACGAGGCAATCGACAACGGCCTCGGTCATTTGACCCGCGTGTACGGCACCAACCCGCACGATCCCCAGGAGCGGCGCGCCTGGCTGTGGAAGCTTCAGCAGCGCATCCAGGACGCCACCCCACACCGGATCCCGGCACTCGTGCACGAGGAGTGCCTGACCGGCTTGGCCGCATGGAAGGCCGCGACGTTCCCCACGCCACTTGCGTGGGGAGCCGCCGCCGACCCCGAGCTCGTCGAAGAGATGGGCCGCCTCATCGGCGACTCGATGCGCGTGATCGGCGCCCACCAGGGCCTGGCCCCTGTGCTCGACGTCATCCGCGACCCCCGCTGGGGCCGCGTGGACGAGTGCATCGCCGAGGACCCATACCTGGTAGGCACGCTCGGCACCGCGTACGTGCGCGGCATGCAGGGCGCCGGCGTCCACGCGACGCTCAAGCACTTCGTCGGATACTCCGCGAGCAAGGCCGGGCGCAACTTCGCGCCGGTCTCGATGGGCCGCCGCGAGCTGCAGGACGTCATGCTCATCCCGTTCGAGATGGGCGTGAAGGACGGCAACGTCCGGTCCGTCATGCAGGCGTACACGGACATCGACGGCATGCCGGTCGCCGCCTCCAAGGAGATCCTCACGGGCATCCTGCGCGACCAGTGGGGCTTCGACGGCGTGGTCGTGGCCGACTACTTTGGCGTCGCGTTCCTCAAGATCCTGCACGACATCGCGCCGGACCTCGGCAAGGCCGCCGCGTTGGCGCTCGAGGCGGGGGTCGACATCGAGCTTCCCACCGGCGACGCCTACCTTGGACCGCTCATGGAGGCGGTCCGTGCGGGCGACGTCGACGAGGCATTCGTGGACCGTGCACTCTTGCGCGCGCTCCAGCAGAAGGAAGATCTCGGCCTGCTCGACGCCGACTTCTCCGAGCTGCCGACCGACCCGATCGACCTCGACTCCCCCGCGCACCGCGAGGTGGCGCTCAAGCTCGCCGAGAAGTCGGTCGTGCTGCTGTCGAACGACGGCATCCTCCCCATGGCGCCCGACGCCTGGGTGGGCAAGAAGGTCGCCGTCGTCGGCCCCAACGCGCACCGCTCGCAGGCGCTGTTCGGTTGCTACTCGTTCGCGAACCACGTGCTCGCGCAGCGGCCGGGCGTCGAGATGGGCTTTGAGGCCCCGACGCTCGCAGACGCCATGCGGGAGCACTCCGGTGCGGACATCTCGTACGCGCAGGGTTGCGACGTGCGGAACATGGACGCTTCCGACATCCCGGCCGCGGTCAAGCTCGCCAGCGAGTCCGACGCCGTAGTGGCGGTCGTGGGTGACCACGCCAGCCTGTTCGGTCGCGGCACCGTGGGCGAGGGCTGCGACGTCGAGAACCTGGAACTGCCCGGCGTGCAGCGCCAGCTTGTCGAGGCGCTGCTGGACACGGGCAAGCCCGTCGTGCTCGTCATGTTCACCGGCCGCCCGTACGCCGTGGACTGGGCGCTCGAGCGCTGCGCCGCGGTGATCCAGTCCTTCTTCCCAGGCGAGGAGGGCGGCAACGCCGTCGCACGTATCCTGTCCGGGCAGACCAACCCGTCCGGCAAGATGCCCATCTCCCTCCCCCGGTCCGGTGGCGCGCAGCCGTACACCTACCTGCACGCGCCGCTCGGCGGGCACGGAGACGTGTCAAGCGCAGACCCAACCCCCATCCGGCCGTTCGGCTTTGGGCTCTCGTACACGACGTTCGCGTACAGCGACCTCACAGTGCCGGCGTCCGTTCCCACCGACGGCGCGATCAAGGCATCGGTCAAGGTGGCGAACACCGGCTCCGTCGCTGGCGAGCACATCGTGCAGCTGTACGCGCGGGTGCGCCACGCCTCCGTCAACCGTCCGGTGGCGCAGCTCGTCGCGTACACGCGCGTCGACCTGGCCCCCGGCGCGTCGGCGACCGTCGAATTTGCTGTGCCCACCACGCGCATCGCGTTCTCGAACCTCGAGTTCGAGCGCGTCGTCGAGGCCCGCAACGTCGAGCTGTGGGTGGGCGACGCTCAGGACCGCGGGGCACAAGCCGCGACCACGCTCGAAGGCGCCACCTGGGCCGTAACCGGGGAGGCCCCGCGCTGGAGCGTCCCCTCCGTTACGTACTAGGCGTCCAGGTATAGCCCAGTAGGCGCACGGCTGGGGCGGAGTCACCTTCGCCCTGGCCGTCGCCTGCGGTCCAGTCGAGGCTCTCGTCGCGCGCGAACCCAAGCTTGTCGTAAAGCGCGTGCGCGGCGGTCATGTTCTCCATGGTCGACAGCACGATGCGCTTGGCGCCCATCTCGACCGCCCGGGCCATGCCAGCGCGCGCGAGTTCCTTGCCGATGCCCCGCCCACGCTCGAGCGGCGACACCGCCAGCATGCGCAGCTCGAAGTCGCCCTCCTGCGCGATCTCGGCGAAGTGCGTCCCGTACGGCACCACGGTGACAGTGCCGATCGCCTTGCCCTCGCCGCCGTCGCCGTCGGTCATGAGCAGCAGCTCGGCGTGCTCGGCACGGGCCGCCGCGTCCCGTAGCTGCGGCACGAACGGGTGCGCGCTGTCGACGAGCCCGTCGGCGAAGTACGCAAGCGCGGTGAGCTCGCCGATCTCGGCCAACCGGCTCGTCTGATCAGGTGAGACCGTGATGATCGACGTCATTTCCCGCTGCCCCCTGGATCACGTGTAGTTCGTGAAGATCAGACTATCCGCATCCGCGGTGCGCTTCTACGGGGCGACGTGCGACCGCTCACGCCCAGCGCCCGGCTACAGAGCCCCCGGACCGCCCTCCAGCAGCGCGACGAAGGCCGCCTCATCGAGGATGCGCAATCCGAGCTCCTGGGCCTTGGTCGCCTTGGATCCCGCGTTCTCTCCCACGACCACGAAGTCGGTGTTCTTGGACACGGATGACGACGCCTTGCCGCCGCGGGAAATGATCGCCTCCTTGACGCCGTCCCGGGTGAAGCCCTCCAACGAGCCCGTGGCCACGATGGTCAGGCCCTCGAGTGTGCGCGGCACCGAGTCGTCGCGCTCGTCCGCCATACGCACGCCCGCGGCCGCCCAGGCGTCCACGATCTCCACGTGCCAGGGGATGCCGAACCAGGCCTTGACGGACTCGGCGATGACGTCGCCGACGCCGTCCACCGCGGCCAGCGTGGCTGCGTCCGCGGCGCGGATGGCGTCCATGGAGCCGAACGCGGCCGCGAGCGCGCGCGAGGCCGTGGGCCCCACGTGCCGGATGCTGAGGGCCACCACCACGCGCCACAGCGGCCGCGACTTTGCCGCATCGAGGTTTTCGAGCAGCTTGAGCCCATTGGTGGTGACGTCGCCCGCCTTGCGCGCGACGCCGTCCTTCTTGGAGTCGGCGTCAAGCGTGAACAGCGGCACGCGCGCAAGGTTCGCCTCGGTCAACGCGAACAGGCCCGCCTCGTTCTCGAGCACGCCCGATTCCACGAGCGCCGCCGCGGACTTCTCGCCGAGCACCTCGACGTCGAAGGCGCCTCGCCCGCCGATGAACGTCAGCCGGTCGATGATCTGGCCGCGGCAGCCCCGCGAGTTGGGGCAGCGCAGGTCGACGTCGCCATCCTTCTGCTGGGCGAGCGGCGTGCCGCACGACGGGCACTCGGTGGGCATGGTCCATGCGCGCTCCTTGCCGGTGCGCAACGCGACCACGGGACCCACGATCTCGGGGATGACGTCCCCCGCCTTGCGCAACACCACGGTGTCGCCGATCAACACGCCCTTGCGGGCGACCTCTTGCGCGTTGTGAAGCGTGGCGGTGGAGACGGTGGAGCCCGCGACGGTCACTGGGGTCATGACGCCGTAGGGCGTGACGCGTCCCGTGCGGCCCACGTCCACGCGGATGTCCTCGAGGACCGTGTTGACCTCCTCGGGCGGGAACTTGTAGGCGATGGCCCAGCGCGGCGCCCGTGACGTGGAGCCCAGCTGCCGCTGAGCCGCGCGCGAATTCACCTTGAGGACCACGCCGTCGATCTCGTGAGCGAGCCCGTGCCTGCGCGATTCGAGGTCCGCGATGTATGCCTGCACCCCCGCCAGGTCCGCCACGACGCGCGACTCGGCGCTCACCGGCAGCCCCCACGACGCGAGCGCGTCGTAGACGCCAAACTGCGTGTCGAGCCGCGGGTCCGGCGCGACGCTTCCCCACTCGGTGGCGCCAAGCGCGTACGTGGTGATGGACAGCGGACGCGTGGCGGTGACGCGCGGGTCCTTCTGCCGCAGCGAGCCAGCCGCGGTGTTGCGCGGGTTCGCGTACGGGGCCTTGCCCTCGGCCACCAGGCCCGCGTTGAGCGCCTCGAAAGCCTCCACGGGCAGGAACACCTCACCCCGAATCTCCACGAGCTCTGGCGGCTTCCCAGACAGCGTCGCGGGGATGGCCTCGATGGTGCGGGCGTTGAGCGTGACGTCCTCGCCGGTGCGGCCGTCGCCGCGCGTCACGGCCCTTACCAACCGCCCCGACTCGTACGTCAGGGACAGCGCCAGTCCGTCGATCTTGGGCTCGCACAGGAACTCGAGCGAGGGGTCGTTGGCGTCGCGCACCGCGCGCTCCCACCACGCCTGCACGTCCTCAATCGAGAACGCGTTGTCGAGGGACATCATTCGCTCGCGGTGCTCCACTGCTGCGAAGTCAGTGCTGAACGTGCCGCCGACGCGCTGCGTGGGCGAGCCCGGCGTGCGTAGCTCGGGGTACTCATGTTCGAGCGCCTCGAGGTCGCGCAGCAACTGGTCGTATTCCGCGTCGGACACCGTGGGTTCGTCGCGCACATAGTACGCGAATTGGTGCGCGTCGATCTGGTCTGCGAGGTCCTGCCAGCGGGCGCGGGCGTCGGCGTTCGTCACGCTCCTATTCCATCACGGAGGGACGACGCTAGGGCGCCCGATCGACGCGCACGGGGTAGGCACCCATCTCCACCGTGGCCCCCGCAGGGACGACGACGGGCACGCCGGCCTCCGCCTGCAGCTCGCGGCCGTCGGCGAGCACCACCACGGTGCCGTTCGTCGAGCCGAGGTCCGTCACGCGCGCCGCCCCGCCGTGCACGTCGAATACCGCGTGCGACGACGACACGGAGCGGTCGGGGTCCACCACCTCGACGCAGTGCGCGCCGTCGTACCCGGCAGGCGCGGACGGCGCCCGGCCAAAGACGACCGGGCGTCCGAGCGCGAATGACTCGTCCGCGCCCCACGACAAGGTCCAGTCCGCGGATACCGCGCGACGCGGCGCGAACGTCGTCTCCTCGGCGATGGGGGAGACGGAGGGCTCTGGCTCCGGTTCGGGCGTGCGCGTGGGTGTTGGCTCGGGTGCAGGAGCGGGCTGCGGCTCAACGGATGTCGGCGCGGGCGCCCGGTCTGGCTCCGGCTGCACGAAGGTCGGCGCCGCCGGCGTTGGCTCGGCTGGCTCGTCGACACCAGGCGCCGGGTCCGCGGCCGGCGACGGCGCGCTCGGGGCAAGATCCGGGGGCAGCTCGATGGTGCCGGTCGGAGCCGACGGCTGGGCGGCCGCGCCGCCAACGTCACGCACCACCTTGCGCGCCGAGCCCACGCGCGTGCCGCAATTGCCGCACACGCGGTCGCGCTTGTGGAGCGACAGTCCACAACCGGCACACTGCATCGTCGAGCTCTCCTTAACTCCGTGCCGCGCTGCGGCAACTACTCGTCAAGGACTCCAGACTATTGCGATTGCCGGGCGCGCCGCCGCAACCGCGCGCAGACGCGAACGTGGGGAAGGGGCCGAAGCCCCTCCCCCACGCCGAATGTCGCGGTGTCGAGTGAATTACTCGGTGCCCCGCAGGGTGTTCGCGAGGCTGGTGTCCGTCTGGCGCAGCGCCTCAGCCGCCTTCTTGAGGAACATCGACAGGTCCTCGAGCGCGGCGATCGCGCCCTTGGTGTTCTGGACGTACTTCTCGAAGGTGTCGTTAAACGCGACGGAGGACTGCTCGGTCACGTAGCCGTTTGAGACCAGCTGGGTAATCATGGTGTTGAGATCGACAAGCTTCTGGGTGATCTCTTCCTTGCCCGTCGACAGGCGTCCTGCCGCATCGGTCATCTGGTCGTACGTCACGTTGATATTCGCCATGTCACTGCTCCTTGGTGGACTGCTCGGTTTACTTCGACACTACAAACGCTATCGACGTCGATAGCGCCCGTCGATGGGGAGCGGTCCCCATCACTTCTCCACCGCCGCGGGGTCCGCGACGGGCAGCTGAATGCGCGTGAACTTGCCACGCGACACGTAGTAGCCGCGCCCCGGCGGGAAGTCCGCCTTCGACGCGCGCGGCAGGGCCGTCTTGAAGAGGGACTCGCCGTCGAGCGAGTCCGGCTGCAGCAGCACCCCCACTCGGCCCGCCTTGACCTCGGCGAACAGCGGCCAGGACGACGTCCAGCTGGACGTCTCCGACTCGGCAATAAGCAGGTTGCTGGACCGCTTCACGGCCTTGACGAGGCTCACGAGCGCGTCGTCGGCGGGCGTGCCGAGGAAGTCAGCGATGCCCTCGACCACCACCACGACCTTCTTGGCGCCGTCCGCTTCGATGACTGGCGTGAGCTTGGCCGCGAGCGCCTGCACCTTCTCGACGGTCGTCGCCGCCTCCTTGAAGAGCTTGGACGACGCGAGGGCAGACCGGGAGTTGCCCAGGTAGTACATCTCCGCCTTGGCGTCGAACCGCTTGACGGAGCCGGCAAGCGCGGCGAGCGCAATAGACCGGCCGCTGCCGGGCGCCCCCGAGAGCACGAACGTGCCCGTCGGGTCGAACCCCACCGGCTCGAGGTCGCGCTCGGAGATTCCCACCACCGGCTCGCCCTCCACCTCCGTCGGAAGCGAGTCGAGGGCATAGACCTCCTGGAGGATGCCGATCGGGTTCGCGGGCTTGCGGCCTGCGCGCGTCATGGCCTCGCCGATCGCCTCGATCGCCTTCGCCTGGTCCTTGACGCCCGGGGTGCCGCCGGCGATGGCAACCTGCACCTCGAGCCCGTCGACCACCGCGCGGCCCGCAGGCGAGCCAGTGGTGACGACGTCGTTGGGAACGTCGAGCATCGCGTAGCCAGAGTCGTCGGCAAGGCGCAGCACGACCCGGCGCTGGATGCCACTCATAATCGCGCTCGGCACGCTACCGCCGCGGTCGGCGGTGAGGGCAACGTGGATTCCAAGCCCCCGGCCCTCGGTGATGAGTTGCGCCACGACGTCGTACCAGGCGGCGCGAGCCGAGGTGTTCTCGAACTCCTGGCGGAACGCGGGGAAGCCATCAAGCACAAGCAGGATGCGGGGCAGGTCGGCGTCGCCGGTTTCCTTGCGATAGTCGACGATGCTGCCTGCGCTCGCCTTGGCAAACTTTGGCCCGCGCCGGTCGAGCTCGTCGCGCAGGGTCCGCAGCAGCCGGATCACACGCTCCGGGTCCTCGCCGGGCACGATCGACCCGACGTGCGGGAGCGCCTCGAGCATGCCAAGGCCGCCGTTTCCAAAGTCGATGCCGTAAACCTCGACGGGGCCGCCTCGCGGCGTGATGCCCGCCGCCACGGTCAGCGTGCGCAACGCCACCGTCTTGCCAGAGCCGCCGGTGCCAAAGATAGCGATGCTGCCGTCCTCGTCCGGCCGGAAGTAGACCTCGGACTGTGCCTGCTCCCGCGGGAGGTCGCGTACGCCGAGCAAGATCTCGGTGTCGGTGCGCTGCCGCAGCTTGGTGAGGTCGAAAATCGGCGGCAGCGGGTCGAGCCACGGCTTGCGGGGCGCCGGGATCTTCGCGGCCGTAGCCGCCTTCGACAGGGTCGCCACGAGCCGCTGCTGGTCGGTGGGGCCCGTCTCCTTCTTCTCGCCCTCATCGTCGGCCTCGGGCCGCTCCCACAGCGCCGTAGCGCCGAACCGGAGCTCGGCGACCTCGACGCTTGCGGGGGGCGCCTCGTCCGACGTCCAGCCGCCCGCGTACGCGGACTGGAAACCCGTCAGACGCCCTGGGCCGGTCTTGGCGACGGCACGCCCGGGGATGGACGGATCGAAGCCCGCTGCGACCTTCTCGCCCACCACGTCCATCGAGTCGTCCGCATCGGCCATACGTAGCGCGACGCGCAGGTTGGTGTTCGCGCGCAGGTTGTCGCGGATCACGCCCGCGGGCCGCTGCGTCGCCATGATCAGGTGAATTCCAAGGGACCGGCCGCGCTGGGCCACGTCCACCACGCCGTCGACGAACTCTGGAACCTCGCCCACGAGCGCCGCGAATTCGTCAATGACGATGACGAGGGCGGGCGGGCACTCGGGGTCGCCGCGCCGCTCGAGCTCGATGAGGTCCTTGGCCTTCTTGCGGCCCAGGAGGCGCTCGCGGTGGTGGAGCTCCGCACGCAGGCTGGTGAGCGCTCGTCGGACCAAATGGGTGTTGAGGTCCGTCACCAGGCCAACCGTGTGGGGCAGGCGCACGCAGTCGGCGAACGCCGCGCCGCCCTTGTAGTCGACGAAAAGGAAGGTGACCCGGTCAGGGCTGTACTCCGCGGCCATGCCAAGCACCCACGCCTGCAGGAACTCGCTCTTGCCCGAGCCCGTGGTGCCTCCGACCAGGGCGTGCGGGCCTTGCGTCCGCAGGTCAAGGTGCATCGCGTCGAGCGTTCCGTGGCCGACGAGCGCGCGCAGCCGCCCGGCGCGCTTGGACTTGGCGGGCGCCGCGCCGCTCCGGTCAAGGATCGAGTCGTTCTGCGTCCACCGCTCGAGCGCGCGCTCGGGGGCGTTCGCGATCTCGGGCCCCAGCAACGTGAGCAGGTTGATCGACTGCGGCAGGTCGGAGATATCCACGACGTGCGCGCCCGCGTCGCTCACGGGAGCAAGGCTCTTGGCAAACGCCTGCGCATCCTCCAAGGAGAGCGTCTCGACCTGCGCCAGGTCAAAGGTCTCGCCTAGGCGGACCGCGCCCACCTTGGCCCCGCCGTCCGCGTCAACGCTGACGAACGTGCGCGCGACGGCGGGCAGCTTGACCGCCTCGGGCGCAACCCACAGGGGGAAGACGCCGGCGTCGGCCGCGCGCTCCGCAAGCTGGATCATCCGTGCCTGGTCGATCGGCGCGTCGGCAGTGACGAGCACGATCACCGCGGGGCGCGGAGCCAGCGGCGCCTCTGCGGACTCGGGCTCGCGGCCCACGACGCCACCGCGAGACAGCGCCGAAGCCTCGGCGGAAGTCGCGCCGCGGCCGGCACCCTCGCTCTCCTGCTGCGCGAGGCGCACGTCCACGACCTCCTCAAGTGCGGCGACAAGGGCAGACGCGGAGGTCGCGCTGTTGGCGAGGTGTTGCGTGGCGATCGGGCTCTGCGGGCTCGACGTGTGCGGCATCCACTTAAGCCACTCGAACTCGGCGGTGCTCTCGGGGCCGACCATCGCCGCAAGGACGACCTCGGCGGGCGAATGCGTGCCGGACAGTTGCGCGAGCAGCGCACGCGCTACGCCGGCCGCCGCGCGACGCTCGCCGGCGACGCCGATTGAGCCCGACTCGAACAGGTTTTCCGGCACTGGGACGTCGTCGATGTTGCTGTAGCGGTCGACGACCTCGCGAAGCCGCTCGAGATACGCGGGGATTCCCGAGCCCTCGCCCTCGGCCTGGACCGTGTTTCGCGACGGCAGGGTGCCGGTGCCAAACCGCAACGACAGGAAGTTCCAGTGCTCCGGGCGGCGCGTCCACAGCAGCGGCCCAAGGTCGCGCGCCGCCGCGACGACCTCGCCGGTGCTCGGATGCTCCGCGAGGCGCGTCGCGCGCTCCAACTCAACCTCGCCCGACAGGGTGGCGTCGAGCGCCTCCAGCTGGTCATCAAACTTGGCGACGTCGCTGGCGAACTTGCGCTTGCGGCCGGTCTTACCCGCGATGAAGTTGCCGAGCATCAGCAGCGGCGACAGCGCGACAAACATGATCGACATGGGCGAACGGGTGATCGCGAACATCGCGCCACCCATCACGATCGGTGCGATCATCGACAGCCACGGGAACGGCTGCTTGTCGAGCTCGCCCGGGACGTCAGGGCCGGTGAACTCCGTGCCGCCGTAGCGCGCCTCGACGCGCGGCGAACGCAAGAACTTCACGGGGCCCGACTCGCGGCGCGAGGAGCCCGGGGCGGCGCCCTCGAGCCCGAGTTCGACGAGCGTGTCGCCCAGCAGCACCTGCTCGCCGCCCGCGACGTCGAGGCGCGTCACGGGCTCGCCATCGAGCAAGACGCCGTTGGCCGAGTTCAAGTCCACGAGGCGCACGCCGCCGCGAGAGACGTCCAGCCGCATGTGCTGCTTGGACACGAGCGGGTCGTTGATGACCACGGCGTTCGAGGCGTCGCGGCCCACCTGGTGGCTGCCTGCGCGCAAGCGCACCGACTTGCCCGCGCCCGGCCCAGAGATGGGCGTCACCACGAGCGCGGTCTCGCTCGCGGCAGGGGCCGCGGAGGTGCCGTCGGCGACGATCGACACGACATCGCCGGAGCCGACCGGGGCCTCGCCAAACTCGAGGTCGGCGGGGATCGACGAGGACCTTTCCGCCCCCACGACGGCGAGCGTTGGCGCCTTGATCCCGCGCGAGCCACCGCCATCCACAGAGGGGTCGGAATCGATAAGCGCCCGCGCAATGTCCGAGACCTTGGCGGATGGGTCGGCGTTGACCTCGATGTCGATCGTCGGCCCGACGGCGCGCTTGAGCGTCAGCTTGACCTTCATGGCGTGGTGCTCCCTTGCTGCGCCGGGACCCGGCGCGCCTCGGTCGCGCCGCGCGGCGCGATTCTTACGCGGAAACGGAACTTGCTCAGCTCGCGCCTCAACCACCCAACGGACCGGCGGCCGGCCGCGACCGCGCCGGTGGCGGACTCCCACAGCGCCTCGAGCGCATCGTCCTCCACGCCCTTGCCGGCGAACACCGCGCGGTCGGCGCCCACGGCGAGGTCCCGCAGACCCGGCAGGACCGGCAGGTCGGAGCCCGCCCCAGTCACGCCCGGGTGCCATGCGCCCTCGTGCTTGCCGCGCACCAACGTCGCGGCCCGCACGGTCAGCATCGGGCTCCTCACCGATGACGACTCCTGCTTCGCGGCAAGCTTGGCGAGCTTGTCTTTGGCCTTTGCCTGCTCGCGCCGCTTGATCTCCTCGAGCTCACCGGCGCGGGCCGCGAGCTCATCTTGGAACTGGTCCTCGAAATCGAGTGCCCGCTCCACACGGGTCATGCGCGGCGCGATCGCGTAGCCGAGCTCCGCGTAGCAGTCCTCAAGCTCGTCCCAAGCGGCCGCGGCGCGGCGGTGATCCGACCCCCTCGCCTTGCGGCGGGCACGGCGCGCGGACTTCAGGGCGCCGATGATGAGGACAGGGATGACGTAGGCGAGGACGGGAATCAGGATCGCCAGCACAAGCGGCCAGAACCAGGACGGCAGGCCTTCTTCGACGGGGTCCGGCTTGTCTTCCGGCTGGTCAATCTGCACCGGCGTGGCGACCTCGTCCTGCTGGTCCTCGACTCGCGGAGGCTGGCGCGGGTTCGGCTGCGGCTGCTTGGCGGGGATCGGCTGGGGGTCGCGCGGGACGTCCGTGTTCTCGGGAGTCGGGAAGAACGGCACCCACCCGAAGTCCTCGAAGTAAACCTCGGGCCACGCGCTCACGTCGCTGCCATGCACGGTCACGGTGCCGCCGCCCTCGGGCACATCGGGCGCGAAGCCCATGACCACCCGCGAAGGGTAGCCGAGCTCGCGTGCCATCAGCGCGAACGCGGATGCGTATTGCTCCTGGTCGCCCACCAGGACCGATCGCTCGAAGAGGGCCGTCAGGCGGTCCGCGCCGTGACCCGCGAGCGAAGGCACCGAGTCTGACCCGGCGCCGTGACTGAGGAACGCCTTGTCGTGCAGGAACGTCTCGATTGCGTGCAGGGCCTCGTAGGGCGTCTTGGCGCCCGCGGAGTACTCCTCGGCCTTGGCGCCGATGATGCTTGGAACGTTGGTGGCCGTCGGCTGGTTGACGACTCCCGTGCGGGCGCCTCGCAGCGCCTGGTCGGTGCGCTCGACAGTGGCGGGCACCTCCATCGCGTACGTCACGCCAGGCTTGAGCCCGTCGACGGTGACCCCCGACGTCGTCCAGCGGTTGTAGACCACCTGCGAGGGCTCGTCGCCTGTGGGCGTGAACGTGAGCTGCGACGAGTACTCGAGCAACGGGATCCAGATGTCGGCGTAGTCGCGGACCGTCACTTCGACGGTGCGCGCAGGTGGCGCCTCGGCCCCGTCGGGCGTGGCCGCAAGCGGGGCGGTGTCCGGCAGCGGAAGGGTCTCGCCCACGAGCTCGAACGCGCCAGAGGCGTCGTCGAAGCCGTCGCTATTGGAGACGGTCCACAGCTTGCCGTCGTACGCGTCCATGACCGCGATGCGCAGCACGTCGCCGTCCTGGAGGCCGGACACCGTGAACATCTCGTCGTCGGTGAGGTCCTTCGTGTAACGCCGGAATCCCGACAACGGGCTTGGGAACTCGCTCGGGTCGAACGGCGGCTTGACGTGCTCACGGAGCACGAAGCGATCGTCCTGCGGCGGCTCGACCGAGCCGGCGAACAGGCCGGTAGCGACGACGGCTCCGCCCACCACTACCGCAGTGCCCACGAGCCGGAACCGCAGGATCGCGCGCCGCGTCTGCTCGCCCGAGGTCGACGACGTGGGCAGCCGCAGCGCCAGCCACAGCATCACGATTGCCGCGAGCGCGAGCCCGCGCATGAGGGGCCAGTACGGGTCGAAGGTGCCAAGCAGCACGGTGGCGCCGTAGAGCGCGAACACCGGGGACAGCGCCACCGTCTTGCGCCACGGCACGCCGGGCCGCGCCGGAAGCCACCGCACCACGAGCGACACCGCAATCAGGCTCACCAGCCAGGTGGCAACGAACGGGCCGACGGCCATGTAGTACGGCGCCTCGAGTGGCGTGGTGAGAGTGACCATGTCCGCCCACGAGTGGACGGAGCCGATCGCAAGCCCCGCGAGCGAGTTGATCGACGGGAACACGAAGCCGATGCCCTCGCCGGGCATCGTGAACGGCGTCCCGAGGACGAAGACGGCTGCGATCCCCGCCAAGGTGGTGAACAGTAGCGTGAGGCGCAGGCGGTAGGCCAGGATTGCGACGCCCCCGCCCACGGCGATCCCGCCAACGACCGCGAGCAGGTAGCTGGCGTCCGGGAACGACGCGCCGAAGCCCCAGGCTGCGAGCACAGTGGTGACAACGACCACCCCAAGGCCCACCCACGTGGCGGTCGGGAAGCGCAGCGACGGCGTTCCGGCGGTCATCCTGCCGCCCTCCGCAGCACCGGCGCGAGCTCCTTGAGCTCGCCCACGGTCATCACCTGCATCCGCGACACCTTGCGCAGGGCCGGCACGGCGCCCTCCGCGGCGCGGAAACCAAGAATGGTGGTGTCGACGGGGAACAGCGACTCGATCGCGCGGTAGGCGTCAATCGGCATCTGCGAGCCGCCGATGATCATCAGCACGGACGGCGCGGGGAGCCGGGCGGTCGTGACGCGCGCCCAGGCGCGCGCGTCGGCGTGTTTGCGAACCCGCAGGTCGAGGCGGCACGAGTCGTCGAGCATCGAGTTCGGGGAATGGGTCCGCAGGTGGCGGCTGTCGCCGATGACGTTGATCTGGGTTCCGTCGCGGATCACCTGCTTGGCGATCGACGCGGCAATGGACACCGCGAGCTCGAACTCGTTCTCGCTCGCGTAGTCCGCGACGTTCTCGCTCACGAGCATCGTGACCTGCGAGCGGCGCGTCTCCTCGAACTGGCGCACCATCAGCTGGCCGGTGCGCGCCGAACTGCGCCAGTGGATGTAGCGGCGGTCGTCGCCAGGCACGTAGTCGCGCAGTGCGTGGAAAGAGATGTCGTTGTTGGTGATCTTCTTGGTGACCTGGCCTTCGAGGTCGCGCACGAGGCCCGCGGCGGAAGGCGACAGCGGCACCGTCAGGGGGTGCACAAAGAGGTCAACGGGATCCGTCCACCGCACCGTGCGGCGGAACAGGCCAAGCTGGTCACCACGGACCGACACGGCCGGGCCTGCCACGATAACGGCGCGGCGGTTGGTGGGGACGGCGAAGAACTCGTCGTGCTCGGCGGCCGGCTTGAGCGCCGGGATCCCGAACTCGGCGAGACCCGCGCCAACAGGCAGCTCGAGGCGGCTCGGGAGCAGCGACCGCCCGCCGCTGTTCGCGACGACGATGCGGCCGCGCGCCTTGCCCCCCACCACCACGCGCTTGGGGCTCAGTTCGATCGTGACGGCGTAGGTCGACCGCCCCACGAGGAACGCCGCAGCAAGCACGAACGCGACGCCTATGGCCGCGGCGGCGGTCGTGAACTCGGCCCAGCCAAGCACGACGCCGGCGACGGCAAGGACGACGCCAAGCAGGGCGATCATCCAGCCGGCGGGAGAGACGACGGCAACCACCGGGCCCAGCTTTGAGCCGACCCACCGCGTCGCGACCACCCCGGCGGCCCACAGGCGCGCGGACGTGACCCGCGCGGCGCGCCACGTGCGCAGCGCGCCGTGCCGCACGCGGTACGAGGCCTTCGCCTTGGGCGCGTCAGCGGGCGCGGCGTCACCGGGTGGTGCAGCGGCGGTCGTGCTTGGAGCCTCGGCGGTCATTCGGTGCGGTACGCCGGCGGCTCGATCTGGTCGACGACGCGGTCGACGATTTCCTCGGGGGTGACTCCCGCGAACTCGGAGTCGGGGTTGACGATGATGCGGTGGGCGAGCACCGGCACTGCGAGGTCGCGCACGTCGTCGGGGGTGACGAACGTGCGGCCCGCCGCGAGGGCCCAGGTGCGAACCGCGCCCACGAGAGCGAGGGCGCCGCGCGTGCTGACGCCGAGCGCAACGTCGTCGTCCTCGCGCGTGGCCTCGACGACGTTGATGATGTACGAGGCGATGGCGGGGTCAAGGTGCACCTGCTGGCCCATCTCGACCATCTTGGTCACGGCCGCGCCGTCGATGACGGGCTGGACCAGGCTGGCCCGCCCCTTGTTGCCGGTGTCGATCAGCAGCTGCGTGGCGATCGCGCGGTCGGGGTAGCCAAGCGAGGTCTTCATGAGGAACCGGTCGAGCTGGGCCTCGGGGAGCCGATACGTACCGGCCTGCTCCACCGGGTTCTGGGTGGCGATGACCATGAACGGGCTACCGACGCTGTGGGTCTCGCCGTCAACCGTGATCGCGCCCTCCTCCATGACCTCGAGCAGCGCGCTCTGGGTCTTGGGCGAGGCGCGGTTGATCTCGTCAGCCAGGACGATCGCGGCGAAGATCGGGCCGCGGTGGAACTCGAACTTCTTCTTCGCCTGGTCGTAGATGGTGACGCCGGTGACGTCGGAGGGCAGTAGGTCAGGCGTGAACTGGATGCGCGAGTGCGAGCCGGAGAGCGTGTTCGACAGCGCCTTGGCGAGCACCGTTTTGCCGGTGCCTGGCACGTCCTCGAGCAGCACGTGGCCGCCGCTGAGCAGGGACGTCACGACCAGCCGGATGACGTGTTGCTTGCCGACGATCGCCACGCCCACGTTGTCCACGAGCTTGCCGAAGGCATCCGCGAACCACGCCGCCTGCTTGTCTGTAACCTCTGCCATGAATCTCTCCTAGTTGAACGTGACCGTGTTGGTCGTGTTTCCGTTGCTGAGCAGGGCGTATCCCGGGTAGCCACTCGACGAGAAGCCCCACAGGCAACTCGTGAGCGTCGCCGAGCCGCTTGAGTTGGTCGTCACGCTGTACACGCTCGGGGCCGCGCCCGTCACGCCGGCGGTATTCGTGCTCCACGAGCCGCTTCGCCGGCTGTAGCACGAAACCGTGTACGTCCGGTTCGCTGGGTAGTTGCGGAGCTGGATCGTTGAACCCCACCCGGCCCACGATGCACCAAACTGCTGGTAGCCCCCTTGCGACAGCGTGAACGTCGCCGGCGGCGGGTTGGTGATGGTTTTGCCGCCCGAACCGACCCAGCTGCTGCACCCGGCGGGGTTGCAGGCGCGCACCTGGAAGCGGTAGGTGCCGGCACCGACGCTGATGTAGCTCCCGGACGTCCCGGTGGTGGTGCCGCTCCTCGTACTCCCCTGGGTAAACGCCCATTCGTACGTGATGCTGCCACCGCCGGTGGTGCTGGGCGTGCTCCAGTTGCCGCGGATGCTCGCGGTGGCGGTGGAGCCCCCGGACAGGTACGGGTTGCGCGGGGCGCTTGGCGTTCCGTAAGGCGTGATGTTCTTGGTGCCGCTGGAACCGGTGGTGCCCACGCGGTTGGTGACCGTGACGGACACCGTCTGCTGCTGGCCGTTGGTGCGGCCGGTGAACACACATGATGCGCCGGCGCTGCAGTCGTCGCGCGAGGTCGCGCCGGGCTGGCCCGAGACGTTGACCGTGTAGTACTGGATGGGCGCGCCGTTGCTACTTGGCGAGCCCTGGAACACGACCACGATCTCGCCAGAGCCGCCGCGGGCGACGGTGAAACTCGGCACGGGTTCTGGCGCGCTTGCGACAATCACGCTGGCGCGCCCGGTGACCTCGCGGGACTTGGTGTCGGTGGCGTCGCGCACCGTGTAGATCACGTTGATGGTGCCGGACTTGACGGTGCCGCCGGTGGTGATGCTGATGGACGAGCTGTTGAACGACAGGGTCGCGCCAAGGTTGTCGCCGTCGAACTGAGCATCGACCACCTTGAGCGGCTGGCCCTTCTTGGCGAACGGGTTGAAGTCGTTGTCGAGGACCGGCATCACGTAGGTGGTGAGCATCCGGCCTTCAGGCTCCACGTCGTCGGACGTCTTGGCCAGCGGGCGTGTCGACGGCACCACTCGCACGGTGACCTGCCCCGGCACCAGGAAGTCGCCAAACCCGACGTCGAACGACAGCACGGACTTGGTCCCGGGCTGCGTTCCGAACGGGGCGGACACCTTGAGCTCGCCGCCCGAGATGGAGGCCTTGATCTGATGGTCGGTGCCGCTCAGCCCGGTGTACGCGAGAGAGTTCTTGATCTTGGGGTTGGGGTGAGAGCTCGCGCCACGCAGGTTGAACGTGGTGGCCTTCTCGCCCGCCTCGATGAGGATCTCGGCCGGGGTGAACGACGGCGGGTAGTCGCGATACTCCGGGTCGCCCACGATGATGGGCAGCACGAGGGTCGCGGACACGCCCTCTGGGTCGTTTTCACTGGTGCCGTCGGTCACCTCGAACGTGACGGACGCAGGCCCGCGATAGTCATGCTCGGGCGTGTACCGCAACGTGGTGGCGTCCTTGTAGACCGGGTCGCCGTTGGTGCGGGTGCCGCTGACCATGTCGGCGTTGGTGATGATGATGGGCTTGCCAGACGGCGCGTAGGCGAGGTCCGAGATCTTCCACTCGACGGTCGTGTTCATGGGCACGATCTGGGTGTCGAGGTCGGGCCACAACTCGGGCGGGAAGTCGGAGTAATACTTGGGCACGACCAGGAACGCCTGAGCGCTCAAGCCGTCGACGAGGTTGGTGAGGCGGTACGCAATGGCGCGCCGCTCGTCGGTCAGGGTGACCCGGATGGTGCCGTCGTCCAGCACCTGCGCCATATCGGAGTACAGGCCCTCGACGGACACCTCGAGCTCGTTGGCGTGACCGCTGGGATTGAGCGCGCCCACGAACGGATCGATGTCGTACGTCTTCTGGCCCACAGCCTGCTGCCACTCGACAACTTGGTCCTGGGCGATCGGATACTGCTCGGGCGCGTTCTTGTCCACCTTGACGGTGACGAACGCCGAGTCCTGGGCGCCGTTCTCGTTCTCGATCTGGTAGCGGACCCCGTAGGTGCCCTCCACCAGGCCGGCGTCGATGATCACCAGCTCTTGGTCGGCGCGGGCGGTCACGCCGTCCTGCACCTCGAGGAGTTCGGGCGACAGCTTGATGGTGTAGCCGTTGGGGTCGGAGTCGTTCTGCAGCACGGGCACCGCAACAACCCCACCGGGCTTGACGGACACGGCGTCGTCCACGGCGTTGGGGGGCGAGGCAAGCGGCGCACGCGGGATAACGCCGATGCGCGCGGTCGCCGTCGAGGTGGCCCCGTAGGCGTCCTCGACCACATACACAAACTCGTCAGTGCCCGCAGAGTCGGGGAACGCCTGGTACTCGAACCCACCGCTATCGCGCGCGGTGATCATGCCCAAGCTGGGTCCGGACACTGCCGACAACGTCACCGAGTCGCCGTCGGGGTCCGCGCCGCCCTGCGGGATCGCCACGGACACCGACCCACCCGCGTACACGCGCGCGGTGAGTTGCTTGGGCGCGGGCGGCTGGTTCGTCTCCGGGTCGGGCTCGGTCACGGTCACCGTCAGCGAGGACGTGGCCGCCTCCCCGTAGAGGTCAGTGATGCCGTAGACCGCCACGTACTGCCCCGCCTGCGATGGCGCCTGGACGCGCAACTTTCCGTCTGACGCGAACAGCACCCCGCCGTCGGCCATGTCGAGGTCTTTGAGCTCGGGGTCAAGGCTGAAGTGCACGCCGTCTGGGTGGTAGTCGTTCGCCAACACGTCGACGGTGGCGATGTCTCCGGCCCGCACGGTGACGGTGTCGGGGACCGCGCGCGGCGCCTGGTGTTTGGACAGCTCTGGCACGGGCACGATGGTCACGCCGCCCACGACCGACGTCTCGCCGTCCGACATCGTGTACGTGAAGGTCTCTTGCTGGCCCAGGGGCTGCGCCGCCGAGATGCGCAACAGCGATGCGTCGAGCAGTTCCACCTTGTAGCGGGCGTCGTCGGGCACCGACACGCTCTGCACGCCAAGCACCTTGCCGGACGGCGACACGTCGTTGTTCAGCACGGCCACGGTGACCGGCTCGTTCGAGCGCAGGTACGCGGTGTCCGGCACTGCGATGGGCGGCTGAGCGTCCTTGGGCGGCTCCTCCACGTCCACGCGCACGATGCCCGCGCTCTGGGGAATGCCTGCCGCGACCGTGTATTTGAGGTAGCTGGTGCCCGGCGTGTTGGCCGTGACGTCGAAAGACCCTGCGTCGACGTCGATGTCGACGGTGGCGTTGCCGCTCAAGGTCTCGACCGAGACAAGCGACAACTGCTCGCCAGAGGGGGACAGATCGTTCAAGAGCGGCTTGACGGTCGCGAAGGTGCCCGTGAACGTGGACACGGAGTCCGGCACGCCGATCGGAGCGAGCGAACCTGACGGCGCCACCGTCACCTTGAGCTCCGATGCGGTTTCGGCGCGCCCGTCGGACACCGTGACCGACACCGTCTTCTCGCCGAGCTCCGCGGACCGGTGGATGAACGCGACGTCGCCGTTTGCCTTGTACTGGACCACGTCCGACGTCGCCGTGGAGGCGCCCACGAGCACCAGGTCGTCCCCGTCCGGGTCGCGCCAGTCGGAAAGCACGTTGTAGGTGGTGCCTGCGCCCGCCTCGACCGTGGCGGTGCTCGTCTGGAACGGGCGGGGCGGCTCGTTCTGGTCCATCGGGTGGATCGTCAGGTTTGCCGTCGTCTCCGACACACCCCCGGCGCGGCCGTCGCTCGCGGTGTAGCGGAACGATGCGGTGCCGGTCGCGCCCTCCGCGGGCTCGAACAACAGCGCCCGGCCGTCCTCGATCGTGCGCAGGGTGCCGAAGGTCGCGGGCACGCCGGTGGTGGCGGCGACCACCAGGACGTCGCCGTCCTCGTCGATGTCGTTGTCGAGCACCGGGATCACCGTGATCTTGCCCGGGCGCACGCCAAACTCGTCGGAGCGCGCCACCGGGGCGTGGTTCTCCTTCGAGCGATTCTCGATGAGCTCGTTGAACGGGATGGGCACGGTGTCTTCGCTGTCGACGGTGGTCGGCTCGTCCTGCGGTTCCGAGTCGTCCCAGTTGTCGACAAGCCGGAAGTTCTCGGACACCAAGAACACGTCGCCGGTCTTGAAGTTGTTGAAGACGATCGCGTCGCGGTTCACCCGGAACTCGCCGCGGTCGCCGGGGGCCACGCCGGGGATGTCGAGCGTGCGCGGCTCCGTGCCTTCGCACCGCTCCACGAACCGCGCGTCGCCCGTCCAAGCGCCGTACGTGCACGAGCCAAGCACCACGGGGGCCGACGCGTAGTCAACCTTCGTCACCGGCGCGGTCACGCCGGCGTCGATGGTCTCTACGTCGTCCGGGCCCCTCACGATGTCGAGGGCGTCGCCCGTCGCGACAACCACGCCATCGCGCGCGGGGCCCACTTGCTGAATACGCAGCGCGGGCGACTCGAGGGTCGTCTCGACGCCGTCCATGTCAACCACGACGTTGCGGTCGCGGTCGAGGATCCAGGCGCGCTCCCCCACCGCGGTCAACTCGAAGTCGCCAAGCTCAAGGTCGAGGACCTTCTCGGGAAGCCCGCCGCCTGCGTCGATGCGATAGAGCGCGCCGTCCTTGGGCGACGCCACGAAGATGGTCCCGCGCGTCGTCACCACAGACACTGCGTCCGCCCCAAACTCGCCAAGCGGCACGTTCACAAGCGGGTCGAACTGAAGCGGCGCGGTCGTATCGACTGTCCACAGCGCGCCGTCCACCGAGCGCACGATGCTCAAGGTGTTCGCGTTGTACGCCACATCCGAGTGGCTGGGCACCTCGATGCGCTGGTCCAGGCTCGCGAACGCTGGCGTGATGCGCTCGATTCGCCCAAGCTGGCCGTCGTAGACGAAGACGTCGTCCCCGGACTGCATCACGTCCACCTGGTTGAAGTCCGCGGCGTACAGCGGCGCGAAGCCGTTCATCTCGGAAATCTGCATGTTCACCCGGCCGGCTTGCGCGTCCCGGGCGCTGGTGACCCACACGTCCCGCGCGTAGAGGTCGGTGTCCGTCACGGGAAAGCCGTGGTGCAGGACGGCAAGCGTCACCGGCGTCGCGATCACGAGGGCAAAGAGGGACGCGGTGGCGACGCCCTTGCGCCGGAACGGAGCCGCGGCGCGCGAAAACCACGTAGAGATCAGGCCGGTCGATGCCATGCGACAACTCCCCCTCAGGCTCGTACGTGTAGGGAGCGACATGACAGGTGAGGCGATGCGCTCCGCGCTGGACCCATCGTGGCGTAGGTAGGGGCACTCCGCAAATGGGGAGAGGTACCCACGGCAGATACGCGGGCGCGCGTGCTACGGGAGCAGCGCGAGGTCGTCTGCCGTGACGAGCCTCGTCGACACCGCGTACTCGACGAGCCGCGCGCGCCGGTCGGTGGCGAGTTTGCCGCGCCCGCCGCGCAGGCCCGTGACGCCCAGCTTGTCGAGCTTGTCACAAACGTTGTCGAGCTTTCGGTTCAGGGTGGTCATTGTCCACCCCAAACGTTCCGCGGCTTCGGCCGACGACGGCAGCTCAACCCTGCCGGGAATGCGGCGCTCGAGCGAGTTCTGGGCGAGCGCGACAATCAGCTGGCGCTGCGACGTCGTGAGCGGAATCGGCTCGAGCGTGGTCATGCCGCCGCTGGTCTTGACGCGCGCCGACGACGAGAACGAATCGTCTGCGTTGTGGATCGTGAAGTCGTACGTGGTGGAGCCGGCGGTGAACATCACGATCGTCAGCTCAAAGAAAATGGGCAGCCGTGCCTGCGGCGCCAGCCACGCCTGCAGGTGTCCGGACGCGTCGGTCACGGTGGCCGACAGCACGTTGCCCACGTTCGTGAGCCACCACATCCCGTCTGCGCGCGAGATTTGCAAGAAGTGCCGATGCAGGTATGGGTTGTCGTCGACCACGAGGTCGGACTCGCGCCCGACGGTGAACGGCTTGTCCTCGTCCACCTCGTAGCGTTCGCCGCAGAAGTCGACCGTGAGTGCGCTCATGAAATGCACGTCTCCAATGGGTCGGCGGAGATCTTGCCCCCGGCGTCGCGACGGATCCACACGGACACGCACACGGTCGTCCCCGGCTCCACGTCCTTGATGGTCGCGGTCGTGTCCTCGGTGAGGACCTTGGACGTGTCGGCGGCGGCGCCATCGGTGCGTTGCCATACGTACGAGTCGCCCTCGACGGGGTCCGGGTTGGTCCACGAGACGGTGACGGAGCGGCCGTCGCGGGAGGAGTCCGCGAGCACCGGCGCCGGGACCGCCTCGCCCACAACCGCGGGCGGCTGGGTGGTCGTCACCGGCGGGTCGGGGTCTACGGTCTCCTTGGGCGCAAACACCACTGCCGCGCCGACGGCAACGGCGACCACCGCGATGATCGACCCGATCACAATGCCGACGGTGTTGCGCTTCTTCTCCGCCGCGGGTTCGTCCGTGGCGGCGTCCCCGGACGTCCCGGCCGGCTTGGCGCCGCGCATCACGGTGCGGTCCTCGACGGCGCTGGCGGCGGCCTTGGGGGGCGTGGCCTTGGGCTCGGGCTGCGCGACGACGGTGGCGACGCCGCGGGCGCGGGTCGCGTCGTCGTCTGGCCCGGCGGAGGGCGCCTCTGGCGCTGGCACCACCAGGTTTGGCACGTCGATGGCCGTCGGCTGCAACTTGAGCTCAAGCTCGACACGCTGCAGCGCGCGCCCAAAGTCCACCGCCGAGTCGTAGCGGTCGCTGACCTTGACCGCCATGCCCTTCTTGAGGACGGCGACGAGCGCCGCTGGGACGTCGTCGCGCGTCAGCGGGGTGATAGCGCCACGCTCGATGCGGCTCATGAGGTCGAGCGACTGATTGCGCCCGCCCGGCACCTCGAACGGCGTGTGCCCGGCGAGCAGCGTGTAGACGGTCGCCGCGAGCGAGAAGACGTCGCTACGGACGTCGGGCGCAGGGTCGTCCTCGAACATCTCCGGCGGCGACCACGGGATGGACATGCCGACGGATCGGCTCGCCGTGGTGCCCGTGTCGCCGTCCGCAAGTTGGGCGCGCGTGGCGGTCAGCGCGATCGAGTCGTCCACGACCGCGGAGGAGATGCCGAAGTCAGTGAGCGCGGGCCATCCGAACTCGTTGGTCAGGATGTTGGCGGGCTTGATGTCGCGGTGCAGGACGCCGGCCTGGTGGGCCGTCGCGACCGCGCCAGCCATGCGGATGCCGGTCCGGACGGCCTCGGCCACGCTCAGCGGCTGCTTCTTGTAACGGTCCGCGAGGCTGGCGCCGGAGCAGTACTCCATGATGAAGAACGGCCGGCCGTCGTCCGCGACGTCCGCGTGGTGGATGGACACGATGTACGGGTGCGCCGACAGTTTTGCCATCAGGTTCGCCTCGTCGACGAACGCCCGCTGGCTGTCCGCGGTCAGGCCCTCGGCAAGCAGCACCTTGACCGCCACCTGCCTGCGCGGCAGCTCCTGGTCGTAGAGGTAGACGTCCGAGAACCCGCCCGAGCCCAAGCGTCTTGATGTACGTGAACCCCTTGATCTGCGGGGGCGTCGCGGCGGTACGCGTCATGCCCGCTCCTCGCCGACGGTGTAGACGGCTCCGTCTCCGAGGTCCACCAGGGTGCCGGGGATGACGGTGGTGGGCTCACCCTCGCGCAGCCGGGTCTCGGACTTTCCTGGCAGCGTCACGAAGACTCCGTTCTTCGAGTGGAGGTCGGTGACGACGACGGCGCCGCCCTCGACCCTGACCTCGGCGTGCGTGCGGGACAGCTCCTGGTTGGGAGTGACGACCTTGACGAGCCGCGGGATTGCCCCGCCCGGCGAGCGCTCGAGGACGGGCGCGCGGCCAAGCAGCAGCCCCTGTTCGACGTACTCGCGGGAGCCGGTCGAGGACTCGAGGAACAGCCGCACTGCTTGCGGCTCGGGTTCCGCCTGAGCGGTGCGGGCCTTGCGGCGCTTCGCGCGCAACGCGCCGATGTCCTGCGACATCACCGTGTGCTCTTCAAGGCCGTCGGCTTGCGCCTGCCCCGCGTCGGGCTCGGCGGCCGCGACCGCGTCGGCCTCCGGGTCGGGCAGGTGCGTCGCAGCGTCGGAGATGGTGTGGATCACCGTCTCGCCGAACAGGTGGTCGTAGGAGCCGTCTCCGGACGCATCGTCGTCATCTTGGGGCGGTGCGGCGACCCGCGCGGCGGGCGCGGGTTCCGGAGCGGGCGGCGCCGGCTCGCTCGAAGGGGCGATGATCGTCTCCTCGGCTACCCCGTCGTCGTCCCGTTGCGGGGCTTTGGCCGCAGGCGCGGGCGCGGACGCCGGGGGTGCCGCGGGCGCGGACGCCGGCAAGACGCTCGCCGCGCCGTCGAGCTCGGCGACAAACCCGGTCGCGGCGACCACGCCAACGTGGGCGGGCAGGCACGCGGCCCGGTCCGTCACTTCGCCAACGACGATCGACGTCACACCCGGAACGCGCTTCTCGGTCCAGGTCGCAGCGCCCTCGGCGGACACAGCCGTCGTTGACCCGCCGTGGACCACCGCGAGCGGTACGGCTCCGCGCACAAAGACGTCGGCCGTAACGGGCCCCGCGGCGGACGCGTCCCAGCCTGCGAGCGCGAAGTCGGGGGCGCTGCGGATGCTTCCGGCGATGATCAGGTCAAGCACCTCAGGCACCGTCGCCTGGCCCACGAGCGCGTCCCACAGCGCCGCCACTCGCGCGCGGTCGAGGCCCGCGGGAAGCGCGAGCAGGCGGCCAGGCGCGACGGCCACGAGCCAGTCGGGCTTGTCGGAAGGCAGGTACAGCAACTCTCTCCCCCTATCGCGCGCTCGGCAAGGTGTCTTCTGACGGGTCGTAGCCGGTCAACTCCGCGTCAGCCGCGCCGTCCGCGCGGGCCGCGGTCGCGTTGATGACTACGACCGTCACGTTATCGCGTCCGCCCTGCGCAAGCGCGGCGGCGATCAGTTTCTCGGCCGCCGTTCCCGCTGGTGCCGCGGCCACGACGTCCGCGATCTGATCGTCGCGAAGCTCCTTGGTGAGCCCGTCCGAGCACACAAGGAAGGTCTGGTCGTCGCGGAGCGGGAGCAGCCACACGTCGGGCTCGGCGCCGTCGTCGATGCCGAGCGCGCGGGTGATCACGTTGCGCTCCGGGTGCGACTCGGCGTCAGCGGCGAGGATCTCGCCTGCGTCCACCAGCTCCTGGACCGCGGAGTGGTCAACGGTGATCTGGCTGAGCACGCCCCCGGACACCTCGTAGACGCGGGAGTCCCCCACGTTCACGACCATCCACCGCGCGGTGCCGTCGTCGGGATCGGTGACAAGGACGATTCCCGCGAGCGTGGTGCCGGCGGCGCTCAGCCCGCTGTCGATGAGCGACACTGCGTGATGTGCGTCAAGGACGGCGCCGACCACCTCCCCCGGATGCTGCAGCTCGCCGGCCCCCAGCCGAGCCTCCAGCACCGTCACGGCGGCGTCGCTCGCACGGTCACCAAACCGGTGGCCGCCCATGCCGTCGGCGACAAAGAAGGCGGTGGGCGCGCACACGAAGCTGTCCTCGTTCGCGGTGCGGACGGCGCCTGGGTCCGAGCACCCGGCGGCCTCGACCCGGACCACGTACGGCCCGACCTCGACGGTCTCCGAGACCACTCGCTGCTCCACGACGCTCCTCAGGTCAGCACGACGTCAGACGCGGTCGCGCCTTTCGTGTGCCACACGCTACGGGGACCGGGCTGCGCGCCGCAACAGGCAGAGGTACCCATCCCGAGCGCCGACGGAGGCGGCGTCAGCAGCGGTCGGTGAGTTCCCCAGACAGCCGCAGGGCGGCTTCCTGCACGTCGGGCGGGAAATTCTCGAAGTCCTGGGAGGCGGGGTTCGCGGGGCTGACGTGGTCCTGATAGTGCGCGCGCAGCAATGCGATGTCGTCCTGGAGCTCGTCCGGGGCGACCGCGGCGAGGTCGTCGAACAGCGCCACGTGCTCGTCGGTGCCGACGAACTCGCGCGGCACGACCACGAGCAGCGGGGCGGCGGCCTCGCAGAAGGCAACCGGGTCCGCGGCGGCGGGCGCGTCGCCCGTGGGCGCAGGGGCCTCCGTGGTGGTGGGCGCTGCCGCGCTCGCGTCGGGCTCGTCGCGCTCGCAAGCGGCGAGGCCGGCGGCGACCGAGGCGATGAGGGCGGCGGACAGGAGTCGGTTTCGGAGGGTACGCATGGGCGAGAACGCTACCCAGGAGCACTGGGAAACGCGAACCCGACCCGGTTTTCGCCGTGGGCGCAAGAATTGAGCGGCATACGCTCAACCTTGACTTGATTCCAGAGATTGAGCGTCATACACTCAACTTAGGCAGTGACCCACTGCCCCACCCACGCGGGCGCGATCCGCCCGCCACCGATCGAAAGGAAACGACCATGGCACGCACCATCGCCCGTCGTCCCGGCCAGTTCATCGAGCCGTACCCCTGGCACGACGACTTCAACCGCATCGTCAACCAATTCTTCGGCGACGGCGACGCCAGCCTGGCGGGCGCCTTCAGCCCCGCGCTGGACGTCGAGGAATCGGACGACGCCTTCACGCTTCACGTCGAGCTCCCCGGAGTCGACCCGGAGACCGTTGACCTCTCCATTGAGGAGAACGTCCTGACGATCGCCGGCCAGCGCGACTTCTACTCGGACAAGCAGGCGGACGGGTTCCGCCGCGTGGAGCGCCGCTTCGGCAAGTTCCACCGCGCCGTGCGCCTCCCCGACCGGGTGGACTCCAGCGCCGTCGAGGCGTCATACGACAACGGCCTGCTCACCGTGACGGTGCCCAAGGCCGAGTCCGCCAAGCCGCGCAAGATCGAGATCAAGAAGTCCTAGCGGTAGCGCTGGCCACGCGGCCGGCGCGCACAGGGCCGGGCGTCACCCGCGGGGCGCCCGGCCTTCGTCGTCCCACGGGCCCGAAGGTTGCCAAACGGTTATATAACCGCTAGGTTACGTACATGGCAACCGACCAACTCAGCTCCGTCTTCGCAGCGCTCGCGGACCCCACCCGTCGGGCCATCCTCGAGCGCCTGGCCCGGGGGCCCGCCACCGTCAAGGAACTCTCGACACCCTTCGATATGTCGGGCCCAGCGGTATCAAAGCACTTGCGGGTGCTTGAGACCGCCGGGCTCCTCACGTCCGCCCGCGTCGCGCAGTCGCGCCCGCGGACGTTAGAGGCGGGGCCACTC
Source organism: uncultured Actinomycetota bacterium (assembly GCA_963735005.1). GTDB lineage: Bacteria > Actinomycetota > Actinomycetes > Actinomycetales > Demequinaceae > WTKG01. The sequence continues at coordinate 102,681 of CAVTJA010000005.1, read as the reverse complement.
GCGGCCGCCACAGAGTGGGCCGAATCTACCCGCCGCGCGTGGGAGGCCAGCCACGATCGCCTTGCCACCTACCTCATCGAGCTCCAAGAAAGGGATACACATGAATAGCACCACCCTCACGCCGCTCTCGGACACGAAGTTCGTGGTCGAGCGCAGTTTCGACGCGCCGCTCCAGTTGGTCTGGGACGCGCATACCAAGCCGGAGCATCTACTGCGCTGGCTCACCGGGCCGCACGACATGAAGCTCACCGCCGCCACCATGGACGTGCGCACCGGCGGCACCTACGAGTGGGAGTACACGGGGCCGGACGGTTCCAAGCAGCCGCTGAACGGGGAATTCCTCGAGGTCCAGGCCCCGCACCGGATCGTCCAGAAGGACAACTGGGGACCCGACCTCCCCGCGCCGACGGTGGAGTTCGCCTTCTCCGAAGACGGCGGGCGAACGAAGGTAGCGATCACGTTTACGGTGGCGAACAAGGAACTGCGCGACCACGTAACGTCCGACGGCGGGCTCGAGGCGGGATACAGCGCCAGCTTCGACAACCTCGACGCGGTGCTGCCGGAGCTTGCGTAGCGCACGTCTGGTGGGACCCGCCTGGACGCGATTTACCCTTGGGGCGTCCAGGCGAGCCCAAATGTGCACCGCTGGACGCCAAACCGTGCGGGCACGTCCACACGCGGCGGGCGACGCTCATGGTCGGTACCGGCGTAGCCTTGGGAGGGGAACCGAGGGAGGCGGACCGACGCATGCCATCTGAAGCACCCGTAAACGTGACCGTCATCGGGCTGAGCGGCGAGGAGATCGTCGCCGCGCATTCCGTAATCGAGGGGCGCGTGGCGCCCAGGCCCATCCTCAAGGCCGCCGGGGCGCGGGTCATGCACCTCGCGTTCGCGCCCGGCGCGCAGCTCACGGAGCACAAGGCGCCCGTGCCGATCATCGTGCAGTCGCTCGCCGGAGAGCTCACGTTCGCGGTGGACGGCCAGGAGTTCACGTTGGCGCCAGGCGGCATGGCGCACATCGCAGCCGGCGTGCCGCACGCCGTCACGGCGGCCGCCGAGGCGCGGCTGCTGATCTTCCTGCTCGACGGCGGGCGCCAGGACTAGCGGCGGAATGCGCGCGAGGCTCAGAGCGGGCCTTGAGTCCGTTCTCGCCGCGTGTCACAGCGTGCTGTGAGTCACGAAGCCAGCGAGAAGCGTCGTGGCCACGGGCATCGCGCGCAGCGTAGCCGCGTCGCACGTGAGCGGGTCAGCGTCGAGGATCGCGAGGTCGGCGCGGGCTCCTGGCGCTAGCGTCGCGGGCCGCCCGGCGAGGTCTGTCCCGACGCTTGCCGCGAGCGCCTGCGCGCGCGTCAGCCGCTGCTCCGGGTGCCACGGCTCGCGCCCGTCGCGCGCACGCTCGGTGGCCGCCGCGATCGCCACCCACGGGTCGAGCGGGGCGACCGGCGCGTCCGAGCCCAACGCCAGGCGAACGCCCGCCGCCGCCAGGTCCGCGAGCGGGAATGCGCGGTCCGTGCGCCCTGACCACAGCGTGTCGGCCACGTCGCGGTCGTCGAGCATGTGCTCCGGCTGGACGCTCGCCGTCACGCCCAAGGCCGCGAAGCGCGCCAGGTCCGCAGGCGAGATCAGTTGCGCGTGCTCCACGCTCCCGCGCGCGCCCGTCGCCTCGAACGCGTCGAGCGCCAGCTGGTTCGCAAGGTCCCCGATCGCGTGCACCGCAGCATGGATGCCGTGGGCGTGCGCCCGCGCCAGCAGCTCGTTCAGCTCCGCCGGCGGCACGGAAATCACGCCGTGGTCGGCCGTGCCCGGGTACGCGTCGTGGCAGTACGCGGTGCGCGTGTTGAGGGAGCCGTCCGCGATGATCTTGAGCGGGCCGACGGCCACCATCCCGGCGGCGCCCGCGACGTCGTCCCCGGTACGGAGGCCGCGCTCGATCATGGTGTCGAGCAGGTCCGCGTAGAAGCCTGCGCGCACCCGCAGCTCGCGCACGCCGCGCTCGTGGTGGCGCGCCCACGCGACCACGTTGTCGTCCATTTCCAGATCGACGATGCCCACCACTCCCCTGCCCGCGGCGGCCCTCGCGGCGTCGGCGACCATGGCGCGCTCGTCGTCGTCCGGCTCGCGTTCGAGGCGACGCTGGAGCGCAAACGCCTCGGTCTCGCGCAGCAACCCGGAGTGCGGTAGCCCGAAGCGGGACGATGCGGCAGTGTTGACCCACGCGCTGTGCAGGTCCGCGCTCAGCACGACGACGGGGCGGCCGGGGGCGGCGGCGTCGAGGGCCTCGGTGGTGGGCTGGTCGGGCCAGAGGGCGTCGCGGAAGCCGACGGCGACGAGGGTGTCGGCGGCGCCGGGCTGTGCGGCGATGCGGGCGCCGACGGCGGCGCACACGGCGGCGGCCGACGCGGCGCCGCTGACGTCGAAGCGCCGGCGGGTGCGGGCCCACAGCGCAAAGTGAACGTGGTGGTCCCACAGGCCGGGCATGACCCACCTGCCGTCGAGGTCGTGCACCTCGGCGCCGGCCGCGTCGAGCCCCGGGCCCACCGCGGAGATGACGCCGTCCGCGAGCGCGATGTCCACAGGCTCGGCGCCGCCGCCCACGATGGGGGCGTTGCGCAGCAGGAGGTCGGTCACCGCGCCAGGCTACTTGGCGGCGCGGCCTAGGCGTCTGCGTCGGCGAGTGCGGCGCGCGTTTCGTTCAGCGCCTGCGTGAAGACCTCCGTCGGCTGGGCGCCCGACACCGCGAGCCTGCGGTTGAACACGAAGAACGGCACGCCGCTCACGCCGATGGCCTGCGCCTCCGCGATGTCGCGCGCGACTTCGTCGGCGAACTCGTCTGACGCGAGCATGGCCAACACGTCCGCGGCGGGAATTCCCACCTCTTCGCCGATGCGCGCGAGCACCTCTGGATCATCGATGAGTTCGCCGCGCTCAAGCTGCGCGCTGAACAGGCGCTCGTGCATCTGGTCGCCAAGGCCGCGCGCGGCCGCCATGTGGCTGAGCCGGTGCGCGTCGCGGGTGTTGACCACGGTGTACGCGTCGAAGTCGTAATTCAGGCCCTCGGCGGCGGCGAGCCCCACGAGTCGCTCGTTCATCTGCTTCACGTCGTCGAGCGAGCGGCCGTACTTCCTTGCGAGCATCTCGTCGTGGTTCTCGCGCACGCCCTGCGGGTGGTTGGGGCTGAGCTGGTAGCTGCGCCACGTGATCTCCACGGGCTCATCGAACGCGGCAACGGCCGCCTCGAAACGGCGCTTGCCGACGTAGCACCAGGGGCAGGCGACATCGGACCAGACATCAACGTGCAGCACGGTAGGGCTCCTCGGGGTAGCGGGCGCGGCTGGGTAAAGAACGGCCACGCGGCGACGAACATTCCGCGCGCTAGACCCGCCGCGCCAGCATCGTGGACTGGCCAAGCACCCGCGTCCCGGCGTAAACCACCAGCGACTGGCCGGCCGCGACCCCGCGCATCGGCTCGTCGAGCTCCACGCGCATGCGGTCGCCGTCAACGGTCACGGACGCACCCACGGGCTCGCCGTGCGCCCGCACCTGGGCAAAGCACCGCACCGGCTTGGCCGCAGAGACGTCCGGCGCCAACCACACCACGCCGTCGCCCTCGAGAACAGCTACAGACAGCAGCGTCTCCGGGCCCACCACCACCACGTTCGACGCGGTGTTGACCTCGGTCACGTAGCGGGGGGCGCCATCGGCCGCCGGGCGGGGTAGCCGCAGCCCCTTACGCTGCCCCACGGTGAACGCGTACGCGCCGCCGTGATCGCCCACCACGGCGCCGGTCTCGTCAACGATCTTGCCCGGCTCGGAGCCGAGGCGGCGCTGCAGGAAGCCCTGGGTGTCGCCGTCCGCCACGAAGCAGATGTCGTAGGAGTCCGGCTTGTTGGAGACGCCAAGCCCGCGCGCGGCGGCCTCGGCGCGCACCTTCGACTTGGACTCGACGGTGCCCAGCGGGAACATGCTCTTGGCGAGCCGGTCCTGGCCCATCACGGCCAGCACGTAGGACTGATCCTTGAGCGGGTCCGCGGAGCGGTGAAGCTCTCGCGTGCCGTCCTCGCGCACCTCAATGCGCGCGTAGTGGCCCGTGCACACGGCGTCGAACTCGAGCACGCGCGCGCGGTCAAGCAGCGCCTCGAACTTGATGTGCTGGTTGCAGCGCACGCACGGGTTGGGGGTGCGGCCGGCCTGGTACTCGCTGAGAAAGTCCGCGATGACCGTGTCCTCGAACTCCTCGCTCAGGTCCCACACGTAGTACGGGATGCCAAGCTTGTCGGCGGCACGGCGGGCGTCGTTCGAGTCCTCGATCGAGCAGCAGCCGCGCGAGCCCGTGCGGTACTCGTCCCGGTTGCGGGACAGCGCCATATGCACCCCCACCACGTCGTGCCCGGCGTCGATCGCGCGCGCGGCAGCGACGGCGGAGTCGACTCCGCCGGACAGGGCTGCCAGGACGCGCATGCGCACCAGTGTAGGTCGGGCGCGGCGGTCGCAGGCGCGGCTACACCTTGAGGGGCGGCTCGCCGTCCACGACCAGGTACGTGCCCGTCTGGGCCTCGAGCATGTCCGCGGTGGCCCGCGCGGCGGTGTCCACGTGCAGGGTGGGGCCACTCTTGGCAGGCGTGTCCGACCACGTCCCCGGCCCATGGAACTGCCCGTACCTCAGCACCACGCCGCCCGCGCCAAGCACGCCTGCCTCAAGGTGGTCCACCGCCTTCTGCGCAATCCCAGGAACCGAAAACGCGATGCTCTGGGCGACGATGCGCGTGACCCCGGCGGCCGACGCGGCGGCCAGCAGGTTGTCTCCGCCCACCCTTCGCACCTTGTTGAGGCCCGGCAGCTTCGCGGGCAGCAGGACGACGCTGCGCGGCAAGTCGGTGACCTCGTTGATGATGACGTCGGGCCGGGCTGCGGCCACCGCCGCGGCGATCGACCCCGCGTCTAGGACGTCGCACACCGCCGCCGTGGCACCCAAGCCCTCGATGGCCGGCACCCGCGAGTGCGAGCGCGTGGTGCCCACGACGTCGTGCCCGTCGGCCACGAGCGCCTTGAGCAGCGGTCGGCCAATAGCGCCAGTGGCACCAGCGACGAATACCTTCATGCCCTCCCCTGCCCTTCGCTACCCCGCAGGCTTACGTTAACGCGGCCCCGCCGACGCCGCCAAGACTCGCGCCCAAGGGTCCCGGGCGCGGGGCAAGGCACGGGCGTAGCGTTGGACGTGCACGATCGCGTGAATCGGAGGCAGCCATGAAGGACGCAACGCTCACCCCCATCGGCCACGTCGAGTCCGCGCTAACGGACCCCGCCGACGCACCCCGCCAGGCGCACTTCGACGCCCCTCCCGCGCGGATTGTGTTCGGCCCCAAGTACGCGGCGGGCGCCGTCGACCTCAAGCCCGGCGACGATATCTGGGTGCTGACCTGGCTCGACCGCGCGCGACGCGACGCCGTCTCGGTCCATCCCCACGGCGACCCCGACAATCCCGAGACGGGCGTGTTTTCCACTCGCTCGCCGCATCGGCCCAACCCGATCGGCCTGCACCGCACCACGATCTCGGACACGGGCCCAGGGTGGATCGAAGTCTCTCAGCTTGAGGCGGTCCACAGCACGCCGGTGCTCGACGTCAAGCCCGCCCTCCAGCCAGAGGACGCCTGCTAGCCAAACACCTCGGCGTCGAAGTTGCCGGCCACGCGGCGGGCCTTGGCCACGGCCTCCGGCAGGTACTCGACGAGCGCGTCAATGTCCTGCTGCGTGGTGGTGTGGCCAAACGAGAAACGCATGGTGGAGGCGGCGTCGGCCTTGGAGCGACCCATGGCCAGCAGCACGTGCGACGCCTGGGCCACGCCCGCGGTGCAGGCGGAGCCGTTTGAAGCCTCGACGCCGTGCGAGTCGAGCACAAACATCATCGCCTCGGCCGCGCAGCCGGGGAACACGAAGTGCACGTTGTTGGGCAGGCGCTGGTCGCCAGGCTCGGGGCCGGACAGCACCGCGTCCGGGAACAGCTCGCGGATGCGCGCGATCAGCTCACGCTGGAAGCCGCGAAGCCGCTCGGCCTCGGCGTCGAGGGCCTCCACGGCCTCCTGGACCGCGATGGACGACGCGTGGAATCCCGCGGCGTTGAGCGTGCCAGAGCGCACCTTGCGCTCCTGCCCGCCGCCGTGGGTTAGCGGCGTGATGGTGAGGTCGCGGTCCGCGAGCAGAACGCCCACGCCCACCGGCCCGCCGAACTTGTGCGCCGATACCGCCATGGTCGCCAAGCCGGAGGCCCGGAAGTCCACCGGCACGTGACCCACCGCCTGGACGGCGTCGGCGTGCACGGGGATGTCGTGCTCGGCGGCGATGTTGACGATCTCGCGGATGGGCTGGATGGCGCCAACCTCGTTGTTCGCCCACATCACGGAGATCACGGCGATCTCGTCGAAGTGGTCGGCAACCTCGGCGCGCAAGGCGTCAAGGTCGACAATGCCGTCGCGGCCCACGGGCAGGACGACGGCCGTGGCGCCATGCTCCTTCTCGAGCCACGTGGCGGGGTCGAGCCCGGCGTGGTGCTCGATGGCGGTGACGACCACGCGGGTGCGGCGCGGGTCGGCGAGGTGGCGCGCCCAGTACAGCCCCTTGAGCGCGATGTTGTCGGCCTCGGTGCCGCCGGAGGTCCAGATGACCTCGGTCGGGTGCGCGCCGAGAGCCTTGGCCATGCGCTCCCGCGCGTCCTCGACCGTGGCGCGCTGCAGGCGGCCCGACTTGTGAAGCGCAGACGGGTTGCCGACCGCCTCAAGTGCCTCCGCATACGCCATTCGCGCCGACTCCAGCATGGGAGTCGTCGCGGCGTGGTCGAGGTAATGGGGTGCCATGCGCCAAATTCTACGGGACTGCCCCGACGGGCGCGATGCCGCCCCGGGCATCGCGCCCGCCCCGCTTGTCCCCCTCACCTCCCGAAAACTCGCCGTTGCGTATACGGTGGACCACAGCGTCGGCACGGCGCCGTGTTGGGGAGCACGAGCATGACCGGGTAAGCGCCGCGCGCGACCCACACAACTGGGAGACGGACAAAACTCGCATGAAGCTGAGGAAGCTGATCGTCGTGGTGCCCATCGCGGGCATCCTCGCCGGGATCGGCATGGGCATCGCCGCCGTCGCGGGCGGCGCCCTGAGCAACCCCCAGCCGGGCACAGTCGCCGACGCCTCGCCGTCGCCCAAACTCCACGCCGAGCCGGCGACGACGCCCACCACCCCTGACGACACGTACGACGAGGTCGTGCTGGGCGTCAGCGACGCCCGCACCGCCGAAGAATCGATCCGCGACAAGAAGCGCGACGCCGAGCAGCCCGCAACCCCGCCGGTGGACCACCCTGCGGACACTGCGAAGCCCGCGAAGCCAAGCACGCCCAAGGCGACCTCAAAGCCCAAGACCACGTCCGCCGCGTTCACGCCGTGGAAGAAGTCCGTGAAGGTGTGGAAGGCAGACACCTCCGCGTTCTGCGCCGGCCTCAGCGACCTGCGCAAGGGCGCCGGCAAGCCCAAGCTCGCGTCGTGCACCGAAGCGTCCGGCCCAGTTAGCTGGGCCAAGAAGATGGCGCAGACGCTCAAGTTCAAGCACGACCCGAGCTACTCCGGCTCCGAGGTGGTCGGCTACTCGTGGAGCCTGCAGCGCATCCTGACCGGGCCGAACGGCTTCGTGAACTCGAGCGCGCACATGGGCGTCATCGGGAAGGGCGGCGACGGCGTCAAGGCCAAGGTGGGCTGCTACTGGTCACGCGTCAAGGAACAGAAGACCAAAAAGGGTCACATCGACACCTTCGAGTACATCTACTGCGTGGCGCGGTTCAGCTACTAGCGCCAAGCGAGCGCGCCCACGCCACCAGCTCCGGGTCCGCGAGCGACTCGACCCGCCAGTCCGCCTGGTACTCACCCGGCAGCGTCGGCACCGCGATCACGTACATCCCGGCCTCGCGCGCGGACGCCATTCCCGTGGCCGAGTCCTCGATGGCGGCGCACCTGCCCGGAGCCACGCCGACGCGCCTCGCCGCCTCCAAGTAGAGGTCGGGAGCGGGCTTGCCGCGCGCGACGTCGGCCTGGCCGACGCACAGGTCAACCAGGTCCGCAAAGCCGGCGGCGGCGAGGTGGCGCGGCAGGCTTTCTGGCCCGCCGTTGGAGGCGACGTAGACGGGCACGCGGGCGGCCACCACGTCCACGAGCTCGCGCGCGCCGGGCATCGCGTCGATGCCCTGTGCGGATCGGGCGCGCTCCATGCCGTCGAGCTCGTCGAGGATCTGCACGGCGTCGTTGACGCGCCCGCTGAGCCCGGCGAGGATTTCGGCCGTGCCAAGTGGCGTGGTGCCGATCAGCGCGTGCTTGACCTCGGCCCCGTACGGGACGCCGTTCGCCGCGCACCAGTCGCGCTCGATGCCGGACCACAGGGTCTCGGTGTCGAGCAGCAGGCCGTCGCAGTCGAAGATGACGGCGTCGGCCGCGCGGCGCGCGGCGTCCACGGCTAGCCCCGGTGCTTCTTGAGCGCCTCGATCGCCTGCGACAGCACGGTCTTGAGGTCCCCGACCACGCCAAAGTCCGAGATCTCGAAGATGGGCGCATCAGGGTCGGTGTTGATCGACACGATGGTGCCGGAGGCCTGCATGCCGCCGCGGTGGTGAATCGCGCCGGAGATGCCGCACGCGACGTACAGCGAGGGCGTCACGGTGGTACCGGTCTGGCCCACCATGTGCTCGTGGCTAATCCAGCCCTCGTCGGTGGCGTCGCGGGACGCGCCGACGGCGCCGCCCAGCAGCTCGGCGAGCTCGAACACGAGGCTGTAGTCGCCCTCGGTGCCGCGCCCGCCGGACACGACCACCGGAGCCTCCGCGAGCGGCACGCCCTCCTGAGCGACAGGCTCGCGCTTGACGATCGTCTCGCGGGCCTCGGGCAGCGCGATGTCGACGGGCACGACGGTCGCGGCGCCAGGCGTCGCAGCCGGCGCGGCCGTAGTGGTGTTGGGGCGCACGCCCACGATCGCGCGGTCGGTAGCGATCCGCGTGCGCACGTTCCACGTCGCGGCGAACACGGTCTGGAGGGTCTCGACGTGGCCATCCACGAGCTCCGCACCCGCCGCGTCAACGACCACACCGGCCCCAGTCGCGAGCGCGAGCCGCGCCGCGATCTCCTTGTTTACGAAGGTCGAGATCATCACGAGCACTGGCGCCTCGCCCATCGCGGCCGCGACAGCGGCCGCCGCCTTCACGGGCGACGCTGCGTCCTCGGCCGCGAGCGCGGCTACCCGCACCTCCGCGGCGCCGTACGCGCCCAACTGGGCCGCGGCGTCGGCGCTTGGCGCCTCGCCCAGCCAGACGGCCACGGGCTCGCCAAGCGTCCGGGCGAGCGTGAGGGCCTCGAGCGTGGGGCGGCCGACGGCCCCGCCGCGCTGCTCCACGAGTACGGCGACGGCGCTCATGCCAGCCCCCTCTCGATCAGGAACGCGGCAAGGCGTTCGCCGCCATCCCCGGCGTCGGTGACGATCTCGCGGTTCTCGCGCGGCGGGCGCGGCGAGGCGTCGAGCACCCGCGTGCGCGCGGCCCCGGCGCCTACGGAGTCAGCGGCGACGCCCGTGTCGGCGAGCGTCCAGGTGGTGACCTCGGCGGTGCGCGCGGCCATGATCATCTTGAAGTTCGGGAACCGCGGCTTGTTGAGCTCGTCGGTCACGGACACGACGGCGGGCAACGGCGCGGACACGGTCTCGTGCGCGTCGGGCAGGTGGCGTTCGATGGTCGCGGTGCCGTCGCTGACGTCAAGGCCAGACGCGAGCGTCAGCGCGGGCCAGTCGAGCTCGCCTGCGAGCAGGGTAGGCAGCAGCGAGGTCAGGCCATCGAGCGCAGCCATGCCGGTGATGACCACGTCAACGGGGCGCTCAGCGCCCACCTTGCGGATTGCGCCCGCGAGCACCGTCGCGGTGCCGAACACGTCTGAGCCCGCCACGGCAGGGTCGCTCACGTGCACGGCGTGGTTGACGCCAAGCTGGAGCGCCTTGCGCACGGCCGCCACGGCGTCGGGGCCGCCCACGGTGACAGCGGTGACCTCCCCGCCGGCCGCCTCGGCCAGCTGCAGGGCGGCCTCCACAGCGTTCTCATCGAGTTCGTTCATCGAGCCGTCGTCCGCGCTGCGGGTCACGCGACCGTCAGTGAACGAGCGCTGCGACTGGAGGTCGGGCACGAACTTTACGCAAACCAAGATATGCATGGCGTAAGACTACCGAGGCCCGCCTGGCGCGCGTCACATGACTGTCACGTACGTCCTGCACAATGGGCCACGTGAACGTTGCGCCCTCGCCCAACCCGTACCGCCTTGGCTTTCACCTCGTCGACGGCGGCGCCGCGATGGCCGTGTACGCGCCATACGCGGCGGGCGTGGAACTGTGCCTGTTCGACGGCTCTCGCGAGACCCGCATCGACCTGCCGTACCGCACCGCGGGTATTTGGCACGGGCTGATCCCGGGCGTGGCCGCTGGCCAGCGCTACGGCCTGCGCGCGCACGGCGACTGGGACCCCGACGAGGGCCACCGCTTCAACCCCCACAAGCTGCTGCTCGACCCGTACGCGCGCGGCATCGAGGGCGAGGTCGCCTCCGAGGCGCACGGCGGCTTCGAGCCCCTCCTGTCCCGGAACGACGACGCCGACTCCGCGCACCTTGTGCCCCGCGGCGTCGTGATGCCCGCGCCTGACACCTCATGGATGACGCCAAAGCCGCGCGTGCCGTGGGAGGACACAATCATCTACGAGGCACACGTGCGCGGGCTCACCAAGAACCTGCCGGGAGTGCCGAAGGACCTGCGGGGCACCTACGCTGCGCTTGGCCACGAGTCCACGATCGCCATGCTCACGGAGCTAGGCGTCACCTCGCTCGAGTTGCTCCCCATCCACGCCTTCGCGGACGAGCCGCACCTCGAGCGCGAGGGGCTGCGCAACTACTGGGGTTACTCCACCCTCGGCTTCTTCGCCCCGCACGCGGCGTACGCCTCCCCCAAGGCCCGCAAGCGCGGCCCCCAGGCGGTGCTCGACGAGCTGCGCGGCGCCGTGGATCTGCTTCACCGCGCGGGCATCGAGGTGATCCTCGACGTCGTCTACAACCACACGTGCGAGGGCGCATCGGAGGGCCGCCACCTGTCGTGGCGCGGGCTCGCGAACCGCTCCTACTACCGCCACCTGCCCGGCGAGCCGGGCACTCTCGACGACACCACCGGCACCGGCAACACGCTCGACGCAGGCGAGCCGCGCGTCGTCCAAATGATGATGGACTCGCTGCGGTACTGGGCCGAGGTGGTGGGCGTTGACGGCTTCCGGTTCGACCTCGCCGCCACGCTTGGGCGCTCGTACGACGGCTTCGACACGCACCACCCGTTCCTCGTGGGCATCACGACGGACCCCGTCCTCAAGTCCGTCAAACTGATCGCGGAGCCGTGGGACACGGGCCTTGGCGGCTGGCAGACGGGCAACTTCCCCGAGCCGATGGCCGAATGGAACGACCGCTTCCGCGACAGCCTGCGCACGTTCTGGCTCATCGAGCCTGCGCGCGCCAAGAGCCGCAAACTCACCGGCGGCGTGCGCGACCTCGCCACCCGGTTGGCCGGCTCATCCGACGTGTTCGGCCAAGGCCACCCGCCGCTGTCCCGCGGCCCCATCGCATCGGTCAACTTCATCACGAGCCACGACGGCTTCACGCTACGCGACCTTACCGAGTACAACGCCAAGCACAACGAGGCGAACGGCGAATCCAACCACGACGGCACCGACAACAACCTGTCCTACAACCACGGCGTCGAGGGCCCAAGCGACGACGCCGCGGTCCAGGAGGCGCGGCGGCTCGCGATGCGCAACCTGCTTGGCAGCCTTGTGCTGGCGGCGGGCGTGCCGATGATTACTGCCGGGGACGAGTTTGGGCGCACCCAGGCGGGCAACAACAATGCTTACTGCCAGGACAATCCGCTGTCCTGGATCGACTGGGACCTCGCGGGCTGGCAGCACGACCTGCGCGCCACCACCCGGTACTTGGTGGGGCTTCGCAAGGCCCACCCCGTGCTGCGCCCCGATACGTTTTACGAGGGCCGCGACGCTCACGAGGACCGTCGCGACGACCTCGCCTGGTTCCGCGGCGACGGCACCCCCGCCACCGAGCAGTGGTGGCACGACTCGTCCAAGCGCGTGCTGCAAATGATGCGCTCCCTCACCGAGGGTGCCGACGCGCTGGTGATCATCAACGGCTTCGCGGACCCCGCGACCGTGACCATCCCCGCCGACGGCGGCCCCGACTGGGCGCTCGCGTGGGACAGCGTGTGGCACCACCCGGAGGGCGACGTCGCCCGCGAGGCCCTCGCGGCGGCTCCGGTGAAGCCGGGCACGCGCGTCCGGCTACTGGGCCCGTCGTTGCAGTTGTACCTGAGCGTCTAGTTGTTCCCGGCGATCTGGTTCGCCTTGTCGATCGCGCTCTGTTCCGAATCGGAGATGCCGTCGTCACCGAGTTGCCCGGTCTTGTCGAGCTTGCCCGCGATCGCCAACGCCGCCACGTCCGCCACGTCCGTCACCCCGGACAAGTACAGTGCCTCCTGCCCGCCTGAAACGAGCGGCATCGACAGCCTGCCCTCTTTGTCGGTGGTCGCGATGGAGAAGCCTTGCTCGGCGAGCCTGAGGTCACCGTGGTCGCGGGTGAGGAACACCACCGCGGTGCCAGCGCCACGCACCGCGGCGTCGACGTCGACCTCCGCCTGCGGGGCAAGTCCGATATCGACCGTGATGTCGCCGGTGGCCTTGCCGCGAATGCTGCCGTCGACGTGGAACACGGCGTACACGTGCGTCACCCCGTCGTCGTTCTTGTCCTCGCTCGCGCTGAGGAACCAGCCGGTGTAAATTCCGTCCGCGCCGTCGAAGCCCGAGCCGTCGTCCGCGCCGAGCACGTACTCACGCACCGAATGTGGACCCGCGTAGTCGGACTGCGCATGCTCGTCCTGGCGGTCGTGCGCGAACTTCTTCCACGCCGCGATTTCGTCCCCGGACGGCCCCGAAGAACACGCGGCGAGGGCGAGCGCGACAAGGGCGGTCAGGGCAGTGATGGTCAACCTGGACATGGACGCCTCCATTCGATTGCTTCCAGAGTACGCGGAAGGGCCGCCGGAGTGCCGGTAGATTCGACGCATGGCAAGCACCACGCTGTTCGTGACCCGCAAGTTCCCACCCAGCACGGGCGGCATGGAGACCATGGCCGCGAGCCTGCACGCGGCGCTCGCGGCGATGCCGGACCAGCGGGTGCGACTGTTCAAGTGGGGCGGTAGCAACAAGGCGCTGCCCGTGGTGTACCCGTGGCTGCTACTGCGCACCCTTGCGCACGTCGCATTCCGGCGGCCGGACGTCGTCTACCTTCAGGACGGAGTGCTCGCCCCGTTTGCCGCCGCGATCCGTGTCCTCTCCCGCAGGGTGCCCATCGTCATCACCATCCACGGCCTCGAGGTGACCTACAAGAACCCCGTCTACCGGGCGATCGTGCCGCGCAACATCGCGCGCTGCGACCTCGCCGTCGCCGTTAGCCGCGAAACCGAGCGCGTCCTGCAGGAGGCCGTGCCCGCAGCGACCACCGCCGTCATCAATAACGGCGTGGACGACGTCTTCCATAGCGACGCCGGCCGGGACGCGCTGCTCGACACGATCGCCGCGGGCACCGGAATTCCCACCGGGGACCTCGCTGGGCGGCGCATCCTCGTCACCACGGGCCGGCTGGTGGAGCGCAAGGGCGCCCGCTGGTTCGTGGACAACGTGATGCCGGCGCTCGCCAAGGAGGCCCCCAAGGTGCTGTACGCGATCGCGGGCGCGGGTCCGGACCGGGACGCCATCGCCGCGGCCATCGACGCGCACGGCCTCGCGGACCACGTGCGGCTGCTTGGCCGGGTGGACGACGCCACGCGCGACGCGCTCTACAACGTGGCCGACGCGTTCGTGATGCCAAACGTGGACGTCCCCGGTGACATGGAGGGCTTCGGGCTCGTCGCGCTCGAGGCGTCGTCGTGCGGGACGCCCGCCGTCGCGTCGCGGCTTGGTGGCATCTCGGACGCCGTCACCCCCGGCAAGAACGGCGTGCTCGTCGAGCCCGGGGACGCCGACGCCTACGTCGCCGAGCTCTCCAAGATCCTGGCCGGAAAGGGCGGGTTCGACCGCGCCAAGGTGCGCGAGTTCGTGGTCTCGACGAGTCTGTGGGGCGCGGCGGCCCAGCGCTACGCGGACGCCTTCAGCGCCGCCGCGGCCGCCCGCCGCTAGATGCCGCGGTAGCGGTAGCGGAGCATCTGCGGCCAGCACACCGCACGGACCAGCAGCCGCTTGTACGCGGGCATCGCGGCACGCCAGCTGTTGGAGCCGCGCACCTCTACCTTCGCCCCGAGCGACTCGAGTGGGTTGCCCGCGATGGTGTGGATGCGCGACCGGTCCACGGTGAATACCTCGTCGCCCAGGGAGTCGCCGTCCCCGCCGCCGAACGTCACGATCTGGCGAAGCTGCTCGAGGGGCGTGTCGACGAAGTCCTCGTAGCGCTGGCGGCGGAACGGCGCGCTACGCCCCCACCGAATCAGGCCGGTCAGGTAGTTGGACGTCACCCAGGCAAGCGCGCTACGCAGGAAGTGGTGGCGCGGCATCATCCGCACCTCGTAGGCGATCTCGGGCCGCTGCTTGGGGTTCTCCCAGGAGTGGGCCACCGCGCGCGGGTCGCGCACCAGCAGCATCGAGCGGAAGCCCGCCCCCCGCTCGCGACGCGCCTTCATGATGGCGAGCCCGTGCATCGGGTACTTGGACGAGTCCACCGCCACGGAGCCGCCGGACACCTCAAGCGCGCCCGCGTACAGCGCGGTGAAGGTGTCGTAGTACAACTCGAGGTGTGCGCGGGTGGCGCGCGTGCGCAGCCACGGCACCATCAGTTGCGGCACGACGGCGACGCGGTTGAGGTGCCGGAACGCCGCAACGATGGCAGGGCGGTCGTAGCCGTCCGGGAACGCGGCGGCCAGCACCTTGCCCCAATGCTTGCAGGCCGTGACCTCCTCGCCGCAGCTGCACGACTCGCGATCGTCAACCACCCGCCCAAATAGGTGGCGCACCTCGCCAAGCACGGTCACGCCGGGCGCGTTCGACATCAACAGCTCGATGATGGTGCTGCCGCTGCGGCCATAGCCTCCCACGAACAGGACGCTGCTCTCGGTGGCCGCCACTAGCCGGCCAACTCTGTGGCTCGGCGGCTGGCGCGACTGGTAGCCGCAAGCGCCGCGGTACCGGATTTCGGTTCGCCGACGGTGGCGAAGTCGAGTGTTCGCGTCACGCGCCGGCTTCCTGCATGACGCCATCGTACCGGTTTGGCCGCGCTGAAATCGGGGTCCGTGTCACGCGCCGGTAACGCGTTCGGTACTTCCGGGTGCCTGTTGGCCGGTAAGTTCGACCTATGCCTCTCGCTCGTGACGAGTCGGTCGGGCGGATACCCGTCACCGCGGTCGGCCCCTCGCTTGAGGAGGGCCGATGGACTGCTCGCGCCGTCGTGGGCGAGGCGTTCCCGATCGTCGCGACGGTGTTCCGCGAGGGACACGACGCGGTGGCAGCGACGGCAGTCGTCACCGGCCCGGACGGCAAGCACCATTCGCTGCCCATGCCCGTCGCCGATTGGGGCACCAGCCTCTATCGCGCGCACTTCGTCGCGAGCCGCGAGGGCGACTACACGTTCCGCGTCGAGGGCTGGTCGGACCCGGTGGAGACCTGGCGCCACGCCGCCGAGATCAAGCTCCGCGCCGGCGCCGACGTCGACCTCATGCTCACCGAGGGCGTGCGGGTCCTCGAGCGCGCGCTAGACGAGGTGGAGCGCACCCCCGCCCAGCAGAAGCTGATCTACGCCGCGATTGGGGCGCTACGTGCCAACGCGGGCACCCCGGAGGCGCGGCTCGCGAAAGCGTGGACCGCCAAGTTGCGGGCAGAGCTGGACCGGGCGCCGCTGCGCGACTATGTGACTACGTCCCGCGAGTACCCGCTACGCGTCGAGCGCGAGCGCGCGCTGTTCAGCGCCTGGTACGAGATGTTCCCGCGCTCTGAGGGCGCCACGTTCAACAAGCGCACCAAGGCCTGGACATCCGGCACGTTCGCGACCGCCGCCGCCCGCATCCCCGGTGTTGCCGCCATGGGCTTCGACATCCTCTACCTGACGCCCATCCACCCGATCGGCACCACGTTCCGCAAGGGCCGCAACAACTCGCTCGAGTCCCTCCCCAGCGACCCGGGTAGCCCGTACGCGATCGGGTCACCGGACGGCGGGCACGATGCCATCCACCGCGACCTCGGCACCATGGACGACTTCCGCGCGTTCGTCGCGACGGCCAGGGACAACGGCATGGAGGTCGCGCTCGACCTCGCCCTGCAGTGCTCGCCCGACCACCCGTGGGTCACCGAGCATCCGGAGTGGTTCACCACGCGCGCCGACGGCAGCATCGCCTACGCGGAGAACCCTCCCAAGAAGTACCAGGACATCTACCCGCTCAACTTCGACAACGATCCAGAGGGCATCTACCAGGAGATCCGCCGCGTGCTCCAGGTGTGGATCGACGCGGGCGTGACCGCGTTCCGAGTGGACAACCCCCACACCAAGCCGCTGACGTTCTGGGAGCGCCTGCTCGCCGATGTCCACGCGGCCCACCCCGACGTCCTGTTCCTGTCGGAGGCTTTCACGCTGCCCGCGATGATGCAGACGCTCGCCAAGATCGGCTTCCACCAGTCGTACTCGTACTTCACGTGGCGGCAGACCTCGGCCGAGATGGCGGAGTACCTCGCCGAGGTGTCGGGCGCGCCCGCGGCCTACATGAGGCCGAACTTCTGGCCCACCACCCACGACATCCTCACTCCCGACATGCAGGGCGGCGGCGCCGCCATGTTCGCCACCCGCGCGGTGCTTGCGGCGACGGGCAGTCCGTCCTGGGGCATCTACTCCGGCTACGAGATGGTCGAGGACGTGGCCCGGCCGGGGGCCGAGGAGCAGATCGACAACGAGAAGTACGAGTACAAGCCGCGCGACTGGTCCGCCGTGGGCGAGTACGGCATCGCCGATCTTCTCACCACCCTCAACAAGGCGCGGCGCGCCCACCCGGCGCTGCAGCGTCTGCGCGGCCTCACCGTCCACCCGACCGACAACCCGGCCGTCCTCTGCTACTCCAAATTCGTGCCCGCCGCGCAATCTCCCACGGGCAAGGCCGACGCCGTCATCGTCGTCGTCAATATGGAGCCCGTGAAGATGCAGGACGCGACGGTTACGTTTGATGCCACGGCCATCGGCCTCGACAAGGGCGCAAAGTTCGCAGTGAAGGATGCCCTCACGGGCGCGTCCTACGCTTGGGACGAACGTTTCTATGTGCGCCTCGACCCGAAGGTCACCACAGCTCACGTCGCGGGGGTACACCTCACATGAAGCATCTGCTCGACCACCTTCCCAAGCGCACCCGCAACATCACCGAGGACCCCCTGTGGTACCGCACCGCGGTGTTCTACGAGGTCATGGTGCGCGGGTTCGTGGACAGCGATGGCGATGGCGTGGGCGACATCCGCGGCCTGATCGATCGCCTCGACTACCTGGCGTGGCTGGGCGTGGACGCGCTGTGGCTGCCGCCGTTCTACTCGTCGCCGCTACGCGACGGCGGCTACGACGTGGCCGACTACCGCGAGATCAACCCCGCGTTTGGCTCCATGGAGGACTTCGAAACGCTCGTCGACGAGGTCCACAAGCGCGGCATGCGCATCGTCATCGACCTGGTCATGAACCACACGTCGGACCAGCACGCGTGGTTCCAGGCCTCCCGCGAGGACCCGTCCGGCCCGTACGGCGACTATTACGTGTGGTCGGACACTGACGACAAGTGGACAGACGCGCGCATCATCTTCACGGACGTCGAGACGTCTAACTGGGCATGGGACTCGGCGCGTCACCAGTACTTCTGGCACCGCTTCTACTCCTTCCAGCCGGACCTCAACTTCGAGAATCCCAAGGTCCAGCAGGAGATGTTCGACGTCGCGCGGTTCTGGCTAGGCAAGGGCATAGACGGCTTCCGGCTCGACGCGGTCCCGTACCTCTTCGAGGACGAGGACAACGCTGGCGAGAACGACCCACGCACCCACGAGTTCCTGGCCGACCTTCGTCAACTCGTGGACACCGAGTACCCCGGGACCGTGTTGCTCGCCGAGGCCAACCAGCCGCCGGACCACGCGGTCAAGTACTTCGGCACAGAGGAACGTCCCGAGTGCCACATGTGCTTCCACTTCCCAGTGATGCCGCGCATCTTCCTTTCGATCGCCGAGGAGGACGCGACCAAGCTGCGCGACGTGCTCCATGACACGCCCGTGCCGCCCGCGAAGGGCCAGTGGTCGACGTTCCTGCGCAACCACGACGAGCTTTCGCTCGAGATGGTGACGCCCGAGGAGCGCGAGGAGATGCTCGAGGCGTACGCGCCCGACCCGGCCATGCGCGCCCACACGGGAATCGCGCGCAGGCTCGCGCCGTTGTTCGACAACTCGCGCCAGGCAATGGAGCTCGCACACGCGCTGATCCTGTCGCTGCCCGGCACCCCGTGCCTGTACTACGGCGACGAGATCGGCATGGGCGACAACGTGTGGCTGCCGGACCGCGACGCCGTGCGCACGCCCATGCAGTGGGACCCCGACCGCAACGCTGGTTTCTCCGATGCCGACCCTGGCGCGCTGTACGCCCCGGTGGTCCAGTCCCTTCTGCACCACTACGTCGGCGTTAACGTGGAGTCGTCGCTGATGCGGCCCACCTCGCTGCTGCATTGGCTGCGCCGGTTCCTCAAGTCGCGCGCCGAGCACCCCGCGTTCTCCGACGGCGGCTACAAAGACGTGCCCTCGAGCGAGCGCCAGGTGTTCTCGTTCATGCGCACCCACCCCGAGGAGTCCGTGCTGGTCGCGATGAACTTCTCGACCCACCAGGCGTCCACGCTGCTGCAGCTTCCGGACTACGCGGGCGCGAAGGTCAAGACCATCATCTCCAAGACGCCGTTCCAGCCGGTGAGCGAGGACGGCACGCTGCGGCTGACGTTTGGGCCCCACAGTTTCTATTGGCTGGTCGTGTCACGTGGCTAAGCGCGTCGCGCAAACGTTGCTGAACGACGTCGCGGCCGGCACCCACCACCAGCCGCACTCGATCCTGGGCGCGCACGCAGACGGCGACGGCGTGTTCGTGCGCGTGTTGCGCCCGTTCGCCCGAAAGGTGGCGATCGAGACGCTCGACGGCACGTTTGAGGCCGAGCACGAGTACAAGGGCATCTGGGTGGCCGAGGTCCCCGGGGACGAGCCGCCGGACTACCGCGCGCACGTCACCTACGACGACGACCCGGTGCGCTCCGACTGCCCGTACCGCTTCCTGCCGTCTGTGGGCGAGCTTGACCTCCACCTGATCCGCGAGGGCCGCCACGAGCGCCTGTGGGAGGTGCTTGGCGCAAACGTGAAGCGCTACCCAAGCGTGCTCGGCGACGTCGAGGGTACGGCTTTCGCCGTGTGGGCCCCGAACGCTCGCGCCGTTCGCGTCGTCGGGGACTTCAATCATTGGCAGGGGACGGCCCACGCGATGCGGTCGCTCGGGACGTCGGGCGTGTGGGAGCTGTTCGTGCCTGACGTCCACGCGGGCGAGCGCTACAAGTTCGAGGTGCTTGGCCGCGACGGCCACCGCCAGCAGAAGGCCGACCCAATGGCCCGCCTCGCGCAGAAACCGCCCGAGACCGGCTCCGTGGTCGTGGAGTCCACGTACGAGTGGGGCGACTCGGAGTGGATGCGCGCGCGGGCCGAGGCCCGCCCCCACCAGCAGCCGGTCAGCGCTTACGAGGTCCACCTTGGCTCATGGCGCGAGGGGCTGTCGTACCGCGAGCTCGCCAAGGAGCTCACGGAGTACGTGGTGGAGCACGGCTTCACGCACGTGGAACTGATGCCCGTCATGGAGCACCCGTTCGGCCCGTCCTGGGGCTACCAGGTGACCAGCTATTACGCGCCAACGTCGCGGTTCGGCTCCCCCGACGACTTCCGGTTCCTCGTCGACTCGCTGCACCAGGCGGGCATCGGCGTCATCCTCGACTGGGTTCCCGGCCACTTCCCCAAGGACGAGTTCGCTCTCGCGAGATTCGACGGCACGCCGCTCTACGAACACCCGGACCCCCTGCGCGGCGAGCAGCCCGAATGGGGCACATTCGTGTTCGACTTCGGCCGCCCGGAGGTGCGCAACTTCCTGGTCGCGAACGCCGTCTACTGGCTCACCGAGTTCCACGCCGACGGCCTACGCGTGGACGCCGTCGCCTCGATGCTGTACCTGGACTACTCCCGCAAGGCCGGTCAGTGGCGCCCCAACATCCACGGCGGCCGCGAGAACCTCGACGCGATCGCGTTCCTGCAGGAGGCGAACGCGACGGCCTACCGCAACGCCCCCGGCATCATGATGATCGCCGAGGAGTCCACGGCGTGGCCCGGCGTCACGCAGCCGACGTCCGCCGGCGGCTTGGGATTTGGCCTCAAGTGGAACATGGGTTGGATGAACGACACCCTGCGCTACGTCGCGGAGGAGCCGATCAACCGCTCTCATCACCACGGCATCGTCACCTTCTCCATGATGTACGCCTTCTCCGAGCAGTTCATGTTGCCGATCAGCCACGACGAGGTGGTGCACGGCAAGGGCTCGCTGTACAACAAGATGCCAGGCGACCACTGGCAGAAGGGCGCCGGGGTGCGCGCGCTCATCGCATACCAGTGGACCCACCCGGGCAAGAAGCTGCTGTTCATGGGCAGCGAGTTCGCCCAGAGCGCGGAATGGTCGGAGGCCGGGTCGCTGTCCTGGTGGCACCTCGACGACGACATCCACGCCGGCGTGCAGCGGATGGTGCGCGACCTCAACCGGATCTACAAGGACACGCCCGCTCTGTTCGAACTCGACTCGACGCCCGCAGGTTTCGAATGGATCGACGCCGACGACGCCGAGCACAACGTGCTCGCGTACATCCGGAAGGATGCGGCAGGCAACCCCGTGGCCGTCGCCATCAACTTCGCGGGCATCGCGCACGAGGAGTACCGCCTTGGCCTGCCGCTCGAGGGCGACTGGGACGAAGTCTTCAACTCCGACGCGGAACTGTACGGCGGCTCCGGGGTGGGCAACCTTGGCCGCGTGGCCGCGGACGCCGGCTCACTGCGCAAGTGGGAGCAGTCGGCCGAGATCCGGCTGCCCGCGCTGGGCGCCGTGATCTTCCGCCCGTCCAGCCCAGCTGAGTAGGTGCTGGAACGGCGCCGCGTCTTGGAACCGCGCTGGGTGTTAGAACAGTGCTGCGCTGAGCGCGCGGCGGGCCTCGCCCACGCGCGGGTCGTCCGAGCCGACCACCTCGAACAGGTCAACGAGGCGCAGCCGCACGGGCTCGCGCTCGCCGGCGGGCAGGGCCGCAACCAGGTCGATCAGCCGCGCGAAGGCGTCCTCGACCTTGCCGCCGAGGATGTCCATGTCGGCCACCGCAAGCTGGGCCTCGACGTCGGCAGGCTTGTCCGCCGCGGCTTGGCGCACCTGCTGAAGGTCCTTGCCGCGCGTGCGCTGCATGAGCCCCACCTGCGCGAGGCCGGCCCGGGCGTCGGCGTCCCTGGGGTTTTCGCCGAGCGCCTTGCGGTACGCAGCCTCGGCGCCGTCCAGGTCGTCACGCTCGATCGCGTCGAAGGCCTCCTGGTGTAGTGGCGGCAGCGGCTCGGGCTGCGGTTCGGCGGCGGGCTCCGGCTCGCTTGCGGCGACGGTTCCGGTAACACCGTTCTCTGCGGCGACGTCGAGCACCTGGTCGAGGATCTCGCGGATCTGCTCCTCGGGCGCGCTGCCCTGGAAGAGCGGCGCGGGGCGGCCGCCGATGAGCGCTAGCACGCTGGGGACCGCCTGCACCTGAAACGCCTGGGCGATCACGGGCTGGGCCTGGATGTCTGCGGTAGCGAGCACGAAGCGCCCGCCGTAGTCGGCCGCGAGGCGCTCGAACACGGCCTTGAGCTCCACTGACGCGGGGCTGGCGGCAGCCCACAGGTAGACCACTACGGGCACCTGTGCGCTCTGCGTGGCGACGGCCTCGAACGTGGCCTCCGTGAGCTCGACGGTCAGGCCGCCGGGCGCGGGGGCCTCCTGGCCCGATGCGGGCGCTGGCGGGTTGACGAGGGACGACAAGTCGATGGCGCCTCGCATGGGAACGGCAGGTTGGTCGGTCACTCGCCCTCCTTGCTCGCGTCGCCTCCCGCGGGCGGCGACGCCTTGGTTGAGACGGTCAGCAGGTGATGGTCGGCAGCCACGACGGCGGGTAGCTCGAGGCTACCCTCCGGCGGGACGCTGATCACGATGTAGTCGGAGTAGTTGTGGACCACCTGGTCCTTAAGTTTTCCGCTCAGTAGCGCCTTGTCCTTCTTCGGTAGCGTCAACTGCGCGCCCGCGACCTTGAACGTGGATGTCACGGTCATGGGCACGAACACGAGCGCGCCGCCCTCGCCGGTGCGTAGCACGAAGGCCTCGTCGGTGCGTGCCGTGATCTTGTCCGTGTAGTCGCCGCCGCGCTTCTTGGCAGTGCCCAGCAGCTCGTCGCGCGCGGCGAACATCCGCTCGCGGTACGCGTCGGGGGCGAACTCGTGGGCCCGTTCCCCCTTCGTGCCGTCGTTGAGGATGGTGGTGTACAGCTCGATGGCGGCCGACGGGGTCATCGTCAGCCCGTTGGCGTCGAGCGACAGCATGTCGGTTCCGGTGGCCTGCACCGGCATGGCGGGCAGCACCGCCGCCGGCAGCATGTGCGCCCAATAGCGCATCTGGTATGGCTGCGTGACGTCGTCTTGGACCCATACGAGCACCACCGGGGTCAAGGAGTCCGACGGCGCCTCTGTCACGCCCGCGAACACGCGCGGCCACGTCTCTTGGTCGGTGGAGTAGACGGCCTGCAGCTGGGTGGGGATCTTGGCGGGGGCGTCGCCGCCGGCCGCCTTGACCACGTACTCGGCGGCGCGCGCCAGGCGCGCGTCCCCGCCCACGCGGACGCCAAACGCGGTGGCGTCGCTGGCGTCGTCTGCGGCGGCGAGCTCTGTGAAGGTCTGGGACACCACGGCGGACGACTGCGACTCGAGCAGCGCGCCCTGGTTCTCGAGCGTGGGGGCGGCGGGGGTCTCTGGCACTGGGATCGCGCATGCCGTCAGTGCGAGCGTGGCGGCTGCAACCGCGACCATCCGGAGCCTCATGCGCCGTCCTCCTCGTACGTGGGTTCGCTTGGGAGTGCCGCGACCGGCGCGGCGGCACTCGTGGGCCTCGCCTCCAGGAACCGAATCACGAGCAAGACGATGCCAGCAGCGGCCAGCAATGCCCCTCCGGACAGCGCGGGGATCACCCAGCCGAACCCGACTTCGCGGTCGAAGTCAAGGGTGACCTTTGATAGTTGGGCACCTTCGCTCGCCACGACGACGACGGTGGCGCCGGGGTCGACGGACGCGCCGGTGAACTCCGCGGCCGCGGGGCTCGACTGGGAGCTGCGCCAAACATCGTCGGACGGCACGGCGCTCGCGGAGGACGTCGCGGGGCGCTCGGTGACGTTGAGCTGCTCCCACGTGTCGATACCGTTGAGGAGCTCAGCGTCCATGTACGCGAGCCAGGCCTCCGCGTCTGTCGGGCGGGCGGTGCGGACGTCGACGAAGCCCGATCCCTCGACTCGGAACGTATGGTCGCCGGCGAGCGCGACCACCTCGGGCGGGATCACCAGCACCGACGCAGACAGGTCTGCGGGCACGACCACGTGCGCCTCCGGCTTCACGTAGAGCCCCACCCCGCCCGCGGCGCCCGCCACGATGCCGAGCACAAGCAGCACAAGTCCGCCGACCTTCAGCACGTCTCTCCTCCTCAGATTGCCCCACCACTCTAGGCGACAACGTACGAGCCTCCCATTGCGTCGCGTTGATGTTGCCTGTTTTGCCCACTACCCTGAGAGCGAACGTTCGGGACCATCAGAGGAGAGTCATGTCCGAAGCCAACACCCCGTTTCCCATCGTCATGCGGGGCTACGACCGGGACGCCGTTGCGGCGCAGATCGGTCAGTTGGAGGACCAGATCCGCGATGCCCAGCGCGAGGCCGAGTCGGCCAGGGCGCTAGCGGAGCGCGCTCGCGCGGATCTCGAGTCGGCGCAGGAGACCCTTAAGGAGACCGGCAAGCCCACGTACAGCGGTCTGGGCCAGCGCGTCGAGCACCTGCTGCGTAGCGCCGAGGAGCAGTCGGCTGACGTGCTCGCGCGCGCCAACACGCACGCCCAGGAGACCGTCGCTCGAGCCACCCTCGCGGCACAGCAGCTGCGTGCGAAGGCCGACAACGAGGTCGCCGAGTTGCTCCAGAAGACGCGCCGCGAGGCCGAGGAGCTGCGCACGCACACCGAGCGCGAGACCACCGAGCTTCGCGAGTCCTCGCAGAACGAAGCCGATGAGCTTCTCGACCGTGCTCGGCGCGACGCGAGCGCCGCGCGCGAGACTCTGCAGGCAGAGATTGAAGATCAGAAGGCAGCAGCCGAGCGAGAGATCAACGCCATCCGCGCCACCGCAGAGCGCGAGGCCACCGAGATGCGCGTCCAGACGCAGCGCAACGCCACCGAGTTGCGCGAAGCGACAGAGGCGGAGGCCAAGCGCCTCCTCGACGCTGTAAAGGCCGAGGTCGAGCAGACCCGCGAGGCCGCCGCCGCGGACCTCCAAAAGGCCCGTCAGGAGGCGTCGCGCATTCGGGAGGACCTCCAGGTGGAGACTGCACAGCGCCGCGAGGAGCTCGAGAAGTCGTTGTCCGCCCGCCACGAGCAGGCGAACGAGGAGTACGAGAAGCTCGTCGCCGACGCCCGCGAGCGCGCGAACGAAGCCGAGGTGCGCTTGAAGGCCGCGCAGGAGAAGGCCGCGCAGGCCCGAGCCGAGGCCGACTCGCACGCCGAGACGGTGCTGTCGCAGGCACGCAAGAACGCCGACGAGATCGTCCAAGAGGCGCGCGAGCAGGCCGAGTCGATCATGTCGGAGGCCGTCAACGACGCCGAGCGCGAGCGCACCGCCGCCCAGCGCGACGTCGCCGAGCTCAACCGCCAGCGCGAGTCGATCACCAGCTACCTCGACGAGCTGCGCACGCTGCTCGTCAACGACCCGACCGGCACGGCAGCCGCGCAGGCCCAGCCGCCGAGCGCCGCGACCCCCGTGGTGCGGCAGGCTCAGCCCCAGTCCGACGGCGACGACGCCCCCACCGACTCGATCCCCACGCAGCAGCCCGAAGCCCAGTAGCAGCTGGCGCATCGCATGGCTGACGGCGCTGGCGAGGATCCCCTCGCCGACCGCGCCTTCGCGCGCGCCGACGCGCTTGACCGGGCCCGGCAGGCCGAAGCGCGCCAGGCGTCGGCGCTCATCGCGCAGTTCGTGCGCGACGCGACGGCCGCGGGCTTGGCGACGACGGTGCTGCGCGCCCGCGCGTATTCGGGCGATGCGCGCTACCGCACAAACGTCGAGGGCTGGTACGTGCGCAAGGACCACTCGCTTGGGATCGGGACCGACGGCGGGTTCTACGTGTTGTCGACGCCTGCGTCCTTCGCCGCCCGTGTCACGGGCGTGACCCTCACGCCGTCGGACCCACCCATGGAGCTGGGCCGCGGCGCGCGCGACGGCGAGTCAATGCCGCTGCCGAAGGCGCTCACGATCCGGCTCGAAGCGGGCGACGACTACCCGTAACCGGCGCGCTACGCGGCGTCGCGCGCGAGCTGCATGAGTGCGCGCTGCACGGCCGTGGGAGCCTCGATCGGGCTCAGGTGACCCACGCCGTTCGTGGACACCTCCACGCCCAGCGCGGAGCCCATGTTTTCCGCCTCGGCGAAGCTCATCATGCGGTCCTGCCTGCCCCACACGACGATCGCGGGCGCGTCGAGCTCACGCAGCACCTCGGTGCGATCAGGCCGCGTGGCCATCGCCCGCTGCGCCCATGCGACCGCGGATGGGCGTTGGCGGCCGATGATGGCGGCGGCGGTGTCGAGCGCCTTGCCGCGTCCGGCGCCGCGCGCGGCGACCATGCCCTCGGCCATCGCGCGCGGGTCGGGGATGTTGGCGGCGTGGTCCATGCGGGCGGCGACATCGAGCCGGGTGGCGCGGGCGGCGTCGGTGTCCGCGGTCGAGCGGGTGTTGAAGAGGCCGAGCCCGGCCACGGCGTCCGGGTGCCTGTCCGCGACGGCCATGGCGATGTACCCGCCCATCGAGCAGCCGGCCCACAGCGCGGCGTCCTGCCCGGTGTGGTGGCGGACGGTGCTGACCGCGGCGTCGGCAATGGGGTCCAGGCTGGGGTCCACGCCATGGAGCGGCGCGCTCTGACCAAAGCCGGGTGCGTCGAGCACCAGAATGCGCGGCCGCGCGCCGCGGCGGCGCTCGAGCTCGGTCATGACGGCGTCCCACATCGTGCCGTCGAGCGGGAAGGCGTGCAACAGCACTAGCGGCGCGTCGGAGACGTCGTGGTGGTCGTCGGTGACGGCGGGCAGGTCCGCGATCACCGCGAGGGTGGCGGAGGATGCGTCGTCGCGGGCGTCGCTCATGCAACCTCCTGGGATGGGACGGCGGTGGGTAGTGGCGTGCGGCCGGGCGCTACCCGATCCACGATGCCGTCAAGCACGATGCGCACATACTTCTCCCCCACCCACAGGTGCTTGGCGTCGGGCACGGGGACCAGCTCAAGGCTCGGTAGCGGCGCGAAGCGGCGCGCGGCCTCTGACGGGCGCAGAAAGTCGTCTTCGCCCGGCACAAATGCCGTTACGGGCTTGCCAGAGGCTTCCCAGGCGCGCAGGTCGTCGTCCGTGGCGCGGTGAAGGGGTGGGGACATCAGAATCGCTCCTTGGACGTCAAGGCCCGCGCCATGCATCAGCGCTAGCTCCGTGCCGAAAGACCAGCCGAGCAGCCACCGGTTGGGCAACCCGCGGGCGACGGCGAAGTCCACGGCGGCGCGGACGTCTGCCGCCTCGCCCACGCCCGCGTCAAACGCGCCCTGCGACGTGCCCCGCGCGGAGGCGGTGCCGCGGGTGTTGAAGCGGAGCACCGCGATGTCGGCGAGGTGTGGCAGGCGCCAAGCGGCCTTGCGGAACACGTGCGAGTCCATGAACCCGCCGTGCGTGGGTAGCGGGTGCAGCGTGATCAACGTCGCCGCGATGTCCCCGGACGCCGGCAGCGCGAGCTCGCCCACGAGCGTCAGCCCGTCCTCGGTGTGAAGCTCGATCTCTTCGCGAATGGCGGGAAGCACACTCGTCGACCGAATCTCTACGAGCTCCCCTGCGGCGCTATCCACGCGTCCTCCCAAACTTGTCCCAGCACGCCTGGTGCCAATGGCGTCGGTCAGCCGCGGCCGCCTCGGCCCCGAACAGGCCGTCCGCCGCCCACGCCACCACGTGGTGCGTGTTGGGCGGGATCTCGAGCGAGCACGCGGGGCAGGTGTACGACTTCTCGTTCCGCCGCGCGACGGCCACGTGATAGTCCTCGCCGCGCGGTCCGGACTCGATCCTGGAGCCCATGCCGCCCCGCAGGCGCTCCACATCCAGCTCCGGATGGGGCGCGCCGTAGGGTCGCTTAGTGGACTTCTTGCGTGCCATGCGTCAATCGTACGGCGGGGCCCCTGCCCGCCACAAAAACGGGTGGAGAGGGACGATGCCGCGCTAGAACGTCTTGGGCGTCGCGGGCGGCAGGCCCTCGGCGGCGGGTAGCGGGGTGATGGCGCGGTTCTTGATGGTCTCCTGGTACCAGTACGCGGAGTCCTTCCACGTGCGCTCGAGCGTCTCGTAGTTGACGCGCAGCATGCCAAACCGCTTGGAGTAGCCGTACGCCCACTCGAAGTTGTCCATGAGCGACCACGCCATGTAGCCGCGCACATCCGCACCCTCGGCGATCGCGTCGAGCACGGCGCCAAGGTGGTCGTGGTAGTAGCGGTAGCGCGCCACGTCGCGGATGCGGCCGTCGGCGTCCACCTGGTCCGGCCACGAGGCGCCGTTCTCAGTGACGATCATGGGCAGCCCCATGTCGCGGTGCATGCGCAGCAGGTGCGAGTGGAGGCCGCTCGGGTCCACGTTCCAGCCCATGGTGGTGCGCTCGCCCACGAGCGGCATGTACTGCACGTGGTCGGCGCCGGGCCAGCACGAGAACGTCGTGGCCTTGTGGCCGTCCTCCCCCGTGTCGATGCGCGGGCCGTCGTGGTGGCGCACGGAGTGGCTCGAGTAATAGTTGACGCCAAGCACGTCGATGGTGCCCTTGGTGATCTCGAGATCGCCGTCCTGAACAAACGCCCAGTCCGTCAGGTGCTGGGTCGCGTCGATGACGTTCTGCGGGTATTCGCCCTTGCTGAATGGCTCCATGAAGACGCGGTTGGCGAGGGCGTCGATGAGCTCGGCGGCGGCGATGTCGCGCGGGTCAGCGATGTTCCACGGGCGCGGCAGGTGGGAGTTGAGCACCAGGCTCACGGTGGCGTCCGGCTTGACGTCCTTGATCGCGCGGTACGCGAGGCCGTGGGCGAGGTTGAGGTGGTGCATCGCGGCGAGTGACTTGGGGTGGTCGCTGACGCCTGGCGCGTGCGCGCCGGACCCGTAGCCAAGGAAGGCCGAGCACCAAGGCTCGTTGAACGTCGTCCATACGGCGTCGCGGTCCTTGAACTCCTCGACCGTGCGGCGGGCGTAGGCCTCGAAGGCGTAGGCGGTGTCGCGGTTGGGCCAGCCGCCGGCGTCCTCGAGCGGCTGCGGCAGGTCCCAGTGGTACAGGGTCACCAGGGGCTTGATGCCGTGCTTCTCGAGCTCGTCGAACAGCCGGTGGTAGAAGTCGAAGCCCTCCTGGTTGAAGTCGCCGGAGCCGGTGGGCTGGACGCGCGGCCACGCGATCGAGAAGCGGTAGGCGTCGAGGCCGAGCTCTGCCATCGCCTCGACGTCGTCGATGTAGCGGTGGTAGTGGTCGCACGCGACCTCGCCGGTGTCGCCGTCCTGCACCTTGCCGGGCGTGTTGCACATGGTGTCCCAGATGGACGGGCCACGGCCTCCCTCGTGGGCGGCGCCCTCAATCTGGAACGACGCGGTGGACGCGCCGAACATGAAGCCGGAGGGGAACGGACGAGCGATTTTTGTCATGCCGGGTAGCGTACCCGAAACGTTTCGATTCGTGTGACGGCAGGGCGCGTCGAAGCGCGCGATGCCTAGACTTTGACCTTGCTGCTGGGGAGCCCGTAGTTCTCGCGGAAGGTGGCGTGCTCGTACTCCTTGCGGTAGCGGCCGCGGTTCTGGAGCTCGGTGATGACGTCCTTGAAGCGCTCGACGCCGGCGGGCTGGGCGTGCGAGTTCACGTTGAAGCCGTCGCCCACATTCGTGTCCGCCCACTCCTCGATCTTGTCGGCGATCTGCTCCGGCGTGCCGAAGACGGTGCGCTGCCCGCGGGTGGAGTTGTGGTGGACCAGTTGCTTGACGGTGAAGTTGTTCTCCTTCGCCACGCCACCGATTTGCCCGCGGCGATACTGGATGACCTCGTCGTCCGTGGGGATCTTCTCGAAAAGCTCGAACGGGAGCGGCTTGTTGGGGTCGAGTTCCTCGACCGGGATGCCGATCTGGCGCGACAGCAGGTTCAACAGGAACGTGAGGTCCATCTGCTCGTCGACGTCGGCCTTGAGCTTGCGGGCGTGCTCCTCGGTGTCGCCCACGACGGCGTACAGGCCAGGAAGGACGACGAGGTGGTCAGGGTTGCGGCCGAACCGCTCCGCGTGCGCCTTGACCTCCGAATAGAACTTGCGGTCGTGCTCGATGTCGGGCTGGGACGTAAACAGGGCGTCGGCATATTTGGCGCCAAACTCGCGGCTGTTGGGCGAGATCCCGGCCTGGAACAGCAGGGGCCGCTCGCCCTCGTAGCGGCCGGTGAGCTGCAGGACGCCCGCCGAGCTGTAGAACTTGCCCTCCGCCTTGATCGGCGTGGTCATCGCCGGGTCAATATAGACGTCCGCTTCCTTGTCGGCGGCGATGGCTTCCCTTGGGAGCGAATCCCACAAGCCGGTCACGATCTCGACAAACTCGGAGGCCTTCTCATAGCGCGTCTCACGGTCCACCTGGCTGCCGGCGGGGAACCCCAGCGCCTCGAACGTCTCGTCGTCCTGGCTGGTGACGATGTTCCAGCCCGCGCGCCCCTTGCTGATGTGATGGAGGCTGGCGATCGAACGCGCCACGAAGTACGGGTGATTGTGGATGGCCGATGCGGTGGAGATCAGGCCAAGGTTCTTGGTCTGCATCGCGATCGCGGCGAGAATCATGGCCGGGTCGAGGCCGCGCCTCGGCTTGCGCAGGAAGCTGGGGCTGAGCGCGGCGGGCGTGTCCGGCAGGAAGATCGCGTCGAACTTCGCCTCCTCGGCGAGCTTGGCGTACGCGATCTGGTGGTCGACGTCGTCGATCAGAATCGTCGGGTCGTCGAAGGTCTTCCAACTCGCGTCGTGCCTGCCTGAGGTGTGGAAAATCAGGTTCAAGCGGATTTGCTTCTTCAAGCTGGCATGCCTCCTGGATTGCGCGTGCTCGGGCCCGCGGGGGTGCGTGAAAACTTTACTGCACTAGGCGCGCGGGCGGTGATTCGTGGACACGTGGCGACGAGCCACACTCGTTACTCGGCGACGCCCCAACCCTCACTATCCGCGGGCCTCGGGCAGTTCACGCGCGACCGCGGCTGCGGCCACGCCCAGCACGGCGAGTAGCGCCAGTGCGGCCTCGCCGCCGAGCAGCGCCAGGGCCGCGGTGACCGCGCCGACGGCGAGCAGTAGCAGCGCCATCAGCGTGTTGCCCACCGCCACATACTGGATCCGCTGATCTCCCGCAGCGATGTCGACCACGTACGTCTTACGCGCCAGACGCGCCGCGACGTGCACCAGTGCGAGCAGCAGGTACGCAGCGGGCGACAGCCAGGAGGACCCGCCCGCGCCCGGCACCAGCAGGAGGGCGAGGAACGCGACGATCACGCACGACGCCGCCAGCGACGCGCCGATCATGAGCCTGCGAGACGACGAGTCGGCGAGCCTGCCGAACGCCCGACCGCCCACCAGGCCCGCCGCACCCTGCGCGATCACGAACAGGCCGAGCGACGCCAGACCGGCGCCTCCCTGGCGGATGCCGAGGCCCACGACGAAGGGCGGGCTAAGCGCCGACACGAGCAACAGCCCGCGCGCCGTGACGAACCGCCGGAAGACAGCGTCGTCGTGCCAGAGCCGTCGGGCCTGGGCCGCCCACCCCGGCTGATCCCGGGCGGGCGGCGCGCCGGGCTCGGGCGGCTCCTTGATGGAGGCGTACACGGCGGCGCCCCCGACCCACGCGAGCGCCGCGGCGCCCAGCAGCACGGCGAACACGCCGCGGCCCGCGCCGTCGCCGCCCCAGATGCGCAGTGCCGCGCCGAGCGTGAGGGCCACGGCCGCGGACGCCGCCGTGGTCACGCCCTTGATCTGGCCGCGCTGGCCCTTCGGGACCGTCCTGCCCAGCACGTCCTTGCCTGCGAGCGAGCTGAGCGAGCGAGCCAGGGCGAACACGGCGACGGCCGCGAGTACGCCCGCGCCAGCCAGGGCCCCCGAGGCGGTGGCCGCCAGCAGGGCAAGCGCGGCCGTCGCGGCCGCCTGTCCAGCCGCTCCGGCGACCCACACCCACTTGCGCACGCGCCGCCGCTGCACCCACGGGGCCCAGGCGGCCTGCGGCAGCATTGAGCCGGATTCTCGGATCGGCACCAGGAAGGCCACCAGGGCGCCGGGCGCGCCGAGCGCGCTCAGTAGCCACGGCAGCACGGTCTTGGCGTTGACCACCTGATCTCCGACGGACTGCAACGTCTGGGCGGTCATCTGGCGTAGAGCGTTGGCGGCCACGTGCGGGCGGGCTCGCTCGCCGAGGCTCTCGACGCCCGCTTCGCCACCGCGAATCAGCAGGCGGTACAACCTGTCTGGCGCCATCCCACCATTATGGCGAGGCTGGTGCCGTCGGCTAGAACAGTCGGGTAGAGACGTCCTCGTTGCCGCGCATCGAATCCCCCCGGCCTCCCCGGCGTGTGCGGGGGCTCGACTCCTTTGAAGGATGAGTCTCATGTCACGGCTCAGCACGCACCCGGGCGCGCCAACCCTGTGAGGCTGTCGTAGATGTACTCGACGGTGTCGCCGACCCCGGTGCGGGCGACGATGTTGCCGGCCAGGTCATACTCGTACCCCACCGTCGCCGACGGTGTCGTCACCGAGGCAAGCTCGCCCTGACTTGTCCAATCAAAGGTGGTCGTGCCGCCCGTGCGGGTGGCGGAGACTAGCCGGCCCGCGTCGTCGTAGGTGAACGCATCCGCACCCAGGGCGGTCAACTGGTCCAGGTCATTGACCGTCGCGGACGTCGCCGTCCCGTCCACCGTGGTGGTGGTCCGGTTGCCCAGCCCATCCAGCTGATAGTCGGTCGTTGACGCACTACCGGAGGCGTCAGAGACCACCTGCGTCAACCTGCCGGCAGCGTCATACCCAAAGTCACGCGCCGTGTCCGAACCGGCCACCGAATCGTTCAACGCCGTGATCCGGCCCACCACGTCACGCGTGGCCACAAAGCTTGCCAACTCCACACCAAGCGCGTCCGTGACCGCCACCGACATCGGCCGACCCCCAGCGTCATACGTGTACGCCTCGGTCACCCCGTTGGGGTACGTACGCTACGCAACGCGGTCGCGAAGATTCAAGAAGGAGCCCCGCGCTGCTCACAGGGAGTTACCTACCGCGCCTGCGCCTCAACGCTCGGGCGCAATCGCCAGCTTCACCCTCGCCTGCACAATCTGCTGCCAATCTGCGACGAAGCTCCGTGCCGCGTCGTCGTCCGATCGCTCACACCAATCGCGGATATGGTCGACAGCAGCAGGCAGGTTCAGATCCCAAAGGAGGCCCACGAGACGCTCGATACCGTCGGCGTCGAGGTCCTCGCCACCAAGCCGCCCCGGCACTCCTCCCTGGCGACTCTTGAGCGCGCTCTCAACGACAGCGGCAGTTCCAAGCTCCGCCGCGACAATGCGCGCGGGCAGGGCGAATAGGAGGTCGCGAGCCGATTCCCATGCGCGCGCCGCGTCGGCCGCGTGAAAGGCGAGTCGGGCGACGATGGGGCGAATCAGTTCCGGAGCGACAAGGCCAAGCGCTCGAAACACCGCGGACTCTCCCCACTGGAGACCTGTGAAGTCCTCGGGACCTGCAGCCGCCGGAAATGTGCTCAGCGCTTCCTCGAGCTCCGCAATCGCCGAATCTAGCCGGCCCGCTGCCGCCGCGGCATCCCCAGACCCTTCGGGCCCATCGGGCGCGCTGCGGGACAACTGTGCGTGGCGGGATTCGGGTATGCGCCTCCGCGGAATGACAAGAATGGCGTCGAGGACACGTTCTGGCAAGGCGGAGGCGCCGTCCGACATCACTGCGAGCTCATTTCGGACCGCTTCAATATCGGCTGGCGGGGACGCCGCCCTCAGGTGACACCGCGCGATCCGCGCGGCGAACGGGTCGTCAGAAGTCAATCCGTGCGCAAGGATAGACGCGTTCGCCGCAGTCGCGAACGAAGTCGGGTTCAATGCCAGTAGCCAGAGCGCCCGCCGGACGTCATCGCCGCTTGAAACTGCTCTCGAAGGCGCAACCTTTGCTGCCTCCCGCGAGGCATTGCGCCAGAGTTCTCCGGCGCGAAGAGTTGCTTGCGCATGCGATCCTTCTACCGGTGACGACACGTGCTCTCCTCAATGGCAATCTTGGAGCCCTGGGCGGCCCTGACCGCGGGCGCCTTCACCTTATCCTTCCGTCATCCTGCCAATTGAGGTTCTGAAGTCGGGCCTGACTTTCCGCGTAGGACATCGCCTCGGTCGGCACTATCGACGTGTGGCCCTCGGCGTGCGTGGACCCGGGCATGACATCAACACCGTCGTCGACTTGCACGAAGCCCGGCAACCACGTCCCCGCTGGGAGTACCCACACTTTGCCGGTGAGGCCCCTCGACTCGAGAGCCTGCCGCGACCGCCACGTTGACAAGCCTGCAGCGGTGCCAGATTCGGGATCCGCTTCCGCGCAAACTATGCCGTCCACGGTTTGAAAGTCGTGCGGGCGACCAAAAGGATGTCCGCCGGCCCGCCCGATCGCGTAGAGGTCGCTGGTGGTGATGCTTCCGTGTGAAACTCTGGCATCTGGCTCACAGTCGCTGTCCCCGGGCTGCGGGTGAGGCTGAGGCTGAGGCACGGGGGCCGGTACCGGCCGCGGTTGGTT
Organism: uncultured Actinomycetota bacterium; assembly: GCA_963735005.1. Classification (GTDB taxonomy): domain Bacteria; phylum Actinomycetota; class Actinomycetes; order Actinomycetales; family Demequinaceae; genus WTKG01. The sequence continues at coordinate 68,393 of CAVTJA010000005.1, read as the reverse complement.
CGGGCTTCGGGGCTGAAGCCCAGGATCGTCCTCGGGGCGCGCCACCTTTGGGCCTTCGTCTGCGGGACGCGCGGGGTGCTCGATGGTCGCGGCGCTATAGACGAGCCACGCCACGGCAACGGTCGCAATCGTGATGAGGACCGCATCGACCGCAACGGCGGCGAGCATTGCAGGTGCAAAAATCGCAATCTGTCCGGTCGGATCGTGCATGTTGGCCGGGTCGGCGTTGGCGTAGACGTAGCGGTTCAGTGAGGCGGGGTGGGCGGGGTTGCCGTGCCACGGGTCCGCGCTCAGGAACCGGCCGTGGTCGGGTCATACCAGCGGGCACGCAACCAGATCAGGCCCGTCGCCTGGTCGTGGGTTTCGCCGCGCCAGCCCACGGTGACGGGGGTGGTGCCGGTGCGGGCTGTCAGTTGCCCGTCGACGCTGTAGGTCCAGGTGTCCGTCACCGCGCCGGCCGAGTCGGTCGCGACCCGCAGATCACCACGGATGTCGGTGTGCAGATACGCCGTGGAGCCAGTGCTCGTGTGCTGGGCGAGGGGAACACCATCGGCGTAGACCCACCACGAACCATCCGACGCGCCGACGGCCCGCGGCAGGCCGGTCAGCGAGTCGTAGACATACTCGACGGTGTCGCCAGCCTCAGTGCGGGCGACGATGTTGCCCGCCAGGTCGTACGCATAGTTCACCGTGGCCGACGGGGTCGTCACCGAGGCAAGCTCACCCTGACTCGTCCAGTCGAACGTGGTGGTCCCGCCCGCACGCGTCGCGGGAGCGAGCGTGCCCGCGGCGATTGGACGTGAGCCGTGATCGACACATCGCCCTGCCCCGGTGTCCGCGTCGCAGACGGCCCTAGAGCTCGAGGCCTCCGAACGCCCCGTCCACATACCGATGAAGCCGCGCGATCGTGGTATCTCGCGGCTCAAGGATTGGTTCGCGCGATAGCGCGGCGACCACGGCACGCTCGACAACATCGCGCAACACCCCGACGGAAGGCGCCACAGTTCCGTCGAGATAGACGTGCAACTCACGACCATCGGGGCCGTCTACGAAACCGGGCCCCTCGAACTCGTCGTTGTCTCGAAACCACCGCTCTCCGCCGTCAACGTAGATCCTCAACACAACGTCATAGACCTTATCTTTGCCACGCGACGCGCGGTCGAGCCGGGCGCCCAGCAACTCCAAGGCATCGATCCACAGATCACTGTGTTCCGCGTCGGCCACCATCGAGAACGCCTGAAGTTCAGCGGGCCCGGGAAGGGCGCCGGCCACCTCCCCGTGAATAGCGCTCCCCAGCAGCGACCCGCGAGTCACGATGACCCCACCGTGGCGCGCCGACATCTCCTCAAAGTCTTCCGGCGCCCACGCCGTCAGCAACACGCTGCCTGACCCGTCGGGCGCTGACGCACGCACTCCCACGCAATCCGCGATCGCCAACTCGTGTGCGTGCTCCACAAAGTTGCTCATGGACATCCGCGCTAGCCACGCGCCGTGATGATGCCCCGTGACGAGAACCTCGGGGACCGTCGCATTTTCCGCGATCTCCCGTAGCTTGCCGGGAGAAGCTGGCGAAACCAGCGCGGCCCACCCAGTATCAGCGCCAGACAAATCAACGAGCGCGGCGTGCGATGTCAACGCGACATCGAAGTCGTGCCGTTCGGCTTCACCGAGCGGATGCGCGCCCCAACTCAGCATTTGCGCTGCGCCGACGTCCACACTCAGGTCCCCGTTGCACATCCCTGGGTGTGCGCGCAATCGTGCCGCCGAGAGTTCACCTAGCACTGTGGTCGCCAACTTCCCTTGGCCTTTTCCGGCTGCCACATCTCGAAACTGTTGAGCTTCAAGTTGCCCTGACCTTGTCCAATTTCACGTTGCCCCAGTCCCAGTGCGGCGCATCGTGCTCAGGGGTGCCCCCGCTATCCATCGCCTGGAAGGTCACGACGAACGGGACGTCGAACATCACGAACACGTATTGTACGTTGGCGTTGACCTGCAAAATATCTATCGGCTCGAGGCCCTCTGGAATTCCGGCACGACGAAAAGCTTCGTCTCTTGTGCGCTCTTCGAACTCGCGCAAGTCTTCCCACGTCGCGCCGTGTCGGCCGTACACTGCCGGCGGGCAGGTCGGGGGCAACCCCATCCCCGCACCTCCGGGTTCGGGCTGCCGCTGAAGTTCGGGATCCTGCTCGCCTGCGCCGCCAACCTCGATTTCAGGGACGATCACGCGAGGGCCGTCGCTGTCGATGCCATCGTTGCGACTGGAGTTCGCAATCGCTGCCCGGATGTAGTGGTCGACGGTCAAGATGGTCGAGACGATCACGGAATTGACTGCCAATTGAATCAACGCCTGCGCCCGGACTGCGCTCATGCCACGGATCGCAAGCAGCGTGTCATTGACGGCAATCTTCGGGCCCTGCTGCGCGAGCGCCTCGAGTCCTGTCGGGTCGTGCATGTTGACCGGGTCGGCGTTGGCGTAGACGTAGCGGTTCAGCTGATCGGGTTGGACGGGTCGCCGTGCCACGGGTCGGCCGACAGGAACCGTGCCGTGGTCGGGTCATACCACCGGGCCCGCAACCAGATCAGGCCCGTGGTGGTGTCGTGGGTTTCGCCACGCCATCCGACGCTGACCGGGGTGGTACCGGTGCGGGCCGCGAGGGCGCCGTCGACGGTGTAGGTCCAGGTGTCCGTGACGGCGCCGGCCGAGTCGGTCGCGACGCGCACGTCACCACGGATGTCGGTGTGAAGATACGCCGTGGAGCCAGTGCTCGTGTGTTGGGCAAGGGGAACCCCATCGGCATACACCCACCACGACCCATCCGACGCGGACACCGCCCGCGGTAGCCCGGTAAGGCTGTCGTAGACGAAGTCAACCGTGTGCCGCCCTCGGCCCTAGCGACGATGTTGCCCGCCAGGTCATACTCGTACTTCACCGTGGCCGACGGCGTCGTCACCTGGGCAAGCTCCCCTTGACTCGTCCAGTCGAACGTGGTGGTCCCGCCCGAACGCGTCGCGGACGCGACCCTGCCCGCCGGGTCGTACTCGCACGCCGTGGTCGCACCATCACCGAACGTGCGCGACGTCAACGTCCGACGCGCCACCGCCCGCATAGAACGACGAGGCGGAGAATGGGAGCTTGGAGCAGGAGCCGAAACCTTCGAGAGAGTACTTTCAGCGGAGAAAACACACCCGGCGCACTTGGACGGGTGACGAAGTCTCTTTGTTGGTACGTCAGGTCACGGCTCGAAACGGCACGGGCACTCCTCTATCGTCCTGTTCGAGGTGCACCGTTGGGCCGTCGCCCTGCACCGAATCCACATAGATGTCGAAGACGCGATCAGGGAACAATGTCATGGCGCGTGCTCGCCAAATGTCGGCGATGAGTTCGGCGAGTTGGGTACGAAACCCGTCGGGCACGCCCTCTTCGTCGTAGCGCGTCAAGTACGCGACATCGAGTTTGTTAGCTACGTACTCGAGTTGACGAACCGACTCAACTTTGCCCGCCCAATCATCGACGCCGCCGGCGTCCACGAAGTCTCTTCGAAGTACTGCACCGTCAACAACGATGAGATCTAGCCACACACGTTCGAGGACGGCCCCGAAGTGCAAAGCCGGCACCACGGACAACGTGATCTTCGCTACGTCATATTCGCCCGTGCCCGGCACCCGCAAGTCGGAAGCGCCAGGGACATCCTGAAAGTCAAGTCGATTCAACATGGCATGTCTCCCGGCCCCGCCTCGTCGGCCTTCTTCAACTCACGTGGATACTCGACGCCCGACGGTGCCCGATCCCAAACGATGTGTTGCACGTGGGGCGTAGCGACACCGCCGTGCGACCTGCCGACCAAGTCGACACGCCTCACGAGCCTACCCAAGTAGTCATACACTGCATAGTTCGTTACGGTGCCGGCCACTCCGGTCATGGACCCAGTGTCAACTCGGAATAGCACTTCAAACGGTGCGCGCCCAGCCACGGGGAACGTGCCGGTCCACTGCGTCGCATTGTCGAGGTTGATCACGGGAGGCGGCGGCGAGCCACTGCACTGGGGCGGCGCGCCGTCACGAGCGCCTGCTCCATCCGCTGCGGCTTGCAGTTCGGGATCACTCGAGTCCCGGTCGTAAACCTCAATGTCTGGACCCTGCACGATTCGCGGGCCCTCGCTGTCGACACCGTGGTCATGACTGGAATTCTGGATAGCTAGGCGAACGTAGTGATCGACAGTCGCAATTGTCGCTACAGCGACCGAGCTGATCGCGAGTTGAATGAGCGCGTGCGCGCGCTCCAGACCCATTCCCGTTCGCAATGCAATCAGCTTGTCATTGACGGCGATCTTCGGGCCCTGCTGCGCGAGCACCTCGAGCCCCGTCGGGTCGTGCATGTTGACGGGGTCCGCGTTGGCGTAGACGTAGCGGTTCAAGCTGATCGGGTTGGACGGGTCGCCGTGCCACGGGTCGGCACCAGGAAGCGTGCGGTTGCTCGGGTCATACCACCGGGCCCGCAGCCAGATCAGGCCCGTGGCGGTGTCGCGGGTCTCGCCACGCCAGCCCACGCTGACGGGGGTGGTGCCGGTGTCGACGGTCAGCTGCCCGTCGACACTATCGGTCCATGTGTCGGTGACGACGCCCGTGGTGTCGGTGGCGAGCCGCACGTCGCCGCGGATGTCGGTGTGAAGATACGCCGTGGAGCCAGTGCTCGTGTGCTGGGCGAGGGGAACTCCATCGGCGTACACCCACCACGAACGGTCCGACGCGGACACCGCCCGCAGCAGACCGCCCATGCTGTCGTAGACGTACTCGACGGTGTCGCCGGCCTCGGTCCTAGCGACGATGTTGCCAGCCAGGTCATACTCGTAGCCCACCGTCGCCGACGGCGTCGTCACCTGGGCAAGCTCACCTTGACTGGTCCAGTCGTAGCTGGTCGTCTCGCCCGCACGCGTCGCGGACGCCAAGCGCCCGGCATCGTCATACGTGAATGCGTCGCCACCCAACGCAAAGGCAGCGGTCACCCTCAGAAGCCAGGGCTGCGACCACCCCCGGCCAATCTTCCTATGGTGCGCCGAGCTTCTTTTTATCAAGATCGACTCGATCTTGTTGGAAAGAGCGACCACGTCATCACGCGCGTCGGACTCCACACGATCAACTTGCCAGAGAATGAAGCTCGGCATCATCCAGACAAGCTGTACAAGCCTAAGCCGGAACCGGGTCCGGCACCTCGAGCTGCTCAAGGAGCCCCACCAGACGGCCAGCGCGCGCTTCGTCAAACTCGCCGGTCCGTAATTGACCCAGAAAGCCGGTCTCGCGGTCATACTCGCAATCGATGGCCGCCTAACCTCGTCAAGGTTCATCATGGAACACATACTACGATCGCGGCTGCCGGTACGAAGTCGCGGATCAGAACTTCTGATCGGACTTTGCGTAGCTGCTGAAGCGCCCGCCTTCGTCCATTCCTTCGCTCAGTCGACGACCTCTGTCACCACCTGGGAGACATCGACAGCCACAACCGTCACACCTTGCGCGCCGAACTTGTTCAGGGCAGTTGCGAAGCTCTTGGTTGTGGATATCCACGGCGACGCGATCTTGCCCGCAACGTGACTAATGGGATCGACACTCGTTCGCCGGGCGACCGCGCGCGACGAGCCCGTCTTCTGGCGTCTCGTCGGGCCTGAGCGCCCGGTACACCCAGTTCGGTCCCGACGGGCACCCTGGCGGTAGCCCATCGCGGACGCCAGCCCCGTCCGTTTGTGGTTGCAGCGCGGGGTTGTTGGAGTCGCGGTCATGTACCTCGAGATCAGGCAAGTCCTCTGTAGCGGGCGCACCGCCGTCGATCCCACGGGTCCGCCACCGCGACCACACCGAAGCCTCCGACAACAAGGAGTCTCGCCCCTCGAAGCAGCCACGGAACGAGCGATGCTCCACTCGCAACGCCAGTCGTACCGCCGCCTGCCGCAAGGATGGCCGAACCGCTGGTCGTCGCCGCAGGCGCAGCGTATGCCGCATTCAGCCACTGCACGAGTCGGGCCTGTATCCCGTCATCGTCACCATTCGCGAGCAGCGACGTCGTTACGTTGCTGTTCGCGAGCGTCGACAACCCTGTGGGGTCGTGCATGTTGACCGGGTCCGCGTTGGCGTAGACGTAGCGGTTCAGGCTGATCGGGTTGGACGGGTTTCCGTGCCACGGGTCGGCGCTCAGGAACCGGGCCGTGGTCGGGTCATACCACCGGGCGCGCAGCCAGATCAGGCCCGTCGCCTGGTCGTGGGTTTCGCCGCGCCAGCCGACGCTGACGGGGGTGGTGCCGGTGCGGGCGGTCAGCTGCCCGTCGACGCTGTAGGTCCAGGTGTCGGTGACGACGCCCGTGGCGTCGGTCGCGAGGCGCACGTCGCCACGGATGTCGGTGTGCAGGTAGGCAGTCGTACCGGTGCTGGTGTGCTGGGCGAGCGGCACCGACCCCAGATACACCCACCAGGAACCATCAGACGCGCTGACGGCCCGCGGCAGACCACCCATGCCGTCGTAGACGAACTCGACCGTGTCGCCGGCGGCGGTGCGGGACACGATGTTGCCGGCGAGGTCGTACTCGTAGCTCACCGTCGCCGACGGCGCGGCCACCTGGGCAAGCTCACCCTGGCTGGTCCAGTCATAGGTGGTCGTGCCGCCCGTGCGGGTTGCCGACGTGAGGCGCCCGGCGTCGTCATAGGTGAACGCATCGCCGCCTAGCGCGGTCAGCTGGTCCAGGTCGTTCACCGTCGCCGAGGTCGCGCTGCCGTCCACCGTGGTGGTCTTGCGGTCGCCCAGCCCATCCAGCTGATAGTCCGTCGTCGAGCTCGCACCCGACGCATCCGACACCACCTAAGTCAACCGACCCGCAGCGTCATACCCGAAACTGCGCGAGACTGTGTCGCTCGAGACGCTGTCGTTGAGGGAGGTGATCCGCCCCACCACATCAAGCGTGGCAACAAAAAGCGCAGTCGCCACGCCCGAGTGGGAAAGCGCGCTATTGCTTCAACTCGATCTCAAGCCGAACAGTGCGAATCGCGTCGGCTACAAGTTCCCACGAACTTGCGCCGCTGTTTGCGTCCAAAGCTTCGATGACGTCCGCGAGTCGCTCCAACACCGAGGGCAGCGAGGGCTCGCCTTCGCCGCAATATGACACGAGTTTGAGGAGGGCCCGCGCCTCGTTGGCAAAGGCGCGTCGAAGTTCCTCCGATGGCTGTACGAATGGCGGCTCAGTCATAGTCGAGTGCCGCCTCAAATGCCGCGCCCACGATCGGCCAGCCTGCAGACCAAAGCTCCTCTGACCACAAGTCGCGACGATTCGCGACGTCGCGGGAGTATCTGGACAACGCAGAGAAGTATGCGGCCGTGCTCACGTCGCCAGATGCGGAGTCCTCGCGCGACTCATCCGCGATCAAGCGTATTAGCGCGACAAGCCCATCCTTGTCGCGGATACTCGTCGCTTGTCACGGCTGCCACGTCCACATCGTTTCGCCATTCTCATCGTCTACGTCGATGGATGTACCGCTATTCTTCGTGGTGAACTTGAACGTCTTACGCAATTCGTTCGTCGTCGCCCACCTGAAGGGTATCTCGACGTCTGCCATCTGCGCTGCGATGAGGCGCCGGTGATCGAGCGTGTAGAGGCGCCCGCAGTGCTGGAATATCACGATTGCGTCCATTGTCGACGGAGTCGCACCCTCCGCGTCGATTTGTGAACGCAGGTCATCGATGTTTCCGAGAGACGCCTTCTTGAACCCATAGTCCGCCGTGTTTTGCACGAACCGCACGTCGCGGGCACGCACCGTTCCGCCGCCGTCTCCGGGGAAGCTGCCGTTGACGAGGAAGGGTTGGTTGTGGTCGGCGGGGCCGGTGCACTGAAGTCCTCTGCGAACCCCCTCGTCCGGCGCCAACCAGCCTGCGGCGTTGTTCGACGGATAGAACTGTTCACACCACTCACGGTTCTCGTGCGACTGGTGGACAACAACACCGTCGCGCTCCGGTATGCAGATGTAGTTCGCGACGCTCGCGCTGTGGTCGTCGTCGTTGCTGATCGAGTTCAGCACGCGAGTGACGGTCAACGACACCGCGCCGATCCCTACGAGCACATCGAATACCAGTTGCGCCGTGCTGGTCGCCGCAAGCGTCCCTGTTTGGAGCCCCGTCGGGTCGTGCATGTTGACGGGGTCCGCGTTGGCGTAGACGTAGCGGTTCAGGCTGATCGGGTTGGCGGGGTCTCCGTGCCACGGGTCGGCGCTGAGGAAGCGGGCCGTGGTTGGGTCATACCACCTGGCGCGCAGCCAGATCAGGCCCGTCGCCTGGTCGTGGGTTTCGCCGCGCCAGCCGACGCTGACCGGGGTGGTACCGGTGCGGGCCGCGAGGGCGCCGTCGACGGTGTAGGTCCAGGTGTCAGTGACGGCGCCGGCCGAGTCGGTCGCGACGCGCACGTCACCACGGATGTCGGTGTGGAGATACGCGGTGGAGCCAGTGCTCGTGTGCTGGGCGAGGGGAACGCCATCGGCGTAGATCCACCACGAACCGTCCGACGCGGACACCGCGCGGGGCAGCCCGGTCAGCGAGTCGTAGACGAACTCGACCGTGTCGCCAGCCTCGGTCCGGGCGACGATGTTGCCGGCCAGGTCATAGGCATATGCTGACCGACGCTGACGGCGTGGTCACCGAGGCGAGTTCGCCCTCGACTGGTCCAGTCATAGGTGGTGGTCCCGCCCGTGCGGGTTGCCGACGTGAGGCGCCCGGCGTCGTCGTAGGTGAAATTTTTTTTAAAAAAAAAAAAAAAAAAAAAAAAAAAAAAAAAAAAAAAAAAAAAAAAAAAAAAAAAAAAAAAAAAAAAAAAAAAAAAAAAAAAAAAAAAAAAAAAAAAAAAAAAAAAAAAAAAAAAAAAAAAAAAAAAAAAAAAAAAAAAAAAAAAAAAAAAAAAAAAAAAAAAAAAAAAAAAAAAAAAAAAAAAAAAAAAAAAAAAAAAAAAAAAAAAAAAAAAAAAAAAAAAAAAAAAAAAAAAAAAAAAAAAAAAAAAAAAAAAAAAAAAAAAAAAAAAAAAAAAAAAAAAAAAAAAAAAAAAAAAAAAAAAAAAAAAAAAAAAAAAAAAAAAAAAAAAAAAAAAAAAAAAAAAAAAAAAAAAAAAAAAAAAAAAAAAAAAAAAAAAAAAAAAAAAAAAAAAAAAAAAAAAAAAAAAAAAAAAAAAAAAAAAAAAAAAAAAAAAAAAAAAAAAAAAAAAAAAAAAAAAAAAAAAAAAAAAAAAAAAAAAAAAAAAAAAAAAAAAAAAAAAAAAAAAAAAAAAAAAAAAAAAAAAAAAAAAAAAAAAAAAAAAAAAAAAAAAAAAAAAAAAAAAAAAAAAAAAAAAAAAAAAAAAAAAAAAAAAAAAAAAAAAAAAAAAAAAAAAAAAAAAAAAAAAAAAAAAAAAAAAAAAAAAAAAAAAAAAAAAAAAAAAAAAAAAAAAAAAAAAAAAAAAAAAAAAAAAAAAAAAAAAAAAAAAAAAAAAAAAAAAAAAAAAAAAAAAAAAAAAAAAAAAAAAAAAAAAAAAAAAAAAAAAAAAAAAAAAAAAAAAAAAAAAAAAAAAAAAAAAAAAAAAAAAAAAAAAAAAAAAAAAAAAAAAAAAAAAAAAAAAAAAAAAAAAAAAAAAAAAAAAAAAAAAAAAAAAAAAAAAAAAAAAAAAAAAAAAAAAAAAAAAAAAAAAAAAAAAAAAAAAAAAAAAAAAAAAAAAAAAAAAAAAAAAAAGGTCGTGCATGTTGACGGGGTCCGCGTTGGCGTAGACGTAGCGGTTCAGGCTGATCGGGTTGGCGGGGTCTCCGTGCCACGGGTCGGCGCTGAGGAAGCGGGCCGTGGTTGGGTCATACCACCTGGCGCGCAGCCAGATCAGGCCCGTCGCCTGGTCGTGGGTTTCGCCGCGCCAGCCGACGCTGACCGGGGTGGTACCGGTGCGGGCCGCGAGGGCGCCGTCGACCGTGTAGGTCCACGTGTCCGTCACCGCGCCCGATGCGTCCGTCGCGATGCGCACGTCGCCACGAATGTCGGTATGAAGATACGCCGTGGAGCCAGTGCTCGTGTGCTGGGCGAGGGGAACGCCGTCGGCGTAGATCCACCATGAACCGTCCGACGCGGCCACGGCGCGGGGCAGCCCGGTCAGCGAGTCGTACACATACTCGACGGTGTCGCCAGCCTCGGTCCGGGCGACGATGTTGCCCGCCAGGTCGTACTCATAGCCCACGGTTGCCGACGGCGTCGTCACCGAGGCAAGCTCACCCTGACTGGTCCAGTCATAGGTGGTGGTCCCGCCCGAGCGGGTCGCGGACGTGAGGCGCCCGGCATCGTCGTAGGTGAACGCGTCCGTGCCGAGGGCGGTGAACTGGTCGAGGTCGTTCACCGTCGCGGACGTGGCCGTCCCGTCCACGGTGGTCGTGGCCCGGTTGCCCAGGCCATCCAACGTGTAGTCCGTGGTCGAGCTGCTCCCGACGCGTCCGACACCACCTGCGTCAACCTGCCAGCAGCGTCATACCCAAAGTTGCGAGCCACACTCGTGCCCGCCAGGGAATCGTTCAGCGCCGTGATCCGCCCCACCACATCACGCGTGGCCGCAAAGCTTGCCAAACTCCACACCACCCGCATCGGTGACCGTCACCGACATGGGCCGGCCCGCAGCGTCGTAGGTGTAAGCCTCGGTGACCCCATTGGGGAACACCATCGACGTCACCCGACCAGCATCATCCCGGCCAATCGCATACACGCCACCGTCAGGGTCGGTCACCTGGCTGATGCGACCAAGCTCGTCGCGGACGTAGGACGTGGTGCCCGCAGCCGTCAGCATCGACGTCACCCGACCGGCATCGTCATAGCCGTAGCCGACGCTGCCCTCCGGCGCCGACACCGCCACCAGGCGACCCCTCGAGTCGTAGGTGTAAGACGTCGTGCCACGCGCGTCCGTCACCGACGCACGCCGCCCCGCAGCCGTATAGGCGATGACCGCATCCGCCCGATCCGGATACTCAATCCGCTTCAGGCGACGTGCGTCCCTGGACCGTCAGCGCCCATGCGTACTGCGTCACCAAGGCGAGCGCCTTCTGCCGACTCGTACTTCGCCACCGGACCTCTTCAACCAACCGCATGCGCACTACTGAGCGACAGCGTCCCGCACGCCTACTCCGTGCGCGTGTCGATCATAGGCCTCGCACTGCGGCGCGGCGAACCCAGCCCGCCAATCGTCGAGCATTCCCTCAAGCCGCGTCTCGCGCCTCCGGAGGTGCGAGCTTTGCGAGGGATTGAGTCGCGTGGCCGTTGACATCGGGGGTCACCCATCGACACCGAGCAAGACCGGCACCACACGCGATCCTTGGACTTGCCCAGACCGAGCACGAGCATCTGCCGCGCTCGGCCAAAACGCGGATCGGCGACGTACTTCATGACCTGCTCGACTGTAGTCGTCGCTCCAGAGTTTCACAGATGGCGTTGCCGATCGCCCACCTCAACTTGTCGTGCGGCTTGGCGATCGTGTCAGGGATCAACGCGAACAGCGGGACTACGACGGGAGATACCGGATCCGCCTCCGAGCGCTCGGTGAGCGCCCGTACGTGGAACTCAGCGTCCTTCGGGTCGGCCGCCTCGGCGAGCCCGTCGATCAGGATCGGGATGGCCTCCGGATACGGCACGGGCCAATCGAGGAGGTGTCCGAGGTCGGTCACCACAATCCCAACTCCTGCAAGCATCTCGAGCGTTCGCGAGGACACAAGTCACCTCTCTAGGGCAGGACCATGACAATCACATCAGCCAAGTAGGTTCTCTCCCGTTGATTGTCAAACTCTCTCCATTGAGCAAGATGTCTTCCGCAGGTCCTGAGAAGCAGACATTCGCCGCGATGAGCACGAAGGTCTGGTCATTGGTCGCCGCGTGCGCGTAAAAATCGCGAATCTGCGAAGTCAGATTCAGCTGTCGATATTCTTGACTTCGATGACAAGTGCCGCCGTCATTGCATCTGGGCTGCGGTAGTCTGCGACCCAGTTATCGAGCCAATGGTCTTCCTGTCCGTCAATCCCTGCGCGGCGTTCGCCGTCGAGTCCCTTCTCGCGGGCATCAGTGAGCGGGTCCTTCGGTGTACACGGCGTCGTCCCCGCGAGAACGGTAGCCCCCGCTGCCGTTGCCAAGGCAACCGCGGCCTCGGCAGTACCGCCGGTCCACGCTTCCACGACCCCGACATCGCCCGACACACTTGTCGAGGAGTTTGGGTTGTTCCGACGCGGGCCTACGGAAAATGCCTCGCGATAGTCAATGGTCAGAGATTCCATCCTGTGTCGAGCACCATGTGAGGATAACACCCCTGCCGCTCAAGCGCGCCCGCCGCCAACAGGCCCGCGGCGATACCGGACAGCACAAGCGCTCGTCGATTCCGCCCGCCGAAAGGCCGGCTTAGTCGACCAAGCAAGCAGACCCGTCGGGTCGTGCATGTTGACCGGGTCGGCGTTGGCGTAGACGTAGCGGTTCAGGCTGATCGGGTTGGCGGGGTTGCCGTGCCACGGGTCCTCGACAGGAACCGTGACGTGGTCGGGTCATACCAGCGGGCGCGCAGCCAGATCAGGCCCGTGGTGGTGTCGTGGGTTTCACCACGCCAGCCGACGCTGACGGGGGTGGTGCCGGTGCGGGCGGTCAGCTGCCCGTCGACCGTGTACGTCCACGTGTCGATGACGGCGCGCGACGTGTCGGTGGCGAGGCGCACGTCCCCGCGGATGTCGGTGTGGAGGTACGCGGTGGAGCCAGTGCGGTCTGGCCATCGGCGACGTGCTGGGGAACGCCATCGGCAGTAGACCCACCAGGACCCGTCCGACGCGGACACCGCCCGCGGCAGCCCGGTCAGCGAGTCGTACACATACTCGACCGTGTCGCCGGCCTCGGTCCTGGTGACGATGTTGCCAGCCAGGTCATATTCGTAGTCGACGGTTGCCGACGGCGTGGTCGCCGAGGCGAGCTCACCCTGGCTGGTCCAGTCGTAGGTGGTGGTCCCGCCCGAACGGGTTGCTGACGTGAGGCGCCCGGCGTCGTCATACGTGAACACGTCGCTGCCCAGCGCGGTCAGCTGGTCCAGGTCGTTGACCGTCGCGGACGTGGCCGCGCCGTCCACGGTGGTCGTGGCACGGTTGCCGAGCCCGTCGAGCTGGTAGTCCGTGGTCGAAGACGCACCCCGACGCGTCGGACACGACCTGCGTCAAACGCCCAGCAGCGTCATACCCAAAACTGCGATCCACACTCGCGGCGCCGACGCTGTCGTTCAACTCCGTGATCCGCCCCACCACGTCCCGCGTGGCAACAAAACTCGCCAGCACCACACCAAGCCCGTCGGCAACGGTCACCGACATGGGACGGCCCGCAGCGTCGTACGTGTAAGCCTCGGTGACCCCGTTGGGGAACACCATCGACGTCACCCGGCCGGCATCGTCACGCGCGATCGCGTAGACGCCACCGTCGGGGTCGGTGACCTGGATGATGCGACCAAGCTGGTCGCGGACGTAGCGGTGGTGCCGGCTGGCGTCGTCATCGACGTGACACGACCCGCATCGTCGTAGCCGTAGGCGATGCTGCCCTCAGGCGACGCCACCGACGTCAACCGGCCTCGCGCATCATACGAATACGTGGTCGTGCCACGGTAATCCGTGACGCTCTCGCGACGCCCCGCATCCGAATACGTGATGACCGCATCCGCCCGATCCGGATACTCGATCCTCTTCAGCCGACCCGCCGCGTCATACTCATACGCCGTGGTCGCACCATCACCGAACGTGCGCGACGTCAACCTTCCAGCCGCATCAAACACCTGCGACAGCTGTGAGTCACCTGCCACCGAGTAACCCACCAGGCGACCCACCGCATCCAGCTCCCAGACGCGCTCACGGCCCAACGGATCCGTCACCGCAACCCGCTGACCATTGCCGTCATACGCCACGGACGCCGCGTTGCCCAGCGGATCCGTCGCCGACGCAAGCCTGCCGTCGGCGTCATACGTGAACGTGACCGTTGCGCCGTCCGCGGCCGTCTGCGTCAGCACGCGACCCGCGTCGTCGTACGTGTAACGCGAGGTCTCGCCGTCCACACCGGTGACCGCCTTGGTGCGCCCACGCACGTCATAGGCATACGTGACCGTGCCCGTCGGGCTCGTCTGCGACGTCACCTGACCAGCCGCGTCGTACACCGTGGACACCTGCGTGCCGTCCGCGTACGTCGTCGACTTCACGCGACCCGCCGCGTCATACGCATAGGTGGTGGTGTCGCCCGTGGCGTTGGTGGCGGTCTTGACGCGACCCGCGGCGTCATACGTGCGCGACGACATGGTCACGCCGTCCACCTTCACCGTGACCGCGCGGCCCATCGAGTCGTAGCTGGTGCGCCGCACCACGCCATCAGGACTGACCGTCTTAGTAACGCGGCCCTCAGCATCGTAGGAGTACGTGGACTCGCCGCCCGTGGGCGACGTGCTGGACTTCATGCGGCCCAGCGCGTCGTACGTGTAACCCGTGGTGCCGCCTGCGGCATCCACATACGCCGTGCGCTGACCCACCGCGTCGAACTGGCTAATCGTCGCCGCGCCCAGCGCGTCCTCGAACTCTGTCACCCGGCCGCGGCCATCATACGTGCGCGCCGACACCCCACCCTCAGGGTCGGTGACCGAGAGCAGGCGGCCGTCCGCGTCGTACGTGTACGAAGTGACGTCGCCGCCGGGCGACGTCGTGGACGTGCGCCGGCCCAGCGCGTCGTAAGCGTGCCTGGCGACCCGCCCCGACTCGTCCGCCTCCGTGAGCACGTTGCCCGCCGCGTCGTACGTGAAGGTCGCCTGCGCGCCGCCCGGGTAGGTCACCGAGATCGCGTTGCCGCGCGCGTCGTACACGATGGAAGTGGTCCGGCCGAGCGCATCGGTCGCCGACGTCACCCGGTTGGAACCGTCGTAAACCCACGTCCGCTCGTTGCCAAGTGGGTCCGTGACAGAGGTGCGGTTGTCGCGGGCGTCATACGTCGCGGTCCACGTGTTGCCTGCGCCATCCGTGCGGGACGTGCGGTTGCCGTTCGCGTCAGTCGTGTAGGTCTCGGACGTCCCGTCCGGGAACAGCTGATGCGTGAGGTAACCGCGCGCGTTGAACTCCTGCACCGTGACGTTGCCCAGACGGTCGGTGATCGTCTGCGTGCGCGAGTTCGGATCCGCGTTGATCTCAGTGCGGTTGCCGGCGGCGTCCACAATCGCGATCAGGCGGCCGTCCGCGTCGTACTCGTTGCGCGCGGGGATACGGCCCAGCGGGTCGATGATGCCCGTCAGGTAATGATTCGAGTCGTACGCGAACGTGGTGACGTTGCCCTCGGGGTCCGTGACCTCGATGAGGTCGCCGCGGCCGTCGTACGTGTATTGCGTGACGAGCCCGCCGGGCGTCGTCACGGACGTAATGCGGCCCGAATTGTCGCGCCCGAACGCCACGGCCGTCCCCGTCGAGGACGTGATGCCCGCGTCCGAAATCGTGAGTTGATTACCGTTCGCGTCCTTGACGCGCGTCAGGCCGTCCTCGAGCGAGAACGTGAACTCGCGGCCGTCCGGCATGGTGAGCCGGTAGCGCTCGGGAGCGTACGTCTGCACCGTGTCTAGCGAGGCGAGGGTGCCGGACGCGAACACCAGCTCCGTGGTGTCAAGCGGCGTCAACGTCGCGCCCGTGGAGGTGCGTTCGGTCCATTCGGCGGTCGCGAACCGGCCGTCATAGACCGGGTCAACGAGCGTGGGCGTGAAGTCGAAAACGATGCTCTCGCTCTGGCCATCCACCACCGTGACCGTGTGCGACGCGTCCGGGACAAGTTTCCAGTTGGGCAGGTACTGCCCAGTGTTCTCGCGACTCCACTTGGCGCCCGGGTCGTGGTCCGTCTCCAGACGCAGCGTCTGCAGAGCGAGGTCCCAGCCGTAGCCGAAGTCGCCGGGCGTGGTCCTCGCGCTCGAGTCATATGTACGCAACACCGACACCGGCATGCCAGCCACCGGCACCACCGCGTCCGCGAACGTCATACTGAAGACGCCGTACTTTGCCTCGTTGACGGAAACCACCACGATCTCGACAGTCGACTTGTAGCCGCCCGCGTCGTACGCGGAGAGCCGCAGCCGCCACGCGCCGGCGGCCAGGACGCTCGGGTCGAAGACGCCGAGAACACCGCCGTCCACGGACGACGTGCCCGACGCAAGGAGCACGGATTCCGCGCTCTGCGACGAGGCAGGGATCGCGTCGAGCTCCCACCGCGATAGCGAGGCATCGGTCACCACCCCAGTTACTTCGGTCGGGGTCCGCACCTCCGCACCATCCAGGGGCGTCGCGAGTTCGACGACGGGCGGTACTCCGTCAGTGGACTCACGTACGTCGATCCACCCGTCTGCGCGCGCAATATTGCCCGCCCCATCGGTAGCGACCGCGCGCAGCTTGTACGAGCCAGCTGCACCCACGGTGACGGACGCGAAACCGGAACTGCCGATTGGGGTCAGAACACCGTCGACGTAGAACCTGAGTTCGGCGATCGAACTCGCGTCCGACGCAGAGACAGGGATCAGGACGGTTTGACCGGGATCAGCCGTGCCCCCACCGAGCGACACGACGGGCGGAACGAGGTCCTGATCGACCAGCGCTTGCGCCACAACGAGGTCGAACGACTGCCGCACCACTCCGCCGCGACGGTCAGTCACCTCGACGATCACTCGATGAGCCCCGGCCGCCGACGCGCTGGGCGTCCACGTCAACTGCCGATCGTCGATCCGCATGCCGCTGGGCCCAGTCACCAGCGCGTACGCGAGCACGTCAGAGTCGACGTCGACCGCGAGGACGTCGTAGTTCCACTCACGGTTCACAAGCGACTGGGTCGCAGGGACGCTCGTGATGGTGGGCGACGAGTTCGACGCGCCGTTGGAGACCACGAGCTCGAAGTCCTGGACGGCCGCTCCTCCGCGACCGTCATCGGCCTGTAGCGATACGGTATACGTGCCGGGAGCCACGCCAATGGTGTCCCACGTCGCAACGCCAGTGCCCGCATTCATCTCGAGCCCCGACGGCGCGGACACAACCGCATACGCAACTCCGTCCTGGTCAGGGTCTTCGGCTACCGCGGTGTAGGACCACACGGTACCGGTGTCGACGGTGAGCTGTGGTGTTGACGAAAACACCGGGGCGCGGTTTCCTGGCGCGTTGACGACGACGTTCAGCACCCTTGCCGCAACGCCGGTGGTCGGGTCCGAAGCAAGCACTTCGGTGCGATACACCCCAGGGGCGACGCCCGCAGTCTCCCAGTGCAGCGCGCCCGACTCTGTGTCGACCGTGAGCCCGGAAGGCCCGCGCCACAGGGAGTACGAGACGGCGTCGCCATCGGGGTCCGTCGCGTGCACCGCAAAATCGAGTCGCATCGCCGACATCGACCGCGGCTGGTTGATCCGCCGCAAATTCGGGAGGACGATTGCCTTCCGTCCACTGACAGTGATAAGGAACTCATGCACCGAAACAAGCCTGTTGGGTCAGTGACCTGAATCGAGACGTAGTGATCGCCAGCCTGGCCAAGGCCGATGTCCCACGAGACTCGCCCGCTGTGGCGATCTACTGAGAGACCACGGGGACTACTGACCACAGAATAGGTGAGGCTTCCCGCGTTCGATGAAGCAGATATCGCGTACCGGAATGCGCCGCCGGCGACCGCACGTGGTGGCGGAACGGAGTGCACAGCTGGCGGCGCGATCTGATCCGGGTTTTCTTCGACTGTGGCTGTGAACGTTGTCAGGTCGGAGCCTCCGTAGAGATCGGCGACACGCACCGTAATCTCGTGAGTTCCGATGTCGTTGGACCCCGTGGGCCAAAAGACCTCGCCTGTTACCGCATTGATCCACACGGCGTGTGGCGCATCGACGAGCGAATAGCGCAACTGATCTCCACGATCGGGGTCGGTCGCGTGCATCGAGACCGCGAGCGTCTTGCCGGCAAGTACGGTCTGGTCGGGGGCGGAATCAAGATCGGGCACGAAGTTCACCGGCGGGCGCCTTGTTGCAACCGCGAACGTCTGCTCGGCGAAAGCGCCGCTCGGGTCAGTGGCTCGGGCAGTGAGGACCTGGGCCGATGCCCAGTCGTTGTCGGTATTGCACTGATCGAGCCCGCCTGTGGGAACTACCTCGGCGACGACCTCAGCGGTGGTCGCGGCGTTCAGCTCGGTAGCGGGCGAGGTTACACGCACAGACTCTCCCGGCGCGAGCGATGCCACCGCGGCGGTTCCCACCAACGTGCGCGCACCGCTGGAGTCCACGCGATAGAACCTCGCGTCAATTGTGCCGCCGGACGCCGCCAGGCCACGGTTGGTGATCAGTGCCGAGACGCGCGAATCCGGCGTAATTTCGAGCGCGCTGGGCGCGAAGTCAGGGAGCCCGAACGGCTGTTGGTCCGCGAAGCTGTTGACGCGCAGGTTGTTGTCGCCTAGCCAATTGGGGATGGGGTGCGACGGAATCGAGCCGTCATCATTGATATTCGTGACGGAGTAGACGTGCTGGTTCCACAGCGGGCGCGCGGGCATCCACGGCTGACTTCCCGACTCGAAAACCCGAAGTCCGCCGCTACCAGTCGTTCGAAAGGTTTGCGGGAGCATAACGTTCGCCTGGCCGTCGCCCGTGATGTCAGCGACGTATGCGTACTCCATGCCGGTGGCTGAGCCGTTCGGGATGACCGCCTGGATGTCACCCGAGGCGCCGTCATAGATGTAGAAGTTCTGTTCGTCAAAGTAGAGAATTGAGGGGCGCCCGTTGCCGTTGAAATCGAACGCCGAGGCGCCCATGCGGCCAGACGAATAGTCCGCGATGGGGTTCGCCCACAGGATATTGCCGCTCGCGTCGACCATCGTGAACTGCGAGTCGCCCCCCACGCCGATCTCAGGGATTCCGTCCCCGTCCACATCCACGATGACAGGCGACCCGCCGACCTTCGTGCCCGGAAGGTTGAGCTTCCAGATCTCGGTCATGTTGCGATCGAGCATGTAAAGCTTGCCAGTTCCAACGAAGACGATCTCGGGAGCGCCGTCGCCGTCGAAGTCCGCCACGGCCGAGAAGCCGTCGCGGTTGACAATTGTCTTGTTGCGAGCGCGCGTAGTGCCGTCGGCGTTGTAGATGGCCAAGCCAGCGACCACCTCCTGGCGGCCGTCGTTGTCGAGATCGACGGGGGTCGACGAAATTCCATACGTAGCGTGACCGCCGGTCTCAGCACCGCCCTTCCAGAGGAGTTCGCCGGTATTGCTGAAGACGCGGTTGCCGTGAATGATTTCCGGCTTCCCGTCGCCATCAAGATCCGCGATAGCCATGTTGTCACTAGCATTTGGCGATGACGCGTACGGTCCCGTGGGTGCCTCCCAGAGGATGTTGCCAAGGTGATCGAGTGCGACTAGCGTCTGGCGGTGGTCGCGGAGAAGTTTCACGATCTCCCAGTCGCCGTCTCCGTCGAGGTCGCCAGCAGCCTGCGCCGCGCCAGCAAAGTTGCGGTCGGTATTGACCCACAGTTGCTCGCCAGTCGCCCCATTTAGCGCTATCAACCGCTGGGCGGAAGCGCCGCCCGAAGCGAACACCACGATCGGCGGGTCGTTGGTGTCGATCACGCCGTCACCGTTGACGTCATACATGCGGCCCACAATCGGCGGTCCCGTAACGTTGATGCCCATTCCGTTGAGATTCGTCTTCCACCACCAGACCTGCTTCAGGTCGATCGCACCCGCGTCGTACGTGTATGCGAGGCAGTTGGTGTTGGCGCCACTCACACTTTCAACGGCCGTGGAGTCGCGTAGAACACCCTTCACGACACCGGAGTCCCGTCCGATCGCGAACGTCCCCGACGTGTCTTCCAGCGAATACCGGAGGACGTCGCCGTCCGGATCCTGAGCCTCGACCGCATATTGGTAACCCGCGCCAAGCACGCCGCTCTGGGTGGGTTGCGAGACGACGTTTGGAGCACTGTTCGGCTCGCTGACGACCACGATTCCGATCGCCGGTGAAGACTCGGAGGATCCGTCGCGGGCGACATAGTAAAAGTAGTCGGTGCCGACGAAGTCTGCGTCGGGACTGTAGGTGAAGTCACTAAACGGCGACGTGACGGTACCGTGCGAGGGCGCAGTGGAAATCGAGAGTGACACGCCCTCGCCGTCGGGGTCTACGCCGGAGAGCGGTAGCCGAACGGGCTCGTTCGCCGTGGTCGTCACGGTCACGTCATTTGCTACAGGCGGCGAGCCGTAGCAAGTGGTGGTCCCGACGTGGTCAATCGAGATCCACTTGTCGCCCTTCCAGTGATAGTCGAGGATTCGGATTACCTCGAACGATGCCACCCGGTACTCGAGATTCGAACCGGTGCCCCGGGTCTCGGCGTACGTGGGGACGACGATGTCTCTTCCGTAGAGGTCGTTCATCGCGGTACGCACGGCCTTGCTGTTCTTCGCGCCGGGCACACCTTGGACCCAGTCGCCGATGTCGACCTGCGTATCCTCCGGATCTGCGGCGCTGACGTATGTGTCCGCGTCGCCAGGCGCGGTGAGCGAGCCGGCGAGAGCGCCCGCGGAATTGTCGCCCGTCCACGTAACAAAGCCGAAGTTGCCGGAGTCGCTGCCCAAGTTGATGGCCGGAATGGTGGTGCCTCGAGTCGCGGTGGTCACCACTTCCGCGGGAAGCGCCAGGGGATAGATGTCGCAGGTTGCCGCGGCGGGAACCGCAGACGCCACCACTTGGGTCTCACTCAGCTGCGTCGGAGCAGCGTGCGCGGGCTGCGCAGAAGCCGCCACCAGTGCAAATAGCAGAAGAACGGAAACAGGCGAACGGAAACGCATCAAGCCCCCTCAGAGCCCGCGCGCCACGTCACGCCCGGTGCGCTCTGAAACTAGCGGGGGTGGCGAGGGCTCGCAACCGGAGAGACGAAAAAGCGCGGACATAGGCTTGCGAGCCGGACAAAACCTCCAGCCGCCCCGCAGCGCGACGCCCCGACTAGAACAACCTTGTGCTCACGTCCTCGTTGCCGCGCATCGCGTCGTAGTCGAGCACCAGGCAGCGGATGCCGCGATCCTCGGCCAGCGTGCGCGCCTGCGGCTTGATCTCCTGCGCCGCGAACACGCCCTCCACGGGCGACAGCAACGGGTCGCGGTTGAGGAGCTCGAGGTAGCGCGTGAGCTGCTCCACGCCGTCCACTCCCCCGCGCCGCTTGATCTCGACTGCCACCGTGGCGCCGGCGGCCGTGCGGGCGAGGATGTCCACCGGGCCGATGGCCGTGGGGTACTCGCGCCGCACCAGCGTGCAGCCCTCGCCCAGCAGCGATACCTGCTCGGCAAGCAGCTCCTGCAGGTGCGCCTCGACGCCGTCCTTGATGAGGCCGGGGTCCGCGCCAAGCTCGTGCTGCGTGTCGCTCACGACTTCGTGGATCGCTATCTCGAGGCGGTCGTCCGTCTTGTCGTGCTGGACCACCCAGCGGGCCACGATGCCCGCCTTCTTGTCGGCCTTGTCCGGCGCCACCTCGCGCATGGTGCACGGGGGGCTCATCCAGTTGAGCGGCTTGTAGCTGCCGCCGTCGGAATGCAGCAGCACCGAGCCGTCGGCCTTGACCATGATGGCCCGCGTCGCCAGCGGCAGATGCGCGTTCAGGCGGCCGCTGTAGGCCGCCTCGCACCGCGCAATGACAACTCTCACTGACCTAGGTTACGGGGTCAACGTGATGCCGCTCGCCGTAGCGGCGGCGCTGGCAACCCCACCAACGCCGCCGCCGCGTGTCACTTCTTGAGGTGCCGCGTGAAGAATCCGGTTGCGGCTCGCTGCTGCGTGCGCGGGG
The DNA here is from genome assembly GCA_963735005.1 of uncultured Actinomycetota bacterium. Lineage (GTDB taxonomy): Bacteria > Actinomycetota > Actinomycetes > Actinomycetales > Demequinaceae > WTKG01. Next base: position 46,574 of record CAVTJA010000005.1, on the reverse strand, counting down.
ACCCCAGTGTGACCTCCCATATTCGCGTTCAACGCTTTCTCCTGGGAACCGAAACGCGTCGAACAGGTCGAGCGCCATCTGTCGATCGTTGTCCTCGTCGTCCCACTGCAGAAGGACATGCAACGGAATAGTGACCTTAGACGCGCTCGCTCCAGAATCGCCCGCGGTACGAAACTTCCAGCGAAAAGTCCCGGCGGCCACGATGCGCGGTTCGACGACGGCCAACCGTACGCCGATTGATATCACCCCGCCGGAAATGCCGACCGGGCCGCCGATTTCCGGCAAAGCGAGCAGTGCATCGAACGGCCGCCTGCCACTCCGGAACCGCCTGCTCGACGAGCGGAAGCACGAGGCGGTCGATGACCTCTTCGCTCGGGCGCTCGACCCGCCGCGATGGCCTCCCGTAGGTCCGCGCGGGCTTGCTCGGCAGCGGGAGACGCAGGACGCTCACCGGCTGCCAGGGAGTTCGATCGTTGCCGCGGCGAAGCCCTCGGACGTGGCGGCCATCGCTCTGCGCGGCCAGCCGCGGGTACATTCCGGCTCAGATCCACCGGGGTGGCCCAGCAGGATCAATGGAACTGGTGAAGGTGCCGACTTGCGGGTAACCACAAGATGCCTGGAACCCCGCCAAGCGTGAAGTCGCGCTCAACCATCGCGTCGTCGAGGCTGTCGTTTCAGAAATGAATTGCATGGTCGTTGCCTTTCGGGAGTGCTCAGTGGGACGGCGCTCCCGGACGACCTATCGTCCCGACCATGACCCTAGCGAGGAGCGCCCACGTCGATTTGTTCACGGGTACCACCTCCTCGCTCGATTGCACGGACACGAAAACCTTAACAGTAGACACTGTCTGCCAGCCGTCGTCCGATGACCACTGAAACGCGGTCACAAGCGCTCACGCGCTACTCTTCCGGCGCGGCTACCGGGTCCGCGACGATCGTCACAGCGTCGTGGTCGAGCGAGATGAACCCGCCGGCAACGTGCACGCGACTTGGTGGAGCCGTCCATCTCGAGCACCCGGATCTCGCCCGCGCGCAGCACCGACAGCACCGGCTCGTGCCCGGGCAGCAGGCCGATCTCGCCCTCCACCGTGGGCGCGATGACGCGCGTCGCCTCGCCGGTCCACAGCACGCGGTCCGACGCGACGATGTTGACGTCGAGAGGCACTTAGCTGATCTCCTTCTGGATGCGGGCCCAGTTCTTCTCGAGGTCCTCAAGACCACCGATGTTGAAGAACGCCTGCTCCGAGATCTCGTCGTACTTGCCCTCAACGATGCCGCCGAACGCCTCGACCGTCTCGGACAGCGAAACCGTCGAGCCGGGGACGTTGGTGAACTGCGTCGCCATGTAGGTGTTCTGCGACAGGAACTGCTGGATCTTGCGCGCGCGGGAGACGATGATCTTGTCTTCCTCGGACAGCTCGTCCACGCCAAGGATGGCGATGATGTCCTGGAGCTCCTTGTTGCGCTGCAGGATGGACTTCACCGAGTTGGCGACGTCGTAGTGCGTGCGGCCAACGTAGCGCGGGTCGAGGATGCGGGACGTGGACGTCAGCGGGTCAACGGCCGGGTAGAGGCCGCGCGAGGCGATCTCACGGCTGAGCTCCGTGGTGGCGTCGAGGTGCGCGAACGTGGTGGCCGGGGCCGGGTCCGTGTAGTCGTCGGCGGGCACGTAGATGGCCTGCAGCGACGTGATGGAGTGACCACGCGTGGACGTGATGCGCTCCTGCAGCTGGCCCATCTCGTCTGCCAGGTTGGGCTGGTAGCCCACGGCGGACGGCATGCGGCCCAGCAGCGTCGACACCTCGGAGCCCGCCTGCGTGAAGCGGAAGATGTTGTCGATGAACAGCAGGACGTCCTGCTTCTGCACGTCGCGGAAGTACTCCGCCATCGTCAGGGCGGACAGGGCGACGCGAAGACGCGTGCCCGGCGGCTCGTCCATCTGGCCAAACACGAGCGCCGTCTGCTTGATGACGCCGGAGTCCGTCATCTCCTCGATGAGGTCGTTGCCCTCACGGGTGCGCTCGCCCACGCCTGCGAACACCGACACGCCGTTGTGGTTGTTCGCGACGCGGTAGATCATCTCCTGGATGAGGACGGTCTTGCCGACGCCTGCGCCGCCGAACAGGCCGATCTTTCCGCCCTGCACGTACGGGGTGAGCAGGTCGATGACCTTGATGCCGGTCTCGAACATGGACGTCTTGGACTCGAGCTGGTCGAAGGCCGGGGGCTTGCGGTGGATGGGCCACCGCTCCTTGATCTCGACCTTCTCGCCCTCGACGCCGTTGAGCAGGTCGCCGGTCACGTTCCACACGTGGCCAAGCGTGACGTCGCCGACGGGCACGGAGATGGGCGCGCCGGTGTCGCGCACCTCTGCGCCGCGGACGAGGCCGTCGGTGGGCTTGAGCGCGATGGCGCGGACCATGTTGTCGCCCAAGTGCTGCGCGGTCTCGAGCATCAGCGTGAACGACGCCTCGCCCTCGCCCTGCGAGCTCAGGTCGATGTCCGTCTCGAGCGCGTGGTAGAGGTCGGGAATCGCGTCCGCGGGGAACTCGATGTCGACGACCGGGCCGATCACGCGCGCGACGCGGCCGATGGCGACGGCGTCGCTCGCGGGCTTCTTGGCGGCGGCCTTCTTGGCAGGTGCCTTGGCAGTGGGGCTCATGTCTCTTCTCGTTCCTACGAGGCCGCGAGCGCGTCGGCGCCCGAGACAATCTCGCTGATTTCCTGGGTGATCTCCGCCTGGCGCGCCTGGTTGGCGAGCCGGGTGTAGTTACGAATCATGTCCTCGGCGTTCGTGGTCGCCGTGTTCATCGCGCGCTGACGCGACGCAAGCTCGGATGCGGCGGCCTGCAACAGGCAGGCGTACAGCCGCGACTCGACGTACCGCGGCAGCAGCGCGTCGAGGACGTCCTCGGCGGACGGCTCGAAGTCGTAAAGCGGCGCCACCGAGTCGTCGTCCGGCTCGGCCACGCCCTCGACGATCTCGAGGGGAAGCAGGCGGATGACGCGCGGCTCCTGGGCCACCATCGACTTGAAGTGCGTGTAGACGACGTGCAGCTCGCTGACGCCGCCGTCCTTCTCGGTCGCCCGGAACGCGTCGAGCAGGGTGTGGGCGATCTCGGAGGCGGTCTCGTGCGAGGGCGAGTCGGACGCGCCCGACCACGACGCCGCCAGCGGGCGGCGGCGGAACGAGAAATAGGAGATGGCGCGTCGGCCCGCGGCGTACTGCACCACGTCCTTGCCCTCGTCCATCAGCTGTTCGCGCAGCCGCTCGGCCTCGCGAATGGCGTTCGCGCTGTACGCGCCCGCCATGCCGCGGTCGGCGGTGATGACCAGCATTGCCACCCGGTTGGTGTCGTAGCGCTCGGTGGTGAGTGGGTGATCGACGTCCGAGTGGGTGGCGACAGCGCTGATGGCGCGCGTGATCGCGGCGGAGTACGGGGTCGCCGCAACCACCCGGGCACGCGCCTTTCCGATGCGTGAAGCCGCAATGAGCTCCATCGCACGGAAGATCTTCTTCAGCGACTGTGTCGACCGGATCCGTTGCCGGTAGACGCGCTGCTGTCCGCCCATCGGTCCCTACTTCTTCTTTCCGGTTTTAGTTGAGCGCTGCGTAACGATCTGCTCCTGCTGGACGTCGACGTCTTCGCCATCGGACACCGACGAGTCGGTCGAGAGCTCGGTGCCGTCGGTGCCGAGGAAGGTCGATACATAGTCGTCGACGGCCTTCTCGAGCGCCGCCTCCGTCTTCTCCTCGAGCTTGCCGGACGACGCGATGTCCTTGAGCACGGACGTGGTGCGCTTGAGGTGATCGATCAGCTCGCGCTCGAAGCGCAGGATGTCGGCGATCGCGATCTTGTCGAGCTTGCCCTTGGTGCCAGCCCAGATCGAGACGACCTGCTCCTCCACGGGGTACGGCGAGTACTGCGGCTGCTTGAGCAGCTCCATCAGACGCGCACCACGGGTGAGCTGCTGGCGGCTGGCCGCGTCGAGGTCGGACGCGAACATCGCGAAGGCCTCGAGCGAACGGTACTGCGCCAGGTCGATCTTGAGCGTTCCGGACACCTGCTTCATCGCCTTGACCTGCGCTGAACCGCCCACGCGGGACACCGAGATACCGACGTCCACGGCGGGGCGCTGGTTGGCGTTGAAGAGGTCGGACTGCAGGAAGATCTGGCCGTCCGTAATCGAAATGACGTTGGTCGGGATGTACGCCGACACGTCGTTCGCCTTGGTCTCGATAACCGGCAGGCCCGTCATAGAGCCGGCGCCGAGGTCGTCGCTGAGCTTGGCGCAGCGCTCGAGCAGGCGGGAGTGCAGGTAGAAGACGTCGCCCGGGTAGGCCTCGCGGCCCGGCGGGCGGCGCAGCAGCAGCGACACGGCGCGGTAGGCCTCGGCCTGCTTGGACAGGTCGTCGAAGATGATCAGGACGTGCTTGCCCTGGTACATCCAGTGCTGGCCGATCGCCGAGCCGGTATACGGCGCAAGGTACTTGAAGCCTGCCGGGTCGGACGCGGGGGCGGCGACGATGGTCGTGTACTCCAGCGCACCCGCCTCTTCGAGCACGCCGCGCACGCCGGCGATCGTCGAGCCCTTCTGGCCGATCGCGACGTAGATGCAGCGCACCTGCTTGCTCGGGTCGCCCGACTCCCAGTTGGCCTTCTGGTTGATGATCGTGTCGATCGCGATGGCCGTCTTGCCCGTCTGGCGGTCGCCAATGATGAGCTGGCGCTGGCCACGGCCGATCGGGATCATCGCGTCGATGGCCTTGAGGCCGGTCTGCAGCGGCTCGTGCACGGACTTGCGGACCATGACGCCGGGAGCCTGAAGCTCGAGCGCGCGCCGCGCGTCAGTGTCGATCTCGCCGAGCCCGTCGATGGGCGTGCCAAGCGGGTCGACGACGCGGCCGAGGTAGCCCTCGCCCACGGGCACGGACAGCACCTCGCCCGTGCGCTTGACTTCCTGGCCTTCTTCGATGCCGGTGAACTCACCCAGGATGACGACGCCGATCGCGCGCACGTCAAGGTTGAGCGCGAGGCCGAGCGTGCCGTCTGCGAAGCGCAGCAGCTCGTTTGCCATCACGCCCGGGAGTCCCTCGACCTCGGCGATGCCGTCGGACGCGAGCGTGACGCGCCCAACCTCCTCCTGCACCGTGCCCGTGGGCACGTACGACTTCACATAGCTGTCGAGCGCAGTCCGGATTTCCTCCGGGCTGATCTTCAGGTCAGCCATTCTTACTCTCCTGTCAGTAGGCCAGGGCGGTGCGCCCTAGCCGCCGATCTTTTGGCGTACTTCGTCGAGCCGGGACAGCACAGTGCCGTCCACCATTTCGTGCCCGACCTGGACTCGGATGCCGCCAAGCACAGAGGGCTCGACGGCGACGTTCAACTGGATTTCGCGGCCGTAGGCCGTGGCGAGGATGGTCTGGAGGCGCTTGCGCTGCGCGGCCGTGAGCTCGACGGCGGCGGTGACGTGTGCCACCGCGCGCTCCCGGCGCGCCGCGGCGACGTCGATGAACTCCGGGATCGCGACGCTCAAGCGGGTGCCGCGCGGCGACGTGACCGCGCGCGACAGCAACGCGAACGTGGGCGCGCCCACGGCCTTGGCAAACACCGTGTTGAGAAGCGTCAGGCGCGCGGCGGGGCCACCGGTGCGGTCGTCGAGCGCCACCCTCAGCGGGCGGTCGGCGGCGAGCAGTCGCTCGACGCGGAACAGCTCCTCCTCGACGTCATCCAACTTGCCCTGGGCCTGCGCCGCCGCGATGAGCGACTCGATGCCCGCCGCCTCGAGGGCGTCGGCGAGGTCCGCTGCTTTGGACCAGCGCGCGGACACGAACGCATTGACCACGTCGGCCGACCGCGACGAGAAGCCGCCGAAGAGGTCCGCAACCAAGGTGGCCTTGCCGGTGCCCGGGCGGGCCGGGTCCGTCAACGCGCGACGCAGCGAGCCCGAGGAGTCCAGCGTGTCCACCACCGCGAAGAGGTCGGCGGCGAGCGTGCCCGCTTCCTTCCCGGCTGCGGTGATCAGCGGCTCGATGCTCGCAAGCACCGCGCTGCTCGTGGCTCCACTCGTGGGCATGGCTACTTGGACTCCATCGTCTTTTCGAGGTCGTCAAGGAACGAGTCCACGACGCGCTTCTGGCGGGCGTCGTCGGCGAGAGCCTCGCCCACGATGCGGCTGGCAAGCTCCGTTGCGAGCACGCCCACCTCGGTGCGTAGCGACACGATCGCCTGCTGGCGCTCGGCCTCGATCTGCTTCTGGGCGGTCTCGGCAATGCGGGTTGCCTCGGCCGCCGCCTTCGTGCGGGACTCGTCGGCGATCTGCGCTGCCTCGGCGCGCGCGTCCTCGCGGATGCGGGCCGCCTCGGCGCGTGCCTCGGTCAGCTGGGCCGTGTATTCCTCAAGCGCCTTCGCGGCGTCGGCCTGTGCTGCCTCGGCGCGCTTGATTCCGCCCTCGATCTTCTCGGCGCGCTCGTCCAGCACCTTGTTGAGGCGCGGCAGCACGAAGTAGAAGAACGCCACGACGATCGCGACAAAGAACAGCCCGGACCAGAACAGCTCGAACGGCTCGGGAATGAGCGGGTTGTGCTGGCCCCCCGCTTCGGGTTCGGCTGCCGCCGTAGCGACAACCAGCCCGGTGAAGACGCTAGCCATTACTGATTGGTGGGCAGGAAGAACGGCGTCGCGATGCCGATCAGGGCCAGCACCTCGATAAGGCCGACACCGATCCACATGATGGTCTGAAGGCGGCCGGCCATCTCAGGCTGCCGAGCCGTGCCCTCAACGACCTTGCCCAGCAGGATGCCAAGGCCGATCGCCGGACCGATCGCGGCAAGGCCGTAACCGATCGTGTTGACGTTTCCCACAACTTGCGCCAGGTAGGTGGCGTCCATGGTTGTTCCTTTCGTGTCCCACGCGGGACGGGTTAGTGGTCTTCCGCCACGGCCATGTTGATGTACACGGCGGAAAGCATGATGAAGATGTACGCCTGCAATGCGGCGACAAAGATTTCGAGGCAGGTGATGAACAGGATGCCGAAGAACGTCAGGACACCGTACGCGATGTTCCAGTTCGACGCAGCCTCGACCCAGAAGTACTGAGTGGCAGCGAAGGTCAGGACGAGCAGCAGGTGGCCGACGATCATGTTGATCGCGAGCCGGAGCGCGAGAGTCGCGGGCCGGATCACCGTCACCTGCAGCGCGTCGATGATCGCGATCAGCGGCTTAAGCCACCCGGGAACGCCCGGAGGGAACAGCGAGTGCTTCACGTAGCCGAGCGGGCCGTGGCGCTTGACGCCTGCGGTCAGGTACACCACCCACACGACCAGCGCCAGCAACAGCGGCAAGCCGATGAGGCCAGTAGATGCAATGTTGAGGCCAGGGATGACGCCGGTGATGTTGAAGGCGAAGATCGTCAGGAAGATCGTGAGCAGCAGGCGCTCGAAGCGCTTGCCCTCCTTCTCCCCCAGCACGCCGTAGACGACCGTGCTGCGGATGCCGTCGAACAGAATCTCGACGACGCTCTGGCCCCGCGTCGGGACGACAGTGGCCCGACGCGCGACAAGTAGGAAAATCGAGATCAGTAGCACGGTGGCGACGAGGCGCACCAGCAGGATTCGATTGAATTCGTAGAACGTGCCGTCCCCGAACAGCGCGCCAGGGTAAAAGTCGTTGAGCGACGGGGGGTGGAAGCCCTCGCCGCCTTCACTGGCGGCTAGCGACGTCGGGATGAGCGACAGCACACAGTCTCCGAAAATGAGGGATGGCCACCGTGGTGGCCATCACGTTTGAGCAGGGAATCGGGCATTAGCCTACCCCATCGCCACCCGACGCAGGGCGCGGGTCCACGTACGGAACGCGCGATCGCGTGAGCGCGATGATATCCACGGCAAGGGCGGCCAAGACGCCCACGACGAGCGCCACGCCAAACAGCGGCCGCACCAGCCAGGACTGGTTCCCGAACACGATCACGAGCGCCACGACCACAAGGATCTTGATGAGCCACGTGCCCATCACCCACGCGATGAACGTCGCCGGGTCACCCTTGGTGCCGCGCCACGCCGCGAGCGTCGTGACAAGCCCGAAGACCGTCGCGACGGACGCGCCCGCGAGCGCCGTCCACACGCCGTCGGCCCGGGCAACCATCCACCCGACGACGCCCGCGACAACGGCGACCACGGCGATCACGACCGCGGAGGCGCGCGCCGCGAACAGGTAGGTGTCGCGCGCGCGCTGCTGGGATTCTGAAAGCTGGGTCATGGTGTCCTTACGGGATCTTCTTGCGGATCGGTTGCATGGCACGCGAGACGCGGCGCCACGGGGCGCTCACGATGTGGCGGGCCCTGGGCGAGAAGGTTACCGCGGCCGCGAACAGCACGCCCGCGAGCGTCAGCGCGACCGCGTACCGCCCGCGGATGAACACGAGCGACACCGCGCCGAAGCTCAGCACCGCGGTCCACAGGTGCAGCACCAGCACGGCCCACCGGTGCGAGTGGCCGAACGCCAGTAGGCGGTGGTGGAGGTGGTGGGAGTCAGGCGAGAACGGCGAGTCGCCCCGCAGCAGCCGCCGGATCACCGCGAGCGTCATGTCGAGCAGCGGGATCGCGACCACGATGAGCGGCAGCAGGATGGGCAGGAACGCGGGCAGCCGCTCGCGCTCCCCCACCACGTCCGGGTCAATCTGGCCGGTCATGACGATCGCGCCCGCGGCGATGGTCAGGCCGAGCACCATGGAGCCGGAGTCGCCCATGAAGATGCGCGCCGGGTGAACGTTGTGCGGCAGGAAGCCCAGGCACGCGCCGACGAGCGCGGCGAGGATGAGGGTCGCGAGGCTCGAGAAGTCGGCGGTCGAGGCGCCGCGCGCGATCACGTACGAGTACAGGAAGAACGCGCCCGCCCCGATCGCGATCATGCCCGCCGCGAGCCCGTCCAGCCCGTCCACGAAGTTCACCGCGTTGATGGCGACCACCACGGTGAGCATCGTGACGATCAGCGACAGCGAGCTCGACCCGATGGTGAGCCCCGCGATCGGCAGTGACACCAGCTGGACGCCGCCCCACGCCATCAGCCATGCGGCGAATACCTGGCCGGCGAGCTTTGCCATCCAATCGAGGTCCAGCACGTCGTCCAGCACGCCAAGCAGGCAGACCATGCCCGCACCCGCGAGCACCGCCCACGCCGCGCCGGACGTCTCGAAGACGGGCTTGAGGAACGGGATCGCGGACGACACCCCAACCGCCGTCGCGATTCCCAGGAAGATCGCCACGCCACCCAGCCGCGCCGTCGGCACGGTGTGGACGTCACGTTCGCGCACCGCGGTCACCGCGCCGATGCGGTAGGCAAGGTTACGCATCGCTGGCGTTGCCACGAAGGTGACCAGGGCGGCCACCAGCATCACCAGCAGGTAGACCTTCACGCGGAGGCCTCGCCCCGGGGCTCGAAGGCGTCTTCGCCCGCGACCCGCTCGAGCTCCGCCCGGCTAATGCCGCCGTCGCGCACCACGCGCAACAGCGGGCCGGTCGCGTCAACGATGGTCGAAGCCTCGCCCAAGGGCGCGGGGCCGCCGTCGAGGTACACCGCCACGGAGTCGCCGAGCTGCTCCTTCGCGTCGTCCGCCGTCTGCGCCGGCGGCTTGCCCGTCCTGTTGGCGCTCGTCACGGCCATGGGCCCCGTGCGGGCGAGCAGCGCGAGCGCGACGGGGTGGTTCGGCACGCGCAGGGCCACGGTGCCCCCGGTCTCCCCCAGGTCCCACGCGAGCGACGGCTGCGCCTCGCAGATGATCGTGAGGGCGCCGGGCCAGAATTCGTCCATGAGCATCGCCGCGGCCGGCGGCACCTCGCGCGCGAGGGCGCCAACGGTCCGGCCGTCGTCCGGGATGAGCACGGGCGGCGGCATCGCCTTGCCGCGTCCCTTGGCTACGAGCACCGCGAGCACCGCGCCGGGGTTGAACGCGTCGCAGCCCACGCCGTACACGGTGTCGGTGGGGAGGACGATGATGGCGCCTCGCTGAACGGCGTTGACGGCCTCGTCAATGGCGGGACCCCACGTCTCGGGGCCAAGGGCAGGCAAGATCACGCGAGCCAGTCTGTCACGGGGCGCCGCGTGGGCGCCACGCCGCTACAACTTGGTGGCGTACACGAACCGGTCGCGGCCCGTGAGGTCGACGCCAGTGCCGATGCTTGTGAAGACACCGATGTCCGCGACCAGGTCTCGCACTGCTGCACCCTGCGCATCGCCATGCTCCATGGCGAAGGTGCCGCCGCGCTTGAGCAGTTCGCCGGCAGCGGCGGCGATGCCGCGCGGGATCTCCAGGCCGTCCTCGCCAAGTCCATAGAGAGCGACGTCCGGGTCATACAAGGCAACCTCGGGGTCGCGGGGAACCGCGCCGGGCGGGATGTACGGCGGGTTCGACACGATCACGTCGAACTCCTCGGGGAACATCTCGAGGGCCGTGCGCCCGTCGCCGTGCACCGCCGCGACGCGGTTGCCAAGCTGCGGCTGAAAGCGCGCCACGTTGCGCTCGAGGAAGGCGAACGCCGCGGCGTCAAGCTCGACCATCGTCACGACGGAAGCTGGCGCCTCGACCGCGATCGACAAGCCGATGTTGCCCGAACCCGCGCACAGGTCCGCCACCTTCACGGGCGAAATTCCCGCGGCGGCGTGGAACTGAACCGCCTCGATCGCCGCGCCCGCGACCACCTCGGTCTCCGGGCGGGGCGAGAACACGCCCTTGCCGATCTCCAGCGAGATCGTGCGAAAGTTTGCACCCTTGACGATGTGCTGGAGCGGGACGCGCGCTACCCGCCTTGCGACGACGTCGCCGATTGAGCCGTGGGGCGCGTCTGCGGCGCCCATGGTGGTGAGGTCAATCTGCTCCGGGACCAGGTCGCCTCGGGCCGACGCCGTACGCACCTGCGCGGAATCCGTGCCCGCGCAGAACGCAATGAGGGCCAGGGCGTCGGGCTCGGGGCTGTCGACGCCCGCGTCCCCAAGCGCCTTGGTGACGTCGCGCACCAGCAGCATGAGGGGGACCTCGGCCTGCGGCCGTGGCCGCCGCGCCAACTCCGCCATGACTTAGCCCTCGCCCGCGAGCCGCGCCTCTTCGTCGGCGTCGATGGCCGACTGCACAACCGGGCCAAGGTCGCCGTTGAGCACCGCGTCCAGGTTGTACGACTTGTAGCCGGTGCGGTGGTCCGCGATCCGGTTCTCCGGGAAGTTGTAGGTGCGGATGCGCTCCGAGCGGTCAACGGTACGCACCTGCGACTTGCGAAGGTCGTTCGCCTCGGCCGCGGCGGCCTCGCGCTGAGCCGCAAGAAGGCGGGCGCGCAGGATGCGCAGCGCCGACTCCTTGTTCTGGAGCTGAGACTTCTCGTTCTGGCAGCTCACCACGATGCCCGTGGGCTCGTGCGTGAGGCGCACGGCCGAGTCGGTCGTGTTGACGGACTGGCCGCCAGGGCCGGACGAACGGTAAACGTCAACGCGAACGTCGTTCATGTCGAGCTCGACCTCGTGGACGTCCTCGACCTCCGGGTGCACCAGGACGCCCACCGCGGAGGTGTGGATCCGCCCTTGCGATTCCGTCGTGGGCACCCGTTGCACGCGGTGCACGCCGCCCTCGTACTTGAGCTGCGCCCACACGCCGTCCTGCGGCTCGGGGTTGCCCTTGGCCTTGATCGCGACCGTGACGTCCTTGTAGCCGCCAAGGTCCGTGTCGGTCTTGTCGATGATCTGGGTGGACCAGCCGCGGGACTCAGCGAACTTGAGGTACATCTTCAGCATGTCTCCGGCGAACAGCGCGGACTCGTCGCCGCCCTCCCCCGCCTTGACCTCGAGGATGACGTCGCGGGCGTCGTCCGGGTCGCGCGGGATCAGGATGCGGCGCAGGGTCTCCGTGGCCTCTTCGACCTTGGCCTCGAGCGCGGGGACCTCGGCGGCGAACTCAGGGTCGGACTCAGCCATCGACCGGGCCGCCTCGAGGTCGTCCGTCGCAGCTTCCCACGCGCGGTGGGCGGCAACAACCCGCCCCAGTTCCGCGAACCGGCGCCCGAGCGTGCGGGCTCGTCCGCCGTCCGCGTGAACGGCAGGGTCGGAAAGTTGCGTCTCGATGTCCGCGTACTCGTCCAGCAACGGCTGGACGGCGGCGAATGCCTCGGCCACGATGTGACTCCCGTGAGGGAGTTACTCCTTCTCGGCGGCTGCAGCCTTGCCGTAGCGCTTCTCGAAGCGAGCCACGCGGCCGCCGGTGTCGAGAATCTTCTGCTTGCCCGTGAAGAACGGGTGGCACTTGTTGCAAACCTCGGCGCTGATGGTGCCGGAGGCGGCGGTGCTGCGGGTCTCGAACGTGTTGCCACAGGTGCACGTGACCGTGGTAGTCACGTACTCGGGGTGAATGTCCTTCTTCATGGTTCCCTTTCAGGTGCCTCCGGGTCCGAGCGCGCATCTCGCGTCGGTGAACCGGACGGCCAGCGGTCCATTGTGCCAGAGTGGAACGCGCTGTGGCGACACGGCATTCCTGGCGGCGCCCGTGCGGGGCTGGCCGACACCCCGTTCGCCGCGCGCTGCATCGTCCCCCCGCCCGGCGCGCGCTGCATCGTCCCCCCGCCGCCTGCCGCTGCATCGTCCCCCCGCCCGGCGCGCGCCGCATCGTCCCCCCGCCGCCTGATGCGCGCTGCAAGGACATGGCTGTCGCGCTAGGCCCAAATTGCGCACTCATGTCCTCACAGGGCGTCCGCGCGCGTCCGTCATCCCCAGACCCCGCCTGCACACGCCGGCGGGTTCGCACGCGACGGTTGCACTTGGGGCATGAACCAACGTCTGACGCCCGCGCCGTCGAATCCATTGCGCGCCTCCCGGGAGCGCCTCTCCGAGTACCTGGCAACGTCCGGGCAGGCGCTCACCCGCGCGGACGTACTCGCGGGTTGGACACGGGCGCAACTCGAGCGGGCGCTACGGGACAAGAGCGTGGTGCGGCTCCTTCCGGGCGTGTATTGCGGCGCCGGCCACGTGCGCTCGACCAAGACTTTGGGCGAGGCGCTCAACCTGTGGGCGCCCCGCGGCCTCGTGAGCGGGGAACTTGCCCTGCGCCTCTATGCGCCGACGCTGCCCGCGCCCACAACCGCGAATTTGGCGCCTCGCGACGCCACGTTCGCCACAGTCGTCGTCCCGGCGGGAGACAAGCTCCGTGCGCCCGGGTGGGTCAGGGTGATACAGACCGCGCCTGTGCGCCCGGCGATCGCCCAGGGCGTCCGGTGCGTCACCCCCGCCCGCGCGGTGCTCGACGCGTGGGGCGCGGCTCCGGCAGCCCGGCGCCGCGACGTCGTCTATGGGGCGTTGTGGGAGCGGGTGTGCACGTGGCGCGAGCTCCGGCGCGCGCTTGACCGTGCGCCCCGGGTGCGAGGGCGGCGAGAGCTCGAGCGCCTGCTCGGCTGGTTCGCCCTAGGCGCCACGTCGCCACTCGAGGTGCGTGCCCGGCGTGACGTGTTCGCCGGCCCGCGGTTCGCGGAGCTCGAGTGGCAAGTGGTGCTGCGTGCGAGGTCCCGTCGGGTGCGTGTCGACGCGCTGCACCGTGCCGCGAAGGTCGCGGTCGAGCTTGACGGCGCTCGCTACCACGCGGGGGCCGCAGCGCTCGCGGCAGACCGAACGCGTGACGTAGAACTCGCGGCGGCCGGCTACGTGACGGTGCGATTCGGGTGGAACGACGTTGTCGAGAAGCCGCGATGGTGCCGACGGCGGGTGTTGACGATCATCGAGGGCCGGCTTGAGCGCCCTGCGAGGACATGAGCGCCGGGTTCTTGGCCGATCCGGCACTCATGTCCTCATGGGGCGCCGACGGCCGACGCGGGGCGGCGAGGCCAGCGGGGGGACGGCGCGGCGGCGCGGGGGGCTGGCGGCGACGGCGGGCGACGCGGGGCGCGGCGGCGCGGGCGACGGCGCGGGCGGCGAGGGGACGATGCGGCAGCGCCACGCACCCCGCCGCCGCCTCATCAACCCGCCCCACCCACCCCGCCCCACCCCCAGAAACAGCAAGGCCCGACACCCCTGGCGAGAGGGGCATCGGGCCTTGGTGTTATCGCCCTGCGGCGAACCTATTCGTCCGAGCCGCTCGGGGTGGTCTTCTGGACCGTCATCAGGAACTCGGCGTTGGTCTGGTGCTCCTTGAGCTTCTGGAGCAGCAACTCGATGCCCTGCTGCTGGTCCAAGCCGGACAGCACGCGGCGGAGCTTCCACATCACCTTGAGCTCGTCGGCGGGGAGCAGGATCTCTTCGCGGCGGGTGCCGGACGCGTCAACATCCACCGCCGGGAAGATGCGCTTGTCGGCGAGGTTGCGCGACAGCTTGAGCTCCATGTTGCCGGTGCCCTTGAACTCCTCGAAGATGACCTCGTCGGCCTTGGAGCCCGTCTCGACCAGGGCCGTGGCCAGGATGGTCAGCGAGCCGCCGTGCTCGATGTTGCGCGCGGCGCCAAAGAAGCGCTTGGGCGGGTACAGCGCCGACGAGTCGACGCCACCCGACAGGATGCGGCCCGACGCTGGGGCGGCGATGTTGTACGCGCGGCCCAGCCGGGTGATCGAGTCGAGCAGCACCACGACGTCCTTGCCGAGCTCGACGAGCCGCTTGGCGCGCTCGATCGCGAGCTCCGCGACCTGCGTGTGGTCGTCTGCGGGGCGGTCGAAGGTGGAGGCGATGACCTCACCCTTGACGGTGCGCTGCATGTCCGTGACTTCCTCGGGGCGCTCGTCCACGAGCACCACCATGAGGTGAACCTCGGGGTTGTTCGTGGTGATCGCGTTCGAGATCGCCTGCAGCACGAGCGTCTTACCCGCCTTGGGCGGCGACACGATGAGGCCGCGCTGGCCCTTGCCGATGGGGGCCACCAGGTCGATGACGCGGGTGGTCATCTCGCGGGGGTCCTTCTCGAGTCGCAGGCGCTCCTGCGGGTACAGCGGCGTCAGGTCGCCAAAGTTCACGCGGTTGCGCGAGTCGGCGGGCGCCTGGCCGTTGATGAGGTCAACGCGGGCGAGCGCGTTGAACTTCTGGCGCTGGCCGCGCTCGCCGGGACGGGGCGGGCGGGCCGCACCGGTGATGGCGTCGCCCTTGCGCAGGCCGTACTTGCGGATCTGGTTCATGGATACGTAGACATCCGACTTGCCGGGCAGGTAGCCGGTGGTGCGGATGAACGCGTAGTTGTCGAGCGTATCGACGATGCCGCCCATGTCGGTGAGCTCTTCGCCCTCGCGGGGCTCGTCGTCCTCGGGGCTGTCGGCCATGCCTCCGCTGGAGGCGCCGCCGCGCTGGGTGCCGCGGTTGTCGTCGCGCCCACCGCGTCCGCGTCCGCGACCGCGCCGGCGCCGTCCGCGCTCGTCGTCGTCACGCGGGCCGTTGTTGCCCTGGTTCTGGTTGTTGCGGTTGCCGCCCTGCTTCTGGCCGCCGTCGTTCTGGTTGCCACCCTTGTCGCCGTCGGCGGCCGTCGCAACGGCCTCCTTGGCGCGCCGGGCGCGGTCGCCGTCGCCTGAAGACTTGGCGCTCGCATCGGCATTGGGCGCCTCGGCCTTGGCGGCCTCGGGGGGTACTACCCCGCCGTTCTCGATTGCAGTCACGAGGTCACTCTTTCGCATCTTGGCGGTGCCGGAGACGCCCAACTCGGAGGCAAGCGCCTGCAGCTGGGGAATCTTCATAGCACTCAGGGCCGCGCCCTTGTTGGGGTTGTTCGCGGCCGTGTCGGTGTCGGTCACACTCTTCCTTCCATCGCACGAGCCCACTTGGCTCTACAGTGCGGGGTTCCACGCATACGCGCCTGCGGCTACAGAGGTGCCGATGCGGCGGGCAGTTCGTGGATTGCACCCGGATTCGCAGGCCAGCCGGAGCGGCGACCTTCCTGGGATGCGATCTCAGGCTACCACCACCACGCGCGCGCGCCTACCACGTTGGCACGCGCCGCGACTTGACTTCGCGCGGCGCCCGTGGACAAGGTAGAAGCGTGAATGCCGCGCGGTGCGCGAGCCAATTCACCCGGATTGGCGGCCTCCGCGCGGGCGGACAAGGGAGGCTCACATGAACATCCGTCCCGCACTTCTCAAGGTCATCGACTTCCTGTTTGCGGTGGTCGGCGCATTCCTGTTGCTGCGATTCGTACTCAAGTTGTTTGGCGCAAACGCGAACACCGGTTTCGTGAATTGGACCTACGAAATGACCGCCGAACTGCTTCAGCCGTTCCGCGGAATCTTCCCAGCCACGACGTTCGAACACCAATACGTCATCGAGTTCTCGACGCTGTTTGCCCTGCTCGCCTACGGCATCGCCTACGTGCTGATCACCGCGTTGATCAACGCGCTGACGCCCACACCCAAGACGACTCCGGCCCGCGAGCGCGTGTCCGCCTAGACCTGCGCCTCGTCGATCGGCGCCGCGAACTGCGCCTCGTACAGCAGCGCGTAGGCGCCGGCCTTGGCGATCAGCTCCGCGTGCGTGCCCTGCTCCACGATGCGGCCCTCCTCCATCACCAGGATGAGGTCCGCGTCGCGGATCGTGGACAAGCGGTGGGCGATCACGAAGCTGGTGCGGTCCTTGCGTAGCTCGGCCATCGCGTGCTGGACGAGTAGTTCGGTGCGCGTGTCGACGGAGCTGGTGGCCTCGTCGAGGATGAGCACGCTCGGCCGCGCCAGGAACGCGCGCGCGATCGTGATGAGCTGCTTCTCGCCCGCCGAGATGTTCGAGGCGTTGTCGTCGAGCACCGTGTCGTAGCCGTCGGGCAGCGCGTGCACAAACCTGTCGACGTAGGCGGCCTCCGCGGCGGCGTGGATGTCCGCCTCGGATGCGTCGGGGCGTCCGTACGCGATGTTGTCGCGGATGGTTCCCTCGAATAGCCACGTGTCCTGGAGCACCATGCCGGTGCGCGAGCGGAGGTCGTCGCGCGTCATGGTCGCGATGTCCACGCCGTCAAGCGTGATCCGCCCGGCGTCGAGCTCGTAGAACCGCATGATCAGGTTCACCAGCGTCGTCTTTCCCGCGCCAGTAGGGCCGACGATGGCCACCGTCTTGCCGGGCACCGCCACCAGGGAGAGGTCCTCGATCAGCGGCTTGTCCTCGACGTAGCGGAACGACACGTTCTCGAAGCGGAGCTCGCCGTGCTTGTCCTTGGGCGACGTCGGCCGGGTCGGCGTCGGCCTCTTGCGGGTCGGCGTCGAGCAGCTCGAACACGCGCTCGGCGCTCGCGACGCCGGACTGCACGAGGTTGGCCATGGAGCCCAGCTGGCTGAGCGGCTGCGCGAACTGGCGGGCGTACTGGATGAACGCCTGCACATCGCCAAGCGGCAGCCCGCCGTTGGCCACCATGATGCCGCCGACGACGGCGATCGCCACGAACACGAGGTTCCCGACGAACATGGTTGACGGCATGATGATGCCGCTCACGAACTGGGCGCCGAAGCTCGCCTTGTAGAGCTTCTCGTTCTCCTCTTCGAAGGTGGCCTCGACCTCGCGCTGACGGCCGAACACCTTGACGAGCGCGTGGCCCGTGTAGGTGTCCTCAATGTGCGCGTTGAGGTCGCCGGTGCTCTTCCACTGCGCGGCGAACATCACCTGCGAGCGCTTGGCGACGTTCAGCACGATCACCACGGTGAGCGGGATCGACACAATCGCGATCAGCGCGAGCTGCCACGAGATCGAGATCATCATGCCCACCACGCCGACCACCGTCAGCAGCGACACGAACAGCTGGCTGAGCGTCTGCTGGAACGTCTGCGCGACGTTGTCGATGTCGTTGGTGACGCGGCTGAGTAGGTCTCCGCGCGGGTGAGTGTCGAAGTACTTGAGCGGCAGCTCGTGAATCTTCGCCTCGACCCGCTCGCGCAGCCTGAACATCGTGCGCTGCGTGACCCAGTTGAGGATGTACCCCTGGACGAACGCCAGCACGCTCGACGCCACGTAGATCCCGACGACCCACCACAAGATGCGGTGCAGCTCCGGGAAGTCAATGCCGGTCCCCGCGAGGAAGCCCTCGTAGATCACCGTGGTGGCCTTGCCGAGCACCTTGGGGCCGGTGACCGCGAGGGTGACCGATGCGACGCCCAGCAGGATGACGAACGCGACGGCGACGCGGTACGGCGCCAGCAGGCGCGCCAGGCGCTTGGCGGAGTCGCCGAAGTTCTTGGCCTTCTCGGCAGGCAGGCTAGGGCCGCCGAACGGGCCGCCTCGCATCGGCGGGCGGGGCGGGCCTGCGGGTGCGCCTGCGGGTGCGCCTGCGGACGCGCCGGGCGCGCCAGGTGCGCCAGGCTTGGTGGCCGCGGGGGCCTCGGGCTTGCGCTCGCTCATCAGGCGTCCTCCGTCCGGAGCTGGGTACTGACAATTTCTCGGTAGGTCTCGGAGCTCTCAAGGAGTTTGTCGTGGGTGCCGCGCGCGACCACGTGGCCCTCGTCGAGCACGAGGATTTGGTCGGCGTCGACGATGCTCGACACTCGCTGGGCGACGACGATCATGGTCACGTTGGCGACGGCGGCGCGGATGGCCTTGCGCAGCCGCGCGTCGGTCGCCGTGTCGAGCGCCGAGTAGGAGTCGTCGAAGATGAGGATCTCGGGCTTGCGCACGAGCGCCCGTGCGATGCTGAGCCGCTGCCGCTGGCCACCGGACACCGTGGTGCCGCCCTGCGAGATCGGGGTCTCGAGGCCGTCGGGCATCGCCTCCACGAACGACTTCGCCTGCGCGATCTCGAGTGCCTCCCACAGCTCCTCGTCGGTGGCGTCGGGGTTGCCGTAGCGAAGGTTTGACGCGACGGTGCCGGTGAATAGGTACGGGCGCTGGGGAACGATGCCGATGCGGGACCACAAGGCGTCGAAATGCAGCTCGCGCACGTCGACGCCGTCGATCAGCACCTGGCCGGCCGTGGCGTCGTACAGGCGGGGCAGAAGGTTGACGAGGGTGGTTTTGCCCGCGCCGGTGCTGCCGACGATCGCGGTGCGGGTGCCGCGCTCGGCGCTGAACGTGATGCCTTCGATGACGGGCTTCTCGGCGCCGGGGTAGGCGAATGCGACGTCGCGCATCTCGACTGCGCCCTCGCCCGAGATCTCGGTGACGGGGTTGGCGGCCGGGACCACGGAGGACTCGGTGGCGAGCACCTCACTGATGCGGTCGGCGGCGACGGCGGCGCGGGGCACCATGACGAACAGGAACGTCGCCATCATGACGGCCATGAGGATCTGCACCAGGTAGGTGAGGAACGCGATGAGCGCGCCCACCTGCATCTCGCCGGAGTCGATGCGGCTGGCGCCGAACCACAGCACCGCCACGCTCGACGCGTTGAGCACGAGCATCACGACCGGGAACATGGCGGCCATGAGCCGGCCCGCCTTGAACGCGGAGTCAGTGACGTCGGCGTTGGCCTTGGCGAACCGCGCGACCTCGACGGGCTCGCGCACGAATGCGCGCACCACCCGGATGCCGGTGAGCTGCTCGCGGAGCACCTTGTTGACCGCGTCGATGCGCTTCTGCATGCGCCGGAAGTGCGGCACCATGCGGACGATGATGCTCGCCACCGCCGCCAACAGCACCGGGATCGCGACCACCATGATCCAGCTGAGCCCGACGTCCTGCTGCAGCGCCATGATCACGCCGCCGATCGACATGATGGGCGCCGCGATGAGCAGCGTCGTGGACATCAGCACCAGCATCGTCACTTGCTGGACGTCGTTCGTAGTGCGGGTGATGAGCGAGGGCGCCCCGAAGTGCTGCACCTCGTTCTCCGAGAACGTGCCGACGCGGGCAAAGATCTGTGCGCGCATGTCGCGGCCCACCTTCATCGCCAGCTGCGCGCCAAAGTAGACCGCGGTGATCGCGCACGCGATCTGCAGCACCGTGAGCCCGAGCATAATTCCGCCGTCCGACCAGATGTGGCCGATGTCGGGGTCCGGCGTGCCGTCAGCGGCGCGCCGCGCAACACCGTTGTCGATGAGGTCGGCATTGAGGCTCGGCAGGTAGAGGTTCGCCATGGACTGCGCGAACTGAAAGACGATCACGCCGGTCAGCAGCCGTCCGTAGGGTCGCACCGAGGCGACGAGGAGTTTCCAGAGCAAGGGTTAGCCTTCCGTTCGCGCGATGCCGCGCAAGATGATGTCGGTCAGTTGGTCGGTGGTGAATTGCGGGCCGTCGTTGAGGGCGGGGAACTCGCTCGCGAAGACGAGCATGCGGATCAGCTGGACGGCCTCGATGGGTTCCACGCGCAACTCATCCGCGTGGGCCGCGAGTAGCTCGCGGGTGACTCCCTCGGTGATCATGCGCTGGCGGATGCGCTCGTCGTTGCTGGGGATGTGCTTGGGCGGCCCGCTCATGCCGAGCGCGTGCATCATGCCGACGACACCCTTGAAGCGCGCGCGGAGGACGACGACGATCGTGCGCACCTTGTCCTCGAGCGGCGCGTCCGCGGGGATGGCGCGTAGCTGCTCTCGGACCCGGGTGGGGTCCATGAAGGTGGCGAACGCCGCCTCGATCAGCGCCTGCTTGTCCTCGAAGACCCGGAACACAGTGCCCTCGGCGATGCCCGCGGCGTCGGCGATCTCCTTGGTGGTGACCGCCTGGCCGCGCTCGCGCAGCAACGGGACCGCGGCGGCGAGGATGCTCGCGCGGCGGTCGTCTGCTGAGAGGGCGCTCGCGCGCTTGGTCGTGTGTGCCACGGGAGACACACTACACGACTGAGTGAGTGCTCACTCACTCGTTCGCTCACGGCTAAGGCTGGGTGCGCGACGGTGAACGTCAAGCCGCGACGGTGCCGGTTGGCCGTAGCATGCGGTACATGGACCAGAACGAACTCACCCCGCAACAGTCCGAGGCCCGCGGCGAGGGGCAGCGCATCGAGCGCGAACGCATCGTCGCGTACCTGTCGAAGCACGAGTCCAACGCGAAGGCGTCCGCCGCCAGCGCCACTACTGACGAGTCGCGCGCTTACCAGGAGACGATCGCCAAGGCGATGACGGCGATGCGCGAGGCGATCGCGGGCGAGTTCCACTGGAAGGCCGACCTCTAGCGGCACGGCCCGGGCGCTAGTTGACGGGCGCCGCCGTCGCGCCGGGCACGCGCTCCGCGGTGTGGATCGAGCGCCACGACTCGCCGCCCACACCCTCGGCCCAGCCGAGCACGCCGGCGCCGAGCCCCGCGTCGGCCAGGGACTCACCGATCACCAAAACAGAAGGGCCGGCCCCGGAGATCACGGCGGCCAGCCCCTTGTCGCGCAATGTGCGCATCATGTCCATGGCCGCGGTCATGTGGGGCGCACGGTAGTCCTGGTGCAGGGTGTCTTCGGTGGCCGCAAACAGCAGCTCCGGCCGCCCGGCGAGCGCGTGCACCAGCAGCGCCGCGCGCGACACGTTGAACGCGGCGTTGACGTGAGGCACCTCGGCCGGCAGCGCCGCGCGCGCCTCCTTGGTGGGCATCGTTGAGCCGGGGATGAGCACTGCGGTCTCGATGCCCTCGGCCACCTCGAGCGGGCTCGCGTGCGGGCCGTGCTGGTCAATCCAGCACACCGTGGCGCCGCCATAGATGGCGGGCGCCGCGTTGTCGGGATGACCCTCGAGCTTGGTGGCGAGGCGCAGCGCGACCTCGGGATTGAGGAGGTCGGGCTCGGCGATCATGGCGCGCGCGGCGGTCACGGCGGCGACGATGGTCGCGGCCGACGAGCCAAGCCCGCGCGCGTGCGGGATCGCGTTCTTGGCGACGATGCGCACCCCGGTGAGCGGCGCGTCGGCCATAGCCAAGGCGTCGCGGAAGGCGCGCACGAACAGGTGGGTCTCGTCGCGGGGGATGGTGTCGGCGCCCTCGCCCTCGACCTCGATTTCCACACCGGACGACGCGATCGCCTGCACCTCGATCTCGTCCACGACGCCAAGCGCCATGCCAAGCGAGTCGAAGCCGGGGCCAAGGTTGCCCGCGCTACCGGGAACCGTCACCCGGACGTGGTCGGTGGCGAACTTCATGACAGCCCCAGCGCCTCGACAGCCGCGGCCAGGTCCACGGGGATCACGATGGGCTCGAGCTCGCGCCCGTCGAGCGCGGTGGCCGTGTCCTTGAGCCCGTTGCCGGTGACGGTGCACGTGATGGTCGCGCCCTTGGGGACCTCGCCCGCGGCGCCCGCCGCAAGCAGCCCGGCCACGGAGGCCGCGGAGGCGGGCTCCACGAACACGCCGACCTCGGCGGCGATGAGCGCCTGGGCGTCAAGAATCTGGCGGTCGGAGACGGCGCGGATCCAGCCGCCGGACTCGTCGCGCGCGGCGACGGCAAGGTCCCACGACGCCGGGTTGCCGATGCGGATGGCGGTGGCGATGGTCTCGGGTTCCTTGACGGGCTCGCCCTCAACGAACGGCGCGGCGCCCTCGGCCTGGACGCCCCACATCTTGGGTGTGCGGGTGGCGGGGCCCTTCGCGGCGTACTCCTGGTAGCCCATCCAGTACGCGCTGATGTTGCCAGCGTTGCCCACGGGGAGCACGTGGATGTCGGGGGCGTCGCCCAGGGCGTCCACGATCTCGAACGCCGCAGACTTCTGGCCCTGCAGGCGGTACGGGTTCACGGAGTTCACGAGCGCCACGGGGTAGTCGTCGCTGAGCGTGCGGACAAGGGTGAGGCAGTCGTCGAAGTTACCGTCCACCTGCACCAGGCGCGCACCGTGCATGATGGCCTGCGCCATCTTCCCGGCGGCGATCTTGCCCTGCGGGATCATCACCACGCACGTCAGGCCCGCCTTGGCGGCGTATGCCGCGGCGGAGGCGGAGGTGTTGCCGGTGGAGGCGCACACCACCGTGGTGCTGCCCTCCTCGATCACGCGCGTGATCGCGGCCGTCATGCCGCGGTCCTTGAAGCTACCCGTGGGGTTCTGGCCCTCCACCTTGAGGTAGACGTCCGCCCCGACGCGGCGCGAGATGGCCTCTGCCGCCACCAGCGGCGTGCCTCCCTCGCCGAGCGAGACGATGGGCGCGTCGGCGCCAAAGGGCATCCAGTCGGCGTATTCGCGCAGAATCCCGCGCCATGGCTGCGCCATTAGGCCCCCACGATCCTCAGGACGGACACCACCTGGTGCACGACGTCAACATTCCGCAGCGCGGCCACGGTGGCGGCGAGGTCGCCCTCGAGCGCCTCGTGCGTGGCGATCACGATCTGCGCGCGGCCGCCGCCCTCCTCTGCCGGCGGCTGGCGCACGGAGTCGATCGAGACGCCGTGATCGCCCAGTACGGTGGCCACCTTGGCGAGCACGCCAGGCTGATCCGCCACGTCGAGCCGCACCTGGTAGCGGGTGCGCGTGGCCTCAATGGGCAGCGCAGGCAGTTGCACGTAGTTCGACTCGCGCGGCCCGCGCCCGCCCATGGCGCAGTGGCGCGCGGCGGACACGATGTCGCCAAGGACGGCAGACGCTGTGGGCGCGCCCCCAGCCCCCTGCCCGTAGAACATCAGCTCGCCCGCGGCCTCGGCCTCGATGAACACGGCGTTGAAGGCTCCATGGACGCCCGCGAGCGGGTGGTCGACCGGCACCAGCGCGGGGTGGACGCGCACGGCGACGCCGTCGTCCGTGCGCTCGGCGATCGCGAGCAGCTTGAGCACGTGGCCCGAGTCGGCTGCGGCCTCGACGTCGTCCGGCGTGATCCCAGCGATGCCCTCGCGGTAGACGTCTTCGAGGCGCACCCGCATGTGGAACGCCAGGCTCGACAGGATCGCGGCCTTGGCCGCGGCGTCGTACCCCTCGACGTCTGCAGTCGGGTCGGCCTCGGCGTAGCCAAGGCGCTGGGCGTCCGCCAGCGCCGCGTGATACGCGAGCCCCTTGGTGGACATCTCGTCGAGGATGAAGTTGGTGGTGCCGTTGACGATGCCGAGGATCGAGCGCACCGAGTCGCCGGCGAGGCTCTCGCGCACCGGGCGCACCAGGGGGATGGCGCCGGCGACCGCGGCCTCGAAGTACAGGTCCACGCCTGCGGCGTCGGCCGCCTCGTAGATGGACGGCCCTTGCTCCGCGAGCAGCGCCTTGTTGGCGGTCACTACGGACGCACCGGCCGCGATCGCGTCGAGGATCAGGGTGCGCGCCGGCTCGATGCCGCCCATGGTCTCGACCACGACGTCCGCGCCGGCGATGGCCTTGGCGGCGTCGTCGGTGAGCACGCCCGGCGGCAGCGCGACGTCGCGGGGCGCGCCCACGTCGCGGACGAGCACGGCCACGAGCTCGGGGACGGCGCCGATGCGCGCGGCGAGGTCTTCCTTCTGCTCGAGCAGGATGCGCGCCACCTGGGTGCCGACGGTCCCGCACCCGAGCAGGGCAATCTTCACGGAGGGCTTGGCGCTGGACACGACACCAACTCTATCGGTTCGCGCGCGACCCCTGGGTGGCGCGAACTCGCACACAATTTTGCGTTTGAACAGGAAAGTTGAGGCGCGAAGTGGTTCGATCGAACTGCGGGCCCGACGCGTCTCCCTGCAGGACGCGCCGGGCCCGCTTTCCATGCGCCGCACCACGCGGCGTAATGTCGAGTGAGGGACCCACTTGGGAAGGGGCGATCATGGCCGACGGCCGCGCGCGGGTGCTGTGCGTCTGCGAGGGCAATATCTGCCGCTCCCCCGCCATGGAGTTCTACCTGAAGCGTGAGTGGGGGGACGACGCCGAACTGGTTTCCGCGGGTACGTACGCCATGGTCGGCTGGCAGATCCCGGACCCGATGATGGAGGTGCTCGAGGCCGAGCACCTCGACGGCACCGAGCACGACCCAGCCCAGCTCGACGCCGGCGCGATCAACGCCGCCACACTGATCTTGGTCGCGGGCGTCGAGCAGCGCAACTGGATCGTCAAACTCTCCCCGGAGGCGCAACCTAAGGCGTTCCTGTTGACCGAGGCCGCCGCGCTGTCGCAGGTGGTTCCTCACCCCAAGCAGGGCAACCGCGCCGAGCGCATCGCCGCCGCCGCCCGGCTCCTCCACGAGGCCCGCGGGGCGCTCGCCGGCCACAAGCACGAGGACATCCTTGACCCATACGGCCTGTCCGCAGAGCACCACCGCCAGTCGATGGCGCAGATGCGCGTGGCGCTCGACCAAGTCGTCGAGTGGATCGGCCGCTAGGCGCACGCCGACCCCGGCGCGGGGCCCACCCGCGCGTCGCGTTCCCGCCGCGCTACGCCCGGCCGGGCTTGCGCGCGTTGCGGCGCCGCTGGGTGTTCGGGATGACGTCCAGTTGCTCCGACTCGTGCTCGTCGCGCGCCGTGGGGCCGAAGGACTCGACCCCCTTGCCGAATCCGGCCTCCGCGGAACGCGACGCGTCGCGCTCACGCTCGACGGCCTCGGCGATCTCCTGCAGCGTGCGCGTGCCTTCGCGCGTCTGCGCGTCCGCCTTGCTCGAAGATTTACCCATGATGGCCCTCACTTACCGTTGAGTTGCGGGGCGCCGGGCTTGACGCCCTCATTTCCACGTTAACGCGCCGTGCGCCGGAGTCAAATGGCTTTGCTCACACGCGATCCGGCGCGCGACGGCGGGCCCGGCCGTAGCCGCGCGGCGAGCTCGTCAGCACGCGTTCCCATCGTGCCCTAAGCCTCCGGTGCCACGTCCCACGAAAGCAGGTCCTCGATAGTGTCGCGCCGCACCAGCTCGGCTGCCTGACCGTCGCGCACGCCCACGACCGCGGGCCGCAGGATCGCGTTGTAATTGTTCGACATCGACCGCCCGTAGGCGCCCGTCGCCGCCACCGCCAGCAGGTCGCCACGCCAGATGTCGTCCGGCAGGTGGGCGTCCCTCACGACGATGTCGCCGCTCTCGCAGTGCTTGCCCACCACGCGGGACAGGTCAAGGCTCGCGGAGGACTCGCGCGACGCGAGCGTCGCCGTGTAATCCGCGCCATAGGTGATGGTGCGCATGTTGTCGCTCATGCCGCCGTCCACCGCGATGTAGCGGCGCTTGCCGCCGTCCTCAAGCGTCACGGCCTTGGTGACGCCGACGGTGTAAACAGTGATCCCGGGCGGCCCGGCGATCGCGCGGCCGGGCTCGATCGAGAAGTGCGGCCAGGTGCCGCCGGTCGCCGCGACCGCGTCCGCTACGGCCTCGGCGATGCCCGCCGCGGCCTGCGCTGGCGAGAGCGCCTCGTCGCCGTCCGTGTAGGCGATGGCGTAGCCGCCGCCAAGGTCTACCTCGGGCATGTGTTCGCCGGTGGCCGCCACGAATTCCGCGCGCAGGCGCAGCATCCGCTCGGCGCTCTCGCGGAACGCTTCGAGCGACAGGATCTGGCTGCCGATGTGCGTGTGGATCCCGAGCAGTTCAAGCGTTGACTCGGCGTGCACCTGGTGAAGCGCGATCAGCGCGGCGCCGGACGCGATTGACAGGCCAAACTTCTGGTCCTCGTGCGCCGTGGCAATGTACTCGTGGCCGCCCGCGTGGACGCCGGTCGTGACGCGCACCAGCACGGGCGCGACCTTGCCAAGGGCCTTGGCGATCTCGCCAAGCACCTCGATCTCGGTGAACGAGTCGACGACAATCCGCCCGACGCCCACGTGCAGCGCCCGCTCGAGCTCCGCGTCGGACTTGTTGTTGCCGTGCATCGTGATGCGCTCAGGGGGCACCCCGCCGCGCAACGCGAGCTCGAGCTCGCCGCCCGAGGCCACGTCCACGCCAAGGCCGTCCGCTGCCATCCAGCTTGCGACCCGCGAACACAGGAACGCCTTGCCCGCGTAGAAGACGTCGCACTCGGCGCCGTGCGCGGCGAACGCCTCGCGGAACGAGTCGCGGAAGTCCGCGGCTCGGGCGCGCATGTCGGCCTCGTCGACCACGTACAGGGGGCTGCCGAATTCGGCCACCAAGGCGCGAACGTCGCATCCACCAACGGTGAGGGCGCCGTCATCGGTGCGACCGGCCGACGCTGGCCAGACTGGTGCGCTCATCGCTACATCCTGTCGGGCGCGCCGACGCCGAGCAACCCCAGCCCCGTCGCGAGCACCTGGCGGGTGGCGTCGTTGAGCCACAGGCGGGTGTTGTGCACGGCGCCCACCGGCTCGTCGCCGAGCGGCGTCACGCGGCAGCGGTCGTACCAGCCGTGAAACGCACTTGCGAGCTCCTCAAGGTAGCGGGCGACCCGGTGCTGCTCGCGCAGCTCAACGGCCTGGGCGACGATGCGCGGGAACTCGCCAAGCAGCCCCAGCAGGGCGGTCTCGGACTCGTGCGTGAGGGTCGCGGGGTCGAAGCCGTCGGCGCGCTTGATGCCGTACTCGGCGGCGTTGCGCGCCACATTCGACGACCGCGCATGCGCGTACTGGACGTAGAACACGGGGTTCGCGTTGGTGGACGACGCAAGCAGGTCAAGGTCGATGTCGATCGTGGAGTCGGCGCTTGAGCGGGCTAGCGCGTAGCGTGCAGCGTCCACGCCGACGGCCTCCACGAGGTCCTCCATGGTCACCACGGTGCCCGCGCGCTTGGACATCCGCACGGGCTTGCCGTCCTTCACGAGCGACACGAGCTGGCCGATGATCACCTCGACGGAGTCCGGGTCGTAACCGAGCGCGGCCGCGGCGGCCTTGAGGCGCGGGACGTAGCCGTGGTGGTCGGCGCCCAGCAGGTAGATGCACAAGTCCGCACCGCGCTCGCGCTTGTCGCGGATGTACGCGATGTCGCCGGCGATGTACGCGGCGGTGCCGTCGGACTTGATGACGACGCGGTCCTTCTCGTCGCCCTGTTCGGTGGAGCGTAGCCACCACGCGCCGTCGTCCTCGTACAACGCTCCGGACTTCTTCAGCTCTTCGAGCGCCTTCGTGACCTTGCCGTGCTTGTGCAGCGAGTCCTCGTGGAAGTACACATCGAAATCCACGCCAAAGTCGTGCAACGACTGCTTGATCTGATCGAACATGAGGTGCACGCCCCCGGCGCGGAAGTACTCGAGCGCCTTGTCCTCGGGCAGCTCGAGCGGATCCCGGTCCCCAATCTCCATCGCGCCGGCGAGCACCTGATCGGCGATTTCGAGAATGTACTCGCCGCCGTAGCCGTCTTCCGGGGCGTCGTCACCGCGGATCGCGGCGAGCAGCGAAGCCGCGAAGCGATCGATCTGCACGCCGTGATCGTTGAAGTAGTACTCGCGGATCACGCGCGCGCCGTGGAACTCGAACAAGCGCGACAGCGAATCGCCGACCGCCGCCCACCGCGTGCCGCCAAGGTGAATGGGTCCGGTGGGGTTGGCGGATACGAACTCCACGTTGATGGTCGTGCCCACCAGGCTGTCGCCGCGACCGTAGTCGGCGCCGGCGTCCACGATGCTGCGAGCGAGCTCCCCCGCTGCGCCAGCCGCGAGGGTGATGTTGATGAATCCCGGGCCTGCGACGCTTGCCGTCTCCACGCCGTCGGCGCTTGCCAGCCTTGCCACGAGTGCCGTCGCGAAGTCGCGCGGGTTGCTACCCGCCTGCTTGGCAAGCTGCATGGCAACGTTCGTGGCCCAGTCGCCGTGGGCCTTGTCGCGGGGGCGCTCCACGCGGATCTCGGGCAGCGCGGTCGCGTCGAGCGCGAAGTCTCCCGCGGCGATGCCCTCTTCCAGGCAGGCGCGGATGGCGGCGGAGAGCTCCTCGGGGGTCACCGGGCGATTCTATCGGCGCGCGCGGGGTATGCGAGCCCCTGCGAGGTCGGCGGCGGCGCGGCGCCCGATGCAGTGGGGGCCGCGCCGCACGCACGGTTAGGGGGCGAGCTCGACTCGCACGACGTCGCAGTCCACCGGGGACGACTCGCGGCAGGCGTCCACCCACACGTTGATGTGGGCTCCCGCAACGAGGTCGGACATGTTCATCGTCACGCCGTCTTCGCCATTGGGCAGCATGCTCGGAGACACCTGGAACGTGGTTCCTGCGTAATACTCGTAGCCGGCATCGGGCGTGAAGGCCACGGACACGGGGCCGCCGGGGTCGGTCAGGTGCACGGCGGTGATGGTGCCCACCGCCTCGGGTGCGCGGACCTTGCCCGCGGGCTGTTCGGTGACGACGGGGTCGGTTTCCCCGCTGCTGACCCGCTCGACGGCGCAACCGCCGAGCGAGGTGGCGGCAATGAGGGCAAGTATTGCGGTAGCGCCGACGGCGCGAAGGTTGGTCATACTGAAAAGACGCGCAGGCGGCGCGAACCGTTGGGCTGGTAGTCTCGACTGCCGCGGGACAACGCCCGCATTGCCCTCGTAGCTCAGAGGATAGAGCGCCGGTTTCCGGTACCGAAGGTCGCAGGTTCGATTCCTGTCGAGGGCGCGTGACGATTCGCCGCAGGCCGCTGACGCCGCGAGAATTCGCACGCACTGTGCACTTCCGCCGCCCCGTCCTTGGCCGCGAGCGGCGCAGTGTGTCCCGCGCCCAGACCATCGGCGACCTACGCGCGTTGGCCGCCCGCCGCGCACCACGCGGGCCATTCGACTACACCGACGGCGGGGCCGAGTCCGAGATTTCGCTTGCGCGGGCGCAGCAGGCATTTCTCGACGTGGAGTTCCACCCGCAGGTGCTGCGCGATGTGACCGACGTTGACACCTCCGTCGAGGTGCTGGGAGGGCCGTCTGCGCTGCCGTTCGGGATCGCGCCCACGGGCTTCACTCGGCTGATGCACACCCAGGGCGAGTACGCCGGCGCCGCGGCGGCCGGCGCGGCGGGCATCCCGTTTTCGCTGTCCACACTTGGCACCGCATCCATCGAAGACGTCGCCGCCGCGAACCCCGGCGGCCGCAATTGGTTCCAGCTGTACATGTGGCGCGACCACGACCGCGCGCTGGCCCTGATCGACCGCGCCGCGGCCGCGGGCTTCGACACGCTGCTCGTGACCGTGGACGTCCCGGTGTCCGGGCTGCGGCTGCGCGACGTGCGCAACGGCCTCACCATCCCGCCCACGCTGTCCCCAGCAGTGATCGCAGACGGAATCCGCCACCCGCGCTGGACGTGGGACTTCCTCACCACCCCGCCTATCGAGTTCGCCGCGATGAACGAGTGGAACGGCACCGTCGCCGAACTGCTCGACACCGTGTTCGACGCGGGCGTCACGTACGAGGAACTCGACCTGATCCGTAAGCAGTGGCCCGGCAAGCTGGTGGTCAAGGGCGTGCAGACGCTCGACGACGCCGTCCGGTCCCGAGACCACGGCGCCGACGGCGTGCTGCTGTCCAACCACGGCGGCCGCCAGCTCGACCGCGCACCCGTGCCGTTCCACCTGCTGCCGCGCGTGGCCCGCGCCATCGGCGGGGACGTTGAGGTTCTGCTGGACACTGGCATCCGTTCGGGGGCCGACGTCGTCGCGTCGCTCGCGCTCGGGGCACGCTTCACGCTCGTGGGCCGCGCATACCTTTACGGCCTGATGGCTGGCGGGCGGCGCGGCGTTGACAAGGCGATCGCGATCCTGCACCGCGACGTGCGGCGCACCATGCGGCTGCTTGGCGCGCAGAGCGTCGCGGACCTCAACCCGGACCACGTGACGCAACTAGCGCGGCTCGCCCCGCGCCCGCTCGACGACTAGCCAGGCACCGCTGGCCCAGCGACGCGCCGCCTGCCTAGCCCGGTAGCACCGAGTTGAGCTTGGCCATCTCCGCATCTGACAATTCGAGTTCGGGCGCCCGGGCGGAGTCCTTGGCGGTCTCTGGCCGCGACGAGCCCGGGATCGGGATCACCGCGTCGCTCAGCCCAAGCTCCCACGCGAGCGCGACCCGCTGGGGGCTCACGCCGTGCTCCTCGGCAACCGCGGCGAACGCGGCGTGCTTACTGCCGAGGTCGCCCGCGCCGCGCATCCCGTCGAGCGGGCTCCACGGCAGGTAGGCGAGGCCGCGCTCGGCGCAGTAGAGCATGACCTCGTAGTCGTCGGTCTTGCCCGGCGAGAACTGGTTCTGCACGGACACCACGCGGCCATCCATGACGCGCTGCGCCGTCTCGATCATCTCGACGGTGGCGTTGGAGATGCCGACCATCCGCACATAGCCCTGGTCCAGCAGCTCGGCGAACGCACCCATGGTCTCGTCGTACGGCACCTCCGGATCGTGGCGGTGCATCTGGTACAGGCCGATGGCCTCGACGCCCAGCCGCTTAAGCGACGCCTTGCAGGCGCCCTTGATGTACTCCGGGCGGCCGTTGCGCTGCCACGATCCGTCGCCCGGGCGGATAAGCCCACCCTTGGTGGCGACCAACACGTCTTCTTCGCCGACGCCACGCGCCTTGAGAGCCTCGGCGATCAGCGACTCGTTGTGGCCGGTCTCGCCCGCGTCGCGGTTGTACGCGTCCGCGGTGTCGATGAGCGTGACGCCGGAATCGATGGCGGCGTTGATCGCGGCGATGGACCGCTCGCGTTCGGGGCGGCCCTCGATGGACATCGGCATCCCGCCAAGGCCAACGGCGCTAACCTCACGCCCACCAATGTTTCGCGTCTTCACGGCAACTCCCCTCGGTCGGCTACGCCTTCACGCTATCCCGCATGGGGGAGGTCGGGAAACGCCTCGATGGCCGCGGGGTGGCGTAGCACCCCACCGGACGACGACAGCCCGGCTCCCAGCACCGGGTCCCTTTGGCACGCCAGGTCGCCGCCGTGGTCGGCTAGCGCGAGGACGAACGGGAGGGTCGCGGAGGTGAGCGCCAACGTGGCGGTGCGCGCGGCTGCTCCCGGCATATTCGCCACGCAATAGAACACGGTTCCGGCGACGGGGAAAACCGGGTCGTCGTGGGTGGTCGCGTGCGAGTCCTCGAAGCAGCCCCCCTGGTCGATGGCGATGTCAACGAACACCGTGCCGGAGCGTGCCATCTCCACCATCGAGTGGCTCACGACCTTGGGCGCTGGCTTGCCGGGCAGCAGGACCGCACCCACCACAAGGTCCGCCTGCCGGATGGACTCGGCGATCGCGTCGGGCGTGGAGTCAAGCGTGGTGACGGCGGTCCCGTGCGCCTCCGCGAGCGCGGCCAGGCGCTCCTCGTTAAGGTCGAGCACCGTGACCTGCGCGCCCATCCCCACCGCCTGCGCCACGGCGTTCGAGCCCGCCACGCCCGCGCCGATCACGGTGACGTGCGCCGGCTCCGCGCCGCCCATGCCGGACATCAGGACGCCACGGCCACCCTGGGGCCCGAGCATGAAGTACGCACCAGCGACTACCGCGAGCCGCCCAGCGACCTCGCTCATGGGTCGCAGGATCGGCAGCGAGCCGTCGGCCGCCTGGACCGTGTCGTATGAGATCGCGAGCGCTCCCGACTCGCACAACGCCGTCGCGAGCGGCTCGTTGGCCGCAAGGTGCAGGAACGTGAACAAGGTGAGGTCCGGGCGCAGCCGCCTGTACTCGTGCGCCACTGGCTCCTTGACCTTCAGCACCAACTGGGCCGCCCAAGCGTCGTCGTCCGACCCGATCGCCGCCCCT
This sequence comes from uncultured Actinomycetota bacterium, assembly GCA_963735005.1. Taxonomy (GTDB): domain Bacteria; phylum Actinomycetota; class Actinomycetes; order Actinomycetales; family Demequinaceae; genus WTKG01. The sequence continues at coordinate 14,253 of CAVTJA010000005.1, read as the reverse complement.
GCCCGCGCGTATTCGGCGTCGTCGAAGCCGGACCCGACCCCAGCCCCTGTCTCCACCAGCACCTCGTGGCCGCTGGCGACCAACGCCTCGGCCCCCGCCGGCGTGAGCGCCACCCGCGACTCGCGATTCTTGACTTCACGTGGGACCCCAACCCGCATGGCCACCTCCTTCGCTCCCTCAAGTGTGCGCCCTTGCCTCCGACCGTGCATCCGGAACTGCGTGTCTGGGACACCCCCTGGCGAATATCAGGGTGCGTATCCGTCACATGCCGGATGCCGCGGCCGCGCCCACGGCGCTAGCGTCGGAGTAGAAGTTCAGACTGGACGCGCAACACGAGGAGACCTCACATGAATCGCGCACTTGCCATCGCCGCCGGAATCGGCGCGGCCGCCCTGCTGGCGGGCTGTGGCATCACGAGCATCGACCCCGATGGCGTGACGTCCACGGAGGTGCGGAGGTAGGTGCGTTCGACTCCGTGGAGTTGCGCGGCGGCGCGGATGTCGTCGTTCTCGTCGGCGGCTCGCGCCGCGTGGAGATCACAGCCGACACCGCCGTCCAGCGGCACGTCGACACGTTCATCGACAACGGCGTGCTCATCATCGACACGCAACAGGGTTGGAACTGGGACACCACGAACGTGGGTGTCGCGATCTCAGTGCCAGCGCTCGAAGGGTTCGAACTCAACGGCGGCGGCAGCGTGGTGATTCGGGGCGTCGCAGGGGACGAGTTTTCGATGGCGGTGGACGGCGCTGGCGACGTCGCCATCGACGGTTCCGCTACCCACGTCACCGTCTCGCTGTCCGGAGCCGGCTCGATCGATGCCTCCGCGCTCGTGGGGCAGCACGTGATCGCGAAGCTCGACGGCGCGGGCGAGATCGACGTCTTCGCCGCGCAGACTCTCGACGCAGATCTCAGCGGGGTTGGGGTCATCAAGTACCACGGCGACCCCGCGGTCACCAAGAGCGTCGACGGCGTCGGCTCCGTCGAACCAGCCTAGGTCGCTCGGTCGAACCGGCCGAGGCGGCTCAGCGCGTCACGGCGACGGAGACGGATTCGGGGTCGGGCTGTCCGTCTTGTCCTTGTTCTTCGCGTCCTTCTTGGCCTGGGTCTCGACCTCTTCGTTGTAGTGAGAGTAGAGGCCGAAGTTTCGGGTGCCGGGCTCGTACTCCCAGTGCCAAGGCTCGTACTTCCTCGTCGATGGCCCACGGCGGGTTCACCCACCCGTATACGGGGCCGTTCTCCTTGAGCCAGTCGCCTGACGTTCCGTAGTACTGCGGCCGGCAAAGGTCGACGGCGAGGCCCCAACCGTGGAACGAGGTTCCGGGCGTAGCGGCCTTGGAGCCGCGAAGCGCCTTCACTCGCACCTGGTCCGCGTACGTGCGGTACGACGACTGGAAGCAGAGGTTCTCGCCGAACCGGAGCTTGTACTGGTGGTTCAGCTCTGCGAGCGAGACCGCAGCGTCGGAGCGCACCTGATTCCGTGCCGTCCCACAGCGTACAGAGGCTGTCGGGCGTCAGGTTGCCGTTGGTGCCCTCCCAGTTCACCGAGCCGTCGCAATCCGGAAGATGCGCTCGACACGATGAACTTGGTGTTGATCGCGATGGACTTGGCGGTGTCGTCCACTGACGGCAGCGGCAGGTCGGCCGAGGCAAGCGGCGGCGGCGTGCCGAGGATCGCGGCGATCGCGCTCTCGCCGCTCGGCCGCAGCTTGCCCGGCAGCGCGGCGGCGTCGTCTTCGGTGGGCCCGAGCGTCCCGACGATCGGGTAGACCACCATCGCTAGCGCGAACGCGATGATGACCCCCGCGCGGGTCGAGAACTTGCGGCGATTGTGCGACGTCCGGATAGCGATTTCGGCGGTGTTGTATTCGCGCCACTCGCGGCGTCGGCCATAAATCTGGCCGAACTGCTCCTCGAGCTCCTGGTGCGATTCCACGCGAGCCTCCATGGCATGCGACTGTATCGAGGGCGCAAGAATGGCGCCCCCGCGTCTGCGCTCTCATGGTAGCCGACGGCAGTCGGCGCGGCTAGGCGCCCCAAGCACTGCCTTCGTGAGATGCGCCACGCCGCCGCAGCGCTGCACGACTACTTCTTCTTGCCGCCACCCACGCTAGACGTCACCACGGGACAACCGTCGGACACGTTGCCCGCGTACATGCCGAAGCAGTGCGTGCCGGGCTCGTACTCCCAGTGCCAGGGCTCGTATTTCACCGTCGACGCCCACGGCGGATTGATCCAACCGTAAACGGGGCCATTTTCCTTCAGCCAAGCCCCGGACTCGCCAGAGACCTGCTCGCGGCAAAAGTCGACGGCAAGGCCCCAGCCGTGGAACGAGGTGCCGGGGTCGGCGGCCAGCCAGCCCTTGATGGCCTTCACCCGTAGCTGGTCCGCATACGTGCGGTAACTCGAACTGAAACACATGTTCTCGTGGAATCGAAGCTTGTACTGGTGGTTGAGTTCGGCGAGCGCAACCGCCGCGTCCGAACGCACCTGGTTGGTGCCATCCCACAGCGTGCACAGGCTGTCGGGCGTGAGGTTACCGTTCGTACCCTCCCACTCCGTGGAGCCGTCGCAGTCGGGAAGGTAATTCGAGACCGTGTAGTGCGTGCTGGTCGCGATCGCCCTGGCGGTGTCATCGACCGACGGCAGCGGCAGGGCGGACGACGCGAGGGCGGGCGGGGGTCCCATCAGGGCTTCGATGGCGTTGCCGTTGCGGTTGAGCGACTTTCCGGAGGCGGCGTTGGTCGTGGCGTCCACGGGCGACAACGTGCCGACGATCGGCAGGATGATCATTGACAGGGCGAACGCCACGATCACTCCCGCGCGCGTGAGGTACTTGCGGCGGTTGTGGGTGGTCCGGATCGCGATTTCGGCTGTGTTGTATTCGCGCCACTCGCGGCGTCGGCCATAAATATGGCCGAACTGCTCAGCGAGCGAGTCGTGCGAATCCACCAATTCCTCCACCAGTGTGTTGTCGGGGGGCGAACGAACGGGTGCCGCGGAATGCTCCCGCGCACGCCGTTGCCTAACGGAATGTTAGCCGCCCGGCGCCACCCCGTCATCCCCGCCCTGCCCCGGCTCCGCGCTTGCGCCCCCGCGCATCGCGTCCTGAACCTCGCCGACAAGCTGCTCGAGGATGTCCTCGAGGAAGACCACGCCCACCGTCTCACCGTCGCGCCGGACGGCGGCAATGTGGGCGCCGCCCTGGCGCATCTTTGCCAGCACGGTCTCGACTTCGGATCCCGCCTCGACGTGTGGCAGGGCGCGCACCCGCCATGCGTGGATGGGCTCCTCGCGGTCGGAGGGGCGGGCGAACAGGGAGTCCTTGACGTGCAAGTAACCCACGAGCCGTTCGCCGTCGCGCACGGGCAGCCTTGAGAAGCCGGTGTCCGCTACGGCCTCTTCGAGCTCGTCGACGGAAACGCCCACGGGGACGGTGCGCAGCTCCGCCACGGGCACCATCACGTCGCCCGCGGTCCTGTCCGAGAATTCGATCGCGCCAGTGAGCAGCCCCTGAGCGTCCTCAAGGGTGCCCTCCTCGCTCGAGCGCTCGACGATGCTGTGCACCTCGTCGGCGGTGAAAGCCGACGTGATCTCGTCCCGCGGCTGCGCCCCAAGCATCCGCACGACCACGTTGGCGAACCAGTTGAGCGCCACAATCAGGGGCTTGAAGGCTCGGGCCAGGAACACCAGCGGCGGGCCAAAGATGAGGGCGGCGCGGTCGGGCCCGGACACGGCGGCGTTCTTGGGCACCATCTCGCCCACGATGACGTGCAGCCCCACCACGATCACCAGCGCGATCGCCACGCCCACACCGTGCGCGATGCCGGACGGAAGGCCGACGTCATGAATGAGCGGCTCAAGCGCGTGCGCGACGGCGGGCTCGGCGACCACGCCTAGCGAGACGGAGCACACCGTCACGCCCAGCTGCGCCGTCGCGAGCATCAGCGACACGTTCTCCATGGCGAACAGCACCTGCTTGGCGGCGCGGCCACCGGCGCGAGCGCGCGGCTCAATGGAGCTGCGGCGGGCGGAGATGATGGCGAACTCGGCGCCGACGAAGAATGCGTTCGCGAGCAACAGGCCAAGCGTCACGAGGACGAGCGAGAGGCTCATGCGTCCCCCTCAGGCTCATCGGCCCAGATCCGCACGTGCTCGACGCGGCGGCCCTCGACGGATTCGACGCGCACGTGAAGGGGGCCGTCGTCGACCTCGTCGCCCACGACGGCCACGCGGCCAAGGCGCGCCATCACGAACCCGCCCACGGTCTCGTAGGCGGCGTCCTCGGGGACGACGATGCCGGTGAGCTCCTCGATCTCGTCGGGGCGCAGGCGCCCGGGAACGGTCCACGCGCCGTCGGCGTTGCGGTGGGCGTCGACGCGGCGGCGGTCGTGCTCGTCAGCGACCTCGCCCACGAGCTCCTCGACCACGTCCTCGAAGGTCACCAGCCCGGCGGTGCCGCCGTACTCGTCCACGACGATCGCCATCTGCAGCCCAAGCCCGCGCAGCAGGCCGAGCAACGGCCGCATCTTCATGGTCTCGGGCACGTCGGGCGCGTCCACCATGAGGTCGCGCACGAGCGTGGTGTCGCGGTCGAACGGCTTCACCGCAATCGCGTGGTGCATGTGAACAAGGCCGAGGACGTCGTCGTGCGACTCCCCGATCACCGGGAACCGCGAGTGGCCGGTCGCGAGCACGGCGGCGAGCAGCTCGTTGGCGGTAGCTTCCGGTGACAGCACCACCATGCGCGTGCGGTCGGTCATCACGTCGATCGCGGCCAGCTCGTCAAGCTCAATCGTGTTCTTGAGCAGCAGCGCGGTGGACGGGTCGAGCGTGCCGACCTCGGCGCTGCGCCGCACGAGCGCCGCCAGCTCTTGCGTGGACCGTCCGCCGGACAACTCCTCGCGCGGCTCGATGCCGAACACGCGCAGGATGGCGTTCGCGAGCGCGTTGGTGCCAGCGATGACGGGCTTGAGCGCCACGGTGAAGCCCCAGTTCCACGGGGTCGCGAGCCGGGCGATGCGCTGCGGCTCGCTGAGCGCCAGATTCTTGGGCACCAGCTCGCCAAACACCATGGAGAACACGTTGACAATCACGAGCGACAACGCGCCCGCAACAGTGCCGACGGCGGCGCGGCTGAGCGCCGTATTGTCAAGCGGGATCCGTAGCAGGTCGGTGACGGCTGGCTGGGCCGTGTAGCCAAGCAGGATGGTGGTGAAAGTGATGCCCACCTGAGCGCCGGACAGCTGGGTGGAGAGCTTGCGCAGCGCCCGTGCCACGCGCTTGCCGCCGCGAGTGGACTCGTCCACGTGTGCCGGGTCAAGCGCCACCAGCGCGAACTCGGCGGCGACGAACACGGCGGTGCCAAGCGTCAGCAGTGCGCCGACGCCCACCAGGATCCAGGCCGCGGTCACGCCGGGCACCTATGTCGGTCCATTGTGGAGCCAGCATACCCAGCGGCCCCAACTTCACAATCGCCACGGATTCTGCATTATTGCGCACGCATACTGGCCTAGAATCATGGGGAAGTCGCCCGAGCAACCCGACGCACGCGCGCCATGGAAGTGAGTCGCCGACCAGTGTCCAAAGAGACCCCCGCGCCTGGCTCCTCCCGCATGTCCATTTCCCGCGCCGAAGACGCCCCGTCCCTCACCTCGCTGGTGACGGGTGGCAGGCGCGGCGCCGTGGCCACGGACGAGGCGGAGACCACCACGGATCCCATCCCGCAGCAGGTCGCTGCGCAGCTCGTCACCCCACCCGCATCCGCCGCCACCGCGTCCGCGCAGCAGACTCCGGCCACACCGGCCGTTTCACCCGCCCAGGCCGAGCAGGCCGCCCAGGCCACGCAGCCCGCCACCCCATCCGCATCCACGCAGCCCGCCACCCCATCCGCATCCACGCAGCCCGCCACCGCATCCGCGCAGCCCGCACCCGCGCAACAGGCTCCCAAGCAGGCGGCCCCCGCCCACGCGGATCGCCCCGCGCCCCAGATGCCGCAGGCCCGCGACGAGTCCCACGACGCCGCGAACGCCCCCACGCTTCCCATCGCCACGGCGGCGGCACCCACCGCCCTGTACCTGCAAGATCAGGGCGACTCCACCCGCTCCATTCAGGGCGTGTCCGGCGGCACCCAGCGTCTGCGCGGCGCGGCCGCCCGCACCGTCCAGAACATGGAGCGCAGCCTCGAGGTGCCCACCGCGACGTCTGTGCGCTCCATCCCCGCCAAGCTGCTGATGGACAACCGCGTGGTCATCAACAACCACTTGGAGCGCACGCGCGGCGGCAAGGTGTCGTTCACGCACCTGATCGGCTACGCGATCATCGAGGCGCTCAGCGAGTTCCCCGCGATGAACGTGTCGTACACCCAGGAAGACGGCAAGCCCGCACTGCTGACCCCGGACCACGTCAACTTTGGCCTCGCGATCGACCTGCCAAAGGACGACGGCTCCCGGCAGCTGCTTGTACCCAACATCCGCTCGGTGGACGAGATGGACTTTGGCCAGTTCTGGCACGCGTACGACGACGTCGTGAAGCGCGCCCGCGCCGGCACCTTGCAGGCGGAAGACTTCGCCGAGACCACCATCACCCTCACCAACCCGGGCACGCTTGGCACCGTTCACTCGGTGCCGCGCCTGATGGCGGGCCAGGGCGCGATCGTCGGCGTCGGCGCGATGGACTTCCCCGCCGAGTACCAGGGCGCCGCTCCCGAAACGATCGCCCGCCTGGGCGTGTCAAAGGTGCTGACCCTCACCTCGACGTACGACCACCGCGTGATCCAGGGCGCCCAGTCCGGCGAGTTCCTGGCGCTCGTGCACAAGAAGTTGCTGGGCGGCGACGGGTTCTTCGACCGCGTGTTCCGCTCGCTGCTCGTTCCGTACGAGCCGGTGCGCTGGGTCCAGGACTCAGGCACCACCCCGGAGGGCGAGGCCGCCAAGCCCGCGAAGATCGCCGAACTGATTCACTCGTACCGCTCGCGCGGCCACCTCATGGCCGACGTCGACCCGCTCAGCTCGCGGCCGCGCAAGCACCCGGACCTCGACATCCAGACGCACGGGCTCAACCTGTGGGACCTCGACCGCGTCTACGCGACCGCAGGCTTCGCGGGCAGGCAGCGCCAGAAGATGCGCGACGTCCTTGGGCAGTTGCGCAACGCGTACTGCCGCACCATGGGTGTGGAATACATGCACATCGCGGACCGCGCGCAACGCAGTTGGTTCCAGGGCCGGCTCGAGGTTGACTACGTCAAGCCCACCCGCGAGGAGCACCTGCGCATCCTGCGTCGCCTCAACGCCGCGGAGGCGTTCGAGGCGTTCCTGCAGACCAAGTACGTGGGCCAGAAGCGTTTCTCCCTCGAGGGCGGCGAATCGCTCATCCCGCTGCTGGACGCGCTCATGTCCGAGGCCGCGCATGGAGGGCTCGACGAGGTCTGCATCGGCATGGCCCACCGCGGCCGCCTCAACGTGCTTGCCAACCTGGCGGGTAAGTCATACGCCCAGATCTTCAGCGAGTTCGACGGCACCACGGACCCGCGCTCCGTGCAGGGCTCGGGCGACGTCAAGTACCACCTCGGCACCGACGGCATCTTCACGGCCGAGTCCGGCGACACTACCAAGGTGTACCTGGCGGCCAACCCGTCTCACCTCGAGGCCGTCAACCCGGTGCTCGAGGGCATCGTGCGCGCCAAGATCGACGCGCTCGGTGCCGACGTCAACGCGGGCGAGGCGCCGGTGCTGCCGGTGCTGTTGCACGGCGACGCCGCGTTCTCGGGCCAGGGCGTGGTCATGGAGACGCTCAACCTCGCGGGCCTGCGCGGCTACCGCACGGGCGGCACCGTCCACGTCATCATCAACAACCAGGTGGGATTCACCACCGGGCCAGAGGCCTCACGGTCCACGCGCTACTGCACGGACATCGCCAAGGGCTACCAGATCCCGATTCTGCACGTCAACGGCGACGACCCGGAGGCCTGCGTCCGCGCCGCCCGGCTCGCGTTCGAGTACCGCCAGGAGTTTGGCCGCGACGTGATCGTGGACATGATCTGCTACCGCCGCCGCGGCCACAACGAGGGCGACGACCCCTCGATGACCCAGCCGCGCATGTACGACCTCATCGAGTCCAAGCGGTCCGTGCGCCACCTGTTCACCGAGTCGCTCATCCGCCGCGGAAACATCACCGAGGCCGAGGCCGAGACGGTGTCGAAGGACTACCTGGCACAGCTCGAGCGGGTGTTCATCGAGACCCGCGAGGGCTACGTGCCCGAGGGCGCCAAGGAGACGGTGTCCGGACTCGAGCTGCCCAGCTCCCAGACGTCCGACGCCGGGGTCATGGTGGGTTGGAAGACGGCGGCGGACGAAGAGTCGATCCTGCGGATAGGCCGCGCGCACCAGCGCCCGCCGGAGGGCTTCGCGGTTCACCCCAAACTCGAGAAGCTGCTCGAGAAGCGCCAGCAGATGACGCTCGATGGCGACATCGATTGGGGCTTCGGCGAGATCCTCGCGTTCGGCACGCTGCTACAGGACGGCGTGCCCGTGCGGATGTCCGGCCAGGACTCGCGCCGCGGCACCTTTGTGCAGCGCCACGCGGTGTTCCACGACCGCCTCAAAGGCACCGAATGGACGCCGCTGCTGTACCTGTCGAGCCAGCAGGAGCGCCTGCACATCGTGGACTCGCCGCTGAGCGAGTACGCGTGCCTTGGCTTCGAGTACGGGTACTCGGTGGAGCGCCCGGACGCGCTGACGCTGTGGGAGGCGCAGTTCGGCGACTTCGTCAACGGCGCGCAGACCATCATCGACGAGTTCATCTCGGCGGCGGAGCAGAAGTGGGCGCAATCGTCGTCCGTGGTGCTGTTGCTGCCGCACGGCTACGAGGGGCAGGGGCCGGACCACTCGTCCGCGCGCCCGGAGCGGTTCCTCCAGCTGTGCGCCGAGGAGAACATGATCGCCGCGATGCCCTCAACCCCGGCGTCGTACTTCCACCTGCTGCGCCGCCAAGCGTACGACCGTCCGCGCCGGCCGCTGGTGGTCTTCACGCCCAAGTCGATGCTGCGTCTCAAGGCCGCTACCAGCGCGGTCGAAGACTTCACGTCCGGCACGTTCCGCCCCGTGATCCCGGACGCCACGCCTGGCCTGTCCGGCGTGGACCGCGTGATCGTGTGCGCCGGCAAGGTGTACTACGACCTCGTCGCCGAGCGCGAGCGGCTCGCGGATACCAAGACGGCCATCGTGCGCCTCGAGCAGTTGTACCCGATCGCGAAGGACGACCTCCGGGCCGCCCTGGCGCCGTTCGGGGACGCCGAGGTTCGCTGGGTCCAGGAGGAGCCGGCCAATCAGGGCGCGTGGGGTTACATCACCCGCGTGTTGCCCGAGCAGATCTCGCACACCATCACCGTCACGTCGCGGCTCGCCTCTGCGTCCCCGGCGTCTGGCCTGTCGAGCCGTCACGCTGCGGAGCAGGCCGCACTGGTTGCGGAGGCATTCGCGCGATGAACATCTTCTTCGTTGGCGACGAGCTCGTGGGGGGCAAGGGCGACCCCAAGGCGCTCGGGTGGACGGGGCGCGTCGCGGCCCGCACAGTCACCGACGACGTCCCGTTGACGATTCACGAGTTGGCGGTCCCGGGCGAGACCACCTCCGAAATGTCGGGGCGCTGGCAGGACGAGGTGCTGCGCCGTGTGAAGACCCGCGAGCCGAGCGCGGTGGTGTTCGCGGTCGGCAGGCACGACGCCCGCCGCAACATCTCGCACACCATGACAAAGCTCAACCTGTCCACCGCGATCGACCAGGTCACCGCGATGGGGTTCGCGTGCATCATCGTTGGCCCGCCGCCGTCGATCCCATCTGAGAACGAGCGCATCAGCGAGCTCGCCGCGACGGTGGAGGACGCCGCGAAGCGCCGCAAGACGGCGTACGTGGACATGTTCTCGCCGCTTGTCGCGCACGAGCAGTGGCTGACGGACATGTCCACCAGCCGCGACGGCCTGCCGGGCCAGGCCGGGTATGGGCTGATGGCGTGGCTGGTGCTGCACGCGCAATGGCGCGAGAGGCTTGGGCTGCCGCCTATCTAGGCTCGTCGCATCCGCGCGGGGAGCGAGGCGGTGCAAGCCCCCGTGAACTCGATGCTCAGGCTGTGCGTCTCAGGCTGTGCGTCTCAGGCTGTGCGTCTCAGGCTGTGCGTCTCAGGCTGTGGCCACTGTACCGTGCGCTGTGTGCATCAGGCTGTGTACCCTGCGCCGTGCGCCTCAGGCCGCGATGTCGTAGCGGGCGCGGCCGCCCACGTAAGCCGTGCGCGCGGGATTGACCCCGCGTGGAGGCACGAACCTGACGCCGTCCTCCCTCACAGTGATCTCCCAGCCGTCGCGGTGCACCCGATGGTGACAGGCCGTACACAACAGCACGCCGTTTTGCAGGTCCGTTGGTCCGGCGTCTCTCTCCCACCAGCGGATGTGATGGGCTTCGCACCACGACGGCGGCGCGTTGCACCACGCGCAACCGCCGTCCCGTTCCACAAGCGCGAGCCGCTGCGCGGGCGTGAAGAGCCTGCGTGCGCGGCCCAAGTCGAGCACCTCGGACGCACCGCCGAGCACCACTGGCACGACCTGTGCGTCGGCGGCAACCCTCCGGAGCGCGCCCACGCTCACGGGCTGGCGCACTCCGTCGACCTCTCCCACACCGGTTCCGTTCTGGAGCTCTGCGCTCGTTATTCGCACCACGACGGTCGTCTTAACCCCCGACGTGGGCTCCTCGCAGTCGAGGGCGTGCTTGCACAGATCCACCAGGATGTCGGCTCGCATCTGCCCCGGCGTACGCTCATCGGATTCTGGGTTGTCCCGCCGCTGTTGCATGGCCCACCGGACGTTGGCATCGAGGACCGCACGCACGGGCGCGGCCGCCAAGGGCGTGAGGCGGGCGGTGAGGGTGACCATGCCGTCGGCGTCGTCCCGCAGGTTTGCGTGGCGCTGCTCATGCTGCACCGCCTCGCGCGCCTCCCACGCGGCCGGGTCCGCAAACGCCTGCGCCTGCCACACGAGCTTGCGCACCTGGTGCAAAGGCAGCCCCGGCGCCTTCGCGAGCGCGCGCGAGAACAGGTCGCGCGTCCGATCAGCGTCCGGAAGGCCGGCAAGCGCCGACGCGAACAGCGCCGCTACCTCGACCGACACCCGACTCTCCCGTACCTCGCGCGCGAGGTTGGCCCGAAACTCGCCGATCGGCGTGACGTGGCACTCCTGGGCCGCCGCGTCCGACGGGCCGCGGCCGGTTTCGGCATCGCTATGCTCGCCCTCCGAAAGCAACAGGCCCGCCGTCACAAGGCGGTTGGCCTCAGCCACGCTCCCGCCGGTGGCCCGCGCGACCAGTTCCCCGGCCGAGCGGAAGCCCTGGCGCCGCGCAAGCCCGGCGCGGGCGTCGTCCGGATGCGAACGGCGCTCTATCTCGCCCGCGACCTGCGCGAGCAGAAGGTCCGCCTCGCGACGCAATGTGGCGGCATCGTCGGCGAGTGCGAGGAGCTCGGCGACCGGCAGGCCCGCGACGTCCGCGCCGTCGCGCGAACACACTGCGTGGAACGCAGCGCGCAGGGAGCCGGTGGTCAAGTTCATAGGTCTAGTCAAACAGGAGGGTCTGACACGAAGGTCCGGATTATCCGGATTTGTGGAGCGACGCCGCCGCGCCGCGACCTGGGGACATCAGCGTGCGCGCGCGGCGCGGGCGTTACGCGGCGAACGCGCGCGGTGCGGCGGCTCGCGCCACCAGACCGCGGCGGCTCGCGCCACCAGACCGCGGCGGCTCGCGCCACCAGACCGCGGCGGCTCGCTAAGCGACGACGCCGGCGTTCTTGAGCAACACCGACAAGTCGTGCGGACGCGACGCGACCGCGAGCGCCTCCTGGAACGAGATCGTCTCGCGCTGCACCAGCTGGAACAGGTGCTGGTCGAACGTCTGCATCTTGTAGTACGAGCCCTCGGCGATCAGGTCGAGGATCGGCGGCTGGCTCGACGGGTCCACGATGGCCTCGGCCGTGCGGCCGGTGTTCACCATGATCTCGGCGGCCAGCGTGCGGCCGCCGCCGTCGGACCTACGCACCAGGCGCTGGGACACGATACCGCGCAGGGTCTGGGCAAGCGTCGACCGGATCTGGTCCTGCTCGTGCGGAGTAAAGAAGTCGACGATGCGATTGACCGAGTCCTGGGCGTCAATGGTGTGGAGCGTCGACAACACGAGGTGTCCGGTCTCGGCGGCGGACAGGGCGGCGCGCACGGTCTCGGTGTCGCGCATCTCGCCGACCATGATGACGTCGGGGTCCTGGCGCATGGCGCCGCGCAGGGCGTTGTGGAAGTCGAGGGTGTCGGTGCGGACCTCGCGCTGCGAGATGATCGACTTCTTGTCCGTGTGGAGGACCTCGATGGGGTCCTCGATGGTGATGATGTTGACCTCGCGGTTCTCGTTGATGAGGTCAACCATTGAGGCGAGCGTCGTCGTCTTTCCGGAGCCCGTAGGGCCGGTCACCAGCACCAGGCCGCGCGGCTCGAGCGAAAGGTTGGCCACGATCTCGGGGAGGCCAAGCTCCCCCATCGACTGCGCGCCCACGGCCACCTGGCGGAACACCAGGCAGTCGGTGCCGCGCGCGACGTAAGCGTTGACGCGGAACCGGCCAACGCCGGACAGCGAGAAGGCGAAGTCGGCCTCGTGAGTCTCCCGGAACTGCGCGACCATTTCCTCCGGAAGCACCTGGGCAACCATGTTGCGGGTGTCCTCGGGGCGCAGCGGCGGCACCTGCAACTTGCGCAGGCGGCCGTCCACGCGAATGCGCGGCGCGTTGCCGACCTTGCAGTGCAGGTCGGACCCGCCGGTGCTCGCCAGGGCGTGCAGGAACGGGATGACGGAAACGGGCTGATCGCTCACATAACCTCCATCGGCACGTCACATTGGTCCCTTGAATCTAGCCTGTCCTCAAACGTGTGGAAAGATAGGGCCCTGGTTGATAAGTCACACGAGGAGATTCCATGAGCAAGCGAGGCCGCAAGCGCAAGTCGCGCGCCAAGTCCGGCGCGAACCACGGCAAGCGTCCCAACGCTTAAGGCGTAGGGAGAAGCTGAAGGCCGCATCCGTCACACGGCGGGCGCGGCCTTTGTGCTGTCCGGGGGACGATGCTGTTGCCAAGGGACGACGCGGTTGCCAAGGGACGACGCGGCGGCGGGTTGGCTAGAACTCGTCCTGGAAGGCTTCGGTCACCATGAACTTGCTGCGCGCCTCGAGCTGGTTGCCGTACTCGGCCTCGGCGATAGCGAGGATGTCGGCGACGGTCGTCGCGCCCACCAGCCGCGCGAGCGTCAGGATGTCGTCGCGGTCGCGCTCGACTCGCCCGGCGGCGACCTTCATGGCGAGCAACCGCTTGGGCGACGCGACCTGCACCGTGAGGCTTCCCGTCTGCAAGATCACCTGCACACGCGAGGGGTCCGGGTCCGGCCCCTGGATGAAGCCCTTCACCGCGTCGTTGAGCCAGTCACGGTCGAGCCACGCGCGTTCCCTCGCCATCGCCGCGGCCTCCTCATAGATAGTCGCTTTGGGTTCAAAGATCGCGTCGATGTCGTGGGTCATCTGCTCGCGGCCATACGCGAGTAGCATCGCGGCGCCACCAACGATGTAGAAGTCTGCGCGGAGACCCTTGGTTTCGAGCCGCTCCCCCAGCTCCGCCAACAGCGCGAGGATCGCGTCGCGGTCTAGTTCGTCCGTCACACGGATTCCAGCTCCCGCGGGTCCAGGAACACGCCGCGGACCGCAAACTCCGGCGGCGTGACGCGCGTGAGCCAAGCGGTGAGCTTCGAGCTCGACGTGATGTACCAGGACGGGAACATGTCGTACCGCGCGCTGACGGTCCACGATGGCGGCTCCAGCCCGGCGCTACGCGCCTCGTGCGCTGCGATGGCGGCCACCAGGCAGTCGAGCCGCTGGCTTCCCGTCGCCTCGGGCGGGCCCAACGCGATCGCCTGCTCCACCGGACTGGTGATGCGCCGGAAGTCCGTGACGAACTGCGCACACGCGCGCAGCAACCTGGGCGTGCCCATGCCCGATTCGTCGCGGAGCCTGGCCGCGAGCACCGGAATAGTCCACAGTCGCCCGACTGTCCTGCTGCGGCGCCGCTTGAGCATCTGCGACACCGCGGGCTGCGAAACGCCAATGGCCGACGCGATCGCCACCTGCGGCGTGCCATCCAGGATCGCCTCGGCGACTGAGTTGCTCAGCAAGGCGTCTGCGAGCCGCG
>CAVTJA010000004.1:0-15720 GCA_963735005.1 uncultured Actinomycetota bacterium | reverse complement strand
TACGGCGCCGCAGCCCGCTCAATCCACGGCTCCAGCGCCACCACGGACGCCAGCGCGTCAAACCCCGCGAAGTCCGCCGTCGCACCCAGCCGCAGCTCAAGATCCGCAAAGTTCACCAGCGCGACCAGCCCGTACACGTCCGCCGCCGCCAGCCCGTGATCCTCCATCCCCACGTTGCCCACCCGGTCCAGCCACGCGGGCGAGAACTGCGCGGGGGAGCGGCGCGTCAGCGTCGGCCAGTGACCGGCGCGCAGCGTGCCTTTGACTTCAATAGCGACGACGCCATCCATGGCGCGCGTCAGCATGAGCAGGTCTACCCCCACGCCGCCGCTCTCGAAATGCGTGAGCGGCACGAAGCCTTCGTCGGCGAGCAGCGACTCCACGAGCGACTCCGCCACGTGGCCCGTGACGTTCGCGAGCGAGCTGCGGACGCGCGCGCCCGTCACGGCGGCGAGGCCGTGGTCGAGCGCGCGGGCAAACGCCTGATCGCGGGAGTCGTCAAGGTCGAGCAAGGCGACGACGGCGTCCCGCGTGATCGCGATGCCAGGCGTGCGGCGCACCGCCGTGATGTCCGGCCGCGGGGGTGCGACCGTCACAACGGCCCAGCCGTCACGACGACGCGGGCGGCGGGAACGGGAAGGGGAACGGCCCCGACGGGGGGCCTTGCGACGGCTCGGCGGATTGCGCAGGCTCGGGTTGCGGCTCGGGGGCCTGAGCGGGCTGCTCAGGCGCGGCGTGCTGCGTGGGCGCGTACGCGGGCACGGGGGCGGGCGCGGGCGCAGGCTCCCGCGGCGGCTCAGCGTGCGGCGGAGCAGGCGGCGGGGCGTGCTCGGCGACGGGGTGAGGCGCCGGCTCGGGTTGAGGCGCCGGCTCGGGTTGAGGTGCCGGCGCGGGATGCGGCGTCGCCATCGGCGCGGGTGCGGGCTCAGGTTGAGGCGCGGGTTCCGGGTCGGCGGGTGGCTCCGGCACGGGCGCGCGGCTACGGGCTGCGGGTCCGAGTGCGGGACCACCGCGCCAGGCATCGTCGTGCGCGCGGGGGTGTCCGTCGGCAGCGTGAACGACGCCGGGGGCGCCGGCGTCTCCTGCGTCATCGCGGCGTGGAGGGACGGCGCCTCGTACCCGGACGCTCCCGCCCCAAACCCCTGCATCGGCGCAGAATCCTGCTGCGAGGATTCGAGCTGCCGCGTGAGCGTCTGCAGCGCAGCCCGCATCTGCTTCATGTCGGCGCGGATCGCCTTGAGGTGCATGAACGCCATGATGGCGAGCACCGGAAGCACGATTGCCACCAGCAGCAACAGCCAATACATGACAACTGCGGTGGCGGTCAGGCCACCCGAGAGGAGATCATCGAGCCAGTTCATGCCCCCAGGGTGGCATGCGCCCACGCAAAACGCACGGGCATTCGTCACAAGTCACACATTGTGATGATGCGTGTCTAGACGGTGACTGCCTTGCACAGCGGGCGGTGGCTCTGGCCGAGCCGGCGCCCCGGCGCATCACACATGAGGCCCGTCACCGGGTGCGTCAAGAGTGGCGCCCGCCCACGTCACGACGTCCGCAACGGTCAGGTCTCCTGAATCCACGCCACCATGTCGCGACGCACAACTGCCAACCGCGCGGCCAACATGCCCCCCACTAGTCCGCCTGAGCGCCGACGTGCTGGACCGCAGCGGCGCCCGCGGCAACGCCGTCCGCGACCGCGCGTGGCAGTTCGTGGCCCGCCGCAAGTGCTGCCGCGAGGGCACCTGCAAACGCGTCGCCCGCGCCAGTTGTGTCGATGACCGGAACCTGAGGCGCAGCCAAGAACCCAACCTCGCCGTCGGCCGCCCACGCCGCGCCGTCGGCGCCAAGGGTCACCACGCAGGACCGGCACTTCGCCGCGAGCGCTGCGGCCACGGCCTCCGCCTGCTCGTGCCCTGCGGCGGGCAATCCGGAGAGCGTCTCCGCCTCTCCTGCGTTGACGATGAGCGGGTCGCACACGGCGAACAGCTCGGCCGACACCTCCCGGGCGGGGGACAGGTTGAGGACAATGCGCGCTCCGGCCTCCGCCGCTGCGAGACACGCCGCCTCCACCACGGGCAGGTCGAGTTCGAGCTGGGTGAGCAGCACGCCGTGAGGGCCGGCGAGCTCCGCGACGCCCGCCGCGACCTCCCCGCCGTCGAGCGCCGCGGACGCTCCCGCCGCCACCACAATCGTGTTCTCGCCCGCTGCGTCCACCACGATCAGTGCCATTCCCGACGCCACTCGTGCCTTGGTGGCGACAGGCCCTGTGTCTACGCCGCGGCGCGTCAGCTCCTCCACCAGCGCGCGGCCGGCGTCGTCGTCCCCGACCGCCGATACAAGTTTCGGTTGGGCTCCGGCGCGCGCCGCAGCCGCAGCCTGGTTGGCGCCCTTTCCGCCGATGTGCGCGCCAAAATCGCGGCCAAGGACGGTCTCTCCCGGGGAGGGATGGCGCTCCACGAACACCGTGTAGTCGCGATTGATCGTGCCGAGCACGACGAGGTTTCGCGCTGTTTCAGCCACTGTGAGCCACCCTTCGTTACCAATTTGAAACCTTACCGGGCCCGATTGGCGCCCGCTGATGTTGACAACGTCACTTCGGCAATGGCACGATTATGACAGATCAAGCAAGAGTGAATAGATATGCGGAGCTAGAGAATTCTCTCCCGCAACCGGACGAACGTGGAGAATGACTCGGATGCTAGACAGTGACGTCGCAAGCAGCGAACGCTGGCGCGCCATGCGCGACGCCTTCAACGTGGCGCCCGCAGACGGCAAGGCGGAGGTGCTGCGCGAGCGCGCCACCGACACGCGCCGCGCGGTGCTTGGAATGATTCGCCACGCGGCCATGGGCCACGTTGGCGGGGACATGTCGATCACCGACGTCCTCACGACGCTTTTCGCGGGAGTGATGCGGATTGACCCTTCTAACCCCACGTGGGAGGACCGCGATCGCTTCATCATGAGCAAGGGCCACTGCGCCGCCTCTCTCTACGCGACGCTCGCCCACACCGGCTACTTCGCGGACGCAGAGTTGATGACCTTCATGGACCCCCTGTCCGCGCTCAACGGGCACCCGAACCGCAACAAGGTCCCCGGCGTCGAGTCGAACACCGGTCCTCTTGGCCACGGCCTTCCCATCGGCGTGGGCCAGGCTCTCGCCGCACGCCTTTCCGGCCGCGAATTCCGCGTCTTCGTCGCGCTCGGCGACGGCGAGATGCAGGAGGGGAGTAATTGGGAAGCGCTCATGGCGGGCTCCCACTACCGTCTGTCGAATCTCATGATCGTGATCGATCGCAACCGCCTCCAGCAAGGTGCGCGCACCGAGGAGACGAACAAGCTTGACCCGCTCGAAGAGCGCGTCGCCGCCTTTGGCTGGGAAGTCCGTTCAGTGGATGGACACGACTACACGGCACTCCTCGACGCGTTCGCCCCTTCGACAAGTGACAAACCGGTCGCGGTCATCGCGAACACGATCAAGGGCAAAGGGGTGTCGTTTATGGAGGACCGCGTCGAATGGCACCACAAGGTGCCAAGCGAGGAGCAGTACGAGATGGCCATGGCGGAGCTGGCATGAGCGCAACAGACGTCGCTAGCACGCGCGCGGAGTACGACAACCGCGCCGCGTTCGCCGAGGAGCTGATCGAGCAGGCCACCCGCGACCCTCGCGTCGTAGCCGTGTGCAACGACTCGGTTGGCTCCAGCAACCTGGTGGGTTTCCGCGAGCAGTTCCCGGACCGTCTCATCAACGTCGGCATCGCCGAGCAGGACCTCGTGGGCGTGGGCGCAGGTCTCGCAAGCGCGGGTTTCATTCCGTTCGTCTGCGGCGCGTCTCCGTTCCTCACCGGCCGCGCGCTCGAGCAAATCAAAGCCGACGTCGCGTACAGCCAGCACAACGTCATCCTGTGCGGCATGAGCCCGGGCATGGCCTACGGTGAACTTGGGGCGACCCACCACTCTGTCGAGGATTTCTCGTGGCTGCGCGCCCTGCCGGGTCTCGACATCGTCGTCCCGGCGGATCGCCAGCAGACTCGCCAGGCCATCCAAGCCGCAGTGGCGAACCCCCGCCCGACTTTCATCCGCGTGGGGCGCTTCAAGGTTCCCGACGTCACGCCAGAGGGCGTGCCACTTGAGCGTGGTGCCATCAGTCAGTTGCGGGACGGCACGGACGTCACGATCATTGCCACCGGCACCATGGTTTCGCGCGCGCTCGACGCGGCGAACGCCCTGGCGGAGGAGGGGTTTGCCGCGCGCGTCCTCAACGCCACGTACCTCGCTCCGCTGGACGTCGCGACCATCGAGCGGGCAGCTCGGGAGACTAAGGCCATCGTCACCGCAGAAGAAGCTAACGTCGCGGGCGGACTTGGCGCCGCTGTCTCCGGGGTTGTGTCGCAGCTTGGCCGTGACTCCCGCCCGCCGATGCGCATCCTCGGGCTGTCCGAGTTCGCCCCCACGGGGAGCACTGAATTCCTGCTGGCACACTTCGGATTGACGGCGAACGACATCGCCGCGGCAGCGAAGGCGGCGATGAACAGTGTCTAGCGTGAGCGGCGCGGACGCACTTGTCGTGGCAGTCGATCAGGGCACCAGCTCGACGAAGGCAATCGTCGTCGACGCGTCCGGATCGATTGTCGCGAGCGCGACTGTGCCGCTCAGCCAAAGCCACCCCCGGCAGGGTTGGGTCGAACAGGACGCGAGCGAGATTTTCGCGAGCGTCGTCACCGCCATCGGTGACGCCCTTGCGGGGGCGACGGGCACCGTCGCCTCCGTAGGGGTCAGCTCGCAGCGCGAGTCCGCTGTCGCGTGGGACGCCGCGACTGGCCAACCGCTCGGCCCGGTGCTCGGCTGGCAGGATCGCCGCACCGCCGCCACAGCTCAGGCGCTCACCGCGGCCGGCCATGGGGACGCCGTCCGCGCAACCACCGGCCTTCCCATCGACCCCATGTTTTCGGCGCTCAAGTTCGCGTGGCTCCTCGACCAGGTTGACCCCGACCGCAGCCGGTCCCGCGCCGGTCAAATCGCGCTCGGCACCGTGGATTCATGGATCGTCACCCGCCTTACGGGTGAGCACCGCATCGAGACCGGCAACGCTAGCCGCACCCTGCTACTCGACCTCACAACTGGCGACTGGGACGACGCCATGCTCGCGCTGTTCGACATCCCTCGCGAGGCACTTCCTCGCGTTGCAGCATCCAACGAGCCCAGCTCCGCTGTCGTCGGCATCGAGGCTCTCGGTGCGGGCGTCACTATCGGGGGAGTGCTCGCCGACTCTCACGCCGCCCTGTACGGGCACGGGGTGCGCGAACCCGGCGCCGTCAAGGTCACTTACGGCACCGGGTCCTCTGTGCTCGGGCTGCTCGCAGACGGTCGAGAGCCCGGCGCGGGTCTAGTGCGCACCGTCGCATGGGATATTGGCTCGCCCGTGCTCGCCGCAGAAGGCAACATCCTGTCCGCGGGGGCCACCCTGGTATGGCTCAGCTCGGTGCTGTCTGTCGAGCCGAGCCGCCTCGCCGCCGTAGCCGCATCGACCGACGACTCCGACGGCGTCGTCCTTGTGCCCGCTTTCGCTGGCCTCGGCGCTCCCTGGTGGGACGACCACGCCCAGGGCCTGATCACCGGACTCACGCTCGGCACGACGGCGGACCACCTCGCGCGCGCAGCGTTCGAGTCGATCGTGTTCCAGGTCGAGGACGTTCTTGCGGCGATGGACAGCGGCTCCGGCCCGGGCGGCCGCATCAACACCATCCTCGCCGACGGCGGCCCGGCCGCGAACGCGTGGCTCATGCAGCTGCAATCAGACGTCAGCCAGCGAGCAGTGCGCGTGCCGGCGTCCGCTGGCCTGTCCGCGCTCGGCGCCGCCTACCTCGCGGGATGCACCGCAGGCGTGTGGGACGACCAGCAGGTCCAGTCCTTTGCCGCGGGCTCATCCGAGTACACCGCCCAGATTTCCGCGAGCGACGCTGCAACAAAGCACCACCGGTGGAGCGCCGCCGTCGCCCGTTCTCGCGGAATCGCCGCCCTACCCCCTGCTACCGAGCAATAAAGCTGAAGGAGACATCGCAATGACGCGAAACGAGCCGGGCACCGCGCCCCACACCAGCGGCGGGCGCCGTCGTCTGCTGCAGCCGCGCGCCATCGGCTGGGTTGTCGCCGCGGCCGTTGTGGTCGCGGCAGCGCTCGATACCCACGTGGAGAAAATCTCTGACACTGTCGCGCCTGAAGCCTTCAACCCGGCCGAGTTCGCCGCCGCGCAGTTCGATCCGGTCATCGTGCCGGGCATCCGCGACTCGGCCGTTGACCTGCTGACGCTACTCGCCGCGATCGCCGCAGACGAGCAGAACGCCAAGGACACGTACGGAAACTCGTCGCTCAAGTACAACGCATACTCGTACCCCATCACCGTCACAGCGGTGGTCGCCGATGTGGTTGACGGCGATCTGCTCCTCGCCGTCGAGGGCGTGCCGACCGATATGACGGTCACCTTGCAACTCGAATCGCTGCGCGGCACTGCGCTGCGCGACGTTACCGGCACCATCGACCTCAACCAGTTCCTCAACCAGCTCGAGTACAACGACGTCGCCATCGAGCTCAACAAGCTCGCCAAGGCCGAGGTCATCGACCCATTCCTCGCGGCCAACTCGGTGTCTGACCTGAGCGGTAAGACCCTCGTGATCACCGGCACGTATCTCAAGGATTCCGCGACCAACATTGCAATCGTTCCCATCTCAATTGAGGTGGAGTCGTGACGCCCGCCGCACGCAGGAACGGCGCCGATGCGGATGTCGTCATGCGCGCCCGCGGCGTCGCTAAGAACTACGGCGGCATCCAGGCGCTCAAGGGCGTGGACTTGTCAGTCCGGCGCGGCAAGGTGACGGCTTTGTTCGGCGAGAACGGCGCTGGCAAGTCCACGCTGATGAAGATCATGAGCGGCGTCGAGACGCCGTCATCCGGGATCCTCGAGCTTGACGGCAAGGAGATCACGCTTAAGGACACGATCGACGCTTCGCAGCGCGGGATCTCCATCATTCATCAGGAGCTAAACCTGTGCGCTAACTTGTCGATCAGCGACAACTTGTTCATCGGGCGCGACCGCGTGCGAGGCGGACTGACGCTAGACCGTGCCTCCGAGGCCGAGTCCACCACGCGTGTTCTGCGGCACCTCGAAGAAGACCTCAGCCCGCACACCCTTGTGGCCGACCTGCGGCTGGGCCAGCAGCAGATCGTCGAGATCGCGCGCGCAATTGATAGTGATGCCCGCGTGCTGATTATGGATGAGCCGACTTCCGCGCTCAGCGCGAACGAGGTCACGGTGCTGTTCCGAGTGATCCGCGAGCTCACGGCGCAAGGCGTGGCGATCGTCTACATCTCTCACCATCTCGAGGAGGCCCTCGAAATTGCTGACTATGCTGTCGTGTTCCGTGACGGCGAGCTCGTGGACGAGGCTCCCCGAGAGCACATCGACCTGCCTTGGGTCGTGTCCCGCATGGTGGGCCGCACCGCGGCGGAGCTGAGCTTTGAGCTGCTCGACGACTTCGGCGACGTGTCCCTGAGCCTGCGCGACGTCAAGATCGCCGACGCCATGAACGCCGCCCGACTCTCCGTGGACGGGCTCAACCTAGATGTCCATGCGGGCGAGGTCGTGTGCCTGTACGGCCTGATGGGCGCAGGCCGCACCGAACTACTTGAGGCACTCGCCGGCCGGTTGCCCATCCAGAGCGGCACCGTCGAGCTCTTGGGCAAGCCCTTGACCGACGCCGAGATCGGCGAGCGTATCAACCTGGGTATGACGCTGGTGCCCGAGGACCGCCAGCGCGACGGCCTCGTCCAAACCATGTCCGTCGGCGACAATATTTCGCTGTCGAGCCTCAGGCGGTTCGTGAAGGGGCTGTGGATATCGCGAGGCGACAAGGCCGACGCGGTGGACACCGCCATCGCAGACGTCACGGTCAAGACGCAAGGCCAGGGCGCATCCATCACCTCCCTAAGCGGCGGCAACCAGCAGAAGGTGGTTATCGGCCGCGTACTGCTGACGCACCCGCAGGTGCTGTTGCTCGACGAGCCCACCCGCGGCATCGACGTGGGCGCCAAGGCCGAGATCTTCAAGCTGATGGCTCGCGAGGCGCGGCGGGGCCTCGCCGTGCTCTTCGCGACGAGCGAGGTAGGCGAGGCGCTGACCGCCGCCAACCGCGTTGTTGTGATGTCCAAGGGAAAGGTCGTGGGGGAGTTTGACCCCCGCACCACCACACGTGAACAACTCATGGTTGCCAGCGGAGAAACCGAAGGCAAGCGAAAGGTAGGAGCGCGATGAGCGCCAAGGCAGCGAACGCCCCCAAGATGGGCGTCACTATTCGGGGTCGTCAGATTGACATCGGCGCGGTGCTTCTCGAGGGGCGCGCTTTCGTGGCGCTGGTTGTGTTGATCATCGTCTTCACGATCGCATCAGACACCTTCCTGTCGCAGTCGAACGTCATCAACATGACCAAGCACGTCGCTCTCAACGCGATCCTCGCGATCGGCATGTTGTTCGTCATCCTCAAGGGCGGCATCGACCTGTCCGTCGGCTCGACGCTCGGGCTCACCGGCATCGTCGCGGGCAAGTTGCTCCAAGAGGGCGTCACAATCTCGTGGTTCGACTCGATCTTGTATCCGCCAGTGTGGGTCGTGGTATTGATCGCCCTGGGGGTTGGAGCGTTCGTCGGATTTGTCAACGGATTACTGATTACACGACTTCATGTGGCGCCCTTCATTGCGACTCTAGGCACTCTGTACCTTGCGCGAGGCGTCGCCCTACTGATCTCGGACGGCACCACCTACCCGCGGCTGCAAGGTTCGCCCGAGCTCGGTAACACCGGCTTCAATCTGATCGGCGTGAACGACGTCCTGGGCGTCCCCATGCAGATCTGGATCATGGTCGCCGTCGCAGTCATCGCGTGGTTCGTGCTCGCCAAGACCCCGCTCGGACGATCGGTTTACGCCGTTGGCGGCAACGAGCGGGCAGCTGAGCTCGCGGGCGTCGCCGTCAACAAGATTAAGGTGCGCGCGTATGTGATCTCGGGTGTGTGTGCAGGCATCGCCGGCGTCATAACCGCCTCGCAGCTGACCAGCGCGACGCCGAAGGCCGGTGAGTTCGACGAGCTCACAGCGATCGCAGCCTGTGTGATCGGCGGCGCATCCCTGATGGGTGGTCGCGGCACCGTGCGCGGCGTCCTGCTCGGCGCGTTCGTCATTGGTTTCCTCAGCGACGGCCTCGTCAACATCGGCGTCTCGACGTTCTGGCAGGTGGCCGTTACTGGCGCCGTCATCATCGTCGCGGTGGCCGTAGACCAGGCCCAGCAGCGCATCAACACCACCAAGAACGCGGCGCTCGCCGCCGCGAGCAACGCGCCCGACAAGGGTGCCCCACAAGTTTCCGGGCAGTCGAGCAGCACCAGCGGCTGACCGGAAAGTGCCTGTCGACAACTATGTCGCCAGCCAACAGTAAGAGAGGTAGATTCAATGATTCGCAAGAAGGTTCTTGCAGCCTTCGCAGCTGTGGCTGCGTCGGCTCTTGTCCTGGCAGGGTGTTCTTCGGACCCCGTGGAAACTACGACCACCACGACGCCTCCTCCCGCAGAAGCGGGCGGTCTCATCGCGGTGATCACTCCGTCTCCCGACAACCCGTTCTTCAAGGCTGAGGCCGAGGGAGCAGTTGCCGCGGCGGAGGCACTGGGTTACACCACCACCATGCAGTCGCACGATGACGACCCGCAGAAGCAGGCCGACCTCATTGACGCGGCTGTCCAGGCGGGCGCCAAGGCAATCATCCTCGACAACGCGGGTGCCGATGACTCCATCGGCGCCATCCAGGCCGCAACCGACGCAGGTGTCGGCGTGTTCCTGGTTGACCGCGAGATCAACGCTACGGGCATCGCCCTGGCGCAGATCGTGTCGAACAACGCTCAGGGTGCGACCCTGGTCGCCGAGGAGTTCGCAAAGGCGCTGCCTGACGGCGGCAAGTACATCGAACTCACCGGTAAGGCGACGGACACCAACGCTGGTGTGCGTTCGGACGGCTACCACAGCGTTCTTGACCAGAACCCGGCGTTCGAAATGGTGGCGCAGCAGACCGCCAACTGGAGCCAGGAAGAGGCGTTCACCGTCATGGAGACGCTCCTTCAGGCCAACCCCGACGTTGTCGGCGTTATCGCTGGCAACGACACCATGGCACTTGGTGCCGTTGCGGCGATCGACGCTGCCGGTCTGACCGGCAAAATCACCGTCGCTGGATTCGATGGCAGCCCCGACGCAGTTGCTGCTATCAACGAAGACAAGATGCTGGTGACCGGTCTTCAGCCGGTCGTGCTGCTCTCGCAGCTCGCAGTGGAGCAGGCTGACTCGTGGATCCGTACCGGTGACACCGGTGCTCCCGAGAAGCAGTCCATCGACTGCATCAACATCACGAAGGCCAACTCGGACAAGTACACCTTGTTCGGCCTCGCGGAATAAGTAGCAAATCCTTACCTCCTTGAAATAGGTGGTGGCCGGGGCAGCAGAATTGCCCCGGCCACCACTCCCCGCATTGAACACGAATCGAGTGAACTATGTCGAGCAAGCAACTGTTTGGCGCCGGAATATGGCACTTCGCCACCTACGTGGACCGCTACGCGACGGACGGCTACGGCCCCTCGCGCACGATCATCGACGCGATTGACATCGCTGGCAAAGTCCGCGACCTCTCTGTCGTCGACCTCAATTGGCCATTCTTTGGTGGCGACTTCTCGAACTCCCAGGTCAAGGAGGCGCTCGACCGCAATGACCTCTCCGTCATCGGCATCACTCCCGAGATCTACACCCAGGTTTTCGCGAAGGGTTCGTTCACGAACCCCGACCCCGGCGTCCGTAAGCTCGCCCATGAATTGATCACGAACGCGGCAGACGTCGTGCGCGAATTTGGCGCGCAGTACGTCAAGTTGTGGCCCGGTCAGGACGGCTGGGACTACCCGTTCCAGGTTGACCACGGCGCGCTGTGGAAGGCGTCGATGGATGGCGTCGGCCAACTCGCATCCGAGAACCCTGACCTCAAATTCGTCATCGAGTACAAACCGCGCGAGCCGCGAGTCCACATGAGTTACGACTCGTGCGCGCGCACGCTGCTCGGCATCGAGAGGATTGGCCTGCCGAACATTGGCATCCTGCTCGACTTTGGCCACGCGCTCTACGGCGGCGAGTCCCCTGCGGACAGTGCGCAGCTCGCGATCGATTACGGCCGGCTCTTTGGCATGGACGTCAACGACAACTTGCGCGCGTGGGACGACGACATGATCGCGGGCTCCGTGCACCCGCTTGAGCTCTTCGAGTTCTTCTACACCCTGCGCAAGAACAAGTGGGAAGGCGTCTGGCAACTTGACCAGTTCCCGTTCCGCGAAGACAGTGTCGCGGCCGCGAATGCCGCGATAGACTTCCTCAAGGCGGCGGACCGCGGGCTCGAGAAACTGGATTTCGCGGCGGTTCAGGCGGCGCAAGACAATCACGACGCGGTCACCGCGATCGCGTTGGCGCAGAAGGCCCTGTTCTCCGAGTTCTAGGGACCTTTGCCTCGTCGATTGGGGCGGCAGCGCCCGCCGGAGCAGAAGGGGACGTGCCATCGCAGAGCGTAGACCCGGCAGTCGTCTGTCCCCTGACAAGCTCGACATGGTTACCAAGATTGCCCGGATGTACCACGAGCAAGGTATGCGCCAGCCCCAGATCGCCGAGCGCCTTCACGTGTCTCAGTCCCGGGTCTCCCGCTTCCTCAAAGAGGCGGTGACGCTCGGGATTGTGCGGACCGTCGTGACGCCGCCACCCGGAGTCAACACGGACCTTGAAGACCTCGTGCGCGCAGAGTTCGACCTGGCCGACGTGGTAGTCGCAGACACCTCCGGAGACGACGACGCCGCAGTTATCTCAGGATTGGGGTCTATGGCGGCCGCGTATCTCGAGACCACGCTGGGCGCCCACGACCGCGTGGGCCTGTCGTCCTGGTCGGCGACCCTCCTCGCCACCGCTGATGCAATGTCACCTGGCCCAGTGCGAATGGCGAGCGAGGTCGTCCAGGTCATCGGCGGCGTCGGCAACCCCAGTGTCCAGGTGGAGGCCACCCGCCTCACGGACCGCTTCGCCCGCGTCACCGGGGGCGAGCCAAAGTTCTTCCATGCGCCCGGAATCGTGGGGTCACGCGCGACCCGCGACGCGCTCATGGAGGACCCCTACATCAGCGCCCTCGCCGAGGAGTGGAAGAACCTCAGCGTGGTGCTCGCAGGCATCGGCTCTCTCAACCCGTCCGAGATGCTTGCCGCCTCCGGAAATGCAGTCCCCGAGAAAGACATGGCCGCGCTCCGCGACGCTGGCGCCGTTGGCGATGTGTGCCTGCGCTATTACGACGCGAACGGCGAATTTGTGGAGACCGAACTCGACGGTCGCGTGGTCGGCATCAGTGGCGCTGACCTTCGTGGCGTCCCGCGCAAGATTGGCATCGCTGGCGGCGCGCGCAAGTTCGAGGCGATCCGCGGTGCCGCACGGGGCGGGTGGATAGACGTGCTGATCACGGACGTCGCGACTGCGCGGCGCCTGATCGCAGAGCCACGGCCGTAGCCGCGCACGGCCACCGGCGACTATGCCTCGACGAAGTTCCGCGTCGCGACGAACGCGCGAGCGTCCTCGTCGGTCGCGCCAAGTTTCGACACCAGCAACCGGTCCAGTTCCACGGCTCGGGGTGGGGGAGCCGCTCCGTTGCCCTCGCCGCCCACGTCTTCACCGAGCCTGCGCCAGTCAACTGCAACCGCAGCCGCCAAGGCGAGTTCGCCGTCGTCCATGAACCGTAGCCACGACAGCGGCTCTGACACGTGCTCAGGACGCACCCGCTGGCCGTCGCCGGTGGCGAGCCACCACCAGAACGCGGTGCGGCTGAGCATCACGGCCAGCGCCGGGTCCACCAGCACATCCGACTTGAGCGTGACCGCGTAGCGCGCGGTCGCCGCGAGCCGGTCGCCAAAGTGGAGGCGCGGTGTCGGGAGCGAGATCGAAAAGCGGTCGCGGGCCGCCGCCGCGACGCTGAACGACTCCGGGGTGCCCCGGTGCTCGCCGTGGGTGAGCTCAACTGCGGCCTCTTTCCAACGGGTGTTTGCATGGGTGATAACGGCGTCCACTAGCCGGCGCTCAACGTCGCTGCCGATGCGCGGCACGAAGACGTGCTGACCAAGTGGAGGGGTGCCGTAAAGCGTGGTGCGCCGCGGATCGGTCAGCGCCGAGGACCGCGTGCTTGCGCTCACCCGCATCATCGGTGTGGTCACGATGGTGCCGGTGCCAGATGCATGTAGGCGCACGATCGAGCGCGGCACGTCGTCGTCGATCCCGAGGATTGACTCCGGTTCACAGCCGAAGTTGAGGAATTCGGAGGTCTTGAAGCGCTTGAGTAGATTGTCGCGGACTTGTCCCATCGTGCCCGCTGGTGCGGTGACGATCGTCGCTGGCATGAGCACCGACGCGGCGCCGTCGTCTGCAATCACGTCCACTAGGAGCTGGGCGTGGGCGGCGGCGCGATCCCCGGCGCTCGGCCCCGACGTGGGTTCTGCGTCGCCCCCGGGACTAGAATTCGTGGCTCCGAATGGCACGACGCCGACGGCAAGGTCGAATTGATGCCTGTTCGTCTCCGCCCACTCGACTGCGTCAACGACGAGAGCCGAGCTGCGAATCGCGTGCAGCACGTCGGGCGGAGACATCGTCGTTGCTCGCTCGAGGGCGTGCGCCACTACCACGCACGCCACGCCAAGGTTGCCGGGGTCCGGGTCCATCAACCGCACGGAGCCAGCAATGTCGTCCGGCGAGTAGAGCCCCGACGCAATGACTTTGCCCACAAGGCTCCCGGCGAGCGCCCCCGTACAGGCCTGTAGGGCGAGGATACGCGGCGCTGCGTCGAAGGCGAATGCGGCGAGCCAATCGGTCATCGACTCCACGACATCGGACGGCAGGTGGCAGCCGGTCCGCTGCCGGTCGAGTGAAGCGCGCGAATCCATCAGGTACGGAACTTGGGTCGCCGCGCCGTCCACGCCCCACTCAGCAAACGCCCCGCGAAACGCTTCGCCGACGCCCGCGTTTGTCGACGCACGCGCCAGATCCGCGGATACGCCGGTGACCGCGCACGCCTCGCTGAGCCGCGCGTCGACGGACTCTCCCCACTCGGTAGTGAGGAGTGCGCGGGAGAGGAGCACCCGCAGCGCCGACGTGTAGTCTCCTAGCGCGCCAGCGCTTCCTACGGGGTTGCTCGCGGCGAGTGACTTAGCGGCGCTGCGGATGACGTCCTGAATTCTGTCTGCGGCGATGCCAGCCATCGTGTCCTCCTCAGCGAAACTGGACCAACGGGTGCCGTGCGTGGGTACCGCGCCGCCATATCCCCCTGTACTTCGTTGTACCTTCGGGGCCCGGCGTCAACACTCCAACCGTACACGCGAAAGCGCGAATGCGCATCCCTATGCAACAATGACAGTGCAGTCATTGGGAGAGGGCGCGCGCTAACTTTCGTCGGGAAACACGACCCCCTTAGTGAGGATCAGGCAGCCGTAAGGCGCCGGCTCGAGGGTGTGCACAACCGCGTATGCGCCCTTCGCGCGCTCATAGAACTCGAGCCGCGGCACGACACCGAACTCGAGCGGCGCAGGGTGAAACTCTTGCGCGACGGCGAGCGCGCGCGCCTGGACCGGCGCAACTACGTCCGCATCGTCGTTGACCTCCA
Source organism: uncultured Actinomycetota bacterium (assembly GCA_963735005.1). GTDB lineage: Bacteria > Actinomycetota > Actinomycetes > Actinomycetales > Demequinaceae > WTKG01. The sequence goes on along the minus strand of CAVTJA010000004.1, from coordinate 974 downwards.
TGCGCTCCAGCGGGTGTGGAACGAATGTGTCGAGCGGGAAGACGCTGAGGATCGCGCGCAGCGCCCGCTCGAGGGTGACCTCGCCAAGCTGGATGGTGGGCCGGCCCGCCGCGTGCGCCGGGTAGTTGCGGTCCACGAGCGCGAGCTGATCCGCGTGACCCATGTCATCGAGCAGGCGCAAGAGTGCACCGTTCAATAGCGGGTCGATTCCTTTGAGCACGCGAGCCTCCTAAGTGGTGTCTAGGCCTGCCGGACGAGAGGCCGCGCCGCTCGCGTTGCCCCCGCGACGTCGGCGACGGTGACGACGAGCACGTCTTCGCGTTCGCCAAATTCGAGGAGCTCCTGCAGCCGCATCATGTCGCCGTCGGGCGCGACCATCTCGACGATCGCGGCCACGGGGCGCAGGCCCGCGAGTCGCAGGAGGTCTATCGCGGCCTCGGTATGGCCACGCCGTGCGAGCACGCCGCCGTCGTCCGCGCGTAGGGGCATGATGTGGCCGGGCCGGGTGAGGCTCGCGGGCGATGCGTTCGGGTCCGCCAGAACGTTGAGGGTGTGTGCGCGGTCGGTCGCGGAGATCCCGGTGGAGCGGCGGTCCGCTGCGTCCACCGACACGGTGTACGCGGTGCCGCGCGGGTCTTCGTTTTCGGCGACCATGGGCGGCAGCGCGAGGCGGTTGGCGGTCTCGTGCGTGAGCGGCGCACAGATGAAACCGGACGACACTCGCACGGCCCAGGCGATAAGCTCCGGGGTTGCGAACTGAGCTGCGATGACGATGTCACCCTCGTCCTCGCGGTCGTGGTCGTCGACGACGATCACCGCTCGGCCAGCGCTGAGCGCGGCGAGGGCGTCGGGAACGGTGGCGAGCGAAATGGCGGGTCCTTTGGGTTGGCGGGGCGGTCGTGGTGCGCTTCCTAGGATACCCGCCTTCGCATATCTCGTCGGTACTGACGGAATGTGCGCCGAGCTCGACGCTA
>CAVTJA010000003.1:0-257969 GCA_963735005.1 uncultured Actinomycetota bacterium | reverse complement strand
TCGTGAGCAGCTCCGTCACCGCGAGGCGCGCAAACCACTTGCGGTCCGCCGGGATCGCATGCCACGGCGCCACGTCCGTCGACGTGCGGTCGAACATCGCCTGATACGCGTCCATGTAGTCCGCCCACAGCTCGCGCTCGTCGAGGTCCCCGGGGTTGTACTTCCAGTACTTGTCGGGGCGGTCCAGCCGCTCCTGCAGGCGGTCGAGCTGCTCGCCGGGCGACACCATCAACGCGCACTTGACGATCGCGGTACCAGACGCCGCGACCTCAGCCTCGAACGCGTTGAGCTCGTCGTAGTAGCCCTCCCACTGCTCGCGCGGCACCAGGTTGTGCACGCGCACCACGAGCACCTGCTCAAAGTGCGAGCGGTCGAACACGCCGATCTTGCCCGCCGGCGGCAGCGCGTTGCGGATGCGCCACAGGTAGTGGTGCTTGCGCTCCTCCTCGGTGGGCACCCCGAACGCGTGGTGTGCGACGCCCTGCGGGTCCACCATTCCCACCACGTGGCGCACGATGCCGCCCTTGCCCGCGGTGTCCATGCCCTGCAGCACCAGCAGCACCGACCGGCTGGCGTCGTCCGTCTTGCCGTGCGCGTGCAGCCGCTCCTGCAGGTCGCTCAACTGCTCGCCGCGCTTGCGCATGGCCTTGACCGCGGATTTCTCGCCGCCGTCCCAGCCGGGCGTGCCAGCGCAGTGAAACTCGGCCACGGAGAATCCCTCGGTCACGCGCAGCGCCTCGGAGGGGTGGACGTCCCAGTCGTGTTTTCCCATACTCGCGATTCTAGGTTTCGCGGGCCTCGAGAATCACGGCGTCCGGCCCGAGCGTCGTGATTCCGTCCGCGCTCGACACCTCCCCGAACGACGCGAGCGGCGCCGCGACATCGACGGTCACCGGCGCGCCCGACAGGTTGGCGTGCACGGCCACCGGCCCATGCATCGTCACGACGCGCGGCGCGGCCTCCGTCACGCCCGCCGGGTGGCGCTCCCACGCGCCGTCGCGCAGCGTCAGTTCCCGCGCGGCTACCAGCTCCGCGAACCAGGCCGACACGCGCCGCGCTGCGGCAGATTCCGCCGCCAGGCCAGGTCCCAGCTTGGAGCGCCGGAAGGTGTCGGGGTCCTGTGGGTCCGGGACCGCGACCTCGCCTCCGTAGACCTCCTGCCACCCGTGCCCGGAGAACTCGCGGATGCGCCCCTCGGAAACCGCCTTCGCGAGATCCTCGTCGCCAAAGTCCGTGAAGTACATGAACGGCCGCGTCTCGCCGTATTCCTCGCCCATGAACAGCATCGGCGTGAAGGGCCCCAGCAGTACGAACGCCAGCGCGGTGGCTTCCGCACCCGGCGACAGGGACGACGCAGGCCGGTCGCCCAGCGCGCGGTTGCCCACCTGGTCGTGGTTGGACGCGCACACCACGAATCGCCGCCGGTCCGTCGCGGGCGACACGGGCGCGCCCCATTCCTTGCCGCGGAACGGCGAGTATGTTCCGTCGTGCCAGAACACCTTGCGGAACACCTTGTCCAGGGCCTCGATCGAGCCGAAGTCCACGTAGTAGCCGTGCCGCTCCCCGGTGAGGTACGCGTGCAGGGCGTGGTGGACGTCGTCGTCCCACTGGGCGGTCATGGCCTTGCCGTCGGGGCTCACCATCGACTCGTCGTTGAGGTCGGATTCCGCGATGAGCGACAGCGGGCGGCCGACGCTGGCGGACAGTTGCGCGGTGGCGTCGGCGAGCTCGCGCAGCAGGTGGGTGGGGGAGGAGTCGTGGAGCTCGTGGACGGCGTCAAGGCGCAGCGCGTCAACGTGGAAGTCCGCGAACCACCGCTGGCGCGGCGTCGAGGATGTACCGGCGCACCTCGCCGCTGCCGGGCTGGTCGAGGTTGACGGCCGAGCCCCACGGCGTGTGGTTGCGCGTCCGTGAAGTACGGGCCGTATTGGCCAAGGTAGTTGCCGGACGGCCCCAGGTGGTTGTAGACCACGTCGAGGCACACCGCGAGGCCCTTCGCGTGCGCCTTGTCCACGAACCGCTGCAGCGCCTCCGGCCCGCCGTAGGCCTCGTGGACCGCGAACGGGGCCACGCCGTCGTAGCCCCAGCCGTGCGTGCCGGGGAACGGCTGCACCGGCATCAGCTCGACCATCTGCACGCCCAGCCGCGCCAGGCCGCCAAGGTGCACCGCCGCCGCGTCGAGCGTGCCCTGCGCCGTGAAGGTGCCCACGTGAAGCTCGTAGATGAGCGCGCCGCGCGCGTCGCGGCCGGCCCAGCCGGCGTCCGTCCACGCGAACGCGCCCGCGTCGAAGGTGCGGGAGGCCGCGTGCACGCCGTTGGGCTGGCGCGGGCTGCGCGGGTCCGGGAACGGGCCGCGGCCGTCCACCTCGAAGGAGTAGTCGGTGTTGGCGGGCAGTGCGCGGCCCAGCCACCAGTCGCCGTCGCGCTCAAGCGGGAGCCGCACGGCCCGGTCCGTGGGACCTACGACCATCGTCACGTCATGGGCGGCGGGCGCCCACACCCACCTGTGGTTGGCGTCCGTCATGCCCGAACCAGTAGCGCCACCGGCATGGCGCTCAAGGACCGCGGCGATGGACGTGGCGCCGCCGGTGAAGGTCGCGTCCGTGAGCATGTCTCGCCACGTGCCGGCGGGCAGCGTCACCGACGCGTCGGCCCAGCCGCCCAACGCGTCCAGAGTGTGCCCCGCGCGGGTGGCCAGTGTGATGGCCACGTCTTCGCCGTCAACAGTCCGCGAAAACGCAACGGCGTGCCCGGACGATGCGGCGAGCGGCTTGTAGCCCGCGGCAGGGCCGATGAACGCGTCTGGCCGGTCGCGGCGCAGGCGCAGCGCGCACGCGGTGACCCACAGCTTCTCCTCCGCGAGCGTGCGCGGCCGGGCGCCCGCGTCGAGCCGCTCGAGGGCCTCCCGGTGTGCGTCGAAGTCCACGGGGCGGCGGTTGTCGGGGTCCACCAGGCTTGGTGCCACGGTCTCGTTGCCCTGGTAGACGTCTGGCACGCCGGGGATCGTGAGTTGCACAAGCTTCATCGCGAGCGTGGCCTGGCGCACGGCGGGTGCCGAGGCGTCGCGCCAGTCGGCGAGCGCGGCCTCGACGGCGCCGGTCTCGAGGCAACCGCGCGCGAAGGACAGCACGGCCGCCTCATAGCGCTCGTTGACGGACGTCCAGGTGGTGAAGGTCTTCGCCTCGCGCATGGCCTTGGTGAGGTAGCCCTCGAGGCGCAGCCAGCCCATCGGCCCGTTCTCATTGAACGTCGCCGCCGCCGTCTGCCACCACAAGTTTTCCATGCGGCCGTCGAGCTCGGGGGGCCGGATGTCGGCAGTCGCGTCCCGGAGTTCTGCGACCGTGCGCTCCCAGTCCTCGGCTCGCTCGGACAGCACGCCAAGGCGGGTGCGGACGTCCTCGCTGCGCTTGGTGTCGTGGGTCGTGAGGCACGTCATTCCGTGCGGGTATTGCTGCTGCTGCTCCGCGGCCCAGGCGTGGAACGACGCCGGGGGGAGCGCGAACCGCGCGGCCGGGCTGCCCACCTCGCACAGCGCCAGCAGGTGCGTCCAGCGGTAATACGCCGTGTCCTCAATGCCCTTGGCCATCACGGCGCCGCACGCCTGCTGGAAGCGGGTGATGATCTCGCCGCGCTCGGCGTCCGCGCGCCGGCCTGCGCTGCCCACCTCTGCGCCCTTGAGCAGGTCAACGACCACATCGAGCGTCTCGTGGCGCTCCGGGTCAAGCATGGCTCGCGCGCGGGCGGCGGCGGCGGCGATGGCCTCGATGCTGCGCGGGCGCGCGGGGACGCCCGGAACCACGTACGCGCGGTAGCGGTCGAAAGCGACCAGCATGGCGCGAAGGCAGTCGTGCAGGGCGCGGAAGGTGTGGTCGCGCAGGCGGACGTCCGCGGTGCAGACGGCGTGGGCGAGCGTTGCCAGCCGGTGGAGTTCCGCGGACAGCGAGTCCTTGACGATTTCCAACTTGGCGGCGTCGATGATGTCCGGCAGCGTGCCCAGCGCGTCGCCTGTGACGCGGTGGAGGACCGCGGCGAGCGGGGAGGCGCCGGACGGGTCGCGCAGCAGGGCGCCCACCCGCCATGCGGCGTCGTACCCCGTGGTGCCCGCCGCATGCCACGAGCGCGGCATCTGCTCCTCGTCCTCGAGGATCTTCTCCACGACCACCCACGCGCCGTTCGTCGCGTCGCGGAGGCGCTCAAGGTAGCCGGCTGGGTCCGCGAGGCCGTCGGGGTGATCGATGCGCAGGCCCGCGAGCGTGCCCTCGTTGATAAGGTCCACGATCACGCGGTGGGTGGCCTCGAACACGTCCGGGTCCTCCACGCGCAGGGCCACCAGCGAGCCGACGTCAAAGAAGCGCCGGTAGTTGAGCTCCTCGTTCGCGACCCGCCAATACGCCAGCCGGTAATGCTGCTGGTCCACCAACTCGGCCAGCGGCAGCGACTCCGTACCGGCGCGGATGGGGAATACGTGGTCGTAATAGCGCAGCACCGCCTGCTCGGTGCCGTTGATCTCCAGTGTGTCAACGGTGAGCTCGTCGCGGGCAAGCACCGTGCCGATGCGCTCGCCAAGCACCGGCATCAGCACCGGGTCCTCGCTCGCCCAGTCAACGTCGAACCAGTGAGCGTAGGGGGATTCCGGTCCGTCCGTGAGTACGGACCACAACGCGCCGTTGTGATACGCCGGGGTGGGGACGGCCATGTGATTGGGGACCAGGTCCGCGATCAGGCCCAGCCCGTGCTCGCTCGCGGCGTCGGCCAGCCTCCGCAAGCCCTCCACGCCGCCAAGCACGTCCGAGATACGCGAGTGGTCAACGACATCGTAAAAATGTGTGGAGCCCGGCGCGGCCTGCAGGATCGGGGACAGGTAAAGGTGCCCCACGCCCAGCGCGGCGAAGTACGGCAGCTTGGCCGTCGCGTCGGCAAAAGTGAAGGCGGCGCTGAGCTGCACGCGGTAGGTCGAAACGGGCACGGACGCGCCCTCACGGTGTCCGAGTCTCTTGGTGCGTTCGTTACCGAGGTCTGCCATAAGTTTTCCCGCCTCCGGGCTCTGCCATTGTGTCAGACGCGTGTTGCGTCAATGTGACGGGGGACCTTCGTCGCGGACATCGAGGTGAGGCATACCTACCATCGTGAGGGAGGGGAAAACGACATTGCGGAAGGCGTCACAGTGCGCGAGAGCGTTGTACCCACCGGTGCCGAGCGGCTAGTAGCGCCGCACGAACTTTTCTATTCGACCACCGACAAGCGCGGCGTCATCACCTCCGCGAACTCCGTGTTCTTCCGGCTCGCGGCCTACGCGCCAGGCGAGCTCATCGGCGCGCCCCACAACGTGATCCGTCACCCCGCGATGCCCGCGGGGGTCTTCCACACCATGTGGCGGCTGCTCCAGGCGGGAAAGCCCTTTGCCGGCTACGTACAGAACCTCGCGCAAGATGGCGCGTCGTACTGGACGTTCGCGACGGTCACGCCGACTGCGGGCGGATTCCTGTCCGTGCGCGCGGCCGTGATGGCGCAAGATATGTGGGACGTCGCCGCCGCGGCATACGCGGCCACGCTCGTCACCGAGGCCGCCGCCATCGAGCGCGGCGCGTCCCGGGTCGAGATCGCGACTGTCGGGGCAAAGGCGCTCGACGCGGAGTTAGCGCGCCGGGGGTATGCGGACGCGACGGAGTTTGGGCGGGCCGCGCTTACGGCCGAGGCGCTCACTCGTGCCGCCCGTACGGACACGCGCCCGCCGCCAGTCCCAGCGCACTCGCCGTACACCGGGGTGGGGGACTCGACTTCCGTGGTCGCGCTGACTCTCGCCGGGCTGATTGCTGACTTCGACGACTACCTACAATTCGCAGACGCGGCGGCGGCCACCCGGGTCGCCAACGAAATCACCATGGCGGGCATCGCCGATGCTGCGCGCGCGGCGGCATCGGCAGTTGAGGCCCTGGGCGGGGAGACATCCACACTGTCAATGTCTGGGCGGGCGGCGGCGGGTCTTGCGGACAACGCGACGGCCGCGCTCGCGCCCGTGAGCGACTCCTTGGCGAGCCTGCGCGTACGTCTGCTCGACCTTCGTATGGCCGTGTCCCTGGCGAAGTTGCACAACGACATGATGGGGATGTTCGCGTTCGAGGCGTCGGCCGGCGGCGCCCACCCAGAACCCGCCGACGGCATCGCGGTACTGAGCGCGGCGCTCGCGGCGTCGATGGAGGCGGCGGACGCCGTGCACCGGGGCGCTTGCGCCGACCTCGAGGCGGTGTCGAAACAGATCGCGGAGGCCGCGGCGCGCATGTGGACCTTCCAGAAGATGCTGTCGCAATGGCGAACGCTGGTGGTCCGCAGCGACGTCGGCGCGCAGGTCGGCCACGAACTCGCGCCCGTCGACGCGCGGGTGTCGCGTGGCGCCACCGAGATGTCGAACCTGTCGAAGTTTGGGTTGCGGTGCGCGACGCTCGCGAAGGAACTCGCGCGGCAGGACCTACGCGGCTCGGTTGCGCGGGTGAGCATGGCGGTCAACGGGGGCGTGCAACCGTAACGGTGCGCCGTGCGTTGAGGCGGCATGACATCAGCGACAGGCAAGCGGGCCGCATCGTCAACCCCGGGCGCGAAGCGGCGCGCCTGGTCGCGGACGCGCAGGCTTGGCCGGCTCGCGATGTGGGCGACGCTGGTCACGGCCGTCGCGTCATTTGGCGCGCGGCTCATCGGGCTTGATCGGGGCGTCGTCGCGTACCTGGTGGCTATCGTGCCGTGGGTGACGTTCGCGTTGGCGATTGTTCTGGCGGGGGCGCTGGTGGCGCGCAAGTGGGTGCCCGCCGGAGCTGCTGGCGCGCTCGCGCTGCTCGGACTCGCGTGGATGGCACCGCTCGCGACCGCGGAGTCGGGGCCCGACCAGCACGTGCTTGTCGTGGCGTCGATGAACCTCAAACTTGGCAGCGCGGACGCCCATACGGTGGTGACGACCCTGCGCGAGCGAGACGTCGACATCATCGCGTTTCAGGAGCTCACTCCAGAGCTGGACGCCGCGCTGCGTGCATCGGGTATTGACGAACTGATGCCGTACAGCGAGGTGCACTCGGGGCCGGTGGCGGTCGGCTCGGCCCTGTGGTCGCGCTACCCGCTCAGCGACGGCGCGCTCGTGCCAGGGCTGTCGTACAACGCCGTGCGGGCGAGCGTGGACACCCCCGCGGGCGCCATCACCGCGTTCTCCGTACACCCGCCGCCCCCGCTTCCACAGACCGCCCGGCGCTGGAACGAGGGAAACGCCGATGTGCTCACGGTGCTTGACGGGATGACCGGCCCCGTGCTCGCGGCGGGCGACTTCAACGCGACCCGCGACCACATGCTGTTCCGCCGGTATGAGCAGCGCGGGTTCCTCGACGCTGCGGACCAGGCCGGTGCGGGGTTCCTGCCGACCTTCCCGGTGGGACTGCTGCCGTTCCCGGTGGTGGCGATCGACCACGTGATCGTGCGCGATGCGCCCTTGCACGCGGTGAGCGTGGACACGGTGACGATCCCCGGGACCGACCACCGGGCGCTCATCGTCGGCTACGCGACCAACGTCGGCTAGCCGCGCGCGTCATCGTCCGTGGTGCAACTGAACATTGGGCCCGTCCGTTGAGGCGGCATGACTCCTCCACGTACCGTCCAGCCCGACGCTTCGCGCAAGGCCCTATGGCGCAAGGCGCTCACGTTACTCGCGAAGGTCGCGGCGGGCGCCGTGTGGCTCGTCGTAGCGGGCGTCGCTGCCGTCTTCCTGATGCGGATCGTGGGGTTCGAGGCTGGGCCCGCGTCGTATGCGATTGCCGTCGTGCCATGGCTGACGTTTGCCATCGCCGGACTTGCGGTCGTCGTCGCGCTGTTCCGGCAATGGAAGCTGACGGTCGCTGCGGGTACGCTCGCGTTGCTCGGTGCAGCGTGGCTCGCGCCGCTTGTCTTCCCCGGACCTGCTGGCGGCGACACGATACTCACCGTGGCGACCATGAACTTGCGATACGGCAGCGCTGACCCTGACGAGATGGTGGCGATCGTCGTTGACAGCGGCGTCGACGTGCTGGCACTCGAGGAACTCACTCCGGAGGCGGTTGCCGCGCTCGCGTCGGCGGGCCTCGAGGACGTGTTGCCGTTTGCTGCCGCACAACCCGCGCCCGGCGCGTCGGGCACCGCAATCTACTCCCGGTATCCCCTTGCCGGGATAGCAGACGTCGAGGGACTGTACTTCGAGACGGTCAGCGCCCACGTGGCGGCGCCCGGCGGCGACATCGCCATTTTCGCCGTGCACCCACGGCCGCCGCACCCGCGCAATACCGACGGATGGCTCGAAGACATGCGCGCGCTCAAGCGCATCCTTGCCGACCAGGAGGGCCCCGTACTTGTGGCGGGGGACTTTAACTCCACGCGCGACCACGCGGCATTTCGCGAGGTGTTGGCGCTGGGGTTCCGGGACGCGGCCGACCAGGCTGGCGCAGGCTTCCTCCCCACGTATCCTGCTCGCCACAAGTTCGGCCCTCTGGTCGCTATCGACCACGTGCTCACGCGGGACGCTGGGCTCAGGGCCACCAGTGCGACCACCTTCACGGTGCGCGGGACCGACCACCGAGCCGTCGTAGTCCAGTACGCGCGGGCCGAGGGCTAGCAGGGCGGTCGGCGTCGTCCCCGGCGGCACGCCCGCGTGTTGTCGGAATTGATGTCCCCGTGAACGTCATCCGCGCATGCGTACACAGGGTCGGCACGCGGCGCACAACGGATGGTCGCGCGCCGTCACCATCGAAGAATGGGCTTCCGACCTCTTGACCACGCGTGTACAGAACGTACGCTTAGTACATGGACACCATCTCTGCGGCCCACGCGAGGCAACACTGGAGCGAGACTATCGACTCCGCTCGCAACGCACCCGTCTCGATCACGCGCAATGGGCGCGACGCGGTGGTGCTGATGGACGCGACACTCGCGGCGCGCGCGCTTGCCGTACTCGAAGACGCCGAAGACGTCACGGCGGTCGACCAGGCACAAGCCGAAGGCGGATCGGTCCCCTGGGATGACGTCAAAGCAGACCTCGGCCTCGCGTGAGCGCACGCTACGCCGTCACCCTGTCGACGTCGGCGGTGCGCCAGCTCGGCAAACTCGATGCCACGGCTCGAACGCGAGTTGGGGCGGCCATCGACCTGCTTGCGGAGAATCCAAGGCCACCCGCGGCGACCATGCTCGTGGGCCGTGCTGGCGTGTGGCGAGTGCGCACGGGCGACTACCGGATCCTGTACGAGGTCACCGACTCAACGCTTCGCGTGTGGGTCATCGCCGTCGGCCACCGTCGCGAGATCTACCGGTAGCCGAGCGAGCGCCCCTGAGCGGCGCCGGATCTGCGAAAGGTCCCGCCGTAGCGGGGCCTTCGAGTGGGCGATACTGGGATCGAACCAGTGACCTCTTCCGTGTCAGGGAAGCGCGCTACCGCTGCGCCAATCGCCCTACGAGGTGGAGATGGGATTCGAACCCACGTATACGGCTTTGCAGGCCGCTGCCTAGCCACTCGGCCACTCCACCGTAAAGCAGTGGATATCCACAACTTTCCGAGCGGACGACGGGATTCGAACCCGCGACCCTCACCTTGGCAAGGTGATGCTCTACCACTGAGCCACGTCCGCACGTCGCACCTAGCGACGGGTTATGACAATAGCCGACAACCAGGCCCCGGTCCAACTCGCGAAGGTGTGCCGCGCCCGCGTGTCGCACCGCGCGCACTAGCGTTGACGCCATGACCACCGTCCCCGCCTCGGCGGCCGCCGCGAACGCCGAGTTTCGCGGTGTGCGAGCGGCGCGCGCGGTGGAGTCGATCGACGCCGTAGCCGACGGGCATCGGCTCGCCGAGGGCGGGTTCTGGGTGGTCGTCGGCGAGTTCTCTGGCGGCGTGCGGGCATGGCGATTCGAGGATGTTGAGCGCGTGCCGTCCGTCGCGGTGCCGCCGGCCCCGGAACGGCAGTGGCGCGGGCCCGCGCCGGACGCGTGGACCACGTCCCTTGGCCGCGAGCAGTACATGGCTGGAGTCGAGCGCATCCGCGGCGACGTCCGCGACGGCACCGTGTACCAGGTGAACCTGTGCCGGGTGATGTCGGCGCCGCTGCCCGCAGGCCCCGGCGGGCCAGACGCCGTCGCGCTGTCCGAGCTACTCGCGGTGGGGAACCCGGCCCGTCACGCTGCGCGCATCACCATCCCGCAGGCGGACGGCGTGCCCGGGGTGTGGGTCGTGTCCGCCTCGCCCGAGCTGTACCTGTCCGTCGAAGGCGACACCGTCGCGTCGGCGCCCATCAAGGGCACGGCGGCGCCCGGCGTGCCGATGCTGGACAAGGACGTCGCCGAGAACGTGATGATCACCGACCTCATCCGCAACGACCTTTCCCACGTGGCCGTGCCCGGCTCCGTGAGGGTCCCCGAGTTCCTCGCCGAGCATGCGCACCCGGGCCTGGTCCACCTGCAGTCCACCGTCGCGGCGACGCTCGCCGACCACGCGAACTGGACGCCCGCCATGTGGCCGCGACTGTTCGCGGGCACGTTCCCCCCGGGGTCCGTGTCGGGCGCCCCGAAGTCGAGCGCGCTCGAGATCATCGCCCGCGAGGAGCCCGTCGAGCGCGGGCCGTATTGTGGCGCGATTGGGTGGATAGACGCCGACGCGCGCCGCGCCGAGCTCGCGGTGGGCATCAGGACCTTCTGGTGGACGGCCGACGGCGGGGGCACCTTGAAGTTCGGAACGGGCGCAGGTATCACGTGGGGGAGCGACCCTGCGGGCGAATGGGAAGAAACCGAACTTAAGGCTCAGAATTTGGTTGCGCTCGCGTCGCAGACGACAATGGGCAAATGAGCGCGATCGTCTGGTCGGGCGGTCGCATCCGCGCCGCCAACGAACCGCTATTGTCCGCGCTCAATCACGGCTTCACCGTGGGCGACGGGGTGTTCGAGACCATCGCAATCAGGAACAACCAGCCGTTCGCGATCACCCGCCACCTGGCCCGCCTCGAGTACTCGCTCGAGCGCGTCAAGCTGCCGCCCGTGAAGTTGGACGTCGTGCGCGCGGGGATCCACGAGGTCATCGCCGCGGGCGAAGGCAAGCTGGCGCGCCTGCGCGTCACCGTGTCGTCCGGCGACGCGCCGCTCGGGCTTGGCCGTGCCGTCGGTGCGCCCACCGTGATCGTCGCTGGGGCACCAGGCGTCAGGCCGCGCACGTGCAAGGCCGTGCGGGCGCCGTGGCGGCGCAACGAACGCTCGCCGGTCGCGGGCGTCAAGGTCACGTCGTATATCGAGAACGTGATGATGCACGAATACGCGGTCCAGCACGGCGGCGACGAGGCTCTCCTGCCCAACACCCACGGCCACCTGTGCGAGGGCACCTCGACAAACGTGTTCATCGAGCAGGACGGCGAGATCCTGACGCCGCCGCTCGCGTCCGGGTGCCTGCCGGGAATCGCGCGCGGGCTCGCTCTCGAGTGGGGCGTGGGGGCCGGGCTGCCGCTGCGCGTCGCCGCGCCGGGCGAGCTGGACATGAGCGTCTTGGACGAGGTGCTACGCGGGCGCGCCTTCGCAGCCGTGAGTTCAGTGACGCGTGGCGTCCAGATGGTCACCTCGCTCGACGGCACCGAGGTGCAGCCGGGGCCGCTGCTCGCGCAGTTGCGAAAGGTCTACGAGGCAAGTGCGGATGCCGATCCCGACCCGGCGCCGCCCCGCGCCAGATGAGGGTAGTATTTCCAGCCGACGGGCGATTGGCGCAGCGGTAGCGCGCTTCCTTCACACGGAAGAGGTCACTGGTTCGATCCCAGTATCGCCCACCATTGAAATTGTCCCTGCGCGGCTGATGCCCAAGTGATTAGATGGGCCAAAGTCGTTCTGAAGGGGGCACTGTGGGCACGATTGTGCTGGTTGGCGTTCTGATCGCAGGGGTAGTGGTGTTGACGCCGCTCGCGGACAAGTGGCGCATTCCGCTGCCGGTCCTGCTCACCATCTTTGGGCTGTTGGTGCCGCTCGTGCCCGGGTTGCCGCTGCTCGAAGTTGACTCGGACATGATTCTGCCGCTGGTGCTGCCGCCGCTGCTGTTCGCGGCCACCCAGCGTGCCACCGCCCGCGAGTTCCGCGAGAACGCGCGGCCGATCCTTGTGCTCGCGGTGGGGCTCACCGTGGCAACCGCCGCCGCCGTCGCTGTGGTCGCGCACGCGTTCGGCATGGGCTGGGCGCCCGCCTTTGTGCTTGGCGCGATCGTGTCGCCGCCCGACCCGGTGGCGGCAACCGCCGTCGCCCGCCGACTGCGTCTGCCCGGCCGCCTGGTCACCGTGCTCGAGGGCGAGGGTATGTTCAACGACGCCACCGCGCTCGTGCTCTACAAGGTCGCGATTGGCGCCGTGTTGGCGGGCGAGCTTTCCGGCGCCAAGCTGGGGACGGACCTGGTGCTCGCGCTCGTCGTGGGCGCTGGCGTGGGCATCGGCGCGGGCTGGCTGACGACGTTCGCGCTCGCGCGGCTCCACCTTGCCGCGCCCGAGACGACGGTGACGCTCGCCGCCCCGTTCGTGGTGTACCTGGCCGCCGATCACTTTGGGGGCTCGGGCGTGCTCGCGGTGCTGGGGCTTGGGCTCTACCTGCGCACGTACAGCCACACGGCGATCACGTCCGGCGGTTGGCTGCTTGGCCGCGCCGTATGGCGTTACGCGGACTACATCATCACCAGCCTCGTGTTCGTGTTCATCGGCTTCGAGCTGACCGCGGTGCTTCGGTCCGAGCCGCCACAGGCGGATGCGATCGGGCTCGCCGCGACCGTCGTGGGGACGCTCGTGGTGCTGCGGTTCGCGTGGCTGATTCCAGCCGTGTGGCTGTCGAACCTCCGCCGGCGCCGGCGATCGACCGAGGCCACGCCGGTTGGCAGCCGTGAGACGTTTGTGACCGCGTGGGCGGGGATGCGAGGCGTCGTGACGGTCGCCGCCGCGCTCGCGTTGCCCGCGGCGGTCGGGGGCGAGCCGTTCTCCGAACGCAGCACGATCGTGTTCGTCGGGCTGGCCGCCGTCTTGGTGACGCTGGTGGTCCAGGGCCTCACCCTTGGCCCGCTGGTGCGCAAGCTCAAGGTGGGCAGCGACGTGGACCTTGTCGACGAGACCCAGCGGCTGCGCAGGCGCGCCACCTCGGCCGCGCTCGAGGCCGTGCGCAACGACACAAGTGAAATTCCGGAGCGTGTACGCAACGCCGTCGTCCTGCAATATGAGGGCTACCTCGCGTCCCACGACGCGCTCATGACAGCGCGCCACGGCGCCGAGGACGTCGAGGACGACCCGGGCGACCAGCGCGCCGTGGAGGACTTGCTGAGGCGCGCCGCCGAGGTCGAGCGGGACGTGGTCATCGAGGCGAGGCACCGTGGCCACTTCAGTGCGGAGGCCGCAGACGACGTGCTGTCCGAGGTCGAGAGCAGGGCCGTGCGGGACTCGGAGTAGCCTCCTCGCGCAACAACGCAAACGGGCCCGACCCGCGCTGGACGCGGGCCGGGCCTGAAGGCGTATAGAGCTGGAACTACTCGGCGGGCGCCATCTCGGCGTCCTCGGCGTCAGCCTGGTGGCGGACCTCCTCGACGATCGCGTCGATGTTCTCCGGGACCGGGTAGCCGCACTGGTTGAGCTCGGACTCGACCTGCAAAGTGAGGCGGCTCTTGCCCTCGTCGAACGCCTTGCCGACGGAACCCTCGTAGATCTGGCCGTCGGCCGAGTCAAGGTTCACGGCGGACACGGAGTCGCACAGGTGGTAGACCTCGCCGGACTTGGTCCAGTAGACGTAGTCGCCACCCGTGAGGTCCTCAATGAGGGCGGTCTGCTTCTCGACCGAAGGCGAGTTGTAGGTGATGCCAGACCCGAACAGGACGATGGCGCCGACCACTGCGGCCACGATGGTCGCGATGGTCTTGTCCTTCTGCGAGATGTCCTTGTTCATGAGGATGAAGATGATCAGCGGCAGGAACGCGATCAGCGTGATGATCGCGCCCAGCTGGTTCTGCACCCAGAACTTGAACGGCTCGGACCGGTGCGCCGGGTCAAGCTTGTTGGCGTTCTTCCACAGGATGTTGCCGACGAACGCGAGGACGGCGATGACGCCGATCGCGATGTACAGCATCGTCATGTTCGGCTCGTTCTTCTTCAGGATGAAGAAGATGGCGTAGGCCTCGCCAGCGATCGCGAGAATCCACAGGATCCACGCGAAGATGCGCAGCTGGGTTGCCTTGCCCTTGGCCTCGGCGGTGGGCTTCCACTCCGCCTTGGTCGCGCCGGAAGACTTCGATGACTTGGTGGACTTTGAGCTCGCTGCCGGTTCGGCGCGAACGACCTTCTTCTTGGGCTTGTCGGCCACTGCATTCTCCTTTGTAGACGTGCTCGGATGAGCGTACCGGAGGCGGGCCGTTCGTTGCAGGCCTCCGGAAGCGCCGATGCAGGGGAACTTCTGGGCCTAGGCCCGCCTCGCGAGGCGTCCGGCGGCCGGAACCTCGGTAGCATCGTGACTGGCCGCAAGACCTTCCGGCCGCCAGCGCACTTCGAGAGGACTTTCCGTGGCCAGCATCAACGTGACCATCGACGGCGACGAGCGGAAGCTCGATGCCGGGACGACGGGCACCGACGTGTTCGCCGACCGCCGGGACGTCGTGGTCATGAGGGTCGCTGGAGAGCTGCGCGACCTGGCCCGCGAGTTGGCCGACGGCGACGCCGTTGAGGCGGTGACGATCGACTCGCCCGACGGCCTGATGGTGCTGCGCCACTCGTGCGCGCACGTGGCCGCGCAGGCCGTCCAGCAGCTGCGCCCGGACGCCAAGCTCGGCATCGGCCCGCCCATCGAGAACGGCTTCTACTACGACTTCCAGGTGGAAGAGCCCTTCACCCCCGAGGACCTCAAGGCGATCGAGAAGGCGATGCAGCGCATCGTCAAGGAGGGCCAGGGGTTCCGCCGCCGCGAGGTCACGGACGCGGAGGCGCTTGCCGAGCTCGCCCATGAGCCCTTCAAGTGCGAGCTGATTGCCGACAAGGGCGGCTCGGGCGACGACGGCGCGTCAGTGGAGGTCGGCGCCGGCCAGCTGACCATCTACGACAACCTCAACCGGCAGGGCGGGACCGTCTGGAAGGACCTCTGCCGGGGCCCGCACATCCCGAGCACCAAGTTGCTCGCGAACGGGTGGTCGATCATGCGCGCGTCAGCCGCATACTGGCGCGGCAACCAGGCGCTCGCGAGCCTGCAGCGCGTTTACGGCACCGCGTGGCCTACCAAGGACGAGTTGACCGCGTACAAGACCCGCCTCCAGGAGGCGGAGCGGCGCGACCACCGCAAGCTCGGCCAGGAGATGGACCTGTTCTCGTTCCCCGACGAGATCGGCTCGGGCCTCGCGGTGTTCCACCCCAAGGGCGGCGTCATCCGCAACGAGATGGAGGAGTACTCGCGCGCGCGCCACATTGCCGAGGGCTACGAGTTCGTCTACACCCCGCACGCCACCAAGGCGCAGCTGTTCGAGACCTCCGGCCACCTCGACTGGTACGCGGACGGCATGTACCCGCCCATGCAGATGGACGAGGAGCGCGACGAGGCCGGCAACGTCACCAAGCAGGGCCAGGACTACTACCTCAAGCCCATGAACTGCCCGATGCACAACCTGATCTTCCGCTCCCGCGGGCGCTCCTACCGCGAGCTGCCGCTGCGGCTGTTCGAGTTCGGCACCGTATACCGCAACGAGAAGTCTGGCGTCGTGCACGGCCTCACCCGCGCGCGCGGCTTTACGCAGGACGACGCCCACATTTACTGCACCCGCGACCAGATGAAGAGCGAGCTCGCCAGGACCCTGAACTTCGTGCTCGACCTGCTCAAGGATTACGGCCTCGAGGACTTCTACCTCGAACTGTCCACGCGGGACCCCAACAAGTCAGTCGGCTCCGACGAAATCTGGGAAGAGGCGACCGAGACTCTACGCGCGGTCGGCGAGGAGTCCGGCCTCGAACTGGTGGCGGACCCGGAGGGCGCGGCGTTCTACGGCCCCAAGATTTCGGTGCAGACCCGCGACGCGATCGGCCGTTCCTGGCAGATGTCCACCATCCAGTTGGACTTCAACCTGCCCGAGCGCTTCGAGCTCGAATACACGGCGGCGGACGGCACGCGCCAGCGCCCGGTGATGATCCACCGCGCGCTGTTCGGCTCCATCGAGCGCTTCTTCGCGATCCTCACCGAGCACTACGCCGGCGCGTTCCCCGCGTGGCTCGCGCCCGTGCAGGTGCTCGGCGTGCCGGTGGCGGAGGCCTTCAACGACTACCTAGGCGACGTGCTGGCGCAGTTGCGCGCGGCGGGCGTGCGCGTGGAACTCGACGACTCCGACGAGCGCTTCCCCAAGAAGATCAGGAACGCGTCAAAGGACAAGGTGCCGTTCGTGCTCATCGCGGGCGGTGAGGACCAAGAGGCGGGCGCCGTGTCGTTCCGGTACCGCGACGGCAGCCAGGACAACCAGATCCCCGTCGCGGACGCGATCAAGCGCATCGTGACCGCCATCGAGACAAGGGTCCAGGTGTAGGCATGGCCGACGTCGTCGATTCGGAAATGATGGGCGGGGAGCCGGACGGCTTCGAACGCCTCTGGACGCCGCACCGGATGGCGTACGTGAAGGACGCATCGGCGCGCGACGCCAAGACGCCGGACGGCGGCTGCCCGTTTTGCGGAATCGAGGCGGTTGACGACGAGGCGCGGCTCGTGGTTGCCCGCGGCGAGCATTGCTTCGCGATCCTCAACCTCTACCCGTACAACCCGGGCCACCTCATGGTGTGCCCGTACCGGCACGTCGCGATGTACACCGACGCCACGGACGCGGAGCGCGACGAGATGGGCGTGATGACCCAGAGGGCCATGCGCGTGCTCGCCAAGCTGTCGGGAGCGAAGGGCTTCAACGTGGGCATGAACCAGGGCATGGTGGGAGGCGCAGGCATCGCCGAGCACCTTCACCAGCACGTCGTCCCGCGATGGATCGGTGACGCGAATTTCCTGCCGATTATTGGCAAGACCAAGGCCGTGCCCGAACTTCTCGGTGACACGTGGAGCCGCGTGCACGCGGCCTGGGCGGAGGAAGACTGATGCTTGGTGGCCTACGGCCCCTCATGGCAAAACTGTGGAAGGCGCCCGCGAAGGGGCTGCTGCGCCTGGGCGCGACGCCAAACGGGGTGACGATGTTTGGCGCATTCGGCGCCGTGGCATCGGCCCTGTGGTTCGTCCCGCGCGGCCAAATCCTCGCCGCCGTGATCGCGATCACCGCTTTCGCGTTCACGGACATGCTCGACGGCACCATGGCGCGCCTGAGCGGCAAGACATCCCGGTTCGGCGCCTTCCTCGACTCGACGCTCGACCGCGTCGTCGACGCCGCGATCTTCGGCACGCTCGCCTGGTATTACTTCGACATCGACCGGCTGACGGCGACCGCCGCGTTGCTCGCCCTCATCCTCGGCTCGTTCGTGCCGTACGCGCGCGCCAGGGCCGAGGGCCTCGGGATCGAGGCAAAGGCCGGGATCGCGGAGCGCTCGGACCGCCTAGTGGCCATCGGCATCTTGGGCATCGCCATTGGGGTGGGCGCGCCGCAGGCCGTGATGACCTACGGGCTCTTCGCGCTCGCGCTGGCTGCCGCCATCACCGTCGTGCAGCGCTCGCTGCAGGTCGCGAAGGCCAGCCGCGAAGACCCGGCGCTGCCGCCGGCGGGAGAGTAGCCCGTGAACGGATTCCTCGTCGCAACCCGGATCGCCAAGTTCACCCCGATCACGGTGATCCGCCTCGCGGCGGGGCTCGGCGCGTGGATAGCGTGGCTCAAGCGCGGCAAGGCTGTGCGCCGCCTCGAGGACAACCTGCACCGCGTGACCGGCGCGTCCGGCCGCAAGCTGCGTCGCATCAGCCGCAAGGGGATGGCCTCGTACGCCCGCTATTGGTGCGAGGTGCTCGAGCTCGGCCGGCTCAAGCCCAAGGCGATGGACGCGCGCATGCGCACCGTCGGGATGGATCGCGCGCTCACGGAAATCACGTCGACGGGCACCATCGTGGTGGTGTTGTCGCACTCCGGAAACTGGGACCTCGTGGGCGCGTGGACGTGCCGCAACCTTGGGCTCGTGCGCACCGTCGCCGAGGTTCTCGAGCCGCGCCACGTCTACGACGAGTTCGTGGCGATCCGCGAGAAGGTCGGGATGACGGTCATCGGCAACGAGGGCTCCTCGACGTTCCGCCAGCTGATCCGCATCGCCAAGACCGACGGAGGCGTGATGGCGCTGCTCGCGGACCGCGACCTGAGCGGCACGGGCGTGCCGGTCAAGATGTGGGGGCACGACGTTCGGGTCGCCCCAGGGCCCGCGGCGCTCGCCATCGCGACGGGCAACACGCTCTATCCGCTTTTCGTGCGCTACGAGCGGCTGTACGGCGGCAGGCGCTGGCGCGCCAGGTCGCGGTGGGGCACCGTCATGGACTTTGGCCCGCAGATCGACCCGCCTGAGGGCACCAAGCAGGAACAGGTGGCCGCCATGACGCAGGAGTGGGCGAGCTTCCTCGCGGACCGCATTCACGACAACCCCGAGGACTGGCACATGCTGCAGAGGTTTGGGTGGGTCGATTGAGGATTGGGATCGTCTGCCCGTATTCGCTCGACCGCCCGGGCGGCGTGCAGTTGCACGTCATGGACCTGGCGGCGGCGCTCATGGACCGCGGCCACACGGTGCGCGTGCTCGCGCCAGCAGCTCCGCACCAGGTGCTGCCCGCACACGTGGACAGTGCCGGGCGGTCGTTCTCGCTGCGGTTCAATGGCGCCACGGCCCGGCTGACGTTTGGGTTGCTCGCGGCCGCGCGCGTGCGCAAGTGGCTGCGCGAGGGCAACTTTGACGTGGTGCACATTCACGAGCCAGGCGCGCTGTCCGTGGGCCTGCTGGCGATGTGGGCGCGCCTTGGCCCGACGGTCGCGACGTTCCACACCAGCAACGACGGCTCGCGCATCATGCGCATGTCGAAGCCGTTCATCAAGCCGAGCATGGAGGTGCTCGACGCCCGGATCGCCGTGTCGCCCTCCGCCGACCGCACGGTGCAGGAGCACCTGCGCCTGTCAGCGACGCACGTGATCCCGAACGGCGTGTCCACCGCGCCGTTCGCGAATGCAGTGTCACGCGCGCAGTGGAAGGGCACCAAGGACCGCCCGACGGTGGGCATCCTCGGCCGCATGGACGAGCCGCGCAAGGGGCTTGACGACTTGTTGGCGGCCATTCCGATCGTCAAGGAACGGATTCCGGGCGTGCGGTTCCTCGTGGCCGGGCGCTTCAGCAAGCGCACCGGCGAGCGCTGCCTCGAGGCCGGCGCCGAGGTGGTCGGCGAGCTCGACGAGCACGAGAAACACCGGTTCATGGCCTCGGTCGACATTTACTGTGCGCCCAATCTGGGCGGCGAGAGCTTCGGCATCGTGCTTGTCGAGGCTATGGCCGCGGGCGCCGCAGTGGTGGCGAGCGACCTCACCGCGTTCCGCGACGTCGCCACGGCCGCGGGCAAGACGCCCGCTGCGGCGCTCCACGCGGTTGGCGACCCGGAGGACCTCGCCGCCCACATCATCCGCCTGCTGACCGACGACGACGCCCGTGAGGAGCTCATCGAGCGGTCCCGCGCGTGCGCCGCGCTGTTTGACTGGGACAGCGTCGCCCCGCGCGTCGAGGAGACGTACCTTGACGCGATTAGAATCGACCAAGAGTAGACGAGATCTTCAAGGGGAGTGCGGGATGAGCGACAAGGCCAAGGCGTCGGCACCGACGACGGGCACTGACCTGGTCAAGCGCGGTATGGCCGAACAGCTCAAGGGCGGCGTCATCATGGACGTCGTTACCGCTGAGCAGGCAAAGATCGCCGAGGACGCCGGCGCGGTTGCCGTGATGGCGCTCGAGCGCGTGCCCGCGGACATCCGTGCCCAGGGCGGCGTGGCCCGCATGAGTGACCCCGACCTCATCCAGGGCATTATCGACACCGTCTCGATCCCCGTCATGGCGAAGGCCCGCATCGGCCATTTTGTCGAGGCGCAGGTGCTCGAGAGCCTTGGCGTCGACTACATCGACGAGTCCGAGGTGCTGACGCCCGCCGACTACGCCAACCACATCGACAAATGGAAGTTCACCGTGCCGTTCGTGTGCGGCGCGACCAACCTTGGAGAGGCGCTCCGCCGCATCTCCGAGGGCGCGGCCATGATCCGGTCTAAGGGCGAGGCGGGCACCGGCGACGTCTCGAACGCGACCACCCACATCCGCACCATTCGCGCGGAGATCGCGCGCCTGACGTCGATGCCCAAGGACGAGCTGTTCGTGGCCGCCAAGGAACTCCAGGCGCCGCTCCAGCTTGTCCAGGAGATCGCCGAGACCGGCAAGCTTCCCGTCGTGATGTTCGTCGCAGGAGGCATCGCCACTCCCGCGGACGCCGCGATGATGATGCAGCTGGGCGCCGAGGGCGTGTTCGTGGGCTCCGGCATCTTCAAGTCGGGCAACCCCGCCGCAGCGCGCCGCGGCAATCGTCAAGGCGACGACCTTCTTCGACGACCCCAAGGTGATCGCGGATGTGTCGCGCGGCCTTGGCGAGGCGATGGTTGGCATCAACGTCGACGACGTCCCCGAGCCCCATCGGCTGTCCGAGCGCGGCTGGTAGGCGTGCCAGTCGGCAACAACACGGCGGCGAACCCGCGCGAGGCGGCTCGCCTCATCGTGCTTGACCCCGACAACCGCGTGTTCTTGCTGAATGCCCACGATCCGGCGGAGCCGGAACGCACCTGGTGGTTCACCCCCGGAGGCGGCATCGACGACGGCGAGACCGCGCGCGAGGCCGCCGTGCGGGAGCTTCGCGAAGAAGTCGGGTATGTGCTCGACCCGGCATCTCTTGAAGGGCCGGTGTGGGAACGTACCGCCTACTTCGACTTCATGGACGAGCCATTCGTGCAGCATGAGGTGTTCTTCATCGCCCGGGTCGGCCCCGACGCGCCGCGCGTCGAGCACGAGTGGAGCGCTACTGAACGCGACATGCTCGACGGAACCGGCTGGTTCGCGCCCGACGCTATCGCGGGCATCGACATCGAGGTCTTCCCCGAGGTGCTTGGCGAATTGATTCACACGCTCTTGCCGTGGAATGGCACCTTGCGGCACCTCGACCAAGGCAAGCTGGCATGGGCGAAGCGGGACTGACCGTCGGGGTGCTCGCCCTGCAGGGCGACGTGCGCGAGCACCTGCGCGCCCTCGAGGCGTGCGGTGCGCGCGCGTCGACTGTGCGCAGGCCAGCCGAACTCGCCGCGGTAGACGCGCTGATCATCCCCGGCGGCGAATCCACCACCATCGACAAGCTGCTGCGCGCGTTCGACCTGTTCGAACGCGCCCGCGCGCGCATCGCCGACGGCTTTCCGGTGCTTGGCACGTGCGCAGGCATGATCATGCTTGCCGACCGCATCGAAGGCGCCGCGGAGGGCCAACAGACGCTCGGCGGGCTGCCCGTGCTGGTGCGCCGCAACGCGTTCGGCCGCCAGGTGGACTCGAGCGAGGTCGAGCTCACATGGGAGCCAGACGGCACCCCTATGCACGCCACGTTTATTCGCGCGCCGTGGGTGGAGGAGCGCGACCCCTCCGTGGAAGTGCTCGCCACCGATGCCGCCCACGGGGACCGCGTGGTGGCCGTGCGGCACGGCGCGCTGGTCGCCACGTCCTTCCACCCCGAGCTTGGCCCGGACCTGCGCGTCCACGAGTACTTCCTGGACGTCGCCCGCGGCGTGCGGTGACCCAAATCCCCGGCGCGGACGGGGCGGGGCCTTACCCCGGCATCGTCCCTGGGTCATGATGGAGCCATGAAGCTCTATTCCGATTACCGGGGCCACCGGGCGCGCCAGATCACGTACGACCTGCTCTCCGCAGCGAATATCGCGCTGTGGGTATGGCTGGGCATCTGGATCTACTCGCTCGTCATGAGGCTGCAGGCGTACGGGCGGCAGATGGAGAGCGCGGGCGCTGGGTTCCGGCTCACGATGCTCGACATTGGCCAGTCGCTCGGCAAAGTGTGGCTCGTGGGCGACGGGATCCGGGTGCCTTTCGACGCCGCGAGCCAGGCGGGCGGAACACTCGAGGCCGCGGGGCGTGCGCAGCAGGAGGCGGTGCACGCGCTGGCCCTTGGACTGGGCATTGGCATGACGGCGCTGCCGATCCTCACGATCCTCATCATCTGGATGGTGCCGCGGCTGCGCTTCGCGGTGAAGGCCTCGAAAGCCAAGCGGATGCTGTCGCACGAGAACGCGGTTGACCTGCTCGCCCTGCGCGCCCTGGTGGGCCAGAAGCTCACCGCCTTGGCCCGCATCGACGAGGACCCTGCGGGCGCGTGGCGGCGCCGCGACGAGGGCGTGATGCGCGCGCTGGCGAGCCTCGAACTTCGTAGCAGTGGCGTGCGCCTGATCGCGCCGGGCAAGCGTGCGGACCTCGAGGCCCTAGAATGAACGCGGTCTAAACGGAAGAGGAGCAACGTGTCAGGGCACTCCAAATGGGCGACGACCAAGCACAAGAAGGCTGTGATCGACGCCAAGCGCGGCAAGCTATTCGCCAAGCTGATCAAGAACATTGAGGTCGCGGCGCGCGTGGGCGGCGGCGATCTCGCCGGAAACCCGACGCTGTTCGACGCGGTCCAGAAGGCCAAGAAGTCTTCGGTCCCCAACGACAACATCGACCGCGCGGTCAAGCGCGGCAGCGGCGCCGACGGCCAGGGCGTCGACTGGGAGACCATCATGTACGAGGGCTACGGCCCCAACGGCGTGGCGATGCTGATCGAGTGCCTCACGGACAACCGCAACCGCGCCGCCATGGAGGTCAGGACCGCGCTGACGCGCAACAACGGCACCCTTGCTGACCCGGGGTCAGTTGCGTACCTGTTTACGCGCAAGGGCCAGGTGATCGTCGCCAAAGACGACGGCGTCACCGAGGACGCCATCATGGAGGCGACGCTCGAGGCTGGGGCCGAGGAGATCAACGACCTCGGCGGCGCATTCGAGATCATCTCCGACCCGAACGACGTGGTCGCGGTCCGCACGGCGCTGCAGGCTGCTGATATTGACTACGAGCAGGCCGAGGCGTCCTGGGTGCCGTCCATGAAGGTCGAGCTTGACGTCGTGGGAGCCAAGAAGATGCTCAACCTCATCGACGCGCTCGAAGACTCCGACGACGTCCAGAACGTCTACGCGAACTTTGACGCGTCCGACGAGGTGCTCGAGGCCGCGTCGGCCTGACGTGTTGATCCTCGGCGTCGACCCAGGGCTCACCCGGTGCGGCCTTGGGCTCGTCGACGCCGACGGCCCTGGCCGCGCGCGCCTGGTCGACGTGCGGGTCGCCACCAGCGCCCCCTCAGAGGACGTGCCCACCCGGCTGTGGCGCATCGGCGCCGCGGTGGAGGAGCTCCTGGACGAGCGCCGGCCCGCCGCCGTCGCGCTCGAGCGGGTGTTCGCCCAGCACAACGTGCGCAGCGTGATGGGCACCGCGCAGGTGTCCGGCGTCGTGATGCGCGAGGCCCGCAAGCGGGACATCCCCGTCGCGCTCTACACGCCGTCCGAGATCAAGGCGGCGGTCACGGGCAACGGGCGCGCACCCAAGTCGCAGGTGGGCCAGATGGTGGCGCGCATCCTCGGGCTCGACGGCCCGCCCAAGCCCGCCGACGCCGCGGACGCCCTTGCAATCGCGATCTGCCACGCGTGGCGCGGCTCGACGCAGCCGGAGGCCTCCACGCCGGCCACGGCGGCCCAGCGCCGGTGGGCAGCGGCGGAGCGGGCCGCGCGAAGCAAGCCCCGCGGCTGACGCGACACGCCGGGGGCGTGGTGGCCCGCGTGCGAGCCGCCGTGGCGTAGCGTTGTTCGCACATACGTTCGACTGCGCAGGAGGCCCCCGTGATTGCACAGCTTGCCGGCATGGTGCAGGCGGTGACCGCGACGTCCCTCGTTGTGGACGTCGGCGGGGTCGGGATGCGGGTCAATTCGACGCCGCGCACGCTGTCGGAGGCGCGCGTAGGCCAGCCCACCCGGCTCTACACGGAGCTCGTCGTGCGCGAGGACTCGCTGACGCTGTACGGCTTTGCCGCGGCGGACGAGCGCGAGGCCTTCGCCGCGTTGCAGAGTGTGTCGGGGGTAGGCCCGCGGCTCGCCCTGGCGATGCTCGCCGTCCACACGCCGTCCGACCTCGCCACGGCCGTCGCGGCGGGGGACAGGGCGGCCCTTGAGCGCGTGCCGGGCATCGGCGCCAAGGTGGCTGCCCGCCTGTTGCTCGAGCTGGGCGGCAAACTGTCGTTGCCGGAGTTTGGCGCGGGCGTGGCCGGAGCGGCGGACGGCCGCGGCGCCGTCATCGAGGCGCTCGCCGGGCTCGGCTGGGGATCCAAGGCTGCGGAGGCCGTGGTGGCGTCGGTAGCGCCCGGGCCGGTCGCCGAGGCGGACGTGCCGGACACCCTCCGCCGCGCGCTGCAGGAGTTGGGCGGGCCCCGTGGCTGACCCGGAGTTCGGCATGGATTCGTTCGGCGCCGAGCCGCTCGGGGTCGAGTCGCTCGAGGGCGACCTCGCGCGCTTCGTGGATGCTGACGCCGACGCCATCGAGAGGTCAAACGAGGCCGCCCTGCGCCCCACCAGTCTCGACGAGTTCGTGGGGCAGGCCGCCGTGCGCGAGCAACTGTCGCTCGTGCTGCGCGCGGCGCGCGCCCGCGAGGCCTGCGCCGACCACGTGCTGCTGTCCGGCCCGCCCGGGCTCGGCAAGACCACCCTGGCGATGATCGTCGCGCGCGAGATGGGCGCGTCGCTGCGCATCACCTCGGGCCCTGCCATCCAGCACGCGGGGGACCTCGCGTCCATCCTGTCCTCGCTCTCGCAGGGCGACGTGCTGTTCGTGGACGAGATCCACCGCCTCGCGCGGCCAGTCGAGGAGATGCTCTACCTCGCGATGGAGGACTTCCGCGTGGACGTGGTGGTGGGCAAGGGCGCGGGAGCCACCTCGATCCCGCTCAGCCTGCCGCCGTTCACGGTCGTAGGCGCCACCACCCGCGCCGGCCTGTTGCCCGCGCCGCTGCGCGACAGGTTCGGTTTCACCGCCCACCTCGACTTTTACGACGACGGCGAACTCGAGGCGATCCTGATCCGGTCCGCCGCGCTGCTCGACATCCGGGTAGCCGCGCAGGCAGCGGCCGAGATCGCCAGCCGCTCCCGGGGCACCCCGCGCATCGCCAACCGGCTGTTGCGGCGCGTGCGCGACTGGGCGCAGGTACACGGCGACGGCGAGGCCACGCTCGACGCGGCGCGTGCCGCGCTCAAGGTGTACGAGGTTGACGATCGCGGGCTCGACCGCCTCGACCGCGCGGTGCTTGGCGCGGTGATCCAGCGGTTCGGCGGTGGCCCCGTCGGCCTGTCGACGCTTGCGGTGTCCGTAGGGGAGGAGCCCGAGACCATCGAGACGGTCGCCGAGCCCTTCCTCGTGCGCGAGGGCCTGTTGACGCGCACGCCGCGCGGGCGGATCGCCACGCCGGAGGGCTACGCCCACCTTGGGCTGACGCCCGGATCGAG
This sequence comes from uncultured Actinomycetota bacterium, assembly GCA_963735005.1. Classification (GTDB taxonomy): domain Bacteria; phylum Actinomycetota; class Actinomycetes; order Actinomycetales; family Demequinaceae; genus WTKG01. The sequence goes on along the minus strand of CAVTJA010000003.1, from coordinate 232,408 downwards.
CGCGCCCGCGGACGCCTCGACGCGCCTGTTCGACTGACACCTCCGGTGCGCCTAGGATTGGCTGGGCTCTGCGGAGCGGAAACGGACTTAGGGACTCATGGCAACTGCAACTCGCAGCGCGAAGACCGCGCTCATCTGGCTTGGCGTGCTCATCGCGCTCATTGGCGGCTCGCTCGCCACCGGCGTGTACGCCAACCACAAGGCATGGACGCCTGGACTCGCACTTGACCTCGCGGGCGGCACCGAGATGATCCTCACCGCGGTGCCCACCGACGGCGGCGAGATCACCGAGGACATCCTGAACCAGAGCGTCGAGATCATCCGCCGCCGCGTCAACGCCACGGGCGTGTCCGAGGCAGAGGTCACCACGTCTGGCGGCGTGAACGTCATCGTTTCGCTTCCCGGCAAGCCCGACCCAGCGACGATGGACCTGGTGCGCAAGTCCGCCCAGCTGCAGTTCCGCCCAGTGATCTACGCGGGCGGGCCGACGGACACCACCATCCCCGCGCTCACCGACTTCGACAACGGACTCGCGGACGGCACGGGGTCGGACTACGCGCTGGTCACCGACGCCGTCAAGGCCGAGTTCGCGGCGCTCGACTGCACCACCAACGAGGCCTACCTCGGCGGAGACCCGGGGCCGTCCGACGCCCCATTCGTGTCGTGCGACGAGACGACCGGAAGAAAATTGGTGCTCGGCCCCGTCGAACTTGCGGGCACGGACATCGCGAACGCGACGCCCGCGGCGAAGCGCAACCGGACGGGGCAGGTGCTCGCGGGCCAATTCGAGGTTGCCCTAGAGTTCACGTCCGAGGGCGGCAAGAAGTTCGACAAGATCGCCAACCTGCTCTACGACCTCACCGGGGATCGCCACCACTTCGCAATGGTGCTCGACGGCGTGGTCATCTCGTGGCCAACGGTCGAGACGAGGACGTTCCTCGGCCGCGCGTCCATCAGCGGCGGCTTCACCACCGTGCAGGAGGCCGAGCAGCTCGCCAACCAACTCAAGTTCGGCGCGCTTCCCATCACGCTCGAGCCCCAAAGCACGCAGACTATTGGCGCGACTCTCGGCTCGTCCGACCTCAACGGCGGCCTGCTCGCGGGCGCGATCGGCCTGATCCTTGTCGTGCTGTACTCGACCATCCAGTACCGCGCGCTCGGATCGGTGACCGTGCTGTCGCTCGTCATCTCCGCCGCGCTCACGTACGGCACCATCACCCTGTTGTCGTGGGGTATCGGCTACCGGCTGAGCCTCGCAGGCGTCGCCGGATTGATCGTCGCGATCGGTATTACCGCCGACTCCTTCATCGTCTACTTCGAGAGAGTAAGGGACGAGCTCCGTGAGGGCCGCTCCCTTGTCGCGTCCGTCGAACACGCATGGCACCGCGCGCGGCGCACCATCCTTGCGTCCGACGCCGTGAGCCTCCTGGCCGCCGTCGTCCTGTACTCGACCGCGGTGGGCGGCGTGCGAGGCTTCGCGTTCACGCTCGGCCTCACCACCGTCATCGACGTGGTGGTCGTGTTCCTCTTCACGCACCCGATCCTCGTGGTGCTCGCGAGGACCAAGTTCTTCGGGGGCGGGCACCGGCTGTCCGGCCTCGACCCGCGCCAGCTTGGCCGCGAGGCCATGTACAAGGGCCGCGGTCGCGTCCGCGAGTCCGGGCTCACGCTTGCCGAGAAGAAGGCCGCCCTCGGCGGTGGTAAGGACCTGTCATGAAACTGAACCTTGCAGTGTGGGGCAACTCGCTCCACTCGGGCGACAGGACGTATCCGATCGTGGCGCAGCGCGCGCGGTGGTTCACGTTCTCGGGAATCCTCATGGTCGCGTCCATCGCCGTGCTGCTGATCTTTGGCCTCAACCCCGGCATCGACTTCCGCGGCGGCAGCGAGTTCAAGGTGGCGGCGATCCAGGGCGGCGTCGACACCTCGATCGCCGCCGACGCCGTGTCTCAGATTGCGCCCGACCAGACGCCGCGGATCACCAACCTCGGCTCCGACGGCGTACGCGTCCAGCTGGGCGTGCTGTCCATCGAGGACGGCCGCGCGCTCGGCGACCTGCTCGTGTCCGGCTACCAGGTGGATCCGTCGTCGTTAACCGTCACGCAGATCGGCCCGACATGGGGCGCCGACGTGTCGAAGAACGCGCTCACGGGCTTGGCGATCTTCCTGGTCCTGGTGACGGTTGTCATGGCGCTGTACTTCCGCGCGTGGCGCATGGCGGTCGCGGCGCTGGTCGCGCTCGCCCACGACCTGCTGTTCACCGTGGGCATTTACGCGGCGGTCGGCTTCGAAGTGACGCCGGCGTCCGTCATTGGCTTCCTGACCATCCTCGGCTACTCGCTTTACGACACCGTGGTGGTGTTCGACAAGGTCCGCGAGAACACCGCGGACGTGACGTCGCAGCACCGCTTCACGTACGGCGAACTCGCCAACCTTGCCGTCAACCAGACGCTCGTGCGGTCGATCAACACCTCCGTCGTGGCGCTGCTGCCCGTCAGCGCGATCCTGTTCCTCGGCTCAATCCTGTTCGGCGCGGGCACGCTCGCGGACATCGCCCTCGCGCTGTTCGTCGGCATGGCGGTCGGAACGTACTCGTCGATCTTCGTGGCGACGCCGCTCGAGGTCGCGCTGCGTAGCCGCGAGGAGCGCATCGCCAAGCACACCCAGGAAGTGCTCGACATGCGCGAGCGCGGCGAGTCCCAGGTGGCACGCACCGCCGACGGCGCGGTGAAGGTGGGCGCGCTACGCCCGGGCGAGCACCGCGGCATCCAGGCGCAACCCAAGCGCAAGCGGCGGTCGTAAACTAGAACCACGACGACGAACGGAGGCGCCTTGACCGACACCCGCGCTTCCGTGCCGTCGTCGAGGCCGCGTGGGTTCTTGCGCCGGGCGCAGCCGGAGACCGACAACGTCTCGGCGCTACTCGCCGCGTTCCGCGAGCGCAACCCCAAGGCCAAGACCGCCCTGATCGAGCAGGCGCTCGCCGCCGCTGCGGAGGCCCACGCGGGCCAGGAGCGGAAGTCGGGCGAGCCCTACATCACGCACCCGATCGCGGTCGCGCTGATCATCGCCGAACTCGGCATGCCGGACACGGTCGTGGCGGCGGCGCTGCTGCACGACGTCGTGGAGGACACCGAATTCTCGCTCGATCGAGTGGAGCGCGAGTTTGGCTCCGAAGTCGCCATGATGGTGGACGGCGTCACCAAACTCGACAAGGTCAAGTTTGGCGACGCGGCGCAGGCCGAGACCGTGCGAAAGATGGTCGTGGCGATGGCCAAGGACATCCGGGTGCTCCTGCTCAAGCTTGCGGACCGGCTTCACAACGCGCGCACGTGGGAGTTCGTGCCCGTCGAATCGGCGCGTCGCAAGGCCCAGGAGACGCTCGAGATCTACGCCCCGCTGGCCCACCGCATGGGCCTCAACACCATGAAGTGGGAGCTTGAGGACCTGTCCTTCCGGACGCTGTATCCCAAGATCTACCAGGAGATCGTGGACGTCGTCGCCGAGCGCGCGCCCGAGCGCGACAAGCTGCTCGATGCGGTGCGCGGCGAGATCGTCGAGTCGCTCAAGGACATGAAGATCAAGTCCGAGATCACCGGGCGACCCAAGCACTACTACAGCGTCTACCAGAAGATGATCGTGCGCGGCCGCGACCTTGCCGAGATCTACGACCTGGTGGGCGTGCGCATCCTGGTGGAGACCATCCGCGACTGCTACGCCGTCCTTGGCGCGATGCACGCGCGCTACCAGCCCGTCCCCGGCCGCTTCAAGGACTACATAGCGACGCCCAAGTTCAACCTCTACCAGTCGCTCCACACCACTGTCATCGGGCCCGGAGGCAAGCCCGTCGAGTTGCAGATCCGCACCTTCGACATGCACCGCAGGGCCGAATACGGGCTCGCCGCCCACTGGCGCTACAAGCAGGGCGAGAAGTCCGCAGCCGGGTCCACGGAGCTCGGGTGGCTGCGTCAGATCGCGGACTGGCAACAGGAGACCGCGGACCCGAGCGAGTTTCTCGACTCCCTGCGCGGCGAGATCGGCCGCTCCGAGGTGTACGTGTTCACGCCCGCAGGCAAGCTGCTGGCGTTGCCGCAGGGCGCGACGCCCGTGGACTTCGCGTACGCGGTGCACACCGAGGTGGGGCACAAGACCATCGGGGCGCGCGTCAACGGCCGCCTGGTCCCGCTCGACTCGAAGCTCGACAACGGGGACACGGTCGAGATCCTCACGTCTTCGGACGAGAACGCGGGCCCCAAGCGCGACTGGCTCGACTTCGTCGAATCGACTCGCTCCAAGAACAAAATCAAGCACTGGTTCACCCGCGAGCGACGCGAGGAGTCGATCGACACCGGACGCGACATGCTCGCGCGCGCCATCCGCCGCCAGCACCTTCCCATCCAGCGGATGATGAACCGCCAGGTGCTGCTCGCGCTCGCCAAGGAGATCCACTACGACGACGTCGAATCGCTTTACGCGGCGATCGGGGAGCACAAGGAGCAGGCAAGCGACGTCGTCGCGCGGATGGTCGAGGCGGTCGGCGGCGAGGAAGGCGCCGAGGAGGACATCACCGAGATCACGCGCCCTGGCTCGCGCCGGATGGCGACGCGCCCAGGAGACCCTGGCGTCGCGGTCCACGGACTCAGCGACGTGCTCGTGAAGCTTGCCAAGTGCTGCACGCCGGTACCCGGCGACGAGATCCAGGGCTTCGTGACGCGCGGCAACGGCGTGAGCGTCCACCGCACCGACTGCGACAACCTGCGCGTGTTGCGGGAGCAGGAGGAGCGGCTCGTCGACGTCCAGTGGACGGGCAAGGGCGCGACCCCGTTCCTGGTGCAGATCGAGGTCGAGGCGCTCGACCGCGCACGCCTGCTTTCCGACGTCACACAGGTGCTGAGCGACCACCACCTCAACATCCTGGGCGCGAACGTCAGCACCAGCCGCGAGCGTGTCGCGTTGTCGAGCTTCGTGTTTGAGATGGCCGACCCGTCCCACCTGGGCGCCGTGCTCGCCGCCGTGCGCCGCATCGACGGCGTCTACGACGTCCGCCGCATTACCGGCGCCAAGCGACCCAAATAGCACTCCACGCGGACCTCTCGCGGCCCGCCCCAGCGCCGCGCGGGTCCGCAGTTGCGACCGCCGCCGCCACCGCTGACGGGTCGAGCGCCCGCGCATCGAGCAGCGCCCAGACCCGTGGGATCGCGTCAGCGAGGCTACTCCATCGGAGCGCGTCCGCCGCGCATCGCGCCGCCGGGGCGACGCGTACGCCCGCGATCGAGTCGGCCGCCTCGGTTGCCGCGGCGCCGGAATGGAATGCCACCTCCGCCCCGCCAGGACGGCTGCCCGGTTTGTGGCGATGAAGCCCGCGCCTGCCCACCACGTCGATCGAACCGGGGAACTCCCCTCCGTACCTCACCCAGAGGCCCGCAGAAGCGCTCAGGACCGTGTGTGAGGGCACCGCGGCAGCCAGGCTGGTAGCGCGGTCCCTCGCGGACTCCGGGACGTCCAGCGGCCGCACGTGGCCGGGCCCCACCTGGGCCACGACGCCGTCGCGAAGCATCCGGTCGCACGCGACGGGGCCCAGTAGCGCGCGCGACATGACGACCATCAGGTCACTGTGGACCCGCGGGGGCGCCGGGCGCCACCGCGACGTCGTCCCTTGGGGATATCCCGCGGGTTACGACAACTTGGCGATCTGCTCCAACCAGGCCGTGCGCGCGGCGCGCGACTCGGTGAGTTCCTTGACCTTCTTCTTGTCGCCCTTGGCCTCGGCCGCGGCGATGTCCGCGTCGAGTTCGGCGATTGCGCTCTCGAGCTGCGCCGCAGCGCCGGACACGCGTGCCTCGACCTCGGGGTTGCGGCTGGTCCACTCGGCCTCCTCGGCGTCGCGCACCTCCTTCTCGACCGCGGCCATGCGCGTGGTGAGGCGCTTGACGTCGCCGCGCGGAACCTTGCCTGCCGCCTCGAAGCGGTCCTGTGCGGCACGCAGCGCCTCCTTGGCGACCCGCAGGTCCTTAATCGGCAGGATGGCCTCCGCGGCCTTCACCGCGGCCTCCTTGGGCTCGACGTTGGCGGCGAGCGCTTCGTCCTCGGCCTCTGACGTCTGACGCTTGGCCTCGAAGAACGCGTCCTGGGCGGTCTGGAAACGCTTCCACAGCGCGTCGTCGACGCTGCGGCGGCCGCGGCCGGAGGCCTTCCACTCCGACATCAGGTCGGCAAAGGCGCGAGCGGTGTTCACCCAGTCGGTGGACGTCGACAGCGCCTCGGCGCGCGCGACAAGCTTCTCCTTGGCGGTGGCGACGTCGGAGTTCACCTTGTCGAGCTCCGCGAAGTGCGCCTTGCGGGTCTTCTCGAACGCCGACCGCGCGGCCGCGAAACGCTTCCACAGTTCCTTCTCGACGTCCTTGCCGATGCGCGCATCGTCGCGCTGGGCGGCCTTCCACTCGTCGAGCAGGCCGCGCAGCTCTGCGGTGTCGTTCTTCCAGTGAATCTTGTCCGCGGGCTTGGCGACGAGCGCCTCAGCCTTGGCGACGAGCTGCTCGCGGTTCTCGAGCGACTTTGCACGGGCGGCCTCGCGCTCGGCGTTGGCCTTGTCGCGCAGCGCCGTGGCCTCCTCGATGACGGGCTTGGCGCGCTTCTTGAACGCGGCGATGCTCCCCACGTAGTCGGGCTTGTCGATCGCGGCCTGGGCCTTCTTGATGCCGTTCTCGATGTCGCGCGGCGACAGCTCGGCCACCTCGAGGCGCGCGTGGAACCTCTCGAGCTCGGCGATGTGCGCGAAGTACTTGCGCGCGTAGGGGAGCAGGGGCTCGTCGCCCTCGGCCGGGCCAATCTCGACCTGGTCGGTGCCGTTCTTGACGAACACCTTGCCGTCTTCGACTGAGCCGTACTTCGCGGCCGCCTTGAGGTCCGCGTCCGACACGTCGGCAACCACCGGCACCTTGACGGGTGCGTGGACCTTGCCCGCGAGCGCGGCGGGCGAGGGGGCCTTGGGCTTGGAGGGCTTGGGCTTCGAGTCGGTCATTCGACGGTTTCCTTGTTCAGGAGGACGGGGTGGGCGGCGGCAATGCCACCCACGATACTCAAAGGGCCCTCGGCGTCGCCACGCGCGTCCCCGCCAAGCGGATATGCACGCGTCACGAAGCCCATCGGCCCTCCAGTGTGTGTTGCCTCGACAGTCTAGGGCGTGCGGGGTGGAAGAATGTGCCCATGGCCCGCCTCGCTCCGCTGTCAGGATTTCCCGAATGGACCCCCGCGGAACGCGTGGTCGAACGCCACGTGCTCGACGCGCTGCGCGCCGAGTTTGAGCTCAACGGGTTCGCGGAGATCGAGACGCGCGCGGTCGAGCCCGTCGAGCGCCTCGCGGGAGACTCCGAGGCGTCCAAGGAGATCTACGCGCTGCGGCGCCTGCGCGCCGACGGCGAGGGCGACGCCGGCATCGGCCTCCACTTTGACCTCACGGTGCCATTCGCGCGCTACGTCGAGGAGTTTCAGAACGACCTCGCCTTCCCGTTCCGGCGCTACCAGATCCAGAAGGTGTGGCGCGGCGAGCGGCCGCAAGAGGGCAGGTTCCGCGAGTTCTATCAGGCGGACATCGACATCGTGGGGCGGGAGTCGCTTTCTCAGCACGCCGACGCCGAGGTCGCCTCGGTCATGGCGCGCGCCCTTGCGCGGCTACCCATCCCGCGCATTACGATTCGCGCGAACAATCGCAAGCTGGTGGAAGGTTTCTACCGAGGCGTGGGCATCAAGGACGTCGCGGGGGCGCTGCGGAGCGTCGACAAGCTCGACAAGATCGGCCCGGACGGCGTGGCCAAGGAGCTGGCGGGGCAGGGGGTAGACGAAGCCGCGGCCGCCGCGATTCTCGAACTCGCCAAGATCCGCTCCGACTCCGCAGACTTCTCTGAGGCGGTGCTCGACCTGTGGGAGACCACCCCAAAGACGCAGGCCCACGCCGATGCCCAAGAGGCCCTCGCGCTTGGCATCACGGAGCTTCAGGCGCTCGTCGGCGCGCTGAACGCGACGGTGCCCGGCGTCGCGGTTGCGGACCTCAGCATCGCGCGCGGGCTCGACTACTACACGGGATCGGTTTTCGAGAGTTTCGTCGAGGGCCATGAGGACCTCGGCTCGATCTGCTCCGGAGGCCGCTACGACTCGCTGGTAGCGGGAGGCGGGTTCCCCGGCGTCGGCATGTCCGTGGGCGTGTCCCGGCTCGTGAGCCGCATCGTGTCTGCTGGACTCGCCGCCGCCAGCCGCGCCGTGCCTACGGCTGTGCTTGTCGCCGTCGCCGACGAGGATTCGCGCGCGGCTTCGAACGCCGTGGCGACGGCGCTGCGTGACCGGGGGATATCCACGGAGGTCGCGCCCGCAGCGGCCAAGTTTGGTAAGCAGATTCAGTACGCCGACAAGCGCGGCATACCCTTCGTGTGGTTCCCTGGCGAGGGGGGCGGCGAGGTCAAGGACATCCGCTCAGGCGACCAGGTCCCGGCCGACCCGGGCACGTGGGCGCCTCCCGCCGCGGACGCCCGTCCGCGCGTCGTCCCTAGTGAGTCCTAATCGAATGGAAGAGGAGAAGCGATGAGTCTGGCGATTGTGGTGGGGGCGATGGCCGATGCCGTGGCGCGCGACCCGGCGGCCTCCGAGTGGTACGCCGCGGATTTCGCGCGCATCAACGAGCTCCTGGCAGAGCGCGGGCTACCGGCGCACCACGAGCCCCAGAAGCTCAAGGGCGACGACTACAGCGCAAACTTTCCGTACTCCTTTCTGCACTACCTGCGACGGGCCTACATCTACGCAACCGAGGGCAAGCCGCTGCCCTCAGGGGAGCCCACCGGCAAGGACGAGAAGGCGATCAACAAGGCGCTCAAGAAGTCCGAGTCGCACCTGCTTCGGCACTCCGATGCGGAGGGCTATTACGTGCCGATCGACTTCGCCGAGGTCATCGAGGACTCGGAGCTGACGGGCAACTATCTCGGCTCGTCGCAGGCGTTGTTGCGCGAGCTTGAGGTGCTGCGCGCGCCGCTCGGCGCGCCGGAGTCGCCGCCCGAGTCGCTGCTCGCGAAGTGGGACGAGTCGGACGAGGACGAGCCGCTCGGCGTCGAACGCATGGTGTGGGCGGCGCTGTACCGGGCCGCGCAGGCGAGCATCCGCGAGGGCTCGGCGATCGCTTTCGAGTAGCCGCGTGGGGCGCGCGCGAACGCCGCTAGACTTGGCCCGAATCCTCACCGAACGCTAGGAACTGGCTTGTACCGCACGCATCTTGCAGGAAACCTCCGCGCCTCCGACGAGGGCGCGACCGTCACCCTCTCAGGCTGGGTGGGGAGCCGCCGCGACCACGGCGGGGTGGCCTTCATCGACCTCCGCGACGCATCTGGCGTGGCCCAGGTCGTCATCCGCGACGAGGCCGTGGCGCACGGGCTGCGCAACGAGTACGTGCTGCAGGTGACCGGCAAGGTGTCAAAGCGCCCGGCGGATCAGGAGAACCCCAAACTCGCCACCGGCGAGATCGAGGTGATCGCCGACGAGGTCGTGGTGCTCAACGCATCCGCCCCCATCCCGTTCCCCATCGACGAGCACGTCGAGGTCGGTGAGGAGGCGCGCCTGCGCCACCGCTACCTTGACCTGCGCCGTCCCGCGCCACGCGCCGCCATCGTCCTGCGTTCCAAGGTCAACCAGGCCGCGCGCCGCGTGCTCGACCGCCACGACTTCATCGAGATCGAGACGCCCACGCTTACTCGCTCCACCCCCGAGGGTGCGCGCGACTTCCTTGTCCCTGCGCGGCTTGCGCCCGGCTCCTGGTACGCGCTGCCGCAGTCGCCCCAGCTGTTCAAGCAGCTGCTGATGGTGGCGGGCATGGAGAAGTACTACCAAATCGCGCGTTGCTACCGCGACGAGGACTTCCGTGCGGACCGGCAGCCCGAGTTCACGCAGCTTGACATCGAGATGAGCTTCGTCGACCAGGACGACGTGATCGCTCTCGGCGAGGAGCTGATCAAGGAGCTGTGGGCGACCATCGGCCACGAGGTCGTCACGCCCATCCCGCGCATGACGTACCACGAGGCAATGCGGCGCTTCGGCACCGACAAGCCCGACCTGCGCTTCGGCCTCGAGCTCACCGAGATGACCGAGTATTTCAAGGACACGACGTTCCGGGTGTTCGCCGCCGACTACGTGGGCGCCGTCGTGATGCCCGGCGGCGCAAGCCAGCCGCGCAAGACGCTCGACAAGTGGCAGGACTGGGCGAAGTCGCGCGGTGCGAAGGGCCTCGCGTACGTGCTCGTTCAGGAGGACGGCGAGCTCGCCGGGCCGGTCGCCAAGAACCTCAGCGAGACCGAGCTGGCGGGGCTCGCCGACAAGGTAGGAGCCAAGCCAGGCGACTGCATCTTCTTTGCCGCCGGCGCGCCTACGCCGTCGCGCGCCCTGCTGGGCGCCGCCCGCATCGAGATCGCGGAGCGCGGTGGGCTCATCGACAAGAACGAGTTCTCGTTCGTGTGGGTGGTTGACGCGCCGCTGTTCAAGGCCATCGCGGACGACCCGGACGACGACGACGTCGCGCTCGGCACCAGCGGCTTCACGGCCGTGCACCACGCGTTCACGAGCCCCAAGCCGGAGTTCATGGACACGTTCGACAAGGACCCCGGGAGCGCGCTTGCCTACGCCTACGACATCGTGTGCAACGGCAACGAGCTTGGCGGCGGCTCCATCCGTATTCACAAGCGCGACGTCCAGGAGCGCGTGTTCAAGGTCATGGGCATCGGCTCCGAGGAGGCGCAGGAGAAGTTCGGCTTCCTGCTCGACGCGTTCCAGTTTGGAGCGCCGCCACACGGCGGCATCGCGCTCGGGTGGGACCGCGTGGTGGCGATCCTTTCCGGCAGCGACTCGATCCGCGACGTCATCGCGTTCCCCAAGACCGGTGGCGGCTACGACCCGCTGACGCAGGCGCCCGCCCCGATCACCCCGGAGCAGCGCCGCGACGCGGGCGTGGACGCGAAGCCCAAGGCGAAGGACGACGCAGCCGCGTCGGACGCCTAGTTGGCGCGACGCCGTCATCTGACCGGCGGTCAGTGCGTGATGCTCATCCGCGCGTAGAGGCTGCGAAGCGGCTTGGGCGCCCACCAGTTCCACTTTCCCAGCAGGGTCATCGTGGCGGGGACCAACAGCATGCGCACGAGCGTCGCGTCCAGGAACACGGCGATGGCCAGTCCCACGCCAATCTCCTTGATGATCAGCACCTTGCCGGCGGCGAAGCCGAGGAACACCAGGATGATGATCGCGGCGGCCGACGTGATGATGCGGCCGGAGCGCTGCAGGCCAAGGCGGACGGCCTCGTCGTTCGGCACGCCGCGGTCCACGAGCTCCTTGATGCGCGCGAGCAGGAAGACCTCGTAGTCCATCGCCAGGCCGAAACCGAACGACGCGATGAGTACCACCACGTAGGTCTCGATGCCCCCGAGGCTGTCGATCTTCAGCACCGAGTCGAACCAGCCGTATTGGAAGATCGTCACCATGATGCCGACGGACGCCGTCAAGGACATCATGTTGGTGAGCAGGGCCTTCACCGGCACGAGCAGCGAGCCCGTCATGAGGAACAGCAGCACGAATGTCGCCGCGACAACGACGCCGAGCGCGATCGGCAGGCCGTCCCGGATCGCCTTGATGAAGTCCACCTGGTTCGCCGCCTGGCCACCTACATAGACGCGGAATGGGGCGTCGAGCTCGCGCAGCGAGTGCACGATGTTCACCGCCTCGGGGCTTCCCTCGTCGCGCGCGGTGATCTCGACTCCGGCGAACACGACGCCCGGCGCGGTCGGGAGTTCAAGGCCCGGCGTGACAGAGGTGACGCCGTCCACGCCCAACACTGCGCTCGACCACGCGTTGAAATCTGCCGCGCTGGCGTCGGCCATCACGTGGATCGGGGCGTTCTCGACCGTGCCGGCGGCAAGCGCGGGGTAGCGGTCTTCGAACGCAGACAGGTAGATGCGGTCCGCGTCGTCGGACGGGAGGGTCTCGCCTTCGGAATTGCGCAGCGTCAGGCTCAGCGCCGGCGTCGCGAGCGTCAGCAAGATCGCGAGCGCGGCCACGAGCACCACCCACGGGCGCCGCTGAACGCGCGCGGCGAGGCGAGAGAACATGCCCTCGTCGCGCTCGACGTCCGACGTGGAGGCGAGCACTCGCCGAATCCCCGGAACCTTGCGCAGCACGCCCGGACGCACGATCCGCTCGCCGTACAGGTATGCGATCGCGGGCACGAGTGTCATCGCGGCGGCCACCGCGGTGACCACGACGCCCAACGACGCACCTCCGAATCCCGTGAGGAACTCCGGGGTGAAGTACAGCAGGCCGCTCACCGCGATCGCGACGGTGACGCCTGAGAAGAAGACGGTGCGACCGGCTGTCTCCATGGTGCGAGTCAGCGCCGTGCCTCGAGCATCGGCGTCCTTGGCCGCGATGGCGCGCGTCGCCTCTTCGCGGAAGCGCGACACGATGAGCAGGCCGTAATCAATACACAGGCCGATGCCGAGCACGGTCACGACGTTTTGCGCGGCCGAGTCGATGTGCTGGATGAACGTGAAGCCATACACGACCGCGAAGCCGCCAGCGATGGACGCGATGGCGCCGGCGATGGGCGTGGACGCGGCGAGGAAGCCTCCGAACACCAGCACCATGACGAGTAGCGCCAGCGGAATCGCAATCGCCTCGCCGGTCACGAGGTCCTTCTGGAGTTGCTGGTCGAAGGAGTCAAAGAACAGCTCGTGTCGAGAACACGTGCAGCTGGTAGTCGACGTCCGGCTGCACGATTCGCAGGGAGGTGGTCATATCCTCGATGTCGCGCTTGATGCGCTCATGTTGAGCGAGGAGGTCGCCGTCCGCGGGGCGGTCGAGTGAGACGATCACGAGGAATCCGCCGTCGGCCGCCACCAGCGCGTCGCGGGGGATGGGCCGCCCCTGGGGCTGGGCCGCGGCGAGCGCGGGGCCGGCGAGAGTGCCGAGTGGCGTCTGGACGGTGATGACGTCGGGATCTGTGGTCAGCGTGTCGAACAACGCCGGTAGGGACGGTTGCAACCGCGGGTCGTGAGGGTCGCGCCCGAGAATCTGAGCGGTCACGGTCGTAGGCGCGTCGGCGGGCTGCGCCTCGTCGTACGTGTTTGCCACCGCGTAGGAATCGGCGCCCTTGACTTCGGGCGGCCCCGTCGAGGTGCGGTCCTCGAGGCTCGCGTACGGTCCGATTCCAAAAGAAGTGATCGCGAAGAACGCGGCGGCGATGACTCCCCAGGTCACCAGCACGGTCACGGGTCGTCGGGCGATGGCGTGCGACAGGCGCGTAAAGATCGACATGTCGCGAAACTATCACCGGCGATGTGCCGCGCGGGTCCCTCCGGCGGGGGAGTCTCGCGAAACTAGGATGGAGCGGTGGACCTCTTCGACGCCGTGCGCCAGAACGGTACTGGCGTCCCCGCGCCAAGCGCCGCGAGCCCCCTCGCGGTGCGAATGCGGCCGCGCACGTCAGCCGAGATCGTCGGCCAAGACCACCTGCTGCGCAAAGGCAGCCCGCTCGAGCGCCTGATCGCCGACGCCTCCGCCGCCACGTCCGTGATGCTGTGGGGCCCGCCAGGCACCGGCAAGACCACCCTGGCCTACCTCGTCGCGGGCAACCGCCGGTTCGTCGAGCTCAGCGCCGTCAACGCCGGCGTCAAGGACGTGCGCGCGGTAATCGAGGATTCCAAGCGCCGCGTGTCGACCGGCGAGCCCGAGACCGTGGTGTTCATCGACGAGGTGCACCGCTTCACCAAGTCCCAACAGGATGTGCTGCTCCCCGCGGTCGAGAATCGGTGGATTACGCTCGTGGCCGCCACCACCGAGAACCCGTCGTTCTCCGTGGTCGGCCCGCTGCTGTCGCGCTCCGTGTTGCTCACCCTGCAGCCGCTGGACGATGCCGCCATCCGCACGCTCGTAGAGCGCGCCGTCGCGGACGACCGTGGCCTTGGCAGAACGGTGACCCTCAGCCGACGACGCGCGCGACCACATCGTCAAGGTCGCGGGGGCGGACGCGCGCAAGGCGCTCACCCTGCTCGAGAGCCTCGCCCAAGCGGCGGGGGAGGGCGGCACCATCACCGCCGAGCTCGCGGAGCAGGCTATGGACGCGGCGCTCGTGGCGTACGACAAGTCCGGCGACCAGCACTACGACGTCATCAGTGCGTTCATCAAGTCTGTGCGCGGCAGCGACGTCGACGCGGCGCTGCATTACTTGGCGCGGATGGTGGTCGCGGGGGAGGACCCGCGGTTCATCGCGCGGCGGCTCGTGATTCTGGCCGCCGAGGATGTGGGGCTCGCGGACCCGCAGGCGCTGGTCGTCGCCCAGGCCGCCGCCGACGCCGTGAGCTTCATCGGCATGCCCGAGGGCCGCATCGTCCTTGGCGAGGCCACCGCGTACCTTGCCACCGCGCCCAAGTCCAACCGTTCCTACCTCGCGATCGACGCGGCTATCGCCGACGTCAGGGCTGGGAATGCGGGCGCGGTCCCCGAGCATTTGCGAGACGCGCATTACGCGGGGGCGAAGAAACTTGGCCACGGCAAGGACTACCAATACAGTCACGACTCGCCCCGCGGGGTGGCCGCCCAGGAGTACCTCCCGGAGGCGCTGAGGGGCACCCAGTACTACCAGCCGACCGACCACGGGCACGAGCGCGAGCTGCAAACCAGGCTCGCGGCCATCCGCCAGGCGCTCGGTCGTGGAAATTCCTCCCAGTAGGGGCTATCCTTGTGCGAGCCCTCGCGGCGAGCTGGCTGCTCTTGCCGCGACCACATACGTATGGCGTGCTTCTGCGCGCTCCGTCTTAAAGGAAAATTGTGACTTCAGTTCAGCGTGCGCGCCGCCAGGTGCGCCTTTCGCGTGCCCTTGGCCTCGCTCTGACGCCCAAGGCCGTCAAGCACTTCGAGAAGCGCCCGTACCCCCCGGGCGAGCACGGCCGCACCGCGCGCCGCAAGGAATCCGACTACGCCGTCCGCCTTCGCGAGAAGCAGCGTCTCCGCGCGCAGTACGGCCTTCGCGAGAAGCAGATGCTGCGCACGTTCGAAGAGGCTCGCCACGAGGCCGGCCTGACCGGTGAGGCGTTCGTCGAGTTGCTCGAGATGCGCCTTGACGCCCTCGTGCTGCGCAGCGGCTTCGCCCGCACCATCCTGCAGGCTCGCCAGTCGGTGCTTCACCGGCACATCCTCGTCGACGGCCAGATCGTCGACCGCCCGTCGTTCCGTGTCAAGCCCGGCCAGACCATCCAGGTCAAGCCCAAGGCCGCTGTCATGGACCCGTACATGGCGGCCGCGGCCGGCGCACACGCCGACGTGCTTCCGGAGGTCCCGGACTACCTTGAGGTCCAGCTTGAGAAGCTCACGACCAAGCTCGTGCGCCGCCCCAAGCGTGCCGAGGTTCCCGTGACCTGCGAAGTGCAGCTAGTCGTCGAGTTCTACGCCCGCTAGTCGCGAGCCCTAGGTTCAGGGAATGCGCACCGCGGAGATTCGCCAGCGCTGGCTGGACTACTTCGAGGCCAAGGGCCACACGGTAGTCCCGAGCGCCTCGCTGGTATCTCCCGACCCCTCGCTACTGTTCACGGTGGCGGGGATGGTGCCGTTCATTCCCTACATGCTTGGCCAGCAGGAGCCGCCGTGGCCGCGTGCCACCTCGGTCCAAAAATGCATCCGCACCCTCGACATCGACGAGGTCGGGAAGACCACGCGGCACGGCACCTTCTTCCAGATGAACGGAAACTTCTCCTTCGGCGACTACTTCAAGAAGGACGCCATCGAGATGGCGTGGGACCTGGTGACGGGCCCTGAGTCCGAAGGCAAGTACGGCTTCGACCCCGACCTGGTCTGGGTCACCGTCTTCGAGGACGACGACGAGGCCGCCGAGCTGTGGCTCAAGCACACCGCGCTGCCTGAGGACCACCTTCAGCGCAGGGGCATGAAGGATAACTTCTGGTCGACGGGCCAGCCTGGACCCGCGGGCCCCTGCTCCGAGATCTTCATCGATCGCGGGCCCAAGTACGGTAAGGAGGGCGGCCCCGTCGCCGACGAGGACCGCTACATCGAGATCTGGAATCTCGTCTTCATGCAGTACGAGCGCGGCGCGGGTGGCGGCAAGGACGACTTTCCGATTCTCGGCGAGCTCAAGCAGAAGAACATCGACACCGGCCTGGGGCTCGAGCGCGTGGCGTTCCTCAAGCAGGGCGTCGACAACATGTACGAGATCGACGAGGTCGTCCCCGTGATCCGCGCCGCAGAGAAGCTCTCCGGTCGCACGTACGGCGCCAACAATGACGACGACGTGCGCATGCGCGTCGTCGCGGATCACGTCCGCAGCGGCCTCATGCTCATGGGCGACGGCGTCATCCCCGGCAACGAGGGCCGCGGCTACGTGCTACGCCGGCTGCTGCGCCGCTCCGTGCGCGCTATGCGGCTGCTGGGCGTCGAGGGCCACGCGCTGCCCTCGCTGTTGCCCGCGTCGATGGAGGTCATGAAGGCCTCATACCCCGAGCTCGAGAAGGACTTCGACCGCATCTCGGCCGTCGCGTACGCCGAGGAGGACGCCTTCCGGCGCACCCTGGTATCCGGCACGAGCATCCTTGACTCCGCGGTCGCCAAGACCAAGACCGATGGCGGGCGGGTGCTCGACGCTAAGGACGCGTTCCAGCTCCACGACACGTACGGCTTCCCCATCGACCTCACGCTCGAGATGGCCGCGGAGCAGGGCCTGCAAGTGGATGAGGACGGCTTCCGCGCGCTGATGCAGGAGCAGAAGGACCGCGCGAAGGCCGACGCCAAATCCAAGAAGGGCGGCCACGCGGACACCAAGGTGTACCAGCACCTGCGCGAAGAGGCCGCGACCGAGTTCACCGGCTACCGCGAGCTTCAGACCGCGAGCCAGATCCGCGTGATGCTAGCCGACGGCAAGCCCGTCACCCACGCGTCCGCGGGCGACACCATCGAGGTGATCCTGCCGCAGACCCCGTTCTACGCCGAGTCCGGTGGCCAGGAGTCCGACTCCGGCATCATCCGCGCCAGCGGCGCCACGCTCGACGTTGTGGACGTGCAGCGCCCGGTGAAGGGGCTGATCGTCCACACTGTCAACGTCGCCGAGGGCGAGGTCAAGGTCGGCGACGATGTCTCCGCCCAGGTTGACGCCGAGTGGCGCCTCGGCGCGCGCCAGGCTCACTCCGGAACCCACCTTGTGCACGCCGCGCTTCGCGAGGTGCTCGGCCCCGACGCGCTCCAGTCTGGCTCGTACAACAAGCCCGGCTACCTGCGCCTCGACTTCTCGTGGCCCACAGCGCTCAGCCCTGAGGCTCGCAGCGAGGTCGAAGACGTCACCAACCGCGCGATCCGCCAGGACCTCGAAGTCACGGCCCAGTACATGAGCCTGCCCGCCGCGAAGGAGTGGGGCGCCATCGCGCTGTTCGGCGAAACCTACGACGAAGAGGTGCGCACCATCCAGATCGGCGGCCCCTGGTCGCGCGAGCTGTGCGGAGGCACCCACGTCGAGCACTCGTCCCAGGTGGGCATGGTCGCGGTAACCGCTGAGTCGAGCGTCGGCTCCGGTTCGCGGCGCGTCGAGGCGTTCGTGGGCATCGAGGCGTTCCAGCACCTGGCCGCCGAGCGCGCGCTCGTCTCCGAACTCACCAGCACGCTCAAGGTCCAACCATCAGAGGTCGTGCTTCGGATCGAGCGGCTACTCGAGCGCCTCCAAGAGGCCGAGAAGCGCCTCGCCGCCTTCCAACAGCAGGCGATGCTCGGGGCGTCTCAGGACATCGTCAAGACGGCCAAGGGCGTCGGGGGAGTAACCGCTATCCTCCACCACGCCGAACAGGCGGCAAGCGCCGACGACGCGCGCGCCCTTGCGCTCGACCTGCGCGGCCGTCTCGGCGACGCGGCACCCACCGTGGTCGCCGTGGCCGCCGCGCCAGACGACCGTCCCATCATTGTGATTGCCACCAACGGGCGCGCGCGCGACGCGGGACTCAAGGCGGGGGACCTCGTCAAGATCGCGGCCGGCGTGCTCGGCGGCGGAGGCGGTGGCAAGCCTGACCTCGCGCAGGGCGGCGGCACCGACGCCTCCAAGCTTTCCGACGCCCTCACGGCCGTCGAGACCGCGATAGCCAACCGTGGATAGCGCGGCGCCCACGGGCGTGCGGGTAGGCGTGGACGTCGGATCCGTGCGAGTAGGAGTCGCCGCGACCGATCCCGCCGGCACCCTCGCATTCCCCGTCGGCACCGTCCAGCGCACGGCCACCGCGGCGGCGGACGTCGCCGCCATCGCAGCCGAACGCGGCGCGGCAATCGTGTACGTCGGGCTGCCGCGAAAACTGTCCGGCGAGGAGGGCCCGTCCGCCCGAGACGCCCGGGACTTTGCCGCCGCACTTGCGGAACGCGTCGGCGTTCCCGTGCGTTTGGTGGACGAAAGGTTCTCGACCTCCACAGCGTCGGCCGCCATGAGCGCGGCGGGCCGCAATTTGCGCCAACAGCGCGGCACGGTGGACCAGCAGGCGGCGGTCGTGATTCTTGATAGCGCGTTGGATACTGAGAAGAACGGTCAGGTTGGTACCGTTACTGAAGCGGTCTTGCCCAAGGGGAGAAATGTCTGAGCTTTTTGAAGTCGAGACGGCGACGACCACGTCGCTCGACCTGCGCCGACTCCAGCGCGAGCAGCGCCGCCGCATGCGCCGCGCACGCACCCTCGTGGCCACCGCTGTCGGGCTCGTGCTCGTGGCTATTGGCGGCTCGCTGTCGTGGAACTGGGTTCAGTCGCTACAGCCGCCGCCCTCGGTCGTCGAGGACTACGAAGGCGCGGGCCAGGGTAGCGTGCGCATCATTGTTGAGAAGGGCGATACCGGCGACGTCATCGCCAAGAAGCTTTTCGACAAGGACGTCGTCAAGTCGAAGACGGCGTTCATCAACGCCGCCATCGCGAACCCCGAGTCGGCGAACATCGCGCCGGGGTACTACCAGCTTCAGAAGCAGATGAAGGCGACATTCGCACTCCAGGCTTTGCTCGACTCGGGCAATCGCGAGGAGATCACGTTGTCGATCCCCGAGGGGTGGAACAGCGACCAGATCGTCGCGCGCGTGGCCGCCGTGACCGAATACACCGAAGATGACGTCCGGGCGGCACTTGCCGACTCCGCCGCGATCGGCCTGCCGGAAGAGGCCGGCGGCGACCCCGAGGGGTGGCTGTTCCCCGCGACCTACAAGTTCAATCCCGACGTCCTGCCCGCTGACGTCTTCCGGGTGATGGTGCAGACCACAGTGGACAGGCTGACGAACTACGGCGTCGAGCGGAACCAGTGGCTCCGTACGCTCACCTTCGCGTCACTAGTCCAGAAGGAAGCCCGGCTCGACGACGACTTCCCGATGGTCGCTGGTGTCATCAAGAACCGCCTCGCCATCGACAAGCCGCTCCAGCTCGACTCGACCGTGCACTTCATCACGAAGTCCTCAGGCAACGTGTCGACGTCCGAGGAAGACCGCAAGAGCGACTCGCCGTACAACACCTACAAGGTGATCGGTCTGCCCCCTGGGCCGATCGCATCGCCCGGCGACCTGGCGATCAAGTCCGCTCTCAACCCGGCGGAGCACGACTTCCTGTTCTTCGTCACGATTGATCCGTTCAATGGCACGACGCTCTACGCCAAGACCTACAACCAGCACCTGAAGAACGTGCAGAAGTTGTACGACTGGTACGACGAGCACGGCCAGTAGCTCGGGCGTGATGGAACACTCGCGGGCAGGCGTCTTGGGCCACCCGATCGAGCATTCGTTGTCGCCGGTCCTTCACCGGGCGGCGTACGACGCGCTCGGGCTCGAGTGGACCTACGAGGCCTACGACGTCACCGCGGACAGCCTCGGCGCGTTCGTCTCGACGATTGACGCCACCTGGGCGGGGCTGAGCCTCACGATGCCGCTGAAGGTTGAGATCCTTCCGTACCTCCATTTCACCGAGCCGCTCGCGAAGCTCGTGGGCGCTGTCAATACTGTCGTCGTGGACAGCGGCGGCGGTGCGCTGTCCCTCGTGGGCGCCAACACCGACGTCTACGGGATTCGTGCGGCGCTCCGCGAAGCGGGAGTCGAGGGTGTCGGCAGGGGAGTGGTGCTGGGTGGCGGCGCGACCGCGACTTCGGCCATCGCGGCATGCGCCGAACTCGGCTGCGCGCGCCCGGTTGTCGCCGTGCGAGAGCGTGCGCGTGCCGCGGGGCTCATGCGCGCTGCGGCCAAGATGGGTGTTGACCCGGTGTTCGTGGACTTGTCGTCGGACGCGGCCATCGAGGCGCTCCGAGGCGCGGATGCGGTCGTGTCCACGATTCCCGCTGCCGCGGGTGCCCAGGTTGGGGCGGCCATAGACAGCGCCTCCGGGGTACTGCTTGACGCTGTGTATGAACCGCTCGAAACCCCGCTCCTGCAGGCGTGGCTGCAGGCAGGCGGAAGGGGCCTCAATGGCTCGCGAATGTTGCTCCACCAGGCGGCTGAGCAGGTCAAGTTGATGACTGGCCGGCCCGCGCCCGTCGCCCAGATGGACCGCGCGCTTGTGGCGAATCTCTCACGACCGATTCGGTGACATTGCCCGATTTTGGGTGTTACCTTCGCAGGAGAGTCGCGTAGCGTCGCGATGGACCTGAGGGAGTGATTGTGAAGCAGTTGGGTTCGATCCTCCTCGAGGATGGCGTGCTCACCGAAGAGCAGTTGATGGACGCCATCGACGAGCAACAGAAGCGCGGGCAGTCGCTTGGGCGCACCCTCGTGGAACTCGGGCTGATCTCAGAGGCCCAACTCGTGCGTGCACTTGCAAGCCAGGTCGGCATGGAATTTGTCGAACTGGGGGATTTCCCGGTAGACCAGGCGGCCGTTCAGCTTGTGCCCGCCCAGGTGTGCCGCAGGCATACGGCGCTACCCATCGCCCTTGAGGATCGTGCGATCAAAGTCGCGATGGCCAATCCAGGCAACGTGGTCGCAGTAGACGACTTCCGGGCGCTCACGAACCGCGAGGTGATCCCCGTTGTCGCCGCGCACGACGACGTCGTCGCCGCCATCGACCGCTTCTGCCGTGCCGACAACGAGCTTGAGGACCTGCAGGGCTCCCTCGAGAGCGATGTGGAGTCGGACTCGGACCTCGGCGACGTCATTGAGGACGACGCGCCGATTGTCAGGTTCGTGAACCTGATCATCACGCAGGCCATCCAGGACCGCGCTTCGGACATCCACATCGAGCCCGCCGAGAAGGATCTGCGCGTGCGTTACCGCATTGACGGCGTGCTTCACGAGATGCAGCGGGCCTCGAAGGGTATTCAGAACGGTGTTATTTCCCGTCTGAAGATCATGGCCGATATCGACATCGCTGAGCGGCGCAAGCCTCAGGACGGCCGCTTGTCGGTGAGTCACCAAGGCCGCAAGATCGACCTTCGTGTCGCGACGCTGCCGACGGTGTGGGGCGAGAAGGTCGTCATGCGTGTGCTCGACAACACGACCGCCACCATGGACCTTGAGGACCTTGGCATCCGTCCGGAAAACTACGAGATCTATCGGAAGTCCTTCACGAAGCCGTACGGAATGATTCTGGTGACCGGGCCGACTGGTTCGGGTAAGTCGACCACGCTGTACGCGACGCTGAACCAGGTGTCGAAGCCGGAGATCAACGTCATCACTGTGGAAGACCCGGTCGAGTACCGGATCCCGAACATTAACCAGGTGCAGGTCAACCCGAAGGCGGGCCTCACGTTCGCTGCCGCGCTGCGGTCCATTCTGCGTGCGGACCCCGACGTCGTGCTCCTTGGCGAGATTCGCGACCACGAGACGGCGCAGATTGCGATCGAGGCCGCACTCACCGGTCACTTGGTGTTGTCGACGCTTCACACGAACGACGCCCCGAGCGCAATCACGCGTCTCATTGAGATGGGGATTGAACCGTTCCTTGTGGGCTCCGCGATCGACTCGGTGGTGGCGCAGCGCCTTGCGCGTCGCCTCTGTGGCAAGTGCAAATCCGAGTATCAGCCTGAACTCGCGGCCATCCAGGAGCGTTTCGACTGGAAGGGCAAGGAGTCCCCGGTGTTGTTCCGCGCGGAGGGCTGCTCGGCCTGCTCAAACACCGGCTACCGCGGGCGGCTCGCGCTGCACGAGGTGATGCCTGTGACCGAGGACATCGAACGCCTTGCAGTCGCGCGGGCCTCCTCGGTCGAGATTGCCAATAAAGCCAAGGAACAGGGGATGGTCACCCTCATGCAGGACGGCTGGGCAAAGGTGCAAGACGGCCTCACGTCCATCGAGGAGTTGTTCCGCGTGGCTATTTAGTGCCCGTGCTTTAGAACGGCCGCAAGAGGTCGATAACACACATACCGACGCCGACAGCCCGTGAGAGGGCGGAGGAGGATCCATGACCGCCGGTCAACCGCACGAATACGCGCCAGGTCAGATGCAGGGCGCGCAGGCAGGGGCGGCGCTTGCGCCCCAGCCGGGTGCGGTGACGCCACCACCGCCACCGCCACCGCCACCCAGCCAAGCTCCAGCTGCTGCCCATGCGCCGGGCAACCGCGTGGGATTGAGCCAAGAGGCACAGCCCGAAGACATTGACCTCGCGGCTGCGTTGAGGAAGATGCTCGCCCTCGGCGCATCCGACTTGCACATCACTGTGGGTTCTCCGCCGATGGTGCGCGTCGACGGCGCGCTGATTCCTCTCGAGGGCTACGCGGTCCAGAAGCCCGCGTCGATTCAGCGCGTTCTCTATTCGGTTCTGTCCCAACGGCAGCGCGAACAGTTTGAGGCCGAGCTAGAACTCGACTTCGCGTATGCGCTCGTGGGTGAGGCGCGATTCCGCGTCAACATGTACCAACAGCGCGACTCGCTTGGCGCTGCGTTCCGGATCATTCCTTACGAGATCAAGCCGCTCGAGGAACTGGGCGTGCCGCCGGTCGTGGGCCGGTTTGCCGACCTGCCGCGCGGCCTCGTGTTGGTGACTGGGCCAACGGGCTCGGGCAAGTCCACCACGCTGGCGTCGATCATCGACATGGCGAACCGGAACCGTTCCGATCACATCATGACCGTTGAGGACCCCATCGAGTTCCTGCACCGGCACAAGAAGTCGCTTGTGAACCAGCGCGAGGTTGGCGCGGACACACATTCGTTCCAGAGCGCGCTCAAGCACGTGCTGCGCCAGGACCCCGACATCATCCTCGTGGGCGAGATGCGTGATCTCGAGACGATCTCGGTGGCGTTGACCGCGGCCGAGACCGGCCACCTCGTGTTCGCGACGCTTCACACGCAGGATGCGGCACAGACGATCGACCGCGTGATCGACGTCTTCCCTTCGCACCAACAGGGCCAGGTTCGAACCCAACTCGCCACGGCCATTCAGGGCGTCGTGTGTCAAACGCTGTGCAAGAAGAGCGACGGCGCGGGCCGCGTCGTGGCCACGGAGGTACTGATCGCGACGTCCGCGATCCGCAACTTGATCCGCGAAGGCAAGACGCATCAGATCTATTCGGCAATGCAGGCCGGCGCACAGTTGGGCATGCACACCATGGACCAGCACCTCGCGGAGCTCGTCCGCATTGGTCGCATCTCGTACGAGTCTGGGCTCGAGAAGTGCCACCACGTTGAAGAGTTCAATCGCCTCTCCGGCCGCGGCGACGGCGCAGACAGCGGATCGAGGCGGTAGCCATGGCGCAGGCAACGAAGTCCTTCAAGTACACGTACAGGGACTCGCAAGGGAAGATCCAGGACGGCGAGATCGAGGCGCCCAACGAGGCCGCAGTCTCCAACCGATTGCGCACTATGGGCCTCTCGCCCATCTCCGTCGAGCCCGTGCGGCAGAGCGCGCTAGGCGCCGAAATCAAGATCCCTGGATTTTCGGACAGGGTTTCGCTCAAGGACATCTCGATCCTGTCGCGCCAACTTGCGACAATGATTCAGTCTGGCCTGTCGATCATCCGTGCGCTCAACATCCTCGCCGAGCAGACGGAGAATGCGGCACTCGCCAAAGTGGTGATGGACGTGCGTGCCGACGTCGAGACTGGCGTTGCGCTGTCGCAGGCGCTCGCGCGGCACCCCCGCGTGTTCCCGCCCCTCATGATCAACATGGTGCGCGCGGGCGAGGTTGGCGGATTCCTCGACTCGGTGCTCGTTTCGGTCGCCGAAAACTTCGAATCCGAGGTCAAGCTTCGCGGCAAGGTTAAGTCGGCCATGGCCTACCCGACCGTCGTCTTCATCATTGCGATCCTCGCAGTCGTAGGCATGCTGCTGTTCATTGTTCCCGTGTTCGCGAAGATGTTCTCCGACCTCGGTGGCAAGCTGCCCCCGCTCACCGCCGCGCTCGTGGGCGTTTCCAATTTCCTACGCTACGGCTCTATCCCGTTGATCATTGTGATTGTCGTTGGCGCCGTCTTGTGGGGCCGGAACAAGCACCGCCGCGGGTTCCGCGAGAAGGTCGAGCCGGTTTACCTGAAACTCCCGGTGTTCGGCACGCTCATCCAGAAGATTGCGATCTCGCGCTTCACGCGCAACTTTGGGTCGATGATCCACGCTGGTGTGCCCATCTTGCAGGCGCTCGACATCGTCGGCGAGGCGTCAGGCAACATCGTGATTGAGCGCGCAGCCAAGGACGTCAAAGAGTCAGTTCGTACCGGAAACTCCTTGGCCGGCCCGCTGACGGAGCACGCGGTCTTTCCCCCGATGGTCGTGCAAATGATTGCGGTCGGCGAAGACACTGGTGCCCTAGATCAGATGCTTGCGAAGATTGCGGACTTTTACGACCAAGAAGTGGAATCCACCACAGATGCATTGACCGCCCTGATTGAGCCGCTCATGATTGCGGTGTTGGGAACGATCATCGGCGTGATGATTATTGCGCTCTACCTGCCGATCTTCGGCATCTTCGACTTGATCAACTAAACATAGGCTTCAGTTTCACGAAACGTATGGCTGCAGGGCCAGGCGGACGGGGAGCTGTAGAAGAACCCGCAGGATTCCCTGCGGCTTAACACTCACATCGAAAATGAAATGGGGGAGCGCTATGATCGCGCGAATCCGCAAGAGCATTGAGAACAAGGACCAGGGCTTTACCCTGATCGAGCTTCTCGTCGTCATGATCATCATCGGCATCCTTGCCGCTGTTGCTATCCCGCTGTTCCTTTCTCAGCGCCGCAAGGCAGAGGACGCCGCCGCTAAGGCCGACGTCTCCACGCTCGGCAAGGAAATCGCCACCTGGTGGGTTGACGGCACGACCATGCCGACCGTCACCGCTTCCGGTGGCAAGTACCTGCTCGCTGGCGAGACCATCGGCAACCAGTCCAACAACGTTCGCCTCGGTGGCGTTTCCGGAACCGTGTCGACCGACTGGTGTGTCTACGTCGTCAACGACCAGGGCGACAAGGCGACTGCTGGCTTCTCGTACTCGGCAGACGCAGGTCTCCAGAACGACATGTGCTAACTGCCTCTTGGGCACATGGCATTTCGCTTGACGCTGATGGGTGGGGGGCCGCAAGGCCTCCCACCCCCAGCCATGAATACAGGGACACCGGGGAGGTGAAGGTACATGCGTTTTGGCCGGCAAGCCAAGTTGAACCATCGTGATGCTGGATTCACGATGGCTGAACTCGTTGTTGCCATGGTCATCATTGCAGGCGTGCTACTTCTTCTGATGGTGGTCCAGGTGTCCGCTATGCGGACCATCTCGGACGCGAACCGCAAACAACAGGCGAGCGCGTTTGCGAATGAGTCGATGGAGGAGTTGCGTTCCCTGCCGTGGAACGTCTTGCGCCAGGGGCTCGCGAACAACTTTGTGTCGGCGGCGGGTGGGGACCCGTACGTGACTGGGTCAACCGTGACGATCCCGGGCGACACGCTCGACCTCGTCGTGGCCCCGGCTGCGGGCACCGCTGGGGCGCAGGACACCTCGGATCCGTGGACGCCGCTGTTCGATAGCTCGGGGTCTAACAAGGTCATTCGAGACGACCCCGCCACTCCCGGCATCCAGTTTGCAGTGCGGTCCTACGTGACCGAAGCGATCGGTGGCAGCGACGCCGCGGCAGGCCTGCTGGTGATTGCCTCGTGGACCGACAGCCACGGCGATACGAAGACGTATGCGATTCGGTCGACCGCATTTGCGCCTTCCGGCGGCTGCGGAGACTTGTCGACGCAGCCCTTCAAGGCGCCGTGTCAAGCCATTCTCGAGTCCCACGCGTCGAGTGGGCACATCTCGAGCAACGTCGTGGCGACCACGGTCCCACCAGACAACGCGCAGACCACGCTGTTGCCGACCATCAGCTCGCTGTCGATGGGCGCGGACACCGGAAACGCCGAGGCGTCGATGTCAAGCATCCAGACCACGCGAGTTGAGGCCACTGTTCACCAGGGCGGTTCGCAAAGCCGCACGGGATCAAACAGCTTCGTTGACGAGGGCTACACGACCAGCACCGCCGTCGCCTCGAACGACACTGTGTCGAGCAACGCTCCGCCCGCTGATAGCAAGACCACCGGCTACACCCCGGCAGACGGACCGTTCATTACGGCGGGTAGTTACCACGGCATTTCCATGCACGTGAAGCCGGATTACCGTCGGGTCGGTTATTTCCACGCGTCAACCAACACTTCGTGTGCTGCTGGCGTGACGCCGGGTATGCCGTGCGCCTTTGCGCAACTCGACGCGTTCTCCGGCGCGGGCGGCGAGATCCTCAGCGACGTCGACTACGATACCGGCGGCCCGACCGAGGAGCTCAACTTCACCTATCGCGACTGGGGCGGCGACACCAACAGCGACGCACTTGCCGTGCGTTTCGGCGACAGCGTTGTGGGTACGGCGGCTACCGGGTGCACCACCGCGACCGCGGTCGGGTGCGCGGCTGGCGTGGCCCACGAGGAATTCGACGGACTGCTCGCGGGACAGCTGAACGGTGCGGGCCTGGCGTGGGACACGGGGCACACGAGCCTCGTCGTCATCGACGGATACAGCGACGAGATCAAGGTGGAACGTGGCGCGGCAGCCACACAGAAGAGTAAGAACTCCGTCGCGACGCGATCGGGCACGTACAGTTACTTCAACGGATCGAGTTGGACCACCAAGAGTTTCTCGGCCACCACCAACACCACGGTGTCCGTGCCGCAGGCGACGTGGCACAGCGCGGACGGCCAGTGGCACGTTGTCGCGAAGCCCGAGATTTCGGTGACGGCCGCGTCCCAGACCGAATACGAGCCAGACACCAACTGCGTTGACGACGTGTGTGCAATCGATGCGAACACCGGCAACATCACGGTAAACGTGGTCTACACGGTGACGTACTCCGGTACCGGCAAGTCGTGGCAGTTCCAGGCGACCACGACCGTCTACGGGTCATCCGCGAAGGCCGTATTTAGGGAGGCCCCCGTTGCGTAAGCGCCGTGGCGACGACGCCGGCTTCTCCCTGGTGGAGATGCTGGTGGTGATGAGCATGTTCAGCGCCCTGATGGTGATCGTATTCGCGATTTTGGTGCAAGTCATGGGCCAGTCGCGAGACAACCTCGCGCGCGCACAGGGCGTGACCCAAGCTCGTCTCGGCATCAGCCAGATTGACCGTCAGGTGCGGTCGGGAAACTTGATTCTGAACCCCGCGCTGGAAGACCCGAACGATTCTGATGTGCCGGCGAATTATTCTTTGCGGATCTACACGCAGGAAAGCGGAGTTCCGCGGTGCGCCCAGTGGCGCGTGAAGTACGACGATGCAAGTGACCCCTACGGAGAACTTCAATTCCGGTCGTGGGACCCTGGCTACCCGAGTTCGGTGGACGTAGACGAGTGGACCGTCGTTGCTTTTGACGTCGCGCGGCCGCCGCACTCACCAGTGTCTGTGTCCGATCCCAAGTCCTGGCCCCCGTTCTGGATTGACCCCACGGTCAGGTCCGGCGACAAGGTTCAGAACGTTCGCATTACACTTCGCATGCTCGACCAGTTCGCGAGCGATAAGACGAAGCCCGCGACCGTGAGCAGTGTGGTCACGGGTCGCAACACTGTGTTTGGGTATTCGGAGTACTACTGCAGTGAAGTGCCCGAACCGTGATTCAGACGAGGGAGATCATCATGAATCGCATGCGCAACGCGTCGCGGTCTGATCAGGGGTCTGCCCTGGTCGCGGCCGTCGGCGTCGCCATTATCGGTATTTCACTTTGCGTGATTGTCGTGACGCAGGCCATCGTCGTGGTTCGCGACTCGCAGCGGGACTCGGTGCGCACCTCAGAAGTTCACGCAGCTGAGGCGGCAATCGACGCGGCGATGGTCGTTCTCGCGACGTCGACGCCGTGCCCGTCGCCTTCCTTCAGCCCCCTGACGACAGGCGACGGCCAGGGCGAGGTGAGCGTCTCGGTCACCATTAAGTACGTCGATGCTTCGGGCAATGCGCTGACGTGCAACAGCGGATCGCTGAGCGGCACGCCCGCTGGAGCCAGCATCGTTGCTACCTCGGTGCCGGTGCTGGATTCATACGGCATCGAGCCCGAACGGACCTTCGAAGCACGCGTGAACATCGACCCGATCGAAGGAGAAGGCTCGGCCATCTTCGCCGCGAGCGGCATGTTGCAGGGCGGTTCCGGATTTGCGCTCATCGGCGCGCCGGGCGAAGGCGTCGGGAACGTGATCGTGGACTCGGGAGATTTCTCCTGCGCCTCCTTTTTGAACATCGACGGCAACCTCATCGTGCCCCAGGGCAAAGTGACGTTCCAGAACGCAGACTGCGAAGTGCAGGGTTCCGTGTTCGCGAAGACCGGCATGGAGATCCACTCATACAGCAAGAAGAACGGCGTGATGGTGGGCGACGGCATCACGGTGCAGAACGGCAACTTCGTCGTTCACCAGAAGAACATTCAAATCGTCGGCGACGTTAAGATCAGCGGCACGCTCACGGAGGGAGCAGGCTCGCCGGGCTTGAGCATCACCGGCGGCGCGCTGTACACCGGTGCGACTATCGCGAATGTGCCTTCGCAGGGCATGCCGCAGGTGTACTTCGACCCAGCCGCGTGGGCGTCGAACGGCTGGGACGTGAGGACTCCAGCGCAGTTCCTTTCGGACGTGAAGGCAGCGATGGTGTCGGTTGGCTTGACGCCGCAGTCGTGGCACGATTCGTCGCTGAAGTCGTGCGAACTGGCCAACTGGGTGGTGGGCAGCAACCCGCTTCCCATGCCGAGCGGCAAGATCGTCTACGACCTGCGCACGTGCGACAGCAAGCGCATGAACTTCGGCAACGTCAAGTTGGCTATCACGGACGATCTCGCATTCATCGCGCCCACGTTCACGGGGTACGGCCTCGAGGTCACGTCCGCGGACGGCGACAACCACTCGTTCCACATGATCGTCCCGGTCAAGGACTCCGGGTCGCCTCCCGGATACACCGAGGGCAACATCGACCTTAGCTCCGCACTCAAGATCACGGACCCGATTGAGGTGTTTGCCTACACGCCGAAGTCGCTCATCTTCCACAACGACTTCGAGACCTGGGGCCAGCTCTACGGGAACACGGTCGACGTGCACAGCAAGTCCTTCTTCGTGTACAAGCCCACGGGCGCCGAGATCCTTGGAAGCAGTGGGTCTGCGACGTCCGGTTTCGAGGTCACGCTTGTGTACAAGCGCGAGGTGAAGTAGCTGTACGCCTCAATTGCGCTTGTTGCGGCGATCGGCTTCGGGCTGATCCTTGGTTCCTTTACCAACGTGCTCATCGCGCGCGTGCCGTCGGGGGATAACTGGGTGTCGGGGTCCAGCCGGTGCCCCACGTGCCATCACGACATCGCCTGGTACGACAACGTTCCCGTCCTCGCGTGGCTGTGGCTCCGCGGACGCTGCCGGCACTGCCGCGAGCGGATCTCGGCCCGCTACCCGGCGGTGGAACTGATCGTCGCGAGCCTCATCGTGCTCGCGTACCTACGATTCGACGTGTCGATCGTCACCTTGACACTGATGTATCTGGCGGTTGTGACGGTTGCACTGGTGTTCATCGACATCGATGTTCAGCGACTGCCTGATGCGCTCGTGCTGCCTAGCTTCCCCATTGTTGCCGCCTTGCTCGCCGCCGACGCCGCAGTAGCGGGGGAGTGGTGGCCCCTTGCGCGTGGAGGCATAGGGCTGATCGCTCTGGGAGCGTTCTACGGGATCCCGTGGCTCGTTTATCCCGCGGGAATGGGCCGTGGCGACGTCAAGGTTGCCGCCTTGCTCGGAATGGTCGCCGGCTACCTCGGATGGCCACATCTGGCCGTGGGGGGCCTGCTGGGTCCCTTGATCGGCGGGCTCGTGGTGGCCGTGGGAATGGCGATGCGAAAGATCGGCAGGCGCTCTCGCGTGCCTTATGGCCCGGCGCTCATCGCGGCGGCGTGGGTGGGCTTTCTTGCGGCGCCGGAGATTAGTGACAAATACCTCAATCTAATCGGATAGATACTCAGGATTTTTGGTGCGCGTGCCGATAGTGTTGTAAACGCACTCGCGGAGGGAGCACAGTGGCTACTCGACAGATCGGCCTCGACATAGGGACCACGCACGTGCGCGCCGCCGAGGTGGAATTCTCCGGCAAGGTGGGCGGCAGCGGTAGCGCAACGCTACTCAAGTACGCCGAAATGCCGATGCCCCCCGGCGCCGTTAGCGAAGGCGAAGTCCGCGAGGTGCAGACCGTCGCGACGCAAATCAAGAGACTGTGGACCAAGGGCAAGTTCTCGTCCAAGATGGTCGTCTCTGGCGTCGGCAACCCCCGCGTCATCGTGCGTGAGATTGAAATTCCTGAACTTCCTATGTCCGACCTGAGGAAGTCGCTGCCGTTCCAGGTTGGTGACATGCTGCCGATGTCAGCCGACGACGCGCTGCTCGACTTCTACCCGACGGCGCAGATCGAGGGCGAGACGGGCAAGTTGCTGAGGGGCATCTTGGTCGCGGCCAACAAGTCGACCGTGTCGCAACACGTGGTCGCTATCGAGTCCGCAGGGTTGCGTCCCACCATGGTGGACCTCTATGCGTTCGCGCTGTATCGCGCCCAGGCGTCACCCGAATGGGGCGGCCGGACGGTCGCTTTCGTCGATATTGGCGCTAGGACGACGAACGTCGTGGTGATTTCGAACGGCTCGCCTCGGTTCGTGCGGACCCTTCCGAGCGGCGGCCAGGACGCCACCGACGCGGTCGCGAGCTCGCTACAGGTCTCCAACCAAGACGCTGAGAACTTGAAGCGCGAGATCGGCATCGGCTTTGCAGTCGCGGACCAGTACAAGCTTGGCGCAGAAGCGCTCACGACCACCTCGCGCACGCTCGTAGAGGCGATCCGGAATACGTTCGTGTTTTACGCCGGCAACAACCCAGGAGCGGCGATTCAGCACGTGGTGCTGACGGGCGGCGGCGCGCACCTCCCGGGCCTCGGGCAGTTCCTCGCGAGCGCCAGCCGAATGCCTGTCAGCTTTGGCGATGGGCTGTCACGGCTCAAGGTGTCAAGCAAGCTTCGGTCGGAGGTGGCGGAGGGTCGCGAGTCCCTGGTGTCCGTCGCGGTCGGTCTCGCCTTTGCGGAGGTGACGTCATGAGTGAACCGATGCAGGTTCCGCCTTCGGTCAAGGCGCCCACCAGCCCGCAGGTCAACCTTATTCCCGCGGAAGTTGCGAAGCGCCGTGAGCAAGGGCGCAGTCGCTTGATGGTCCTCTTCGCCTTGGTGATCTTCGTCGGCGTCCTGTTCGGGGCGGTCGTCTGGGCGGACGCTTCGGCGTCTGCAGCTGAAAGTGCGCTGGCATCCGAACAAGCGAAGGCCGACAAGCTCAACGCGAAGATCGCGGAGTACGCGATTGTTCCGCAGGTTAAGGCCGAGCTTCAGAATGCGACGAACGCGCGCACCTACGCAGGCGTGTTCGACACGCCGTGGTTGTCGATCTGGGACCAGTTGCTGCAGGCACTGCCCGCAAGTGCGCGCCTCGACAACGCCTCCTGGGGTTCAACGTCGCCAGCCGGCGTCGCCGCGCAAAGCACGTCGCCCTTCGCCAGCGACACGATCGGCATGGTCACGTTCGCGGGTTCCAGCCTGGAGTACGTCGACGCCGCGGACGTCGTGGACGCCATCAACTCGATATATGGCTTCACGGATGCGTCAATTTCCACTACGCAACGTGAGGATACTGACGGTTTCGTCTATTACACGTTCACTGGCGAGTTCCGTTTCACTGCCGCGATCCTCACCTTCCGCTTCAGTGACCAGTGGTTTGAGCGCGCGACGTTCTTCGACGCTGTCCGCGATGCGCGGCTCGCGATCGTGGACGCTCAGCAGGCGCTTGACGATGCCAACCGGGAGTTGAAGGCTATTCCGGAAGCTGATGCTGCGCGCCGAGCCGCACAGCAAAAGGTTGTGGAGAACGCAGCGCAGGCAGTTCTGGACGCCATTAATCAGCTCAACTTGGCTCAGAAAGCGCTCGACGAGTACGACGCTCAAGTGATTCAGGACCGGAACGATCGCATTGAGGCTACGAAGAATGACGCTGCCGAGGAGTCCCCGCAACCCTCGCCGTCCCCGAGCCCCAAGGGTGGTAAGTGATGCGTAGCCAGAACGGACCCCTGTACGCAGGAGCGGTCGTAGCGGCCCTGCTTCTTGGCGTGGTCGCGTGGTTGTTCGGGATCAGCCCGAGGACCGCTCGCCAGGCCGACGCAAACGAGGCTCGGGACGCGCAGGTAGAACGCAACGCCGCGCTCCAGAAGTCTCTGGACGACCTGATCGCCGAAAATAAGAAGCTCCCCGAATACATTGATCAGATCTATGCGATCCGTGACGACCTGCCGCCGACCGAGTCGATTCCCGAGTGGCGTCGCACCGTCAACGCGATTTTCGAGGACGCGGGGCTCGTTGTGCTCCACGACAACGTGTCGGGCCCGGTCGCGATCGAGCCAGATCTTTCCATCGCGGCGCAGGCAAAGGCGGTGGGCATAAAATCCCCGATCGAGGGCTTGAAATTCAACCGGTTGGTCGCGACACCCTTTGAGATCCAGTTCGCGGGTGACCCTGCCCAGGTGTTCCGCGCGATCGATCAGATGCAGTATGGAGACCACCGGTACTTCCTCATGAGCGGCCTGTCCCTCATCGGCGTCACAGAAGATAGCGACAACGTCGATCTGAAGCTGCAGCCCGGCGATGTCACTGTGGACATGAGCGGCTACATCTTCACGCTTGACTACGGGCGCAAGGGCATTCAGACCCGTCCCGTCGAAGAGCCGACCCCCGACTGTATCGAGCCCCCTGAAGACGGCTCGACGGATATTTCAGGCGGAAGCACCGTCACGACCGACGAAAATGGCGACACTGTGACGACCGTTGATGACCCGTTGCCGTACTGTGAGGACACCACCAAGCCCAAGGACTTCAACCCGTTCGTTCCATTCAATTAGCCTCGAGCGCGTCTGGAGACGCGTGTCGGCGTGAAACAATGGCGCCATGCTTAGATGGCTGACGGCAGGCGAGTCGCACGGTCCAGCGCTGGTGGGGACCCTTGAGGGTCTTCCCGCAGGTGTTCAAATCACCACAGCGCAGATCCAGGACGCGTTAGCGCGCAGGCGGCTCGGGTACGGCCGGGGCGCCCGCATGGCCTTCGAGCAGGATGCCGTCCGGCTGCTTGGTGGCGTCCGCCACGGGTTGACCCAGGGCGGGCCCGTAGCCGTTGAGGTGGGAAACACCGAGTGGCCCAAGTGGGAACGCGTGATGTCGGCGGACCCCGTGGACCCCGAGGAGCTCAAGGGTGCGCGTGCCGCCGCGCTCACCCGCCCACGGCCTGGCCACGCGGACCTCGTGGGAATGACCAAATACGGATTTGACGACGCCCGGCCCGTGCTCGAGCGCGCATCAGCGCGAGAAACCGCAGCGCGCGTGGCACTCGGCACCGTTGCCGAGGCGTTCCTGTCGCAGGCCGCGGGCATCGAGTTGGTGGCCCACGTCGTGGCGATCGGCCCCGTGAGCGTGCCCGACGACGCCCCGCTGCCGACAGTGTCCGACACGGCCGCCCTGGACGCGGATCCCGTTCGTTGCTTCCACGCAGCATCCTCGGCGGCCATGGTGGCCGAGGTGGACGCGTGTCAGAAGGACGGCGACACCCTTGGCGGCGTTGTCGAGGTCGTGGCGTACGGGGTCCCCGTGGGGCTTGGCAGCCATGTGCACTGGGACCGCAGGCTCGACTCGCGGCTTGCCGCCGCGCTGATGGGAATCCAGGCGATCAAGGGCGTCGAGATGGGTGACGGCTTCCGTACCGCGACGCGCCGCGGCTCGCTCGCGCATGACGAGATCGAGTACGCCGACGGAGGGGTCGCCCGCCGTACGAACCGCGCGGGCGGCGTCGAGGGCGGCATGACGAACGGGGAGCCGTTGCGCGCCCGCGCCGCCATGAAGCCCATCAGCACCGTGCCGCGCGCGCTCGACACGATCGACACCCAGACTGGTGAGGCGGCCAAGGCGATCCACCAACGCAGCGATGTCTGCGCCGTCCCGCCGGCAGCGGTGGTTGCCCAGGCAATGGTGGCGCTCACGCTGGCGGACGCCGTCATCGAGAAGTTTGGCGGCGACTCGGTCGCCGAGGTGCGCCGAAACATCGCGTCGTACACGGCCGCCATCCCCGAGAACCTCCGCTAGATGTCTGGCCCGAGTGTCGTCCTGATCGGCCCGCCTGGCGCGGGCAAGTCGACCGTGGCAACGCGGCTCGCCGAACTGCTCGGCGTGCCGGCGAGAGACACCGACGCCGACGTCGCACAGGCGGCCGGGCGGGACATCGCCTCGATCTTCGTCGACGACGGCGAGGACGAGTTCCGCCGGCTCGAGCGCGACGCCGTCAAGGCAGCGCTTGCCGAGCACGATGGCGTGTTGGCGCTCGGCGGAGGCGCGATCCTCAACGTCGAAACCCAGGCCGAACTCGCGGCGTACGCGGACGACGGCGGCGCGGTCGCTTTCCTCGACGTGGGCATCGGCGCGGCGGCGCCCCGCATCGGCTTCAACGCCTCGCGGCCGCTGCTGACGGGAAACCCGCGGCAGGCGTGGACACGGCTCATGGAGCAACGCCGCGGCGTGTACGAACGTCTGGCGACTATCACCGTCCGCACCGACGGGCTGTCGCCGGACCAAGTTGCCGAGACGATCGTGGGGGGCTTGTCGTGACGACGACCATCACGGTGAACGCGGGCCGCGCCTACGACGTCACCGTTGGCCGCGATCTTGACGCGGCGATCGTGGGCGCGATCCCCGAGGCGGCCGAGCGCGTTCTCGTCGTCCACTCCGCACCCCTGCTCGCCCGGGCCGAGGCCCTGCGCGACGCGATGTCTTCAAGCGGCCGCAACGTCGTGCTTGCTGAGGTGCCGGATGCGGAGGCAGGCAAGACCGCCGAGGTGATGGCGTTCTGCTGGAAGGTCCTCGGCCAGAGCGAATTCACGCGCAGCGACATCGTCGTTGGCCTTGGCGGCGGCGCCGTCACCGACCTCGCGGGCTTCGTGGCGTCGTCCTGGCTGCGCGGCGTGGGGCTCATCCAGGTGCCCACGACGCTGCTGGCGATGGTCGATGCGGCGATCGGCGGCAAGACCGGCATCAACACGGCCGAGGGCAAGAACCTCGTTGGGGCATTCCACGAGCCGCTGAGCGTGTGGTGCGACACCGAACGCCTCCTCACTCTGCCCCGGCACGATGTGGTGGCGGGGCTTGCGGAGGTCGTGAAGGCGGGGTTCATCCGTGACACGAGCATCCTCGACGTAGTGATGGGTGCGAGCGAACTTTTGCGCGCAGACGCCACGCAGGCGGGCGAGCGGGGAGCGGACGGCGCCGACGACCGCTTCCTTGAGGAGGCGGCGCTCGAGCCGCTTGCCGACGCTA
This sequence comes from uncultured Actinomycetota bacterium, assembly GCA_963735005.1. Classification (GTDB taxonomy): domain Bacteria; phylum Actinomycetota; class Actinomycetes; order Actinomycetales; family Demequinaceae; genus WTKG01. The sequence continues at coordinate 196,571 of CAVTJA010000003.1, read as the reverse complement.
TGGCGCGCGCGATTCAGGTGAAGGCCGACGTCGTCTCCGCGGACCTGCGTGAGTCCCACCTTCGCGAGATCCTCAACTATGGCCACACGTTTGGCCACGCGATCGAGTACACGGAGCGGTACCAGTGGCGGCATGGCGCCGCCGTAGCGGTGGGCATGATCTACGCCGCGGAGCTCGCGCGGCTCGCTGGCAAGTTGTCCGACTCCGAGGTAGACCTCCACCGCGAGGTGCTGACGGGGCTCGGCCTACCCACGACGTATCGCGCTGGCCGGTGGGACCAGCTCCACACCGCCATGCGGCGTGACAAGAAGACCAGGGGCGCGATGCTACGGTTCGTGATCCTCGACGGTATCGCCAACCCGGTGCGGCTCGAGGGTCCCGACCCCGTGCTGCTGGCCGCCGCGTACGACGCCGTCACGGCGTAGCCCCACGGTTGCGGCCGGCGCCGGTAGTCTTGGCGCATGACTTCCGTCCTCGTCCTCAACGGCCCTAACCTGGGCCGGCTTGGCTCGCGCGAGCCCGAAAAGTACGGCAGCACCACCCACGCGCAGCTCGCCCAGATGGCGACGCAGTGGGGGAGCGACCTCGGTCTCAAGGTGACGGTGCGCCAGACGGACGACGAGTCCGAGATGGTGAGCTGGCTTCACGGCGCGGTGGACTCAGGCGTGCACGTGGTCCTCAACCCGGCGGCATTCACCCACTACTCGTACGCACTGCGTGACGCGTGCGCCATGGTCACCCAGGGCGGGCTCACGCTTGTTGAGGTGCACATTACCAACCCTCACGCGCGCGAGGAGTTCCGCAAGATCTCTGTGGTGTCCGGCGTTGCGACCGGCACGATCGCGGGCTTTGGCGTCGACAGCTACCGGTTGGCTCTCGAGGCCGTGGCGGCACGCCTCAAGGCTTCCTGAGCCCGTCCGATATGCTTATCCGCGGCCTCGCGCCAGCGGCGCCCTCCGAAACGTAAGGATTTTCTCGTGGCTACGTCCAACGACATCAAGAACGGCACGGTCCTCAACCTCGACGGTAACTTGTGGACCATCATCGACTTCCAGCACGTTAAGCCTGGCAAGGGCGGCGCCTTCGTGCGCACCAAGATGAAGAACGTGCTGTCCGGGAAGGTCGTCGACAAGACCTTCAACGCGGGCGTCAAGCTCGAGTTCGAGACGGTTGACCGCCGCGACATGCAGTACCTGTACAACGACGGCACCGACTACATCTTCATGGACCCCGACACGTTCGACCAGATCCCGGTGTCCGAGCAGATCATGGGCGACAGCAAGAACTACCTGCTCGAGAACGAGAAGGCGACGATCGGCATGCACAACGGCAGCCCGATCTTCATCGAGTTGCCGCCGTCGGTCGTGCTGACGGTTACCTACACCGAGCCCGGCCTGCAGGGCGACCGCTCCTCCGGAGGCACCAAGCCTGCGACGGTCGAGACCGGGCTCGAAATCCAGGTGCCACTGTTCCTCGAAGAGGGCACCAAGGTCAAGATCGACACCCGCACCGGCGAGTATCACTCCCGCGTGAACGACTAGTGTCCGCGCGCACCAAGGCACGCAAGCGCGCCCTTGACGTGCTCTTCGAGGCCGACCAGCGCGGCCAAAACGTGTTGACGACGCTCGACGCGCGCCTTGCGCTGTCGGGCACCGAGGCGCCGCTTCCGGAGTACACGGCGGACATCGTGCGCGGCGTCGCGTCGGCGTGGGCGGAGATCGACGCGGCGATCAGCGCCGCATCCGAAAAGCGCGAGCTCAAGCGCATGCCCGCTGTCGACCGCGCTATCGCCCGCGTGGCGACGTGGGAGATTCTCAAGTCGGAGGATGTGCCGGCAGGCGTCGCAATCTCCGAGGCCGTGTCGCTTGCGGCCGACCTCAGCACGGACGACTCCGCGACGTACCTCAACGGCGTTCTTGCGGCGATAGCGCGCGCCGCGGGCGAACACGTCGAGTTCGAGCAGGAGCACCTTGCGGCCAGCGGCGAGTCGGGCGCGTCCGAGGGGGACGACGCCACGGTAGAGTAGGCGCCGTAGACATCCTTTAACTACCGTCCAGTGAGGCGGGGAAGGAGGTCGCCAGTGACTGGCACCCTCATGGGCGCCGCGGATATTGACCGCGCGCTCACACGCATTGCCCACGAGATCGTCGAGCGCAACGATGGCGCCGAGAACGTGATCCTCTTAGGAATCCCCACCCGCGGCGTGCCGCTCGCAGAGCGGCTGGCCGTGCGCGTCGGCGCTGCGGATGCCGCATTCGGCAAGGTGGCAAGATGGGGCGCGATCGACATCACCATGTATCGCGATGACCTCAGTCGGCAACCCACCCGCACCATCGGTGAGACCTCGATCCCCGACGGTGGGATCGACGACGCCGTCGTGGTGCTGGTCGACGACGTGCTCCACACCGGGCGCACAATCCGCGCGGCCCTGGACGCCATCAACGACGTGGGCCGCCCCGCTGCTGTGCAGCTCGCCGCGCTTGTCGACAGGGGCCACCGCGAGCTTCCGATTCGCGCCGACTTCGTGGGCAAGAACGTCCCGACGGCGCGCAGCGAGCGCGTGCACGTGCACCTGGTGGAGGTCGACCAGGGAGAAGACGCCGTGACGCTGGACCAGGGGGCGGACGCGTGAGGCACCTGCTGAGCACGGCGGACCTTAGCCACGAGCAGGCGATCCTCATCCTCGACACTGCCGCCGAGATGGCAAAGACGCAAGAGCGCGAGCAGCGCAAGCTACCCACCCTGCGCGGCAAGACCGTGGTCAACCTGTTCTTCGAGGACTCCACGCGCACCCGCATCAGTTTCGAAGCCGCCGCCAAGCGCCTGAGCGCAGACGTCATCAACTTTTCGGCCAAGGGCTCTAGCGTGTCGAAGGGCGAGTCTCTCAAGGACACCGCGCTGACGCTGCAGGCCTTGGGCGCTGACGCCGTGGTGATCCGCCACTGGGCATCCGGCGCTGCGGAGAGGCTGGCGACCAGCGGCTGGATGCACGGCAGCGTGCTCAACGCGGGGGATGGCACGCACCAGCACCCCACGCAGGCGCTGCTCGACGCGTTTACCATCCGCAGGCACCTCGTGGCGGACCCGCTCGGCGCGGACCTCGTGGGGCTCACCGTGGCGTTGGTCGGGGATGTCCTTCACTCCCGCGTCGCGCGCTCGAACCTGCATCTGCTGAAGACGCTCGGCGCCAAGGTGGTGCTCGTGTCTCCGCCCACGCTGCTGCCGGTTGGGGTCGAGACCTGGGGCGTGGCGATCGCGCACGGGCTCGACGCGGCCATCGAGGACCACTCCATCGACGCCCTGATGATGCTGCGGGTGCAGCGCGAGCGTATGTCGGGCGGCGGCGCCGCGTACTTCCCGAGCGCGGCAGAATACACGCGGCTTTTCGGGCTCGACGGCGACCGCATGCGGCGCCTCGCCGACCACGCCATCGTCATGCACCCTGGCCCCATGAATCGCGGGCTCGAGATCACCGCGGAGGCCGCGGATTCCGAACGAAGCGTCATCGTCGAACAGGTGAGCAACGGGGTGGCGGTGCGGATGGCCGCCCTCTACCTGCTGCTCGCCGGAGAAGAGGAGAAGTCGTGACTGCGACAGTCATCACCGGGGCGCTGCTGTACGGCGAAGACAGCGCCGACATCGTCATGGACGGCGGCGTCATCACGTCCTTGTCCGCGGCCGACGCGCCCAAGGGCGCCAAGGTGGTCGACGGCGCGGGCATGATCGCGCTTCCTGGCCTCGTGGACATGCACACCCACCTGCGCGAGCCAGGGCGCGAGGACGCCGAGACCATCGAGTCTGGCTCCCGGTCTGCTGCGGCTGGCGGGTTCGTCGCGGTGCATGCGATGGCGAATACCGACCCGACCGCGGACACCGCTGGCGTCGTGGAGCAGGTGTGGAGCCGTGGCCGTGAGATCGGCCTGGTGGACGTCTACCCCGTCGGCGCTGTGACGGTTGGCCTTGGCGGCGAACGCCTGGCCGAGCTCGGCGCGATGGCATTGTCGCGCGCCAAGGTGCGGATCTTCAGCGACGACGGCAAGTGCGTGGCCGACCCGGTGCTGATGCGTCGCGCGCTCGAGTACGTGAAAACCTTCGACGGCGTGGTCGCGCAGCACGCGCAGGACCCGCGCCTGACCGAGGGCGCGCAGATGAACGAGGGTGTTGTCTCGGCCGAGCTCGGGCTGGCTGGCTGGCCCGCCGCAGCGGAGGAGAGCATCGTCGCGCGTGACGTGCTGCTTGCCGGCCACGTGGGCTCGCGCGTGCACATCTGCCACCTGTCCACGGCCGGAAGCGTGGACATCGTGCGGTGGGCCAAGGCGCGCGGCATCAACGTGACGGCCGAGGCGATGCCGCACCACCTGCTGCTCACGGACGAGTCGGTGCGCGGCTACGACGCCCGCTTCAAGGTGAATCCTCCGCTACGGACGCAGGCGGACGTGGACGCTGTCCGGGCGGGCCTCGCAGACGGCACGATCGATATCGTGGCCACGGACCACGCCCCGCACCCGGATGAGGACAAAGACTGCGAGTGGGCCGCCGCCGCGATGGGAATGATCGGGCTCGAGACCGCGCTCGGCATCGTGCACAAGACGATGGTGGCGCCCGGCGCGCTGACCTGGCGCGACGTCGCGCGGGTGATGTCCGAGCGCCCCGCTGCCATCGCGCGCGACGAGGCGCACGGTCGACCGCTGGCGGTGGGGGAGCCCGCGAACGTCGTGCTCTACGACCCCGCCGCGTCCTGGACGGTCGAGCCGCGGGCGACGTACTCGCGGTCGAACAACTCCCCATACGGTGGAGTGGAGCTGCCGGGAAGCGTCATCGCGACTTTCCTGCGCGGCAAGCAAACGTATTCGGCACAGGTCAACGAGGGGGCAAAGGCGTGACGCAGGCACGTGCGGTACTTGTGTTGGAAGACGGCCGGACGTTCGAGGGTGAGGCCTTCGGCGCGAACGGGAGCACGACGGGCGAGATCGTCTTCAATACCGGCATGACCGGCTATCAGGAGACGCTCACCGACCCGTCCTACTACCGGCAGATCGTCGTGATGACAGCGCCCCACATCGGCAACACCGGAATGAACGCCGACGACATGGAGTCGGAGCGCATTTGGGTCGCCGGCTACGTGGTGCGGGAGCCCAGCCGGGTGTCGTCGAACTGGCGGTCCGAGCGTAGCCTGCAGGACGACCTCGAGGCCGCGGGAATCGTGGGCATCGCGGGCATCGACACGCGCCAGCTCACGCGCATCCTGCGCAGCGCGGGCGTGATGCGCGCGGGGATCTTCTCCGGCGACGCGATCACCACCGAAGAGGGCATGCTCGCCGTAGTGCGGGCGTCGGACCAGATGGCAGGCGCGCACCTCGCGGACGCGGTGTCCGTCTCCGAGCCCTACGTGGTGGAGCCCGCAGGCGGCGCGCCCGTGGCGCACGTTGTCGCCGTCGACCTTGGCATCAAGGGCATGACTCCACGGCTGATGGCGCAGCGCGGCATCAAGGTAACCGTTGTACCCTCGAGCTTCACAGCGGAGCAGATTCTCGCTCTCAGCCCGGACGGCGTGTTCTTCAGCAACGGGCCGGGCGACCCCGGTGCCGCGACGTTCGCGGTGGACCAGTTGCGCGCGATTCTCGACGCCAAGGTGCCGTTCTTCGGCATCTGCTTCGGGAACCAGATGCTTGGCCGAGCGCTCGGGTTTGGCACCTACAAGCTCGCGTTCGGCCACCGCGGCATCAACCAGCCGGTGATGGACCGCACCACGGGCAAGGTGGAGATTACGGCCCACAACCACGGCTTCGCGGTGGACGCGCCGCTCGAAGGCGACACCGACTCGCCCAACGGTTACGGCATGGTGCGCGTGAGCCACGTGTGCCTCAACGACGACGTCGTCGAGGGCCTCGAGTGCGTGGACATTCCTGCGTTCAGCGTCCAGTACCACCCGGAGGCAGCGGCAGGTCCGCACGACGCCGCCTACCTGTTTGACAGGTTCCTCGAGTTGATGGGCAAGGCCCCAGCGAAGGTGGGTGCCTGATGCCCAAGCGCGACGACATCACGTCGGTCCTCGTCATCGGCTCGGGCCCGATCGTCATCGGCCAGGCCTGCGAGTTCGACTACTCAGGCACCCAGGCGTGCCGCGTGCTCAAGGCCGAAGGCCTACGGGTGATCCTGGTGAACTCGAACCCCGCCACGATCATGACCGACCCTGAGTTCGCCGACGCGACCTACGTGGAGCCCATCACCACCGAGGTGATCGAGGCGATCATCGCCAAGGAGCGCCCCGACGCCCTGCTGCCGACGCTTGGGGGCCAGACGGCGCTCAACGCCGCCATCGACGTCGCGGCCGCCGGGGTGCTCGACAAGTACAACGTCGAGCTCATCGGCGCCAATCTCGAGGCGATCAACCTCGGCGAGAACCGCGAGCTGTTCAAGGGCGTCGTCGAACGCTGCGGCGCCGACAGCGCGCGCTCAATCATCTGCCACACGATGGACGAGCTGATCGCTGGCGCGGAGGAGCTCAACTACCCCGTGGTGGTGCGCCCGTCTTTCACGATGGGCGGCCTTGGCTCCGGCTTCGCGTACGACGAGGCCGACCTGCGCCGCATCGGCGGCCAGGGCCTGCACTACTCGCCGACCACCGAGGTGCTCCTCGAGGAGTCGATCCTTGGCTGGAAGGAGTACGAGCTCGAGCTGATGCGCGACAAGAACGACAACGTCGTCGTCGTGTGTTCGATCGAGAACGTCGACCCGGTGGGCGTTCACACGGGCGACTCCGTCACCGTGGCCCCGGCGCTGACTCTCACCGACCGCGAGTACCAGCGGCTGCGCGACATCGGCATCGCCGTGATCCGCGAGGTAGGCGTCGACACCGGCGGCTGCAACATCCAGTTCGCGGTGGAGCCCGACACCGGCCGCATCATCGTGATCGAGATGAACCCGCGCGTGTCGCGGTCCTCGGCGTTGGCGTCCAAGGCCACCGGCTTCCCGATCGCGAAGATCGCCGCGCGCCTGGCCATCGGCTACACGCTCGACGAGATCCCCAACGACATCACCGGTTCCACCCCGGCAAGCTTCGAGCCCACGCTCGACTACATCGTGGTCAAGGTGCCACGTTTCGCGTTTGAGAAGTTTCCCGCGGCGGACCCCGTGCTCACCACCACCATGAAGTCCGTGGGCGAGGCCATGAGCCTTGGCCGCAGCTTCACGGAGGCGCTTGGCAAGGCGCTGAGGTCCATCGACAAGCGCGGCATGAACTTCCACTGGAATGGCGACGCGCCTTCGGGGGCGAAGCTCGACGCACTCCTGGACACGATCATGACGCCCACCGAGCACCGGATGGTGCAGGTGCAGCAGGCGCTGCGCGCGCCGGGAGCTCTCGAGCGCGTCTACCAGGCGACAAAGATCGACCGCTGGTTCCTTGACCAGATTTGCCTGATGAACGAGGTCGCGGACGAGGTCGCGGCGGCGCCCGAACTGTCCGAGCCGCTACTAAGGCGGGCGAAGTCCCACGGGCTAGCCGACGAGCAGATCGCGCAACTGCGCGGCCTCGACGTGATGGACGTGTACAACGCTCGCGCGACGCTCGGCGTCCAGCCGGTCTACAAGACCGTCGACACCTGCGCTGCCGAGTTCGAGGCAAGCACGCCGTACTACTACAGCTCCTACGACGCCGAAACCGAGGTGCTGCCGCGCGAACGCGAGGCGATCCTGATCCTCGGCTCCGGGCCCAACCGCATCGGCCAGGGGATCGAGTTCGACTACTCCTGCGTCCACGCGGCGCTGGCGCTCAAGGACACGTACGAGACCGTCATGATCAACTGCAACCCAGAAACCGTCTCGACGGACTACGACACCGCAAACCGGCTGTACTTCGAGCCACTCACGTTCGAGGACGTGATGGCCGTGTACGAGGCCGAGAAGGCCGCGGGGCCCGTCAAGGGCGTCATGGTCCAGTTGGGAGGGCAGACGCCGCTCAGCCTCGCGCAGCGCCTCGCAGACGCCGGGGTGCCGATCCTTGGCACCAGTCCAGAGGCGATTGACAACGCGGAGGACCGCGGCGCCTTTGGGCGGGTGCTTGAGGCGGCCGGGGTGCCGGCGCCCGCGTTCGGCACCGCCCACGGAATCCCCGAGGCAATCGAGATCGCCGAGCGCATCGGCTACCCGGTGCTAGTGCGCCCAAGCTACGTGCTCGGCGGGCGCGGCATGGAGATCGTCTACGACCGCGCCCAGCTCGAGGACTACGGGCGCAGGTCCGAGGAGGTCGGGGATCACGCGACCGACGCGCCGCTGCTCGTCGACAGGTTCCTGGACGACGCGATCGAGATCGACGTTGACGCGCTCTACGACGGCGAGCAGCTGTTCCTCGCGGGCGTCATGGAGCACATCGAGGAGGCGGGTATCCACTCGGGCGACTCCGCCTGCGTGCTGCCACCCGTCACCCTGTCGCTCGCGGAGCTGCAGCGCATCCGCCGCTCGACCGAGGCGCTTGCCAAGGGCATCGGCGTGCGCGGCCTGATGAACGTCCAGTACGCGCTCGTGAGCGACGTGCTGTACGTCCTCGAGGCGAACCCGCGCGCGTCGCGTACCGTGCCGTTCGTGGCCAAGGCGACCGGCGTGCCGATCGCGCGCGCGGCCGCGCGGCTGATGGCAGGGGAGAGCATTGCCGAGCTCAAGGCCGCAGGCCTGCTGCCCGAGGAGGACGCGGCGCGCATCGACATGAACGCGCCGATCGCGGTGAAGGAGGCGGTGCTGCCGTTCAAACGGTTCAGGACGCCGGACGGAAAGGTGGTCGACACCGTGCTCGGCCCGGAGATGCGCTCCACGGGCGAGGTTATGGGCTTCGACTCGACCTTCCCGAAGGCGTTCGCGAAGTCCCAGGCCGCGGCGCACAGCGGGCTGCCTCGCTCGGGCGCGGTGTTCGTGTCCGTGGCGGATCGCGACAAGCGTTCGATCGTGTTCCCGGTGGCGCGGCTCGTGGAGCTCGGCTTCACGATTCTCGCGACCGAAGGAACGGCCCAGGTGCTCGGCCGCAACGGCGTTCCGGCGACGATTGTGAGGAAGTTCTCGCAGGGCCGAGATCACGGTGGGGAAACAATCGTGGACATGATCGACCGCGGCGAGGTAGACATGGTGGTAAACACCCCGTCGGGCCAGGGCGCACGTGCGGACGGCTATGAGATTCGCGCGGCGACCACCGCGGCGGACAAGCCGATTGTCACGACCGTCCAGCAGTTCGCGGCGGCGGTGCAGGGCATTGAGGCGATGCTCGCCGGGCCTTTCGAGGTCACTAGCCTGCAAGATCACCACTAGGAGCGTCATGGGATTCGGAGCCAATCTCTCGGCCGCGATGGACGAGTTTGGTCCGTTGTCGGTAGGCGTCGACCCATCGGCGGCGGCTCTCGACCAGTGGGGCATCCCCGACACGGCAGAGGGCGTGCTCCAATACGGCCACTCGGTCGTGGAGGCCTGCCTAGGCTCCGTCGCGGCTGTGAAGTTCCAGGTGGCCTTCTTCGAACGGCATGGCTCCCGTGGCATCGCCGCGCTTGAGCGTTGCGTCGCCATCGCCAGGGGAGAGGGCCTGGTGACCATCATGGACGCGAAGCGTGGCGACATTGGCTCCACGATGCAGGGCTACGCCGACGCCTTCCTCAACCCGGCATCGGCCCTCGCGGGCGACGCCGTGACGCTGTCGCCCTACCTTGGCTATGAGTCGCTGCGGCCCGCGATCGACACAGCGAGGGCGCACGGCAAGGGAGTGTTTGTGCTGTGCCTGACCTCCAATCCCGAGGGTGCTGGCGTCCAGCACGCGACCGGCGCGGACGGCGTGGCTGTGGCGGCGGCGATCGCCGAGGCCGCGGCGCGCGACAACGCTGGCGCCGGGCCGATGGGTGATGTGGGGCTCGTCATTGGCGCGACCGTGGGCGGGGCCGTGCACGAGCTAGGGATCAACCTTGACGCCGTGAACGGGCCATTGCTCGCCCCGGGCGTCGGCGCGCAGGGAGCCACCTACGACGACGTCAAGGCGGTCTTCGGGCCCGCGGCGGGTCGCGTGCTTGCCCACCAGGGCCGGTCGCTGATGTCGGCGGGGCCGTTCGTGGAGAAACTGCGCGACGCGCTACGCCACGCGGCCGCCGACTCGCGCGAGATCCGGGCGGTGTGATGGCGGCGATTCCCGCCCTTACCGCCGAGCAGCGCGCCAAGGCACTCGAGAAGGCCACCGCGGTTCGGATGGCTCGGAGAACCTTCAAGGATGCGCTGGCGGCCGGCTCCATGCCGCTCGGCGAGGCTATCGCGACCGCTAAAGCGGACGACGCCCTGGCCGGTATCCGTTGCTCGGACCTGCTGCAGTGCCTCGCGGGTGTGGGCCCCAAGCGCGCGCAAACGTTGATGGACCGCGCGGGTATCGCCGCATCAAGGCGGGTACGCGGCGTGGGCGAGCACCAGGTGGCCGCGCTGCTCAGGCAGGTGAACTCGTGAGCGTGCTGATGGTGATTGCGGGCCCTACGGCGGTAGGTAAGGGCACCATCGTGCGAAGGCTCGTCGAGCAGTATCCCGACGTGTGGGTGTCGGTGTCGGCCACGACCCGCGAGCCCCGTCCCGGCGAGGTTGACGGCGTCGACTACTTCTTCGTGACGGAGGACGAATTCACACGCATGGTTGACGCCGACGAGCTGCTCGAGTGGGCGACGGTCCACGGCATCCACCGCTACGGCACCCCGCGCGTGCCGGTCGAGACGCGCATCGCCGACGGCGTCCCCTGCGTGCTCGAGATCGACCTCGCGGGCGCGCGCCAGGTGCGCCAGACCAAGCCCGACGCGATGTTCGTGTTCATCGAGCCGCCGTCGTGGGAGGAGCTGGTGCGCCGGCTCGAGGGTCGCGGAACCGAGGATCCCGAGGAACGGGCGCGTCGGCTCAACACCGCGCGCGAGGAGCTCGACTCGGCGGACGAGTTCGACCATATCGTCGTCAACGACGATCTTGACGACGCGGTGGCTAAGGTGAACGCGCTCTTGCGGGGTGACGGGTAGACTGGGCCGCTGACCGCGTCTGAACGTCTGGAGCAATTGTGGCTGGAACCATCGCAAACCCCGAGGGCATCACCAACCCGCCTATCGACGAGCTACTCGCGAAAGTGGACTCGAAGTACGCCCTCGTGATCTACAGCTCCAAGCGTGCTCGCCAGATCAACGCGTATTACGAGGCGCTCGGCGAGGGCCACTTCGAAAACGTGGGACCGCTGCTCGAGGCCGACTCCACGGACAAGCCGCTTTCGGTCGCGCTTCGCGAGATCAACGAGAGCAACCTGCTCGAGCTCAAAGACCTTAACGAGTAACCATGCGCGTCCTCTTGGGCGTGACGGGCGGCATCGCGGCGTACAAGGTCGCGATCGTCGCACGCCGCCTGATGGAGGACGGCCACTCGGTGAGGGTGATCCCCACCGCTGCGTCGCTCAACTTCGTGGGGCGCGCAACTTGGGAGGCCATCACCGGCCAGCCCGCGACGTCCGAGACCTTCGCCGACGTCCCTAGCGTCCAGCACGTGCGTCTTGGGCAACGCGCCGACGCGGTGCTGGTGGCCCCCGCGACGGCCGACTTTCTGGCGCAGATGGCGCACGGCGAGGCCCGCGACCTGCTTGGAAACGCGCTGCTCGCAACCGAGGCGCCGATCGTGGTTGCGCCGGCGATGCACACCGAGATGTGGGGCAACCCCGCCACCCAGGCGAACGTCGCGACGCTTCGCGAACGGGGCGTGCACGTGATCGACCCGGCCTCGGGGCGCCTCACGGGGCCCGACTCGGGCCCCGGCCGGCTCCCGGAGCCCGACGAGCTTGTCGCGGCTCTCTATGCGGTGGCCGAGGGCGCATCGATCACCGTGGCCGCGCCCGCTCAGCGCGAGTCGTGGGGCGACCTCCACGGCGTGCGCGTGCTCGTGAGCGCGGGCGGCACGCGAGAGTACGTGGACCCGGTGCGGTTCCTTGGCAACCGGTCGACCGGCCACCAGGGCTTCGCGTTGGCGGAGGCGGCGCGCGAGCGCGGTGCGGACGTCACAGTGGTCGCGGCGAACGTCGCGTTGCCGCTTGGCGAGGGTATCGAGCGCCTGGACGTCGAGACCGGAAGCGAGTACGAGGCCGCGGTGCTGGCGAGCGCCGCGGGGGCCGATGTTGCGATCATGGCCGCCGCCGTCGCCGACTTCCGGCCCGCGGCACCGTCCGAGGCCAAACTCAAGAAGAGCGGCGACGGCGGGCGGACGCTCGAGCTCGTGCAGACCACGGACGTCCTCGCCGCGCTTGTCGCCGCCCGCGTGCCTGGCCAGACCGTGGTCGGGTTCGCCGCGGAGACGGGGGACGCCGCCGCATCGGCGCTCGAACATGGAGCCGACAAGGCGCGCCGCAAAGGCGCCGACCTGCTGTGTGTGAACAAGGTTGGCGCCAACGAGGGCTTCGGCGACCGCCCCAATTCGGTGACGATGCTTGACGCCTCAGGTGCAGAGGTCGCGCGGGCAGAGGGCTCCAAGCTCGCGGTGGCGCACGCGATCCTCGACGCGATCGTGGCGGCGCGCGCAAGCTAGCCGCCTGGGCTGTCCGCGGTCCCGGCTAGGCTGGCTCCGTGACGAACAAGCGACTCTTCACCTCGGAATCCGTGACCGAGGGCCACCCAGACAAGATCTGCGACCAGGTCTCCGACGCCATCCTGGATGGCATGCTCGCGGAGGACCCGCACTCTCGCGTTGCGGTCGAGACCATGGTGACCACCGGCCAGGTTCACGTTGCAGGCGAGGTCACCACCGAGGCCTACGTTGAGATCCCGCACATCGTGCGCGACGTCGTCAACGACATCGGCTACACGTCGTCGCGGTACGGCTTCGATGGCGACTCGTGCGGCGTGTCCATTTCGATCGGGCAGCAGTCGCCGGACATCGCGCTTGGCGTCAACGCCGCCACAGACGACCCTGACGATGCCGAGGCGAGCAAGCAGCAGGGCGCCGGCGACCAAGGGCTGATGTTTGGCTACGCGTGCCGCGACACTCCCGAGTTGATGCCGTTGCCGATTTCCATTGCGCACGCGCTCACGCAGCGGCTATCCGAGGTGCGGCGGCTTGGGGCGGTGGACGGCCTGCGGCCGGACGGCAAGTCCCAGGTCACCATCGCGTACGACGGCGACAGGCCTGTCGCCGTTGACACCGTGGTGGTGTCCACGCAGCACCGCGAGGGCATGGACATGGCTAGCCTTCGCGCCTCCGTTGAGGCCGAAGTAATCGCGCCCGTGCTCGCACGCTTCGAGATCGCCTCTGGTGACCATCGGTCACTTATCAACCCGACGGGCCGCTTCGAAGAGGGCGGCCCCAAGGCCGACGCCGGGCTGACGGGCCGCAAGATCATCGTCGACACCTACGGCGGCATGGCCCGCCATGGCGGCGGCGCGTTCTCCGGTAAGGACCCATCAAAGGTGGACAGGAGTGCGTCCTACGCGATGCGGTGGGTCGCCAAGAATGTCGTGGCCGCGGGGCTTGCCGAGCGTTGTGAGGTTCAGGTCGCATACGCGATCGGGCGCGCGCAGCCGGTCGGGCTGTACGTCGAGACCTTCGACACTGGGATCACCAAGGACGAAGAGCTCGTGCGAGCCATCCGCGAGGTGTTTGACCTGCGCCCCTCGGCGATCATCGCTGACCTTGACCTGCGCCGCCCGATTTACCGCGCCACCGCCGCGTACGGCCACTTTGGGAGGGAGCTTCCCGATTTCACCTGGGAGCGCACGGACCGCGTCGAGCAACTGAAGGCGGCGCTCGGCTAATGGAGGCGCACCCGCCCGTCGCGCGGGTATGCATCGACAGCCCGCTTCCTCACCTCGACAGGCCGTTCGACTATCACGTTCCGCCTGCGCTTGAGGGCGTCGTCGGGCCGGGGACCAGGGTCCGCGTGCCGTTCGCAGGGCGGCTCGTCAGCGGTGTGGTTGTCGAGCTCGTGGGCGCCAGCGAATTTGCCGGCCGGCTTGCCCACATCAAGTCTGCTGGGGCCGGGCCGTCGTTCAACGAGGGCGGGCTTGACCTGGCGCTTGCAATCGCGCGCCGGTATGGCGGCTCATTCTGGGACGTCACCCGCCTGATGGCGCCTCCGCGCGTGGCGTCGGTCGAGAAGCGGGCGTGGCCCGTGGGGGTTCCGGGCGACGAGGTGTACGCCGACGCCCTGTCCGGCCTGGCCGCGGCGTGGGACCAGTACGGCGGACTGCCCGGCGACCTCGCGGCGGGCGGGCGCTACGTATGGGAGGCCCTGCCCGAGGCCCCCGAGCGTCCGCTACCCGCGCACGCGCTGCTGGCCGCGGCGTGCGCGTCCGTGCAGGGCGGCGGGAGCGCGATCGTCGTAGTGCCCGACCTGCGGGCCCTGGATGCCCTCTGCGCGGCCGCCGAGGCCGTGGGGTTGTCCGTGTGGGCAGCGCGCAAGCCGGGGCCTGTGGCGCGCGTACACGCGGCCGACAAGCCGTCTCCGCGATATGGGAGCTACCTCGCGGGGCTGCACGGAGACGCGCGCATCGTGGTGGGGACGCGGCCGGCCGCCATGGCAAACGTGCCCCGCCTCAAGATGATTGCCGTGTGGGACGACGGCAACAGCGGCTACGAGGAGCGGCACGCGCCGTATCCGCACGCCAGGACGGTAGCCGCCATGCGCGCCGAGTCCGAGGGAGCGGCGTTGCTTATTGGCGGATTCGCGCAGACCGTTGCGGCGCGGGCGCTCGTCGAGCACGGCTGGGCGAAGGCGCTCTCTGGCAGCAGGGGGGCGGTGCGCGACGCGGTCGCCGCGGTCACGCTCGTCACAGACGACGACCGCGAGCGCGAGGGGGGCGCGGGCTGGCACTGGATGCCGGGCTCCGCCTGGCGGCGCGTCATCAAGGCGCTCGGAGATGGCCCGGCGCTCGTGCTCGTGCCGCGAGCGGGTTACGTGCGCGCGGCCGCGTGTGCAACGTGCCGCGAGTGGGCGGTGTGCCGAACGTGCGAGGGGCCGCTCGAACTGCCAAGCAGCGCGGTGGATCCGTCCTGCACGCAGTGCGGCACCGTCAACCAGGACTGGCACTGCGCGAGCTGCGGTGGGGCGAAGATCGCCCACGTCAGGATCGGCGTCGAAAAGGTGGCCGAGGAGCTCGCGGCGATGGCGCAGGGGGCGACCGTGACGCTCTCGGCCGGCGCGACGGGAGTCGTGCCGGACGGCGAAGTGCGCGGCGGCTTGGTGGTGGCTACCCCGGCCGCCGTTCCCGCCGTTGCGGGAGGTTATGCGCACGCCGTGGTCGTCGACGCCTCAGCGCTCGTTGGCCAGGACGCCGACGGCGACGAGGACGCGATCCGGCTGATCCTCAACGCGCTTGCGTACGTCCGGCCCCGCGGCGACGGGGGTGGGGCGACCGTCGTGGGACGGCTTCCGGACGAGGTGGCGCGCGCCGTGTCGACGTGGGCGCCTGCCGCAGCCGCTGCCGCGCTGTACGCCGAGCGCGGGGAGATTCAGCTTCCGCCGCATCGGCGCGTGGTGGAACTGCGGGCTCCTGCCACGGTGCTCGGCCGAGCGTTCTCGATCACGGTGGACAACCACCCGCTTGGTTCGCATCCCGCGGTTGACGTGGTGCTGCGTGACGGCGACCGGGCGGTGCTGCTGTGCACGAGGTCGGCTGCCCAGGGCGTCGTCGACGTGCTGCGAGCGCTGCAACGGGAATTGTCGGAGGCCGGGGAGGGCGAACTGCGGATGCGCGTCGACGGACCGCTGCGCCTGGGCTGAGCTCCCGGCCGCGCCTCCTACGATGGAGGCATGCGCGTCGTCTTCGCCGGGACCCCGGACATTGCCATCCCGAGCCTGCAGGCGATCCTCGACTCAGGCGCCGAGGTGCCCCTGGTGCTCACGAAGCCGGACGCGCGCGGACGCCGCGGCTCCGAGCTGCTGCCAAGCCCGGTCAAGGCGTTTGCGCTCTCGCAGGGCCTGCGGGTAGAGACGCCCGAGCGTGCGTCCGCGCCCGAGACAGTGGCGATGGTGCGGGAGGTTGCCGCCGACGTCGCTGGCGTGGTGGCGTACGGCCAGATCCTCAAGCCTGACCTTATTGCAGCCGTCCGCACCCACTGGATCAACCTGCATTTCTCGGTGCTGCCCGCGTGGCGGGGCGCCGCCCCCGTGCAGCGAGCGATCATGGCCGGCGACGAAATCACAGGTGCCACGACCTTCGTGATCGAAGAGGGGCTCGACACCGGGCCTGTCGTGGGCATGCTTACCGAGGGTGTGGAGGCCACGGAGAGCGCCGGAGAACTCCTCGGCCGCCTCGCCCTTGTGGGCGCACCGCTGCTTGTGGAGTCGCTGCAGGTGGTCGCACGCGGCACCGCCACGCCCACGCCGCAGCCGGAGCACGGCGTCAGCTACGCCAACAAGCTCACGCGCGACGACGCCTACGTGCGTTGGGACCTTCCCGCGCACGTCGTGGACCGCCAGGTGCGCGGGTGCACGCCCGCGCCCGGGGCGTGGACGACGCTTCCCGATGGCACGCCCGCCAAGCTCGGGCTCGTCGCGCCCGTGGACGACGCGCCCGCGGCCCCGCCAGGCACCATCACCGAGACTGACGGCCGGGTGCTGGTGTCGACAGGCGCTGGAAGCGTGGCGTTGTCCTCGATCGCGCCGTCAGGCAAAAAGTGGATGGACGCCGCGGCCTGGCTGCGCGGCGCCCGCCTCGCGCCCGGCGCCCAGTTGGGCGAGGCGTGAAGAGCGTCTCCACCGCGCGGATCGTCGCCTACGAGGTGATCCGCGACGTCGACGAGCGCGACGCATACGCGAATCTGGCAATGCCGCACGCCGCCGACCGCCATCACCTTCAGGCGCGGGACGTCGCGTTCGCCACTGAGCTTGCGTACGGCGCACTGCGGATGCGCGGCCTCTACGACGCCGTGATCGGCTCGGCGGCCAAGCGCGACGTGGGCTCGCTTGACCGCGAGGTGGAGCGGGTGTTGATCCTTGGCGTGCACCAGGTGCTTGGCATGCGCGTGGAGGCTCACGCCGCGGTATCTCAGACCGTCGAGCTCGCAGTCCACGTGGGCATGCGCCGCGCGTCGGGAATCGTCAACGCGGTGATGCGCCGGGTCGCGGAGGCGTCTCGCGAGCAGTGGCTCGAGCGGGTCGCCGCCGGGGCCGGGCGCGCGGCCATCGCCACCCGCCACTCGCATCCCGAGTGGATCGTCGGTGCGCTTGAGCTCGCGCTTGCCACTGACGGCCGCGCGGGCCAGGTCGAGGCGCTTGTGGCGAGCCACAACGAGCCCGCCCCTGTGACCCTCGCCGAGCGCCCAGGGCTGGTGGAGCCGGGGGAGTGGGACGGGATTGAACACGGCCGCGGACGCTGGGCGGCCACCGCGGTGCGGCTCGACCGCGGCACCGCACCAGGCACGATCGCCGCCGTCAAGGAGGGCCGCGCTGGGGTGCAGGATGAAGGCAGCCAGGCGGCCGCTCTGGCGCTTGCCGCGGCCCCGCTCGAGGGCACTGGCGACGAGCGCTGGCTCGACATGTGCGCGGGTCCCGGCGGCAAGGCGGCGCTACTGGGCGCGGTGGCCGCGCAGCGCGGCGCTCGCCTCGACGCGATCGAGCTTCATGAGCACCGCGTGGGCCTCGTGCGCGACAACGTCAGGGCGCTACCGGAGGGCACCGTCACCGTGCACCAGGGCGACGCGACGGCGTGGGGCCAGGACGGCTACGACCGCGTGCTCTTGGACGCGCCCTGCACTGGGCTTGGTGCGCTGCGCCGCCGCCCCGAGGCCCGCTGGCGCCGGTCGCCCGGCGACCTTGACGCGTTGCTGCCGCTCCAAGCGGCGCTGCTCGCGCGCGCCCTGCGCGTCGTGCGTCCTGGCGGGGTCGTGGCATACGTGACGTGCTCGCCCCTGCTCGAGGAGACGCGCTACCAGGTGGAGCGCGCGGTGGCCGAGGCGGGCGGCATGGTCGAGCTGGTGGACGCCCGCGAGGTGTTGCGCGCCGTCGCGCCCGAGCCTCAGGCGGATGGCCCCTGGGGCGGGCGCCACCGCGACGTCCAGATGTGGACCCACGCGCATGGCACGGACTCGATGTACGTCGCGCTGCTGAGGCGCCGCGCGGCCTCGCAGTAGGCTCATCGCATGGCTATCCGGATCGCGCCCAGCATCTTGTCTGCGGACTTCGCGAACCTCGAAACGGACATCCGCCGGGTGGCGCGGGCCGACTGGCTGCACGTCGACGTGATGGACGGCCACTTCGTTCCCAACATGACGCTCGGCCTGCCGGTCGTCAAGCGCATCGCGGAGGTGTCGCCCCTCCCGGTCGACGCCCACCTGATGATCGAGGACCCGGAGAAGTGGGCGCCGCGCTACGCGGAGGCCGGCGCCAAGTCCGTCACCTTTCACGCCGAGGCGGCGCTCAACCCCGTCACGGTCGCGCGCGACATTCGCTCGGCCGGCGCGCGCGCTGCGTTGGCGCTCAAGTCCGGCCACGCCCGTCGAGCCGTACCTCGACATCCTGTCCGAGTTCGACATGGTGCTGATTATGACCGTGGAGCCCGGCTTTGGGGGTCAGGAGCTGATGCTCGACACGCTCCCGAAGTTCGGCAAGTTGCGTACGGCCGCGCGTGAGCAGGGGCTCGACCTGTGGCTCGAGGCCGACGGCGGGGTAGCGCGCGACACCATCGAGCGGATCGTGGTCGCTGGCGCTGACACGCTCGTCGCCGGCTCCGCCGTGTACGGCGCGCCCAGACCCCGCGGCCGAGGTGGAATCGCTGCGTGCGCTCGCCCAGGCGGCGCACCATCACTAGCCGCGAGCGACTCACCCCCGCCGACGCCATGGCCCGAGCGGTCGAACTCGCAATGCTAGGGCCGGCGCACGGCCCCAACCCCCAGGTGGGATGCGTCATCACAAGCGCCGACGGCGAGGTCCTCGGCGAGGGCTATCACCGTGGCGCTGGGACTGCCCACGCGGAGGTCGCGGCGCTTGCGGCCGCAGCTGAAGCGGGCAACGACGTCGCGGGCGCCACGGCGTACGTCACGCTCGAGCCGTGCCGCCACACGGGCAGGACGGGCCCGTGCTCCGTGGCGCTGCGTGAGGCGGGCATCGGCGCTGTGGTGTACGCGGTCGCCGACCCTGGCGACGACAGCGCCGGGGGTGCGCGCGAACTGGCCGACGCCGGGGTGCAGGTGTCGCTCGCGCCGACCCTGGCCGCGACCGCGCTCACGCGGCGGTGGGTGGCGTCGATGACGCTCGGCCGCCCGTGGGTGATCGCGAAGTTCGCCGCCACGTTGGACGGCCGCACCGCCGCCGCGGACGGCACCAGCTTCTGGATCACCGGCGAGGTGGCCCGCGAACATGCGCACGCCGAGCGTGCGGCCGTGGACGCGATCGTCGTCGGCACCGGGACAGTGGTGGCAGACGCGCCCTCCCTGACCGCGCGCCCTGGCGGCGAGCCGGCGCCGCATCAGCCGCTGCGGGTTGTGGTGGGGCTGCGCGACGTCAAGCTCGACGCTCCCGGCGGCGAGGTGCTGCAGTTGCGTACGCACAACGTCGCCGAGGTTGTCGCGGCGCTTGCGGCTCGCGACGCACGCGTGGCGATTGTCGAGGGCGGCGCCACGCTCATGACCGCATTCTTCGCGGCCGGGCTCGTGGACGAGGTGCACGCGTACATCGCGCCAACGCTGCTGGGCGCGGGCACCGCCGCCGTCGGCGATATTGGAATCGCGACCATGTCCCAGGCGTTGCGCCTAGTGGACGTCACGGTGACGCCGTTGGGCGCGGATACGCTTGTCGCGGGCCGCGTGCCCCGGAAGGGCTAGGGAATGTTTACAGGCTTGATCGAGACCGTCGGCACGGTCACCGCGCTACGCGCGGACGGGGCGAGGGCGGAGCTCGTGATCGACGCGCCGGCTTACGCCGCGAAGCTCGACCACGGCGAGTCGATCGCGGTCAACGGCGTATGCCTCACGGTCGCGAAGTCGTCGGGCGGGGAGTGGGTCGCCGACCTCATGAAGGTCACGCTCGACGCCACCGCGCTCGGTGCGCTCAAGCCTGGCGCGCGCGTCAACCTGGAGCGGGCGATGAGGGCGGACGGCCGGTTCGGCGGCCACATGGTCCAGGGCCACGCCGACGCCGTCGCCACGGTTACGGCTCGCGACTCGCAGCCGGACTGGGACGACGTCACGGTCGAGATCCCCGCGGAGCTTGCGCGCTACGTCGTTGAGCACGGCTCCATCGCCCTCAACGGCGTGTCGCTCACCGTCGCGCGCCTCGACGGTGGCCTCGCCACGGTGTCGCTGATCCCGACAACGCTTGCCGAAACCAACCTTGGCGACCTCGCCGTCGGCGACCCCGTCAACGTGGAGGTGGACGTGATGGCCAAGTACGTCGAGAAGATGGTGGCGAACCGTGGCTAGCGACACGGCGGCGCTCGTCGAGCGTGCGCTTGAGGACCTCAGGGCGGGCAAACCGGTGCTGGTCACCGATTCGCGGTCGCGCGAAAACGAGGCCGACTTCATCATGTCCGCCGAGACCACCACGGTGGACTGGCTCGCCTGGGGCATCCGCCACTCGAGCGGCTACCTGTGCGCCCCCATGCCGGGCCCGCGCGCCGACGACCTCAACCTGCCGCTCATGGTGCCCGCCAGCCAGGACCCGCGCCGCACGGCCTACACGGTCTCGGTTGACGCGGCCGAGGGCATCACCACAGGCATCAGCGCGGCCGACCGCCACCGCACCATTCAGCAGTTGGCGAACAGCGCGGCTGGGCCCGAAGATTTCATCCGGCCAGGGCATGTTTTGCCCCTCAGGGCTGTTGCAGGAGGCGTACTGCACCGCCCAGGTCACACCGAGGCGTGCGTCGACTTGTGTCGCCTCGCTGGCCTGTCACCCGTAGGGGTGATCGCCGAGATGGTGAACGACGACGGCACGATGATGCGATTGGGCGACGCAACCCGCCTTGCCGAATCGGAAGGACTCGTCGTCTTGACTATCGCCGACCTGATCAAGTACCGCCGCGACCGCGGAGACGTCGCGCACGCCGTCGAGCCCCACCCGCTGCGGGTCCTGCTCGAGGGCGAGGCAAAGCTTCCCACCGCGCACGGGGACCTCACCATCCGCGGCTACCGCGATGCGCGCACGGGTGACGAGCACGTGGCCCTCATCGCCCCCCTCAAGCCCGGCGTGACGCCCATCGTCAGGGTGCACTCCGAGTGCCTCACGGGCGACGCGTTTGGTTCGCTGCGTTGCGATTGCGGCCCGCAGCTCGACGCAGCGATCGAGCGAGTCGTTGAGGACGGCGGAGTGGTGGTGTACCTGACCGGCCACGAGGGCCGCGGCATCGGCATCCTGCGCAAGATCCAGGCGTACGCACTTCAGGACAAGGGTTTCGACACCGTTGACGCCAACTCGGAGCTTGGCGTCCCCGTCGACCGCCGCGAGTACGGCGCTGCCGCGGCGATCCTCCACGACCTTGGCCTCACCGAGGTGCGGCTGCTCACGAACAACCCGGCCAAGGTCGAGGGGCTCCGCGCGAGCGGAATCGACGTGGTCGAGCGCGTGCCTCACCACGTGGGCGAGAGCGAGCACAACGAGTTCTACCGCCAGACTAAGATCGAGCGCATGGGGCACCTGCAGGGCAAAGATCAGTGAGCGGCGGGGGAGCGCCCGCGCTCGCTGCCGACGGCGCCGGCCTGACGGTCGAGATCGTCGCCGCGCAGTGGCACGCCGAGATCATGGACGCCTTGGTCGCCGGAGCCGTGGGCGCATGCGAGCGCGCGGGCGCGGCGTACCGGCTCACGCGCGTCCCGGGCACCTTTGAACTGACCGTCGTCGCCGAAAAGCTCGCGCGCGGCGGCGCCGACGCGATCGTCGCCCTTGGCCTCGTGGTCCAGGGCGAGACGCCGCACTTCGACTACGTCTGCTCGAGCGTCACCCAGGGGCTCACCGACGTCGCGCGCACCCACGCGGTGCCCGTGGGCTTTGGCGTGCTTACCACCAGCGACTTCGAGCAGGCGCGTGCGCGCGCCGGGCTGCCCGGGTCCAAGGAGGACAAGGGCCGCGAGGCCGTCGAGGCCGCAATCGCCACCGCGAATCTGCTCAAAGCGCTCGGATAAGCGCCGCCGGGTCGCCCGGCCTCCCGTAGGCTGTGACGCGTGAAAACCTTCGACGAGTTGTACGCCGAGTTGCTTGTGCGCGCCAAAGAGCGCCCCGAGGGCTCCTCGACGGTGCGATTGCTCGACGGCGGCGTCCACGCCATCGGCAAGAAGCTCGTCGAGGAGGCGGCCGAGGCATGGATGGCCGCCGAGTACGAGACTGACGAAGAAGCCGCCGAGGAAATCGCGCAGCTGATCTACCACGCCCAGGTCATGATGATCGCGAAGGGCATTACGCTCGAAGACGTCCAGCGCCACCTGTAAGTACCGGCTGTAAGGAATCCCTGTGCTCCGCATCGCCGTCCCGAACAAGGGATCGCTCTCAGAACCCGCCGCTCAGCTATTGAGCGAGGCGGGCTACAAGCAACGCTCGGCTGGCGGGCGCGAGCTGGTGCTCGTGGACAACCGCAACGACGTCGAGTTCTTCTTCCTGCGTCCGCGCGACGTCGCGGTGTACGTGGGGCAGGGCACGGTGCACGCGGGCATCACCGGCCGCGACTTGCTGCTCGACTCCGGGGCCGCCGCCGTCGAGCACCTTGAACTTGGATTCGCTGCGTCTACGTTCCGCTACGCGGCGCCGACGGGCACCGCCACCACCATCGAGGATGTCTCCGGCAAGCGCGTCGCGACGTCCTACCCGCACCTCGTGTCGAACCACTTGAAGTCGTTCGGCATCGATGCCCAGGTGGTGCGCCTCGACGGCGCCGTGGAGTCCAGCGTTCAGCTGGGCGTCGCGGACGTGGTCGCAGACGTCGTCGAGACGGGAAGCACCCTGCGCGCGGCAGGTCTCGAGGTGTTTGGGGACCCCATCCTCAAGTCGGAGGCCGTGCTCATCCGCGGCGCCGACGCGCCTGAGGACCGCATCTCGACGCTCACCGGCCGCCTGCGCGGCGTGCTGATGGCCCGTCAATACGTGCTGATGGATTACGACGTTCCGGCGTCGGCCCTCGAGGCGGCTTGCGCGATCACGCCGGGCTTCGAGGCCCCCACGGTCACGCCCCTGCACGGCTCGGACTGGTCCGCGGTGCGCGTCATGGTCCCGCGTGTCGAAATGAACCACGTGATGGACGACCTCTACGCCGCCGGCGCGCGCGCGATCCTCGTCACGGAGCTGCTCGCGGTTCGGGTCTGATGGCGCAGGGCGACCCGGCCGAGCGGCTCCTCAACCTGATCATCGCGCTGTCGAACACGCGCGTGCGCATGAGCCGCGCGCAGATTCGCGAGGCCGTCGCAGGCTACGAGCCGGCCCGCCCTGGGGACGATGCCGCGGCGGCCAAGAAGCGCGACGCCGCTTTCGAGCGAATGTTCGAGCGCGACAAGGAAGACCTGCGCCGGCTTGGCATCCCGCTCAGGACGGTCACGGACGCGACTCACGGCGACGAGATCGGCTACGTCATCGACGCTGGCGAGGCGGCGATGCCAGCGATCGAGCTCACCGCGGCCGAGCGCGCGGTGCTGGCGGTTGCCGCAGGCTATTGGCAAAGCGCGGCGCTCGGCACCGACGCCAGGCGGGCGCTCACCAAGCTGTCGTCGGCCGCCGAGCGAGGGTCCGCGGGCGAACTCGCCCTTGGCGCCACCACCCTCCATGACGCCGACGCCGCCGCGCCGCTTGCGCAGGCGATCGGGGACCGCCAGGCGGTGTCGTTTACGTACACGTCGCAGTCGTCGGGCCGCGCCGTGCGCACGGTCGAGCCATGGCGCCTCGTCGTGCGCGGAGGCGCCGTCTACCTGGTCGGGTTCGACCGCGACCGTGGCGAGCCGCGCACGTACCGCACCAGCCGAATCGAGGGCGCCCCCGAGCCGGTGGGGGAGCCCGGCGCGTTCGAGCCACCCGCGAACCTTCCGGCCAGCCAGCTCACCGACGCCGTCCCGGGGCTCGTCGCCCGCGTGGGCGTGCGCGCGGAGTCCGGCCACTCGTTGCGCCGACGCGGCAGCTTCGTGAAGGCCGACGGCGTCTGGGACGTTTTCGACGTGCCCTACAGCGACACTGAGGCACTTCGCGACGAGGTACTTGCGCTGGCGGGCGGCGCGCGAGTGATCGAGCCCGCCTCGCTAGCGGACATGGTCGTGTCACACGCCGCAAAGGCCCGGGAGGCCGCACATGGCTGAGCGCGCGATTCCCCGCCTGACCCGCCTGCTCGGCATCGTCACGCACCTCGAGGAGCATGGTGAGGCGACGTTCGCGGAACTCGCAGAGCACTTTGATGTCACGCCCGAGGTCATCAAGCGCGACATCGACACGTTGTGGACCGCGGGCCTTCCCGGCTATGGCGTGAATGACCTGCTCGACTTTGACGGCTGGGCGTACGACGAGGGGGTCGCGCGCATCACGAACTCGCAGGGCGTTCACCAGGTGCGGCTCGCGCCGGCCGAGGCCATCGCGTTGATCGCCGCGCTCGGAAGCATCGTCAGCTCTGGCGCCGCCCCGCCCGCCGCGCAGGCGGTGCTCGACAAGCTCTCCGGGGCCATCGCCGAGGCTGGCACCGTCACCGTGGTCCCTGTGGGCGACGTTGATCCGCAAGTGGCCGACGCCCTGCGCACCGCCGCGGAGGAGGGCACGTGCGTGACGGTTGAGTACGTGGACGCGCGCGATCGCCGCACGACGCGCACGATCGAGCCACACCGCCTCGTGACTATCGACGGCGTGGGCTACGTCGAGTGCTTCTGCCGGCGCGCAGGCGACTATCGGACGCTGCGACTCGCGCGTATCGAGAGTTCCAAGGCGACGCGCGAGACGCAAGAGCACCCGGCGTCGGCGCGGCAGGGCTTCGAGCTTGAGCCCGCGTACGACGTGCACGTGACCGTCGCGGCCGACGGCAGGTGGGCCTTCGAGGACCTGCCCGGAGTGCGCGCCGAGGCGGTCGACGGCGGCTTCTCCTTCACGGTGGGAGTCTCGAATCCGGACGTCGTTGTCGCGCGGGTGCTGGCTGCGGGCCCGGCCGTCGTGGCGGTCACGCCGCCGGAGTTTGCCGCGCGCGTCAGGGACACGGCGGATGCGGTTATCGCCGCACACGGCGGGTAAGATTCAGGAAACGAGTCTGGAGGCGTCATGCGGGTCAGTGTCTGGCAAGTAGCGATCATCGCTTTCGTGGTGATCCTCATCTTTGGCGCGCCCAAGCTCCCCGAGCTCGCACGCTCGCTGGGCAAGTCCGTGCGCATCCTCAAGGAAGAGGCGAAGGCGCTGACGGACGACGAGCCCGCGCCCTCCGACACCGAAGACAAGGACAAGGGCAAGGCCTAGCCGCCCACTCGCGCCCGTGGCTGACTCAGGCCGGTTCCGCCGGAGCAACCCCGAGCGGAGGATGCCCCTCAAGCAGCACCTTGTCGAGGCGCGCAATCGCCTGGTGCTTGCGCTCCTTGGCATCGCCGTCGGTGCGCGTCATCGGGTGGTTCCTGTTCAACCCCGCCTTCGAGGCGCTGCAGCGGCCCGTCTTGCAAGCCGCCGAGGACTCGCACGCGACTGTCTCCATCAACTTCACGGGGCTACTGACCGCGATCGACATGCGCTTCCGCGTGAGCTTCTTCCTGGGCATTCTGATCGCGTCTCCGTGGTGGCTGTACCAGCTGTGGGCGTTCGTGGCGCCGGGCCTCGAGCGCCGCGAGAAGGCGTACACCGTCGGCTTTCTTGGTGCGGCGATTCCGCTGTTCGCGGGCGGCGTCGCCCTTGGCTGGGCGGTGTTGCCGCGTGCAGTATCCGTGCTGGCGGGGTTCGTGCCGGAAGGTTCGACGAACCTCATCGACGCCCAGATGTACCTGACATTCGTGATGCATGTGCTCGTGGGGCTGGGGCTCGCCGCGGTGCTACCCGTGGTGATGGTCGCGATGACCTGGATAGGCATCGTGGCGCCGCGCACCTGGCTGCGCGGATGGCGGTGGGCGGTCATCATCATCCTCGTCGCCGCCGCGTTCATCACGCCGACGCCCGACATCTTGTCAATGTTGTTCCTGGCCGGACCCATGCTTGGCCTGTACTTTCTTGCCATAGGCATTGGCGCCCTCCGGTGGCGCCGTCGCCGGGAGGGCACGGCATGACGCACACCGTAGGAGTCATCACCAACCCCACGTCGGGTAGCGGCAGGGGAGCGCGCTGGGGTCACGAGGCGCTCGCCGAGTTCGGCAAGCTTGGCGTCAAGGTGGTTGACCTGACCCGCGGATCGTGGGGGAGTGCACATGAGGCAGGCATCAAGGCGCTCAAGAACATCGACGCACTGGTGGTCGTGGGCGGCGACGGGATGGCTCACCTCGGCGCGCAGATCGTCACACAGGCGCGCAAGAAGAAGCCGCTTGGCGTGGTCGCCGCCGGCTCAGGCAACGACTTCGCCGTGACGGCCGGCTTGCCCACGGGCGACATTGCGGCGAGCGTCCGCCGCATCGTCGATGGGCTTGAGGGTGACTCAACCGACGTGGACCTGGGCATGCTCACCGGGCCCGGCATCGAGGAGCCGTCAAAGCCGCGCTACTTCACGTGCGTGCTATCCGCCGGAATCGACGCCGCGATCGCGCTGTACGGCTCGAGCATCAAGTACCCGCGCGGCCCCATGAAGTACAAGTTTGCGACGTTCCGCGAGATCCCCAAATTCAAGCCGTACGGCATCAGGGTGACGGCGGACGGCTTCTCATGGGAGCAGCAGGCCACTCTGGTGGCGGTGGCGAACACGCCCATCTTTGGCGGCGGCTTGTACGCCACCAAGGACGCCAAGATCAACGACGGCTACCTCGACGTCGTGGTGGCGGAGGGCATGTCGAGGCTCGACATCCTCAAGATCTTCCCCAAGCTCAAGGACGGCTCGCACATGAAGGATCCGCGGCTGAGCCAGGTGCGCGCCAAGAAGATCCGCATCGAACAGTCCGACGTGGGGGCGGCCATGCCCGCCGCCTTTGCCGACGGTGAGCTCGTGGGCGCCGACCCGTTGAACGTCGAGGTCGCGCCGGGCGTGCTGCGACTCCTGGGCGCCAAGGTCCATTAGCCTGGGGGCCATGAGCCCTTCCCCCGCGGAGCGCTATGCCGCGGCGCGCAACAGGGCCCGGCATCCCGGCCTCCTGGCGTTCACCGAGACGTTGTCGTTCCCCCTCGACGACTTCCAGCGGCAAGCGTGCGAGGCCGTTGCGGACGGCCGCAGCGTGCTCGTCGCGGCCCCCACGGGAGCGGGCAAGACGGTCGTGGGCGAGTTTGCGGTGAAGGCGGCTCTCGACCGTGGCGAGAAGGCGTTCTACACGACGCCAATCAAGGCGCTGTCGAACCAGAAGTTCAACGAGTTGATGGCCGTGTACGGCGAGGACCGCGTGGGACTGCTCACGGGCGACCAGTCGCTCCGCGGCGAGGCGGACGTGGTGGTGATGACCACCGAGGTGCTTCGCAACATGATCTACGCGAATTCGCGCACGCTCGACCGGCTCGGCGTGGTGGTCCTTGACGAGGTTCACTACCTCGCTGACCGGTTCCGCGGCTCAGTGTGGGAAGAAGTGATCGTCCACCTGGACCAGGCCGTGGCGATCGTCGCGCTGTCCGCGACGGTGAGCAACGCCGAGGAGTTCGGCGACTGGCTGCGCGAGGTGCGCGGCAACACCGACGTGATCGTGTCGGAGACCCGGCCCGTGCCGCTGTGGCCGCACGTGCTGCTGCGGGAGGGCATTTTCGACCTCTACGCGCCCGGGGTTGACCCCGCGGATCCGGGCCCGTCGCCGCGCCTCAATCCCGAGGTTGAGGCCCTCGCGCGCCGCCAGCGCCACGATTACGTCGCGCCTGGGCGCGGGCGCGCGAGAGGCGGTCGCAGGCCGCAGGGCAGGCGCGCCCCACCGCGGTTCGCCACCGTCGACGTGCTCGACGCGAACGGACTCCTCCCGGCGATTTTCTTCGTGTTTTCGCGAGCCGGCTGCGAGGACGCCGTTGACCAGGTGCGATCGTCCGGACTCCAGCTGACGTCGCGCGAAGAACGCGAGCGAATCATCGGCATCGTCGAGGAGCGGTGTGCGGCGCTGCCGACCGAGGATCTCAACGCGCTCGGCTACTCGCGGTGGCTCGATCACTTGTCGGCGGGGATCGCGGCGCACCACGCGGGCATGATCCCGCTGTTCAAGGAGACGGTCGAGAAGCTGTTCCTCGCGGGGCTCATCAAGGTGGTGTTCGCTACGGAGACGCTGGCGCTTGGCATCAACATGCCCGCGCGTTCCGTCGTGCTTGAGAAGCTCGTCAAGTGGGACGGCGAGGGCCACAAGGACCTCACGGCGGGGGAGTACACGCAGCTCACCGGGCGGGCAGGCAGGCGCGGCATCGACGTCGAGGGCCATGCGGTGGTCGTCGAGCACCCGGGCTTCGACGCGCAGGCGCTCGGCCGGCTCGCGTCGCGCCGCACCTACCCGCTGGTGAGCTCCTTCCATCCGTCGTACAACATGGCGCTCAACCTTGTCGCGAGGTCCGGGATCCCGCGGGCGCGCGAGGTGCTCAGCATGTCGTTCGCGCAGTATCAGGCCGACCAGGGGGTGGTCTCGCAGGCGCGCAAGGTACGGTCGCTCGACGAGGACGCCCAGGGCATGCGCGAGGCCGCGACGTGCTCGCGGGGCGATTTCCTCGAGTACGCGGGCATGCGGGAGCGCATCACCCGCCTGCAGAAGCAGCAGTCGAAGGCGAGCTCCAAGGCGCGCAAGGATGCGACCGAGGCGACGTTGAGGGGCCTCGAGCGCGGCACTGTGGTGCGGATCGGCGCGGGCAAGAACAAGGGCCTCGCCGTGGTGGTCGTGGCTGACGACACTGACCGGCCCCGACCGCTGGTCGTGACGGAGGCGGCGCGCGCCATGCGGCTGAGCGTCGCCGAGCTTCACCACGGGCTCGATCCCGTGGGTCAGATGCGGCTCGCCAAGGGGCTCGACACTCGCCAGGCCCGCGCACGTAGGGACCTCGCCGCGACGATGCGCGCCAAGCGAGGGGAATTCACAGCCGGAAAGTCACGCGGCGGGCGCGGGCGTACAGCGGGCAATGCCGAGGCAGACGCCGTGGACGCGATCCGGCGGCAGATGCGCGCGCACCCGTGCCACGGCTGCCCCGACCGCGAGGATCACGCGCGGTGGGCCGAACGCTATTTCAAGGCCTTGCGCGACAAGGATCGCATCGCCTCCCAGATCTCCGCCGCGACCGGATCGATCGCACGCGCCTTCGACAAGCGCTGCGACGTGCTGTCCGAGCTTGGATACCTCGAGGGTGAGGGAGACGAGCGCCGTGCCACCGAGGCGGGCGCGATGCTCCAGCACGTGTTCTCGGAGAACGACCTCGCGATCGCGGAGTGCCTGCGCCGCGGCGTGTGGGACGGGCTTGGTGCGCCCGCGTTGGCCGCCGTGGTGTCGAGCCTTGTGTACTCCGGCCGGCGCGAGGACGAGAACGAGACGCCACAGATACCTCAGGGGCGCCACGGGCCCCTTGGAGCCGCTCTGGACCAGACCTACCGGGTCTGGTCGAACGTGGACGACATCCACGAGGGCCGCGGGCTACCGGCGACGCCACAGCCTCACTGGGGCCTTGTGGCGCCCATCCACGGGTGGGCTGCGGGCAAGTCACTCGCCGCGGTGCTGCGCGGCACGGAGCTTGCCCCGGGCGACATGGTGCGGTGGTGCAAGCAGGTGATTGACGTCATGGGGCAGATCGAAGACGTCGCTCCGTCCCACGCACTGAAGGAGGCCGCGCGCGCGGCGATCGACTCGATGCGCCGCGGCGTAGTGGCGTACTGACCGGCTCCCAGCCGCCGTCGCATAACCTAGACCAGTGAAGCTCTCCCGCCGGTACCTCCTCGCGATCGCCAGCGGACTCGTCACAGCGTCGGCCTTCCCGGCGCTTGGCTGGTGGTGGGCGGCGTTTGCCGGCCTCGCGCTACTGTGGTGGGCGCTTGAGGAGGTCAGCAGGAAGGCGTCCTTCTGGGTGGGCTACGCTGCCGGCCTTGCGTTCTTCCTGCCGCACCTGTGGTGGACGTACACCTCCGTGGGGGTGGCGCCGTGGATCGCGCTGTCGTTGCTCGAGGGCCTGGCGGTTGCGCTGTTCGCGTTGTCGTGGGCGTGGCTATGCCGGTCCAAGTGGCTGGTCGGCCGGGTGTGGCTCGAGCCGCTGTCCTTCGCCGCCTTGTGGGTGTCATACGAGCAAGTGCGCTCTGTGCTCCCGTTCAGCGGCTTCCCGTGGGGGCGCCTCGCGTTCAGCCAGTCCGAGTCGCCGCTCGGCCACCTCGCGTGGCTTGGGGGAGCGCCGCTGGTGTCGTTCGCCACCGCCCTCGTCGCGGGGCTCGCGGGGCTTGCCTGGGAGGCACTGCGCGTCCGCAGGCTGTCGATCCCCGCGTTGGCGAGTGCCGCGGCGGTGGCGGTCACGCTGTCGGGCCTTGTGGTGCCGTTGGACGTCAAAGCCGAGTCCGGGACCCTGACGATCGCTGTGATCCAGGGGAGTGTCCCTGACCGCGGGCTCGACTCTTTCAACCAGGCGCGCGAGGTGACAGACAACCACGCGGTCGTGACGCGCACGCTCGACCCGAGCGTCGGCTTCGACTTGGTTGTCTGGCCCGAGAACGCGGCCGACATCGATCCCCGCATCGACGCCCAGACGTACAAGGCGGTGACGGGCGCTGCGCAGTTCGTGGGCGCGCCGATCCTCGTGGGCACCGTCGACTATTCGCCCCCGAACGGCCGCCTCAACACGACGCTGCTATGGGGCACGGACGGCTCAGTGATTGACTCGTACTCCAAGCAGCACCCGGCGCCGTTCGCCGAGTACATCCCGATCCGCAGCATCGCGCGCGTCTTCTCGAGCGAGGTCGACCGCGTCACAGTCGACATGATCGGCGGCACCGAGCCTGGCGTGCTCGATTTCCCGTCCGAGCGGCTGGGTCGCACCGTCGTCCTCGGGGATGTGATCTGCTTCGAGGTGGCGTACGACGGCATCATCCGCGACTCGATGCTGAACGGCGCCGAGATCCTGTTCGTCCCGACCAACAACGCGAATTTCGGCCACACCGACGAGTCGGTCCAGCAACTCGCGATGGCTCGCCTGAGGGCGATCGAGACCGGGCGGGTGTCCGTCCAGGCATCAACGGTGGGCGTCAGCGCGATCTTCCTGCCGGACGGTAGCACCGTGGACTCCACCAAGCTGTTCATGGCAGATGCGATGGTCGCGCAGTTGCCGCTCCGAACCTCGCTGACGCCCGCGGTCAGGCTGGGTGGGTTGCTGGCGTGGTTGTTCATGCTAGGGCCGGCCGCGGTGTTCGCTAGCGTGTCTGTCATGAAACTGAGGGGGCGCTGGACGTGGGACTGAAGACGCTCGTGATCATCCCGACGTACAACGAGATCGAGTCGCTGCCGCGGCAGGTTGACGGCGTGCGCGAGTACTCGCCCGACGTGCACGTGCTGGTGGTGGACGACAACTCGCCGGACGGCACGGGGGAGTGGGCCGACGCCCGTAGCGCCGCCGACAAGTCCGTCTTCGTGCTGCACCGTGCAGGCAAGCAGGGGCTGGGCGCCGCGTACCTCGCAGGCTTCGATTGGGCGCTTGAGCGCGGCTACGACGTGGTTGTGGAGATGGACGCCGACGGCTCTCACCAGGCCAAGCAGCTGCCCGACCTGCTGGCGCACGCGGGGGAGTACGGGCTGGTGATCGGCTCGCGGTGGGTGAAGGGCGGGTCCGTCGTCAATTGGCCGTTCCACCGCAAGTTGCTGTCAGTGGGCGCGAATACGTACGTGCGGATGGCGCTCGGGGTGAAGGTGAAGGATGCGACGGCCGGCTTCCGTGCATATTCCGCGGCGACGTTACGTCAAGTAAAGTTGGGCGAGGTCGAGTCGCAGGGGTACTGCTTCCAGATCGACATGTGCTGGCGGGCGCTGCGTGCGGGCGCGACCGTCTACGAGGTGCCTATCGAGTTCGTCGAGCGCACGCATGGCGCGTCAAAGATGAGCGGGAACATCGTCGGCGAGGCGCTGCGCAAGGTGACGACATGGGGCTTTGCCCATCGCTGGCGTCAACTGACTCGGCCGTTCAGGCGCGCAAAATAGTAGCGCCGTGCGAGCCGGGCGGCTCGCGAACTAGGCGCTCGCGCGTCCCGCGCGGAGTAACTGGAGGCGCTCGTCGAGGAGCTCCTCGAGTTCCTTGATGGAGCGGCGTTCGAGCAGCATGTCCCAGTGGGTGCGGACGTGCTTGGCTTCCTTGTATTCGGGCTGTGCGCCGTGGCGCAGGAGCGCCACCTGGCCGCAGTGGCAGTCCCAGACTGCCGGCACGTCCGCCTCAACCGAGAACGGCATCGTGACGACGTGGCCGCTGGGGCAGTCGTAGACGACGTCGCTGCGTTCGGCGAGTTCGGCGCCAGCAGCGGTCTCCATGCTCTGAGTCCCGAGGCGCATTCCGCGCAGTGCTCGATCTGCCATGACATCCTCCCGTTGTGGATATTGCATCCACTACTTGAATCAAACGGGGGCCATGCGTGTTTTGTTCCCGCGCGGCGCTGCCTGCTGCGGTTTCATGGCCTCGGTGTAACGCCGATAATGCACATTATGTCAACTAAGCGGGTGCGAACGGACTCTCAAGCCCGCTAGTGACGATGTCCCCCTACCGCGGCCGCATAGCGCGCAACTGAAGCGTTGTAACGAGGCAGGGTCTCGCCAAGGGCTCCAATAGCGACGCTCAGAGCCGCGTCCGATTCGCCCGCCGACCACAGTGCGAGCGCAAGAAATGCCTCGCGCGCGTGCCCCGTTGTCTCGCTTGGCTCCATCGCTTCGAGGATGTCGATCGCGGCCCGGAAATCGCCCACATTTCGCAGTGAGCTCGCGAGCTGAATCTGTGCCCGAGGACGCCGGATCTCGTCAAGGCCTGACGACAGCGCCCGCTCGTAGAGCGGAATTGCGACATCCGGATGCCCAAGGGAGTCGTGTATAGATGCCCATTCATATAGAGCCGCTGGGTCGTCTTCTGCGCGCTCCTCAACAAGGGCCCGCATCGCATCCATCGCCGCGGTTTCGGCAGTCATGTCTACGGTGAGCCAATAGTTGCGCACGCGCTCTTCCCAGGATTCGTTCATGTCTCCATGTCTCCATCTTTCCAAACGTTCTACGTCGGTTCGGCTCCGCCCATGGACGGCCCGCTCTTGTGCTTGTCGTCGCGTCGCCCAAACGTGGTGTCGAGCACATGGGTCAACTTGGTCAGCGCGCCATCCAAGGCATCGTCCGCCGTTGCCGCGTCGGCTGTCACATACGTGGGGTTGAGACCCTCGGGACGCGCTTCGAGGCGGCAACGGATGTCGTCGCCAGTGCTACGACCCGCCGCGCCGTCCGTGAGGTGAACCTCCACGCGTGTCAGACGCTCGGCGAAGTACTCCAGCGAAGCCGCGACGAGCGACTCCATCTTGGCGATCGCGTCGTCATGGAGCCGAGATGTTGTGATCGGTGTTGATGATGACCTGCATGATCGCCTCCCGGCGGTTGAGCATCAGACACGCTGTATGCGTCCTTCACCTCCACACTACGTCGCCTGACGAGGCGCCACTCCCCTAGCCGATGACGACGACGAGGTCGCCGCCGGCGAGCGTCTCCGTGCCGCGCACGGCGACGCGCTTGACGGTGCCGGCAACAGGCGTGGTGATCGCGGCCTCCATCTTCATGGCCTCGATGGATGCGACGGTCTCGCCGGCCTTGACGGTGGCGCCTTCCTCAACGAGCACGGAGACGGCTCCCGCGAACGGCGCCGGGATTTCGCCCTCGACGGTCGGGTCCGCCTTGTCGCGGCGCACGACGTCAACCTGGGCGGCGTCGTCCTGAATGGACACGGGTCGGATCTGGCCGTTGTAGTTGAACATCGCGGTGCGCATGCCGTGGTCGTCAGGCTCGCCGAGCGCCTCGAGCGTGATGATGAGCTTGACGCCCTTCTCCACGTCGACGGTCGCCTCCTCCCCTCCCCCGACGGGCAGGCCGTAGAGGTAGTGGTACGTGTCCACGACGGAGATGTCGCCGAACATCTCGACGGCCTTGTCGAAGTCGTCCGCAGGCCCGGGGAACAGCAGGTGGTTGAGGTGGTTCCGGCGCGCGGGCCCAGACTCGTCAAGCAGAGTGCGGTCCTCCTTGGACAGCGTGGGCATCTTGCGCTTGGACTCGCGGCCCTTGAGCGCCTTGGTGCGGAACGGCTCGGGCCACCCGCCGGGCGGGTCACCAAGCTCGCCCTCAAGGAAGCCGATGACGCTGTCCGGCAGGTCGTACGAGCCGGGGTCGGCTTCGAAGTCGCCAGGGTCGACGCCCGCGCCCACGAGCTGCAACGCGAGGTCCCCCACCACCTTGGACGATGGCGTCACCTTCACAAGGTGGCCAAGCATGCGGTCCGCCGCGGCGTACATGTCTTCGATCTGCTCGAACTGGTCGCCCAGCCCCAGCGAGATGGCCTGCTGGCGCAGATTGGAAAGCTGACCGCCTGGGATTTCGTGCGTGTAGACGCGGCCAGTCGGCCCGGGAAGTCCGCTCTCGAAAGGCTTGTAGAGCTTGCGGACCGACTCCCAGTACGGCTCCATGTCTTGGCACGCGGCCAGCGACAGGCCGGTGTCGCGCTCGGTGTGCTCCATGGCCGCGACGAGCGCGCTCATGGACGGCTGCGACGTGGTTCCGGCCATCGCCGCGTTCGCGACGTCCACCGCGTCCACGCCAGCCTCGGACGCCGCGTACAGCGTCGCGAGCTGGCCGCCGGCGGTGTCGTGAGTGTGAAGGTGCACCGGCACGTCGAAACGCTCGCGCAGCGCCGACACCAGGGTGAACGCCGCCGGTGGGCGCAGCAGGCCAGCCATGTCCTTCACCGCGAGCATGTGCGCGCCTGCGGCAACAAGCTTGTCGGCAAGCTTCAGGTAGTAGTCGAGCGTGTAGAGCTTCTCGTCGGGGTTGGTGAGGTCCGACGTGTAGCACAGCGTCGCCTCGGCCACCGACTGGCCAGTGGCGCGCACGGCCTCGATCGCGGGCCGCATCTGCTCGACGTCGTTGAGCGCGTCGAAGATCCGGAAGATATCGATGCCGGTCTCGGTCGCCTCCTCGACGAACGCGTGCGCGACCTCGTCCGGATACGGCGTATAGCCGACGGTGTTGCGGCCTCGTAGCAGCATCTGCAACGCGATGTTTGGCATGGCGTCGCGGAGACGCTCGAGGCGAAGCCATGGGTCCTCGCTGAGGAACCGCAGCGAGACGTCGTAGGTGGCGCCGCCCCAGCATTCGACGGACAGCAACTCGGGGGTCATCCGCGCCGTGTGTCCCGCCGCCGCGAGCAGGTCGTAGGTCCGCACGCGCGTGGCGAGCAGGCTCTGGTGAGCGTCGCGGAACGTCGTCTCGGTGACGCCAAGCGCCTTCTGTGCGCGCAGCTCCGCCGCGAACTTCTCGGGGCCGAGATCGAGCAGTCGCTGCCGCGAGCCGGCCACGGGGTCGTCGCCGAGTCCCACGATTGGCAACTTGTCTGCGGGCCGCACAAAGCTACCCGGCGCCTTGCCGTTCGGCTTGTTGACGGTCTGGTTGCCAAGGAACTCGAGCAGCTTGCCGGAGCGGTTCTTGCTTGCCGGCCGCTCGAGCAACTGCGGCCGCTCGTCGATGAAGCTGGTGGAGACTCCCCCATTGCGGAAGTCCTCGTCCGCCAGCACACCCTTCAGGAACGGAATGTTCGTCGTCACGCCGCGGATGCGGAACTCGGCGAGCGCGCGCTGGGCGCGTGTGACGGCGGTGTGGAAGTCGCGGCCGCGGCACGTGAGCTTCACGAGCATCGAGTCGAAGTGGCCGGAGATGTTGCCGCCCGCCATGCCCGTGGCGCCGTCCAGGCGCACGCCGGCGCCGCCCGGCGAGCGGTACGCGGTGATGCGGCCGGTGTCCGGGAGGAAGCCGTTCGAGGCGTCTTCCGTGGTGATGCGGCACTGGAGCGCGAAGCCGTTGACCCGCACATCCTCCTGGCGGATGCCGATCTGTTCGAGCGTCTCCCCCGCCGCGATCCGCATCTGTGTGCGGACGATGTCAATGTCCGTGACCTCTTCGGTGACGGTGTGCTCCACCTGGATACGCGGGTTCATCTCGATGAACACGTGCTTGCCTGCCCGCTCCCCCACCGTGTCAACGAGGAACTCCACGGTGCCGGCGTTGACGTAGCCGAGGCTCTTGGCGAACTTGACGGCGTCCGCGCACAGCGCGTCGCGGATCGCCGGGTCGAGGTTGGGGGCGGGCGCGATCTCCACGACCTTCTGGTGACGGCGCTGCACTGAACAGTCACGCTCAAACAGGTGGACGACGTTGCCCTCGCCGTCGGCAAGGATTTGGACCTCGATGTGGCGAGGGGCGAGCACGGCTTGCTCGAGGAAGACGGTGGGGTCGCCGAAGGCGGTCTCGGCCTCGCGCATCGCGGCGTCAAGAAGCTCGGGCAGGTCCTCTGGCTTCTCGACTCGGCGCATGCCGCGCCCGCCGCCGCCAGCTACGGCCTTCACGAAGATCGGGAATCCGATCTCGGCGGCCTTGGCGATGAGCTCCTTGGGGTCCTTCGAGGGTTCCGACGACGCGAGCGTGGGGATGCCAGCCGCCTTGGCGGCCTTGAGCGCCTCGACCTTGTCGCCGGCCTTCTCCAGAACCTCGGCAGGCGGGCCGATGAAGGTGAGCCCGGCGTCGGCGCACGCCTTGGCGAACGCCACGTTCTCGGACAGGAATCCGTAGCCCGGGTACACGGCGTCTGCGCCCGACAACTTGGCGACGCGCACCATCTCGGAAGGCGTGAGGTAGGCGCGAACGGGGTGCCCTACCTGGCCAATCTGGTAAGCCTCGTCGGCCTTGAGGCGGTGCTCAGACATGCGGTCCTCGTGCGGGAAGACGGCGACCGTCTTCGCCCCGAGCTCGTATGCGGCGCGGAAAGCACGCACTGCGATCTCTGCTCGGTTGGCAACGAGAACTTTGCTGAACATTGACTCCCCTTCGACGTTGCGCCTATCTTGCCAGGTTTCCCCGAGGCCTCACAACGGCGCTCCGGGTCGCCCGGCGGGGCCGCAACTACGGCCTCGACGCGCCCCTCAGCAGCGCGGGCACGGCAACGCTTGCGTCGCCGTGCGTGCGGGCCACGGCTAGGGTGGCGCGTGCAAGCATCGGACCCTCGCCAGGCGGGATGCCCGGTAGCGCGGACTCAAGCGCCTCCCCCGCCGTGGCAAGCGCTCCCGCCATCAGCGCATCGTGCTGGTGCCTCTCCGCGTCCGTGAGCCCCGGCTCGACGCACGGGCCGAGCACATCGAGCAGGCCGATCAACGTGTCGCGCCCGTCGAGCGACGCGAGCACCTCGGCTGCGACCGCGTCCGGTTCGGCAGCTGCCTGGCCTGCAAGGCGATCGGCGAGCGCGCGCGCCCACGACGCGAGCATGCCCGTCGTCAGGGTCGCGAGGATCGCGTGCTTGGACGCGTGGTAGCCATAAAGTGCGGCCTTGCTGATGTGGACCCGCTCCCCCACCGCCCGCATGGTGAATCCGGCAAAGCCGTGGGCATCGAATTCCTGGCGGGCGGCGAGCAGGATGGCCGCGGTGCGTTCGCTCTTTTGGAGATCGGTGCGCGCGCGTCGGTAGCTCGGGTCGAGTGCCGGGCCCGTCTGGTTAGCCATCTCCACCGCCTTAGTTACCGACGGTCAGATACTAGCCGTCTGCGTGGCGGGAGCGAGGAAGGCGCGCTACGAGGCGTTGGAACGCGCCTGGCGGCGTGCGGCGAGCTCGTCCTCGACGCCCGGCATTGCCTGGGGCGCGGCGTCCGGCTTGTCTGCGGGGAAAGCGGCGAGCGAACCCTCAAGCTCGCGCCACACCTTGCCGAGCGCGATACCGAAGACGCCCTGGCCGCCCTGCACAAGGTCGATCACCTCGTCGTCGCTAGTGCACTCGTAGACGGACGCGCCGTCGGACATCAGCGTGATGCGGCTGAGGTCTTCGACGCCGCGTTCGCGCAGGTGCTCGACGGCGCTGCGGATCTGCTGGAGCGACACGCCCGAGTCGAGCAGGCGCTTCACGACGCGCAGCACGAGGATGTCGCGGAAGCCATAGAGGCGTTGCGTGCCGGAGCCCGTGGCGCTACGAACTGTGGGCTCCACGAGTCCGGTGCGCGCCCAGTAGTCGAGTTGGCGATACGTGATTCCCGCCGCCTTGCACGCGGTGGGGCCGCGGTAGCCGGCCTGCTCGTCGAGCGTGGTGAGGCCGTCATTAAAGAGGATGCCCTGGTCGTCCACCATCGCTCCTCCTTCTCGCCTCGCGTGAGTCGCGGGCTCGCCGTTGGTCCAAGGCTATCGCGGCAAACCTGAAGTGCGTGGGAGATTCCGAGAGCTATTCGCCCGGCGTGTCGCAGGTGTCACATGCGTCACACGGCAAAGGTCAGCGTGGGCCCGGGTAGAACGTCAGGCGGTACTTGCCGATATGGACCTCGTCGCCTTCTTGGAGCTTGTGCGAGACCACGCGGTCGTGGTTGACGTAGGTGCCATTGAGGGAGCCGGCGTCGCGGACGTAGAAGTCGCCGTCCTCGCGTTCGAAGCGGACGTGCTCGCGCGACACCGTGACGTCGTCAAGAAAGATGTCGCCCTCGACGTTCCGGCCAGCTGTCGTGACGGGCACATCGAGCAGGAAGCGCGCGCCCTGGTTGGGCCCGTGGTGCACGATCAACAGCGCGGAACCGGCAGGCAAGGCGTCGACCGCGGCCTGGTCCTGTTCGGACAGGCGGTGAGGCGCAAACTCTTCGGCGTGGATTGGAGAATCCACCGACAGCGTCTGCTCAACTGGCTTTTCGTCGTCGTTCATGTCCACCCCCTCGTGGTTCGTTCACAACAGTCTAGGCCCCACGGCCGACGTCGCTCTATGGTTGCGCGGAACGCCGCACCGCCGCAACGTAGCCAAGCCCGGAAAGCCAGTAGGCGGCGGTGGATAACACCGCGCCCGCGATGGCCACCTGCCACACCACGTGCCACCGCTCGAACGCGAGATATGACAGAGGCAGGAAGACGTAGAGGCCCGCCGTGGCTGCCTTGCCGATGAACGTGACCTGGGGCGCGGGGGCGCCGCGGTTGCGCCCCCATAGCAGGGCGGCGCCCACCAGCGCGTCGCGTGCGAGCAGCACCGCGATCAGCGCCCACGGCACGATGCCCCGGATGCCAAGGCCCACCGCGACCGCCACCGTCAGCAGCCGGTCGGCCGCCGGGTCGAGGATGCGCCCGAGCGCGGTGACCTGGCCGAGGCGCCTGGCGAGGAACCCGTCGAGGAAGTCGCTCACGCCCGCGGCCGCGAGAGCCGTGATAGCCCACGCGTCGCGCTCCGACACCAGCAGCCACACGAACACGCCAATGAGGACGATGCGAATCATCGAAATGACGTTCGGTGCGGTCCACACGCGCGTGCTCACATGCTCGTCCACGGCTTCCGGTTTAGCCATCGTCGCCGCGTTCCATCAGGTGATTCGCGATCATCGTGCCAATGTCGTCGAGACGGCTTGGCGGCTGGACGATCGCGGGCGACTCGTCGAGCCGGATGGCGACCACGACGTTCCCGTACTGGAGGAACGCGCTGTTGGTGGTGAGGTCCTGTCCCGCGAAGGCGGTCTCGGACTCCATCACCGCGACGTCGTCGGGATAGCCGTCGGGCCGGACCCCGGGCGACACGCTCGCGACGGTCCACACCTGGCCGTCGTCCGACGTGAAGCTGTAGCCGCCCGCGCACGTCTTGATCGCGTCTCGGCCGTCCTGGAGGTAGGCCGAGGCCTCCGCTGGCGTGGCGAACAACCGCGCGGACACGATCGCCGCTGTGGTCCACGAGTCCCCAAGGACCACGCCGTATTCGAACCAATACATGATCGATCCGTCCGTCGCGGAGGCGTCGTCTGACGGCTGCACCAGCTCCAGCAGCATGGGGTGCTGCGCGCACTCAGGCCGGTCGAAGGCGGTGGGGTCGAAGTACGCGACGGTGTCCGGGGCCTCGTCTGCGACCGGGCTGTCGAGCCAGAAGGCGTCCATCGTGAGTCCAGCCGGAGCGTCGTCCTCGACGATCATTCCCTTGAAGTCGTCGACCACGAAGTGGACGTTCTCGCCGGCGATCGAAGCGGGCGCCACGGACGACGAGTCGCGGGCCGTGGGCGACGGCGTGGCGGCCGGCCCGGGATTGGGGGCGGTGCACGCGGCGAGGGCCGCAACGAGGCACACGAACGCGGCTACGCGCGGTGCACTTGTCATGCGGCCACGGTACCGCGATGCCGTCTAGATTGCGGCGGGCTCGATGCCGAGCGACCGGAGCAATTCCTCAATCCGCGCGCGGATGTCGTCGCGAATAGGGCGGACCGCGTCGATGCCCTGGCCCGCCGGGTCGTCGAGCTTCCAGTCCTCGTACCGCTTGCCTGGATAGAAGGGGCAGGCGTCTCCGCAGCCCATGGTGATAACAACGTCGGACGCCAGCACGTCCTCGGGAGTCAGAATCCGGGGCTCGTTGCCGGTGATGTCGATGCCGAGCTCGGCCATCGCCTCGGCAGCGACCGGATTGATCTTGTCGCCTGGCGCGGAGCCCGCGGAACGTACCTCAACGCGGTCGCCAGCCATGGCGCGCAGGAAGCCCGCCGCCATCTGAGATCGGCCGGCGTTGTGGACGCACACGAACATGACGGACGGCAGTGAAACGCTCATGCCGCCGAGCATAGAACCCGCGAGCCGATCGGGCGCGCGCGTTCACCGCATATTCACGCGGCCGGGTCGTGAGGCGACGGTAAAGATGGGGCCGGCCTCGGGGCGCGCGCTGATCAGCCGCACTCGCTGCTTGATGCCGGGCGCTACGTCGCCCTCGCACTTCGCGATGATCGCAGGGTCGCTCAACTGAACCGTGTTGTCGTCGAGACCGACACCGTCGAAGTCGTCGCCCACAAAGTCGGACAGCATCGCCGACTCAACCGCGTCGATGCACGCTCGGTCGACGTTCTTGTTGACGTGGACGCCGCGCGCCATGTCCTGGCCGATCCACGGCAACGCGTCGCGCACCCATTGCGGGACCGCCCGCTTCGCGGCGTGTGCGACGCAGACCTCGGTGCCGTACCGGTCCACGAGCCGACGCAGCGGCGCTGTGACGTGCGCATACGGCACCCCGAGCGCGCCGTGCGTGAGCGTGTCGGGACGCGGCAGCTCCGGGTCCGAGTCGTCGAACGCCTCCCAGCGGGCGCCGCGGAACAGCGTCACCGCTTGCGTGAGGAACGCCGCGGTGGCGGGCGCACCCTTTTCGAGGCCGTCAAGCATCTCGCTGTAGCTCTGGTCTTCCGCCCACGCGACGCCGAGCGCCTTCGCCTGGTGGCGGAGCCTGCGAACAGACGTGTCGCTCGCGGGCGGCATGGTGCGCAGGATCCCCGCTCCCGCCTCGAGCATCAGCGTTGCCGCGGCCTCGCCCGTCATCAGCGAGATTTGCGCGTTGTCGTCCTCGATGGGCAAGCCGGCGCGGAACTCGAGCGTCACGCGTTGCCCCTCGACACGCGTCTCCTGGCTGGGCTTGGGAAGTGTCACCGCTCCCCTACGTCGCGCCAACGCGCGCCGCCGCTCGCCCACCTCTGCGAGCATCGTCAATAGTGCCGCGGCATCCGCAGGCGGCTGCTCGTGCAGCTGCGTGTAGGCGTACTGCGCGCGGCTGCGGACCCAGGCCCGCCTGACGACGATGTTTGTCAGCTCTCCGTCAGCGCCGACGGACAGCGTCCATACCACCGCCTTGCGCCGCGCGTCCGGAAGCAGCGACGCGTAGCCCTCCGACATCGTCGGCGGGTGAAGGCCGATGCGGCGATCGGGGCAATAGACGGTTTCGACCCGTTGGCGCGTGTCGGCGTCGAGCGCCCCGCCGGGGACGACGTGCGCGGCGACGTCGGCGATCGCGTAGTGGACCACGTGCCCTGCGCCGTCGGTCTCGATGGCGACCGCCTGATCCAGGTCGCGGCTGCCGAGCGGGTCGATGGTCGCCAGCGGTATCGCGGTGAGATCCTCCCGGGCGTCCACGATGTGCGCGAGTTCGTCCTGCCGGTCGCCGTGCTCTGCCTCGAAGTACGCCTCCCGGTTGTAACCGTCGCGCACGCCCGCGTCTGAGCGGATGCTGGCGAAGACCGGCTCAAGGGATGCGAGGGGCGTGGCAGCGATATGCCTGCGGACGTACATGTTGAGAAGCCTAGGCGGCCCCGAAGCCTGCTCACGACGTCTCGAATGCGCCGTCCCGATCGCCCCTGTTTCCTCCCCTTTGGGTAGGTGCGGGAGCGCTCCCAAAGTCTCTTTTCGGTAACGGTTGGACACACTTGGGCCACGCACGGCGCGATCGTGTT
Source organism: uncultured Actinomycetota bacterium (assembly GCA_963735005.1). Lineage (GTDB taxonomy): Bacteria > Actinomycetota > Actinomycetes > Actinomycetales > Demequinaceae > WTKG01. The sequence continues at coordinate 154,167 of CAVTJA010000003.1, read as the reverse complement.
GACAACGACCCCGGCGGCTCCTAGTGTCAACAAATGTCGTGGGAGCGCTCTCAAGGTTCTTGAGCCGGGTTCCCAAGGCAGCACCATAACCACGCACACAAAGGAGTGACCGTGAGGTATTCACTACGCACGAAGGCGATCGCTACGTTCGCCGGTGTTGCGGGTATCGCGCTCGTCGCGTCGGGTTGTTCTTCAGACCCGACCCCGAGCTCGACGACAACGACGACGGCAATGGAGACTACAGAGCCGATCACGTTGACCATCACCACGTTCGGAACTATGGGCCTTGACGGTCTGTACGACGAGTACATGGCGATGCACCCGAACATCAAGATCGAGGCCACCAACATCGACACCGGTGGTAACGCGCTTACGGACTGGCAGACCAAGCAGGCCGCCGGCGCAGGACTGCCTGACATTCAGGCAATCGAAGAAGGCTGGCGCTCCAAGGTGATGCAGGTGTCGGACTCGTTCACGGACCTCCGTGACTACGGCGCGTCTGACATTTCTGACCGGTGGCTCGACTGGAAGGTGGGCCAGGCAACTGACCCGAACGGTCGCATCATTGGTTACGGCACCGACATCGGCCCCGAGGGTCTTTGCTACAACAGCACGCTCTTTGCTGCTGCAGGGCTCCCCTCGGACCGTGATGAGGTCAAGGCCTACTTCGACGGCGGAAGCCCCACGTGGCAGAAGTTCTTCGATGTCGGTCGCGACTACCACAAGAAGACTGGCAAGGCCTGGTACGACCAGTCCGGCTTCGTCTGGGCAGCCATGGTCAACCAGCAGGCCGAGGGTTACTACAAGAACGACGGTTCGCTGAACGTTGAAGGCAACGACACCCTCAAGGGTCTGTTCCTCCAGCTGGCGGATGCTGCCAAGGATGGCCTGTCGAGCAACCAGTCCCAGTGGGACTGGGGCGGCGGCAAGGCGTTCGTTGACGGCTCGTTTGCTACCTTCGTCTGCCCGGGCTGGATGCTCGGTGTTGTCAAGGGCCAGGTTGAGCAGGCCGGTGGCGACGCGACCTCTGGTTGGGACTTTGCCGACGTCTTCCCGGGTGGCGCTGCCAACTGGGGTGGATCGTGGCTGACGGTTCCCACTTCGTCCGAGCACCCGGCTGAGGCTGCTGCGCTTGCTGCGTGGCTGACTGCGCCGGAGCAGGAAGTGAAGTCCTTCCAGGCTGCGGGCACGTTCCCGAGTGAGCCTGCGGCTCAGCAGGACCCGGGTGTTCTCGGCGAATCTGACCTGACGAAGTTCTTCAACGACGCGCCGATTGGTGCGCTGCTTGCAGCTCGCTCGCAGGGTGTTGTCGCTCAGTACAAGGGCCCGGACGACTCGGTGATCCAGGACCAGGTCTTCGGACCGTCCATCAAGGACATCGACTCCGGCAAGGTCAGCGGCGAGAAGGCGTGGAACAACGCCATCGACCTGCTGAACCAGCTGGTTGTCAACAACTAGCATTTAGCAACACCATAAGGAGGGGCTCCCCGAACAGCCGCTAAGGTTGTTCGGGGAGCCCCATCCCTTGGCCCTTCGACCCCACTTGGACCCATGACATCAGAGCTCAAAGTCCGCCAACGACGGCGGCAAAAAAGTTCAGACCGCCTCGCGCCCATCGCTGGATCGCTGCGACACCGGCTGAACAGGTGGGACGTCAAGTACTCCCCCTACCTCTACATCTCCCCGTTCTTCATCCTCTTTGGGCTCGTGGGCATGTTCCCGCTGGTGTACACGTTCGTCGTGTCCATCAACGACTGGAACCTGCTGACGGGCGCTGGGGATTGGGTCGGGTTCGCGAACTACACCCACGAACTCAAAGACCCGCTGTTCTGGAACTCGATCTGGAACACCTTCTCGATCTTCCTGCTGTCAGCGATTCCGCAGCTCATAGCGGCGATTACCATCGCCGCTGTGCTGGACCGGAACCTCCGCGCGAAGACGTTCTGGCGCCTCAGCGTCATCCTTCCGTACGTAGTCACCCCGGTGGCCGTCGCGCTCATCTTCTCGAACGTGTTCTCCGAGCAATACGGGCTCGCAAACAACCTCCTCGAGCACTTCGGGATCGGCCCGATCATGTGGAAGTCCGAGACCCTGCCCGGTCACCTCGCCATCGCGACGATGGTGAACTGGCGCTGGACCGGATATAACGCGCTCATCCTGCTCGCCGCGATGCAGGCAGTGCCGCGTGACCTCTACGAGTCCGCGGCGATCGACGGAGCCGGAGCCGTGCGTCGATTCTTCTCGATCACGATCCCCTCGATCCGCCCGACGATGATCTTCGTCATCATTACCGCAACCATCGGTGGCCTCCAGATTTTCACCGAGCCCAAGTTGCTCAACGCATCGAGTTCGATCCCCGGCGGAGCCCACCGCGAGTACCAGACGGCCGTGCTTTACGTGTGGGACCTAGCGTTCAACCGCCAGAACTTCGGGCGCGCGGCGACCGTCGCGTGGCTACTCTTCATCATTATCACCGCGGTAGGTGCGTTCAACTTCTGGCTGAGCCGCCGCATCGCCTCGGCCGAGGGCAGGCGGGCGTCCCGGCGTACGCGCAAGCGCCTTGAGCGCCTCAAGGCGCAGCGCGGGGCCGCCGCACAGTTGGACAAGACCCCCAATCTCAATGTTGCCTCGGCTTCCTCGTTGCAGGACGGAAACGACACACCGGAGGCGAAGTCATGACCACCACAGTTACGCGCAACAAGAAGCGCAAGGGCGGCCGCGAGAACCTGGCCGGCGTCGAACGGCGCCCGGGTTGGTTCGTCTACGCGCTCTTGGCGACGCTACTTATCGGCTCGAGCTACCCGCTCTGGTGGTCGTTCGTGGTGGGATCGAACGACAGCACCATCATCACCTCCGAGTGGCCGCCGCTGCTGCCTGGCAGCCAGTTCATGGTGAACGTGCGGGAAGTCTTCGACACGGTGCCGTTCTGGCATGCGCTGCTCAACAGTGTGATTGTGTCATCGGTCATCACCTTCTCGGTCGTCACATTCTCCACGTTGGCAGGATTCGCCTTCGCGAAGCTCCGCTTCCGTGGCCGCGAGGGCCTCATGGTGTTCGTGATAGCGACCACCGCCGTTCCTACCCAGCTGGGTATCATCCCGCTATTCATCCTGATGAAGCAGTTCGGGTGGACGGGCTCGCTCGGTGCCGTGATCGTGCCCACCTTGGTGACCGCGTTCGGCGTGTTCTTCATGCGTCAGTACCTGGTCGATGTGATCCCCGACGAGCTCATCGAGGCCGCGCGCGTTGACGGTGCCAACATGATCCGTGTGTTCTGGAACGTGGGTATCCCCGCCGCGCGTCCGGCGATGGCGATCCTCGGGCTGTTCACCTTCATGACCGCATGGACCGACTACCTGTGGCCGCTGTTGGTTGTCCCGCAGAACCCCACGCTCCAGGTGGCGCTGTCCCAGCTGCAGAGCGCCCGCTACGTGGACTACTCCATCGTGCTCGCGGGTGCCGTGATTGCGACGCTACCGCTGCTCGTGCTGTTCGTCATCGCGGGCAAGCAGCTCATCTCCGGCATCATGGCTGGAGCGGTCAAGGGATGATTCCGACGCCCCGCGCCGATGAACGACTTCGAGAAGGTCTTGGCGTGGGGCGCGGGTCCTTGATGGCAAAGGGTGCGTAGCCGTGACAGGTCAGCAAGGCCGCTCGCAGGGGCGGCCAACCCTCGAAATGGTCGCGGAAGCATCCGGAGTCTCGCGGTCGACGGTCTCACGCGTCATCAATGGGTCAAACAATGTCACTGACGAGGCAGTCGCGGCCGTCCAGGTGGCGATCGAGAATTTGGGTTACGTTCCCAACCGTGCCGCGCGCATGCTGGCGGGCCGCCGCGCTCACGCCATCGCCCTGGTGATCCCCGAGAACACCGCTCGGTTCTTCGCCGACCCCTACTTCGCTGCGGTGATCCAGGGTGTGGCGCAGTACCTTTCGACCACGGAGTATTCGCTGACGCTGCTCATCGCGGCTGACGCTGACGCCGAGAAGACCCGCTACTACTTGCAGTCGGGCAACGTGGACGGCGCGCTCGTGTTGTCGCACCACCGGGACGACCACTCGTACAGCACGTTGTCGCGCGAGATCCCGCTCGTGTTCGGCGGGCGCCCCGTTGGCGTAGACGGCACCGCGACGCACTACGTGGATATCAACAACGTGGCCGCCGCCCGTGGCGCGACCGAACGCCTGCTCGCGACCGGCCGGAGCCACATCGCGACCATCGCGGGACCCCAGAACATGGCGGTGGGCATTGACCGCCTCGAGGGCTGGCGCGAGGCGCTCCGTGACGCCGAGTTAGACGACTCGCTCGTGGAGGTGGGCGACTTCAGCCCCACTAGCGGCGAGATCGCCATGCAGCGACTGCTTGACCGTGGGCGCGGCTCGATCGATGGCATCTTCATCGCGAACGCTCAGATGGCTTCTGGGGCGCTGTCGGTCCTTCGCGAACGCGATATTGAGGTTCCGGGCGACATCGGCATCATCACCGTCGACGACGACTACTTCGCGCAGTCATCGAAGCCGCCGCTCACGACCGTGGCGCAGCCCACAACCGAGGTCGGCGTCAAGATGTCCGAGCTGCTGCTCGACCTGATGGCGGGCAAGAGCGTCCCGAGCATCACCGAGTTGCCGACGCACATCATCGAGCGCGCGTCGCTTTAGGCGTACTCCCCCACGCCTAGTCCGTCGTGGACAGCGCCGCGTCCTTGGCGGTGTTTCTCCTCGTGAGGATCCACACCGTCAGGACCACCGCAAGCACCGCCAAGGTCACGAGGGAAGGCAGTCCCCACCCGTGAATCGCCCGCGTGAGGTCACCCTGCCACCTTGCGGTGGTGTCGATGACGCCCTCAAGGGCGTTGACGCCGTGCGACTGCAGGATCTCGGCAAGCGCGAACGTCATGGCGTAGATGCCCGCGACGATCATGAGCCAGCCCGCGCCACGCATAATCGCCGGGGTCCGCTTGCGCAGTCCGGCGACGACCGTGGACCCTGCCAGCGCCGCGATCACCGAGATCACGACGATCGAGGCGCCCATGCCGAGCCCGTACGCGAAGAACGGAGCGGTTTTGGCGACCGGTCCATCCGCGTTGACAGCGCCGGACACGATGAGCAGGAAGGGTCCGATCGTGCAGGACATCGAGGCGAGCGCGAAGCTCGCGCCGTACGCGGTCTGGGACCCGAAGGCACGTCCGGGCGCGCGCCCCTGCACGCGTAGGCCGGGGATGCCGACCTCGTGGCCGGCCGCCATGCGAACGCCCGAGACAACCAGCACGATGCCGATGGCCAGGGTGACGTACGCGAGGTACGGCAGGATCTTGCCCTGGAGGCTCACGGCCGCAAGCACGAACAGCAGCCCGAACGCCGTGAACACCGCAACGAAGCCTACGGTCATCGCCAGCGCGAAGGACGTCGCGCGTCGCAACGCCGCGATACGGGTCACGCCCGTCTCGGCGCTGCCCGTCATGATGAGCGTCAGGTACGCGGGCAGGAGCGCAAAGCCGCAGGGGTTGAACGCCGCCAAAATGCCGGCAGTGAGGGCGATCGGCAGTCCCGAACCAAAGTCAATCATTGTTGATTGTCGCTTCCTGGCTTCAGTTAGGGTGCGATCTTCGCCGCTATTTCGAGGACCCTCTCAGTCGAGAGTGAACCGGGAATCGTGGCGATATAGCCGTCCTGATAGAGCACTCCGGCCGAGGGCAACTCAGGAAGGTTGAAGCCCCGAGCGATAGCTCCGTCCGCGTCGACGATGTTCGTGAGCTGGTTGATGCCGTGCGTGTCGGCGAACAGGTGCATGTCGTCAAGGCTCGCGAAGGTCGGTACGCCAACTATCTGCACGCCTGGGGGGAGGTCCGGGATCGCCGCGAGGATGTATTTGGCGTCGGCGTTGCAGCTACCGCACCACGGCGCCCAGAACCACAGGATGGTCGAGTGCCCGTACAGGCTCGTGCCATCGAAGGGCTCACCGTCGAGGGTGGTCGTCGTGAAATGCAGGGCTTCGGGGATGCCGGGAGTCGCGGTGACGTCCGAAGGCGCGGGCGTCTCGGTGGGAGACGCACACGCTGCGAGGACGAGTCCTGCGGAAACGGCCAACAGTGCGGCGGCGAGCTTGGGGGTTCGCATGAGTGGTAGGTCCTTTCGTTGCATTGTGAACGGTAACAGTCGCCGCTGCATTCCCAACGTCGTCGCACTTGTGATGAGTAGTTGTGCGCCCGCGCAATACTTGCGGAATGGCTGAACTCCACGCGTTGACCTCGCCCGGGTGGCCGGGCCCCCAGGATGCTGCGCCCGTGCTGCTCTTGCTTCACGGGTATGGGTCGAACGAGCACGACCTCGCTGGGCTCGCTGGTTGGCTTCCGGAGGGCATGCCGTGGGCGTCGCTGCGCGCGCCGCTCGACATGGGGTACGGCGCCGCGGCGTGGTTCCCACTGACGCTCCCCGAGGATCCGGACGCCGCGGCCGTGGACACCGCGACGGAGCTGTTGTGGGCGTGGATCGACACTCATGTGTCTCTGGACGCGGAGATCGTGCCGGTCGGGTTCTCGCAGGGCGGTTTCATGGCGCTGCAGCTGCTCCGCACGCGTCCCGACCGCGTCGCCGCCACCGCCGTGATCGCGGGCTTCACGGCGTCCAATCCGCAGCCCGGCGACGCGGCGCTCGCCGACGCTCGCCCCGAGGTGTTCTGGGCCCGGGGCGACGCCGACGCGGTGGTCCCTGAGGCTGCAATCGCACAGCTTGACACGTGGCTGGCAACGCACTCGACCGCCCGGAAGCGCGTGTATTCGGGCCTGGGCCACGCTATAGATGCCGACGTCATGCAAGACGTGCGCGGCTACCTTGCCGACGCCTTGCGGCCCACGTAGCTCGCGCCCAGCGGCCGCGCCACTTGGGGTGCCGCCAAAGCGACTACCGTGTGCGTATGGCCTCCCCCATTTCCGACGGCAGCCCCTCGTCCGTCTCATTCGCCGACCTCGGCCTCGGCGCCCCGATCCTCAAGGCCCTCGGTGACGTTGGGTACGAAACTCCTTCTGCGATCCAAGCCCAGACCATCCCGCCGCTCATGGCCGGCCGCGACGTCGTCGGCTTGGCGCAAACGGGAACGGGCAAGACCGCCGCCTTCGCGCTCCCTATCCTGTCCCGGCTCGATCACTCGCAGAAGGCTCCCCAGGCGCTCGTCCTCGCCCCCACGCGTGAGCTTGCGCTGCAGGTGTGCGAGGCGTTCGAGCGTTACGCGGCCGGACACAAGGGCGTTCACGTGCTGCCGATCTACGGCGGCCAGGGCTACGGCGTCCAGCTCTCGGCGCTGCGCCGCGGCGTGCACATCGTGGTGGGCACCCCGGGCCGCATCATGGACCACCTCGAGAAGGGCACGCTCGACCTTTCTGAGCTCAAGTACCTCGTGCTCGATGAGGCGGATGAGATGCTCAAGATGGGCTTCGCCGAGGACGTCGAGACGATCCTCGCGTCCACGCCAGCGGAGAAGCAGGTGGCGCTGTTTTCGGCCACGATGCCTGCGCAGATTCGCCGTCTGTCAGCGAAGTACTTGCGCGACCCCCAGGAAATCACCGTCGAACAGAAGACGACGACCTCCCAGAACCTGACGCAGCGGTACCTGATCGTGTCCTATCCCCAGAAGATCGACGCACTTACGCGGATCCTCGAGGTCGAGAACTTCGAGGCGATGATCGTCTTCACTCGCACGAAGAACGAGACCGAGGTGGTTGCCGAGAAGCTGCGCGCGCGCGGTTATGGCGCGGCCGCCATCAACGGCGACGTCCAGCAGGTGCAGCGCGAACGCACTGTCAAGCAGCTACGCGACGGCAAGCTCGACATCCTTGTCGCGACCGATGTCGCGGCGCGCGGCCTAGACGTCGATCGCATCAGCCACGTGATCAACTACGACATCCCCATCGACACCGAGTCCTATGTGCACCGTGTTGGGCGCACGGGGCGAGCAGGGCGTACCGGCGACGCCATCAGTTTTGTGACGCCGCGCGAACGGCGCATGCTCAGTTCGATCGAGCGCGCCACTCGTCAGCCGCTCACGCAGATGCACCTGCCGAGCGTGGACGACGTCAACGCGACGCGGCTGGCCAGGTTCGACGACTCCATCTCGGCGGCGCTGGCGCGCCCGGAGGAGATCCAGCGCTTCCGCGACATCGTGTCCCACTACGTCGAGCATCACGACGTGCCCGAGGTGGACGTTGCCGCCGCGCTCGCGGTGGTCGCGCAAGGCGACACTCCCCTGCTGCTTGACCCCGCGGACGAGCCGTCGGTCCCCACGGCGTTTTCTGACGGCAAGAAGTTCTCCAACAGCGGGCGACCGGTGGGGCCAAGGGGCGGCAAGGGTGCGCGCCGCTCCGACGAGGGCCTCGCCACGTATCGCATCGCCGTGGGAAAGCGCCACAAGGTGGAGCCTCGCCAGATCGTGGGTGCGATCGCCAACGAAGGCGGGCTAAGCCGCGGCGACTTCGGGGCTATCAAGATCCTGCCCGGGTTCTCGCTCGTAGACCTGCCGGCGAACCTACCGCCCGAGACTCTCTCCAAGCTGGCGCGCACGCGCATCTCAGGCGTGCTCATCGACCTCAAGCCGGACAACGGGGCCGCTCCGCGGTCCAATCGGCCCGATCGGCCGTCGCGCGCCGAGCGCCCACCGCGCAAGCCGCGTCAGGACAAGCGCGGCCGCTAGTTCGCCACTGCGCGGCCCCTCGCCTCGGGCCGGCAACCGCCTCGCGCAGACGCCCAGCCCCACGGCGTCTCGCCACGTCAACCAAATCTCGCCCTGCCTGCGGATGAGCGCTTGCCCCCCGAAGTGGCACCCTTGACGCACCAAGACCGGGGCCCATAGCATCGGAATTGGCTCCAAGTCCGCACGCCGGTTTTCCCTTCCGGGCATGCGTGAGACCCACGGTGTCGCTCCTGAACTCTCGTTCGGAGATGCTTACGGGCTTCCACGTTAGCGCTCACATTTGTTGAAGGAAACAACTTGCGGAACGATTTGTTAGCGTTAACAACATTTGGGTTGACGCGGCAAGCACGCGGTACGCGGGGCTTCAGCACCGAGCCGGAACAAGGTGGGCAAAGGGGCCCGTCAGTCCGGCAAATATGGGAGGTACTTCATGACCCTCAGCACGAACACTCAACGGCGTCACCATTCATGGTTGGCGCCGTTTGTCATTGCTTTCGCGATTCTTGTCGCGGCGGCCGCCTCCACGGTTGGTACCGCGACGCAATCTCACGCCGCCGGCACTGGACCGTGTGACATCTACGCGTCGGGTGGCACCCCGTGCGTAGCGGCGCACAGCACCACACGCGCGCTCTACGGAAACTACAGCGGCAGCCTTTATCAGGTGCGTCGATCGTCCGACAACGCCACGCTGAACATTGGGCCCGTGAGTGCGGGTAGCTACGCAAACTCCGCTGCGCAGGATTCGTTCTGCTCGGGGACGAGTTGTGTGATCAGCGTGATCTACGACCAGTCCGGCCATGGCAATCACCTGACGCAGGCACCCCCTGGCGGATTCTCAGGGCCCGCGGCAGGAGGCTACGACAACCTCGCGCCCGCTACCGCTGCGCCAGTGACGCTCGGCGGCCACAAGGTCTACGGCGTTTTCGTCTCGCCAGGCACGGGCTACCGCAACAACAACACCAACGGAATCGCCACCGGCGACCAGCCAGAAGGCATGTACGCGGTGTTCGACGGCACGCACTTTAACAACGGATGCTGCTTCGACTATGGAAATGCGGAGACCAACAGCCACGACAATGGCAACGGCACGATGGAGGCGCTGTACTTCGGCGACGCGACCTATTGGGGCCGCGGCGCTGGCAACGGGCCGTGGATCATGGCGGACCTCGAGAACGGCCTGTTTTCGGGTGTGAACACCGGCCTGAACTCCGGCGACCCTTCCATTAGCCACCGGTTCCTGACCGCCACACTCAAGGGCGGCCACAACGTGTGGTCAATTCGGGGCGGCAACGGCCAGTCTGGTTCGTTGTCGACGTTCTACTCCGGCGTGCGTCCGAACGCGTCGGGCTACAACCCGATGAAGAAAGAGGGAGCGATTATCCTCGGCATCGGTGGAGACAACAGCGTGAGCGGTCAGGGCACCTTCTACGAGGGCGTCATGACCTCGGGCTACCCGTCCGATGCGACGGAGAACGCTGTTCAGTCGAACATTGTGGCCGCTGGATATGCGACTCTGCCCGTCCAACAACCCTTCACGCTCGGCAGCGCGATCTCGTTGCGGGCAACCACTCCGGGCTTCACGGATCGCTATATCCAGCAGTCTGGGAGTGACACCACGGTCATTTCAACGGTGGTCACCTCGAGCAGTTCGTCCGCCGAGAAGGCGCGAGCAACGTGGATCCCGCGTGCCGGGCTCTCGAACAGCGCGTGCGTCTCTTTCGAGTCGGCCAACCAGGCTGGAAGCTACATTCGCCACTACGGCTTCCAGCTATATGTGGAGCCAAACGACAACAGCTCGCTGTTCGCCGAGGACGCTACGTTCTGCCCGGAAGCCGGCCACAACGGCCAGGGCTACTCGTTCGCGGCGGCGGGCTATCCGGCGAATTACATCCGGCATTATGCCAACGTGCTGTACGCGGCGACGAACGGTGGTTCCCACACCTGGGACGCGACCGCTGGGTGGGCTGATGACACCAGCTTCGTGATTGCCTCTCCCTGGTCGAGCGGCGGAAGCGGGAGCACCTACGTCCGCCTTGCCAACCGTGCGACCGGCCTATACCTGGACGGCATGGGCCGAACCTCGAACGGTTCCGACGCCGGACAGTGGTCGAGCAGTAGTAGCGACAACCAGCAGTGGGCGATCGTGCCGTCGGGGAGCTACGTGCGTCTGCAGAACCGTGCGACCGGGCTTTACCTGGACGGCATGGGCCGAACCTCGAATGGGTCGAACGTTGGTCAATGGGGCTCCAGCAACAGTGCCAACCAACAGTGGACACAGGTGACGTCCGGCGGCTACGTGCGTTTCCAGAACCGCGCGACCGGCCTGTACCTGGACGGCATGGGCCGCACGACAAATGGCGACGCAACGGGCCAATGGTCAAGTAGCGGCAGCTACAACCAGCAGTGGCAGGTGGTGAACTAAAGCCCGACCAGTACGACGCATATAGCTGATGACGGGGCGGCTCCGCGGGATTCCCGCGGGGTCGCCCCTGAGTCCGAGCGCTCCACAAGGAGCGCCGCCGCTAGCTCGCCGCGACCGCCGCCCCGGACCGCCGAGTAACGGCCCAGCCCGCGAGAGCCGCAGCGGCTCCGGGAACGCAGAGGGCAAGCCCAAGCCATGTGGGGGCGACGTAGCCGAGGCCCGCCGCGATCACGGCGCCACCAAGTGCCGCGCCAAGACTGTTGCCGATGTTGAGCGCAGAGTGATTGATCGCCGCGCCGAGCGTCTGACTGTCTCCGGCGACGTCCATGAGGCGCGTCTGAATCGCTGGCGCTATCGCCTGAGCCGATGCGCCCACAAGGAACACTCCCACGAGCAGCCCGACCACCGTGTGCGCCGTCATGCCGAGGATAAAGAGCGAGACTGCGAGTGCGCCAAAGAGTAGGAAGATGGCGCGGACGGCGCCCCGATCGGCCAGCCTCCCGCCACCGAGGATGCCGATGGTGGTGCCGAGCCCAAGCACCATGAGCACGATCGGCACGAAGTCAGACGACACCCCCGTGACCTTCGTCGACAACGGCGCGACGTAGCTGTAGACGGCAAAGAACCCGCCGAATCCAAGCGCGCCCGTCAGCAGCGCGAACCACACTGCGGGCCGGCGGAAGGCGCCGAGTTCCCGTCGAATAGTGGCGTGCGGGTCAGCGGCGTGCGTGGGAACAAAGGCGGTGATCGCGACGGTGGTCAGGGCGAACAGCGCCGCCACGGCCACATAGGACCAACGCCAACCCACGTGTTGCCCCAGGTAGGTGATCGCGGGCACCCCCACCACGCTCGAGATGGTGAGCCCCACAAGGACCGCGGCGACGGCCTGGCCGCGCTTCTCGGGGCCGAGCAGGCGCGCCGCGACCAGCGCGGCGATTCCAAAGAACGCGCCGTGCCCAAGCCCAGCGAAGAATCGCGCGGCAACCACAAGCTCGAAAGTCTTGGCGGCCGCGGACGCGAGCGATGCCACGGTGAAGCCGACCGCGAGCCAAGTCAACACGCTCTTGCGGGGGAACCGGGCGGCCGCGGCGGCGATCGTAGGTGCGCCCACGACGACGCCGATCGCGTACGCCGTGATGAGCCAACCTGCCTGCGCGATCGCCGCGTCGTAGTCGGTGATGTACAGCGCGGGGAGCAAGTCTTGCGAGATCTCGGGGAGCAGCCCCATCGCGATGAACTCGGTGGCACCGACGGAGAAGGCGCCGAGCGCGAGGGAAAGCAACGCGAGGCGCGTGTGTAGGGGGTTCAGTTCTGTCATGGGCTGTGACGATCGTACGCCGCGCAGGCTAGGACCTTCTGCGCGTCACGGGCCCTCGCGGACGCTCTGTACGCTTGGCCGCGTGCACGACGACACCCCGCCCACAACCGGGATTGACCCCGAGGAACTCGCCATCGCGCTGCGCGTGCTGGCGGAGGGTGGAGCGCTCGACGAGGACCACCCGGACTACGTTGCGCTGCGCCGCGGCACGGCGCACATGTTCAAGGCGCACAAGGCATCGCGTCGCAAGGAGAAGCGTGCCGGCATCCAGGCGCACGACCGCGCGGTTGTCGCCGCCACCGCCACGGGCGCGCCAGACCGGATCGACGACGAGACCCGCGGGCTTGAGTTGACGTCCTCCACCACCGCAGCGGCCGCCGGGACGCTTATGAAACCGCGCGCGTGCTACATCTGCAAGCACCAGTACACGCGGGTTGACGCCTTCTACCACCAGCTATGCCCAGACTGTGCGGCCATGAGCCACGCCAAGCGCGACGCCAGCACCGACCTCAGCGGCAAGCGCGCGCTCCTCACCGGCGGCCGCGCCAAGATCGGCATGCACATCGCGCTGCGCCTACTACGGGACGGCGCCCACACCACCATCACCACCCGGTTCCCGCGCGACGCGGTGCGCCGCTTCGCCGCCATGGCCGACGCATCGGACTGGCTCAACCGGCTGCGGGTGGTCGGCATCGACCTGCGCGATCCGGCCCAGGTGATCGCGCTCGCCGACGCCGAAGCCGCGCGCGGCCCGCTTGGACATTCTGATCAACAATGCCGCGCAGACGGTGCGCCGCTCCCCCGGCGCGTACGCGCCCCTGGCCGATGCGGAGTCGGCTCCGTTGTCCCCTGGGCTGTGGGACGAGGGCCGCGGCCCGGAATTACTGACCTTTGGTCACACCGCCGACGAGCACCCCCAGGCGCTCACCGAGGCGATTACCGCGCACCCGTTGCTCGCCTCCGCTCACGCCGCCGAGATGGGCGTCCACAACGGTTCCGCAGGCGCCGCCGCCAGCGCGCAGGCACTGACTGACGCAGCTCTCGCGCCCGGGTCGTCGTCGCTTGAGAGGCTTGCCGATGGCTCCGCTATTGATGCGGGCGGCCTGGTGCCCGACCTCCACGACACCAACAGCTGGGTGCAGGGCGTGGGTGAGGTGGACGCTCGGGAACTGCTCGAGGTTCAGCTGTGCAACGAGACTGCGCCCTTCATTCTGCTCAGCCGGTTACGCCCGCAGCTTGCGGCGGCGGCGCGGGCGCGGGGACGCGCGTACGTCGTCAACGTGTCCGCGATGGAGGGCGTGTTCAGCCGGGGCTACAAGGGGCCGGGGCACCCGCACACCAACATGGCGAAGGCCGCGGTGAACATGCTGACGCGCACGAGCGCGCGGGAGCTCTTCGAGACCGACGCGATCCTGATGACGAGCGTGGACACCGGATGGATCACCGACGAGCGGCCCCACCCCACCAAGGTTCGCCTGGCCGAGGAGGGCTTCCACGCCCCGCTCGATCTTGTGGACGGTGCGGCCCGGGTGTACGACCCGATCGTGCGCGGCGAAGCCGGGGAGGACCTCTACGGGGTATTTCTCAAGGACTACAAGCCGTCCGCCTGGTAGAGCGGGCACTAGACCAAGCTGACGCTGCCGAGCGAAATCTCGACGCCAGCCAACGCCTGCGATACCGGGCAGCCGTCCTTCGCGCCAGCCGCGAACGCCGCAAACTCGTCTGCGTTCAGCCCCGGCACGTCGCCCACTACTGTGATGACGCTCGTCGTCACACCAGTTCCTGGAACGAACGTCACAGCAGCATCGACGTCAAGCCGCGTGGGCGGCGTGCCGTTCTTGCCGAGCTCGTTCGAAAGCGCCATGGAGAAGCACGACGCGTGTGCGGCTGCGAGCAACTCCTCGGGCGTGGTGGTGGTCGCACTGCCCTCAGCGCGCGCGGTCCAATTGATCGGCGCCTCGGGGAATGCCGACGACGCGACCTTGGTGGCGCCGGCTCCCGAGGCGAGGTCCCCGGACCAGTGGGCATGTGCTGAGCTCGTGGCGGTCATGTGTGAAGCCTCCCGTAATTGGTTGTCGTCGTCCCATCGAATCATGGGACGCGTCTACTACAGCCCCAAACCACCCATCGCGGCCTCGGGGTAACGCGTGCCCTGGATGGCGACGGCGTCCGACGCGGCGGTGATTTCCGCGATATCCGTCGCCGAGAGCGCCATGTCCGCGGCGGCCAGGTTTTCCTCGAGCCGCTCCAGCCGGCGCGTGCCGGGGATGGGCACGATCCACGGCTGCTGCGCGAGCAGCCAGGCGAGCGCGACCTGCGCCACCGTCGCACCAAGTTTGGCCGCGATGTGGCCGATGCTCGCGACGAGGGCGCCGTTGGCTTCGCGCGCGGCGGCGTCGAAGCGGGGCACGATGTTTCGGAAGTCGTCGTCGGCAAACTTTGTGGTGGCGTCGATGGCGCCCGTGAGGAAACCGCGCCCCAGCGGGCTGTACGGGACGAACCCGACGCCGAGTTCCGCGAGCGTCGGCAGAATTTCGGCCTCGACCCCCCGCTCCCAGAGCGAGTACTCGGTCTGCAGCGCCGTCACGGGCGTGACAGCGTGCGCGCGCCGAATTGTCCCCGCACCCGCCTCGGACAGGCCGAAGTGACGCACCTTGCCGGCCGCGATGAGCTCGCCCACCGCCCCCGCGACGTCCTCAATGGGCACGTTCGGGTCCACGCGGTGCTGATAGAACAGGTCGATGGTGTCTATACCCAGGCGGCCCAAGCATTCGTCGGCGACCTTCTTGATGTGCGCGGGCTGGCTGTTGATGCCCACGCGCTTGCCGTCCGGCGTGAACTCGAACGCGAATTTGGTGGCGATGACTACCTTGTCGCGGACGGGCCGCAGAGCCTCCCCCACCAGGATCTCGTTGTGGAACGGCCCGTACATCTCGGCCGTGTCGAAGAAGGTGACGCCGCGGTCGACCGCGGCGCGCAGCAGTGCGATGTTGGAGCTACGGTCGGGGCCGGGCCCGTAGGCGAAGGTCATGCCCATGCAGCCAAGCCCGAGCGCCGAGACCTCAAGCCCGCCCGTCGGGTTGCCGCTTCCAAGGATGCGTGTGTCCATGGTGTCCATCATGCCTCGGGTGCGAAGATTCTGCCCCCGCCCTGGTGCATCTCGCGGCTCGACTCGGGGTTAGCCTGAGTGCGTGAACGCCCGCCCCAACCGTGCATCGGCAACGCGGGCAATTCTCGTCGTCACAGCGGTGCTTGCGGCGGTCACCGGCCTCGCTACCCCGGCGCAGGCGCACTCGGGCAACGAGACCCTCATCACCGTCGCTGCGACGGAGAGCGGCAGCCTCGAGGTCACCGCCATCGTGCCCGTCTTCCAGTGGCGAAAGGCTTTGATCGCCGAGGGCCGCGGCGTCGAGACGGTCACCAGCGTCCTTGCCGATCAGGGCGCGGTCGGCGACTACATTCTCGCCAGGGTGTCGCTTGCCGACGCCAACGGCGAGATTCCGCTGAAGGTCGCGTCGGCGGCGCTCGGCAAGGCCGTAGTTGAGATCGCGCTGGTCGCCGATCCACAACAGCGGGACCTCAGCACGCTCGAGCTCACCTGGACGCTCGTCAGCGACGTAGTGCCCGCGCACACCGCGCTGGTGTCGGTGGTGCCGTGGCCGGGCCTCGCGGGGGACCCCACCCAGACGCTCATCGCCACGCTCTCCCACGACTCCCCTGCCGTCCGCTTCTCGCTCGGAGACGTTGTGGTCTCGCCGCGCGCCACGGCATTCGAGGCGGGCTTCCAACACTTCCGGCACGGCCTTGACCACGTGTTCATCATGCTGATACTCGCCATCGGCCTCGCCGCACCGTGGGAGCGGGGGCGCGGTGGCTCGCCTGACGAACGTAGCCCGCGGAAGCTCCTTGGCCTCGCCGTGGTCACGTCCCTAGCGTTCGCCGCCGGGCACTCCGCGAGCCTCGCGCTCGTCGCGACTACCTCGCTCGCGCTTCCGACCAGCCTGATCGAGATCGCCATCGCGGTGACGATCGCGGTGGGCGCGCTGCACGCCCTTGGGGCGGAGCGCGGACTGGTTTCGCCACGGTTGGGCCTCGTGCCCGTCGCGCTCATCGGCCTGATCCACGGCTTCGGCTTTGCCGAGGCGCTCGACCAGATCGGGCTGAGCGGCGGGAACCTCGCCTGGGCGGTCTTCGCCTTCAACGCGGGGCTCGAGGCGGCGCAACTTGCCGCCCTGGCCCTCTTCATCCCCGTGCTCGTTTTCGTCGCGAATGGCAAGACCCTCCGGCGGGTGATCCTTGCCGTCGTCGCGGGCGTGGCCGCGTTGTGGATCGCGGACCGCTCCGGCCTGACGTGGGTCGGCACCCACCTGCCTATCGGCGGCTTCGACGGCAACAACCCCGAGGTGGTGGCCATGGCTATCGCCGCGGTCGCGGTGGCGGCGCGTGCCTGGACACGCGTGCGGCGCCGCGCCGCGCCCTCTCGGGCTGGTGCTAGCGTCGGCGCATGACTGCTGTCGTCCTCAACATCTGGATATGCGTCGGGATCGCCGCGGGCTGTTGGCTGCTGTCGGTGATCACCCGCGAATACTCGTGGACGGACCGCATCTGGTCTATCTCGCCCGTCGCGTTCGCGTGGGTGTTCGCGGCGCGGGCGGACGACGCTCGGGTTACCTTGGTGGCGGTGCTCATCACGCTGTGGGGGGCCAGGCTGACCGTGAACTTCGCGCGGCGCGGCGGCTACGCGCCCGGCGGCGAGGACTACCGGTGGGCAATCCTGCGCCAGCGCATGCCCGGATGGGCGTACGCGGCCTTCAACGTCGTTTTCATCGCGGGCTTCCAGAACGCGCTGTTGCTCGCGATCACTCTGCCGGCGTGGACCGTGTCGCAGCATCCGGGCACCCTGGGCGCGCCAGAGTGGGCGCTGGCCGCGGTATTCCTCGGGTTGCTCGCGGGTGAAACCGTCGCGGACCAGCAGCGGTGGAACTTCCACCGATCGCACGCCCGGGGCGGGGTGCTCGACACGGGGCTTTTCCGTTTCAGCCGTCACCCCAACTACTTTTTCGAGATCTCCCAATGGTGGGTGGTGCTGGGGTTCGCGATCGCGGCCGCGGGAACGCCGTGGCTGTGGACAGCGACCGGCGCAGTGGTCCTCACCTTGCTGTTCGTGGGCTCAACGCGATTCACGGAGGAAATCTCGCGCGAGCGGCATCCCGACTACGCCGGCTACCAGCGCCGCACGTCGATGCTCATCCCGTGGCCGCCGCGCGCCCGGGCGCGCGGCTAGGAGCCCAGGCCCACCAGTACGATCGCGAACAGCAGCGCGGCGATCACCAGCGAGAAGCACGCCACCGCGGCGACGACGCGGGCGCGCTTGCGCTCGCCAAGGTCGTCGCGCGATCCTGCCCCATCGAGCGCACGCACCCCGAGCGCGAACAGCGCCGGGAGCCCGCCGCCCACGATCACGCCAACGAACACGACGTTCGCAAGCGCGCTCCAGTTCACGAGTCCAGACATGGCGCTACCCATTCCCGTCCGCGGCCTTCGCCTTCTTGCGGGCCTTGGCGCGAGCACTCAGCTTTGGCTTCTTGCGCGCCTTGCGGGCGGGGATCCGCTGCTCGTGGTCGACGACCATCTCCGCCAGGGCGGACGTCGCGCCAGCCCCAGACTCCCAGGCATCGTTGACGTTGCGGTGGTTGATCGGCTGACGTCGCGCCCACCAGAAGACCACGCCACGCGATGGCGACTAGTAGCGCGAACACTCCATACGAGCCCGCGAGCGACGACACCGCGTAGAACGCCGCGCCGACGACGCCCGCGGACGGCACCGTGATCAGCCAAGCAGCGAACATCCTGCCCGCGAGCGACCACCGAACCGAGGCGCCCTTCATGCCCACGCCTGACCCAAGAATGGAGCCTGTCGCGACGTGCGTGGTGGACAGCGAGAAACCGAAGTGGCTCGACAACATGATGACGGCGGCGGAGGAGGTCTCGGCAGACATCCCCTGGCGCGGCTCCAACTCGACGAGTCCCTTGCCTAGCGTCCGGATCACACGCCAGCCGCCGGTGTAGGTGCCAACCCCCATGGCCAGCGCGCAACTGACAATGACCCAAAGCGGCACCCCGGCGTCGGCGGGTACGGCGTTGCCAGCGATGAGGGCGAGCAGGATGATGCCCATCGACTTCTGGGCGTCGTTGGTGCCGTGCGCGAGCGAGACGAGGGAGGCCGACCCGATCTGGCCCCAGCGGAACCATCGGTCATTCGTTTCCTGCGGTACGTCCTTGGTGATGCGCGACACGAGCCAGGTCGCGACCGCGCCCACAACGATCGCGACGAGCGGCGCCACGAGCGCGGGGATCATCACCTTCGCGAAGAGGCTTGACCACAACACGCCGCCCGCACCTGCCGCGGCGAGCACCGCGCCGACGACGCCGCCCACGAGCGCGTGCGACGAGCTCGACGGGATACCGAACAGCCACGTGACGAGGTTCCACACGATCGCGCCCGCGAGCCCAGCAAGCACCACGTCGAGCGTCACGATGCCCGCGTCGACGATGCCCTTGGCGATCGTGGCGGCCACGGCGAGCGACAGGAACGCGCCCACCATGTTCAGCGTGGCGGACAGCAGGACGGCCTGGCGGGGCTTGAGTGCCCGCGTCGCGATGGACGTCGCCATAGCGTTGCCGGTGTCGTGGAACCCGTTGGTGAAGTCGAAAGCGAGAGCGGTCCCGACGACGATGACCAGCAACATTGGTTCTGTCACTTGCCCATTGTGGCGTACCCGGGGAGGTACGTGCGACCGAAGCCGCGTGCGCACCGCCGCTAGTCGTCGATTACGTCCAGACCCTCCCGTTTGAGACGCGCGAGTCCATCCTTCATCGCCTGAAGTTGCTCCGGCGTGTGGCCCGTCCAATCGAGCAATTCGCCCACGATGGTGACCGGCTGCGCCGTGCGGAACGACAGCGTGGGGTTGCCGGGGAACTTCTTGTCGGTCACGTTTGGGTCGTCCTCGACTTCGCCTCTCGGCTCGACGATGTAGATGCGCGGAGACCCGTCGCCGCGCGCAAGTTCGGCTCCCCAGGCTGCGGCGTCGAGCGTCTGCGTGAAGTAGACGTAGTTCGCGACGCGGCCGTCGTGGAAGTTGGAGCCAAAGCCTGGCGTCAGGACGTCACCGGGGCCCAGCGCAGCCTTGGTCCCGTGCAGATATGCGCCCGACTCGTGCTTGTCGAATGGCGTTGGCGGCTGCGTCATGGCCCTCCCTCTCCTCCCATGGTCCCACCCCGGCCGGGCTGGCCCCCTACCGACCCGTGCGCCTCGCGAACAGCGCGTGGAGCAAAGGCAACGCGGACGATGCCATCAACACCGTTCCCAACGTGTCCGCGTCGGCGCGCACGATGGCGCCGGCGATCAACTAGCGCGCCGAACAACAGCGCGGAGACGACGCGACGCCACGTGCGCTCAAGCCGCGCGACGCCGCTTTCTAGCGCCGGAGCCGAGAGCGGCAGCGTGCCGTCTTCGACCTTGGTGAGGATGCCGTCGATTCGCTTCGGCAGGCGCCACAACACCGCGGCGGTGTCCATGGCCTCCCGGGCGAGGTCGCGCACAAGGTTGGCTCCCTCATCCTGCAGGAGTTGCTTGGCGTAAGGCTCGACGGAGTCCCACAGGTTGTACTGCGGGTTGAGCGCGCTCGACACGCCCGAGGTGAGCGACGCCGCCCTCATCAGCAACAGGAAGTTCTGCGGCAGTTGGAACGGCAGTGTCAAGATGACGTCCTTGAACTGTTCGGCGAAAGCGCGGAACTCGCGAGGGTCCACCTCTCGCAGCTCGGCGAAGCCCATGCCGCCAAAGCGGGCGAACAGCTCGGCCATCACTCGTTCGATGTCGCGAGTGTCCGCCGACGGCAGGATCACCCCCGCCTCGTTCATCGCCGCGACGATCGCCTTGCCGTCCCGCGCGGCGGCCGCGATGATGAACCGGCGGAGCACCGCCCGCAGCGTCGCGGGGATCTCGCCCATCATGCCGAAGTCGATGAATGTCAGGGTCCACGCGGGGCCGCCATCCGCCGCGTCGCGCGGTGTCACAAAGACATTGCCCGGGTGTGGGTCAGCGTGGAAGAAGCCGTGCAGGAAGAACTGGTCGAACATCACCTCGGCGAACACCGGCGCAACGTCATTGGGGTCGATGCCAGCGGCGCGCAACGCCGCTGCGTCGGTGATCTTGATAGCGGTGACGTCTTCGAGCGTGAGCACCTGCCGCGTCGTGCGCTCCCACACCACGGCGGGCACGCGCACGCGCGGGTCGTCGGCGAAGTTCTCGGCGAAACGCTCGGAATACGAGGCCTCGCCGAGGTAGTCGATCTCCTCGCGGCTCGTCTGCGCGAACTCCTCCACGAGCTCGGGTGCGTCTACACGATCCGACACGAGCCGCACGCTGCTGAGCCACTTCCCCACCTTGCGCAGCGCGGCGACGTCGATGTCGACGATTTCGCGGATACCGGGGCGCAACACCTTGACCACGACGCGATCAAGGCCAGAGACCTCGCCGTCGAGGGGCGACAGCCGCGCGCTATAGGCCTGGCCGAGCGAGGCGGATGCCACCGGGGTCTCGTCGAACTCGGAGAACACACGCTCGAGCGGCACGCCAAGCTCCGCCTCGGCCAGCTCGCGGATCGCTGCGAACGCGACCGGCGGCACTTCGTCCTGGAGGTCCTCAAGTTCGCGCGTGACGGCAGGCGGCAGCACGTCGAGCCGTGACGACAGGTACTGGCCAAGTTTGATCATCAGCCCACCGAGGTCTACGGCAAGCACGCGAAATCGGCGGGCGAACTTCTGAAGCCGTGCCGCTCGCGTGCGTTCCGCGATGCGGTACAGGCCGACGGTCGGCAGGAAGATCTCGTACCACCAGGTAATCGCTAGGTTCCGGGCGGCAAACCTGACGATGCGCCGGTAGCGCGCGCGACCGCGCACAATGTCGGGCATCGAACCTCCTCGACCCCGACGGCCTAACGGCACCCGCGTTAGTCCTGAGCGAGGATCGAATACATCGTACGGCGCGCCTGGTGGAGCACCTCGACGGCCTTCTCCTGCTGGGCGCTCGTACCCGTGCGCGCCACCTGAGCAACCGCTTGCGCCAGGTCAATGCCTGCCTTGGGAAGCGCTGTGAATCTGCCGGCGTCGCCGGTGTCCTTGGTGTCCCAGGGCGTCGCCGTTTCGGCGGCAGCGGCCTCCTCCCGGCCTGCCTCCGTCAGGATGTACACCTTCCGGTCATTCTGGGTCTCAGCGGCGACGAGGCCCTCGTCGGCGAGCATCTGCAGCGTCGGGTAGACGGAGCCCGCGCTGGGCTTCCAGCGGCCGCCCGTGCGCTCCTCGATTTCGCGGATGATCTGGTAGCCGTGCATCGGCTCCTCGGCAAGTAGCGCTAGCACCGACGCGCGCACGTCTCCCCTGCCCATCCGGGTGCGGACGCGCTTCTCGACGCCCGCCCGTGCCTGCTCCATTGCCCGCCACATGGCGTCGGCCGCCTGACCGGGGTCAAACCCGCTAGTGCCCGCGGAACGATGTGAACTAGTCATGATGACCTCCAGAGCGCAAGTCGTTATCGATAGTTAACGATATATCGCGACACGACGCGATGCAACCTGGGCGGCCGCCCGGAGGCTCGTCGCCGTCATGCGGAACTGCGCAACGGCCCCACCTTGTCGAGGTAGCACCGGCCGCACAGCGACTCGTAGGACGCCTGCTGGCCGTCGATAGCGACCTGGTCCCCCTCGTTCACAAACTGACCACCGACGATGCGCGCGTTGAAGATGGCCTTCGAGCCGCATCGGCAGATGGTCTTGAGCTCCTCGATGGAGTGGGCGATCTCCATGAGCCGCAGCGAGCCGGGGAAGGACTTTGTCATGAAATCCCCGCGCAGCCCGTAGCACAGCACCGGGATACCCTCGGTGACCGCGAGCGTGAAGGCCTCGTCGACCTGGGTCGGGGTGAGGAACTGCGCCTCGTCGACAAACACCGCGTCGATGGTGTCGAGGGGACGCAGCGCCTCAAGGGACGCGAGTAGCGAGGCACCAGGCGCGAGCAGGATGTCCACGGGGCGCTCGACGCCGATGCGCGAGGCGATCGCCTTCCCGGCCTTCGTGTCGATGCCCGGCTTGATCACGACGGGGTGCTGATCGCGTTCTTCGTAGTTGTGTGCGGCTGCGAGCAGCAGCGTGGACTTCGATGAGTTCATCGCGCCGTACCGGAAGTAGAGCTTTGCCATGCTGGCCTTTCGCCTTTGGAGGACCCACCACTAGCGTGGTGCAGGCAGTTTACCGGCGGGCTACTCGCGGCCGTCTTCGAGCGGGATCAGCATGGTCCGGAAGGGCCCCGGCGTCGCCTGGATTTCCCAGATGCGGTCGGCAACGTCGTCGAGGCCGTTTTCGAGCTGGAGCTTGGGGATGCCGCCAGGGATCACCAGCTGGACCACCCGGACGCCGTCGGGCTTGAGGGCATCGTGAAGCATCTCGCCGTATGCGCTCTCGGCGGGGAACGCGACCGACGTGCCGGCGAAGTCGGGGCGCGACTTCACGGAGGTGCCGCCGTTGATCAGTACGATGCTGCCCTCGCCTGAAGCGCGCATCGCAGGCAGGACGGCGCGCGCGGCGTGGATGAGCCCAAGGGCCGAGAAGCGCAGCGCCTCAAGGGCGAGCTCCGGAGTCAGGTCGAGCACTGGCTTGAGGTAGTCGCGAGACGGCAGCGGGCTGTAGTGCAACACGGAGATGGGGCCAAGCTCGGCAGTCGCGCTCGCGAGGGCGGCCTCGAGCGCGGCGGGTTCGCGGACGTCCGCTGCGAAGCCTCGCGCGGTCACTCCCCCACCTTCAAGCTCTGCGGCTTGCGCATCGAGCTTGGCCTGGTCCCGCGAGATGAGCGCGACCGCGAAGCCCTCGCGTCCGAAGCGCCGCGCGACGGCGGCGCCCAGGCCGGGTCCGTACCCAACGATGGCGATGACTGGCATGGGTTTCTCCTTTGCGTGTGGGGCTTCGCTTTGACCCTAACGCGACCGCGCCGCGGGTCAGGACCGCAGGATCTTGTCCATCGCCTTGCCGCGCGCGAGCTCGTCGACGAGCTTGTCGAGGTAGCGGATCTTCTGCATCAGCGGATCCTCGATGTCCTCGACGCGCACGCCGCACACGACCCCCGTGATGAGCTCCGACTTCGGGTTGAGGCGCGCCGCGTCGAAGAACTCGGCGAACGTCGAGCGGTCGTCCAGATGTTGGCGCAATTCTGCGGGGCCGAACCCCGTGAGCCAGGTGAAGATCTGGTCCACGTCGTCCTGCCTGCGACCCTTCCGCTCCGCCTTCGCGACGTAAAGCGGGTAGACCGACGTGACGCTCGTCGAAAAGATTCTGTGCACAGGTGAAACCTCACTCATGGCGGCCCGCTAGATCTCGGTGAGCGCTAGCCCGTCGATGTCGACTCGTTCCCACGTGTCGAAGTCGTCGCCGGCCACGGCCGCTCGCGCGAGCGGCGCAAGGCGCTGGAAGTCCTCCTCCGACTCGTAAATTGCGAGCCCGACGAGCCGATCCGAGCGGGCGTCATGCAGCGTATGGACGGACACCAGGCCCGGCTGGCCCTCGATTGCGGCACCGTAGCGATGCATCGACTCGATGAGTGCGGCTCGGTGCTCGGGGTGGGGATGGTGCACAGACATCAGGATGAACATAGGCCGATGCTACGCGCGGCCCACGCTCAAGGGAATGTGCCCGTCTTGGCAGGATTTGTGCGCGACCGGCTTACACTTGCCTCGAAGGTTTCCGGTTTCCCAGCGGAGGTTCCCATGCGCGTTGCCCTGGCAGTCATCGGTCTCTTGGCGCTCGCCGGTTGCACTCCACCGGCCGAGTCCCCCACGACGACCGCTGCCCCGACGACCACCACATCGGCCCCACCCACGTCGACGCCGGCCGAAACCGAGACGACGACCCCGCCCCCGGCGCCCACCACGCCCGCGGCGCTCGCCCCATGCGCCGACGGCACCATTACGCCGCAGGTCAACGCCCCGGAGGGCACCGCAGGGCACCTGAACTACACGGTGGAATTCGTCAACTCCGGCCCCGAGTGCACCCTTGAGGGCTTCCCCCAGGTGGCGGTTCTAGGCCATGGCGACGGCACACAGCTTGGCGATGTAGCGGACCAGATGACAGACCTCACCCCCACCACAGTGACCGTCGCGGCGGGAGGCAGCGCCTACGCGTGGCTCGAGGCGGTCAACATCGACCCGGGCGGCGGCCCGCTCGGCCCCGACTGCGGCATCGAATACGGCGACGGCTGGAACATCTGGGTCCCGGGAGCGATCACGCCCACCTTCGTGCCATCCGCCCACCTGCCGGCGTGCACCGGCGACGTCGTGTGGCTACGAATCGGCCCCATCGCCGCAAGCTAGCTGTTGCTGTTCGAACTGCTGGGCGGCTCGCTGACGGCCGCCCTACTGATGGGTGCGGCCGCCGTCATCATCGGCTACGCCAAGACGGCTCTAGGTGGCGTCGCGGCCATCTCCGTTGCAATCTTCGCGACCATCCTTCCCGCGAAGGAGTCCACGGCCGCGATACTCGTACTGCTCATCGTCGGGGACCTGGTTGCGGTGTGGCACTACCGCCACGACGCGGACTGGTCCCTCATCAGGCGTCTGCTTCCGGCCGTGCTCCCAGGCCTCGTGCTCGGTTCAGTGTTTCTGCGCTTCGTGTCCGACGATGTGCTGCGCCGGAGCATCGGCGTCATTCTGCTGGTGTTGTTGCTCCTTCAGTTGATCTCCAAGTGGCGTAACGGGGATGCCGCGACGAACGGACACGAGCGGCGAGCGGTCGCCTGGGTCGCTGGGACCGGCGCCGGGTTCACGACGATGACGTCAAACTCGGCCGGGCCCGTGATGACCCTTTACCTGTCCGCCTCAGGCATCGAGAAGCGGCGATTCATCGGCACCAACGCCTGGTTCTTCCTGATCGTGAACCTGGTCAAGGTGCCGTTTTCACTGGGCCTCGGACTGATGCATTGGGAAGACCTGAGCCGAGGCGGCCTGCTCGCTCCGCTGATCCTGGCGGGTGGAATCCTCGGTTACGTCACGGTGCACCGCTTCAGCCAGCGGCGGTTCGACATCGCGGTCCTCCTCGCCTCGGCCGTCGCCGCCATCGCACTACTCGTGTAGCCGAGGGGCCTGGCGCACCGACTGACGCTGTTGATTCACGCCCGCCGACAACCGTGGTTCGCTCTTGTTGCACATGGCGCGCTGTGGTTGCATGGGGACAATATCTGTTCCCAGAACCCGCGCCCACGAATGGACCACCGATGGCCTCGCCCCTCGAATCGGCGGCAACGCTACCGACGTGCAATACGTCGGACCTCGTGATGATTCACAAAGTTCTTCGCTACGGATTCAAGGAGGCCGAACCACTCGTCCGTGGTGTCGCTGAGGGCGACACCGGCAGGGCGGGCGTCGTTGGTCAGCACGTGCACACGCTTGCGGCTGGCCTGCACCTGCACCACGAGGGTGAGGACCTGATTCTGTGGGACATGCTCGAGCAGCGCTCTCCGGGTTGCGCCATTCACGTGTCGTTGATGAAGTCGCAGCACGCGGAGGTCGCTGATCTCATCCAGCAGGTGGAGGACGCGCTTCCTGCGTGGGAGGCGACTGCGGGCATGGCCGAACGCGATCACGTCGCGTCGCTCGTGGCGGCCATTAGCGCTGCGCTCCAGGTACACCTCGGCAACGAGGAAGAGCTAATCCTCCCCGTCGCCAGTGCCAATTTGAGCCAGAAGGAATGGGACAAGCTCGGTGAGCACGTGCGCGAATCGTCCCCTAAAAAGGAGCTTCTGACTCAACTGGGGTGGATCGTCGAGGCCTTGGGGCCGGACGCTGGTGCAGAATTTCTCCGCGAGGCGCTGCCTCTGCCCGTTCGGCTCATCTGGGCCACAACTGGCAAGAGGCAGTTCGCCAAGCACAGGGCGCTCGTCTACGGCCAGTGACGGCCAACGACCCCTTGACCCCCAATCGGCTCTCGATCGCATCGGTGAAAGAAGTCCCAGGTTCGTCACGTGCATGCCTGCTAGCGTTGTTGCGCCAGCACGATCGACACGGAGGCCTTGGGCGCCATGAACGGAGCGGACGGCCACGATCATGGCCACTCTCACCACCAAGGTCAATCGACGCACCTGCAAAGTGACGCAGGCCAGCCGAGTGCGGGGCGCCTCTATGTGCTGGCCGAGGCTGACGCGCATCCGTTCGTCAAGGTGCTCGCGGTCGCGAATGAAACGGTGTGGTTCCGTACGTTCGTTGGCAACCCAACGGTGACAACCGACAACCTGCGTGGCCGGTTCTCGCTGCAGATCCACGACGAGGGCGCAAGCAAGATCGGGCCGGTCGAGATCCAGCGCGCTTCCCGCCGCGAGTTCCTCGCGTGGGCGCCCATGCCGGTCTACGTCGAGGCGAACCTCTCAGATGACGAGTGGCAGGCAACTGTTGCGGAACGCTTCGCGGCACTTGGGGCCCTGACCTCCGAGATGGCTGCGCAGGTCGAGGCGATCGCAGCATCGAGGGCCATAGGCATCGAGCGTCGGCCTTGTACCGCGACGTTGAAGGACGGAACCTTGGTCGATCGAGTAATCGTCGTTGAGGTCGTAGAGGCCGCCGCGGCATGGATGCTTCCCGCATCAGACGAGGGCCCCTACGGCCGGGCTATCGACATCGCGACGGTGGCCGCGCTCGCCGACAGCACGGAACGCCTCCCAGCTGATATGGCGACGCGGGTATACATGGCGGGCGAGACCGCCAAGGACCAATACGAGTTCGTCATTGTCCTGACGGATGGGACCGAGGTGGGCTGCATTACAGGTGCCGTGGTCGACTTTCCGGGGCTGCCGGCTGGCGTCAAGACGGCGGACGTAGCCAGCGTGCGAGTGATCGCCAGGGCGGGCTTCAGCGGCGAGCGTGGCCCCACAGATTTTCGATACTGCTACTACCGCCAGGAACGCGGCGTTTGAAATCGCGTCGCGATCCGCGCCCTACAACCAGCCGTTGTTGTCGGCGGTGAGCACTTGCCCGCCTCGCGGTCGCCAGGACCTCGTCCACGGAAGACGGGCTGGATAACGCCAACTACGGCTTGGGGCCCGCCAAGCCGGCAATGCGCACCCTCGCAATCACCGGCGCGAGAGAGACGACCACCGGTGAAGTGTCCCGCGCACTTGCCGCGCGAAACCACCTCAGAAGTCGGGCTGACAGGATTTGAACCTGCGACCCCTTGACCCCCAGTCAAGTGCGCTACCAAACTGCGCCACAGCCCGTGACAACCATGCAATGTTACCGGAACCGCGGCGACGAATTTCACCGCCGACGCGCCGGGAGGCCCATTGGCTCAGACACCGTAAAAGCGCGACGCCGTGCGCCATGACAGATGTTCACGCTCCGCCGGGCTCGCAGCTAGTTCGTCCAGGATGAAGGATAGCCATTCACCAGGGGCCAGCCGTCTGGGTGACATTGCCGAAACCGGCCAGTCGCTGCCCACCATGGCCCGGTCCGCGCCGAATGCATCGAGCGCGACCTCGAGCCACGGGCGACTCGCGGAGACTAGATCCTGGTCATCACTCAACTCCGGGGGCATGCCCGACAGTTTCACGACGACCTGCGGCAAAGCGGCCAGTGCGCGTAGGTCCCTCTCCCAAGTTCCGTCGTCACCAGTCGCGACGGGCGGCTTGGCCAGGTGGTCGAGCACCACGGGCAGTTCGGGAACCTTGGAAACGAGCGCGGTCAGGGCGGCAAGCTGGTGATGGCGGATGCACGCATCGAACGGTAGCCCCGCCCGCGCGAGCGCGCGCAGACCCTCGATCAGTCCGGGATCCTCAAAGAACGACAATGGCTCATCCTGCAGCAACCGGCGGATGCCGACGGTGCGGCCCGCTGCGCGTAGAGCCGCCAGCTCGGTCACGACCCCGCTGCCATGCTCCAGCGGCGCGTGAGCGACGACGCCCAGCAGTTCCGGCCAGCCAAGAGACTCGGCCCAGGCCACCTCCTGCGCCTTGCCAGTAGGCCCCGCCTCGACGAATATGACGCCGGTAGTCGCCGGCGCGCCGGCCTGGTATTCGGCAGGCAGGTAGGGGCGATCCAACTCCCCTTCCAGCCAGGAGTAGTCCAGAACCGTCGGGTCCCAAATATGGACATGGCTGTCGATGAGGCGTGGGGCGTCGTCCTGGTCGGCGGCGCTGGGCGTTGAATCGTCGGGAAGACGGCCGACTTGGCTCATCTGTCGACTCTACCCGCGGGACCATCGGTGACAAGCTCGAGACCGGCACGGTGTGGCCGCACATGCGGCCGCTCTCCCTTGGGCCAGCTCGCCGCGCGCTGGTGCGCAATGATGGCGTCCTCGTCGATCGTGACGCCGTTGCCGGGATGATCCCCGAGGACGACCCCGCCGTCGAAGAACTCCTGATCGACCGACACGCCGAATGGTGATCCAAGGTCTTGCACCTCGGAGGACAGGTGGTTCGGAACGGCGCTCGCAGCGTGCGCGACCGCTGGGTTCGTTGTCAAACCGACCGGGCTAATCGGGAGGTCACGGGAGTGCGCGGCGTAGGCAACGCGCAGGAAATGCGTCACGCCCCATACGCATGCCACCTGCACAATGTCCACCGCGCCGCGATCGAAGAGCGGGGTGAACTGTTCGAGACCGGTGAGGTTCTCGCCGGTGGCGACGGCTGCGCGGACTGCGTTGCCGAGCCGCGCGTGGCCAGCGGCGTCCCAGCGCCGCAGCGGCTCCTCGATCCAGGCAAGGTCGTGCTGTTTCTCAATGGCGGCGACGTATCGCACTGCCTGCTTGAAGTTCCACGACTCGTTCGCGTCGAGCATCACCGCCGGGGTCACCCCGTTGCCCCTCAGAGCTTCGGCGACGATCCCCAAGCGGCGGATGTCTCGCTCCAGATCGCGACCGCCCTTGAGTTTTCCACTTGAAAACCCGCGTTCACCCATCATCCGATACCACGTCGCGAGTTGGGCGTCGTCGAGGGCAATGTCGAGGCCCGAGGCGTAACCGTTTACGAACCGGTCGCGTGCGCCGAGCAGCCGCCACAGGGGTTCGCCCGCGGCTTTGGCCTTGAGGTCCCAGATGGCCGTGTCGAGTGTGCCGATTCCCCCGAACGTGGCACCCGAATGCCCCGCCTTAAAGACACGGGCGAGCATGCGATCGTAAAGGGCGATTGCGGCTCGGGGGTCTTCGTCTTCGATGGCGGGGAAGAGCCGCTCGATGTCTTGGTGCGACCCCATGCCGACGCCCTCAATGCCCGCGTCAGTCTCGAGCACGACGATAGAAACCGCGCTGATCCCCGGATCGGAGAACCCGTTCACGTCTCCGACGGGCCTCCCCCAGTCGTGGAACGTCTGCATGCAGCGGTAACCGGTGATCTTCATGAATCGCCCCCCGTAGGTCGCTCTGGGGCGCGGTGTGGCGCGCACCCCGGTGTCTTGCCCCGATGCGGGCACTTTGAGGGATGCGGTCGGCGGCGACTCTCAACCAAAGTCGCCGCCGACCGTTCCTTGGTTATCGCGTAATGCCCGCTCGTGGACGCGAAGAGAGGCATCAGGATTCCCAAGCCACGTGGTCAGGACCTCAACCGAACTAGATTCGTTCATTCCTTGGTAGCGCCCGCCGTCAGCCCAGACACGAGGTAGCGCTGGGAGAAAAGGAAGACGATCAGCACTGGCGTCACGGAAATGATTGTCGCGAACGCCAATTGAGGAAGGGTGATCGTGAGGTCGGCTGAAGAGTCCGGGTTGAACAAGGGCGTATTCGCAATCAACTCCCCGAGCCCCACCTGAATGGGCTGCTTGGGACCAGGCTCCATGACGAACGGAAGAAAGTAGTTGTTCCAGTTCGTCACGAAGTTGAAGAATCCGACGAGCGCGATGACGGGGGTCGCGAGCGGCACTGCGATTCGCCAAAAGACCGTAAACTCGCCGGCTCCGTCAATGCGGGCCGCGTCAAGCAGATCAGTCGAAATGTTTGTAGAGAAATAGATGTAAGTGAGATAGACGCCAAACGGGAAGAAGGAGAACGGCAGGATGACCGCCAGTGGCTTCCCGACGAGGTGCACTGCGTTGACCTCGAGGAATATCGGCAGCACGAGCGCAGCGTTGGGAATGAGCATCACCATCAGGGTGAAGGCGAGAAGAGTGCGCCGAAATTTGAATTCCGTCAGCGCGAGCGCGTAGCCGGCGGGGATGGAAACGATCAGCGTGATCGCCAACGCTGCGCCGCAATACAGCGCCGAGTTCCCGAGCCAGGTCCAGATCACGCCGTGCTGGAACTGGGTGAGGTTGCTCCAGTTTTCAGCGAGCTGGCCGAACGACCCAAAATCAAAAGGTCCTTCTCCATCCAGGCGGTACAGAGCATTGGGGCTCTTCGTCGGCGCCATCAGCAACCATGCCAGCGGGAGGACAAAGAACACGCCAAAGAACGCAAGGACGACGGTGACGAACACCCGGCCCATCCAGCGCCCCGGTGCGAATCCGGTGGGATCGTCGGTTTTCTCAGTTGTGGTCAAGGAGTCCTCCTGTGAAGTTGAACAATGCGGTGAACCGTGGCAGCGACCATCAGGAGACGCCACTTCGGGAAGGGTGGTCTAGCCAGGTCGAAGCGGGCGGGACAAGAGCCTCCAACTCGTCCCATACGGCATCGGGAATGGGCATCCCCGCCGACGCGATGAGCGTCGAAATTCGGCGCTCACTTGTCATTCCCACCACAGTTGCGTCGATTCGGGGATCGCGTAGTGAAAACTGGAGCGCGGCCGTCGCCAAGTCGAACCCGGATCGCGTGCACACCGCGTCCATTGCGGCGATCGTCTCAAGGAGTTCGCGGCTGGCGGGCCTGTACGAGTACTTCGTGATTTCGCCAGGGCGCGCCAGAATGCCGCCGCCATAGATTGCCGCATTGAGAACGCCTACCCCAAGGGCAACTGCGCGAGTGAAGAGCTCATCGGCGCTGCGGTCGACGAGAGTGAAACGGTTGTGGCAGAGGATCGCATCAAACACGCCAAGATCGAGATACCGGTGCAACAGTTTCGTGTCGCCTGTCGCGACGCCGATGGCATCGGCACGCCCTTCCTCACGGATCTGAACGAGCGCGTCGACGGCACCCTCGGCGGACGTCATGTACTCGAAGTCGAATGCGTCGGGGTCATGCAGGAACAGCAACGGCACGCGTTGCACGCCAAGCCGCTCCACGCTCTCCCGGAACGATTCGCGCACACGGGCACCCGAGAAATCTCCCCCGGCAGCGTCGACTTTCGTCATGACCAGGAAGTCATCGGGGACTCCCCCCGCGAGCTCTATCGCCTTTCCGATTCGACGCTCGCTGGCCCCGTCGCCGTAGTTATTCGACGTATCCACACCACGGATGGGACTTCGCAACAGGGACAGCACGAAGTCCACTGCAGCGGACTCGCTAACGTCGTAGCCGTAGAGATTCGGCATTGAGCCCAGCGGCGAAGCGCCCGCGACGATCGTCGAAGTATGCAGCGGCGTCCGCCCGATGCGCCTGTACCAGCCCCTAGTCACGCGGCGGCCCCGCCTTCGCGGGTGCTTTGAGTGTCGTCCACGAGAACATGCCAAGGCTCACCAGAGTCACGCCTGCCGCTGGCCGCTGCTCGGGGCTACTGACCGTACCGTGCCACATCGCGTCAGCCCTTCACTCCGCCGGTCGCGAGACCCGTTTGCCAGAACCTTTGCAGGTACAAGAACGCGATGATCAGCGGGATGACCGACAGGAACGCCCCAGTGATCACGGTCGAGAACAGTGCTTGTGCGCCGCCCCCCGCCGCCGAGGTCGCCTGCTGCTGCGCGAGTCCAACCGTCAAGGGCAGTAGCTTCCCGCTATTGAGCATAATGAGCGGCAAGAAGTAGTTGTTCCAGGTCGCCACGAGCGTGAACAGCATCACCGTGACCATGCCAGGCGCGAGCAATCGGAGGGACACGGTCCAAAAGATCCGGTATTCGCCCGCGCCATCCACGCGGGCGGCCTCCATGAGCGAGTCCGGCACCGAATCGGCCGCGTATACGCGCATGAGGAACACGCCGAACGGACTCACGAGCGAAGGCAGGATGACGGCCCACGGCGTATTGGTGAGGTGCACCGACGAGAACAGTAGATACGTGGGAATAGCCAGTGCCGTGAGTGGGATCATGATCGCGCCCAAGGTGACGCTGAACAGCGCCTTGTCACCGGGGAACTTGTACTTCGCGAACGCATACCCCGCCATCGTGGCGAGCAGCGTCGCGCCAACGGCGCTCACGCCCGCGTACAGGAGCGTATTCAGCGCCCATCGCGCGTAGATGCCGTCCTGGTAGGTGAACACGTCGTGGATGTTCGCGAAGAGGTTAAAGTCATGTCCAAACCACAACCCGAACGTGGTGAACAGATCGCTGTTGCTCTTAGTCGAGGACACGAAGAGCCAGATGAGCGGCACGATGAAGTAGAGCACACTCAACCACATCACCACCGTGAGCAGGTTGCTGCGGCGCCTTCCGCGACTTACCGCCTTGCGGCGCTTGTCGCTCTTGGACGACGTGCTGGGCGGCGCTTTCATCGGAGTCTGCTGGGCGGTCACGACTGGAGCTCCTTCTTGTGCATACTTAGTTGCACGACGTACGACACGATCATGATGACGAAGCCGAGCAGGAATGCGATCGCCGCGGCGTAATTGAGGTCCTGGTTCACGAACGCGAGGTTGAAGGCGTAGAAGTTGGGCGTGAACCCCTGCGCGATCGCTGTAGGAGCGATCTCCACGAGCAGTTTCGGTTCGTTGAAGATCTGGAAGCTACCGATGACCGAAAAGATGACGGTCAGGAGGATGGCGGGCCGAATCATAGGAATCTTCACGCTCCAGGCAAGCCGCAATTGGCTCGCGCCGTCGATCTCCGCGGCCTCGTACACCTCGGGGGAAATGGACTTGAGGGCGGCGTACATAATAATCATGTTGTAGCCGACGAACGCCCAGGTAATGATGTTCATGATCGAAAACAAGATGAGGTTGTCCGACAGAAAATTCGTGGGTGGCAACCCGACTGCGCGTGTGATCTGACCCGTGAGTCCGAAGTTCTGCCCGTAGAGGTAGCCCCACATGAGTACAGCGACCACGCCGGGCACCGCGAAGGGCAAGAAGATGAGCAGCCGGATTGCCTTGCTTCCGCGCGCTCGACCGGAGTCGAGCGCGAGCGCGAAGAACAGCGCAAACCCGAGCATGATGGGCACCTGTATCAGGAGAATCAGCGCGGTGCGTCCGAGTCCGCCGAGGAACGCCGAATCCTGGAACGCGCGTGCATAGTTCCCGAATCCGACGAAATCCACGCCGCCGACGAGTTTGTGCGCGAAAAAGCTCAGGTAGCCCGAGTAGGCGAGAGGTGCGATGAACATTGTCGCGAACACGACAAAAAACGGGAGGACGAATCCGTAGGCAACCAGGGTCTGCTTCCGCTTGATCGCGTGGGCCATCTCAAGTTCCTTCGTTTTGGTGTGGTTGGGCGAGGCGGCCCGGGGTGCGATCCCCGGGCCGCCCGCTTCTATCAGTTGACAGTGAAGCCCTGCTGCTCTGCATAGTCGACAAGCGCGGCTTGCCAAGCATCCAGGCCCGCAGAGAGATCGCCCTTGGCCGCGACGGCGGCCCCGAACGTGTCATTGCCGCTCGAGTAGACGAACTCCATGAACGGCAGCCACTCCCAATCGGGGTCGACCGTTTGGGAGATGCCCGCAAACAGTTCGTTGACCTTCTGTCCACCGTAGAACTCAGGCTGGTCACCGACGAACTTCGGGTCCTCCAGCACTGAGTTCAAGGTCGGGAAGAAGTGCTGCTTACTGGTGAACAGCAACGCGGGTTCTTGCGCGTTGTTGATCCACTTCGCCAACTCGTAGGCTGCGATCGGGTTCTTCGAGCTCTTAAGCACCGCGTCGGCCGAGCCGCCCTGGTTGCCCGAGGCCGGATTGCTCGTGTCCCATTGCGGCAGCGGCGCGGCGCGCCACTTGCCCGACGTGTCAGCCGCGGCACCGGAGAGGAAGACCGGAGCCCACGCCGCCGTCAGCCAGCCGGCGTAGTGGCCAGAGTTGAGACCCGCGTACCACTCGTCGTTGAAGTCAGGGTCGACCGAGACAAGATCGTTCTGGATCATGTCCTGCCAGTAGGCCATCACCTTCTTCGCCTCGGGGCTGTTCAGGTTGATCGTGACAGTCTTGTCGCCGTCATAGCTGAACGGCTTGACACCCGCCTGCCACAACAGCCCGAGCCACCCTGCACCCTGCCCCGGCGCCATGTTGGAGATGTAGGAGTCCGTATTCGCGCGGACCTTCTCTGCGGCGGTCTTGTAGTCCGCCCACGTTGCTGGCGGCTCCGTGACACCTGCCGCAGCCATGATGTCCTCGCGGTACAGGTTGCCCATCGGGCCGGAGTCCTGCGGGACTGCCAGCACCTGGTCATTGACGACGACCTGCTTCCAAACCCATGGCACGTAGTCGCTCGCGATATCTGACGCACCATACGGCGTGAGATCGAGCAGGTCGCCCGTCTGTGCGAACGACGAGATGAACTGGTACTCGAGCTGCACCACGTCTGGACCGCCGGTGCCCGCCTTCGAAGCGGTGCGCACCTTTGAGTAGTGGTCCAGGCCCTGGCCTACGTTCTCGACCGTGACGTGGATCGCCGGGTACTTCGCCTCGAACAAGTCGACCTGATCCTGGATGTCCGGCACCCAGGTCCAGAAGACCAGCTCGGTCGGAGTGTTCAGAGCCGCTTCGCGTTCCGCGTCCGAAATCACACCGCTGGGGTTGTCGGTAGTCTCACCAGGTGTGGCGGTCGGGTCCGGAGCCGGGTCCGATGTACACCCACTGAGGGTCAATGCCGCCACGGTAGCGATCGAGGTGATCGCGAACGCGGCTTTGCGTGTTCCGTGCCTCATTATTCTTCTACTCTCTCTAATCTAGCGATGGAAACAACCCCGGATTCGGGATTGCGTTGCTCGCAGAGGACGGAGACGTCCCACGGTGCGAGAACGATCGGTGCTTCGCCGAGTTCTTTCGGCGGATGAGCGGTAGCAGCCTCTGGCGACCAATTG
This sequence comes from uncultured Actinomycetota bacterium, assembly GCA_963735005.1. Classification (GTDB taxonomy): domain Bacteria; phylum Actinomycetota; class Actinomycetes; order Actinomycetales; family Demequinaceae; genus WTKG01. Next base: position 118,631 of record CAVTJA010000003.1, on the reverse strand, counting down.
CTGATGAACCAAATGCGACCGGCAGTGCTCGTGCCAGAGGTGATCGTGACGGCGGCGTCTGACTGCCATTCGTTCGCGTCCGTGCTCGGCACGGCCCAGCGGAGGATGGATGTCGCAAGAGAAAGGTCGGGCAGCGTGCCCACGTATGTCACGCGACCTGCTTCGTGCGCGCGAGACGTGACCACGGGACGACCCGCATAGATACCTGACGTGTACGCGGCCAACACGTCGGCGCCGTCAGTGACGAGCGCGTCAGCCCAACCTTCGCCCTGGCCGCCACCAAAGGTGCTGCTGTCGATGCTGACCGGCGCGTCGAGCGTCGAGTACTCGTCGTACCATGCCCCTACTGCGGCGGCGAGACGCCCCGGCGCTCGCTCATGCCGGGCCCTGGCGAGTTGGTCGCCATAGCCCGTGCGGATGCCCACCACGAGGTGCCCGCCAGCCTCTGCGTAGCGCACGAGGGCGTCGAGCGTGTCGTCATCTGCGATGTAAAGGGTTGGCACAACCAGCGTCGGGTACTCGGCCACGAAGTCCGCCGCGTCACGCTCCCGGAATTGGTCGGCGTGGACGATCCGACTCTGGAGACCGGCCTCGAAGGCCGCGCGATAGTAGCGATCGAAGATTCTCAAGTACGACGCGCGATCCGGGCCGCCCTCGGCGTTTGCGAGCGGCGGGTAGAACTCGAAACTGTGCTTGGTGTCGATCGAGTAGAGCAGGGCGACATCCGCATCTGGAGTGAACCCTTCAAGCTGCGGCCCGAGGTCGCGGATCCGCCTGCCAAGTTCCGCGATCTCACGGTAGATGCGACCGGGTAGGCCGCTGTGTGGCAACACCCCGCCCCAGTACGTTTCGATGCCAAAGTGCAGCGTCTGCCACTGCCAGTACTCGATCATCCGAGCGCCGCGGGCTACAAGTGCGAGGCCCGCGAGGGCGATCTGACCGGGGTATGGCGTGTGGTGCTGCCAGTGGGACTGCCCAATCGACTGCGCGTTCGTCTCGGTGACGAGGAACGGGGCCTGTGCCGAACTGAACATTCGGTCGCCCTGCCCGTAGAGTGCCCATACCCCGCTCGTCCACCACATCGCGGTGCGCGGCACCTCGACCCCAATATGCAGTGCCTCCTGCATCATGTAATACGGGTTGCCGGCGGTGACATCGAGCTCTTTGACGAGATGCTCGTCGTTGATCGACTGGCGCTCATACGAGATACACGTCGTCACGAACTGGCGGGCATTCGCATACTCGCGCACGATGCGGGCCTGCCACGCGATGAAGTCGTTGACGAGTTCGGCCTGGTACCGGCGCCACTCGATCTGGTACTGCGGCGAATGGTTGCCATCGGGACGCCAGAGCTCATCCCAGTTGCGGACGCGGTGCGACCAAAATGTGAGCCCCCACTCGCGGTTGAGCGTCTCGACATCTCCGTAGCGGCCTTCGAGCCAGCGCAGGAACCCGTCGAATACTCGCTGGTTGTGAAGCAGGAACGAGCCGGGCTCGTTGTCAACTTGGAACCCGATGATCGCGGGGTGTTCGGCGTACCGCCCGAGGATTGCCCGAATGATGCCTTCCGCGTGCTGCCGGAACAGGGGGTGTGTGAAGTCAACTTCCTGGCGCTTTCCCCAGGGATGGCGCACGCCGGTGGCTCGTTCGCCCGCGAGGTCGGGGTCCATGGCGCTCAGCCACGGGGGAATGGCGTAGGTCGGAGTGCCGAGTACAACTGAGATGCCGCGGGCGTGCGCACCGTCAAGCACGGGCTGGAGCCAGTCGAGGTTATACACGCCCGGCTGTGGCTCCCATGTTGCCCACACCGACTCGCCCACGCGAATGACCGAGAACGATGCGTCGACCATGAGGTCGAGGTCGCGCTCGAGGTCACCGTTGACGCGGTACTCGTCATAAAACGCTGCTCCGAACAGGATTCGGTCGGGCAACAGGTGCGCGTCGGCCAATTGCTCACTCCCTTGTGGCTGAGTTCCCGGAATGTTACCGGCAACATTTGGTTGGCAGTCATTATGTTGCCGGTAACATCTAGGTGTCAAGTAATACTTGTCTGGGAGGCGAAATGACCGAGACACAACCGAGCGTCGAACGGCCCGCGACGATCTATGACGTGGCGCGAGTCGCTGGTGTGTCGCATGCGACGGTGACCCGGCTGCTCAAGGGCTACGCGGGCATCCGCCCCGAAACCCGCGACCGGGTCGACGAGGCGATCCGTGAACTCGGCTACCGCCCCAATCTCACGGCCCGCTCGCTGACTACGGGCCGCTCCCACCGCATCGCTGCGCTTACCCACGAGATCACACAGGTCGGCCCGAGCAAGATCCTCGAAGGCGCCAACATGGCCGCGCGCGACGCCGGCTACTTGCTGGACGTCATCACCCTGGACGTGGACAACCCCGCGGCGATTCGGGAATCCATCGATCTCGCTCTGCAGTTCGACCTCGCAGGAGTGCTTGCGCTCTTGTCGACCGACGAGGTAACGCACGCGGTGGAGACCAGCACGTTCCGGGTGCCGGTCTACCTGGCCACGGGCCATGACAAGTTGCCGAACGAATCCGCCGCCAATAACAACCTCTTGCCCGTCCTGCGTCACCTCGTCGATCTCGGTCACCGTGACGTCGTGCACATCGCCGGCCCGCGCGCCTGGGTCGGGGCGCGCAACCGCATCCGCGAGTACGAGGCCGCGGTCGAGGAACTTGGCTTGCACTCGTGCGGCGTCGTTCACGGCGATTGGTCCGCGCGCTCCGGCTATGAGGCGGTCGGGACTTGGCCCGATGAACTGCCCGCCACGGCGTTCGTCGCGGCCAACGATCAAACTGCTCTCGGAGTCATTCTCGCTCTCAACGAGCGCGGCTACCGGGTGCCGGAAGACGTGAGCGTAACGGGAGTCGACGACACCCCTGAAGCCGCGTTCTACTCGCCGCCGCTCACGACCCTTCGGCTGGATTTCGCCGCGCAGGGCCGGGACGCGGTGCAGCAACTGCTCGCACAAATTGACGACATAGCGCCCCCGCCGCTGACGGGATCACGCCCCGAACTGATCGTGCGACGGTCGACGGGCCCCGTTCGGCTACGCAAGTAGGGCCAGCAACCCGATTCGCGACGCAGTCATGGCGCGATCAGCGCGCAGTGCCGCGAGCGAACGTTGACATCACATCGCGCACGGCTACGCCGTCGGCGACATCTGGAGCTGACCGCCCTGGCACACAACAGCGGCGGGACCCGTGAGGGTGCCCGCCGCCGCTGCGTCAAGGAGTGAACTACATTTTGGACTTCGAACCGATAGTTGCGAACACTGCTGCAACGATTGCCAGCACAATCTGCGTACCGCTGACCGCAATCGTGAACCCGCTACCTTCAAGTGCGCCCACCAGAGCGGCGTCAACATTGGCCGACGCATTCGCCATCAGGCCTTGCGTGAGCAGGGCGCCTAGCGCCGCGAAACCAGCCGCGATCCACAGGGTGGACTGCGCAGCGTTGCCGCGGACCATGCCGACATACCAGCCGATCAGCGCGGCCAGGATCAGCCACAGGATCAGGGCAAGCCACGCGTGCTCACCCGCAGAGGTCTTGTCCATGACGAAGGACCAAATGAGTGAAAGTACCACCGTTACGATGAGCGCTCCGAGGAACTCGTTGGCGGTGTTCTTGGGGAAGATCCACAGGACCTTGCCGCTGGCCTTTTCTGCCATTCTCAATCTCCTTTGATTGGATGCCGCTATCTCCGCGGCACCACCCCAGCATGGCACGGAGTCACGAAAAGGTCACGGAATGATTACGGTGATATTTCGCGGCGAATCTGGTATTAGCGCTTCTTGCCGCGCTTTTCGCGCACGCGCACGGAGATCGCGATGGGAGAGCCCTCGAACCCGAAGGTCTCGCGCAGGCGGCGCTCGATGAACCGCCGGTACTGGGCCTCGATGAAGCCCGACGCGAAGATGACGAAGCGCGGCGGGCGCGTGGTGGCCTGCGTCGCGAACAGAATCTTTGGCTGTTTTCCGGAGCGGACCGGGTGCGGGTGCTCGGACACCAACTCGCCGAGGAACGCGTTCAGCTTTCCGGTAGACACGCGCGTGTCCCACGAGTCAAGCGCGACCTCGAGCGCCGGCACCAGGCGGTTGGTGTGCCACCCGGTCTTAGCGGACAGGTTGATGCGCGGCACCCACGCCAGCTGCACAAGGTCGAGGTCCACGCTGCGCTCGAGCAGGTCGCGGGAGTCCTCGTCCACGAGGTCCCACTTGTTGAACGCGAGCACGAGCGCGCGCCCCGCCTCCACGACCTGCGAGATGACGCGCGTGTCCTGCTCCGTGAGCGGCTGCGACGCGTCAAGAAGCGCCACGCACACCTCGGCGCGCTCGATCGCGGCCTGCGTCCGGATGCTCGCGTAGTAGTCGGCGCCCTGCGTGAGGTGCACGCGCCTGCGGATTCCAGCGGTGTCCACAAGCACCCACGGGCGGCCGCCGATCTCGACAATCTCGTCCACGGGGTCGCGGGTGGTGCCCGCGGTGGCGTCGACGACCACGCGGTCCTCGCCCGCCAGGTGGTTCAACAGGGAGGACTTTCCGACGTTCGGGCGGCCCACGATCGCGACCCGCCTGGGCGCATTTGCGGCAACAGGCACGGCCTCGAGATTCTTGGGCAGCAGGGCCACAGCGGCGTCCAGCAGGTCTCCGGTGCCACGCCCGTGGAGCGCGCTGACGGGGTGCGGCTCCCCCAGCCCGAGCGACCACAGCGACGCCGCCTCGATCTCGCCAAGGGGGCCGTCTACCTTGTTGGCCGCCAATAGCGTCGGCTTTCCGGACTTGCGCAGCAGCTTGACCACTTGCTCGTCGGTGGCGGTCGCGCCGGTCTGGGCGTCCACCACGAACACGACGGCGTCGGCAAGTTCGATGGCTGTCTCGGCGTGTTGCGCGACGCTCAGGTCCAGGCCCGCGACCTTCGACTCCCAACCGCCCGTGTCCATCAGCATGAAGTCGAATCCGGCCCATTCGGCGGGGTAGGTGACGCGGTCGCGGGTGACGCCGGGGGTGTCCTCCACGACGGCGGCGCGCTCCCCGAGGATGCGGTTGACGAGCGTCGACTTGCCGACGTTTGGCCGGCCAACAATCGCGAGGATCGGTCGTGGCGGCTCGACGCGGGCCTCGCCATCGCTCTCGAGCGCAGCTAGGTCGTCGTCTGAAAGGTCGTAGTCCGCGAGCCCCGCTCGTAGAGCCGCCTCGCGGATCTCGTCGAGCGATTCGTCCTGCGTCATGAGTCGGTGTCGGCTTCCTGTCGATCGCGCGCGGGGTCATCGGTCGGCAGTGGCAACGGCGAGCGGGTCGCTGCATCCTGGAGGTGGGCGCGCAGGCCCTCGGCGACGGCATGTTCCGCGGCGCTTTGGCGCGCGCGGCCCTTGAGGTCATCGGGAAGCTGCAGCGTGAAAGGTTCGCCGAACTCGACCCATATCTTACGGCCCGGCTTGGGCCACACGTTCACGCTCTCGCCGGTATGACGGGTGCCGAACAACGCCACGGGAACGACGGGGGCGCCTGACTGGACCGCGAGCCACGCCGCGCCGCCGTGCACACTGGCCGCGTCGCCTGCGCCGCGGGTGCCCTCGGGGAACACGCCGACGGCGTCTCCGCGGGCGAGCACCTGCCTGGCGCGGGCAAGCGCCTCGCGGCCGGACTCGTCCACCTTGATGGTGCCGGAGCCCGTGAGGATCGCGCCAAGCACGTGGACGAACATCTCCTCCTTGACCAGGAAGTGCGTACGCCGCGGAACGATGCCAATTGCCACCGGCCCGTCGATGAAGCCCACGTGGTTGGCGACCAAGATCGCGGCGCCCTTGCGCGGCACGCGATCGGCGCCCGCGACCTTGGTGCGCCACAACACCTTCGCGAGGAACCAGCCCACCCAGCGGCCCCACACCGGCCCAAACTTTCCTGGCGCCTTGGGCGCTCGTGCGCGGCTCACATCGCCCCCCTGTGAAGTGCATCTATGACGGCTTGCACCGCCTCGTCAATGGTCATATCGGTCGTGTCTAGGGTCACCACGCCGTCGGCGGCGGTGTGGACGTTGACGGCCTTCGCATCGCGCGCGTCGCGGCCGATGACGGCGGAGCGAGTCGCCTCGACGTCCGACTCGCGGCCCTCGTCCGCATCCTGGCTTGCCCTGCGCGCCACCCGCACCTCGGCGTCGGCTGTCATCAGCACACGGGCCTCGGCGTCAGGGGCGATTACGGTCGTGATGTCGCGCCCCTCAACCACGATCCCCGCGCCGCTGGAGCGCCCCCCGGAGACCTCGTCGGCGATGATGCGCCGTTGCCAGTCTCCAAGCACGGCGCGCGCCTCGAGGTTGGTCGCGACGTCGGAGACCGCGCCGGTGATGGCGGCTCCGCGGATCAGCTGGGAGACATCCTCGCCGTCGATGCTGACGCGTGGGTCGTCCGGGTCGAGGGTGATGGTCACGTTCATTGTTGCAGCGCACGCGGCGACATCGGACTCGTGCGAAAGCGAAATGCCCTCCCGCAGGCACGCCAACGCGCACGCGCGATACGTCGCCCCCGTGTCGAGGTATGACAGCCCAAGCCTGCGCGCAACCTCGCGCGCGACCGTGGACTTGCCCACGCCCGAGGGCCCGTCGATCGCCACCACCACGCCCGTCATGACGCCGCCACCGCCCATCCGGCCTCGTCGAGGGCGGCCAAGAGTCCCTCGAGCCGCGTGGGGTCGATGCTGAGGCGGGTAAGGCCCACGGGCTGCTGCGGTGAGTGTTCGATCCGCAGGTCCTCCACGTTGACACCCGCGTCGGCGACGAGTGTCAGAAGACGTAGCAACTGACCGGGCTCGTCGGGGACGATCACTGTCACGTGCGCCCAGGACCGCTCCCGCCCGCCGTGCTTGCCGGGGATGCGCGCGACCTGCTCGCGCCCGCGTTCGATGAGTTCTGCGACAGCGGCGCCCGCGTCGGAGGCGTCGCGCACGCGCGAAAGATCCTCCACGATGTGGGCGATCGTCTCGCGCAGCTCGTGCGCGTTGAGGCGGCTGATCTCCTCCCACATACGCGGCTCGCTCGCGGCGATGCGGGTGACGTCGCGCAGGCCCTGGCCCGCTAGCGCGACGTCTTCCGCTGACACCTGGCCGAGCGCGGCCGCGACGGCCGAGGAGACAATCTGGGGCGCATGGGAGACGCGCGCGACGGCGCGGTCGTGCGCGGCGGCATCCATCTCCACGACGTCGGCGCCGAGGGCCTCGGCGAGCGCCCGGACGGAATCGGCGGCCGCGTCAGTGGCGCCGTTGCGGCACAGCACCCATGGCCGCGCCTTGAACAGGTCACCCTGCGCAGCCAGGCCACCAGACACCTCGCGGCCGGACATGGGGTGCGAGCCCACGTAGCGGTCGCCGTGCCCGGTCTCGTGCGCCTGGTCCGCGATAGGGAGTTTGACCGACGCGACGTCGGTCACGACGGCTCCGGGGTGGCGGGTGAGCGCGGCGGCGACCTCCGCGCCCGCGATCGCCGGCGGCACCGCGATCACGATCAGGTCCGGCTCGCCGTCCCCTGGCTCTCCCCCGGCGCCAAGGCTGCGCGCGAGCGTCGCTGATGCGGCATCGGCGTCCTCGATGGTGACGTCCCAGCCCGCGGAGCTCAGCCCGATTCCGAGTGAGGTGCCGATCAGGCCGGCGCCCACGATGTGGACTCTTGGCGTTGTCTGTTCGCTCATGCCCTGGCGCCTACTGGGCGAGGTCGCGCCGGAGCGACACGGCGTCGTGCAGGTACACGTGGTTGACGTCGGCCCGAGGTACGTCGAGCTCGGCGTGCGCCATCACTCGAATCACGCGCTCGAGCGCGCCGTCGACGTCCATCTCGACGCTGCACATCAGCGGCACGTCGCCAAGGCCCAAGCCGCGCGCGGCGGCGGCGGGAAAGTCCGCCGTGATGTCGGGGGTGCACGTGAACAGCACCGAGATCAGCGCATCCGTGGTGATGCCGTTGTCGCGCAGCATCGCCTCGACGAGCTCGATCGTGCGTTCGTGCAGCACCGATCGTTCGTCTGCCGGCACGGTGGTGGCGCCCCGGATTGCGCGGATGGTCATCGTATTCCTCCTGCGAACATGCTAGCCGGGCGCGTCCGGCTCACAGGCCCGCCGCCGCCATCAGCGACCCGATCTCTTCGCGGTTCAATTCGCGAGTCTCGCCGGGCGCGAGCGTTCCGAGACCGATCGGGCCGAACTGCGTTCGCGCCAGGTCGATGACCGGGAAGCCGACGGCGTCAAACATTCGCCGGACGATGCGGTTGCGGCCTTCGTGAAGGGTCACCTCGACCAGCGAGTTGTCGCCTTGGGTGGAGATGATCCTGCAGGCGGTCACGCGCACGGGGCCGTCGTCCAGGTCGACGCCAGCCTTCAGCGTGGTGCCGATGCTCGGCTGGACCACGCCCTCGAGCTTGGCGACGTACACCTTTGCGACACCGTGGGTGGGGTGCGCGAGGCGGTTCGCGAGCTCGCCGTCGTTGGTGAGCAGCAGGACCCCGGTGGTCTCGGCGTCGAGGCGGCCCACGTGGAATAGCCGAGACTCGTAGCCCTTCGTGTATTGGTCGAGCGCGGGCCTGCCCTGCGGGTCGCTCATGGTGCTGACGACGCCCTTGGGCTTGTTCAGCACGATGGTGATGTGGCCGTCGCCAACGTGGATGCGGCTACCGTCCACCTCGATGGCTACCTCGTCCGGGTTGACGCGAATGCCCTGGGAGTCCACCACGACGCCGTCGACTGTCACCCGGCCGGCCTCGATGAGGTCCTCGCACTTGCGGCGCGAGCCGACGCCCGCGGCCGCAAGCACCTTTTGGAGCCGAATGCCCTCCGGGCGGTGGATCTCCACTAGCCGCGCCCCTCGCTGTCAACGTCCGCGAGGTCGGGCAGGTAAGGGGCCAGCGGCGGCAGGTCCTCGAGCGACTGCATCCCGAGCCTCTCCAGGAACTCGGTGCTGGTGCCGTACTGGATGGCTCCACCCATCTCGCCTACCTCGGAGATCAGCCCGCGAGCCATGAGCGTCTTGACCACAGTGTCGACGTTCACGCCGCGCACCTGGGATATCTGACCTCTGGTCACCGGCTGCCGGTACGCGACCACGGCGAGAGTCTCGAGCGCGGCCTGCGACAGCCGCGCCGATTGGCCCTCGACCACAAACCGGCCCACGACGTTCGCGTACGCGGGCGAGGAATAGAACCGCCAGCGGCCGTCGGTGTCGCGAAGTTCAAATCCGCGCGGGTGGTCGGGGTTGGCGTAGTCGTCGCGCAGCGCGTGGAGCGCGTCGAGAACGTCGGACTCGGGGACCTCGATCGCGGCCGCGAGGTCGGCGGGAGCGACGGGCTCGTCCGCGACCATCAGGACGGCTTCGATCGACGCCGCCACCTGGGGGTCACTCATCTGGGATGTGCTCCTCGTCGAAGTCCGTCGACACTGCCACGGCGGCCTCGCCTCCGGTCCACCTGACGGTCAGGTCGCTCAGAGAACGTACCTGATCAAACGCCACCACGGATTCACGGAACAGTTCAAGCAGCGCCAGGAAGCGCGCGACCACCACGGCGATGTCCGTCGCGTCGGCCACCAAGGCGCGGAACGTCATCTGCCGCTCGCGCTGGAGCTGGGTGGTCATGATGGCCGCCTGCTCACGCACGGAGACCTTTGCGTTGTGGAGGTGGGTCAGCGAGACGGACGCCTGCGGCTTGGGCTGAAGCGCGTGCGCCGCCAACGTTGCGATGTCGTCGGGCGAGACCACCCACACAAGCTCCGGCAGCAGCATCGCGAAGTGCGGCTCGAGCGCCACATCCCGCGGCACCCGACGGGGCGCCTCCAGCATCTCGGCGAACGACGCCGCGACGTCCTTGAACGCGCGGTACTGGAGCAGTCGCGCGAACAGGAGGTCCCGCGCCTCGAGCATCTCGAGGTCTTCGGAGTCCTCGACCTCGCCCTGTGGCAGCAGGCGCGCCGCTTTGAGGTCCAGCAGGGTCGCGGCGACCACCAGGAACTCGCTGGCGCCGCTGAGGTCCCACTCGAGGCCCTCGCGCATCACCGTCGCGATGTATTCGTCGGTGACGGCGCCAAGCGCGACCTCGGTGATCTCGAGCTCGTGCTTGGTGATCAGGCTGAGGAGGAGGTCGAAAGGGCCTTCAAAGTTGTCGAGGTGGACCGCCCAGCCGTCCGCGCGCGGGGAGTCAACCGCGGCGTCGGCCGTCACGGGGCCGCTCCCCTGGCGACGAGTTCCCGCGCGACCTCGCGGTACTGGTCCGCGCCTTGATGCGTCGGAGCGAACTGCATGATCGACTCGGCGGCGACCGTCGCGTCGGGAAACTTGACCGTGCGGGTGATGCGCGTCTTGAGCACCTGGTCTCCGAACGCCTCTTCGACCGCCTCGACAACCTCGCGGCAGTGAAGCGTGCGCGCGTCGTACATCGTGGGCAGCAGGCCGTCCACCGTGAGGCCCGGGTTGAGCCGGCTGCGCACCTTGCCGATGGTGTCGATCAACAGCGCAACACCGCGCATCGCGAAATACTCGCACGCGAGCGGGATGACCACGCCGTGGGAGGCGACGAGCGCGTTCACGGTGAGGAGGCCCAGCGACGGCTGGCAGTCGATGAGGATGATGTCGTAGTCGTCGTGAACCGCGCGGAGCTTGCGGTCGAGCGCACCCTCGCGCGCCACCTCGTTGACAAGCGACAATTCGACGGCGGAAAGCTCAATATTCGCGGGCAGCACGTCGAGGTTGGTCTCGCCAGACGGGACGATCGCGGACCGCGCGCTCACGGCGTCGTCAGACAGCACGTGGTACATGGTCAGGTCGAGCGTGTTCGCGTTGATTCCGAGCGCCGCGGCAACCGCGCCCTGCGGGTCGAGGTCCACCAGGAGCACCTTGCGCCCGTACTCCGCAAACGCCGCCGCGAGATTGACGGCGGTGGTTGTTTTGCCCACGCCGCCCTTCTGGTTGCACAGCGAAATCACGCGCGCCGGACCGTGCGCGGCAAGCGGTGCTGGGACGGGAAATTCGGTCACGTGGCCACGCTACCCCAGCGCCCTTGGGTGAGCGGCCGTGTAGGCCTCGCGCAGGCTGTCGCGTGTCACGAGCGTGTACACCTGGGTGGTCGACACGTCCGCGTGCCCCAGCAGTTCCTGGACAACGCGGACATCCGCGCCACCGGATAGCAGGTGCGTCGCGAAGCTGTGTCGGAACGTGTGCGGCGAGACGTCCGGCACGTGCGCACGCTCGGCAGCGGCCTTGAGGATCGACCACGCGCTCTGCCGGCTCAGCCGTGATCCGCGCAGGTTCAGGAACACCGCCGACGTTCCCCGTCCCTTGGCCGCGAGGGCGGGACGGCCGCGCACGAGATAGGACGCGATAGCGTCTCGCGCCGCACCCCCAATGGGGACGACGCGCTCCTTGCTTCCTTTGCCCCGCAACAGCGCCGACTCCTCGCCGGGCTCAAGCGAGATGTCGTCAACGTCCAGGCCCACGATCTCGGAGATGCGGCCGCCCGTCGCGTACAGCGCCTCCAGCAGCGCGCGGTCGCGAAGCAGCGCGGGGGTCTCGTCCGCGCCACCCGCGCCCGCGTCCACGGCCTCGAGGATCGCAAACACATCGTGAGTGGAGATGGCCTTGGGGAGCCGCGACGGCACGGCGCGCGGCTTCACTCCGGCGGAGGAGTCGGTCGCGGTCCAGCCCTCGTCGAGCGCGAAGCGGTGCCAGCCGCGCACGGCGACCACGGCCCTGCTCGCGGACGCGGGGGCGAGCGCCGTGCCGCCGTCCGTGCCGGAGCTGACCGCCTGCGCGAAGCCGGCCACATGCTCCGGCGCAACCCGGGAGAGGTCGTCGACGCCCTGGGCGGCAAGGTAGCGCCGGTAGCGGCCGAGGTCACGCGCATACGCCGCGAGGGTGTTGTCGCTCAGCCCTCGCTCGACGCGCACGTGCGCGAGGTAGGTCTCGCTCTGGCTGGCGAGGTTCACCGCGGTGGCCCTATCCGCCCCAGACGGTGAGCGAGTGCGGGAGAATGGGGTCGATCATCACGAAGATGAACAGCAGGGTCAGGTACGCGATCGAGTCGCGGAAGAGCCGCATCTCACGGAGCTTCTTTTCGCCGCGCCTGGCGCGGTCCTGGAGCGCGATGCAGCCCATGAGGAACCACGCGCCGAGCACGAGCGCGGCAACGGCGTAGACCCACGTCATGTGCGCCACCGGCACCAAAGCCAGCGTCACGGCGACCATGGCGACCGCGTAGCCGATCATCTCGAGCGCGACGCGGTTGGTGGTCGCGACGACAGGAAGCATGGGCACGTGGGCGTGCGCGTAGTCGTCCTTGAACTTCATCGACAGCGGCCAGTAGTGCGGCGGCGTCCAGAAGAAGACGATCAGGAAGAGCAGCACTGGCGCCCAGCCGAGCGACTCGTTGACGGCGGCCCAGCCGATCAGCACCGGCATGCAGCCCGCGGCGCCGCCCCAGACAATGTTCTGCGAGGTGCGGCGCTTGAGGATCAACGTGTAGCCCACCACGTACGCCAGGATGGCCACAACCGACAGCAGCGTCGCAAGCGGCGAGTCCACGACAAAGTAGAACCACGCCGTCGACGCCACGGCGAGCGCCCATGCGAACGTCAGCGCGGCACGCTCGGTGATCGCGCCGGTGACGAGCGGCCTGCGCTGTGTGCGCTTCATAATCGCGTCGATGTCGCGGTCGATGTAGCTGTTGAAGGCGTTGGCCGCACCGGCCGAAAGGGAGCCGCCCACGAGCGTCGCTACGGTGAGCCATGGGTCCGGCCAGCCGCCGCTCGCGAGGAACATCGTGGGCAGCGTGGTTGCCAGTAGCAACTCGATGATGCGGGGCTTGGTGAGGGCGACGTACGCCTTCATCCTGCGCGACGCGAGTATCCACCCGGGCACCGCGACCTTCGGGGGTGCCGAGACCGTAGACATGCCCCTATCGTACCGTCGCCCGCGTACGCCAAGCCCGCGTGCCGCCGCTAGTCTAAGAACGTCCCAATTCGTCGTGCTATTGGAGTTTGTTGTGACCTACAACTGGACCGAAGAAGACCGCGCTGTCGTCGATACCCTGAAGGTGCTCGCCGCAGATGCGGTGGAGAAGGTCGGGAACGGCCACCCGGGCACGGCAATCAGCCTCGCGCCGGCCGCGTATTACCTGTTCCAGTACGCCATGAAGCACGACCCGAGCGACTCGTCCTGGCTCGGCCGCGATCGCTTCGTGCTGTCGGCAGGCCACTCGTCGCTCACGCTCTACCTGCAGCTGTTCACGTCCGGCTACAAGGTCACGCTCGACGACCTCGAGTCGCTGCGCACCTGGGGCTCCAAGACCCCCGGCCACCCGGAGTATGGCCACACCGATGGCGTCGAGATCACCACGGGCCCGCTCGGCTCTGGCCTCGCCTCCGCCGTGGGCATGGCGATGGCGTCCCGCCGTGAGCGTGGGCTTTTTGACCCCGACGCCCCCGCCGGCGAGAGCCCGTTCGACCACCGCATCTTTGTGATCGCCTCCGACGGCGACCTGCAGGAGGGCGTGACGTCCGAGGCCTGCTCGATTGCCGGCACCCAGGAGCTTGGCAACCTGATCGTGATTTGGGACGACAACGAAATTTCGATCGAGCACGAGACCGACATCGCGTTCACCGAGGATGTCCTTGCCCGCTACGAGGCATACGGGTGGCACACCCAGAAGGTGTCTTGGCGCACGCCGGAGGGTTACGTCGAGGACGTTGACGCGTTCGCTTCCGCGGTCGAGGCCGCCAAGGCCGAGACGGGCAAGCCGTCCATCATCGCGCTGTCGACCATCATCGGCTGGCCCAGCCCCACTAAGCAGAACACCGGCGGCGTGCACGGCTCCAAGCTCGGCACAGAGGAGGTCGCGGCGCTGAAGCGGTTGCTCGGGTTCGACCCGGACAAGGATTTCTTCGTGGACGACGCTGTCCTCGCCCACGCGCGCAAGGTTGCCGACCGTGGCGCGGCGGCGCATGCCGAGTGGAACACCGCTTTCGACGCCTGGAAGTCCGCTAACGCTGACCGCGCGGCGCTTCTCGAGCGCGTCGTCGCACGCAAGCTTCCCGCTGGCTGGGAGAAGTCGCTGCCCGAGTTCGAGGCTGGCTCGTCTCTCGCGACGCGCGCCGCTTCTGGCAAGGTCCTCACCGCGCTCGCGCCCGTGCTCCCCGAACTGTGGGGTGGCTCCGCCGACCTCGCCGGGTCCAACAACACCACGATGGAAGGCGAGCTGTCGTTCTTCCCTCCGCGCCGCTCCACGAAGTCGTGGACGGGCGACTGGTATGGCCGCACTATGCACTTCGGCATCCGCGAACACGCCATGGGCGCGATCCTCAACGGCATCGTGCTGCACGGCCAGACTCGCGCGTACGGCGGCACCTTCCTGGTGTTCTCCGATTACATGCGGCCGTCGGTTCGCCTTGCAGCGCTCATGAGGATCCCCACGACGTTCGTGTGGACGCACGACTCCATCGGACTCGGCGAGGACGGCCCCACGCATCAGCCGATCGAGCACATCGCGTCGCTGCGAGCGATCCCCGGCCTCGACGTCGTCCGCCCGGCGGACGCGAACGAGACGGCGATGGCGTGGCGCGGAATTCTCGAGCGCACCGACCGCCCGGCTGGCATCATCCTGTCGCGCCAGAACCTGCCGACCGTTGACCGCTCCGCTGGCCTTGGCGCCGTAGACGGCGTGCTCAAGGGCGCATACGTGCTCGCGGACGCCGACGGCACGCCGGACGCGGTCATCATCGCGACGGGCTCCGAAGTCCAGCTGGCACTCGCCGCGCGCGAGTTGCTTGCCGCCGACGGCGTTGACGTGCGGGTGGTCTCCATGCCGTGCCGCGAGTGGTTCGAGGAGCAGGATGACGCCTACCGCGAGTCCGTGATCCCGGCCGCGGTGCGCGCCCGCGTCACGGTCGAGGCTGGCATCGCGCAGTGCTGGAATGACATCCTCGGCGACGCCGGCCGGGCCGTCTCGATCGAGCACTTCGGTGCCTCGGCTGACGGCGCCCTGCTGTTCAAAGAATTCGGCTTCACGCCGGAGGCGGTTGCGGCTTCCGCCCGCGAATCGA
Source organism: uncultured Actinomycetota bacterium (assembly GCA_963735005.1). Taxonomy (GTDB): domain Bacteria; phylum Actinomycetota; class Actinomycetes; order Actinomycetales; family Demequinaceae; genus WTKG01. Next base: position 103,545 of record CAVTJA010000003.1, on the reverse strand, counting down.
TCGAGGCGGCCAAGTGACCGCGTTCGTCCAGGCATGGGCAGGCGTGGGCGAAGAAGCCCACGTCGCGGTGACGGCTAGCGGCGCCCAGGCGGACGCCGTCGCCGCCACGCTCCCGAGCCTGGTTGCGGACAAGGTTGCGTCGCGCATCACCGCGAAGGACTACACGCTGTGGGGCGCAGAGGCCGAGTCGGAGTCGAAGATCCGCCTCGGCTGGGTGGAGCTCCACCACACCACGCGCGAGATCCTCCCCCAGCTCGATGCGCTCGTTGCCGAGCTCAAGGCGGAGGGCAAGTCCCGCGTCGTGCTATGTGGGATGGGCGGCTCCTCGCTGGGTCCAGAGGTCATCTGCAAGACCTACGACGTCCAGCTTGTGACGCTCGACTCCACCGACCCGGATCAGGTGCGTGACGCCCTCTCTGGCGACCTCGCCTCCACCGTGGTCGTGGTGTCGTCGAAGTCCGGCGGCACCGTCGAGACGGACTCGCAGCGGCGCGCCTTCGAGGGTGCGTTCGAGGCGGCCGGGCTCGACCCGCGCCAGCACATCGTCGTCGTGACGGACCCCGGCTCGCCGCTGGAGAAGGCGGCCACCGAAGCCGGCTACCGCGCCGTCTTTCTCGCCGACCCCAACGTGGGCGGACGCTTCTCCGTGCTGAGCGCCTTCGGGCTTGTCCCGAGCGCCCTTGCGGGCGTGCCCGTCGCCGAGATTCTCGACGAGGCAGCTGCGGTCTCCGAGGCGTTCGCCGAGGACGAGGACGCGAACCCTGCGCTGGTGCTGGGCGCCGCCATGGCCACGCCCGGCTCCGACAAGCTTGTGCTTCAGGACGAGAACTCGGGGATCTCCGGGCTCGGAGACTGGATCGAGCAGCTCGTGGCCGAATCCACCGGCAAGAACGGCGTCGGCATCGTGCCCGTCATCGCCGCCCCGAATGCCCCGGAGTTGGTCGCGCTCGATACCGTCGACGCCCGCCTCATCGCCCTCACGGCGGACGCGGACGGCGCGGACATTTCCGTAGGCGGCACGCTCGGCGCGCAGTTCCTGCTATGGGAGTACGCCACGGCCATCGCCGGGCGCCTGCTGAAGATCAACCCGTTCGACCAGCCAAACGTCGAGTCGGCAAAGGTGGCCGCCCGCGGCCTGCTAGACGAGATGCCCGAGCCAGAGGCGCCCGCGTTTGTCGACGGCGGCATCGAGGTCCGCGCCACCGACGGCCTGCTTGACGGCGTCGACACCGTCGAGGGCGCGATCGCCGCGCTCGAGACGGAACTCGGCGACGACAACTACCTTGCGGTCATGGTGTACCTCGACCGCGAGCGGAACGGTGATCTCGCCAACGTGCGCGAGTCACTTGCCGCGCGCACCACGCGCCCGGTGACGTTCGGCTGGGGCCCTCGCTTCCTGCACTCGACCGGCCAGCTTCACAAAGGCGGCGCGCCCATCGGTGTCTTCCTGCAGGTCACCGGCACCTTCGCCAGGGACCTCGAGATCCCCGACCGCCCGTTCACGTTCGGCTCGCTCATCCGTGCGCAGGCCGACGGCGACGCCGCCGTGCTCGCGGAGCACAACGTGCCCGTGCTGCGGCTCAACCTGACGGACGAGGCGCAACTCGCGCGCGTCCGGTCGGCTTTGGGGGGCTAGTTGCCCACGAACCCGTTGCGCGACCCGCGCGATCGCCGTCTGCCGCGCATCGCCGGTTCGTGTGGCCTGGTGATGTTTGGCGTCACGGGCGACCTCGCGCGTAAGAAGCTCATGCCAGCGGTCTACGACCTCGCGAACCGGGGCCTGCTGCCGCCTGCGTTCGCACTCACCGGCTTCGCGCGTCGCGACTGGGACCGCCAGGACTTTACAAAGGTCGTCCACGACGCCGTGAGGCAGCACGCCCGCACGCCGTTCCGCGAGGAGACGTGGGAGCAGCTCGCCGAGGGCATCCGCTTCGTTGAAGGCACCTTCGACGACGAGTCGTCGTTCGACCGCCTACGCGAGACCGTGGAGAAGCTCGACGAGGAGCGCGGCACCGGCGGCAACCACGCCTTCTACCTGTCGATCCCGCCCGGCCAGTTCCCCGTCGTCTGCCGTCAGCTCGCGAAGTCGGGCCTGTCGCAGCCCAAGGAGGGCACGTGGCGGCGCGTGGTGATCGAGAAGCCGTTCGGGCACGACCTCGCAAGCGCCAACGAGCTCAACGCCGTGGTGTCCGGGGTGTTCCCGCCCGACTCGATCTTCCGCATCGATCACTACCTCGGCAAGGAGACGGTCCAGAACCTGCTGGCGCTGCGCTTCGCGAACCAGCTGTTCGAGCCGGTGTGGAACTCCGAGTACGTGGACCACGTCCAAATCACGATGGCCGAGGACATCGGCATCGGCAGCCGCGCGGGCTACTACGACGGCATCGGCGCGGCGCGCGACGTCATCCAGAACCACCTCCTGCAGCTGCTGGCGCTCACGGCCATGGAGGAGCCGCGTAGCTTCGCGGCGGACGACCTCCGCGAGGCCAAGGAGCAGGTGCTGCGCGCGGTGACCCTGCCCGCCGACCTCGACGAGGGCACGTCCCGTGGCCAGTACGCGGCCGGCTGGCGCGGCGGAGAGCTCGTGGGCGGCTTCCTGGAGGAGGACGGCATCCCCCCGGACTCCGGAACCGAGACCTACGCCGCCATGCGGCTCGACGTGGGCACCGACCGGTGGAAGAACACGCCGTTCTACCTGCGCGCGGGCAAGCGCCTCGGCCGACGCGTCACCGAGATCGCGCTTGTGTTTAAGAAGGCCCCCAACGCCGCGTTCGCCGAGGCGGTCGGCGGCGAGGTCGGCAACAACGCGCTCGTCATCCGCGTGCAGCCTGACGAGGGCGTCACGCTGCGGTTCAGCTCCAAGGTGCCCGGCACCGCGATGGACGTGCGCGACGTCACCATGGACTTCGCCTACGGCGACTCCTTCACGCAGGCGTCGCCAGAGGCGTACGAGCGCCTCATCCTCGACGTGTTGCTCGGCGACCCGCCGCTGTTCCCGCGCCACGAGGAGGTGGCGCTGTCGTGGAAGATCCTCGACCCGATCACTTCGCACTGGACCAAGCAAGGCAAGCCCGAACAGTACCGGTCTGGCACGTGGGGTCCCGCGGGCTCCGACGCGATGCTCGCGCGCGACGGCCGCGCCTGGAGGCGCCCATGATCATCACCCTCGAAGACACCACCACAGGCAACATCAACAAGGAGTTGGTGCGGTTGCGCGCCGAGTCCGGTGTTGTCACCGTGGGGCGCGTGCTCACGCTGGTTGTCGACGCCACGGGCGCCGACGTCGAGGCCGCCGTGGCCTCCGCCAACGAGGCGTCCCGTGAGCACCCGTGCCGCGTGGTCGTGCTGGCCCCAGCAGACGGCAACGGCAACGGCGGCACCCTCGACGCGGAGATCCGCGTGGGGCACGATGCGGGTAGCGGCGAGGTAGTGGTGCTGCGCCCGTCGGGCGAGATGGCAAAACACGGCGACACCCTCGTCATCCCCCTGCTCCTGCCCGACGCGCCCATCGTGGCATGGTGGCCCGCCGCCGTGCCCGACAACCCAGTGGCCACCGGCATCGGCGCTATGGCGCAGCGACGCATCACGGACAGCAAGGGAGAGGCGGACGCCGCGGGCACGCTGGAGCGCCTCGCAGACGCGTACGCGCCGGGAGACACCGACATCGCGTGGACCCGGCTCACTCGGTGGCGCGCGTTGCTCGCGTCGGCGCTCGAGGACGTCCCCGCCGAAGAAGTGCGCTGCGCCAAGGTTGTCGGCGAGACAAACAGCCCTTCCATTTTGCTGCTCGGCGCGTGGCTTCGCGGCGCGCTCGGCTGCAGCTTCGAGGCGCAGCACGTGGAGGGCGCGGCTGGCCTCGCGGCGGTGGTGGTGGAAACCTCGCGCGGAGACATCTCGATCACCCGCGCCGACGCGCGCAACGCGGTGTTTAGCCAGCCCAAGCACCCCGACCACGCGATCGCACTCCCCCACCGCGGCCTCAACGACTGCCTCGCGGAAGAGCTGCGGCTGCTCGACGCCGACCCGGTCTACGGCCGCGTCCTCGCCCAGTTCAAGGACGGCCTCGCATGACCCGCGTCGTCGTGCTCGCGGACGCCAACGCCGTCGCGCAGTCCGCGGCCGCGCGGCTGCTCGTGGCCGTCGAGGACGCCCTCGCCGCCCGGGACGAGGCGCACATCGTGCTCACGGGTGGGACGGTGGGGATCGCGACCCTCGCAGCCGCCGCTGCGCACCCGCTATCGGGCTCCATCAACTGGATGAGCGTGCACGTGTGGTGGGGCGACGAGCGGTTCGTCCCCGTGGGCGACCCAGACCGCAACGAGGGCCAGGCCCAGGAGGCGCTCCTGAGCCATCTGCCGCTCCCGGAGGAAAACATCCACCGCATGGGCGAGCCCGGCCAGTTTGACGACGCAGAGGCGGCCGCACGGGCCTATGGCGAGCTGTTGGCCGCGTACGGCGACCCCTGCCCCGCCTTCGACGTGCTGATGCTCGGCCTCGGCCCTGACGGCCACGTCGCCTCGCTGTTCCCTGGGCACGCCGGGCTGACCGCCGCGGGCACCGCAATCTCCGTGCACGACTCGCCCAAGCCCCCGCCCACCCGGGTGTCCCTCGGGTTCGAGGCGATCGCGCACGCCAGGCAGGTGTGGGTGGTGGCGGCGGGCGAGGAAAAGGCCGAGGCCGTGCGCGCGTCCCTGACGCACGCCGACGGCATTCCCGGTGGGATGGTCGCAGGCACTCACGAGACCCTGTGGATCGTCGACGCCGCCGCCGCCGCGAAGCTTTAGCGCGCGTCGGCCCCTGCTGGACGCCTCACGGCACCGCTAGGCGGCGCTGTTCTCACGCCGCTTGGCGGCGCGGATCTTTGCGCCCACGCGAGCGACAACCTCGGTGAGGTTAAACTCCTCGGGCTTGGCGTAGATCGTGTCGCCGTCGGCGCGGAGGGTAAACACGCCCTTCTCGCCGGTGACGAGGGTGACGCCCTCAATCTCCTGGCCGAACGCCTGCAGGATGGCCTTCTCTGCCTCGAGGGCCCGTTCCAGGTATCCGCACGGAACGCAGTACTGGATCTCAACAATCATGAAGCGGTCTCGACCCCAGCCCGTCGAGCGCGAAGCGCCTCGAGCGCCTCGTCAAGCAGCGCCTGGCCATCGGCCTCGGTGCGGCGCTCCTTCACGTACGCAAGGTGCGTCTTGTAGGGCTCCGACCGGATCGGCTCCGGTGGGTTGTCTTTGTCGAGACCCGCGGGAAAGCCGCAACGCGGGCAGTCCCACTCGCGCGGGATCTCGTCGACGTCGCTCGTCGCGAACGAGGGCTTGGTGATATGCCCCTTCGCGCAGAAGTACGCAACCTGAATGCGCGGCGCAGACTCGCCGCGTTCGGCTTCACCCAGCGGGCCCGCTCCTACACGGGACCCCCGGATCGCATTGCCCCCAGCCATTGTTCCTCCTAGAACGTGGTGGAGAAGCGCGTAAGAAGGCCAAGCAGCACGACGACGATGCCCCACACAACGGCAACGCCCCACGTGATGCGGGTGAGGTTACGCTCACCGGTACCCGTCGACTGCACGCCGGAGGCGATACCGCCGCCGAACATGTCCGACATGCCGCCACCCCTGCCACGGTGGATCAGGACGAGCCCGATAATGACGACGCCGAGTACCACGAGTAGAACCTCGAGGGTGGTCTCCAGAGCTTGCACGTTTCTCCTTGATTCGCGTGTGCGTACAGGATACGCGACGCGCGGAAACGGTCCTTACAGACCGACCTGGTGTGACGGGAATCGGGCGATTTTCGAAAACTCCTCCGGGTCGAGGCTCGCGCCGCCGACTAGGGCGCCGTCAACGTCGGCCTCCGCCATGATGGACGCGATGTTCCCGGACTTCACGGACCCGCCGTACAGGACGCGCACGCCGTCAGCCAACTCGTCGCTGTAGAGCTCGGCGAGGCGGCCACGGATCGCGGCGCACACCTCCTGGGCGTCCGCGGGGGTCGCGACCTCGCCGGTGCCGATGGCCCACACGGGCTCGTAGGCGATGACGACGTCCTTGGCGTGCTCTGCCGGGAGACTCTCGAGCGCCCCATCCAGCTGGGCCAGCGTGTACTCAACCTGCTTGCCTTCCTTGCGGACGTCGAGGCCCTCGCCCATGCAGACGATGGGCACGATGTTGTTGGCAAATGCGGCCTTCGCCTTGGCGGCGACGACGGCGTCGGACTCCGCGTGGTACTCGCGGCGCTCGGAGTGGCCTACGGCCACGTACGACACGCCCAGCTTGGCCAGCATCGTCCCAGAGATTTCCCCGGTGTACGCGCCGCTGTCGTGCTGGGACACGTCCTGCGCGCCGTACTTGATCTCGAGCTGGTCGGCATCCACGAGCGTCTGCACGGACCGAATCGAGGTGAACGGCGGCAGCACGGCCACCTCCACCTCGGTGAAGTCGTGCTTGGCGTCGCGCAACAGCCACGCGAGCTTCTGGACGGTGTGCGTCGCCTCGCTGTGGTCGACGTTGAGCTTCCAGTTGCCTGCGATGAGCGGGGTGCGTGCCATGGGTTAACCCTCCAGTACGGCCAGGCCCGGGAGGACCTTGCCTTCAAGTAGTTCGAGGCTTGCTCCGCCTCCGGTGGAAATGTGGCCGAACCCGGCCTCGTCGAATCCGAGACGACGCACGGCCGCGGCGGAATCGCCACCGCCCACGACCGAGAAGCCGTCGGAGTCAATCATCGCCTGCGCGACCGCGCGCGTGCCGCCGGCGAAGTTCTCGAACTCGAACACGCCCATCGGGCCGTTCCAGACGATGGTCTTCGCGTCGAGGATCTTCGAGGCGAACAGCTTCGCCGAGTCGGGGCCGATGTCGAGGCCCATGCGGTCGGCCGGAATGGCGTCCGCTGGAGACGACGTCGTACGCGGCATCGGCAGCGAAGCCGTCGGCGGCGAGGATGTCGGTGGGCAGGACGATCTCGACGCCGCTTTCGGCGGCCGTCTTGAGGTAGCCCTTGACGGTGTCGACCTGGTCCTCTTCGAGCAGCGACGAGCCAACCTCGAAGCCCTGAGCCTTGAGGAATGTGAACACCATGCCGCCGCCGATAAGCAGGCGGTCGGCCTTGGTGAGCAGGTTCGCGATGACGGCAAGCTTGTCGGACACCTTGGAGCCGCCCAGCACGACCACGTACGGGCGCTCGGGGTCGTTGACGGCGCGGCTGAGGGACTCAACCTCCTTCTGGACAAGCAGGCCGCCGGCGGCGGGAAGCTTGAGCGCGACGTCGTACACCGACGCCTGCTTGCGGTGGACGACGCCGAAGCCGTCCGACACGAAGACGTCCGCGAAGGCCGCGAGCTCCGCCGCGAGCGACTCGCGCTCCGCGTCGACCTTGGACGTCTCACGCGCGTCGAAGCGTACGTTCTCGAGCATCACGACGTCGCCGGGATGGGCGTCGGCCGTCACCTGCGCGGCCGACGGGCCCACGAGGTCCTCGGCGAGAGTGACGGGCTTGCCGAGCAGCTCCGACAAGCGGGCGGCGGCCGGTGCGAGCGAGTACTTCGCGTCTGGCGTGCCGTCCGGGCGGCCAAGGTGGGCCGCCACGATGACCGCAGCGCCCGCAGCGAGCAGCTTCTCGATGGTGGGCACCGACGCGCGCACGCGGCCGTCGTCGGTGATGGTGGTGCCGTCGAGCGGGACGTTGAGGTCCGCGCGCAGGAGCACCTTCTTGCCGCTCAGGTCCCCGAGCGAGTCGATCGTCTTCATGGCGTCTTCCTTAGTAGTGGCACACATAGCAACGTCCGCACACGCTGAGCGTGCACGGACGTTGCATGTGACTGATTCTTAGAGCTTGGAGCCGACGAGGACCGCGAGGTCCACGAGGCGGTTCGAGTAGCCCCACTCGTTGTCGTACCAGGACACAACCTTGACCTGGTTACCGATCACGCGGGTGAGACCTGCGTCGAAGATGGACGAGGCCGGGTCGGTCTCGATGTCCTTCGAGACGATCGGGTCCTCGGTGTAGACGAGGTAGCGGCCGTCGGCAGCTGCCTTCATCGCAGCGTTGACCTCCTCGACCGTGGTCTCCTTGGCGGACGTGAACGTGAGGTCCGTCGCCGAGCCCGTGGGGGTCGGGACGCGCATCGCGAAGCCGTCAAGCTTGCCAGCGAGTTCCGGGAGCACCAGGGCAACAGCCTTGGCGGCGCCGGTGGTCGTGGGCACGATGTTCAGGGCGGCGGCGCGGGCGCGACGCAGGTCCTTGTGAGGTGCGTCCTGAAGGTTCTGGTCCGCGGTGTAGGCGTGGATCGTAGTCATGAGACCCGTCACGATGCCGACCGAGTCGTTGAGCGCCTTCGCCATGGGGGCGAGGCAGTTCGTGGTGCACGACGCGTTCGAGATGATGTGGTGCTTCGCCGGGTCGTAGTCTCCGTCGTTGACGCCCATCACGAACGTGGCGTCCTCGTTCTTCGCCGGAGCGGAGATGATGACCTTCTTGGCGCCGGCGTCAATGTGAGCCTTTGCCTTAGTGGCGTCGGTGAAGAAGCCGGTGGACTCGATGACGATGTCCGCGCCGAGCTTTGCCCACTCGAGGTTTGCCGGGTCGCGCTCTGCGGACGCTGCGAACGTCCTGCCAGCTGCGGTGATGGTGGTGTCGGTGTGCGACACCTCGCCGTCAAGACGGCCCAGGATCGAGTCGTACTTGAGCAGGTGCGCCAGGGTGGCGTTGTCAGTGAGGTCGTTGATGCCGACGATTTCGATGTCAGCCCCCGACGCCACGACGGCGCGGAAGAAGTTACGACCGATGCGGCCGAAGCCGTTGATTCCGACCTTGATGGTCACTTTTGTCTCCTTGGATCGCGTCGGAGCGTGCCGACGCTGTCGTGTTCAGAGGCTTTGCGCACCTCGACGTGCGCACGTCCCCGCTGGGCGGGGCTTCGCTCCAACACTACTACGGTTCGCCACGCGCACGATCAAGACCAACGTCCCCCTGAGGCGGGCGCTAGAGGTCGAGAAGGTCAGCCGGCAGGCCCGATTCGGTGTCGCCGATGCCGAGCTCCTGGGCGCGCTTGTCGGCCGTGGCAAGCAGGCGTCGGATGCGCCCCGCCACCGCGTCCTTCGTCAGCGGCGGGTCGGCCATTTTGCCGAGTTCCTCAAGCGAGGCCTCCTTGTGCGCGAGTCGAAGCTCGCCCGCCTCACGGAGGTGCTCGGGAACGTCGTCGGCGAGGATCTCGAAGGCGCGATCAACGCGTGCCCCCGCGGCGACGGCCGCGCGAGCGGACCGGCGCAGGTTTGCATCGTCGAAATTCGCGAGGCGATTCGCGGTGCCCCGGACCTCGCGGCGGGTGCGCTTCTCTTCCCATTCGAGGACTGACGCGTGCGCGCCCAGCCGGGCAAGGAGCGCGCTGATGGCGTCGCCGTCGCGGATCACGACGCGGTCCACCCCCCGCACCTCGCGTGACTTGGCGGTGATGCCGAGCCTGCGCGCCGCGCCCACCAGGGCAAGAGCGGCCTCGGGGCCGGGGCTCGTCACCTCGAGCGCGGACGACCGCCCGGGCTCGGTGAGGGAACCGTGCGCAAGGAATGCGCCACGCCACGCGGCGATGGTGTCCTCGATCGAGCCGCCGACGACCTGCGGTGGTAGCCCACGTACGGGACGTCCGCGGTGGTCGAGCAGTCCCGTCTGGCGCGCGAGCGATTCGCCGTCCTTGACGATGCGCACCACGTAGCGGTTGCCCTTCTTGAGGGCGCCGCCGGACACCACGATGATTTCGCTGGTGTGGCCGTAGACGGCGGTGATGAATTCGCGGAGGCGGCGCGCACCGGCCGCGGTGTCGAGTTCGGCCTCGATGACGATGCGGCCGGAGACGATGTGCAGGCCGCCAGCGAAGCGGAGAGTCGTCGCGATTTCGGCCTTGCGGGCGGAGATTTTGTCGACCGGCACTCGCGCGAGTTCGTCCTTCGCCTTTGCCGTCAGAGCCATGCGCACAATCCTGCCATCTTTGGTCCCCGCCGGGTGCCAGTTTTTCGGGTTTAGTCGCGTGGGATGTCGCGGTGGTGCACCGAAACGGCGAAGCCGTCCGCCGCGAGCCGCCTGCCGACCGCCTCGGCCATCGCGACCGAGCGGTGCTTGCCCCCGGTGCAGCCGATCGCAATTCCCACGTGGTGTTTGTCGTGCGCGCGGTAACTACGGAGCGCGATCTCGACGAGTGCGACGTAGGCGTCGAGGAACTCCTGCGCGCCGTCGGCGTTCTCGACCCGGTCACGCACCCGTTCGTCAAGTCCCGTCAGCGGGCGCAGCTCCGGATCCCAGTGTGGGTTGTCGAGGAACCGCACGTCTGCCACGAAGTCGGCGTCGGGCGGCGCGCCGTTGCGGAAGCCGAACGACTGCACGGTGACGTGCAACTCCACAGTCGCGCTGTCCCCGATCTCCTCGACTAGCGCGTCCGCGAACTGGTGCACCGTGAGGTCGGAGGTGTTGATGACGATGTCGGCGCGGTCGCGAAGCCCGCGGATCGTCTCGCGCTCACCGCGGATGGCCTCGAGCAGCGTGCGGTCGCCCTGGAGGGGGTGCGGCCTGCGCACCTGCTCGAAGCGCCTCACGAGCGCCTCGTCGGACGCGTCGAGGAACACCAGCCGCACCACGAGCCCCTGGGCGACCATGTCGTCGAGCACCGCGTCAATGTCCTTGAAGAAGGCGCCGCCGCGCGCGTCCACGATCGCCGCAAGCCGGCTGTAGCGCTCCCGCGCGACCATCGTGACCATCTCACCGAGCATCTGCGGCGGCAAATTGTCGACGACATACCAGCCAAGGTCGCTCAGGACATCGGCCGCCTTCGACTTCCCCGCGCCGGACATGCCGGTCACGATCATCACCTCGGGGCGCTCCGGCTGCTGCGTGAAATCCGCGCGCGGGAGCCCTGAGGGATACGTGTCTGCTGGCGCCTCTTCGGTCACTCGTCCAGCATGCCACCTTCGCCGGACAACGCCCCGGCAATGCGCCTGGCGGTTTCGCTACCGACTCCTGGCACGAGAGCAATCTGGTCCACCGATGCCTCGGCCATCTTCGCCATCGAGCCAAAGTGCCTCAGCAGCGCCTTGGCCCGCGTAGCGCCGACGCCGGGAATCTCGTCGAGCTTTGATGCGGTGACGGACTTGCCGCGCTTGCCACGGTGATGGCGAATCGCGAAGCGGTGCGCCTCGTCGCGGAGCCGCTGCAGCAGGTAAAGCGCCTCGGACCCGCGCGCTAACACGCGCGGGAACCGCTCCCCTGGCAGCCATACCTCCTCGAGGCGCTTCGCCAGGCCGCAGATCGGGACGTCCTCGAGGCCGAGTGCGGCGAGCGCTGCGGCTGCGGCCGCCACCTGGGGCTCGCCGCCGTCGACCACCACCAGCTGTGGCGGATACGCGAACCGCGCGGTCTCGCGTTGATCGAGCGGTAGCTGGGACTCCTCGAGGTAGCGCGTGAACCGGCGTGTCAGCACCTCTCGCAGAGCCGCAGTGTCGTCCGTGGCGTCGCGCACCGCGAACTGCCGGTAGTCACGCTTGCGCGCGAGGGCATCCTCGAACACGACCATCGAGCCCACCTGGTCCTGCCCGCCGGTGTGGGAGATGTCGTAGCACTCGATCCGAAGTGGGGCCTCGGGTAGACCGAGCTGCTCGGCAAGCTCTTGCAGCGCCGCGCTGCGTGCGGTGATGTCCTGTGCGCGCTTGGCGCGGTGGCGGTCGAGCGTCTCACGGGCGTTGGCGAGCGCGGTGGATGCGAGCTCCTCCTTCTTGCCGCGCGCGGCCACGCGCACCGACACCTTGGACCCGCGCACGCCGCCCAGCCACTCGGCGAGGTCCGCAGCGTTCGGGGGAAGGACGGACACGAGGACTTCTGCAGGCACGTCGTCGCGGTCACGATCCGCGTAGACCTCCTGGATCAGTTGGCCCATGACCTCGCCCGCCGCGAGCGGTTCCGGCTTGTCGACTATCCACGCCCGCTCGCCAAGGATGCGCCCGTCACGCACGTAGAACGCGTGGGCGGACGCCTCATACTCATCGTCCTGGATCGCCAGCAGGTCCGCGTCGACTCCCGGCTCGAGCACTACCGCGTTGCGCGCCAACACCTCATTGAGCGCAGTCAGCCGGTCGCGGGCACGCGCGGCCGCCTCGTATTCCTCGGCCTCGGCGGCGGCCTCCATCTCTTTGGTGAGGGCGCGCACGAGCGGCTTCGCGTCGCCGGTCAGCACCGAGCAGGCAGCCAGGGCCGTCGCGCGGTGTTCCTCGGCGGTCACGCGGCCGACGCACGGCGCGGAGCACTTGTCGATGTAGCCCAGCAGGCACGGGCGGTCCGTGCGCTTGGCGCGGTTAAACGTAGCGGCGGTGCATGACCGCATGGGCAACGCGGTCAGTAGCGTGTCGACGGTCTCGTTGATCGCCCACACCTTCACGTACGGACCGAAGTATTTGACGCCCTTCTTGCGTGCGGCGCGGGTGACGAAGATGCGCGGGAACTCCTCGTTGAGCGTGACGGCGAGGAACGGATAGGTCTTGTCGTCGCGGAACATCACGTTGAACTGCGGGTCGAATTGCTTGATCCACGTGTGCTCGAGCACGAGCGCCTCGACCTCTGAGCGCACCACCGTCCACTCGACCGACGCCGCCGTCGTCACCATCGCCCGCGTGCGCGGGTGGAGCTGCGCCAGGTCCTGGAAGTAGTTGGCGAGCCTTGACCGCAGGCTCTTTGCCTTGCCGACGTACACCACTCGGCCGTGCGGATCGCGGAACCGGTACACGCCAGGCTTGGTGGGCACCGATCCCGGCGCAGGCCGGTAGTCAGCGGGGTTTGTCACGGCGTCAGCCTACGCGGGCACCCGCGCCGCGAGCATCTCCTTGAGGAACCTGCCGGTGTGACTTGCCGCGACGTCGGCGACCTGCTCTGGGGTGCCCTCGGCCACCACCAATCCGCCGCCCCCGCCACCCTCTGGGCCAAGGTCGATCACCCAGTCCGCGCTCTTGATGACGTCGAGGTTGTGCTCGATCACGATGACCGTGTTGCCCTTGTCGACGAGGCCCTGGAGCACGCCAAGCAGCTTCCGCACGTCCTCGAAGTGCAGGCCCGTGGTGGGCTCGTCGAGCACGTAGATGGTGCGGCCCGTCGACCGACGCTGCAGCTCGGCAGCGAGCTTGACGCGCTGCGCCTCGCCGCCGGACAGCGTGGGCGCGGGCTGGCCAAGGCGCACGTAGCCAAGCCCCACCTCCACCAGCGTCGTCAAGTGGCGCGAGATGGCCGGTATCGCCTCAAAGAAGTGCGCGGCCTCCTCGATCGGCATAGACAGCACGTCCGCGACCGTCTTGCCTTTGAAGTGCACCTCAAGTGTCTCGCGGTTGTAGCGATCGCCCTTGCACACCTCGCACGGCACGTACACGTCGGGCAGGAAGTTCATCTCGATGCGGATGGTGCCGTCGCCCGTGCATGACTCGCAGCGCCCGCCCTTGACGTTGAAGGAGAAGCGCCCGGGGCCGTAGCCGCGTACGCGCGCCTCCTCGGTCTCGGCGTACAGCTTGCGGACCTTGTCCCACACGCCCGTGTAGGTCGCGGGGTTGGACCGCGGCGTGCGCCCGATGGGCCCCTGGTCGACGTGCACGATCTTGTCCAACTGGTCGGAGCCCGCGATGCGCGTGTGGCGGCCTGCGACCTGGCGCGCGCCATTGAGCGTATTCGCCAGCGACGTGTAAAGGATGCCGTTCACGAGGGTGGACTTGCCTGATCCCGAGACTCCTGTCACGGCGGTCAGTACGCCCAGGGGGAAGCTGACGTCGATGCCACGTAGGTTGTGCTCGCGCGCGCCAACCACGGTGACCTGGCGGTCGTGGTCGACGTCGCGTCGGTTCTCGGGGATTGCTATGGAGCGGCGGCCGGAAACGTACGCGCCCGTCATTGACTTCTCGTTCGTCAGAAGGTCCGCCACGGAACCGGAGTGCACCACCTCTCCCCCGTGTTCGCCCGCGCCCGGTCCGATGTCGACGATCCAGTCGGCAGTGCGGATGGTGTCCTCGTCGTGTTCCACGACGATAAGCGTGTTACCAAGGTCTCGCAGCCGCGTCAGCGTCTCGATGAGCCGCCGGTTGTCGCGCTGGTGAAGCCCGATGCTCGGCTCGTCGAGCACGTACAACACTCCCACGAGCCCCGAGCCGATTTGCGTCGCGAGGCGAATGCGCTGCGCCTCGCCTCCCGACAGCGTGCCAGCAGGCCGCGCGAGCGTGAGGTAGTCGAGGCCGACGTCGAGCAGGAAGCCAAGCCGCGCGTCGATCTCCTTGAGCACCTGGACCGCGATGTGCCTGCCGCGGTCGTCCAACTCTGCGCCCGCGAGGAAGGCCCGCGCCTCGGCAATGGAGAACTCGCAGACCTCGGCGATGGACTTCCCGCCGATGGTCACCGCGAGCACCTCGGGCTTGAGCCGCGCGCCCTCACAGACCGGGCACGGCACCTCGCGCATGTACGACTCGTATTTCTCGCGGGACCAGTCAGACTCCGTCTGCGAGTGCAGGCGCTCGATCCACGTGATGCAGCCCTCGAAGCCTGTCGTGTACTGGCGCTCGCGACCGTAGCGGTTACGGAACTTCACGTGGACCTCGTAGTCCTTGCCGTACAGCACGGCGTCCTGGACCTGCTTGGGCTGGTCCTCGAATGCGACATCCATGTCGAAGCCCATCTCGACGGACAGCGCCCGCAAGGTCCGGCCGAAGTACTCGGACGCCATGGCGGCCCAGGGTGCCAGCGCGCCCTCGGCCAGGCTCAGGCTCGGGTCCGGGACGACGAGGTCGGGGTCGACCTCCTTCTGGACGCCGATTCCGGTGCACTCCGGGCACGCGCCGTAAGGAGCATTGAACGAGAACGTTCGCGGCTCGACCTCCTCGAGGGTGAGGATGTGGTCGTTCGGGCACGCGCGCTTTTCCGAGTAGCGGCGGGGCTCGGACTCGCCGTCGACCGGGTCGATGATCACGAGCCCGTCGGCGAGGCGAAGCGCCGTCTCGATCGAGTCAGCGAGGCGCTGGCGGATTCCCGGGCGAGCGACGAGCCGATCCACGACCACCTCGATGTCGTGCTTCAATTTCTTCTCGAGCGTGGGCGGCTCGCTGAGCTGAATCACCTCGCCGTCGACGCGCGCGCGGGCGAAGCCCTGCTGCTGGAGGTCCTCGAACAGATCCTGATACTCGCCCTTGCGACCGCGCACAACGGGCGCGAGCACCTGGTAGCGGGTGTCCTCGGGCAGCGCGAGCACCGAATCTACAATCTGCTGAGCAGTCTGGCCGGTCACGAGCTCGCCGCATTCTGGGCAGTGCGGGGTACCGACGCGCGCGTACAGCAGGCGCAGGTAGTCGTAAACCTCCGTGATGGTTCCGACGGTCGAGCGCGGGTTGCGGTTAGTGGACTTTTGGTCGATCGACACCGCGGGCGACAGGCCTTCGATGAAGTCGACGTCGGGCTTGTCCATCTGGCCCAGGAACTGGCGCGCGTACGCGGACAACGACTCCACGTAGCGGCGCTGGCCCTCGGCGAAGATGGTGTCGAACGCGAGCGACGACTTGCCGGAACCGCTCAACCCGCTGAAGACAATGAGGGCGTCGCGGGGCAGGTCGAGGTCTACGGACTTGAGGTTGTGTTCGCGGGCGCCGCGCACGAGGAGGTGCTCATTCACGGGTTCATGCTACGTCCCCAGGGCTATTCGAACAAACGTTCGACGGCGTGTCGCCGTGAACGCCGTCGAGCCGCCGATACCCCACAATGGGGGGCATGCCGACGTACATCGTGGAATACACCTATGGGGAAAACTCGCACCTCCGCGACGCCCACCGGCCCGAACACCGCGCCTATCTGTCAAGCCTGGTCCAGACCGGAAAGATGGTCGCGTTTGGGCGCTGGGACGACGTAGACGCCCCTGGTGCCCTGCTCATCTTCGAGGCGGCCGACGAGGCCGAGGTCGACGCCCTGGTCGCGCGCGACCCGTTCGTGATGCAGGGGCTCGTGCCGTTCAAGCGCACCCGCCGCTGGGCAGGCACGTGGGGGGCGCTACCCTCCCCCGCGTCCTGACCTATTCGATCCCCGAGCCAGCTTGGCCGCGCGTCTTCTTGCGCGCCGCCACGAGGCTCGCGGCCGCGGCGATGCCCAGCGTGCCGACGATGATCGCGAGCGACAGTTCGATCGAGATCGCAGGCAATCCGTCGAGCGGTTCGCCGCCGTTGATAAACGGCAGGCTGTTCTTGTGCAGCGCCTCGAGCACCAGCTTGACGCCGATGAACGCCAAGATCACCGCAAGGCCGTAGCTCAGGTAGACGAGCCGGTCCAGCAGGCCGTTCACGACGAAGAACAGCTGGCGAAGTCCCATGAGCGCGAAGGCGTTCGCCGCGAACACGATGTACGGATCCGACGTCAGCCCGAAGATCGCGGGAATGGAATCGAGCGCAAACAGCACGTCCGTGGTGCCGATGGCGACCATTACCAGCAGCATCGGGGTCACCAGGCGCCTGCCTCCCTCCCGGGCTGTGAGCGCTGAGCCGCGGTAGTCCGCCGTAGACGGCACCACGCGCCGCACCGCGTGCATCAGTGCGTTCTCCTGGTACTCGTGATCGTCGTCGGCGCCATCGCGCGCCACCATGACGGCCGTGTAGAGCAGGAACGCACCGAACACGTAGAACACCCACGAGAAGTACGAAAGCGCGGTTGCGCCGGCCGCGATAAACCCGCCGCGCAACAGCAGCGCGAGGGCCACGCCAAAGAGCAGCACGCGTTGCCGATAGATCGCCGGGACCGCGAACCGCGACAGGATCACGAGGAACACGAACAGGTTGTCGACGCTGAGCGACCATTCGGTCACGTAGCCTGCGATGAATTCCTTCGACGCCTCGTGGCCGCGCCAGAACCACATGGAGCCGCCGAACGCCAGCGCCAGCGCTACGTAGAAACCCGTCCACCGGAGCGACTCCGAGAAGCTCGGCTCGTGCGGCTTCCGAATGTGGGCGTAGAAATCGAACGCGAGAAGACCCAGGACGAGGGAGATCGTCGCAGTCCACACCACCGGCTCGCTCACCCGTTCATCCTAGGGGCGACCGGCGGTGCCGCACCGCTACTGTGCGCGCCCCATCTCTCGTAGTTCCTTCTTGAGGTCTCCGACCTCGTCTCGCAGCCGGGCGGCGAGTTCGAAGTGGAGCTCGAGCGCGGCGGCCCGCATCTGCGCCGTGAGGTCCTCGATGAGTTGCGTGAGCTCGGAGGCGGGGCGCCCTGCGCGGTCCGCGGCGGAGTCGGCCACGGGCGTGGCGAGAACGTCGGCGGTGTCCGCCTCTTCTCGGGCGAGCATCTCGGTAATGTCGCCGATGCGCTTGCGCAACGGTTCGGGGTCGATACCGTGCTCGGTGTTGTACGCGAGCTGGATGTCGCGGCGGCGGTTGGTCTCGTCGATCGCCTTGGCCATGGAGTCGGTCACGGTGTCCGCGTACATGTGGACGGCGCCGGAGACGTTGCGGGCGGCGCGGCCGATCGTCTGGATGAGGGACGTGCCGGAGCGCAGGAATCCCTCCTTGTCGGCGTCGAGGATGGCGACGAGCGACACCTCTGGCAGGTCGAGACCCTCCCGCAGCAGGTTGATGCCGACGAGGACGTCGAACTTTCCCATGCGCAGCTCACGCAGCAGTTCCACGCGGCGGAGCGTGTCGACGTCGGAGTGGAGGTACTCCACCTTCACCCCGCGGTCGGCGAGATAGGTGGTCAGATCCTCTGCCATCTTCTTGGTGAGAGTGGTGACAAGCACGCGCTCGTTCTTCTCGACGCGCTGGCGGACCTCTTCAAGCAGGTCGTCGATCTGACCGGCGGTCGGTTTAACGACAATCTGCGGATCCACCAGGCCGGTGGGCCGGATGATCTGCTCAACGACGCCGTCGGCCTTGTCGAGCTCGTACTTGCCCGGAGTCGCGGACAGGTACACCGTCTGCCCCACCCGCTGTTGGAATTCGTCCCACCGCAAGGGCCGATTGTCCAGCGCGGAAGGCAGCCGGAAGCCGTGCTCCACGAGCGTGCGCTTGCGCGCCGCGTCGCCCTCGTGCATGGCGCCGATCTGCGGGACTGTGACGTGGGATTCATCGATGACCAGCAGGAAGTCGTCCGGGAAGTAGTCGAGCAGGGTGTGCGGGGGTGTGCCCTTGGCGCGCTGCTCAATGTGCAGGGAGTAGTTCTCGATGCCCGAACACGTGCCGACGGACTGCATCATCTCGAGGTCGAACGTGGTGCGCATCTTGAGGCGTTGGGCCTCGAGCAGCTTGTCCTGGGCGTTGAGCTCCGCGAGGCGCTCCCCGAGCTCCTGCTCGATAGTGGAGATGGCGCGCGCCATGCGCTCCTTGCTCGCCACGTAGTGGCTCGCGGGGAAGACATGTACCTGGTCTCGCTTGGCGATGACGTCCCCGGTAAGCGGATGCAACGTCTGGAGGCTCTCGACCTCGTCGCCGAACAACTCGATCCTGATCGCCAATTCCTCGTACACAGGGATGATCTCGACAGTGTCGCCGCGCACGCGGAACGTGCCACGGGTGAAGGCGAGGTCGTTCCGCGAATACTGCATCGCCACGAACTTGCGAAGCAGCTGGTCGCGGTCGATGCGGTCCCCAACCGCAAGGGAGATCATGCCCTGGATGTACTCCTCGGGCGTGCCGAGGCCGTAAATGCACGACACCGAGGACACGACGACGACGTCGCGACGTGTGAGCAACGAGTTCGTAGCCGAATAGCGCAGCCGCTCGACCTCCTCGTTGATGGACGAGTCCTTCTCAATGAAGGTGTCCGTCTGAGGAACGTAGGCCTCTGGTTGGTAGTAGTCGTAGTACGACACGAAGTACTCGACGGCGTTGTTCGGCAACAGGTCCCGAAACTCGTTCGCGAGCTGGGCCGCGAGCGTCTTGTTGTGGGCCATCACAAGCGTGGGCCGCTGCAGCTTCTCGATGAGCCACGCGGTGGTCGCGGACTTGCCTGTGCCGGTCGCGCCAAGCAGGACGACGTCGCGCTCGCCTGCGTTGACGCGCTCGGCTAGTTGCGCGATGGCCCGCGGCTGGTCGCCGGAAGGCTTGTAATCGGACACGACCTCGAACGGAGCCGTGGACCGACGCAAGTCAGGGGAGGTCATAACTCCACGGTACGTGACCGGTCTGACATCGGAATGTGGTCGTGCCAGAACCGATCCACTTGCTTGTACAGGTTGAGTTCGCTCCCCGAGCCGTCCAGCACCACATCCGCAAAGGTCTCGCGCTGCTCGTCGCTCGCCTGCGCCTGAATGCGCCCCATCGCCTCAGTGTGCGACATGCCGCGCGAGCCAATGAGCCTCGCCAGCCGCACCGGAATGGGCGCCGACACGGTGAGCACCAGGTCGAATTCCTCGCCGGTGTCGCTGTAGGTCTCGACGAGGAGCGGGATCGCGTGGACCATGACGCCCACGCCCTCCTGTCGGGCGCGGCGATCCGCAGCCTGGGACAGGGAAAAGATGTATGGGTGAACGATCCCGTTGAGATCCGCAAGCGCGACGGGATCGTTGAAGACGATATTGCCCAACACCTCGCGATTGAGCTCGCGCCCGTTGATGATCTTGTCACCGAAGCGCCGGACGAGCTCCGACAGGGCCGCCGAGCCGGGCTCAACGGCCTGTCGTGCGAGAACGTCGTGGTCGCACACCCGGGCTCCGAGTTGTTCGAAGCGCCGGGAGGCGACCGACTTACCGGAGGCAATGCCTCCGGTAAGCCCGATGCGTAGCATTACTCGCCGGTGAGCTTTTCGCGGAGGGCGGCAAGGCGCTCGTCGGATGCGAGCGTGCCTTCGTCCTCGGCACCCTCGGACGAGTACGAGCTTGGCGCGCTGTCGCCCTTGCCCTTCGGGCTGGCCACAGGGCCCGCCTTCTCGGCCTCGGCCGCAGCGGCGTCCGACTTCTCGACGAACTTCTTGTGCGCTTCCCAGCGGTCGTGCGCCTTGGCGTACTCCGCTTCCCACGCCTCGCGCTGCTCGTCGAACCCGTCGCGCCATTCCTGCGTCTCGGGGTCGAAGCCCTCGGGGTACTTGTACTCGCCCTTGTCGTCGTACTCGGCCGTCATGCCGTACAGCGCAGGGTCGAAGTCCTCGCCTGCCGGGTCAACGCCCTCGTTCGCCTGCTTGATGGACAGCGAGATGCGCCGACGCTCAAGGTCGATGTCGATGATCTTGACGAACACGTCATCGTCCGGAGCCACAACCTGTTCGGGCAGCTCGACGTGGCGCGTGGCAAGCTCCGAGATGTGCACAAGGCCCTCGATGCCCTCGTAGACGCGCACGAACGCGCCGAACGGGACGAGCTTGGTGACCTTGCCGGGGACGATCTGGCCGATCGCGTGCGTACGTGCATACACGGCCCACGGGTCTTCCTGCGTCGCCTTGAGGGACAGCGAGACGCGCTCGCGGTCCATGTCGATCTCGAGGACCTCGACGTCGACCTCCTGGCCGACGGTGACAACCTCGCCGGGGTGCTCGATGTGCTTCCACGACAGCTCGGAGACGTGCACCAGGCCGTCCACGCCGCCAAGGTCGACGAACGCGCCGAAGTTGACGATGGACGACACGACGCCCTTGCGCTTCTGGCCGGGGGCCAGCGCGGTGAGGAACGTCGAGCGCACCTCGGACTGCGTCTGCTCGAGGTACGCGCGGCGCGACAGGACCACGTTATTGCGGTTCTTGTCGAGCTCGATGATCTTCGCCTCGAGCTCCTGGCCGATGTACGGCGCGAGGTCGCGCACGCGGCGCATCTCGACGAGCGATGCGGGGAGGAAGCCGCGCAGGCCGATGTCCATGATCAGGCCGCCCTTGACGACCTCGATCACGGTGCCGGTGACGACGCCGTCTTCTTCCTTAACCTTCTCGATCGAGCCCCAGGCGCGCTCGTACTGCGCGCGCTTCTTGGACAGGATGAGGCGGCCTTCCTTGTCCTCCTTGGTGAGGACGAGGGCTTCGATGGTGTCGCCGACGGACACAACGTCGTCGGGGTCCGCGTCGTGGCGGATCGAAAGTTCGCGGGAGGGGATAACGCCCTCGGTCTTGTAGCCGATGTCGAGGAGGACCTCGTCACGGTCGACCTTGACGATGGTGCCGGTGACGAGGTCTCCGTCGTCAAAGTTCTTGATAGTTGCGTCAACTGCGGCGAGAAAATCTTCGCTCGAGCCGATGTCGTTGACGGCGATGATCTCGGGGGTGGATACGGGCATGAGGGAGGTAACTCCGATGGATGGATGGATTCGTATGAATATGGACATGGTGCACACGCAGGACGCAGTGCACCGCCGAGAATCCTATCCCGGCTGGAGAAGTGATGCCAGCCGCTCAGGTCACGGTCGGGTTACAGGTTCCAGGCGGTCTGAAGCAGCTCGTCGGGCACGTACTTGGTCTTACCGGCCATCACATCAAACGGGCGCATCACGATTTCCTCGCCGCGCAGCGCCGCAAAGGTGCCAGTGTTGCCGGCGTGAACCGCGTCAATCGCGGCAACGCCGAAGCGCGTCGCGAGCAGCCGGTCCGTCGCCGTCGGCACTCCCCCGCGCTGCGTGTAGCCCAGCACCGTGAGGCGCGACGGGAAGCCCGTGAGCTCCTCGATCTTCTTGGTGATGTGGTGGCCAATCTGGCCCGCGATGGGGTTGCCCTTCTCGTCGAGTGTCGGTGACGCGTCCCACGACGTGCCCTCGGCCGGGATTGCGCCCTCGGCTACGGCGACGATCGAGAAGTTCTTGTGGCGGTGGCGGTGCTTGATCTTGCGCGCGATCAGCTCGATGTCGAAGGGCGACTCCGGCGCCAGAATGATGTCGGCCCCGCCCGCGATGCCCGCCGAGACGGCGATCCATCCGCAGTGCCGGCCCATCAACTCCACGACCATGACGCGGTTGTGGGACTCGGCTGTGCTGTGGAGCCGGTCGATCGCCTCCGTCGCGATCATCAGCGCGGTATCGAAGCCGATCGAGAGGTCCGTGCCCACCACGTCGTTGTCGATCGTCTTGGGGATGCCGACCACCGGGACGCCGGTCTTGTCGTGCACTTTGGACGCCGCCTTGAGCGTGCCGTCGCCGCCAATGCAGATGATGGCGTCGAGGTTCTCGTTCTGCGCGGTCTCCTGTACCGCCTCGAGCCCGCCCTCCACCTGGTGCGGGTGGCAGCGCGCCGTGCCGAGCATCGTCCCACCCTCGACAAGGATCCCTGACACGTCCTCGCGCGTGAGCGGCGTCGCGTCGCCGTCGATGACGCCCTGCCAGCCATTGCGGAAGCCCACGATCGAGCTGCCGTGCTCCGCCACGCCGCGCTTCACGATCGCGCGGATTGCAGCGTTGAGGCCGGGGCAGTCGCCGCCGCCGGTCAGGACTCCGATGCGCATAGTTCCCCCTAGTGTCCGGCTGTTCGCCAGTTGGTGCCTTCGCCGACGTTGACGTCGAGTGGGACGCGCAACTGCTCCGCGTTCTCCATCTCGCTTCTCAGAATTGCCTCGACGGTATCGCGTTCGCCGTCGGCAACTTCGAGGACTAGTTCATCATGAACCTGCAGCAGTTGGCGTGACTTTAGCCCCTCGTCCGCGAGCCTGCGGTCAACGCCGAGCATCGCGCGCTTGATGAGGTCCGCCGCACTGCCCTGGATCGGGGCGTTGAGCGCCATCCGCTCCGCCATCTCGCGACGCTGGCGGTTGGTGGAGTTGAGGTCGGGCGCGTAGCGGCGGCGGCCCACGATCGTCTCGGTGTAGCCGTCCTTCCGAGCCTTCTCGACCACTGACTTGAGGTAGTCGCGGACGCCTCCAAAGCGCGCGAAGTAGTCGTCCATGAGCGCCTGCGCCTCGCCGACGCCGGTGCCGAGTTGGCGCGCGAGGCCAAAGCTCGACAGCCCGTACGCGAGGCCGTACGACATCGCCTTGATCTGCGACCGCTGCCCGGGCGTCACCGCGTCCGGCGGCACGCCAAACACCCGCGAGCCCACGAAGTTGTGGAGGTCCTCCCCCGCCTTGAACGCGTCGATCAGCGCGGTGTCCTGGGACAGGTGCGCCATGATGCGCATCTCGATCTGGCTGTAGTCCGCGGTCAACAGCGTCGTGTAGCCGTCGCCCACCACGAACGCCTCGCGCACGCGGTGGCCGTCCTCTGTGCGGATGGGAATGTTCTGCAGGTTTGGGTCGCGGCTCGACAGCCGCCCCGTGGCCGCGACCGTCTGGCTGAACGTGGTGTGAATGCGCCCGTCCGGCTCGATCGCCTTGCGCAGCGTCTCGATGATCTGCCCAAGCTTTGTCGCGTCGCGGTGCGCGAGCAGCGCGTCAAGGAACGGGTGCGGCTGCTTGTCGTGAAGCTCGGCAAGGGACGACGCGTCGGTTGAGTAGCCCGTCTTTGTCTTCTTGGTCTTGGGCATCCCGAGGCGGTCGAACAGCACCTCCTGGAGCTGCTTGGGGCTCGCGAGGTTGACCTCGTCGCCGCCGATCGCCTGATACGCCTCCCGCTGCGCGTGGCTGGCACGCGCGGCGCATTCGTCGGCGAGCATCGCCAGGTGCGCATCGGCCACCGTGATGCCCGCGGCCTCCATCCCAAACAGGGTGCGGATGAGCGGGATCTCGAGGTCGCGGTATAGGTCCCCCATGCCGCGATCCGCGACCGTGGGCTCGAGTTCCGCGGCGAGCAAACCCACCAGGTGCGCGCGCTCGGCGGCCACCTGTGCCGGCCCCGCGCCAAGCCCAAGGTCGAGCTCGCCGCCGCCGGTCGCCGCGCCGGGCGTGACGCCAAGGTAGCGCTGGGCGACGTCGTCTAGGTCGAAGCCGCGGCCGTCTGGCTGCACGAGGAACGCGGCGATCTCGGTGTCGCCCGCGATGCCTGCGGCCGTGTAGCCACGCGCGGCGAGCGCGTGCATCGCGGCTTTGGCGCCGTGGAAGACCTTGGGCACCGCGGCGTCGGCCAGCCAGGCGGCGAGCGCGGCGTCGTGCTTGGGTGACAGGCCGGCGAGGTCAATCCCCCACGCTTTGCCCGAGCCGTCCGCAACCCCAAGCGCGACCGCGTCGCCGCTGGAGCCCTCCGCATGCACGAAGCACCGCTCCTTAAGCGCGAGGACGGCCTCCAGCGCGCCCTCCGTGACTACCTGGGCAACTGGGGCATCGCCGGAGGCTCCGTCCGCCTGGGCCGCGTCCGCTGCGCCCGCAAGGGGCAACAGGCGGGTGCGCAGCGTGCGGAACTGCAGGGCGTCGCACACGCGGTGGATCTCTGCGGCGTCGGCCTCGCGCCGCGCGAGGTCGTCAACAGTGGACTCGAGTTCGACGTCGCGCACGAGCTCGTTGAGCTCCCGGTTGAGCCGGACCAGGTCGAGGTTGGCGCGCAGGCTCTCCCCCACCTTGCCGGGGATGTCGTCTGCCGCGGCCAGTATCTCGTCAAGCCCGCCGTACGTCGTGATCCATTTGGCGGCCGTCTTGGGGCCGACGCCCGGCACGCCGGGCAGGTTGTCGCTCGTCTCGCCCACAAGCGCCGCCATGTCCGGGTAGCGGTGGGGCGGCACGCCGTATTTCTCCTCGACCGCGGCGGGGGTCATCACGACGAGGTCCGACACGCCCTTGCGCGGGTACAGCACCGTCACGTTCTCGTTCACGAGTTGGAAGGTGTCGCGGTCGCCCGACACGACGAGCACCTTGAGCCCCTGCTCGCTGGCCAGTTTGGCGTAGGTGGCGAGAATGTCGTCCGCCTCGAAGTTGTCTTTGCCGATCGCGGGCAGCGACAACGCGCCAAGCACGTCGTAGATCATCGGAATTTGGGGCTTGAACTCCGGCGGGGTCTCGTCGCGCGTGCCCTTGTACGACGGCAGGCGCTGCGTGCGGAACGTCGTGGAGCCAACGTCCATCGCCACAGCGGCGTGCGTCGGCTCGTATTCCTTGAGCAGGCTGGCGAGCATTGACGTGAAGCCGTACACCGCGTTGGTGGGCTCGCCCGTCGACGTCGCGAAGTTCTCTACCGGGAGCCCAAAGAACGCCCTGAACGCCATCGACATGCCGTCGACGAGCAACAAAGTCCCGCCCTGATTCGTCGCCACTATGACAACCTATCTCCTATGGACGACGACATCCGCGAGCTGATCGCCACGTTTCCCCTCAGCGCCCTTGCCCAGAAGCTCGGTATCGAGATCGTGGAGATCTCCGCGGAGCGCGCCGTAGCGACGATGCCCGTGGCCGGCAACACGCAGCCCATGGGCTTGCTTCACGGCGGGGCGTCGGCCGCGCTCGCCGAAACGGTCGCCAGCTACGCCTCGATCGCGCACGCGCTGCCCGACGGCATGGCGGTGGGCGTGGACCTCAACATCACCCATCACCGGGCGGTCACCGAGGGGGTCGTGACGGCCACCGCCGTCGCCGTGCACCTGGGGCGGACCACAACGACGCATCTCGTGGAAATCGTGGATGACAAGGGCCGCAGGGTGTCGTCCGCGCGGCTGACGAGCGCGATCCGTCCGGCTACGACGACTTAGGCGCCATCTGATCGATGACGGCCTCGGCGACCTCGCGCATGGTGAGCCGGCGGTCCATTGACGTCTTCTGGATCCAACGGAAGCTCTCGGGCTCGTTGAGGCTCATATTCTCCATCAGCAGGCCCTTCGCGCGCTCCACCTTCTTGCGCGTCTCCATGCGCTCGGTAATATCTGCGATCTCGGACTCGAGCTGCTTGATCTCGCTGTAGCGCGCCGCCGCAACCTCCACCGCTGGCAGCAGGTCCGCAGGCGTAAACGGCTTGACCACGTACGCCATGGCGCCAGCGTCGCGCGCGCGCTCGATGAGATCCGTCTGCGAGAAGGCGGTCAGCAGCACCACGGGCGCGATGCGTTCCTTGGCGATGATCTCGGCCGCCGTGATGCCATCCATGACGGGCATCTTGATATCCATGACCACGACGTCCGGCTTGAGCTCGCGCGCGAGCGCCACGCCCTCCTCGCCGTTCGCGCCCTCGCCGACCACGTCGATGCCGCCCTCCCGGAGCGTCTCGACGATATCCATACGGATGAGCGCCTCGTCTTCGGCCACGACTGCGCGGCGCTTGCGGTCTTCGGCGGCGACCGGCCCGCCGGAGTCGTTGTTATCGGTCACAGGCGATAGCCTAGTGCGCGCGCCCCGATAGCCCAACTGGCAGAGGCAAACGGCTCAAACCCGTTCCAGTGTGGGTTCGAATCCCACTCGGGGCACAACGATGTCTTCGCCATCAGGCGGAGGCTGGCTTGGCCAAGCACGACCGTCAGGAGCTCCCATGGCGTCAGCACAGCGCAGCATTGCCCTCGTCGCCCACGACAACAAGAAGGTCGAACTGTTGGAGTGGGCGAGTTTCAACAAGGGCACGCTCAAGAACCACCGGCTGTCGGCGACAGGGACAACCGGGACGATGCTCGAGTACGAGCTTGGTCTGCACGTCCACCGGTTCTTTTCGGGGCCGGTGGGCGGCGACCAACAGATCGGCGCCAAGATCGCAGAAGGCAAGATCGACATGCTTGTCTTCTTTTGGGACCCGCTTGAGCCCCAACCGCACGACCCGGACGTGAAGGCGCTACTGCGCATCGGCGCACTGTGGAACATCCCCATGGCCTGCAACGTCGCCACGGCCGACTACCTGATCTCGTCGCCGCTGCTCAGCGAGCCGTACGAGCGCGTGGTGCCGGACATCGGCCCTCGCGGTTGGCTTGGCAACGAACCGCGCCCCAGCGACGAAAACGACGCCGACTCCCGCTGAGAAAACACGGGACCGCCCGGCGCGCCGTTGCGCCGGACCGCCCCGCGATCATGGGACGCGCTACGCGCGCGTCTGGCCTACCTTGTGGACAAGCATCGTGTTGGTGGTGCCGGGCACGCCGACCGGTGCACCGCAGACCACGACGATGTAGTCGCCGTCCGACGCGCGGCCCGATTCCTTGAGCACCTTGTCGACCAAGTCAACCATCTCGTCCGTCGAGGTGACTTCGGGAACGAGGTCGGGGTAGATGCCCCACGTCAGCGCGAGGCGCGCGTACGTGGACGGCTCCGGGGTGAACGCGTACATCTGCACCTTCGGGCGCAGGCGCGCCATCCGCAGCGCCGAGTCGCCGGACTGCGTGAAGGTCACGATCGCCTTGACGTTGATGCGCTCCGCCACCTGCAGCGCGGCCGCGGTGATGGCGCCGCCACGCGTGTGAGGGGTTGTCAGGAACGGCGCGATGCGGTCGCTCCCCTTGAGCTCAGTGTTCTTGATGATCCGGGCCATCGTCTCGACGGTGATGATCGGATACTCACCCACGGACGTCTCGCCGGAAAGCATGACGGCGTCGGCGCCGTCGAGCACCGCGTTGGCGCAGTCCGAGGTCTCGGCGCGCGTTGGGACGGGCGAGGAGATCATGGACTCGAGCACCTGCGTGGCCACGATGACGGGCTTGGCCTGACTGCGGCACAGCTCGATCGCACGCTTCTGGACGAGCGGGACCTCCTCGAGCGGCAGCTCGACGCCCAGGTCGCCGCGGGCGACCATCACGCCGTCGAACGCGTCGACGATCTCCTCGAGGTTGTCAACGGCCTGCGGCTTCTCGACCTTGGCGATGACGGGTACCACGCGGCCCTCTTCTGCCATGATGCGCGCGCAGTCCTCGTAGTCCTTGGCGGATCGGACAAAGGACAGTGCGATGAAGTCGGCGCCAAGCTTGAGGCCCCAGCGCAGGTCATCCTCGTCCTTCTCGGACAGCGCGGGAACCGACACGGCTGCGCCGGGAAGGTTGATGCCCTTGTTGTTCGACACGGGGCCGGGAACCATCACCTTGGTGACGACCTCGGTGCCGTCCTTGATCTCGGTCACCTCAAGGCGGACCTTGCCGTCGTCGATCAGCAGCGGGTCGCCCACCTTGACGTCGTCCGCGAGGCCCTTGTACGTCGTCCCGCACAGCTCCTTGGTGCCCTCAACGTCGCGCATCGTGATGGTGAAGACGTCGCCCTCTGCGAGGTCGTGGGGGCCGTCGGAGAAGCGTCCGAGGCGAATCTTGGGGCCCTGCAGGTCAACCAGGACGGCGACGTTGCGTCCGGCCTCCTTGGCGGCCTGGCGGACGTTCGCGTACACCCGCTCGTGGACCTCGTAGTCGCCGTGGCTGCGGTTCAGGCGCGCCACGTCCATTCCGGCGGCGACGAGTTTGCGCATGTTCTCAAGGGACTCGGTGGCGGGGCCAATCGTGCAGACAATCTTTGCGTTTCGCATGTTCTCCAACTTTGATTTGTTACGCACGGAGCGCGACCGTGCGCGCCGTGATCGGTGCCGGGAGCTCTGTCTCGCCGGTCAGGTACTCATCCATAGCGGATGCCGCCGCACGCCCCTCGGCGATCGCCCACACCACGAGCGACTGGCCTCGGCCAGCGTCGCCCGCGACAAAGACGCCGTCCTCGCCGGTGGCGAACTTCTCGGTGCGGTCAACCGCTCCCCGAGACGTGAAGTCCACGCCAGCCAACTGGTTAAGGGTGTCGCGTTCTGGGCCGACAAAGCCCATCGACAGGAGAACCAGATCCGCTGGGATCTCCTCTTCGGTCCCCGGGGCTGCGCCGCGGGTCCCGTCAGGCATGATTTGTGTTCTGGCGACACGCAGCGCCGTCACGTGATCGTCTTCGTCTGCGAGGAACTCGACTGTCGACGCGAGGAACTTGCGCTCCCCGCCTTCCTCGTGGCTCGAGGAAACTTCGAAGAGGATCGGGTGTGTCGGCCACGGCTGGGACTTTTCGTCCCGCTGGGCGGGCGGCTCGACGCCGATCGCGAGGGTGGTCACTGACTTTGCGCCCTGGCGCAGCGCGGTGCCCAGACAGTCCGAGCCGGTGTCGCCGCCGCCGATGATGATGACGTGCTTGTCCTTGGCGGTGATCTGCTTGGGGACGTCGTCGCCGGCCGCGACCTGATTGCCCTGCTTGAGGTACGGCATCGCGAAATGAATGCCGCGGTGCTGCCGGCCGGGGATGGGCAGGTCCCGCGGGATGGTGGCACCGGTGGCGACCAGCACGGCGTCGTAACGCGCGCGCAGCTCTGGCCAAGTGATGTCCACGCCGATGTTGACGTTGGTGCGGAACCGGGTGCCCTCTGCCTCCATCTGCGCGATGCGCTTGTCGATGAGGTCCTTCTCCATCTTGAAGTCCGGCACGCCGTAACGCATCAGGCCGCCGATGCGGTCGTCGCGCTCGAAGACGGCGACTGTGTGGCCCGCGCGCGTCAGCTGCTGGGCCGCCGCCATTCCCGCGGGGCCCGAGCCCACGACGGCGACCGTCTTGCCAGTCTGGCGCGTCGCGATCACCGGGTTGACGTTGCCGTCTTCGTAGGCCTGATCGATGATCGAGACTTCGATGTGCTTGATGGTCACCGCGGGCTGGTTGATGCTGAGGACGCAGGACGTCTCGCACGGCGCCGGGCAAATGCGCCCGGTGAACTCCGGGAAGTTGTTCGTCGCGTGAAGTCGCTCGATGGCGTCGGCGTTCTGCTCGCGCCAGGTGAGGTCGTTCCACTCCGGGATGAGGTTGCCGAGCGGGCAGCCCTGGTGGCAGAACGGCACGCCGCAATCCATGCAGCGTCCCGCCTGGCGCTTCAGCGCTTCCGGGTCCTTGGCGAGCTCGTCCTTGACGTACTTCCAGTCGAGCAGGCGTACCGGGACCGGGCGCGACGGCTGAACCTCGCGCTCGCGGTTGGTCAGAAAGCCCTTGGGGTCAGCCACTTGTCACCTCCAGGAACTCGGTCCATGCACCCGGCGCGCTGAGGTCGCCGCCCGTGGCCTCGATCTCGGAGAGCTGCTCGCGGACGCGCGCGTATTGCGCGGGCAGCACCCGCGTAAAGCGAGCCTTGTTGTCGTCCCAGCCGTCAAGAATGGTGCGCGCGTTCGGCGATTCGGTCTCGGCGAGGTGCTTCTCCACGAGCGCGCGGACGATGGTCTCGTCCTCGGCGTCGAGCGGGCTGAGCGTCAGCTCGCCGGAGGCTAGGGCATCGGTGTTGACGCGCTCGCTTTCGAGGTCGAGCACGTATGCCGTGCCGCCGGACATGCCCGCGCCAAGGTTCCGGCCCGTCTTGCCAAGGATGACCGCGGTGCCGCCCGTCATGTACTCGAGTGCGTGGTCGCCCACGCCCTCCACCACGGCGGACACGCCGGAGTTGCGCACGAGGAACCGCTCCCCGACCTGGCCGCGCAGGAACAGTTCGCCGCCCGTCGCGCCGTAGGCGATGACGTTTCCGGCGACGACATCCTGGGAGTCGTCGAGCATGGCAGCACGGTCGGGACGGACGATGACGCGGCCACCGCTGAGGCCCTTGGCGACGTAGTCGTTGGCGTCGCCGAAGAGGCGCAGGGTGATGCCGCGCGGCACGAACGCGCCGAAGGACTGGCCGGCGCTACCCGTGCACTCCACCGTGATGGTGTTGTCCGGCAGGCCGTCGCCGCGGTATCGGGTGGTCACCTCGTAACCAAGCAGCGTGCCGATGGTGCGGTTGACGTTGCGGACGGCGCGGGTGATGGTGACGGGCTCGCCTCGCTCGAGCGCGGGCGCGGCCTCGGCGATGATGCCCTGGTCGAGCGCGAGGTCGAGGCCATGGTCTTGGGAGGTCGAGTGGCTGAGGTTCGCGCCGTTCGGCGGCACAGTGAGGATCGGCCGCAGGTCGAGGCCCTTGGCCTTCCAATGCTTGACGGCAGCGCGTGACTCGAGCACCTCGATGTGGCCAACGGCCTCCTCGATACTGCGGAAGCCGAGCTGAGCGAGCAGTTCGCGCACCTGAAGCGCGATGAACTCGAAGAAGGTCTCGACGAACTCCGGCTTGCCGGTGAAGCGATCGCGCAGCTCCGGGTTCTGCGTCGCGACGCCCACCGGGCAGGTGTCCTTGTGGCAGACGCGCATCATGATGCAGCCAGACACCACCAGCGGCGCGGTGGCGAAGCCGAACTCCTCGGCGCCCATGAGCGCGGCGACGACGACGTCACGGCCCGTCTTCATCTGGCCGTCGACCTGGACCACGACGCGGTCGCGCAGGCCGTTGAGCACGAGCGTCTGCTGGGTGTCGGCGAGGCCGATCTCCCACGGGGCGCCCGCATGCTTGAGCGAGTTGAGGGGGCTAGCGCCGGTGCCACCGTCGGCGCCCGAAATCAGGATGACGTCGGACTTGCACTTCGCAACGCCAGCGGCGATGGTGCCCACGCCAACCTCGGAGACGAGCTTGGTGTGGATGCGCGCCTGAGGGTTGGCGTTCTTGAGGTCGTGGATGAGCTGCTTGAGGTCCTCGATCGAGTAGATGTCGTGGTGTGGCGGCGGCGAGATGAGGCCGACGCCGGGCGTGGAGTGGCGCGTCTCGGCAACCCACGGGTAGACCTTAGCCGCGGGCAGCTGGCCGCCCTCGCCGGGCTTGGCGCCCTGCGCGAGTTTGATCTGGATGTCGTCCGCGTTCACCAGATACTCGCTCGTCACGCCAAACCTGCCGGACGCGACTTGCTTGATCGCGCTACGACGCTCCGGGTCGTAAAGACGGTCGGGCGACTCGCCGCCCTCGCCCGTGTTGGAGCGAGCGCCGAGCCTGTTCATAGCAACTGCAAGCGTGGTGTGGGCCTCTTCGGAGATGGACCCGTAGGACATAGCGCCGGTGCTGAAGCGCTTGACGATCTCGGAGACGTGCTCGACTTCCTCGATGGGAATCGACGGGCGGTCGCTCGTGAACTCGAGCAGGCCGCGCAGCGTCATCAGCCGCTTGGACTGGTCGTCCACGCGCTGGGAGTACTGCTTGAAGACCTCGTACTGCCGCGTGCGCGTCGAGTGCTGAAGCTTGAACACCGTCTCGGGATCGAACAAGTGCTCCTCGCCGTCGCGGCGCCACTGGTACTCGCCGCCGGAGTTGAGGCGCCGGTGCGCGATGGACGTGGGCCGTGTGGGGTAGGCGTCGTGGTGACGCTTTTCGACCTCGTCGGCGATCACGTCGAGGCCGACGCCGTCGATCTGGCTTGGCGTGCCTGCGAAGTGGAGGTCCACGAGCTCGCGTGCGAGGCCGATCGCCTCAAACACCTGCGCGCCGCGGTACGACGCGATGGTCGAGATGCCCATCTTCGACATGATTTTCAGCACGCCCTTGCCGAGCGCCTTGATCAAGTTCTTGACGGCCTTCTCTCGCGACAGGCCGGTGATGTAGCCGTTCTCGACCAGCTCCTCGACGGTCTCCATGGCGAGGTACGGGTTCACCGCGGCAGCGCCGTAGCCGATCAACAGCGCGACGTGGTGGACCTCGCGCACGTCTCCGGCCTCGACCACGAGCGACACCCGAGTGCGGCTGTGGTTGCGCACAAGGTGATGGTGAACGGCGCTCGTGAGGAGGAGCGACGGGATGGGCGCGTGGTCGGCGTCGGCGTCGCGGTCGGTGAGGACGAGGAAGCTCACGCCCTGCTTGATGGCGCGGTCGACCTCGTCGAAGATTTCCATGAGACGCGCCTGCAGGCCGTAGCCGCCCGCGCGGACGCTATAGAGGCCCGAGATCTTACGAGCGGAGAAGATCCCGCGAAGCTTCGGGTCGGCGTCGACGTGGATGATCTTCGCGAGCTCGTCGTTGTCAATCACCGGGAAGTCGAGGATGACTTTGCGCGCGTGCTCGGGCGTCGCGCTCAGCAGGTTCGGCTCGGGGCCGATCGCGCCGCCGACCGCCGTCACGATCTCCTCGCGGATCGCGTCGAGCGGCGGGTTGGTGACCTGCGCGAACATCTGCGCGAAATAGTCGAAGAGCAGCCGGGGACGGTCGGAAAGGACCGCGACCGGGGTGTCCGATCCCATGGCGCCGATCGGCTCGACGCCCTGCTGCGCCATCGGTCGGATGAGGATGCTCACTTCCTCTTCGGTGTAGCCAAACTGGCGCTGGCGGCGCACGACCGAGGAGTGCGAGTGCGAGACGTGCTCGCGGTCCGGCAGGTCGGCCAAGTGCACGGCGTTGTCGGCGACCCAGTCGGAATACGGGTGTTCGGAGGCGAGCTGAGACTTGATCTCCTCGTCCTCAACGATGCGGCCCTGGGCGGTGTCCACCAGGAACATGCGGCCGGGCTGCAGGCGCCCCTTACGGACCACCTTGGCGGGGTCGATGTCGAGGAGGCCGGCCTCGGAACCGCACACGACCAGGCCGTCGTCTGTCACCCAGAAGCGCCCGGGACGCAGGCCGTTGCGGTCAAGCGTGGCGCCCACGACGGTGCCGTCGGAGAAGTGCAGGGCGGCCGGGCCGTCCCACGCCTCCATCAGCGACGAGTGGTACTCGTAAAAGGCGCGCCGCTTGGGGTCCATGTCGGGGTTGTTCTGCCACGCCTCGGGGATCATCATCAGCACCGCGTGCGGCATGCTGCGCCCGCCAAGGTGGAGCAACTCGAGTACCTCGTCGAACGACGCGGTGTCGGACGCCGACGGCGTACACACGGGCAGGATGCTCTCGATGTCGCCAAGCAGGTCCGAGGCGAGCGTGCCCTCTCGAGCGGCCATCCAGTTGCGGTTGCCCCGCACGGTGTTGATCTCGCCGTTGTGGGCGATGCCGCGCAGCGGCTGCGCGAGCGGCCACGACGGGAACGTGTTGGTGGAGAACCGCGAGTGGACGAGCGCGAGCTCGGTCTCGTAGTCAGGCTCCATGAGGTCCGGGAAAACCTGCTCGAGCTGATAGGTGGTCAGCATTCCCTTGTAGGTGAGCGTGCGCGCGGACAGCGAGGCGAAGAACACCTTGCCGTCGTTCTCGGCGCGCTTGCGCACGCGGTAGACCTTGCGGTCGAGCTCGATGCCCGACAGCCCCTCGTGGGACATGAACACTTGGCGGAACTCGGGCATCGCGGCGCGTGCCGTGGGCCCAAGGGGCGCGGGCTGGACGGGGACGTCTCGCCAGCCAAGGATGGTGACGTCCTCGGCGGCGGCGGCGCGTTCGATAGCCGCGACCTCGTCGTCCGCGCTGCCGGGCGTCAGGAAGGCAATGCCGGTGGCGTAGCTGCCCGAGGCGGGAAGCTCGATGCCGGAGACGCGGCGAAGGAAGGCGTCGGGGATCTGGGTGAGGATGCCGGCGCCGTCGCCGGTCTCGGTCTCGGCACCCACAGCGCCCCGGTGTTCAACGTTCTTGAGGGCGGTGAGCCCGGCGTCCATGATGTCGCGACCGGGAGTGCCTCGAAGCGTCGCCACGAAGGCGACGCCGCAGGCGTCATGCTCGTATGCGGGGTCGTAGAGACCCTGCGCGCCGGGCATGCTGTGGTCTGACATCACACCGTCCTCGTTGTCGTTTTCGGCTGCCGCCGGAGGGTTGCAGATAGGTACGGGGCGCCGTCGCCCGGGGTTACTCACGGGCCTCCAGGGTACCGCGCCGGGGCATCCGGCCAGTACGCAAAGGACCTAGCCCTTCTTGGGCGAGGCCGTTCTCTTCGCCGCCGGCTTCTTGGCGGGGGCCTTGGCGGCAGACGCGGCCGCGGACTTGGTCGCGGTGGCCTTCTTTGCCGGGGCGGACGCCTTGGCCGGAGCCTTCTTCGCGGGCGCAGCAGAATTCGCCGGGGCCTTCTTGGCCGTTGTCGTGGCCTTAGCCTTCGACGCTGGCGACTTCGCGGTCGCCTTGGAGCTGTCCACGGTCGCGGCCGGAGCGACCGGCACGGGCTCGCCGCGGTGACGGCGGCCAATCACCAGGAACGCGATGATGCCCATGAGCAGCACGCCCATCGACACCCACACGTTGATGCGCAACCCACCGATGTGCACTGCCTCGTCGATGCGGACCATCTCGATCCACAGCCGGCCGGACGTGTAGACGATCACGTACAGCCAGAACACGCGGCCCCAGCGCAGCTGGAAGCGACGGTCGAGTGCGAGGATCAGGATGACGCCAGCGACGTTCCACAGCAGTTCGTACAGGAACGTCGGGTGGAAAAGCGTGTCGAGCGGCATGTCGCGGGGGAACGACGGCGACGCCGGGTCGATCTCGAGGCCCCACGGCAGGTTCGTAGGCCCGCCGAACAGCTCTTGGTTGAAGTAGTTGCCAAGCCGCCCGATGGCCTGCGCTCCGAGGATTCCCGGCGCCGCGGCGTCCATGAACGTCGAGAACGACACGCCAACGCGCCTGCAGCCGAAGTACGCGCCGAGCGAGCCGATCGCGACCGCGCCCCAGATGCCGAGCCCACCGTTCCAAATCTTGAAGGCGTCGACCCAGTGGCCGTTCGCGCCGAAGTAGGGGCCCGGCGTGGAGATGACGTGATAAATCCGGCCGCCGATGATTCCCGCAGGGATCGCCCACACGGCGATCTCCTCAATCGCGGCCACGTCGCCGCCGCGCGCAACCCAGCGCCTGCGCGTCATCCACACGGCGAAGACGATGCCGATGAGGATCATGATCGCGTACGTGCGCACGGTCAGGCCGCCGAACTGCAGCAGGATTGCCCAGTCGAGGGGCGGGCTAGGAATCGATGCAGGGATCACGAGTTGCCTCTCACTCCGGCGGCCAGTTCCGCCGTCTTGGCGCGCAGGGCCTCGATGCCCTGTGCAAAATTGTCTCCGCTGGCGAGCGCCTTGACGAGCGCGCTGCCTACGATCACTCCGTCAGCGTACGCGGCAACCTCGGCTGCTTGCGCACCGGTGGACACTCCCAAGCCGACGCACACCGCGTCGGCACCCGCGGCGCGCGCGTCCGCAACCAGCTTCTCCGCGCCGCCGCCCACGCTGCCGCGCTCCCCCGTCACGCCCATCAGCGAGGCGGCGTACACAAACCCACGGGATGCGCCGACGGTCATGTGCATGCGCTCGGGGGTCGTGGAGGGCGCCACCAGGAAGATGCGGTCGAGCCCGTGGTCGTCGGACACGCGCATCCAGTCGGGCGTGGCATCCGGAGTGAGATCCGGCGTGATGACGCCTGAGCCCCCCGCCTCCACGAGCTCGGCGGCGAACCGGTCGAGCCCGTACTGGAGCATGGGGTTGTAGTACGACATCACGACGGCTGGCGCCCCGGCGTCGACCACTGCCTTGACGGCCCTGAAGACGTCCGAGACGTGGGTGCCGGCGCGCAGCGCGGTCTCTGCGGCCTGCTGGATGACGATGCCGTCGAGCACCGGGTCCGAATACGGGAGCCCCACCTCCACGACGTCGGCGCCGGCTTCGACGAGCGCCGTGAACGCCTCAAGGGACTGGTCGACCGTGGGGAAGCCCACGGGGAGGTAACCGATCAGCGCGGCGCGGCCCTCGGATTTGACCTGGGCAAGCCGGTCGCTTAGATGAGTCATGCGTCGTCCCCCGGCAACAGGTCAAAGTAGCGCGCGGCGGACTCCACGTCCTTGTCTCCGCGTCCCGACAGGTTCACGAGGATCGTTGCCGCGGGGTTATCGCGGCCGTACTTCATGGCGCCTGCGAGGGCGTGCGACGACTCGATGGCGGGCAGGATGCCCTCGGTGCGGCACAGCAGGCGGAACGCCTCCATCGCCTCGGCGTCGGTGATGGCCCAATATTCGGCGCGCCCAAGTTCCGCGAGCCATGCGTGCTGCGGCCCGACCCCCGGGTAGTCCAGGCCAGCGGAGATCGAGTGGGACTCGACGGTCTGGCCGTCGGCGTCCTGAAGCAGGTAGGAGCGGGCGCCGTGGAGCACGCCCGGGCGCCCACCGCCAATGGCCGACGCGTGGCGTCCCGTCTCTACGCCGTCACCCGCGGCCTCGCAGCCAATCAGGCGCACGGACTCGTCGTCGAGGAAGGCGTCGAAGATGCCGATCGCATTGGAGCCGCCGCCCACGCAAGCGATCACCGCGTCCGGGAGCGCGCCCGTCGCGCCGAGCATTTGCTCGCGGGCCTCGACGCCGATGACGCGCTGGAAGTCACGCACCATCGCGGGGAACGGGTGCGGCCCAGCCGCGGTGCCGAAAATGTAGTTGGTGGTCTGGACGTTCGTGACCCAGTCGCGGTAAGCCTCGTTGATGGCGTCCTTGAGGGTGCGCGAGCCCGCGGTCACCGGAACCACCTCGGCGCCGAGCAGCTTCATGCGCGCGACGTTGAGCGCCTGCCGCTCCGTGTCCTCTTCTCCCATGTAAACCGTGCACTCGAGGTCCATCAGCGCGGCGGCTGTCGCAGTGGCGACGCCGTGTTGGCCCGCGCCGGTCTCGGCGATGACGCGCTTCTTGCCGATGCGCTTGGTGAGCAGCGCCTGCCCAAGCACGTTGTTGATCTTGTGCGAGCCGGTGTGGTTGAGGTCCTCGCGCTTGAGGAAGACGCGGGCGCCGCCTGCGTGCTTCGCGAAACGGGCGACCTCGGTGATGATGCTGGGACGGCCCGAGTATTCGCGGGCGAGTCGCTCGAGCTCCTCCCCGAAGGCGGGGTCAACTCTTGCCTTGTCGTAGGCGTCCGTGAGTTCGTCGAGCGCGGCCATCAGCGCCTCGGGAACGAAACGCCCGCCGAATTCGCCGAAGAAAGGGCCGGGCGCGGCCTGCAGGGAATCCATCTGGTTACGAGGGGCGGATGGCGCGTAGGGCGGGGTGAGCGCCGGCCGCGACCATCTCGGCGACGGTGCTACGCGGGTCGCGGTCCTTGACGAGCGCCTCGCCTACCAGCACGGCGTCGGCGCCGAGCCGCGCGTACTCGACGACGTCATGGCTGTCGCGAATACCCGATTCTGCAATCTTGACGACGCCGTCGGGGATCGAGCCCACGACCTTGCCGAACGTGCCGCGGTCTACCTCGAGCGTCTTGAGGTTGCGGGCGTTCACGCCGATCACCTTGGCGCCGGCGCCAACCGCGCGGGCGACCTCTTCTGCATCGTGCACCTCGACAAGCGCGCACATGCCAAGCGAGTGCACCCGCTCGACGAGCGATTCGAGCGCCATCTGCTCAAGCGCGGCGACGATCAGCAGCACCATGTCGGCGCCATGCGCGCGGGCCTCCCACACCTGATACGGCGTGACGATGAAGTCCTTGCGAAGGATGGGTATGTCCACCTTGGCGCGCACGGCGTCGAGGTCCTCAAGCGAGCCGCCAAAGCGGCGCTCCTCGGTGAGGACGGAAATAACGCTCGCGCCGCCCGCCTCGTATTCGGTGGCGAGGGCGGCGGGGTCCGAGATTTCGGCGAGATCGCCCTTGGATGGGCTTGAGCGCTTGACCTCGGCGATGACCGAGACCTCTTTCGCGCACAGGCGCTCGTACGCACCCACGGCTCCGGGGATGCGCGACGCGCGTTCCTTGAGCTCGTCCATCGAAACTCGCGATTCGCGCGCCTCAAGGTCCTCGCGCACGCCCGCGATGATCGTGTCGAGAACACTCATAGCACTGCGTCTCCCATGCGGACCATCGTAGCCCGCGCCGGACGTGCCGGATTCCCCACCAGGTGCCTTAAGGGGCGAGGTACGGCGCGAACATCGGCGTGTTGCGAAGAATCGCAAAAGCGACCAGGCCGACGGCCATGACGGGATAGAACCATTGCGGCAGGTTCCATGCCTTCGTCGCCTTGCCGCGCGTGAACATGAACCACCTCACCCACAGGATCGCAAGCACGGGCACGGCGAGCGTGAACACGGGGTTCATGGACATTGCGCTCGCGACGTCGCCGTGCGCGAGGTCGTAGACGGCACGAGTGCCTCCACACCCCGGGCAATACAGACCAGTAGCGGCGTAAAGCGGGCAGTACCCGAGCGCGCCCGGGACGTGAGGATTGTGGGTGGCGATGAAGGCGGTGGCCGCCGCCGTCACCCCTGCAATCACCATCGGCCCAACGGGCGTGTCAAACGCCGCGCGGGCGATGCGCCAACCTCGTGACTCCTCCGCGGCCTGCTCGGGCCCCCGCGGTGAAACGGGGACCCGAGCAGGCGTTGCGGTTGCTAAGCGCACAGTGTGAAAGTGAGCTTGCTACTTGCAGAACTGGTTGTCGGGCTGCTGCTCGCAGACCTGCTGGAACCAGTCCGAGTTCTTGAACAGGTCCGGCGCGATCGCACTCAGAAGCAGGAGTCCGCCG
Source organism: uncultured Actinomycetota bacterium (assembly GCA_963735005.1). Taxonomy (GTDB): domain Bacteria; phylum Actinomycetota; class Actinomycetes; order Actinomycetales; family Demequinaceae; genus WTKG01. Next base: position 64,628 of record CAVTJA010000003.1, on the reverse strand, counting down.
ATAAGCACGACCGTCACCGCACCGAGGATGATACCGGTCAGGGCCATGCCGCCACCCTTGCGCGTGCCGTCCGCCGTTTCTTTGCGTCCAAGGACGCCGAGAACGACCGCGACGATCGCGCCGGGGATCGAAATGAACCAATAGATGCACAGCAGGAACGAAGCGATGCCGGTTACGAGCGCTGCGATCGCCTTGCCCGACGTGGGCTGCATGTCACTTGCGGGGGGTGTAGTCATTCCCTATCTCCTTTGATTGTGAACAAGAAACTGACCCTGCCGGCCAGCCGACTAACGAGAAGTTTGCCCGTGTCCGAGCGCCTTCAACACGCCTCCAGCAATCAGCGCAACGACCACAATGCCGCCGCCAATCGCCACGGGCGTCATGTCCCAGAAGGTGAAGCCCCAGCCAGCGACCAGGGCGCCGATCACAATGCCGCTGTTCGTGACCCAACCCGCGCGCGTCTTCCCGTGGTTCGGGTACGCGGACTCCGGCAGGTCGGCTGCGGAAATGGTTTCGGATGACATGAACTCTCCTTCTCGATTTTGCGAGTCTAACGGGGACGAGGTGTTTGGAGGCGGTTTGCGAGGGAAATTGCCCGAATCATTGCGGCCGCCTTGTCACGGGTTTCCTGGGCCTCACGCTCGGGAACCGAGTCCGCGACGATGCCTGCGCCGGCCTGAACGTACGCTGTGCCGTCCTCGATCATGGCGGTGCGGATCGCGATGGCGGTGTCCATGTTCCCGGCAAAGTCGAAGTAGCCGACGGCGCCTCCGTAGAAGCCGCGCCGGGCGGGCTCGAACTCGTCGATCAGGGCGATCGCGCGGGGCTTAGGCGCGCCGGACAGCGTCCCAGCCGGGAAGGTCGCCACGAACGTGTCGAGCGCCCCGCGGTCGGGCTCCAACGTGCCCTGCACCGTCGAGCAAATATGCATGATGTGGCTGTAGCGGTTGACGGACATGAAGTCCACGACCTCGACCGAGGACGGCTCACATACCTTCACGAGGTCGTTGCGGGCGAGGTCCACGAGCATGATGTGCTCGGCGATCTCCTTGGGGTCAGCGAGCAACTCCTGCTCGAGCCGGTGGTCCTCCTCGAGTGTGGCGCCGCGCGGGCGCGAACCCGCGATCGGGAAGGTCGAGGCCCGGCCTGCCTTGACCGACACCAATGATTCGGGGCTTGACCCGACCACCGCGAATTCCTTGCCGTCGGCGTCGACAAGCTGGAAGTAGTACATGTATGGGCTCGGGTTGAGGGTGCGCAGCACTCGGTAGACGTCGAGCGGCCGCGCCGGACAGTCAACGTCGAAGCGCTGCGACGGCACCATCTGGAAAACCTCGCCGTCGCGGATCGCCTCCTTGGCGAGCAGCACCACCTTCTCGTACTCGCCCGGCTCGCTGCGTTGGCGTACCGCGGCCTCGTCGGGCCCGTCGCCGAGTTGCGAGATCTGCGTCGGGGAGCCCGCGCGCAGGTTTTGCTCCATCGCGTCGAGGCGCGCGATCGCGTCGGTATACGCGGCCTCGATGCCCTTGGCCTGGGCGTCGCCGTTCACGGCGTTGGCGATCAGCCACACGGAGCCGTCGACGTGGTCGATCGCCGCGACGTCGGTCGCAAACATCAGCAGCACGTCCGGGACGTCGAGCTCGCGCGGCGCCTTCTGCGGGAGCGTGGGTTCCCACTGCCGGATGATGTCCCAGCCGAGCAGGCCAACCATGCCTCCGGTCAGGGGCGGCAGGCCGGGAATCGCCTCGGTGCGCATCTCGGTGAGCACCTGCCGGATCGCGTCAAGCGGCGCGCCGTTCATCAGGCCCACGGGCACGTCGCCCGACCACTGCGCATCGTCCCCCGTCGCCGTCAGCGTCGCACGTGAGCGGACGCCCACGAACGAAAACTGGGAGCGGGTGCCGTCGGGCTCCGCCGACTCCAGGATGAATGTGCCGGGGCGTTCCTGCGCGAGCGCGTTGTACAGGCCGACAGGCGTGTAGCCGTCCGCGAGCACCTTGCGCACGACCGGCACGACCCGGTGCGTCGAGCCAAGTTCGATGAAGCCGTCGAGCGTTGGCCAGGTCTGGCCCCATGAGACCGTGACGGGCGCGTCAGGCATCGTCCCGCTCCGCATCCGTCAGGACGCGCGCGGCGAGTTGCCCGCCCGCCTCGAAGCACGTGCGGGTGCCGGTGTGGCACGCGGGCCCCACCTGATCCACACGCACAAGCAGCGCGTCCCCATCGCAGTCGAGCGCGACCGAGCGCACGTACTGTACGTTCCCTGAGGTGTCGCCCTTGCGCCAGAGCTCCTCGCGGCTGCGCGACCAGAACACGACGCGGCCCTCCGAGAGCGTGAGGTCGAGGGCGTCGTCGTTCATCCAGCCGACCATCAACACGTCCCCGGTCACGTCGTCCTGGATGACGGCGCACACAAGGCCTGCGGCGTCCCTCTTGAGGCGATCAGCGATGGCGGCGTCGAGCATGCCGCCCATCATTCCAGATTTCAGTCACGGGTCTGCGCGACCCAGGCGGCGTGCATGCGCGCATAGTGCCCGCCAGCCGCCACCAGTGCGCGGTGCGCGCCCACTTCGACGAGCTCGCCGTCGGCCATCACGGCGATGCGGTCGGCACGCTCAGCCGTGGAAAGACGGTGCGCGATCACGATCGACGTCCGCCCGCGCATGAGCGCCTCAAGTGCCCGACTGATGCGCACCTCCGTGACAGGGTCCACGGCCGAGGTCGCCTCGTCGAGTAGCAGCACGTCGGGGTCACGTAGGTAGGCGCGGGCGATCGCGACCAGCTGGCGCTCGCCCGCCGACAGCCTGTCCCCGCGCGGCCCTACGGGCGTGTCGAGCCCCGTGGACAGCGACCCCAGCCAGTCGGCGAGTCCAAGCTCGTTGAACGCTGCAAGGCCCTGGCGCTCGACCCATTCGCGGTCCCTTTCGAGTGCGCCGTACGCGAGGTTGTCCGCGATAGTGCCGTCGAACAGGAAGCCCTCCTGGGGCACCACGGTGACTCGCGTGCGGAGCCGGGACATCGGAACCTCGCGCATGTCCACGCCGCCGATCTCGATGGCACCCGCGGAAGGGTCCATGAAGCGCACGATCAGGCGCGCGAGCGTCGTCTTTCCCGAACCTGTCTGGCCGACGAGAGCCAGCTGCTCGCCCGCCGGGACGTCGAGGGTGACTCCGCGCAGAATCTCTGGTCCGCCGTCGTACGTCATCCGCACGTCGCGCACCGCGATACCAAGCCGGCCCTCGGGCAAGTCGGTGCCGGCCTCGCCCGCGTCCACGACGGACTCGGGCGCCTCCACAAGCTCGAGCACCCGCCGCCAGCCCACGAGCGACCGCTGCATTTCTGCAAGCTGCTCGATGATCCACATCAGCGGGCCGGCAAACATGTACACGAGGAACGCGAACGCGACCACGGTGCCGACCGACAGCGTCCCGTCGATCGCCAGCGCCGTGCCGACGATCAGCGTGAGCCCGGTGGCGAGCGCCTGGCCCACCACCACCGCGGAGAACTGCGCTGAGGCGAGGATGCCCGCGCGGCGCTCGGTGGCCCGGACGTCGTCAACCTGGGCGCGAAGGCGGTCGCGCATGCGGCGCTGCACGCCGTACGACTGGATGGTCGCGACGCCCACGATGTGCTCGGAGGCACGCGCGAGCAGGTCCGCCATCTGGCCGCGCACCGTGACGTACGCGCCGTTGATGCGCGGATAGAGCACCCGCACCACAAGCGCGAGCGGCACGAACGACACCATCACGACGCACGCGAGCTGCCAGGAGTACACGAACATCGCGGCGAGTACCACGACCATCTCGAGCGCGGATACCACCATGCCCGCGCCGGTCCACTGGACGAAGTCGCGCAGGACGTCAACGTCGCCGGTGATGCGCGAGATGTAGCGGCCTCGCTGTTCCTCGTTCTGGGTCAGCACCGACAGCCGGTGGACATGCGCGAACGCCTTCTTGCGCAGCGTCGCCAGTCCGGCCTCCGCCGCGGTCACGAGGCGCGACCGCACCACCCAGGCCAGCAGCGCCGACGTCACGAGCACCGCCACGCCGATCCACGCCAGGTGTAGCGCGACCGAAGAGTCCACGCCGCCCGCGGCCAGCAGGCCCTCGTCGGTGATGCGCTGCGTCAGGTACGGGACGGCGGCGCGGCCGACGGCGGCGAACACCGCGAGCACGAACGTCACACCAAGGCCCTTGCGGAACTCGGGGCTGACGCGGAACCCAAGCGAGAAGGTCTCGACGAGCGGGGGGCGCTGATGCGATTCGGCGGTGGTCACTCGCTCGCCCCTCCCTCTGCCCTTGCGCGCTTGCGTGCGTCCTCCTCGTAGGCCGTGACAAGCGCCCGGTAGCCGGGGTCGCGGCGCGACAACTCCGCGTGGGATCCGGCGTCGGTCACTCGCCCGGCGTCCAGATGCACCACCTGGTCGGCGAGCAGGATTGACGCGAGTCGGTAGGCGATCAGCAGCACGGTGGGCCCGCCGTCTCGTCCGCGCAGCGCGCGCAGGATGCGCTGCTCGATTTCGGGGTCGACGGCCGAGGTTGCGTCGTCGAGCACAAGCAGCCGCGGGCGGCGCACGAGCGCACGCGCGATGGCGACGCGCTGGCGCTGGCCGCCCGACAGGTTCATACCGCGCTCGGACAGCGTCGCGTCCAGGCCCGAGCCCTCGCCGTGAGACAACCCCGCGATGACGTCGTCGACGCTCGCCAGCCGCAGCGCCCCCCACACCTCGTCGTCGGTGAAGTTCTCGCCAAGCGTCACGTTCTCGCGGACGGTGTCGGCAAAAAGGAAGGTGGTCTGCGGCACCAGGCTGACGTGCGTGCCGAGTTCCGCGACCTCGCCCACGTGCACGGTGTCGAGGGACACCTGGCCGCGCGCCGCCCGTGCAAGCCGCGTGGTCGCCAGCGCGAGCGTTGACTTGCCCGAACCCGTGGGGCCCACCAACGCCGTGACGGACCCGGGCACAAGCTCGAGGTTCACGCCATGCACGATCACGTGGAAGGTGCCGTCGCCCTCGTCCACGCCGATGTCCGCGCCCTCGAGCCGCACGTGCGCCGGCCCGGTGTTCTCGACCGCGACCACGCCGGGGTCGTCCACCTCGGTGGCTGCCTCGTGAATGCGGCCGATGCGCCGGAACGCCACGTGAGCCTCGGGCATTTGCCCCATCACCCAGCCAAGGCCACGGATCGGGACAGCGAGCAGCGTCACCAGGTAGATGGCGGTAACGACGTCGCCTGGGGTGATGGCGCCGGCGGCTGCCCGGATGGTGCCCACCACCATCAGCGCGACCGCCCCCAGCGGGACCACCAGGTCCATCATCGGCTCGAACCAGGCCGCGGTGCGGCCCACGCGGATGTCCGCCTCGCGAAGGTCGTTGACGACGGCGTCGAAGCGCTCGGATTCGCGGGCCTCGGCGCCGAGCGCCTTCACCACGGTGCCGCCGTCGAAACTCTCGTGCGCGATCGTCGACACCTCTGCGCGCAGGTTTTGGCCCGCGTCGAAGTGCGGGGTGATGATGCGCTCGTACATGAAGTTGATGCCGAGGATCACGGGCACGACGGTCATGGCAGTCAGCGCCAGCCACGGGTCGATCACCACCAAGGTGACGCCCGCCGCGGCCATCATCACAAACGACCCCACGGTGAAGGCGAACGGGTGCAGCGCGGACGTCGCCATGTCGGAATCTGAGGACAGCGCGGAGATCACGCGGCCGCTCGAATTGGCGCGGTGCCACCCGAGCGGCAACGACGCGAGGGCGTCGGCCACCCTGCCCCGGTGATGAGCGGACACGCGCGCGACCGCCGCCCCCTGCGTCGCCCTACGCACCCACACCAGGACCGCGTTTGCGACGCCGATGGCGAGGAACAGCGCCCCGGCCCACAGGATCGCGCGGCGCGGGTCCTGGCTCAGCTCGCCCCAGGAGCCGCGCAGCGGCGTCCCCTCGACGCCGGGGATGACGACGGAGTCGACGATGGTGCCCAGTAGCGTGCCGAAGTAGACCGTCGACAACGAAAACAGCGCTGCGGCGCCGACGGCGATCGCAAAAGCGACCCGCGCAGTCCGCACCGCGTGCGCGAGCACCTGGACCGATCGGGACAGGAATCCCCCGCGAAGCTCGTATTCCCCCCGCGCCGCGCGCCCGCCCGCCACTAGCGGACGTCGATGCCGGCGGAACGCATCGCCTCCTTCACCTCGCCGATGCTGAGGGTGCCGAAGTGGAAGACAGATGCGGCGAGCACGGCGTCGGCCCCGGCGCGTGCGGCCTCGACGAAGTCCTCGACCTGGCCCGCGCCGCCAGACGCGATGAGTGGCACGTCCACAACCGCGCGAACCTCTGCGAGCATCTGGACGTCGAAGCCGTCGGTGGTGCCGTCGGCGTCCATGGAGTTCAGCAGGATCTCGCCCGCTCCTCGCTCTGCGCCCTCGCGCGCCCACGCGATCGCGTCGATCCCGGTTCCGCGCTTGCCGCCGTGCGTCGTGACTTCGTAGCCCGAAGCCGTGCGGGTGTCGCCCTGCACGCGGCGCGCGTCAACGCTGAGCACCAGCACCTGATTGCCGAACCGCTCCGCGATCTCGGACAGGAGCTCCGGGCGTGCGATGGCGGCGGTGTTCACCGAGACCTTGTCGGCGCCGGCGCGCAGCAGCGCGTCGACGTCGTCAACGGAACGCACTCCCCCGCCCACAGTCAGCGGGACGAACACCTGCTCCGCCGTGCGGCTCACCACCTCCACGGTGGTCTCGCGCCCGGCGAGCGAAGCGGACACGTCAAGGAAGGTGAGTTCGTCGGCACCGGCCGCGCCGTATGCCGCGGCAAGCTCAACCGGGTCCCCGGCGTCGCGCAGGTTCTCGAAGTTCACGCCCTTGACCACGCGCCCCGCGTCAACGTCCAAGCAAGGGATCACGCGGATCGCAACGCTCACGACGTGTCGCCGTTCCACACCGCCAGGATGTCGACGACGAACACCAGCGCAGTCTCGCCGTACGCCTGCGTCGGGGGGATCACCAGCAACACCTGCGAGCCGGCGGTCCGGTCGATCAGGCCGTTGTCGAGGCCGGGGATGGTCTGTCCCACACCAATCTGGACCTCCCACGGCGCGGTGTCGGGCGCCCACGACGACTGCCACACCTCGCCGGTCTCGTAGTCGACCGCGACGTAGTTGAGGAGCACGTGCGAGCCCTTGCGAATCTGCTCGCCCTCGCCCTGGATGAGCGTCTGCACCACGACCGCGTCCGGCGCGGGGTCGTCGCGAAGCGTGACGGTCGGTTCGCCGTTCGCGCCGAGATCGACGATCGGTAGATCGGTCCGGGTGGGCTGCGGCGTACCGGTGGCGCGCGTAGGCACCACGTCCACGACCATCGCCACGGCGCCGATGTTCTCCCAGCCATTCGCCTTGGGTGACACGTGGAGGATGCGCGAACCCGCCCGCTTACCTAGCAGGGCGTCGTACAGTTCCTGGCCGATGTGGTCGGGCGTCAACAGCGCCGGCTCGGGCAGGCCGACGCCGCCCTCGCTGTCGTCATGCGTCGTGCGGACGACATCGCCCGTGAGCAGGCTCACCGCGTAAATGTCGAGCAGGATCGGGTCCCCCTTCTCGAGCACGTCGCCATCGCCCTCCCACTCGAAGCGGGTCTGGACCTGCGTGTATTCGCGGTCGGCCGGGAACTCGATGGTGGGCGAGCCGTTGGCGTCCGCGCCAACGACGATGTCGTCGATCGATCCGAGGGGGACCTCAGGCTCCTCGCCGCCCCCGCAGCCAGCGAGTGCGAGCGCGGCAATACTCAGCGCTACGGCAAGTCGGCGCATGTGATTCTCCCTCTCGTGACGATGCGCGTTCAGTCTACGTCGCGCGGGGAGCTCTCCAGGTGCTCGATAAGTGCGTCGACGCGGGCGTCGTCAGACCGGAATGGGTCCTTCATCAGGACCGTCTGTCCGGCCTCGCCGACGACCTTCAGGTGGGTCCAGTCGGCGGTGAAGTCGCGCCCCGCCGCCAGGCCTGCCGCGACGAACCGACCGCGAAGCCAAGCGCGCGTGGTCGCTGGCGGCGTCGTCATCGCCGAGGCGACGCGCGCGTCGTCCACCACCGTCGCTACGAGCCCCTGCCGAACCATGGACGCGTACAACCCGCGGCCGGGTGCGACGTCGTGATAAGCGTATTCGAGGCGCGCGACCGCAGCCGAGTCGAGCGCGGCGCCCGTGCGCTCCCGGTAGCGCTCAATGAGCCGCAGCTTGATGGCCCACTCGAGCTCGCTTTCAACGCCGCTGCGGTCCCCGGACTCCACGGCGTCGAGCCCGCGCCGCCACAGGTCCATCACGCGCGCGTCCATCGGGGACTCGTCAACCGTGGTGCCGACGTGGCGCTCGGCGAACTCCAGGAACGAACGCTGCAACTGAACGGCGGTCAGATGCCTGCCGGACTCGAGTTCGTGTGGCGTCGAGGCCGTGAGGTCCCGCGAGATCTCGCGGATCGCTTGCATCTCGCGGGCGAGCGCGAGCTCGGGAAGCCGATGGCCCGCCTCGGCGATGCGCAGCAGGATGTCCATGGACCCGGTCTTGAGCATCACGGTGGGCTCGGCAAGGTTCGAGTCGCCCACGATCACGTGCATGCGGCGGTAGAGGTCAGCGTGCGCGTGCGGCTCGTCCCGCGTGTTGATCATCGGACGCGACCTGGTGGTCGCCGAGCTTACGGCCTCCCACATGTGGTCGGAGCGCGCGCTGAAGCAGTACTGGGCCGCGCGGCCGGTCCCGTTGACGCAACCGGCGCCAGTCAGGATCTGCCGCGACACCAGGAACGGGATCAACTGCGAGACGAATCCTGCGAAGTCGGAGCGGCGGCGCACCAGGTAGTTCTCGTGGCAGCCGTAGGAGTTGCCCTTGGAGTCGGTGTTGTTCTTGTACAGGTGGATCTGGCCCTCGAGGCCCGCGGCGGCGAGCCGCGCTTCGCCTTCCGCGACCAGGTCGCCGACGATCCGCTCGCCTGCCTTGTCGAGCGCGATCAGGTCCTCGATCGAGTCGCACTCTGCGGTCGCGTACTCGGGATGCGCGCCCACGTCGATGTACATGCGCGAGCCATTCGGCAGGAACACGTTCGACGACCTGCCCCACTTCACCACCGAGTGGAAAAGCGCACCGGCGACCTCTTCAGACGTGACGCGACGCGTGGCCTGAGTGTCGAAATGCAGGCCGAACTCGGTCTCAAGACCAAAGATGCGGCGCGCTGGGTCAACCTCGAGGGGCGGCGGGACGTCTGCGGTGATCACTAGCAGAGGGCCTACTGGCCGCCCTTTTGCACGAAGCTGCGCACGAACGTCTCGGCGTTGACCTCGAGCGACTGGTCAATCTCGTCGAGCAGCGCGTCCACCGCGTCCGTCTGCGCCTGGGGCGCCGAAGGGGCGGGGGCGGGCGCGTCTGGGGTCTCGTCTTCGGACGACTGGGAGGATGCGCTTGCCTGGGCCATGCGGCAAGTCTACGCGTCGCCGTTGGCGGCCTGGGCGATCAACTCGTCGATCAGCGAGTGGGTGGTCTGCGTCGGGTCGTCGAGGCGGGCGACCTCCAACTGGCCGTGGTCGGTGTCGCGGTCGATCACCACCGTGTCCCATCCGGCAGAGTCAACGGCGTCCCCGAGCGTCGCGACGGCGCGGCCTCGCACGTGCGCGCGAGTGTCCGGGGGCGGCTCGGCGATCGCGGCCTCGATCTGGGCGTCGGTAGCGATGCGTTCCACCGCGCCCGCCGCCTCGAGACGCCTGCACAGGCCAACCGCCGGGTTGATGTCGCTCCACTGGATGTCGGCCGCTGCCAGGCGCGCGTCGTCCCACGGCAAAGGCTTCCCGCCGCCGCGCAAGCGCATCCGTCCAAGCAAGCCAAGCTTGGCCACCCATTCGACCACTGACGCCGCGCTGTCGCGGTCGCGCCCGAGCCTGCCGAGCACATCGTCCCAGCGGGCGATCACCGCTGCGTCGTCGGCGTCGCGAACGTAGTCGCGGCAGATCTCGAGCAGCGCTCGCTGCACGTCGAGCGCGCGGCCCCGCTCCCCTGACGCGAGTTCGAGCTCCCGCGACAGCGCGAGGTCCCGCGACACCGCGTACACCGCCTCGACCGGGTCCGCGAGCACGAGCGCGTCGAGGCGCGCGTCGTCCGCCTCGATCGCCGACAGCACGAGCGACGTCGTGCCGGTCTTGAGGAACGTTGGGACGTCCATGCAGTTGGCGTCGCCGATGATCACGTGCAGCCGGCGCCAGCGGTCCGGGTTTGCGTGGGGCTCGTCCCGCGTATTGACGATGGGGCGGCGCAGCGTGGTCTCGAGGCCCACCTCGGCCTCCATGTAGTCGGCGCGCTGGGAGATCTGGAATCCGGGCTGCTCGCCACGCTGGCCAAGTCCCACGCGCCCCGCCCCCGTGTAGACCTGCCGCGTCACGAGGTGCGCGGTGATGCGGCGCGCGAGATCCTCAAACGGCACCGCGCGGTCCACCAGGAAGTTCTCGTGGGTGCCGTACGAGGCGCCCTTTCCGTCGACGTTGTTCTTGTAGGCGACCATCGCCTCGCCGCGCGCGCGGCCCTCGGCGAGCGCCCGCAGCACGATCTGGTCGCCGGCGCGATCCCACACCACGGCGTCCCGCGCCGTCGTCACCTCGGGGCCCGAGTACTCGGGGTGGGCGTGGTCCACGTACAGGCGCGCGCCGTTCACGAGCACGGCGTTGAGGTGCGCGGGGTCCTCCCACGAGCCGCGCCGGCGGCGGCGCACAACGCGGCCCTCGGCGGGGTCGAACGCGGGCGCGTCGGTAAGCATGTCGTCCGTGGCGGTGGCGCGGTCGCGACGGTTGCCGCGCAGATCCTGCAACGGGTCCTCGGAGCCGTAGTCCCACGGAGCCGTCACCACGCCCTCGCGGGCACGGTAGAACGCCACCAGTTGCGAGCTCAGCAGGATGGGGTTCGACTTCGCGCCGTCCTGCGCCGCGATGCCGTACTCGGTCTCGATCCCGCGAACGCGCACCTAGGCGCCGCCCAGGTTGTTCGCGGCGACCGCGCGCGCCTCGGCGACCTCCTCGGCGCTCGAGTCCACCAGGTGCTGCGTCGAGATGCCCTTGCCCTCGCCCGCGATCTGGCTCTTGATGGCGCGCGTCTTCGCCCGGTTGACGATGTTGCGAAGCATCGCGCCCGACACGTGCGCCGGGCCGTCTTCGAGGCCAAAGATGTAGTCGACCGCGGCAGCCGCCATCGCGTTGACGGCAGCCTGGGGCGAGCCGGCTTGCGCGACGTCGCCTTCGGCCAACGGCAAGTCAGCCGTCAGGTAGATGCCGAGGATCTCGGCCGCGGCGGCGCGGTCGGGGCGCGTGATCTCGATCTTGACGTCCAGGCGGCCGGGCCGCAGGATCGCGGGGTCGATCATGTCCTCGCGGTTCGAGGCGCCGATCACGATGACGTTTGAGAGCCCCTCGACGCCGTCAAGCTCGGTGAGCAACTGGGGCACCACGGTGGTCTCGATGTCGCTCGACACGCCCGAGCCGCGCGAGCGGAACAGCGCATCCATCTCGTCGAAGAACACCACCACGGGGGCGCCGTCGGCGGCGGTGTTGCGCGCGCGCTCGAAGATGGTGCGGATATACCGCTCCGTCTCGCCCACGTACTTGTTGAGCAGTTCCGGCCCCTTGACGGACAGAAAGTAGCTGCGGTCCGCGCCAACGGCGTCGGCGAGCGAGTGCGCGACCGCCTTGGCGATGAGCGTCTTGCCGCAGCCGGGCGGGCCGTACAGCAGTAGTCCGCGCGGGGGCTTGAGCGCGTGCTCGCGGTAGAGCTCCGGGTGGCGCAGCGGCAGCTCGATGGCGTCGCGGATGCGCTCGATCTGCGGGCCGAGGCCACCGATCTGCCGGTAGTCGACGTCGGGGACCTCCTCGAGCATGAGTGCCTCGACGCCGGTCCGCTCGACCTTTTCGAGGGCCACGTTCGAACGCGTATCGACGATGACGGTGTCGCCCTCGCGGACCCGCTCCCTGGCGTTGCCGCCGGACAGGATCGCGACGCGTTCGTCCTCGCCGCGCGCGACCACGAGCACGCGGTCGTCGTCGATCACCTCGCGCACGATCGCCGCCTGGCCACCGCGCTCGGGCTCCGCGACATCAATGACGACGTTGAGTGCGTTGAGCAGCACCTCCTGGCCCGGAGCGAGGTCGCGCGACACGGCAGGCAGCACCGCGACGCGCATCCTGCGGCCCGACGCGACGACGTCGGCGAGGTCGCCAGCCCACGCCAGGAACGTCCCGAAGCTCTGCGGCGGCGCCGACACCTCGGCAAGCTTGTCGCGCATCGTCTCGATCTGTTCGCGAGCCACGCCGAGCGTCTTGGCGAGCTCCGCGTTGCGACGCGCGAGATCCTCGTTCTGGCGGGTCAGTTCACCAACCCGGTCCTCTGCCACCACTACTCAGCCTCCTTCGTCACGTCGCGCCGCACCCGGCGCACCTTCTTGTCGCTCACGGGCCGCTCGCCAAGGTCCTCGGGGGTCCATTCCGCGTCTGCGGTCGGGTACGCGCCCTTGGCGGGCCGGCGGTGGCGGATGGGCGCCTGCACGCCGGGAGCCATGCGCCGCGCGCGCAGCAGGAAGCCGGTGTGGCCCACCATGCGGTGATCCGGGCGCACGGCGAGGCCCTCGAGGTGCCACGTGCGAAGCATGAGCTCCCACGCCTCCGGCTCGGTGAACTCGCCGTGGTCGCGCAGCGCCTCGGCCACGCGCGACAGCTGGGTCGCTGTCGCGACGTAGGTCACGAACACGCCTCCTGGGCGCGAGAATCTGGGCGGCCGCCTCGAGGTTTTCCCACGGCGCGAGCATGTCGAGCACCACGCGGTCAACGGACTGCGGCTCGCACAGCGCCACCGCGACGTCCGCGAAGTCGCCAATCTCCACTCGCCAGGCCGGGTGGTCGCCTCCAAAGTGCAGGCGCGCGTTGGCGCGGGCGATGTCCGCGAAGTCCTCGCGGCGCTCGATCGACAGCAGGCTGCCGTTGTCGCCCACCGCGCGCAGCAGCGACATCGACAGTGCGCCGGAACCGACGCCCGCCTCGACCACGGTGGCTCCTGGGAAAATGTCGCCCATGCCCACGATCTGGGCGGCGTCCTTGGGGTAGATGACGGCGGCGCCGCGCGGCATCGACATCACGAAGTCTGCGAGCAGCGGCCGTAGCGCGAGGTACTCGACACCCGCGGTGTTGCGCACCACGCTGCCCTCGGCCTGGCCGATCAGCTGGTCGTGCTCAAACAGACCGCGGTGGGTGTGAAACTGCTTGCCCGTTTCAAGGGTGATCGTGTGGTGACGCCCCTTGGCGTCGGTGAGCTGGACGCGGTCGCCGGAGCGCAGCGGACCGCGGCGCTCGTGCGCGCCGATGGGGGCAACAGTTTCGTGGGGCACGCCCCAAGTCTAGGCGGGCGGGACGGCCCGCTTCTTTCCCTGCAGATGCTCGACGGCCTCAGCAAGCCGGAGTATGCCCACAGGCTCCGCCCAGTCCATCACGACCAGGAGCTCGGTCTTGCCGAACCACTCGCGCAGATGCAGCGCGAGGTCCTGGCCCTCGGAGTCCTTGGGAATCTCGGCGCCGCGCGGAAGCGGCTGGGTCACCGCGTCAAGCGACGTCTCCGCGCGACGCGCGGCGGGCACCTCGGCCGCCGTGGTGAGCGGAAAGTACCCGGCGACCGCGCCGTCGTTCGACAGGACTACGACGTACATCGCGGCAGCGCCCTCCGCCTTCGCCACGGCGTCCGCGACGGAGACCGTGAACGGCACGGCGACGGCCTTGCGCATCATCGTGGCGACGGTAGCGGTGGCGACTCGATTGCGCGCCTTCTCTTGGTTGAGCGCGGCCGAAGCGCCGCCCCACAACAACATGAGGATGAACAGGTCCCACATCACTTCGAGGGCGTCGACGCGCCCGTCGCGACTCGCGGACCACAGCAGGTACGAGGGAACGGCGACGGCGACCGCGCGCCCGATCCACGCGGCGACGACCGTGCCGAGCGAGCGCTTGCCGGAGATCCGCCAGACGATGGCGGCCGTCACCTGACCGCCGTCGAGCGGCAAACCGGGTAGCGCGTTGAAGACTGCGAGCAGCAGGTTCGCCAGCATCACCCAATGCACATAGTCGTGAATCGAGTCCGGGACGCCCACCTTGAGCGCGAGGTACCCCGCAAGCCCAAGGACCACGTTGGTGAGGGGACCAGCGGCGGCGACGACCCCCGACACTCCGGGCGTCATCTTGGTGCCGTCGAAGCGCGTGTGGCCGCCGAACAGCGTCAGCGCGATCTCGTCCACGCGGCGCCCAAACGCCTGCGCCGTGGCGGCGTGCGCGACCTCGTGGAGGAAGACCGACGCGAACAGCAACACCCCAAAAACCGCCCCGCGGACGAGGCCCTCCGACGTGATCTGGCCGGTGCCCACCGGCGCCCACACGAACGCGAGCACGGCGATAACGATCAGCGTCGCCGGATTGAGGATGACGGGCGCGCCAAAGAGCTTTCCTACGCGAAGTCCCGGCGTGCGTGCTGGTGCTGTTGCCATGGCCCCACGGTAACCCCGCGCGGCCCCGGCGTCGGCGAGGCGCAAGGCGGGCGTCAGCCGTGGCGCCTAACCTGGGCAGATGGCACGAGCACCGGGACTGTCGCCGTCGCGCGCGAACGACTTCCGGCAGTGTCCCCTGATGTTCCGGCTGCGCGTGGTTGATCAGGTGCCCGAGCCGCCCTCCCCCGCCGCGACGCTCGGCACGCTCGTCCACGCGGTGCTCGAGAACCTCTTCGACCTGCCCGCGGCCGAGCGCACGTACGAGGCCGCCGCCGCCGCGCTCGCGCCGGAGTGGGAGCGCATGAAGTCGGTCGACGCCGAGCTCGCCGGGATGCACGACGGCGCGGCAGAGCAGGCGTGGCTGCGCGACGCGGCGTCGCGCGTCGAGACCTACTTCACGATGGAGAACCCCTCCAGGCTCGAGCCTGCGGCGCGCGAGGAGTTCGTGGAGTGGCAACTCGACGACGGCCCGCTGCTGCGCGGCGTGATCGACCGAGTGGACGTGGCACCGGACGGCTCCATCCGGGTCGTCGACTACAAGAGCGGCAAGGCGCCGCTGCCCCAGTACGGGCAGCAGGCCAAGTTTCAGATGCGCTTCTACGCGCTGCTCGTGGCGCGGTTGCGCGGGCGGCTACCGGCGGTGCTTCAGCTGCTCTACCTTCGCGACGGCCAGACCGTCATCCTCAACCCCACAGACGAGGACCTCGCGGCCGTCGAACACGAGGTGCGCGCGCTGTGGGACGAGATCACCCACGCGGCCCGGTCGGGCCAGTTCCGGACCCGCCGCTCAAAACTATGCGGGTGGTGCTCCTTCCAGGCGATGTGCCCGGAGTTCGGCGGCGACACTCCCCCGCTTGACCCGCAACGCGTCGAGCTCGCGCTCGGGGTCGCGCCCCGCGACTAGCCCAGTGTGTCGAGGACGGCGCCGCCCATGATCGCGGCGATCGCGTCGTCCGTCAGCGAGTCGAGCGAAGACACGCGCGACAGCCCGTCCCGGGCGGCCACTGGCACGACCCGCTGGACGCCCACGGTGCGCGCGCCAGCCGCCAGCGCGGACGCGATTCCGGACGGCGAGTCCTCGATCGCGAGGCAGTCCTCGATGCGCACGCCAAGGCGGTCCGCGGCAGTCAGGTAGCTCTCAGGGTCAGGCTTGCCGCGCTCCACCTGCTCGCCCGTCACGACCGCGTCAAACACGGGCTTCACGTCCAGCACGGCGCTCGCGAGCATATCGTAGGACATCGTCACCAGGGCGAGAGGCACCCCGGCCGCGCGTAGCCGGTCGAGCAGCGCCACGGCGTCGGGCATCCACGGCGGGTCAGCGCGCGTGGCCGCGGTGACCGACGTCAGCAACGAGTCGATGATCTGGGCCGCCGGGAGGTCTACGCCGCATTCGCGGAAGATCTGCGCCGAATACGTCAGCGGGTTGCCGACGAGCGCCAGGCCGTCGTCGTGTGTCCACGTGACGCCGTGGGCCGCGCAAAGCTCGATTTCGGCGGCGATCCAGTAGGGCTCGGTGTCAACCAGGGTGCCGTCCATGTCCCACAGGACCGCAGCGGGAAATTGCGAGTGTGCGTTCATCGCGTGCCAGTCTAGGCTGGCGGGATGGCACGCTCTGATGCAGGTTCGCCCCTCCCGTCGGACGAGTCCGTGATGATCGCGGCGTTCGAGGGCTGGAACGACGCAGGCTCCGCCGCGTCCTACGCGCTCGACCACCTCGCGCAGACCTGGCGCGCGCAGGAGTACGCGGCGCTGAACTCCGAGGAGTACCACGACTTCCAGGTCAACCGCCCGACGATCTCGCGCACCGACAACGGCGACCGCGTGATCTCGTGGCCCGGCACCGTTATCGCCACCGTGCCCGCGCCGCGCGACCCCGACCGCACCATCGCCCTGACGCGCGGCATCGAGCCGTCCATGCGCTGGCGCGAGTTCTGCGGCGAGCTGCTCGACTACGCCGAGGACCTCGATATCTCCACGATCATTACCGCCGGGGCGCTGCTGGTGGACACCCCGCACACGCGCCCGCTCCCCACCTACGTGACGTCAGAGGACCCAGTAGCGCGCAAGCGCCACGACCTCGAGCGGTCGGACTACGACGGCCCGATTGGCATCACCGGCGTGCTCGCCCACGAGGCCCAACTGCGCGGCATCACGGTGTTGTCGGTGTGGGTGGGGGTGCCGCACTACGTGGCGCATCCTCCGAGCCCCAAGGCGACACTGACGTTGCTGTCGACGCTCGAGCGGCTGCTCGGCGAGACGATCGAGCTTGGCGACCTCCCGTATGAGTCGGAGGCGTGGCAGCGCGGCGCCGACGAGCTCGCGGACGAGGACGACGAGGTCGCCGATCACGTGCGCACGCTCGAGGAGGTCACCGACGCGACGTCGCTCGAGGAGGCCTCCGGTGAGGCGATCGCCGCAGAGTTCGAGCGCTTCCTCAAGCGCCGCGATCCCGGCAAGTAGCGCCCGGCGCTAGCCCGACGTCGCGGGGATGACGTTGTTCGCGAGCAGCGCGACGATGATTCCCGCCAGCGCCACGCGGTACACGACGAAGCCGAAGAACGTGTGGTTCGAGATCAGTCGCAGGAACCACACGATCACGACGTAGCCGATGAGGAACGCCACGAACGCCGCGATCACCGTGGCGACAATGCCTGGCTTGCCGGGCTCGCTGAGTTCCGACGCGCTGGTGACGAGCTCAAAGCTCGCCGATCCCGACGACGGCGGGTATTGCCAGCAGGAATGAGTAGCGCGCGGCGGCCTCGCGGGTGAGCCCAAGGAACAGGCCCATCGAGATGGTGCCGCCCGAGCGGGATACGCCGGGGATCAGGGCGAGCGCCTGCGCGAAGCCGAGTAGCACCGCCTCCTTGGCGCCCATCGACCGCAGGTCGCGCGACTTCTTGCCGTATTGGTCGGCTGCGCCAAGGACGAGCGCGAAGATCGCGAGCACCGCGGCGGTCAGCCACAAGTTGCGCAGGTGCGTCTCGATCTGGTCCTTGAAGATCACCCCAAGGATGACGATCGGGATGGTGCCGATGATGACCCACCACGCCAAACGGGCGTCGACGCTGTACTTCCCGAGCCGCGCTTCGCGGCTGGAGCCGTCCTTGCCCGTGATCGCCCGCCACCACGCGATGACCATCTTCGCGATGTCGCGGCGGAAGAAGAGCAGCACCGCGGCCTCGGTGCCAAGTTGAATGATCGCGGTAAACGCCGCGCCTGGGTCAACGCCTCCAGGCATCAGCGTGCCGATGACGCGGATGTGCGCGCTCGACGAAATGGGCAGGAACTCTGTAAGTCCCTGCACGGCTCCGAGGAAGACTGATTCCCACCAACTCACGTCGGAAACAATACCGCCGCGCGCCGCCAACCAAGACACACGACGCGGCGGTAGCGTGCGAGCCATGGAACGGCGCCGCGTAGGAACCACAGGTCTCGAAGTGTCTCGGATAGCCCTGGGGACCATGACGTGGAGCAGGGACACTGGTGCTGAGGAGGCTGGCGCGCTGCTGGATTCGTTCCTCGACGCGGGCGGCACGTTGCTCGATACGGCGGCTTCCTACGCCGACGGCGGCTCCGAGGCGCTCATCGGCGAGCTCCTTGCTGGGGGCGTCGCGCGGCGCGAGGTCCAGCTATGCACGAAGGCCGGCATCCGCAAGCGAGACGGCGCCTCTACCGTCGACGCCTCGCGCGACACCCTGCTCGCGACGCTGGACGAGTCTCTCCAGCGGCTCGGCACCGACCACGTGGACCTGTGGCTCGTGCACGCCTACGACCGCAAGACGCCGCTGGCCGAAACGCTGCACGCGCTCGAAATCGCGGTCAACACCGGCCGTGCGCGCTACGTGGGCGTGTCGAACTTTCCCGGCTGGGCCACGGCCGCGGCGGCCGCGCTGTCTACGCGCCCGGCGCTCGCGTGCACGGAGGTCGAACTGTCCCTCGCCCAGCGCGGCGCGGAGCGTGAGGTGCTTCCCGCGGCCGAGGCGCTCGGGCTTGGCGTGCTGGCGTGGTCACCGTTGGGGCGTGGCGTCCTGACCGGAAAGTATCGCGACGGCATTCCGGCGGACTCGCGGGCGGCGTCTGACCACCTGTCGGGCTTCGTGGAGCCGTACCTGGGCGTGCGCACGCGCTCGGTGGTGGACGCGATCTCAACGGCGGCCGCGGGGCTCGACACGACTCCCCTTGCCCTGGCGCTGGCGTGGGTGCGGGATGCGCCGGGCGTGACGTCCGCGATCGTGGGCGCGCGCACGGCGGCGCAACTGCGGCCATCGCTAGATGCTGAAAGCCTGGTGGTACCCGACACCATTCGGGCGGCGCTCGACGAGATTAGCTCGCTCGAGTGGGGCTACCCGGAACGTCCTAGGACTTGAGGTCAAACTCGACGATGTCGTCGTCGAGCTCGTCTTCGTCTTCCTCGGCGTGGTCGTCCAGAATTTCGTCGGTTTCGACGACCTCCGCCTCGGAATCGTCGTCGTCCTCGTCGTCGTCTTCGTCCGCGAAGTCGTCGTCCGCATCCGACTCATCGACGATGAAAGGCGCGGACTCGCCGTACTCGTCGTCGAGCGCCTCTTCATAGCGCTCGTAGGCCTCGGCCAGCGCGTCGTAGGCGTCGTCTACGGCGGCGTCTTCGGGGCCGCGCCGGGACGCAATGGCGTCGAGGTGCACCTCGAAAGCCGTGGTCAAGATACGCAGCGCCTCGCGGGAATCGGATTCCATAGTCATGACGTTACCGGCGCGGGGTGCAGAATGGGAATCCTATGCACGAAATCTCAACGCACCGTGGCAGTGGCGGCGTCGTGCCAAACGCGCAGGCCGCCCGTCAGGCGAGCCGTTTCGAGACCCGCGTCGTCGTCATTCCTCCTGACATGAGCCGCTCCGACGCGCGCCAGATGCTTGCGGACGAGGCCGAATACGGCCAGTGGGAGATGAAGCGCGTGGTCCTGTTCCGCGGCGGCACTCGCAAGGTGTGGCTGCGCCGGCGCATCATCAAGGTGCGCCGCACGGACGCCGCTTAGCAGTCCGCGAGGAACCGCTCCATCACCGCGGTCCCCACGGTCAGTGACTCGATCGGCACGCGCTCGTCGATGCCGTGGAACAGCGCGGTGAAATCAAGGTCGCTCGGTAGCTTGAGCGGCGCAAAGCCGTACCCCGCGATGCCGAGCTCCGCCAGGTGCTTGTTGTCGGTGCCGCCCATCAGCGGGTACGGCAGCACGGCGGCTTCCGGATCGGCGGTGCGTAGCGCGGCGATCATCTTGTCCACGAGCGGGGCCTCGAACGGAACCTCAAGCGCGCGCTCCTCGATGTACGGCTCAACCTTGACGTTCGGGCCCGCGAGCTCCTCCACCTTGCGGAGCACTTCCTCCTGCTGGCCTGGAAGGTAGCGCGTGTCAACAAAGCCCGTCGCCTGGTCCGGGATCACGTTGGTCTTGTAGCCGGCCTGCAACATCGTCGGGTTTGACGTGTTGCGCACCGCGGCGGCGATCATCTTCGCCACGGGGCCAAGCCCGTCGATGATCTGAGCCACACGTTCCTCGGTGGGCTCGTACTCGAGGCCGAGGATGTCGGCGGCGCCGCGCAACAGATGCTCGGCGGTGGGGGTGATGTCCAGCGGCCACGCGTATTCGCCGATGCGGTGCATCGCGCCCGCCAGGTGCGTCACGGCGTTGTCCCGGGTCACCAGGCTGCCGTGCGCCTGCGTCCCCGTGCCGATCAGGCGCAGCCACTGAATGCCCTTCTCGGCGGTCTGGATCAGGTACGTGCGGGTGTCGCCAAGCTGGATGGAGAAGCCGCCTACTTCGCTGACGGCCTCGGTCGCCCCACGGAAATCCTCGGGGTGGTTGCGCACCATCCACTTCGCCCCGCGCGCTCCACCGTGCTCCTCATCCGCGAAGAACGCCAGCACGATGTCGCGGGCAGGCTTCTCGCCGCGGTCGATCATGCGCTTGACGGCGGTGAGGTACATCGCAGCGATGCCCTTCATGTCAACGGCTCCACGGCCCCAGATCATGCCGTCCTTGACTTCGGCGCCGAACGGGTCCACGGACCAGTCCTTGGCGAACGCGGGGACGACGTCCAAGTGCCCATGGACGACGAGCGGCGGCCGGGTACGGTCCTTGCCCTCCCACAACGCGGTCAGGCTTGCGCGGCCGGGCTCGGATTCGCGGATGGTGGCCTCGAGGCCAAGGTCGCCCAGGAAGGCCGCCACGTAGTCGGCGGCGGCCCGCTCACCGGGCCCCGGCTCGTCGCCGTAGTTGGAGGTGTCAATCCGGATCAGGTCCTGACAGACGCGGACTACGTCGTGGTCGTCGCTCATTCGCTCAGGCTAGCGCCACGCGGCACCTGTGCAAGAACGCGAAAGGCCGGAGCGTGAGCTCCGGCCCCTGTTGTGTCCGAGGGGGGACTTGAACCCCCACGCCCTTGCGGGCACTAGCCCCTCAAGCTAGCGCGTCTGCCAATTCCGCCACCCGGACCGGTGGGCCACGTTGACCCCAGGGGTCGCCGTAGCGCGACCGCAAGATTAGCACGTTCCGGAGGTCACCCTCCAACAACTGCGGCACCCCCGGCCGCGGCGCGCAACTGCCCGAAAGCGCCCGCGCATCGGCGCGCCCTTGCCAGACGTTTGTCCCGATCTTGCGGATCGTCCGAGGCGTAGCGTCGTAGGTGAACACGACACCTCCGGGGGCAACCCGGGCGACGGGAGCGCGCCATGGCCACCTACCTCTACCTGTCCCTCATCCCCCAGGCGCTCATCGCGTCGATGCTGCCGCCGGACGAGTTCGGGCTGTACTTCGCGGTGGGAAGCGCCAAGCGGTCCCGCGGCCAGGCCATCTTCTTCAGCGTGGACCGGGACAAGCTCAAGGGGACGCCGTTCCCGCTGGACGAGATCGACAAGCGCTGCGTGCCACACCCCGACGGCAAGCCCAAGACGTCCGTGTACATCAGCATCTATCGAGCCCTCGAATTCGTCCCCCGTGACGCCCTCACCGCGCTCCACCTCGCGACGGACGACGGCCGCGTGCTCACGCTCGCGCCGTCGGTATTTGAGCCCGACGAGGAGGATCGCGCGCACCTCTACCAGGAGCTCAGCCCGGTCAACCCGCGCGTCGTGTCCACCCTCGACCCCGCCGAGTTCGCGACCTTCCTCACCAACCCCAAGAATCCCGTCAACGTGCCGCGCATCGTCTTCAGCGAGCTCACGCTTGGCAACCTCAAGGCCGACCCTGATTCGCCGCACATCGACAACCTGCCGTACCCGAACATCGGCCACCTGCGTGATTGCCTCAAGGAGCTCAAGTCGGAGTCCGGAAAGCCCACCAAGATGGTGCTTCGCCAGATGACTCAGGAGGTGCTGTTCCGCACGGTCCGCAACGGCTTCTTCGTGGGCGACCCCGGCGGCATTACGGCGTTCGTGATGCCGTCCACCGACATCCTCGAACGCGAACACCTCGCCTGGTGGCGCTCCGCCCAAACCGCCTTCGGTCACTAAGAGAAACGGCTTATCACCTCATGTCCCCCTGGTTCTGGATGGTCCCGGTCGCCTCGCTGTCATGGCGCTCGGCTCCGCGTACTACTTCTTCAGGCAGATGATGCGTGAGGAGGAGGGCACGCCGCTGATGGCGAAGATCGCCAAGCACGTGCGGGATGGCGCACTCGCTTACCTCAAGCAGCAGTACAAGGTAGTGGGCTCAGTTCTCGCCGGGCTGACGCTAGTGTTCTGCCTACTCGCGTACGTGTTCCACCTCCAGAACCCGTGGGTGCCATTCGCGTTCCTCACCGGCGGCCTGTTCTCCGGACTCGCGGGCTTCATTGGGATGCGCACGGCGACGTTCGCGTCCGCGCGCACCGCGAACGCCGCCCGCAAGTCGCTGAACCACGGGCTACGCGTCGCGTTCCGTTCCGGGGCTGTCATGGGACTCGTGGTGGTGGGACTCGGCCTGCTTGACGTCGCAGTGTGGTTCCTGGTGCTGTCCCACTTCTACCCAGTTGAGGACGCCCACAACGTCGTCATCATCACCACGACCATGCTGACGTTCGGCATGGGCGCGGCGGTGCAATCGCTGTTCGCGCGCGTCGGCGGCGGGATCTTCACCAAGGCGGCCGACGTCGGCGCGGACTTGGTCGGCAAGATCGAAGCTGGCATACCCGAGGACGACCCGCGCAACCCCGCGACGATCGCGGACAACGTGGGCGACAACGTGGGCGACGTGGCCGGCATGGGCGCGGACCTCTACGAGTCCTACGTCGGCGTGATCCTGGCGAGCGCCGCGCTTGGCGCCGCCGCCTACCTGACGGCTGGCAGCGACGTGCAGATCGCCGCCGTGCTTGCTCCCATGGTGATTGGCGCTGTGGGCACGCTGCTGTCGATCGTGGGCGTGTTCTTTGTCCGCACCGGCGAGGACGCGAGCCCCAAGCAGCTGCTCGGCTCGCTCGCGCGGGGCGTGAACGGCTCGGCGGTGCTGATCGCGGCGGTGTCCGTAGGCGTGCTGTGGGCCATGGGCCTGCCGGGCTTCGTGTCGCTGTGGCTCGCGCTGATCGTTGGACTAGGGACCGGAATCGTCATCGGCCGCGCCGCCGAGTACTACACCTCGCAGGCGTACAAGCCCACCAAGTCCATCTCGGCCGCCGCCCGCACGGGCCCAGCCACCGTCATCATCGGAGGCATGGGCGAAGGCATGCTGTCAGTCGCGATCCCCGTGCTCGCCGTCGCCACCGGCATCGGCCTCGCGTTCTTCTTTGGCGCTGGCTACCACTTCGACACTGGCCACATGAGCGGCGGCCTCTACGGCATCGGCATCGCGGCGGTGGGCATGCTCAGCACTCTTGGCATCACCCTTGCGACCGACGCCTACGGCCCCATCGCCGACAACGCGGGCGGCAACGCCGAGATGGCGGGCCTGCCGCCCGAGGTGCGCCGCCGCACGGACGCGCTCGACTCGCTCGGCAACACCACCGCCGCCACGGGCAAGGGCTTCGCCATTGGCTCGGCCGCGCTCACCGGCATCGCGCTCATCGCCGCGTACATCGAGGAGGTCAAGATCGCGATCGCGCACAGCCTCGAGCTTGGCGGCGACTATCTGTTCCCGAACGGCGTCGCGCTCGTGGGCGAGGCGGGCATGGCCACCGTCGACAACTTCACCCTGATGGACATGATGACCAACTACGAGGTGGTGCTGGTCAATCCCAAGGTGGTGATCGGCATGTTCCTTGGCGCCATGCTCGCGTTTGTGTTCAGCGGACTCACCATGAAGGCCGTGGGGCGTGCGGCGGGGCTGATGGTTGACGAGGTCCGCCGCCAGTTCCGCCGAGATCCCCGGCATCATGTCCGGCGAGACGGACCCCGACTACGCACGCTGCGTGAGCATCTCCACCAAGGCTGCGCAGCGGGAAATGATGTTCCCGGCGATCCTGGCGATCTCGGCGCCCATCGCGCGTCGGGCTCGCTGTTCGGCGTTCCGGGGGTGCTCGGGCTCCTGGCCGGTGGCGCGGTTGCCGGGTTCTCGCTGTCGATGTTCATGGCGAACTCGGGCGGAGCCTGGGACAACGCCAAGAAGCACATCGAGGAAGGCCACCACGGCGGCAAGGGCTCGCTGGCGCACGCCGCGGCGGTCATCGGCGACACCGTTGGCGACCCGTTCAAGGACACCTCGGGGCCAAGCCTCAACATCCTCGTCAAGCTGATGAGCATGGAGGCGATCGTGGTTGCGGGCGTGGCCGCGGCGATTCACCTGGTCTAGCGCCTGGCGGCGGTTGGTGTGGAGACGCCCTCACCCAGCCCGACACGCGACCAGGGCCCCCTGCGTGCCCCGGCCGTCGTCGTCACTACGCTGCGAGCGCGACCTGGCCGAGCACGTCGAGGAAGGACTGCCAGCCGGCGATCGTGGCCGCCTTCTGGGCATCTGGGAAGTCCGGCGCCTCCTGGGTCATGTGAAGCGCGGTGCCGCTGTCCGTCGGCGCGAGCTCGAACGTGACTGCGAGCCGCTTGGGCTCCGCGGGCCGGTCCGTCATCGTCACGACGAACCGCATGTTCGGCGTGACCTCGACGAAGTCGCCCACCCAGTCGATCGTGTTGCCGTCCGGCAGCCTCATGGTCGCGGACCACGTGCCGCCTTCGACCGCCACGTACTCGAGGTTCTCGATGGCGACGGACGCCCCGCCAAACCACTGCGCGAATGCCGTGGCGCTCGTGAGGGCCGCGAACACGGCGTCCGGCGAGGCGGGGAACTCGCGGTGGATTTCGAAGCCTTCTGCGGTGATTCCGGTCATGATTGGTCCTCCTTGTTGGGGCCCGGCTGGCGGGCGGTTGTTGATGGCTGCGCGGCGGCGGTCTTGCCTACGCCCTTGAGGTACTCCCCCAAGGCGTCGAGGCTGCCGGCCCAGAACTGTTGGTAGTCGCCTATCCACGCCGACGCCGCGGCAAGGGGGCGCGCATCGAGCGTCGCGGGCCGGTACTGGGCATCCTTGCCTCGGGATACGAGTCCCGCAGCCTCGAGCACTCGCAGGTGCTTCGACACGGCCGCGAAGCTCATGTCGAAGGGCTCGGCGAGTTCTCCGACCCCGGCCGATCCCTGAGCGAGGCGCGCCAAGATCGCGCGCCGTGTGGGGTCGGCAAGCGCCGCGAATACCCTGCTCAAGGGGTCGGAGGGTGCCATGTCAGTCCTTCGAATTGCCTCGTCGATATTATTAAACCGTTTGGTTCTCAACTGCTAGGTTTAATAAATCAGAATTGCGACGGCCTGTCAACCCTGATCACTGGAAGTCGCGGGACTTTGATGGCACCTTGAGGCTGAGCGGCGCCAGGTGTTCGGCGACGAGGTTGGTGGCGCCGTCGGCGCGCTCGATGCGGCCGCGGATCACCAGGCCGGGCGAGCGCCGCGCGACCGCCTGGAACCGCTTCCACACCCCCTGCGAGCAGATGACGTTGAGGAACCCCGTCTCGTCCTCGAGGGAGATGAACGTGACGCCCTTGGCGGTGCCCGGCCGCTGGCGGTGGGTGACGACGCCGGCCACCGCGATGCGCCGCTCCGCCTCGTGGGTGAGGACGTCGGCGACGCGCAGCACGCCGTTCGCGTCGAGGCCATCGCGCACGAACGCCGTGGGGTAGGACTCGGCGCTGACCCCTTGGGCCCACACGTCGGCCACGGCCTCCTCCACGGCGCTCATGCCCGGCAGGGTGGGAGCGTCCACGCCAACGGACGCGCCGGCCAACGTTCCGGGGCCTTCCTGCGACAGCACGCCGGCGGCCCACAGACCCTCGCGGCGGGTGACCCCGAGCGCCTCGAGCGCCCCACCCGTGGCGAGCGCCTCCCACTGCGGCGCGCTCAGTTGCACGCGGCGAGCCATGTCCCGCAGGTCAGCGAACGGGCGCTCGGCGCGGGCTGCCACGATGCGCTGTGCGTCCTCCGTGCCGATGCCGCGCACGGCGGCGAGCCCCATCCGCACGGCAAGCTGCCGGTCCACGGTCGTAAGCGCCATCAGGTCCGCGCGGGCCTCGTCGGGGGTCTCGAACGCCTCCGTAATCCGCTCCACCTTGGCGAGCGGCTGGGACCTCGCCACGCACGGCCGCAGCACCACCTGCCCGTGCCTGCGCGCGTCGGCTGACAGCGACTGGGGGCTGTAGAAGCCCATCGGCTGCGCGGCCAGCAACCCCGCGTAGAACGCGGCGGGCTTGTGCGCCTTGAGCCACGTGGACGCGTACACGAGGTACGCGAAGGAGAACGAGTGGGACTCGGGGAAGCCAAAGTCGGAGAACGCGCGCAGCTTCTCGAAAATCTGTAGCGCGACGTCCGGCTCGATGCCGTTGGCGCCGGCCCCCACCATGAACCGTTCGCGCAGCGCCTCCATCCGCTCCGGGGACCGCTTGGACCCCATCGCCCGCCGCAGCTGATCCGCGAGCGAGCCGTCGAAGCCCGCCGCAGCCATCGCCATCTGCATCAGCTGCTCCTGGAACAGCGGCACGCCGAGCGTCTTCTCGAGCGCGGGCTTGAGCAACGGGTGAAGGTAGGTGACCTCCTCGCGCCCGCGCGCCCGGTTGATGTACGGGTGCACGGAGCCGCCCTGGATGGGCCCCGGGCGGATCAGCGCCACCTCGACCACGATGTCGTAGAACTTGCGGGGGCGCAGCCGCGGCAGGGTGGCCATCTGGGCGCGGGACTCCACCTGGAACACGCCAACGGTGTCCGCGGCGCAGAGCACGTCGTAGACGCGCGGGTCCTCCTGGGGCAATCCGTGCAGGGTGAGCTCCTCACCCTCGGTCTCGCGCACGTACGCGAACGCGTACTTGAGCGCGGACAGCATGCCAAGGCCAAGCAGGTCGAACTTCACCAGGCCCGCGTCCGCGCAGTCGTCCTTGTCCCACTGCAGCACGGTGCGGCCAGGCATGGTGGCCCACTCCACCGGGCACACGTCAATCACAGGGCGGTCGCACAGCACCATGCCGCCCGGGTGGATGCCAAGGTGGCGGGGCAGCCGCAGGAACCGCTCCGCGAGGTCGAGCACGGGCTCCGGGATGTGGTCGAGGCCCTGCACCGGCTTGGGCTCCGGCCACATGGCGTCCCGCTGCTTGGCGGCCCACGCCTGTTCCGCGGCCTGGTCCGTGCGCAGGGTTGACCAGCGGTCGATGGACTTTGACCAGGCGTCCTGCTGGCCCACGTCGTAGCCGAGCGCGCGGGCGGCGTCCCGCACGGCGGAGCGCGGGCGGTACTGGATGACGTTCGCGACCATCGCGGCGTTGATGCGCCCGAAGCGCTGGAACACGTACTGGATGACCTCCTCGCGGCGGTCCGACTCGATGTCCACGTCGATGTCCGGCGGCCCGTCCCGTTCGGGCGCGAGGAACCGCTCGAACAGCAGCCCATGGGTGACGGCGTCCACCGCGGTTACCCCCAGCGCGTAGCAGACGGCGGTGTTGGCGGCGCTCCCCCGCCCCTGGCACAGGATGTCGCTGCGCCGGCAGAAGTCCACGAGGTCGTGGACGATCAGGAAGTACCCGGGGAAGTCGAGCTTCTCGATGATCTGGAGCTCGTGCTCGATCATCTTGTAGGCGCCGGGGACGCGCTCCGCCTCGGGCGGGCCGTAGCGCTCGAGCGCGCCACGCATGGTCAGCTCGCGCAGCCACGACGCCTCGGAGTGGCCCTGCGGCACGGGATACGGCGGCAGGTTGGGCGCCACCAGGGACAGGTCGAACGCGAGCTCGCGGGCCAGGCGGGCGGCCGCGCCGACCGCCTGGGGGTGGCGCCGGTGGCGGTACAGCATCTCGGCGGCGCTGCGCAGGTGCGCGGACGGGCCGGCAGGCAGGTATCCGTCCATCCGGTCAAGGGACGACGTCGCGCGCACCGCGGCAAGCGCGCCCGCCAGGTCCGCGTCGCGCGGGGAGGCGTAGTGGGCGTTCGTAGTCGCCACCAGTGGCAGCCCGGCGTCGAAGGCGAGGTCCGCGAGGGCGTCGTTGCGTTCCGAGTCGAACGGGGCGCCGTGGTCCGTGAGCTCGACGGAGACGTTGTCGGCGCCGAACAGCGCCACCAGCCGGTCGAGCTCGCGGCGTGCGGCCGCGAACCCCTCCTTGGTGACCGGCGCGTTCTCGCCCCCGAGCCTGCCGGCCCCGTGGCCGCGGGCAAGCGCGCGCCGCACCGGCCCCTTGCGGCAACCCGTGAGCACCTGCCAGTGGCCTGCCGCCGCCTCAGCCAGCGCCTCGAGCGTGTAGTGGGCGGAACCCTTCTCGCCCGTCGCCAGGTGTGCCTGCCCGATCGCGTGACTCAGCCGCGCGTAGCCCACGGGGCCCACGCGCCAGCACCAGCAGGTGGGCCGAGCGCGGGTCGGGAACGCCCGTGGGGCGGTCGAGCACCTGGCGCCCGGAGCCGCCGATGCGGCCGTCCTCCCCGATGCCGCCGCGTTCAGAAATGCCGAGGTGGAGCTCCGCGCCGAACACGGTGGGCAGGCCCACCGCGCGGGCGGCTCCGGCGAACCTGACCACCCCGTACAGGCCGTCGTGATCCGTGACGGCCAGGGCGCTCAGGCCAAGGCGCGCGGCCTCGGCGGCCATCTCCTCTGGCTGGCTGGCCCCGTCGAGGAACGAGAATGCCGTGTGGGCGTGCAGTTCTGCGTACTCGGCCACCTCGAGCCGGTCAGTCATAGACGGCCTCCAAGGCCCACTCGCCACGCCTGCTGGCCACCAGCACGGCCGAGCCGTCGGCGAGCGCGATCTGCAGGTACGCGCGCCGCGACGCATCCTCGGACCACCACCGCTCAGCCACCGGCCACGGACCGGCCCACGCCTGGACGGCGGCCTCCGCGAGCGTCTCCACCTCGCGGGGTGAGCCTTGGCGGGCTGAGCCAGCCCGCGCATCGTTCCGTGGCGGCATTTGCACGTACGTGGGCGGGGCGCTCAGGTAGAGCCGCTCGGTGACGGTGACGGGCATGCCGCCGGCGTCGAGGACGCGCACGGGGGCGGGCTCGCTCAGCACGGTGGCGGGGGCCGGGTCCGGGAGCTGGCCGGGCCACGGCAGGTCGACGCGGCGGGCGGCGGCGACCTCCTGACCCCAGGGCACCAGGACCACGCGGTCGCGCGGGTCGCGCCCGCCCTGCTGCTGCGCCACGAGCACGGCCTCGGCGCCGATCAGCCCCTGGATGCGCTCCATGGTGCGGTGCGCGCGGGAATCCGCCCCGGACACGCCTCCCCACAGGAACGCCTGCTCGTCGCCTGACTTGATGACGTCGAGCGCTGTCACAGTCAGGCGCGCGAGGTTCGCGGCCTCTGGCCCCTGCGACGTGCCGCTCAGCCAGCCCTCGAGCTGCCACCTGACGCGGTCGGTCATGTGCTTGGCGAATGCCCCGCTCCTAGGGCCGACGTCGGTGCGCCACGTGCGCTCGAGCGTTCCGCCCGCCTCGGTCTGCACCGCGATCGACACCCGCAGGCAGCGTGCATCCTTGGCGCGCAGCTCGCCGTCGAGGTCCTCCGCGACGCGCCTTGCCACGAACGCCAGTTGCTCGATGCGCTCGGCCCGCTCCTCGAACTCGTAGGTGACCGAGATGTCGTCCTCGGAGCGGCGCAGCACCGGCGGGCGTACGTCGAGCCCCAGAGCCATCCGTCTGGCCCACGCACCCACCACGCCAAAGCGCGCGGCGACGTCCGCCTCGGGAAGCGCCGACGAACTCGCCGAGCGTGCGGATCCCGAGCCGGTCGAGCACGCTCACGAGGTCTTCGACGCGCTGGCGTTGGCGGGTCTCCATGGCCGCGAGGGTGAGGTCGCTGACGGGGCGGGGCGCGAGGAACGCCGCCGACTCCCCCGCCGGGACCACGGCGTTTTCGCGCGCGGCGAGCACGGCGGCGAGCAGGCCGTCCGCCATCCCCACCCCCGCCTCGCAGTCAGCCTGTTCGGCGACGGCGGTGACGAGCGCCTCTGCCAGCTGGGCCTCCCCACCGTGGAAGCGGGCGGCGCCGACGCTGGGGATCATCAGCAGCCCTGGCCGGGAGATCTCGACGCCGGCCACGACGTCCTCGGCAGCGGCGGCGACATCCTCGAAGGCGCGGGCGTCCCGTGCCTCGTCGTGCGGGAGCAGGGCGACCTCGGGGCACGCGCGCTGGGCCTGGCGCTTGCGCATGCCGCGGCGCACCCCGGCCGAGCGGGCGGCGGCGCTCACCGCGACCATGCCGCGGCCGTGCTGGACGGCGGCGGGCGTGTGCGCCGGCAGGCCCGCCTGAGCAAGCGCGGCCACCACGGGCCAGTCGGGCACCCACAGCACGGCACGGCGCACCGTGGTGACCGCCGACGCCGGGTCCGCGGCGCCCACGGCGCCGCCACGCGCGCGGCTCATGCGAGCCTCAGCGACCTCTGGGTTTGGCGGGCGCGGCCGGGGTAACGGGACGCAGAGCCGACGGCGGGCGCGGGTCCGGCTGCCCGCTGCGGCAGCCCGGCGTCCACGTCAAGGGTGACATCGCGCTGGTCCCCGGCGCCAAGGTGGCGGCCGGAGCGGGCCACCGTGAGGGTGCGGGCGCGCAGGCGGCCGTCCCCTGCTCCCAGCCCGGTCCACGATGAGCGGGCCACTCGTAGGGACACGTGCGCACCCGTCCAGGGCCCTGCGCTGAGCAGGACGGCGCCGCGTTCGCGGGCGCGGGCGACAAGGCGGCGGCGGTCCGCGTCGGACAGCGCGAGGCGCGGGCCGAGCAGCACGGCGTCCATGCCGTCAAGGCACGCGCCTGCGGCCACGGCGGCCTCGGCCCCGGGGTGCGGGACGAGTGCGAGCCTGGCAAGGTCAATCCCCCGCCCGGCGGCCGCCACCATCCCCACCTCTGGCATGCCGACGATCGCGGTCCAGCCGCCCTCGCGGGACGCGCGCGCCACGAGCGCGAGCAGCAGGGACGTGGAGCCCTCGACGGCGACGACCGTGCCGCGCCGCAGCGCCTCCCCCGGAAGCAGGCCGGCCACGGCACTGTCCACGGGCAGCAGCCTGGCGGGCGGTACCGACGCGGGCCCCGGGGACGCCCCCTGTGCGCCCCCGGGCAGCACCGCGAAGTCACGCACGACGCCAAGGCGCGCCTCCGCCCCCGCGAGCAGGGCGCGGGCGCGCTCCACTCTGGCTGACGCCGACGGTGTGGCGTCGGGGATGGCGGCGGTCATCGCTACTCCAAGCGTTCGAACGTATGTTCGATTATCGCATGGATCCCCGACATGGGGACATCAGATTTTCGGGGCGCGGTAGCCGGGCCGGGCGTCCGCGCGAGCTACGGGCGCGGGCGCGAGGCCCAGAACGCCACGGCGCTGGCCGCGGCGACGTTGAGCGAGTCGACCCCGCCAGCCATGGGTATCTTGACCACCACGTCGGCGGAGGCGATCGCGCCGTGCGTCAGGCCCTCCCCCTCCGTGCCGAGCAGCCACGCGAGCCGCTCGGGCGGCGAAGCCTCGATGTCCGCGAGCGACACCGCATCGTCCGTCAGCGCAAGGGCCGCCACGGTGAAGCCCGCCTCGCGCAGCAGGTCAAGCCCGCCGGGCCACGGCTCGAGCCGCGTCCATGGAACCTGGAAAACCGTCCCCATCGACACGCGCACGGAGCGCCGGTAAAGCGGGTCCGCGCAGCGCGGGCTGATGAGCACCGCGTCCACCCCCACCGCGGCCGCGCTGCGAAAGATCGCGCCCACGTTGGTGTGGCTCATGACGTCCTCGATCACGGCCACCCGGCGCGCGCCCGCGAGCACGTTCGCGATGGCGGGCAGCTCCGGGCGATTCATCGCGGCCAGTGCGCCGCGGTGCACGTGGAAGCCCGCGACCGCCTCGAGCTCCGCCTCCGTACCGACGTACGCGACCGCTCCGGGAAAGGCGGCCATCGCGTCGGCGATCGTATCTAACTTGCGGTCAGATACGAGGAATGAGCGGGGACGGTGCCCCGCGGCCACCGCGCGCTCGATCACCTTGGCGCCCTCGGCGATGTACAGCCCGCGCTCGGGCTCGAACTTGACGCGCAGCGCGACGTCCGTGAGCTCGCGGTAGTCGGCAAGCTCGGCGACGGGCGCCTGAGACAGCGGCGCGGTCGTCATGCGCACAAGTGTGCCACCGCCACGCAACGCACGCGGCCGCGGCTCCCGGAGGAACCGCGGCCGCGTGATCGACGGCGTGAGTGGCTACTGGCCCTTCTCGACCTCGGGGTCGAACGGCCGGCCGCTCGCCGTGCCTGACGCGTTGGCGTCAGACGTGGCGTCGGCAACCTGCTTCTTGGCCTCGGCGAGCGCCTTGGCCGAGTCGCCCAGGGCGCTGGTGCGCTTGGTCGGCGTCTTGCGCGCGCTGCCACGGCCGAGCGGCTTCGGGTCCTCGACCTGGCCGAAGCCGGCCGAGATCGCCTTGAGCGCGCCCGTGAACTCGGTGGGCACGAACCACACCTTGCTCGACTCAGAGCTGGCGATCTCCGGCAGCATCTGCAGGTACTGGTACGCGAGCAGCTTGCTGTCGGCATCGCCCTCGTGGATGGCGTCGAACACCTGGAGAATGGCGCTTGCCTCACCCTCGGCTTCGAGGATCTTTGCCTGCGCCGAACCCTCGGCCTTGAGGATGGCGGACTGCTTGTTACCCTCGGCGGTCAGGATCGCGGACTGCTTGACACCCTCGGCCGTCAGAATCGCGGCACGACGGTCACGCTCTGCACGCATCTGCTTCTCCATCGAGTCCTTGATGGACAGCGGCGGCTCGATGGACTTGAGCTCGACGCGGTTGACGCGCAGGCCCCACTTGCCGGTCGCCTCGTCGAGGACGCCGCGCAACTGGCCGTTGATCTGGTCGCGGCTCGTTAGCGTCTGCTCGAGGTCCATGGTGCCGACCACGTTACGAAGCGTGGTGACGGTGAGCTGCTCGACACCCACGATGTAGTTGGCGATCTCGTACACGGCGTCGCGCGGGTGCGTGACCTGGAAGTAGATGACCGTGTCGATCTCCACCACCAGGTTGTCGGACGTGATGACCGACTGCGGGGCGAACGACACGACCTGCTCGCGCAGGTCAACGCCGGCGCGCACGCGGTCCACGAACGGGGCAAGGAAGTGCAGGCCCGCGTCGAGGGTCCGCGAATAGCGGCCAAGTCGCTCGACGATAAGTGCGGTGGACTGCTTCACCACGCGGATCAGGCGCGCGATGAAGATGATGATGAAAATCGCGAGTATCGCGACAACTGTTGCAACTGCGGGGTTCATGTCTTCGTCCCTATCTGTTGTTGTGAATCCTGAAAGAGCGAGGCGCGCCTACTTGGCCGCCACCACTGCCTTGGCGCCCTCGATGCGTAGCACGATGACTTCCGCGCCTTCCGCGATTTCCGCGGCGTCATCCTCAGTGCGGGCCGACCACACCTCGCCGTTGAGCTTGACGCGGCCCTTGTCCTCGGTGACCGCCGTCAGCGTCTTCGCGAGCTTGCCGACAAGCGCCGCGGCGTTCGTCTCGACAAGGGTCGTGCGCTGCTTGAGCGAGCGCAGCAGCCACGGCCGCAGCGCGAACAGGAGCAGCATGGACACAATCAGCGCGACAACCGCGCTCAACCACAGCGGTGCGTCAAACACCGCAGCCGCGAGGCCGCCGCCCAGGGCACCGCCCGCGAGCATCAAGAGGGTCAAGTCGAGGGTGAAGATCTCGGCAATTCCCAGCACGAGAGCACCCACAAACCACCACATCGCCTGCATGTCCAGCCTCCTATGATCAGATGCTTTTCATCCTAGGGCGCGGGCGCTCGCCGCGTCGTCCATCTGGAGGATGACCCCCTGGGGATGACCCCGAAATCGTGCCGGACTAGCGGCCGGCGCGCGCCTTGCGGGCGATCCAGCGGCCGGCATCGCGCTCGACGGTCAGCGGTACGCCGTAGATGGCGGTGAGGTTCTGGTCCGTGAGGACGTCGGCGATCGCGCCCGCCGCGGCCACCGCGCCGTCGCGCATAATGAGCGCGTGAGTGAAGCCCTCGGGGATCTCCTCGACGTGGTGCGTGACAAGCACCATCACGGGAGCGTCCGGGTCCAGCGCGAGTTCCGTGAGCGCCGCCAGCAACTCCTCCCGGCCGGACAGGTCAAGCCCCGCGCCGGGTTCGTCGAGCAGCAGCAGCTCGGGGTCCGTCATCAGCGAGCGCGCGATCTGCACCCGCTTGCGCTCGCCCTCGGACAGCGTCGCGTACTCGCGGTTCGCGAACGCCTGCAGCCCGAACGCCGCGAGCAAGTCCCCCGCGCGCTCGATGTCCGCGTGCGCGTAGTCCTCCTGCTGGCGGGACGTGACGCCAAACGCGGCCGTCAAGACGACGTCGCGCACAAGCTCGTTGCCCGCGATGCGCGACGCCACGGCATCCGACGAAATGCCGACCCGCACGCGCAGTTCGCGCACGGACGTCTCGGTAAGCGGCTCGCCAAGGACGGTCACGGTTCCCTGGGACGGGTTGGTGCGCGCGGCGATGAGCGACAGCAGGGTGGTCTTGCCGGCCCCGTTGGGGCCCAGCACGGCCCACCGCTCGCCCTCGTTTGCCACCCACGTGATGTCGCGGAGCACTTCGTTGCCGCCGCGAACCACCGAGGCGCCTTCTACGCGCAACACTTCGGTCATGGTCCGAGCCTAGTCGCTCGCGCCGGGTGGTCCTGCGACTACGAGGCGTCGAGCACGGCCTTGTAGACGTCCACCGTGCGCGCGCCGATCGTGCGCCACGAAAAGTGCTCCCGGGCCCTTGCCATCCCCGCCGCGCCCATCGCCTTCGCCCGGTCGCGGTCCGCAACCATGTTGGTGAGCGCCGCCGCCATATCGCCCACGAACTTCTCCTCGTCGAGCGGGGTGCCCGTGCCGTCGTCCATTTGCTCGATGGGGACGAGCGTCCCGGTGACGCCGTCGTCGACGACCTCCGGGATGCCGCCGGTGGCCGTTGCGACCACCGGCAGGCCGACGGCCATCGCCTCGAGGTTCACGATGCCGAGGGGCTCGTAGACGCTTGGGCACACGAACGCCGTGCATACGTCGAGCACGGCCACGAGCTCGTCGCGCGGCAGCATTTTCTCGATCCATACGACGCCGCTGCGCTTCTCCTGCAGCGTGGCCACCGCCCCGGACACCTCGGCGGCGATCTCCTTGGTGTCGGGCGCGCCGGCGCACAGCACCACTTGGACGTCCTCGGGCAGCCGCTCGACGGCCTTGAGGAAGTACGGCAGGCCCTTCTGACGGGTGATCCTGCCCACGAACACGATCGCGGGGCGGGTCGCGTCAATGCCAAAGCCGTCGACGGTCGCGGCCGCCGCGGCCTTCGCGTCCGCAGCTGGCGGGGCCCAGGCGTCGGCATCGATGCCGTTGTGGACCACGTGCACGCGTGCTGGGTCGACGTCCGGGTAGCACCGCAACACGTCGGCGCGCATGCCATGGGACACGGCGATGATGCCGCCAGCGGCCTCGTAGGCCGTCTTCTCGATCCAGCTCGACACGCGGTAGCCGCCGCCAAGCTGCTCGGCCTTCCATGGCCGAAGCGGCTCGAGCGAGTGCGCGCTGATCACGTGCGGCACGCCATGCTGCAGCGACGCAAGGTGCCCCGCCATGTTGGCGTACCAGGTGTGGCTGTGGACGATGTCTGCTCCGGCGCAGTCCGAAGCCATGGGCAAGTTGGTGGCCATCACGTCCAAAGCCGGGTCCCCCGTGGGCGCGGCGGCGTAGCCGGTGACCCCTGCGTCGTCCCGTGGCCCGTCAAAGCACCGCACCTCGACCTCGATGAGGTCTCGCAACACCTTGGCAAGCTCGGCCACGTGGACGCCGGCGCCGCCGTACACGTGGGGCGGGTATTCGCGCGTGAGGATGTCTGCTCGCATGCCTCCAACCTAGCGCGGGTCCCCCGCGAAGCGGGGCGCGCCGCCCTGACCCGGCCGCACGCTTGGCAGCGCCGCTAGGCTGGGGCCATGAGCCGACTCTCCGTACTTGCCATCGTCCTCGCCGGCGGCGAAGGGAAGCGGTTGATGCCGCTGACAAATTCGCGCGCCAAGCCCGCCGTGCCGTTCGCGGGCACCTACCGGCTGGTGGACTTCGCGCTGTCGAATCTCGCGAACTCCAACTACCTTCACATCGTCGTGTTGACGCAATACAAGTCGCACTCGCTCGACCGCCACATCGCGCGCACCTGGCGCATGTCCCCGCTGCTCGGCAACTACGTGGCCCCCGTGCCTGCGCAGCAGCGCCGCGGCAAGCACTGGTACCTCGGCAGCGCGGACGCGATCTACCAGTGCCAGAACATCATCGACGACGAGAAGCCGGACATCGTGGTGATCGTCGGCGCGGACCACGTCTACCGGATGGACTTCCGGCAGATGGTCAAGAAGCACATCCGCTCGGGCGCGGAATTCTCGGTAGCTGGCATCCGCCAGCCAAAGTCGCTCGCCGACCAGTTCGGGGTCATTGACGTTGACCCCGCTCAGCCGGACCGCATCAAGGCCTTCCTCGAGAAGCCCGACAACCCGCAGGGCCTGCCCGACAGCCCCGACGAGGTGCTCGCGTCCATGGGCAACTACGTGGCGAACGCCGATGCGTTGCTTGACGCCCTTGCGAAGGACGCGGAAAACGAGCACTCGAAGCACGACATGGGCGGCGACATCGTCCCCTATTTTGTCGACAAGGGCACGTGCGGGTTCTACGACTTCAAGGAGAACGAGGTCCCGGGCTCAACTGAGCGCGATCGCGACTACTGGCGCGACGTCGGGACGCTCGACTCGTACTACGACGCTCACATGGACCTCATCGCCGTCGAGCCCATCTTCAACATCTACAACTCGAAGTGGCCGTTGCACCAGGGCCTCATCACCGAGCCGCCCGCCAAGTTCATCCACTCGGCGGAGGGCCGGCTTGGCCACGCCGCGGACTCAGTGGTCTCCCCCGGCGTCATCGTGTCCGGCGCGACCGTGACCGGCTCCGTGCTGTCCCCCGGCGTGCGCCTACACTCGTGGTCAAAGGTGTCTGACTCCGTGCTGCTCGACCACGTCACGGTCAACCGCCACGCCGAGATCCGCCGCGCGATCATCGACAAGAACGTCGTCATCGAGGAGGGCGCCACGGTGGGCGTCGACCCCGTGCTGGACCAGGAGCGGGGCTTCGGCATCACCGAGTCCGGCATCACCGTCGTCGGCAAAGGCACGGTCGTCAAAGCATGACCGGTCGGCTTGCCGTCCTCGACGTAGATTCCACCCTCATCACGGCCGAAGTCATCGAGCTCCTCGCTGAGCGCGCAGGGTCGCGTGACGAGGTTGCGCGCATCACCGAGGCTGCCATGCACGGCGAGCTGGACTTCGCCGAGTCGCTCGCGGCGCGCGTCGCGACCCTCGAGGGCCTGCCCACGACGGTGTTTGCCGAGGTGCTCGCGGAGGTGCGGCTGACCCCCGGCGCCAAGAACCTGATCGAGACGCTGCACGGCGAGGGCTGGATCACCGCGCTCGTCAGCGGCGGATTCGCCGAGATCGTGGGGCCGCTGGCCGCCTCGCTCGGGATCGAGCGCTACCGGGCGAACTCGCTCGAGGTAATGGGCAGCAAGCTGACGGGCCGCACCCAAGGCCCGGTGATTGATCGGGCCGCGAAGGCGCAGGCGCTGCGCGAGTTTGCCGCCGAGGCGGGCATCCCGATCGAGAACACCATCGCGATCGGCGACGGCGCGAACGACCTCGACATGATGGCCGCGGCGGGGCTCGGCATCGCGTTCAACGCGAAGCCCGTAGTGGCGCAGGCCGCGGACATTGCGGTGAACTCCACGCGGCTCGACGCCGTGCTGCGGGTGCTCGACCAGCAGTAGCGGCGTCTACTCGCCGCGGCCCACGATCGCGCGAAGGCGCATCGAGCCGCGCTCGACGTCCGCCCAGTCGCCGTCGTATTCGAGGACTGCCGCCATGCCGGTGGGCAACCCGTGCGCGACTCGCTGGAGCGCGGCCTGCGCGGAGCCCTTGCCGGCGAGAAACGTCGCCGCGCTCGACACCGTGGGCTCATGCGCCACGATCATCACGTTGTCCGCGCCCGCGGGCGCCGCGGCGATTGCGTCAACCATGGTGCCCACCGTGGTCTCGTAGAGATCCTCGCGATACCGCACCTCGACGTCGTCCCACGCCTGCGCGGCGAGCTTCCACGTCTGCATGGTGCGGTTCGCGTCGGAGACGAGCGCGACGTCGGGCATGAAGCCAGCCGCCTTGAGCTGCTCTCCGAGCACCTTGGCGTCGCCGCGACCCTGAAGGGCGAGCGCGCGGGCGTGATCCCCGGGGCCAGACACGTGGGCCTCGGCCTTGGCGTGGCGTGCAATAACCAGCACGCGCATTGGCTACTGGCCCATCGCGTGAACGCCGCCGTCGACGTGCACAACCTCGCCGGTGGTCGCCGGGAACCAGCCGCTGAGTAGCGCCGTCACGGCACGCGCCGTGGGCTCGGGGTCGTCGGAGTCCCAGCCGAGCGGCGCACGTTCGTGCCACTTGGATTCCATCTGGTCGAATCCGGGAATGTGCTTGGCGGCCGTGGTCTTGATGGGGCCGGCGCTCACGAGGTTGCAGCGGATGCCCTGCGGGCCAAGGTCGCGCGCGACGTAGCGCGACACGGCCTCGAACGCCGCCTTCGCGACGCCCATCCAGTCGTACACGGGCCACGCGTAGCGGCCGTCAAACGTCAGGCCGACGATGGACCCGCCCTGGGACATCAGCGGCGCCGTCGCCTCGGCGAGGGCCTTGAGCGAGTAGGCGGAGATGTGCACGGCGGTGGAGACGTCCTCCCACTGGCCGGACATGAAATTGCCGCCCATCACGGACTGCGGCGCGAAGCCGATCGAGTGCACCACGCCGTCCAGGTGCGGCACGTGCTCCTTGACCTTGTCCGCGAGCCCGGCGATCTGTTCGGCGTTGGTGACGTCGAGCTCGACGACCTGCGCCTCCACCGGGAGCCTGCGCCCCATGCTCTGGGTGATCTTCAGCGTCTTGCCCATGCCGGTGAGCACCACCGTCGCGCCCTGCTCCTGGCACAGCTTGGCGACGTGAAAGGCGATGGAGCCTTCAGTCAGCACCCCTGTGACAAGGATGTTCTTTCCGTCGAGCATGCCCATGTTTCCTCCTCGGTGAAGCGTAACGCGAGTGGTGAAAAGCCTAGTGGCCCATTCCAAGTCCGCCATCGACGGGGATGACGGCGCCGGAGATATAGGCCGCCTCGTCGGATGCGAGGAATACGGCGGCGCTGGCAATCTCGTCCGGCTCGCCGAAGCGGCGGGCGGGGATGTTCGCCTGGTACTGCTGGCGAAGCTCGTCGCCGAGTTCCTCGGTCATCGCGGTGTTGATGAACCCGGGCGCGATCACGTTGGCGGTGATGCCGCGCGAGCCGACCTCGCGCGTCACGGAGCGAGCCATTCCCACTAGGCCCGCCTTCGCGGACGTGTAGTTGACCTGGCCCGCGTTTCCGAGCAGGCCCACCACGGATCCCATCAGCACGATGCGGCCGTACTTCTTGCGCACCATGCTCTGCACGGAGCGGCGCACGCAGCGGAACACGCCGGTGAGGTTGACGTCGATCACCTGCGCGAAGTCCTCGTCGGACATTCGCATCAGCAGGCCGTCGCGGGTGATGCCCGCGTTCGCAATGAGTACCTGGACGGGCCCGTGGCGCTCCTCGAGCTGATCGAAGGCGGCGTTGATCGAGTCGGTGTCCGTCATGTCGCCCTTGGCGGCGTCCACGCCGTCGATCGCCTTGCCTGAGCGGTCGATCGAGGTGACGGTGTCCCCTGCTGCGAGGAAGCGCGCGGCGACTGCGGCGCCGATGCCCCGGCTTGCGCCGGTAATGAGTACGTGCCTGGCCATGGGTACGACGGTAGCGGACGACGGCGCCAGCGGCGTGCACGTTGACCACCGGGGCGGCGCCCTCCCGCCCGATTGGTACTGTGGCGATAGTCGCACGACCCCCGTGCGCGGACGCCCGCAAAGGACCCACCGCATGCTCTCCACGCGTCACGTGGTGACGTCCCTCGTGGCGCTCGTCGTGTCTGCGGGCTGCGTCACGGCGGGGTTCTGGCAGTACGGGCGCTACGTCACCCGCGCCGACGCCATGGACCGCTTTGACGCCCTGGCGACCGAGCCCGTCGCGGACTTCGCGGGGCTCGCCGCCGGCGATCGCGCCGAGTGGCGCCGGGTCGCGCTGACGGGAGAATTCCTGCCCGGAACGCGCACCGTATTGCGTAACCGGCGCATCGACGGCGACCGCACCCAGCAGGATCTTGTGTGGTTCCAGACCGACGCCGGCGACGCCGTGCTCGTGCTCGCCGGGTGGGCGCCCGCGGACGGCCCTGGGCTACCGTCGCTTCCCGACGGCGACGGCCGCGTCGTCGTGATGCTGCGCGCGATGGAACCCGACGACGGCAGGGGCGCCGACACCGCGAACCGCATCACGCCCGCCCAGGTTCCCGCGCCCGCACGCGCTGTTACGGATGTCTACGGCGTCGTGCTCCCCGAATGCGCGGACCCCACCTGCCTCGATGTCCAAGACGAGCCGATGCCCGCGCCCGCGCTGTCACTCGGCCCGCACCTCGCGTATTCGGTGCAGTGGTGGATGTTTGCGGTCCTTGCGCCGTTCGGTGCGTTCACGCTCATCCGGCGGGACCGTGAGGAGGCCGCCGCGGCCAAACCGCGCGCGCCGCGCAGGCGCCGCTCGGGCCCGACCGACGAGGAGATCGAGGACGCGCTCTAGGCGAGCGCGATGAGGTCCCGGTAGGAGTCGTTCCACAGGTCCTCGACGGCGTCCGGCAGCAGCAGCACGCGGTCGGGGGCGAGCGCGTCGACGGCGCCGGGATCGTGGGTCACGAGCACCACGGCGCCCTCGTAGGTGCGAAGCGCGTTGAGGATCTCCTGGCGGCTGGCAGGGTCGAGGTTGTTGGTCGGCTCGTCCAGCAGCAGCACGTTCGCCTGCGAGGCGACAAGGGTGGCGAGCGCGAGCCGCGTCTTCTCGCCGCCGGACAGCACCCCAGCGAGCTTGTGGACGTCGTCACCCTGGAACAGGAACGAGCCGAGCACGTTGCGCACGGCGCCGTCGTCGAGGTTGGGGGCCGCGCGGCGCATGTTCTCCTCAACCGTGGCCTTGGTGTCGAGCGTCTCGTGCTCCTGCGCGTAGTAGCCCATCCGCAGGCCGTGCCCAGGCTCCACCGCGCCCGTATCCGTCTGCTCGACGCCCGCGAGAATCCGCAGCAGCGTCGTCTTTCCCGCGCCGTTGAAGCCCAGCACGACCACGCGCGACCCCTTGTCGATCGCGAGCTCCACGTCGGTGAATACCTCGAGCGAGCCGTACGACTTGCTGAGCTCCTGCGCGCGCAGCGGCGTCTTGCCGCAAGGCGCGGGCGTGGGGAAGCGAATGTTCGCGACCTTGTCCGAGGCGCGGGTCTCCTCGAGTCCCGACACCATCTTCTCGGCGCGCTTGAGCATTGATTGCGCCGCCGTGGCCTTGGACGCCTTTGCGCGCATCTTGTTCGCCTGTGCGATGAGGACGTCGGCCTTCTTCTCGGTGTTGGCGCGCTCGCGCTTGCGGCGGTGTTCGTCGTCCTCGCGCTGCTTGAGGTAGGCGTCCCAGCCGAGGTTGTATTGGTCCAGCTCGCCGCGGTTGGCGTCAAGGTGGAACACGCGGTTGACGGACGCGCGCAGCAGGTCCGCGTCGTGGGAAATCACCACGAATCCGCCCGAGTAGGTGCGCAGGAACTCCCGCAGCCACATGATCGAGTCCGCGTCGAGGTGGTTGGTGGGCTCGTCCAGGAGCAGGGTGGGCGCGCCGGAGAACAGGATGCGCGACAGCTCGACGCGGCGGCGCTGGCCGCCCGACAGCGTGCCGAGCGGCTGCGCGAGGGTCTCGGAGGAGATGCCGAGGTTGGCGGCGATGCGCGCGGCGTCGGACTCCGCTGCGTAGCCACCCGCGTTGCGGAACTCCTCCTCAAGGCGGGAGTAGCGGTTCATCGCCTTCTCCATCGCGACCGGGTCGTCCCCGGCCATGTCGCTCTCGGCCTTCGCCATGCGCGCCGCGAGCACGTCCAGGCCGCGGGCTGACAGCACGCGCTCGATCGCGCGTACCTCGAGGTCGCCCGTGCGCGGGTCCTGCGGGAGGTAGCCAACTTCGCCGCGCGAGTCAACGCGACCCGAACTTGGCTGGCCCTCTCCGGCGAGGATGCGCGTGAGCGTCGTCTTTCCTGCGCCGTTTCGCCCCACGAGTCCCACGCGGTCGCCCGCAGCGACTTGGAAGCTCGAGGGTTTGAGGAGTTGGCGCGCGCCGATGCGGACCTCGAGTCCGTGGGCGGTGATCACAATGCTCCCCTCGCGCGCGCGTTTGTAGGGTTTCTACAAGAATCGGTGGTTGCTCGCCGAAGTGGCGGCGTTCCATTGTAGGGGCGATAAGTTGGCGTCCGAGCCTTTCCGACAAAGGAGAAACATGCCCCTCGCACACGCTCTCACCGGCCGTACCATCGCCCTCGTGGCGATCATGGCCGCATTCCTCGCCGCCAGCACGATCTGGGGCGGCTACCCGCTCACGAGCGGAGTTCCCATCACGCTGCAGACCTTCGCGGTGCTGCTCGCCGGCGCGGTCCTCGGTGCCTACCGCGGCGCGGCGGCCGTGATCTTGTACCTGATCGCCGGAACCGCTGGCGCGCCGATCTTCTCCGGCCACACCGGCGGGCTCAGCGCGTGGCAGGGCCCCACTGCGGGCTTCCTGGTGTCCTTTGTGATCGCGGCCTTTGTGGTCGGGTGGATCTTCGAGCGCCAAGCGGCGCGCGGCCCGATCGCGTTCTCGGGAGCGCTCGGAGCCACCAGCGTGGGCGCCTTCGCCGTCATCACGGTCCTTGGCTGGTTGTACATCGCGCTCAAGTACGGCGGCTCGCTCAACGACACCGTCGTGTCCGCATCGGCGTTCCTGCCTGGCGACCTCATCAAGGCGTTCCTCGCCGCGGCTGTCGCCGTGGCGGTGCACCGCGCGTACCCCGGCCTGCTTGCCCAGGAGTCGGCGCCCGCCGCCGCGCCGGCTCCCGCCGCGAGCAAGCCGCGCGCGACGGCAAAGTCGTCCTAGCCTGAGCACATGATCGAGTTTCAGGGCGCGGGCGTCGTCGCCCCCGGTGGCGCCCGCATCCTGGAACCGACCACGCTCTCGCTGGTCGAGAGCCACGTCTCCGTCATAGGCGCGAACGGCTCCGGCAAGAGCACCCTGGCGCGCCTCATCAACGGCCTCGCCTCCCCCGCCGAGGGCAAGGTGCTGGTGGATGGGCTCGACACGTCGCGCGACGCGCGCAAGGTGCGCGACCGAGTGGGCTTCCTGTTCACGGACCCTGCCTCGCAGCTGATCATGCCCACCGCGATCGAGGACGTCGAGCTGTCGTTGCGCCGCCGCATCAAGGGCGCCGACGCGCGTCGCCGGGCCGCACTGGAGGCGCTGGACGCAGTGGGGCTCGCGGACCGGGCGGACGTCTCGGTGCACGCGCTTTCGGGGGGCCAGCGCCAATTGCTGGCGATCGCTGGCGTGCTCGCGCTCGAGCCGAGCGTGGTCGTGGCCGACGAGCCCACAACGCTTCTCGACCTGCACTGGCGCGCCGTCGTGGACGCGCTGCTCGCGGGCCTGCCCCAGCAGGTGATCGAGGTGACTCACGACCTCGACGCCGCCGCCCGCACCCAGCGCACCATCGTCGTCGAGGGCGGCGCCGTCGTGTTTGACGGGAAGCCGAAGGCCGCCGTCGCGCACTACCGCGCGC
This sequence comes from uncultured Actinomycetota bacterium, assembly GCA_963735005.1. Taxonomy (GTDB): domain Bacteria; phylum Actinomycetota; class Actinomycetes; order Actinomycetales; family Demequinaceae; genus WTKG01. The sequence goes on along the minus strand of CAVTJA010000003.1, from coordinate 20,910 downwards.
TGATGGGCGCCAGGGGCGTCTCGTGATCGACCTGTTCGGCATCTACCGGCCGCGCCGCACGCCCCTTCACCTGCTGCCTGCCTGGGTGAAGACCGCCATGCTGTTTGCGGCCGCGGTAGTGTTCGCGTTCCTCCACGGGCCAGTCCCGGCGCTGATCAGCGTTGCCGCCGCTGGCGCGCTGCTCGCGTCCACGCTCCCCTACCCCCGCCAGACGCTGCGCGGGCTTGTCCCCATCGCCATCATCGGCGCGATTCTCGTGGCGTACCACTGGTGGCAGGGCGAGCCCGCGCGCGGCGTGGAACTCGCCGCAGAGTTCGCCGCGCTCGTGCTGCTGTCGCTGGCGATCACCGCGTCGACGCCCATGAACGCGATGCTCGACCTTGTGTCGCGGGCGGCGCGGCCGATCCGCCGCATCGTCCCGCCGGAGGCGCTCGCGCTGATGGTGTCGCTGATGCTGCGCGGCGTCCCCGAGGTCACCAGGATCATGACTCAGTCACGAGACGCGGCACGCGCCCGCGGCCTGGACCGCCACGCGCGCGCGATGCTGATCCCCGCGGCGGTGCGCACTGTGGGATACGCGCTGCAGGTTGGGGACGCCATCACCGCGCGCGGACTCGCGGATTTCGAGACGGAAGCGGCCGCGAGCCGGTAACGTGAGACCGTCGAAAGGGACTCAATGACGTTCAACAGCAACGCCCGCATCAAGCCGGGTCGCGTCGAGCGCCGCGGCCGCAGCGCGGGCGCAGCGGGCATGGCGGGCGGCGGCGGCGTTGGCATGCTGATCCTCGCGCTGGTTGCGCTGTTCTTTGGCGTCGATCTCTTCGGCGGCGGGGGTGGCGGCGTGAGCAACCCGGTCGGTGTGCAGGCCGACCCCGCCGCACAGGCGGACTATGACGCCCGTTGCCAAACGGGCGACGACGCCAACAAGTACGACGACTGCCGCGTGGGCTTCACCGTGGCCGCGCTCGACGACTACTGGTCGTCCGCCGCGCCCGCGGTCGGCGCCGACTTCACTCGACCCGGGCTCGTGATCTTCGACGGCACCACGCCCACGCCGTGCGGCACCGCGTCCTCGCAGACGGGCCCGTTCTACTGCCCGCCCGACCAGAAGATCTACGTGGACCCCGCGTTCTTCGCGCTGCTGCGCCAGAACTTTGGCGCCGGCGACGCCCCGCTCGCGCAGCTGTACATCATCGCGCACGAGTACGGCCACCACATTCAGAACGAGGTTGGCATCTTCGGCATCACGGACCGCGGCGCAACAGGCGCCAATTCCGACGCCGTCGACGTCGAACTCATGGCCGACTGCCTGGCTGGCGTGTGGCTCAACCACGCCACGAGCACCAAGGACGAGTACGGCACGCCGTTCCTCGAGCCGTTCACCAAGAAGCAGATCGAGTCAGCGCTCGCCGCGGCCTCGGCGGTGGGCGACGACAACATCCAGCAGGTGATGGAGGGCCAGGTCACGCCGCACAACTTCACGCACGGCACGTCCGAACAGCGGGTCGCCGCGGTGGAGTCTGGAATGGCTCACGGCCAGCCGGCGCAGTGCGACCGGTTCGACGTGATGTCCCACTCGGGGACCTTCTAGGCGGCGCCGTTACGCCGAGGCAAGCGCCCTCAGCGTCGTGGCCGTCTTCCAGTTGCGGATGGTCATGAGTTTGTATTCCGGCGTGCCCATGATCCTCGACAGGTAGCTCTTGCCCGCCTGCGCGGCGAGCCTGCGGAAGTAGATCGCGCGCGAGCCCGCCCACGCCTCGTCCACGCCCTCGCGCGTACGCACCGCGGCCATCGCGTCGGCGACGCTGAGAGCCGGATGAAGGAACACGACGTCGTCCCGGTACGTGTCGTAGTCGGTGCCGAAACCCGCGGGTGCGTCTTCGACCACCTTGGCGAGCGCGTCCACGCCGATGGCGACCACGGGCGTCGTCACTGCAAAGTGCTCCGCGAGGACGCCAGCCACGGCGTCGGCGACCGCGGCGTCGTCCATGCTTGGCGCGCGGACAAGCACGTTTCCGCTCTGGATGTAGGTCTGCACCGGGCCAAGCCCGGCGGCGTCGAGGTGCTCCCGTAGCGCGGCCATCTTGACGATGCTGTTGCCGCCTACGTTGATTCCCCGTATCCAGGCGACGTGCGAGAACGCGCCAGCAGCGGGCATCGGGCTAGACGTTGAAGCCGAGCGCGCGCAACTGCTCGCGCCCGTCGTCGGTGATCTTGTCCGGGCCCCACGGCGGCATCCATACCCAGTTGATCCGGAAGCCGTCCACGACCTCGGCGAGAGCCTGGGAGGTCTGGTCCTCGATCACGTCGGTGAGCGGGCAGGCTGCCGACGTGAGGGTCATGTCGATGACGGCGTGGCGGTTTTCGTCGAGTTGCACGCCGTACACGAGGCCGAGGTCGACGACGTTGATCCCGAGTTCGGGGTCGATGACGTCGCGCATTGCCTCTTCGACGTCGGCCGCATTCGTGGGCGCGGCCGACGTCGCGGGAGCCTTGCCCTTTGCTGCCGTGGTGGTGTCCTTGGCGGTCACGCTGCCTCCTTGTGGGCCTGGATCATTGCATCTTTGAGCGCTATCCAACCGATGAGCGCACACTTGATTCTCGCAGGGTATTTGCCGACGCCTACAAACGCGGTCGCGTCGCCGAGCAGGTCCTCGCGGTCGTCGCCGAGCGCCTCGCCCTTGGCGCCCATGAGCTCGCGGAACGCCTCGGAGATCTCGGCGGCCTCGTCTATCGTTTTGCCCTCGACGAGCTCCTGCAAGACCGACACCGACGCCTGCGAGATGGAGCAGCCCTGGCCCTCCCACGACACGCTCGCGAGCATGTCGCCGTCGAGGCCGACGCGCAGGGTCACCTCGTCGCCACACGTGGGGTTGACCTGGTGGGACTCCCCCGTCTTCGGCGTGGCAGGCTCCACCAGGCCGCGGCCGTGCGCGTGCTTCGCGTGGTCGAGGATCACCTGCTGGTACATCTGCTCGAGGTCATTCATGCTGCTCCCTCCACCTTGAAGAACGTTCGCACCTTCGCGAGTGATTCCAGGAAGGCGTCGGCGTCGTCAAGCGTGTTGTACACGTGTGCGGATGCGCGGGTAGAACTCGCGATACCGAAGTGGCGGTGGAGCGGCTGGTTGCAGTGGTGGCCCACCCGCACCGCGATGCCGTCGTTGTCGAGATACTGGCCGACGTCGTGCGCGTGCACGCCCTCCACGTTGACAGCGGCGAGGCCAAGGACGTCGTAGCCGTCTGAGCCGCCGACGGGGCCCAGCAGCGTCACGCCGTCGATCTGCGAGACGCCCTCGCGCAGGCGCGCCGCGATCGCGCGCTCGTGTGCCGCGACCTTGTCCATGCCGATGTCCATCATGTACCGCGCCGCCGCGCCAAGGCCCACCACCTGGGCGATCGGCTGCGAGCCGGCCTCGAAGCGGTAGGGCGCGTCGAGCCACGTGGTCTCGGTCATCGTCACGGTCTTGATGGTGGAGCCGCCAAACACCGACGGCGGGAGGGCGTCGAGTAGCTCCTTGCGTCCCCACAGCCCGCCGATCCCGGTAGGCCCAAGCATCTTGTGCCCCGAAAACGCCACGAAATCCACGCCGAGCGCCTTCACGTCCACGGGCAGATGCGGGACGGACTGGCAGCCGTCTAGCAGTACCAGCGCGCCCATCTTGCGGGCGCGGGCCGTGATCGCCGCGACGTCCGAGATCACGCCGGTGACGTTGCTCGCGTGCGTGAACGCCACGACCTTTGTGCGCGCGTCGATCACCGTGTCGAGCTCGTCAAGCACCATGACGCCCCGGGCGTCCACGGGTATCCACGCGAGCTCGGCGCCCGTGCGGGCCGCGAGCTGCTGCCAAGGAATCAAGTTGGCGTGATGCTCCGTCGCGGTCACGACGATGCGGTCGCCTGGCCCGATGCGGAACCGGGCAGCGGCCGCGCCGCCGAGCCCCTGAGAGGCGTTGCCGATCCCGTTCGCGACGAGGTTGATCGACGCCGTCGCGTTCTCGGTGAAGACGATCTCCGCGGCGTCGGCGTTGAGCAGCGTCGCGATGTCGGCGCGGGCGTCCTCGAACGCCTGTGTCGCCTCCTCGCCAAGCTGGTGAGAGCCGCGCGCCACCGCGCCGTTGTGCATCCGGTAGAACTCGTCAATCGCGTCGAGCACGACCCTGGGCTTCTGGGCCGTTGCGGCGCTGTCGAGGTACACCAACGGCTTCCCGCCCCGCACCGTGCGCGCGAGGATCGGGAAGTCGGAGCGGACCTCGAGGGACATTGCTACGCCTTGGCGAGGAAGCGGTCGTAGCCCTCAGACTCGAGGCGCTCGGCGAGCTCGGGGCCGCCCTGCTCCGCGATCTGGCCGTCCACGAACACGTGGACGAAGTCGGGCGTGATGTAGTTGAGGATGCGCGTGTAGTGCGTGATCAGCAGCACGCCGACGTCGGTGTTGTCCTTGGCGCGGTTGACGCCCTCCGACACGACACGCAACGCGTCGACGTCGAGCCCCGAGTCGGTCTCGTCCAAGATCGCGATCTTGGGCTGCAGCAGCTCCATCTGGAGGATCTCGTGGCGCTTCTTCTCGCCGCCGGAGAATCCCTCGTTGACGTTGCGCTCCGCGAACGCGGTGTCCATGCGCAGGTTCTCCATGGACTTCTTGACGTCGCCGACCCAGGTGCGCAGCTTGGGCGCTTCGCCGTCGATCGCCGTCTTGGCTGTGCGCAGGAAGTTCGACACCGACACGCCGGGCACCTCGACGGGGTACTGCATCGCCAGGAACATGCCCGCCTTGGCGCGTTCGTCCACGCTCATCGCGAGCACGTCCTCGCCGTCGAGCGTGACGGTGCCCTCGGTGATCGTGTACTTGGGGTGGCCGGCAAGCGAGTACGCGAGTGTCGACTTGCCCGAGCCATTGGGGCCCATGATCGCGTGGGTTTCGCCCGACTTGATGGTCAGGTCGACGCCGCGCAGGATCTGCTTGGTGCCTTCCGGGGTGTCCACGCTGACGTGGAGGTTCTTGATCTCGAGGGTGGTCATGCGTTCTCCTTGCTAATCACGATGGGGCTGTCGACGTCAACGAGCACGCGCTCGCCGTCGATGCGGACTGGGTAGGTGGGGATCGGGTCGACGGCGGGCAGCTCGTCCGGCTCGCCCGTGCGCAGGTCGAAGCGGCTACCGTGGGCCCAGCACTCCACGTAGTTGTCGGTGACCTCGCCCTCGCTCAGCGATACCTCGCCGTGCGTGCAGGTGTCGTTGATCGCGAAGATCTCGCCCGCCTTGGTGTGGACGATCGCGACGGGGATGTCCGTGCCGTCGGCCAGGGTGAGGTCGGTGAGCAGCGCGGTGCCCTTCTCGACGTCCGCGACGTAGCACGCCAGTTGCTCACTCATCAATCAGCTCCAGTTCTGCGTCAATGGCTGTCATGAGTCGTTCCTCGACCCCGGGTACTCCCACCTGCGCGATGATGTCGGCGAAGAAGCCACGCACCACCAGGCGGCGGGCTGTGTCCTCGTCGATGCCGCGCGAGCGCAGGTAGAACATCTGCTCGTCGTCGAACCGGCCGGTGGCAGACGCGTGGCCTGCCCCCTCGATTTCGCCCGTCTCGATCTCCAGGTTGGGGACGGAGTCGGCGCGCGCGCCATCCGTCAGGACGAGGTTGCGGTTGAGCTCGTAGGTATCGGTGCCCTCGGCCGCGGCACGGATCAGGACGTCGCCGATCCACACCGAGCGGGCGGTCTTGCCTGCGAGCGCACCCTTGTACGTCACGCGCGAGCGGCAGCGCGGGACCGCGTGGTCCACGAACAGCTGGTGCTCCTGGTGCTGGCCGGCGTCGGCAAAGTACAGGCCGTACATGTCGACCTCGCCGCCCTCGCCGGTGAACTCCACCTGCGGGCTGAGGCGCACGACGTCCCCGCCGAGCGTGACGACGACGTGCTTGAGCCGGCCGTTGCGCGCCACATGTGCGCGGTGGGCCGAGACGTGCACGGCGCCCTTGTCCCAGTCCTGGATGGACACGAGCGTGAGGTGGGCGTTCTCCTCAACCGAGATCTCGACGTTGTCCACGAACGTGCCTTCGCCGCGGAAGTCGAGGACGACCGTTGCCTGCGAGCCGGGCTCCGCGATGATGCGGGCGTGGCCAAACTCGGTGCCGCCGGTGCCGGTGGCGGTGACCACGGAGGCCTCGGCGGGCGCTGCGTCCTTGGCGACGGTCACGACGAGCGCGCGCTCGAAGTCGGTCCACGCGCGGGCCGCGAGGCGGTCGCCGGGGGCGCCCACCTTGCCGAGCCGGGCGTCGTCGCGCCCGACGGTCTCGGCCGTCACGCCCTCGGTGAGCGAAGTCTCGAACTTGAGGTGCGCGGCGCTGGCGACGGAGTCGCCGAGCAGCGGCTTGAGGCGGCGGAACGCGCTGAAGCGCCACTGCTCCTCGCGCCCGGTCGGGATCTCGAACGCGGCGACGTCAAACGACGTGGGGCGCGCGGCCCGCGACGCGTTCGGCGGCGTGGAGCCCGGGCCGTGCGCGTGCGCGCCGTCGGCCTTGGCCCTGCTGTGATCTGTGGTCGTGCTCAACCCACGGCCCCTTCCATCTGCATCTCGATTAGTCGGTTCAGTTCGAGCGCGTACTCCATGGGGAGCTCGCGCGCGATCGGCTCCACGAATCCGCGGACGATCATCGCCATGGCCTCTGACTCGTTGAGTCCGCGGCTCATCAGGTAGAAGAGCTGGTCCTCGCTGACGCGGGACACGGTTGCCTCGTGACCCATCGAGACGTCGTCTTCGCGGACGTCAACGTACGGGTACGTGTCCGAACGACTAATGGTGTCCACAAGTAGCGCGTCGCACAGCACGTTCGACTTGGAGCCCTTGGCGCCCTCGAGCACTTGCACGAGGCCGCGATAGGACGTGCGTCCCCCGCCACGCGCCACCGACTTGGAGACGATCGAGCTGGAGGTGTTGGGCGCGGCGTGGACCATCTTGGCGCCCGCGTCCTGGTGCTGGCCCGCGCCCGCGAAGGCGATGGACAGCGTCTCGCCGCGGGCGTGCTCGCCCAGCAGGAAGATCGCGGGGTACTTCATGGTGACCTTGGAGCCGATGTTTCCGTCGACCCACTCCATCGTCGCGCCCTCGGCGGCCGTGGCGCGCTTGGTGACGAGGTTGTACACGTTGTTGGACCAGTTCTGGATGGTCGTGTACCGCACGCGGGCGTTTTTCTTGACGATGATCTCGACGACCGCGCTGTGGAGCGAGTCGGACGAGTAGATGGGGGCGGTGCAGCCCTCGACGTAGTGCACGTACGAACCCTCGTCGGCGATGATCAAGGTCCGCTCGAACTGGCCCATGTTTTCGGTGTTGATGCGGAAGTACGCCTGCAGCGGGATCTCGACGTGGACGCCCGGCGGCACATACACAAACGAGCCGCCCGACCATACGGCGGTGTTGAGCGAGGCGAACTTGTTGTCGCCCACGGGGATCACCGTGCCGAAGTACTCCTTGAAGATCTCGGGGTGCTCGCGCAGCGCGGTGTCGGTGTCGAGGAACAGCACGCCCTGCTGCTCGAGGTCCTCGCGGATCTGGTGGTACACAACCTCGGACTCGTACTGGGCCGCGACGCCGGCAACGAGGCGCTGCTTCTCGGCCTCGGGGATGCCCAGCTTGTCGTACGTGGCCTTGATGTCCTCGGGCAGGTCCTCCCACGACGTGGCCTGCTTCTCGGTGGAGCGCACGAAGTACTTGATGTTGTCGAAGTCGATGCCCGACAGGTCGCTGCCCCACGTCGGCATAGGCTTCTTGCCGAACAAGTTGAGGCCCTTGAGGCGCAGCTCGAGCATCCACTCGGGCTCGTTCTTGAGCGCGCTAATGTTGCGGACGACCTGCTCGCTGAGGCCGCGCGCGGCAATGGCGCCTGCGGCGTCGGCGTCGTGCCAGCCGTACTCGTAGTTGCCGATCGACGCGATCGTTTCTTCCTGCGTGAGCGGGGTGCCTGGGGCCTGCGTGGTCATGATGTGCCTTCCTTCGTACCCGCCATCAGCGGGATGTTGGTCGTGCAGACGTGCGCGCCGTTCGCGAGGGTGCTCAGGCGCTGGACGTGAAGATCAAGGACGCGCGACAGCGCGCGGGTTTCGGCCTCGCACCATTCTGGTGCAGACTCGGCGATGCGCTGCACCGGGCAGTGGCCCTGGCACAGTTGGACGGCGTAGCCGCCTGGGACGGGCCTGACCGATGTTGCGTAGCCCTTGTCGCCTAGCGCGGCTGCGATGGCGTCCACGCGGGCGGCGACGGGGGCGGTGGGATCGACGACGGCGGCGAGGTCGGCCTCGAGGCGCGCGAGCTGGGCCTCGATGAAGGAGTCAAGCGCGCCCGCCGAGCGAAGGTGAGCGAGGGCGTCGGTCGCCACGTCACTGTACGCGTTCGTGAGCGCACGCTGGCCCTCGGGGGTGGCGACGTATGAGCGCGCCGGGCGGCCGCGGCCGCGATCGTGCTTGCCGGGCTGCTCGTGCTCCTCGATCAGGCCGTCCTCGGTGAGGTGCGTGAGGTGGCGGCGCACGCCAGCGGGCGTGACACACAACTCGTCGGCCAGTAGCGAGGCCGTCACGGGCCCCGCGGACGCGATGAGGCCGAGGATGCGTTCGCGCGTCGTCTCGTCGCTCGACATTCGGCCTCCCTTCGCGTGATCCGGGCGCTGGTGCCACCAGCGGCGCGCTCGAACAAGTCCGCGCCTGTGATTAGGAAACAGTTTCGTGCCTTAAATCATTTCCCGCAAGCAAGGCAAGCCTTACCCGGAGGCGCCCAAGGCGGTCAACGCGAGCCCCGCGCGTCGCTAGGCTCGAAGCCATGGATGCGCTTCTCGCCCTCTCCCCCGCCGCCGTCGCCGCCGAGAAGGGCCAGGGCATGAGCCTGGGCCAAATCCTCGTGATCGCCTTCCTCGCCTTCGCGCTGCCGCCGCTGGTGCTGCGCCTGACGTACGGGCGAGTGGGGACGTGGCTCGCGAAGCGCGTGGTGGGCCTCGGAGTCGCAAATCTCATCGCCCAGGCCGCAATCATCGTCACCGGCGGCGCGGTGCGCCTCACCGGGTCCGGCCTCGGCTGCTCGGACTGGCCGTACTGCGAGCCGGGCGCATACACGCCGGAGGTATTCGGCGCGGCCAGCTACCACCCGATCGTCGAATTCGGCAACCGGACGTTGACGTTCGTGCTGCTTATCACCGCCATCTTGCTCGCGATCGCCGTGTGGCATGGGCGCAAGGAGCTTCGCTGGTGGGGCCTTGTGCCCTACGCGGGCGTGATGGTGCAGGCGATTGTCGGCGGGATCGTCGTCAAGCAAGCGCTCGCGCCGCTGCTGGTCGCCGGGCACCTGTGGATCTCGGCGGCGTTGGTCTGGTTCTCGGCGTGGCTGTGGCTGCGGTTGCGCGGCTCCGCCGTGCGCCCAGGCGGCCCGTCGCTGGCGTGGCCGCGCAGGCTGTCGCTCGTAGCGCTCGCGGCGGTCGTGGTGCTCGGGACGCTGACCACCGGCGCAGGCCCGCACGCGGGCGACGCCGACGCCGCGCGCCTCGCGCTCAACCCGTCCCATGTCGCCAAGTTCCACGCGCTGTCTGTGTGGGGCTTCGTGTTGCTCGTCGCGTGGATCGCTTTCGTCTTGTGGCGCAGGCGCGACATCGCGGCGGAGGCGCGCGCCCGCAAGGCCGTCGCTATCCTCATGGGGGCAACGCTGTTACAAGCCGCGATCGGCTACGTCCAGTACTTCGCTGGCCTCCCCGGCGCCGTGGTGGCGCTGCACCTGGTGGGAATCGGCGTGCTGGTCGCCACCCACTCGGCGATGTTCCACCTATCGCGGCGCGCGTAGCGGCACCCTCGCGCTCACGCGCCGGTCCGATGCATGATGGACATATGAGACTTCGGACTTCAGTCATCGCGGCGGCCGGCGCGGTGGCGCTCGCGCTGTCGGCGTGCTCTCCCGCCGCCCCCGCCGAGACACCCCCGGCGACCCCGGTGGCGACCACAACGGATCCCGGCGAAACCCCTGCCAACCCGACCCCTGCATCGTCCCCTGACCCCACGGAGGCGCCAGTGTTTGCCCTGACCAGCTCAGACTTCAAGGACGGCCACGCGCTGCCGAACAAGGCGAAGGCGAACGCGTTCGGCGGGCAGTGCTCCGGGGCCAACACGAGCCCCGCGCTCGAATGGACGGGCGCGCCGGCCGGGACCGCCGCGTATGCGATCACACTGCGCGACCCAGACGCCCACGGCTTCGTGCACGCGATGGTCGCCGACGTGCCCGGCGACGTGACGACGGCCGCGACTGGCGGTTTCGACAAGATGGGTGGCGTGCTCGGCGCGAACGATGCTGGCGGCAAGGGCTACTTTGGCCCGTGCCCGCCCTCGGGGACGCACGACTACGTGTTCACGCTCTACGCGCTCGACGCGCCGCTTGGGCTCAAGGCCGGATTCGACCACAACGCGCTCAAGAAGGCCATGGACGGCCACGTGCTCGCGTCGGTGACCCTGACGGGGACCGCCTCGCGCTAGGCGTCGCGGACGGTGCGTGCGTGCGGCTCGGGCCGCTCGTGTGGCGGGCGTAGCCACGGCGCGTCCGCGGGGCGCAGTGTGGCCCAGTTCGCGCGCCGCGCCGAATCAACCGCGAATAGACCGTTGAGCGTCGTTGGGCCCTGGATCAGGCCCGCGTGGGCCGCCGCGAGGGCCTCGGCGAGCGGAACCCAGCGCATGCGGCATTCCGAGCTCCTCGGCCTCGCGCTGGAACCGGCGCGACTCGGGGACCTCGCGCACGTCGCGCGCGAGGAAGATGCGGATGCCCTCGGAACTTCCGCCCGGCGACGTCACGGTGTCGAGCAACGTGTGCCAGGTGCGCGCCTCGAGGTCGGCCTCCTCCCACAGCTCGCGCTTCGCGGCCTTCAGGGGCGGCTCGCCGGCCACGTCCATGAGCCCGGCCGGCGGCTCCCACAGCTCGCGGCGCACCGGGTGGCGGTACTGGCGCACGAGCGCGACCTCGCCCGGCTCGCGGTACGCCATGACCGCGACCGCGCCCGGGTGAAGCACGTAGTCGCGCGTGACGACGCCGCCCTCGCCAAGGTCGAGGGTGTCCGTGACGATGTCCCACACGCGGCCGCGGAACGCGATCGCGGACTGGGTCACCGGCCGTTCAACGGGGACGTCGGCGACTAGGCCGTCGTCGTCGGGTGGCTTCACGCGGGCTACGGCGCCGTGACGGCCCGCGCCGGCGCCGCGGTGGCGACGCGCGCGGAGCCCGCCTGGCGCGCGATGGCCGCCTCGATCAGACCGGCGAATAGCGGGTGCGCCTTGGTTGGGCGAGACAGGAACTCGGGGTGCGCCTGGGTCGACACGTAGTACGGGTGAACCTCGCGAGGCAACTCGATAAACTCGACGAGCGAGCTGTCGGGCGACTGGCCGGACACCACCAGCCCCGCATCCTCAAGCTGCTTGCGGTAGGCGTTGTTGACCTCGTAGCGGTGTCGGTGACGCTCGCCCACCTGCGTCTTGCCGTACGTTTCGGCGACGACAGAGCCCTTGGTGAGCACGGCCTGGTACTCGCCAAGCCGCATCGTGCCGCCGAGGTCGCCCTCGCCGTCCACGAATGCGAGTTGCTCCTCCATGGTCGCGACCACGGGGTGCTTGGGGTTCGTGTCGAACTCGCTCGACGACGCGCCCTCGAGCCCGAGCACGTTGCGCGCGTACTCCATCACCATGCACTGCAAGCCAAGGCAGATGCCGAGCGTGGGCACTTTGTTCTCGCGGGCCCAGCGCAACGCGCCGATCTTGCCGTCGACGCCGCGCACCCCAAAGCCGCCGGGGATGAGCACGGCGTCAACACCGGACAGCGCCTTCTCTGCGCCCGCGGGGCTGTCGCAGTCGTCGGACGTAACCCAGCGGATGTTGACACGGGCGCGGTGGTGGAAGCCGCCTGCGCGCAGGGCCTCACCCACGGACAGGTAGGCGTCGGGGAGGTCGATGTACTTGCCGACGAGCGCGACCTCGACGTGGTGCTCCGGCTCGTGCACGCGCCCCAGCAATTCGCCCCACGCCGTCCAGTCGACGTCGTGGAACGGGAGGTCGAGGCGGCGGACGACGTAGGCGTCGAGGCCCTCGCTGTGCAGCACCTTGGGGATGTCATAGATGCTCGGCGCGTCCTTCGCGGTCACGACCGCCTGGCCGTCCACGTCACACATGAGGGCGATCTTGTCCTTTACCGATGCCGGGATGTCCCGATCCGAGCGGCACACGATCGCGTCCGGCTGGATACCAATGCTGCGCAAAGCGGCCACGGAGTGCTGCGTGGGCTTGGTCTTGAGCTCACCAGACGGGCCGATGAACGGCACAAGCGACACATGAAGGAAGAACACGTTGTCGCGGCCGACGTCGTGGCGAATCTGACGCGCGGCCTCGAGGAACGGCTGCGACTCGATGTCGCCAACCGTGCCGCCGATCTCGGTAATGATGACGTCGACGTCCTTGCCCGCCTGCGCCCGCATGCGGCGCTTGATCTCGTCCGTGATGTGCGGAATGACCTGGACCGTATCCCCCAGGTACTCGCCGCGGCGCTCCTTGGCGATCACCTGCGAGTACACCTGGCCGGTGGTGACGTTTGCCGCGGCCCCAAGCTCGACGTCGAGGAAGCGCTCGTAGTGGCCGATGTCGAGGTCCGTCTCCGCGCCGTCGTGCGTCACGAACACCTCGCCGTGCTGGAAGGGGTTCATGGTGCCCGGGTCCACGTTGAGGTACGGGTCGAGCTTCTGCATCGTGACGCGGATGCCGCGAGATCTGAGGAGGCGGCCGAGGCTGGAAGCCGTCAAGCCCTTCCCAAGGGAGGAAACGACTCCCCCGGTCACGAAAATGTGGCGGGTGGTGTGCTCCGCAGGGCCCGAAAGTCTTGTTCTCTCCACGGACTTCAAGAGTACAGCAATAGTCGGCGCTTGCCCCAGACGCGCGGGACGATTGCCGGAACCGGGGCGAGCGCAGCGTCAGCCGGACGGGAAGAGCGTCGAGTCGTCGCCCAGGCCGTAGTGGGCGGACTCCCCCTCGATCTCGCGCGCAAGCGCGAGCGCGACCGTGAAGTTGCCGTAGAAGTTCAGCGCATAACTCACGGTGGTGACGCGGCCGCTCAGCAGCGCGGAGGACTGAACCGCCGTGGGGATATCGTCGATGGACGTCCCGCCAGACGCGACCACGGTCGAGCCGAGATACTCGTCGAGGATTCCCGCCATCTGCGCAAACGTCTCGGATTCGGCCGCCCGCTGGTCCTCGTCCTCCGGGCCGGGGCCCGCCACGATGACCACGGCGTCGGGCTCGCCCACCACCGTCCCGGTGAGGAAGTTGCCGTTCTTGAGCAACGCGAGCAGGACGTCGGCGCGGTCCGTTGCGCTCGATTCGTCGGGGAAGTCTGTGTTGATGTCGGTGCCCTCGGTCTCTGAACCAGCCGGGATCACGCTTGGCGCGAGCACCTGGCCGAGAGTGTGCGCGAGCATCCGCTCCGGCGCGATCGTCGTGTCGACCCCAAGGACGTTGTCGGCAACCTGCTGAGCGAACGATGCGCGGAACGTCGCCTGGTCGTTGTCGGTCCACGCGGGCTCGATCGTCAGGTACGTGGTGACGTTTGCGCCCGCGCTGACCAGGCGGTCGCGGACGGCGGTGACGTCGGCGTCGTCCGGGTCGTGGACGCGGATGATCGCCACATTGACGTCCTCAAGCGTCCCGCCCACCAGGACGTCGGCGGCATCGGTGACAAACTTCTCGCCGATCACGGCCGACTCGCGTTCGCGATCGACGTTGGCCTGAGACTCCTTGAGCTGCTCGCGCAGCTGGTCCGACTCCTGGGTGACCTCGTCGACAAGCGCGGTGCGAAGCGGCCCAGAGCCCAGAACCACGCCCACGGCAAGCGCAAGGAACACGGCGGTAATGGAGATGACGTGGTACCTGAAGTCGATCACGCTGACGCTCCAAACAGGCTGGCGATTTGGGGCCAGACGCTCCTGAGCCAGGCGGCGCCCCCCGGGGTGAGCGCTAGCGCGTTGCCTAGCACGAACAGCGCGGAGAGCACGAGCGCGATCAGCGTCCACGGCGAATAGCGATGCTTGTAGACCTTGGTGAGCGTCGAGGCGTCTATCAGCACTCCGCCTGCCACCAGCCTGGCGAGGAACGTCGAAGCGCTCGCGTTCTGGCCCTGCTCAAGGAAGTCGAGCAGGTGGGACTCGATGCCGACGGTCGCGATCACCGATGCGCCGGCCGCGTGGGCCATCAGGATCGCGAGATCCGCGCTCGCGACGGTCGAGTCTGCCTCGCGGTGCTTCACGTTCAGGGCGTCGGCACGGGAGGCCCCGGCATCGCCGCCGCGAGGGTCGTGCAAGATGACCTCGCGCGCGGAAGTCACGGCCTCGTCAGAAAGGCCCTCGATGCTGCCGATGATGATCGCTGGCGCGTACGCGGACTTGACGACGGCCTCGGCGGCTTCGCCCACGGCGATGATGATCGGGCGCCGCTCCCGCAGGTACCCGCGAATCGCCTTCAGCTGCTCCTCGTGACCGTACCCAGCGGCGACCACCAGCACCTGCTGGCCGCGCATCTTGATCTCGGTGTACGGCAACCCTTTGCCTTCGAGAAGCATGGGTGCGTCGTGCGCGACGTGGTCCATCGCATTCGCGGTGAAGGTCGCTAGCTGGACGTTCATGCCCTCGGTCGCGAGCCGCATGGCGTCGGTGACGGTCGCGTCGGTGGCGATGAGACCAGACGCGACGAGCTCCTCGCCGCGGTAGACGTCGTTGCCATCGACGCGCACCTTCACGCCGTCCCTGAGGGTGAGCAGGTCTTGGCCGAAGTCGTCCACAAGCGGGATGCCTGCGTCCACCAGCACGCGGGGGCCGCCATTCGGGTACCGGCCAGAGATCGAGGTGCGCGCGTTGAGCACGGCGGCGGGCCTGCGACTCGCGATCGCCTCGGCCGTGCGTTGGTCGAGGTCCATCACGTCGATGACCGCAACCTCGCCCTTGCGCAGGCGGCGAGCCAACTGTTGGGGGCTTGCGTCCACTCGGGCCACGCCAGTGATGGCGCCGCCGTCGTCCGAACCGAAAAGTCGCTTACGTGCCATGGTTTCCCTATCGTCTCATGTCCTACCGCGAGACGGCGGACCCTTCGATAAGTTCCAACGCGTGAGCACGCGCAGTCGTCGAATCCTCCTGGCCGCTCAGCAGCCGCGCCACCTCCTGGACGCGCGCCTCGCCCGTCACCTCGACAACCTGTGACGTGGTGACCGAGCCGTCGGTGTCCTTCGTGACGACGATGTGGTGGTCGGCAAAGGCGGCGACCTGGGCTAGGTGCGTAACCACCAGCACTTGCTGGCTTCGTGCGAGCTCGGCAAGCCGGCGACCCACAGCGATGGCGGCCTTGCCGCCCACGCCAGCGTCTACCTCGTCGAAGACGAACGTGTGCGAGGGCGACGTGGTCCCTGCCGCAAGTGACACCTCAAGCGCAAGCATGATGCGGCTAAGTTCACCACCAGATGCGGCGTCGGCAACGGGGCGCGGCGGCGCGCCGGGGTGGGCGGACAGGGTCATCGAGACGTCGTCCGCACCAAACGGCCCCGGCTCGCTGGCCGCAACCATGACTCCGAACGTCGCCGTGGCCATCGCGAGCTGCTCGAGTTCGCCGTTCACGGCCGCCGCAAGGGTGTGGCCCGCCCGCTCGCGGCCCTCGTGGATCTGGGCCCCAAGGGAGTCAACCTCTGCCTCGAGCTGGGCTACCCGCGCCTGGTGCGCCTCGAGGCGCTCGTCCCACGAGTCGTGGTCAGCGACCCGGGCAGCCGCCTCCTCGGCGAAGGCAAAAACACCGGGCAGGTCGCGTCCGAGCCGCCTGCACAGCTGGGCGATCTCGCTGCGCCGCTCCTGCACCTGGTCGAGCCGCCCGGGCTCGCCGTCCAAACCGTCGAGATACCGGGTGAGCTCGAGGCCGACGTCGGCGAGTGCGTAGCCCGCGCCCTCGATGCTTGTCACGTGCGCGGCAAGGGTTTCGTCGTGTTGCGCAGCGTCCGCTAGCGCTCGCTTGGCGGTCTCGAGCGCTGCCGCGACGGAGCCCTCGGCCTCGCCGGTGAGCGCCTCGCGGGCGTGCGCCGCTCCGAATCGCACGGCCTCGGCGTTCTCAAGCACCTTCGCCTCGGCCGCCAGCGCCTCGTCCTCGCCGGGTTGCGGGTCGATGGCCGCGACAGCGGCGAGGTCGTCGCGCATGTGCTGGGCGGCCTGGCGCTCGGAGTCCGCGCCAGCCTGCATGCGCGCGAGCTCTTCGCGCTCCTGCCCAAGCTCGGCCCACGCCTGTCGGTAGCGCTCCAACGTGGAGAGGTGCTCCGCGCCCGCGTGGCGGTCGAGCGTGTCGCGCTGGCGCGCGGGCGACCGCAGGTGGACCTGGTCGCTCTGTCCGTGGACGGTCAGCAGATCTGCGGCGCAGTCCGCGAGCAGCGCCTGCGGGATCTGCCTGCCCCCCACGACCGTGCGCGAACGGGTCTGAGAGCCGAGCGACCGGGAGATGACGACCGTGCCGTCGTCCTCGCGGAGGATGCCCGCGTCCTCCAAAGCCGCCGCGGCCTCCGTGCCCTCAGGGACGTCGATGATCGCCTCGGCGAGCGCGGCGTCGGCGTCACCGCGCACCAGCCCGGCCGGGGCCTTGCCACCGGTAACGAGCGTGAGGCCCGTGAGCACCATCGTCTTGCCCGCACCCGTCTCGCCGGTGACCACCGTCAGTCCGCGGCCGAACGTCAGGCGCGCGGACGCGATGACGCCAAGGTTTTCGATGCTGAGTTCGTGAAGCACTGCTACTCCTCGCGCGACGGGTGGGCGCGCTCGCCGCGCCAGCCGTCGGTGGGCAGATCGAATTTGTCGATGAGCCGGTCGGTGAAGGTGTCGTCGCTCTTGCGCGCGAGCCTCACCACATGGGACGACAGGCTCACCTGGACCGTCGCGCCAAGCGGGACGTCCACGGTGCGCGCGCCGTCGGCGACCGCGATTCCCGCTGACGACGAATTCCCCTGCACCTGGATGGCGAACATCGTGTCGGGGCCAACCACCAGCGGCCGCGCGAAGAGCGCGTGCGCCGCGAGCGGGACAAGCAAGAGCGCCTCGACGTCCGGCCACACGACCGGGCCGCCGGCGCTGAACGCATGCGCGGTGCTGCCGGTTGGCGTCGACACCACGACGCCGTCGCAGCCGAAGGCTGACATGACGGTGGCGTCCACCGCGACGCACACCTCGAGGGTGCGTAGCGGGTTCCTGCGCTCGATGGTGACCTCGTTCAGCGCCCAGTCTCGGTGCAGCTCCTCGCCGTCCGCAACGACGGACCAGTCGAGGGTGCCGCGCTCCTCGACGTGATACGTGCGGCCGGCGAGGCATTCGGCCGCCTCGAGCACGCCGTCGCGCTCGATCTCGGCGAGGAAGCCCACGCGGCCAAGGTTGACGCCCAGCAACGGAATGCCCGTGCCGCGCGTGACGTGGGCCGCATGCAGCATGGTGCCATCGCCACCAAGGACGAGCGCTGCCTCGACGTCTCCGTCGCTCGGGTCGTGCTCGATGACCGCGTCAACGCCGAAGCTACGCAGGGCCTCGGCCGCGGCGTCGCGCGCCTCAAGCGACCCCGTGCGGCTGGGGT
Source organism: uncultured Actinomycetota bacterium (assembly GCA_963735005.1). Taxonomy (GTDB): domain Bacteria; phylum Actinomycetota; class Actinomycetes; order Actinomycetales; family Demequinaceae; genus WTKG01. The sequence goes on along the minus strand of CAVTJA010000003.1, from coordinate 3,275 downwards.
GCGCGATCACCAAGATGCGCCGTGTCATTCCGCCCCCTTCACCTCGCGGCGAACGGCGCTGACGAGCCGTTCGCGGTCTAGAGCGCGCCGAACTGGTCCTGGCGCACTCACCTGCTGCTCAGCCTGCCACGGTTTGCCGCACCAGACGAAGAATTCCACATTGCCAGACGGGCCAGACACTCGTGAGCGCGCCACGTCGTAAACCTCGAGTTGTGCCCCAAGGCACGCATCGGCGACCTCGAGGACGGCCCATTCGCGGTCAGCCGGGGAACGGACGACGCCCCCCGCACCGAGTTTTTCGCGCCCGACTTCGAATTGGGGCTTGGCCATCAGGAGCGCATCCGCGCCCGGGGCGAGCCACGCCGCAAGGGCCGGTATCACCAGCGTCAGCGAGATGAACGAGAGGTCCGCGGTAAGGAGTTCGACGCGGTCGGCTTCGGTCTCAGGGGTGAAGTCGCGGACGTTGACGCCCTCGCGCACGTCCACGCGCGGGTCGGCGGCCACCACCGGCGATATCTGCCCGTGCCCCACGTCCACGGCGAGCACGCCTGCGGCTCCGCGCTCGAGCAGCACCTGCGTGAAGCCGCCCGTGGACGCGCCCGCGTCGAGGCATCGGCGACCCGCCGGCGAGAGCCCGTCTGGCGCGAAGCGGTCGAGCGCCCCCAGGAGCTTGCCTGCCGCGCGCGACACGTAGTTATCGGACCCGGCGACCTCGATCGGCTCGTCGCCGACGTCCATGGCGGGCTTAGTGGCGACGGCGCCGTCGACGCGCACCGCCCCGGCGGCGATCAGGCTTTGGGCATGCGAGCGCGAGCGTGCCAGCCCGCGCGCGTGCAGCGCGCGGTCGAGGCGCATCCCTGGTCTAGGATTCCTCGCGGTTCAGCCGCGTCGACAGGGCGTCCTGCACCTTATCGAAGTACTCGGCCTGAGCTTCGGGGTCGTCAGGGACCTCGCTCACGGCTTTGAGCGCCTCTTCCACCTCGGCGGGGTACTTAGTCTCGCCGAGCGCGTCGCGGGTGGGTTCGAGTTTCGACATGAGGTCACAGTAACCCGTCGATGTGCGCGGCCTCAAGCGTGAACATCACACCCGTGTCGGCTGCCTCCCACGCCGCGGCGCACGCGGCCCTCACCGCATCGAGGCCTTGCCCCTCAATCTCCAGCCGCGCGTCGACCACCCGGGCGCGGGAGTCACGCACGACGCGCCACTGTCCCGCCACCACGACCGCGGGGTGGGACTCGGCCAAAGTTGAGAGGTCCGCGCCTATGAAGCTAGGGCGCTCGCCCGCAGGCGCGGCCACTGCGTCGGCGGCGCCGTTCACCCCCGTCAGCACGAGAAGTCCGGGAATCTCCGCCGCGCGGGCCCCCTTGAGGTCGGTGTCGAGGCGATCACCGATGACGAGCGGGCGCTCGGCGCTCGCTCGCGACGCGGCTAGCAAGAACATGCCAGGCTCGGGCTTCCCAGCGGCCGCAGGCGTGACGCCCGTCGCGATCTGGACCGCGCCCACGAGCGAACCGTTGCCGGGGGCAAATCCGCGCTCCGTTGGCAAGGTCTTGTCGAGGTTGGTCGCGATGAATACCGCCCCGGCGTTGATCGCATAGGCGGCTTCCGCGAGGTCGGCCCAACCGAGGCCCGGGGCGTACCCCTGCACGACGGCGGCGGGCTTGTCGTCCGCGCTCGTCACGACCTCGAATCCCTCCGCGCGCACCGCGGCGCGCAGGCCGTCGCCGCCGATGACCAGGACGCGCGAGCCTGCGGCGACTCGGGTCGCTACCAGCGCTGCGCCGGCCTGCGCGGCGGTGAGGATCTCGTCGGCCGTGGCTGGGATGCCCACCTCCGTGAGGTGCTCAGCGACCGTCTCGGGCGCGCGGTTGGCGTTGTTCGTGACGAATCGCAGCATCATGCCGGCCGCACGCGCCGCCGCCAGGGCGGGCGGGGCGCTGGGGATCTCGTTGCGACCCTTGTAGGTGACGCCGTCGAGGTCGACGAGCGCGACGTCGTACGCCTCCTGGAGAGGCGTGTCGCTCGACAGTAGCCCTGCTGCGGTCATGATGCGCTTTCCTCCTCTGACGACGGTCCCTCAACGGGGGCGTCGTTCGATGGCGTGAGTTCGGGCGGCTCGTCGACGTTCTCCGTCGCCGTGTCGAATACGACAATGGCGGGCTCGTCCTGGCCGTCGTGGGGCTGACCCTTTGCGCGCTCCGCCGTCGCGGCGTCAACCGCGTCGGCCTCCGCATCGCGGCCTGCGGCGCGGTAGATGTCGGAGAGCGCCTCGGACACGCGCGCCAGCACGGACAGCGACGGTGCCTCGATGGCGAGCAGCGTCGCGATCGCCGCGTCCATGTCGCCAAGGTCCATGCGCGCCCCGGCAACCACGATGCCGAGCTCGGCCTTAGCGTCACGCGACAGCGTCGCTGCCTCGGGTTCCTTGGACAGCGCGATAGCGCGCTCGGGCCTTCCAAGCCCACGCTCGCAGTCCACCATCAGCGGGAGGTGCTCGTTGTCGCCGCTGAGGCGGCGCACGGTGCGGAACTCCCGCAGCGCCTCCGCGTAGCGGCCGGTCGCGTAGGCGGCGATTGCGGCGGCCTCGCGGACAACGTCCACCCGACCGCCGCGCGCAAGCGCCACCTGGGCGTGCTTGTACGCGACTTCCGGCTCCTCCTCGATGAGGAGTCCCGCCATCACCAGGTGGCGGCCGACGTCCTCCGCGTTGTCCTTGCTCAGGGTGCGCAGGCGGGCGCGGGTCTCCTTGTCGAGGTCGGAGAAGTGCACGTCGTCGGGAATGGGGGGCGCGTCGATGCGCGGCCTGGATTCGCGTTCGGGCTGGTCGCTACGGCCGTCGCGAGCGGGCCGCGGGGGCCGCCCGGATCCTGCCCGGTCGGGTCGAGCTGCACCAGCGCGGCCGCCGTCTGAACGCGGACCTCCGCTGCGCGGGGCACCGCCTCGTGGACCTCCCGTGCGAGGTCCGCCGGCACGCGGCGGCGCGGAACGTGGCCCGTCGCCGCGGGGCGCGCCCGAGCGATCACCACCCGTGCGAGGCGCTCCCGAGCGTGGGGCGCCGGAACGCGAGCCGCCGGAGCGCTCGGGTCGGCCTGCGCCGCTTCCGCGGCGGCTACCTGACCCCCGGTCAGAACCGGAGCGCCCGCCCTCGCGGCCGCGATCAGCGCCGGATTCGGCGTTCATGGCACTCCATTCGTCAACGTCATTGAGTGTAGAGACACCCGGGCCAGAAAATGAGAATGGCCGCCCCGAAGGGCGGCCATCTCGAAAGGATGTC
>CAVTJA010000002.1:0-164425 GCA_963735005.1 uncultured Actinomycetota bacterium | reverse complement strand
TCCCGTCTTCTCCGACGGGAATGACCGCCACGGGCACGTCGCCCGGAGACTCGTACTGGTGCCACACTTCGACGAGGCCCGGCCCGATGGGTTCCCCATCGCCGTTGACAACGGTGCCTACAACCGACGCCTCATCGTCACACAACCCCGTTACGCTCGAGTGTCGTGCCGTCGCGAATAGTGAATACCTCGCCATCGGGGTACGCAGCTGCATACGGGTAAAACATGTCAATGCCGCCGGCAAAACCGTAATAGTGCGCGAAGTAGAGCCCGTCAGCGACATCAGCAAACTCGTAGACCCCGCCGTCGCCGTCGCACGCGGTCCTCACGACCGCGCCGCGGCGGTCCAGGAGATCGATGCAGCCCGCCGTCGCGGGCGTTGTGCGGTCATATCTCGTGACGTTGAAGGCGAGCGTCCCTGATCCATCCGCCGCGTCAAGGCGCGCAGTGATTGGCACCGTCGCGCCGCCCGTCACCCCCACTCCAGTCGCGTCGTCGATAGATGTGCCGAAGTCGTACCACTGGTCGCGATACCCGCTGAATCCCACGAGTTTGACCTTGTGCGTGTGGCCTCCGAAGGTATCAAAACCAACGGGCACGCTATACGTTCCGCCGGTGCCGACGCAGTCGGACCCTTCGAGTTCACCGCTTACCGAGTCGTAAGCCTCGACACACCCGCCGGTGATTGACTCGCCAGAAACGTCCAGCGCAGTCGCCTGAATCGTTCCTCCGAAATCGATGGTCACGTCTTTGGTCTCACCCTCCGCCACCGTGATCGCTATGGCTTGATCGAGCGTGTCGCCACCAAAATAGTCCCAGGGCGCACTCGTGCCCGAACATGCTGCACCCGGCCCTGGCGCGTCCACCAAGCACAGCGAGTAGTCGCCGGCCGTCAAACCCGAGAATGAAAACGAAGAGCCTGGCGCACCGCAAATCTCACCTAGTCGTGCGCTGAGCCTTGACGGCTGATAAGCCTCATATAAGACGACACAAGCATTGTCCGAGACGAAGTGGCTTGGCACTATCAGCTCCCCGTTGATTGCAGCAGGGGGTGGTCCCGTGAGGAGCCCCTCTGACAACGCCTCGCGGGAAGTGCGCGACTGGAAGGTCACGATAGACGCGTCCTGGAATTTCTCAGTGTATTTATCGAAGCTGTTCTCGAACCACACGCTCGCGGCGCCCGGAACGCCGACGACTCGGAATTTGAAGCCACCAGTGACTTCGGGGATCGGGCCGGTCTTGAAACTTCCGTCGGATTGAATAGGTACGGTAGTGATGGGAAAATCCGGGAAGTCGTGGCGCCAGACTTCGACCGTCCCTTGGGTAGCAGGACTTCGATCCGGGGCGTAGACAAACCCGTAGAACGACCGCGCGCTCGGGAGTTCGTACTCACCAATCACGGGGTGCCCACCGTAGACCCGGAATACCGAAGACCTCGAAGTGCCCGCTGTGGAGTGTGAATAGAAGGCGGGCGCAACATCGTCTCCGAACCCGTCAAGCAGGATGTAATAGTCCCCGTCAGGCAACTCGGAAACTGTAAACGTGCCCCCGCCGTCACCGACGCAGTCCTCAGCGAAGTCAATGTATTGGTTGCCACGGTGAGGGTCGGGGGTCTGAATGGTGACACACCCGCCTGTTGCTGGCGAGCCGTCAGGCCGCGTGAGTGTCATCTGCACGGTGCCGCTTGGTTCGGCTGTAATGAGCACTTGCCATCTCGAGGCTTCGTTGCCTCCGTACACTGACACGCGAGTAGCCGAAGCAAGCGAAGAGCGGCCCGAATACCACTCGTCTGCTTTCGTTGAAAAGTTGTACGCGCGCGCGCGCACCTCGGCATCGAACGCGAGCGTCATAGCGAAACCGTCCGAACCATCGCAGTCGGACGCGAGTCGGGCGTCATTGGAGCCGTAAAAGTCAACGCATCCATCGGCTATTGATGCGCCGCCGAAGTCGCGCACATCGAGCTTGAAGGATCCACCAAACACCAAGTCCTGTGTCACGGTCGAACCGTCGATGGGCGTCACTGCGGACGTGTTCAGGCCTGTCCAACCTTCACCGCCACCAAAAACGTCCCAGGCGTAGTCGCTGCCGGAACATCCATTTGCAGGTGTCGCGGAGTCAATCACGCACAGGAACTGAGCGACAGGCGGCACGTCCTCGAGCAAATAGGAATCTCCCGACTGGCCACACCACCAGCGAACTTCCGAGATATCCGCGGTCGAGTTTGGGTATGCACCAACGCATATGTCGGAACCTTCGAAGTTACCCGGCGCGTTCGCTGTACCCGTGATGTCACCGCCTACAGTATCGATAACGGCTGTCACTTGTACCGGCCGACTTGTCACGGTTATTGGCGCGTCGAGCGCGTAGTACCTATTGCCGATCCACTCATCAAGGTATCCATCGTTGCCAGAAAACAGGACGCTACACTGCGTGCACGGAAGAGTATCGCTGAGAAAGCGCCCGTCCGCGCCTATGTCGAACTCGGCGAGCGGAACAGCCGCTGCGCGATCTGACTTCAGTTCGGCGTAGTCCCAAATCGACACCTGCCCGCCGCTCCGCGGTGCTCCACCAGCCTTGGTTACGATGCCGCCAATCGAGAAGGGGCGAGCCAGCACTTGGGAGATCTCCGCCGTTGCGTTCGCGGAGATATCTATGGAAGTTTGGTAAATCGAGTTCGGGTACGGCCAGCGTTGCGGAGAATACGCGCCGTCAAACCCCACGAATTCGACGTAGACCTGACCCGTAGCGAGTCCTCCGAACTCATAGACACCGCCGCTGTCCACGCAGTCAGATGCGACGAGCACCCAGGCCGACGTGCCCGTGTGCCCCATGACATTTACACATCCGCCAGTCGGAGTAGAACCGTCGTAGTTCGTCACGTTGACGATCAAGCTTGGGGCCGGCGTTGACACGGACGGCGAAGGGCTCGGCGAGGCGCTCGGCGACGCGCTCGGCGACGCGCTCGGAGAGCGACGGCGAGGCGCTCGGGGAAGCACTGGGCGACGCACTCGGCGACGCGCTCGGGGACGGCTCCACACCGAACGCGGACAGCGTCCCAGGCGTGATCAGCAACGCCGCAGCGAGCAGCAGCGCCACCCCCGCGATCGCCACAGAACGAGCGCGCATGTGGGCGCGGGAAAGGCCAGCAACGCGGCCAGAGAGCATGTTCACGGAAGGATCCCCTCAGCGCGGATCCGGAGTCCGCCCCCCAAGGATGCCAGACGCCTGGCACATGCGCACGCCCAAAGCGACAATCGCGCCCACCCGCCGACCAGAATGGCCGGAAAGTCCGGCGCGACCGGGCCCAACGGCCCAGGAAGACGCGAAACGGCCGCCGCATCCACGAGGAGTGCAGCGGCCGTTCGGCGGACGTGGCGCGCCGCTTACGGAGGCGGCGTCACGCCTGTGACGACGACGATGGACGACTTGGAGCCGCCGAACACCAGCTGGTACTGGCGCTTGCCCTTGACTGCGGTCAACGTGACGGACCCGGTGTCGTCCGTGACGGTGATGCCGCCCGACACCTTCTTCCACGTGCCGCCGGGCTTGCGCACCTTCAGCGTGACTTGACCGGTGTAGGCATCGACCGTGGCCCCGTCCGGTGCGGAGACCGTGGCGTACAGATCAAAAGTGTCGCCGATGACCTGAGTCGCGTACGACGGGTCGTCGAGCTCGAGCAGGAGATCCGGCTTCACGCGGGTGAACTCGATCGGCCCGGACTTGTCCTTGCCGGACCGCAGCTGGTAGCGCGTGGTCTTCGCCGTCGGCTTGACCGTCGTTGTCACCACGCCGGAGACGATGTCGACGTTGCGGACCTTCTTCCATGACTTGGAGCCCTTCTTCACGTACAGCTTGCCCTCGCCGTCGAGCACAGACGTGTTGGCTTCGAACTTGATGTCGTAGGAGGCGCCCTTGTAGAAGTCGCCCCCGCCCGTGTTGGTCCAAGTCGGCACGACGCGAGTCACCGCCTCCGGGTCGGACGTCACCCCGCCGAACGTCGCACGGTACTCGACTGTGTCGCCCGCCTTGCGCGTGAGCGTGCGCGAGCCGGAACCGTCGACGATCTTCACGCCGCCCTTGACGCGAGACCAGGAACCGCCGTTGACGCGCTGCTGCAACTTAGCCGTGCCATTGCCGGGCTCCGCAAGCACCACGGCGACATCGAATGGCTGGCCCGAGAAGTAGTAGGACTGGGGGTCGACCTGAACCACGGACACCGGCACCTGGGTCCATCCGGTGCGGGTGTCGGAGCGGAAGCCGAAGGTCGCGCGGTAGATGATGCCGGTGGTGGGCGTGACGTCGCGCACGGCCACGCCACCTGTCATCGGCATGCCGCCGCTCACCGTCTTCCAGGACCCGCCAGGCTTCTTCGACTCGAGCTTCACGGTGCCGTCGATGTCGGCGCCCAAATCAAGGCCGAGCGTCACGGTCTCGCCAAGTACGACATCGGAGTCGCCGCTAGCCACGAGGCTGAACGACCCGGTGTGCAGGTACTCGTCATCGTTCTTGCCGAGGGGCAACACGATGGCGTCGTCGAACGCGTTGCCGTCCCACCACTGTGACTCGGAGCCACTGTCGTCATAGAAGTAGAGGCGGTAGTCGCCCTTGGGCAGGTTCCCAATGGCCCACTCCCCGTCGCCATCACTGCGAAGGTCGCAAACGGACTGCACGGTCCAACCGTAGGACACGTCGCCGTAGGGGAAGAGAATGGCGTCGACGCACACGGAGGTGTCCCACGAGCTGTTCGTGAGGGCAAAGTTGCCCGAGATCGTCGACTCCGGCGCCAGCTTCACCTTGCCGATGCCGGTGCCGCTCGTTGTGGCCTTGACCTTGGTAGCGCCCACGGGGGTGGGCTTGCCACCATAGAACGAGGCCGCGGCCCCCGGGAATCCCCAGAACTGAATCTTGTACGTTCCGGGACCGGTGTCCACGTTGAACCGGCCGTCCGCATCCGGCGCGATGAACCCGACGAATTCGTCGGTGTCCGCGTCGTAGAAGACAAGGTCTCCATCCATGGAGGCCCCCGACGGGAGCACCACGCGGCCGTGAACGGTGTAGCTCACGAGCTCGGCCGTTACGGCCGCAGACGGAGCTTCCGGGGCGATCTCGCCGGTGCCGCGCGGGTCCGGGCCCCGGTTCAGCGGGGTGGCGGGCAAGGAGGCGCCGTCGTCGTCGGCGTCGGCCTCGATGGCGGCGGCGGGCGCCGGAACGTCGCCGGGAGACTCGGCGGCACCGAGCGACGGTGCGGGGCTCGGCGACGGAGAAACGTCGGCGCCGAACGCGGCAGTGCCGCCAGACGTAGCCACCAAGGCCACGGACAGCAGCAGCGCGACGGCTGCGAACGCGATGGCGCGCGCGCGGCGCTGACCGGTGGACACGAGCATCGAAACGGCGGAACTCACAGGATCTTCCCCTCAGCACGTGCGGGCGCGGTTGCCCGCTGCCGCACATACTGCCACAGATCGGCGCCGGCCTCACGGCAGATGCCGCGTGGAACGGCCGCCCCGGCGGCGGATCGCGGACTAAGTGCCGATTCGTCCCCGCCGCGGTTAGAGCAGCCCGAGCTCCTTGACGGCGTCGCGCTCCTCGGCAAGCTCGGCCACGGACTCGTCGATCTTGCCCCGCGCGTAGTCGTCAATCTCGAGGCCCTCGACGACCTCCCAGGCGCCGTTCTTGGACACCGCCGGGAAGCTGGACACGAGGCCCTCCGCCACGCCGTACTGCCCGGTCGACGGCAGCGCCACGGAGGTCCACTCGCCCTTGGGGGTGCCGTTGACCCAGTTGTAGACGTGCTCCATGGCGGCGTTCGCGGCCGACGCCGCAGACGAAGCCCCGCGCGCCTCGATGATCGCAGCGCCGCGCTTGGCGACGGTGGGCACAAAGGTGTCCCGCACCCATGCGTCATCCCCGACAACCTCGAGGGCAGGCTTGCCGCCGATGGTCGCGTGGGCGATGTCCGGGTACTGCTTGGCGGAGTGGTTGCCCCAGATGATGACGTTGCTGATGTCGCGCACAGGCGTGCCAGTCTTGGCGGCCAGCTGCGCAAGCGCGCGGTTGTGATCGAGGCGCGTCATCGCGTTGAACCGGTCCGCGGGGACGTCGGGCGCGTGGGCCGACGCAATGAGCGCGTTGGTGTTGGCGGGGTTGCCCACCACGAGCACGCGCACGTCATCCGCGGCGCCGGCATTGATCGCAGCACCCTGCGGCCCAAAGATGCCCCCGTTCGCCGCGAGCAGGTCGGCACGCTCCATGCCTGCCCCGCGCGGGCGGGCGCCCACCAGCAGGCCAACGTTCACGCCGTCGAACGCCTTGGTGACGTCGTCGAAGATGTCCACGCCCTGGAGCAGCGGGAACGCGCAGTCCTCAAGCTCCATCGCGGTGCCTTCGGCCGCCTTGATCGCCGGGGCGATCTCCAGCAACCGCAGCCGCACGGGGACGTCGGGGCCAAGCAGCTGGCCGGACGCGACGCGGAACAGTAGCGCGTAGCCGATCTGGCCGGCGGCGCCGGTGACGGTGACGTTGACGGGTGCGGTCATGCGGTTCTCCTAGGCGAGGGTTAGCCGATCCGGGCGGCGAGGTTGGTGTCGAGAGCCTCCAGGAAGCCCTCGGTGGTGAGCCATTCCTGGTCGGGGCCGATGAGGGCCGCGAGGTCCTTCGTCATCTGGCCGGCCTCGACCGTCTTGATGATGACGTCCTCAAGCGCCTCGGCGAAGCCGGTGACCTCGGGGGTGCCGTCGAGCTTGCCGCGGTGCTTGAGCCCGCCCGTCCACGCGAAAATGCTCGCGATGGGGTTGGTGGACGTGGGCTTGCCCGCCTGGTGCTGGCGGTAGTGGCGGGTGACGGTGCCGTGCGCGGCCTCCGCCTCGACCGTCTTGCCGTCCGGCGTCATCAACACGCTCGTCATGAGGCCAAGCGAGCCAAAGCCCTGCGCCACCGTGTCCGACTGGACGTCGCCGTCGTAGTTCTTGCACGCCCACACGTAGCCGCCCTCCCACTTCATGCAGGCGGCGACCATGTCATCAATCAGCCGGTGCTCGTAGGTGAGGCCCGCCTTGTCGAAGTCGGCCTTGAACTCGCGGTCGAACACGTCCTGGAAGATGTCCTTGAACGCGCCGTCGTACGCCTTGAGGATGGTGTTCTTGGTGGACATGTACACGGGGTAGCCCCGCTGCAGGCCGTACGCGAAGGACGCGCGGGCGAAGTCCTCGATCGACTTGTTGAAGTTGTACATGCCCATCAGCACGCCCCCGTCCTCGGGGAACTTCACGATCTCGTGCTCGATGGGCGCGGAGCCGTCCGCGGGCGTGAACGTGATGGTCGCGGTGCCGGCGCCCGGGACCTTGAAGTTGGTGGCCTTGTACTGGTCGCCGTGGGCGTGGCGGCCGATGATGATGGGCTTGGTCCAGCCCGGCACCAGGCGCGGGATGTTCGAGATGATGATGGGCTCGCGGAACACGACGCCGCCCAAAATGTTGCGGATGGTGCCGTTGGGCGACACCCACATCTTCTTGAGGCCGAACTCCTCGACGCGGGCCTCGTCGGGCGTGATGGTCGCGCACTTGACGCCCACCCCGTGCTCCTTGATGGCGTTGGCAGCGTCAATGGTGACCTGGTCGTCGGTCGCGTCGCGGGACTCGATCGAGAGGTCGTAGTACTTGAGGTCCACGTCCAGGTACGGGTGGATCAGGCGGTCCTTGATGAACTGCCAGATGATGCGCGTCATCTCGTCGCCGTCCAGCTCGACGACGGGGCCGGTTACCTTGATCTTGCCCATGCGCGGGGTCTCCTTGGCGTTGCTGAGGTGATGCAACCAGGCTAGTGCACCGAGGACCAACGGTTCACACGAGGGCGGCCTTCTCGTGGCAGGATGGCGCCAGACCTTCGTCTACGCAACGACGCACAGAACGGAAAGCCATGGCCACCACGCCCGCCCCCAAGAAGCCTGCCGCGAAGAAGCCCTCCGCCAAGGCGACAAAGCCCCCTGTCGCAGACAACGACCCCTTCCTCACCGACGCCTTCGAGGCGGACCTCGCGCCCGTTCCGGTCGAGGTCAGCCCGTTCAAGTCGTCGTTCGGCGCGCGGCTATCCGCCGAGTTCTTCGGCACGTTCGTGCTGATGCTCGTCGGACTCGGCATTGCGGCGATGTGGGGCATCTTCAACTCGGACTCCAACGCCTTCACGCCGCTGTTCAGCGCGATCGGCTTCGGCTTCGCGGTGACCGCGCTTGCCGTGGCGCTCGGCGCGATCTCCGGTGCACACCTCAACCCGGCCGTGACACTCGGGTTCTGGGGCGCGGGCCGTTTCCCCGGCCGCGACGTGGTCGCCTACATCGTGGCGCAGACGGCGGGCGCGGCTGCGGCGGTGCTTGCCATCTGGGCGGCGCTTCACTCGCACCCCGGCATCGACACTGGGCTCGACAGCCCCACCTCGCCCAAGCTCATCGACACCTTCTCGATTGGTTGGGGTGAGATGTCCCCGCGCGCGTTTGGGCTCGCCACCGCTATCGTCGTCGAGATCATCCTGACCGCGCTGCTTGTTGCGCTGGTGCTGTTCGCAACGGCGCGCACCGCCTCGCTGGGGCAGGCGCCTTTCACCATCGGCCTTGGTCTGACGGTGCTCGTGCTGCTCGGCGCCCCGTTCACGAACGCGTCGCTCAACCCGGCGCGCGCCACCTCCACCTGGATCTTCGGCTCGGAACACCAGCTCAACCAGCTGTGGCCGTGGTGGGTGACCGGCATCGTCGCCGGCCTCGCGACGGGCCTGCTGTTCCGACTGTTCGCGCCGGAGGACGAACCAGCCGACGCCGAGTAGGCGGGCGCCGCTAGGTCAGGGGCGTGGTCGCGGCCAGGAAGCCGAGCGCTAGCGCGAAGCTCACCAGCAACGTCACGTCCACGAACCGGCGGCGCACCGCCAGTGGCGCGCTCTGCGGGATGAACGTGCGCGCCACCGCGCCCGCGAGGCATAGCCCGGCGAGGGTCCACGCACCCGCGGCGGGGTTGACGGCGACGGCCACTAACACCCCGGCGAGCACCGCCGCGAGCGCCGCCCACGTGGACTGCGCGGGCGGGGGCCGGTACCGCTCCGCCTTCTGATCCTTGTCGGCCGCCATGGTTGCCTAGTGGAAGAAGTGCCGGGTGCCGGTGAGGTAGAGGGTGATGCCCGCCTTCGCGGCAGCCGCCGTGACCTCCTCGTCGCGGACGGAGCCGCCCGGCTGGACGATCGCCGCGACGCCCGCCTGGGCGAGCACCTCGAGCCCGTCCGCGAACGGGAAGAAGGCGTCCGATGCCGCGACGGCGCCGCGCGCACGGTCCGGCCCGGCGCGGTCCACGGCCAGCTTGCAGGAGTCGACGCGGTTGACCTGGCCCATGCCCACGCCAACCGAGCCGCCGTCCTTGGCGAGCAGGATGGCGTTCGACTTCACCGCGCGGCACGCGCGCCAGGCGAAGAGGAGGTCGGCGAGCATCGCGTCGTCGGCCGCCTTGCCCGTGGCGAGGGTCCACGTGGTTGGGTCGTCGCCCTGGGCGTCTATGCGGTCCGAGTGCTGGAGCAGCAGGCCGCCGGTGATGGGGCGCATCTCTACCGCGCCGCGCCCGCCCTCAACCGTGAGCAGCCGCAGGTTCTTCTTCGCCTGCAGGATCTCGAGCGCCTCTGGCTCGAACGACGGCGCGGCCACCACCTCGGTGAAGACCTCGGCGATCTGGCGCGCGGCGTCGGCCGTGATCTCGGAGTTGGAGGCGATCACGCCGCCAAACGCCGACACCGGGTCGCACGCGTGCGCCTTGGCGTGGGCCGCCGCCACGGACTCCCCCACCGCAATGCCGCACGGGTTCGCGTGCTTGATCACCGCGACCGTGACGGCGTCGTGGTCGTGGGCGGCGCGCCATGCGGCGTCCGCGTCCACGTAGTTGTTGTACGACATCTCCTTGCCGTGCAGCTGGGTGGCGGCGGCGATGCCGCCGTGGGCCACCTCGTCCACGTACAACGCGGCCGACTGGTGCGGGTTCTCGCCGTATCGCAGGCCCGCGCGCTTGACCGCGCTCCAGGCGGCCCAGCCCGGGAAGCCCGTGCCCTCGTCGTCTGCGGCGACAGCGTTGCCCATCCAGGACGCGACGTGGATGTCGTAGGTAGCGGTGTGGCGGAACGCCTCCACCGCGAGCGCCTGGCGCTCGGCAAGCGTAAAGCCGCCGCTCGCGACGGCCGCGGCCACGGCATCGTACTCCTTGGGGTTGGTCACGATCGCCACGTTGGCGTGGTTCTTTGCCGCGCCGCGCACCATCGAGGGGCCGCCGATGTCGATCTGCTCGATCACCTCGTCCTGGCTGGCGCCCGAGCGCACGGTCTCCACGAACGGGTAGAGGTTCGACACCACCAGGTCGAAAGCCTCGATGCCGAGCTCCTCGAGCTGGCTGACGTGAGACTCGAGGCGGCGGTCCGCAAGGATGCCAGCGTGAACCTTGGGGTGGAGCGTCTTGACACGGCCATCGAGGCACTCGGGGAATCCGGTGAGCTCCTCGACCTTTGTCACCGGCACGCCTGCATCCGCGATGCGCTGCGCGGTCGAGCCCGTCGACACGATCTGCACGCCTGCCGCCGCGAGCGCCTTCGCCAGCGGTTCGAGCCCCGTCTTGTCGTACACCGAAATCAGCGCCCGCTTGACGGGCATCCGCTCACTCATGAGTTCCCCTTTTCCTGGCCGAGCCACGCGACGTGGCCCTCGACCGTCCATCCTTCGCGCAGCATCGTCCCGACAGTGTCGACAACGAGCGGGCGCTCGACCTGCTTGATCCGTTCGTGAAGAGATTCCTCGGTGTCGTCCGGCCGCACCGCGACGGGCGCCTGCGCCAGGATGGGCCCAGTGTCGACCCCGGCGTCCACGAGGATGACGCTGCACCCTGTCACCTTGGCTCCCCCGGCGAGGGCGTCGCGGACGCCGTGCGCGCCCGGATAGGACGGCAGGAGCGCCGGATGAGTATTGACGATGCGGCCGCCGTAGGCTGCGAGCACCGGTTCGCCGAGGATCCGCATGAAGCCCGCAAGCAGCACGAGGTCCGGCGTGAAGGATGCGAGGGCGGCGGCGACGCCGCGGTCCCAGGCCTCGCGGTCTGGGAAGTCGCGCATATCCACCACCGCGGTGGGGATGCCGGCCTCGCGCGCGATGTCCAGCCCGGGGGCGTCGGTGCGGTCGGAGATCACGGCGCACACGCGCGCGCCGTACGCGGGATCGCGCGTGGCTTCAAGTACCGCAGCCATGGTGGATCCCGCTCCGGAAATCAATACCGCGACCGATGCTGCGGCGGGTTCGCTTGTCACAGGACGACCCTATCGGCATGCTGGGAACTCAACCGCAAAGGATTCCATGCCCGTCACGCCGACGCACCCGACGACCCGCCCCGCCCCGCCGCGCTCCACCACATGGGTGGTGTGGAGTTTGGCCGCGATGGTCGTGACCTTGTTGCTGCCATTCCCGCTCTCGCTCGCGGCTGGCGTGGCCGGACTCGTGGTGTTCACATTGGGCGTGGTGGGCCTCGCGCAGCTGCGCCGAGGCTCCGGATCGGTCGCGGTGATCATGCTCATCGCGGCGACGCTGCTCGGTATCTACTCCGCGCTCCAGACCGTGGCCCCGGTGTTGCTCTACGACCAGATCATGGCGCGTAATGAGTGCCTCAAGGGCGCCATCACGAACGTGGCGAAGCGGACCTGTGAGGATCAGTTCGACGCGGACCGCCGGGCACGGCTCGCAGAGTTTGGCGTCGAGCTTCCCGACGAGAAATAGCCGCGACTGCGCGCCACCACGCCACTGCCTCCGCAAGTAGCGAACCCGCCCAGATCAGCGCCGCGCCAACGAGCCCGACCATCAGCCAGTCGGCCCCCACCACCTGCAGGTAGCCGCCGCCGATAGACCCGGTTGCGAGCGCCGTGCCAACGGCGAACGCCCCGAACGTCACCGCCGCCGCCAGCGAGCTCGTGCCAAGGGTTGCGCGGGTCGCCTGCGCCCGCGGGCCAAGCGCCCAGCGCACGAGCGCGCCGATCAGCACCAGCAGCACCGGCGCCCACACCAGCGCGCCACCCGCCGCGTGCGGTAGTGCGCCCAACAGCGGCACCGCCGGCACCGGCTCGGCCGTCAGCTCGGAGGGGGTGTAGAGGCTGCCGGAGCCCACGACGAATCCGATGCCCGTGAGCCAGGCAAGCATCCACGCGACCATGGTCGGGACGTACGCGAGCTCGCCCACGGCGACCACGCCTACCCCCACCGGGTCAGCGTTCAACGTCTCGGCGGCGCGGCCGATGTCGCCCCAGCCCACCACCACGCCCACGGCCAGCAGCACCGCGGCGGCGCCGTATGCGACCAACACGTTCGCGAGTCCCTGCCGCAGCGCCCGCGCGGCGAGTGCTGGCAGCGGCGGGATCGGCAGCACGCTCACCCCGCGCGCACGGCGCACGCCGATGCCGCTCGCGACGCCGCCGAGGACGCTCGCCCACAACCCTGACTGCACCGCGACGGCCGGGCCAGAGCCCGTGGCGACCGCGACGATCGCGACCACCGAGCCGAGCGAGAACCCCGCGATCGCCACGCTCCCGAGCCTCGGCGCCGTGAACCGCTGCGCCAGCACGTAGGTGATCGCCGCGACCCCAAGGGTGAGCCCGAGCGGGACCAGGTCAACCACGAATCCCGAGGCGACGACCGGCGTGCCAAAGGCGAGCAGCCAAAACTCAAGCGCGGCGGACGACGCGCCGCCCCAGTCAACGGCGACCGAACCGTCGGGCGTTGGCGCGGCGGCGACCGCCACCAAGGCGACGGCGAGCACGGCGAGCAGGCTCAGCGCAGCCGCCTGTATCCCGGTAACCGCGCCGGCTACCCAGCCGGGCGCACCGCCCCACGCGCGGGACATCCCCGCGCCGGCGGAGGCGAGGTCGTTGCGAAGCGTGCGGGCCATGCGCCCATGGTGACGCGGCGCGCCCCGCGAGAGCGGGAGCGAACCGCGAGCGCGGCCGAACTGACCTAGCCGGCCAGCACCGCCCGCATCAGCTCGGCCGTCTGGGTGGGGGTCTTGCCGACCTTCACGCCAACGGCCTCGAGCGCCTCTTTCTTCGCCTGCGCGGTGCCAGCGGACCCGGACACGATCGCGCCCGCGTGGCCCATCGTCTTGCCCTCGGGAGCCTCGAAGCCCGCGACGTACGCGACGACCGGCTTGGTGACGTTGTCCTTGATGAACGCGGCCGCGCGCTCCTCGGCGTCGCCGCCGATCTCGCCGATCATGACGATCGCGTCCGTGGCCGGGTCGTCCTGGAAGGCCTTGAGGCAATCGATGTGGGTGGTGCCGACGATCGGGTCGCCGCCAATTCCCACGGCCGTCGAGAACCCGAGGTCGCGCAGCTCGTAAAGCATCTGGTAGGTCAGCGTGCCGGACTTCGACACGAGGCCGATGCGGCCCGGGCCGGTGATGTTGGCGGGGGTGATGCCGACGTTCGACTCGCCCGGCGTGATGAGGCCAGGGCAGTTGGGGCCGATCAGGCGCGTGCCCTTTGCCTGCGCGTACGTGAAGAACTCGGCGGTGTCCTTGACGGGGACGCCCTCGGTGATGATCACGGCCAGCGGCATCCCGGCGTCTACGGCCTCGACCACAGCGGCCTTGGTGAAGGGCGGCGGCACGAACAGCACGGAGACGTCGGCGCCCGTGGCGGCCATCGCCTCGGCAACCGTACCGAACACTGGGACCGTGACGGTGGAGCCGTTGACCCCGAAGTCCACGGTCTCGCCTGCCTTGCGCGGGTTGACGCCGCCCACGATCTGCGTGCCGGACGCGAGCATCCGCGCCGTGTGCTTCTGGCCCTCTGAGCCGGTCATTCCCTGGACGATGACCTTGGAGTCCTTGGTGAGGAAGATTGACATGCGCGTTCCTTAGGCGTTCGCCAGGGCGGCGGCCTTGTCGGCTGCACCGTCCATGGTCTCTTCGATGGTCACGAGCGGGTGGTTGGCAGCGGCGAGGATCGCGCGGCCCTCCTCCACGGAGTTGCCGTCAAGGCGGACGACGAGCGGCTTTGTCGCGGCGGCGCCGAGGGTCTCGAGCGCGCCCACGATGCCGTTGGCGACCTCGATGCAGCTGGTGATGCCGCCGAACACGTTGACGAACACGCTCTTGACCTGCGGGTCGCCAAGGATGACGTCGAGGCCGTTCGCCATCACCTCGGCCGACGCGCCCCCGCCGATGTCGAGGAAGTTCGCAGGCTTCACGCCGCCGTGCTTCTCGCCCGCGTACGCCACGACGTCGAGCGTCGACATCACGAGCCCTGCGCCGTTGCCGATGATGCCCACCGAGCCGTCGAGCTTCACGTAGTTGAGGCCCATTCCCACGGCCTTCTCCTCGATGGGGTCCGTGGTGGCGTGGTCCTCCATGGCCGCGTGGTCCACGTGGCGGAACTGCGCGTTGTCGTCCAAAGTGACCTTGCCGTCGAGCGCGATGATGTCCCCGGCGCCGGTCTTCACAAGGGGGTTGACCTCCACAAGCGTGGCGTCCTCGTTCGCGTAGACGTCCCACAGCTTGAGGATGACGGCCGCCACCTTGGGCGCCGTCTCGGCATCGAAGCCCGCGGCCGCCACGATCTCGTCGGCCTTCGCCTGGTCGATGCCCACCTGCGGGTCCACCGCCACCTTCGCGAGCGCCTCGGGCCGCTCCACGGCCAACACCTCGATCTCGACGCCACCCTCGACGGAGCACATCGCCAGGTAGCGGCGCTCCGAACGGTCGAGCAGCACGGAGAAGTAGTACTCCTCGGCGATGTCCGCGCCCTGCGCGATCATCACCTTGTGGACCGTGTGGCCCTTGATGTCCATGCCAAGGATGGCCTCGGCGGCGGCCTCCGCGTCATCCGGCGTCTTTGCGACCTTGACGCCGCCGGCCTTGCCGCGACCGCCAACCTTCACTTGCGCCTTGACGACTGTGACGCCGCCGATCTTCTGGGCGGCCGCGCGCGCCTCGGCCGCTGTCATGGCGAGTTCGCCGGCGAGCACGGGCACCCCGTGCTTCTCGAAGGCGTCGCGCGCCTGGTATTCGTACAGGTCCATCGCAGTCCTTAAGTTTCAGCGTGCGGCGCCCTGGGGCGCGCGGGGGGATGCCCCAAGGTTAGTGCGCGTATGGGTCAGCACGGTAACGCGCGTTCGCCAGCAGAACGGCGGCGGCCGCGGCGGGGCTAGACGCCG
The DNA here is from genome assembly GCA_963735005.1 of uncultured Actinomycetota bacterium. Taxonomy (GTDB): domain Bacteria; phylum Actinomycetota; class Actinomycetes; order Actinomycetales; family Demequinaceae; genus WTKG01. Next base: position 149,226 of record CAVTJA010000002.1, on the reverse strand, counting down.
CCGGGGCTGATGAAGCCGGACTCGTAAGCCGCGATCACCGCCTGGGTGCGGTCGCGCACGCCAAGCTTCATGAGGATCGACGCGACGTGGGACTTGACGGTCTCCACGGTGACCACGAGCTCCGCCGCGATCTCCTGGTTCGACAGGCCGCGCGCCAGCAGCCGCAACACGTCCTGCTCGCGGTCGGTCAGGTCGGGCAGCTCCACGCTCGCGGGCACCGCGAACCGCTCGATCACCGCGCGCGTGCTCGCCGGGAACACCAGCGACTCGCCGGTGCCAACCATCCGCACCGCCTCGATCAGCTCGGCGGGCGGCACGCGCTTGAGGACGAACCCTGACGCGCCGGAACGCATCGCCTCGAACACGTACTCGTCAACCTCGAAAGTGGTGAGCACGAGCACCTTGGGCGCCCCGTCCCGCGCGACTATGCGGCGCGTGGCCTCCAGACCGTCGATCCCCGGCATGCGGATGTCCATCAGCACCAGGTCCGGCGACGCATCGGCCACCATCGCCTCGGCCTCGCCGCCGTCGCCAGCCTCGGCGACGACCTCCCAGCCGTCCTCTGATGACAGGATCGCCCGCAGGCCCATGCGCACCAAGGGGTCGTCGTCGACGATCGCGATTCTCACGCGAGCACCTTACGACGGATGGTGCACCCCAGGCAGCGGCACGACGCCGCCAAGGCGCAGGTGGTCTTCGCCACCGCGGGAAGCATCGCCGCTAGCGGCAGCACCGCCCGCACCGCGAACTTCCCGCCCGACGCCTCGCCGACGGTTGCCTCGCCCCCCAACAGCGTCACCCGGTCCCGAATGCTCGCCAGGCCGTTGCCACGGGACTTGGGGTCGGGCCGCTTGTCGCCAAGCGCGTTGACGACGGACAGCGCAACCGCCACATCGTTCGACGCGACCTCGACGCGCACCGCGCCGCCCGGTGCGTGCTTAGCCGCGTTCGTCAGCGCCTCCTGGACCACTCGATAGACGCCGCGGCCAAGCGCGGGCGGCACGTCGCCAATGGAAATGTGGGACTCGACGGTCATCCCCGCGTCCCGCGCACCCTGCACGAGCGCCGGGAGGTCGCGGGCGTCTGGCAGCGGCGCGTGGGTCTCGACTTGGTCTCCGCGGATCCTCGCGATGATGCGGTCGAGCTCGCCCAGCGCGGCCCTGCCGCGCTCCTCGATGTTGCCGAGCGCCTTGCGAGAGAAGTCCGGGTCCTTCTCGAACACGTGCGCGCCCGCACCCGCCTGCACCACGATCATCGACACCATGTGGCCGATCGAGTCGTGAAGCTCCTGGTCGATGCGCACCTGCTCCTCCGCAACGGACGCGCGGCTCAGCGCGGCTGCCTCGAGTTCCTCGGCGCACGGGCCAAGCGCGCGGGTCGCGAACTGCCGGTGCAGATTGGCGAAGGACCGCACGGCCCAGCCGAGCGCAGGCGCCACGATCAGGAATGCGACCGGGCCGAGCAGCAGCCAGTTGCGCCACGCGGGCTCGGCGTCCGCGCCGTCGATCTGGATCGGCACCCAGATCGCAAACACCGGCGCCGCCAGCAGCGCAATCGGCACGGTCATGTAGGCAATCGCGAGCGCGAAACCCAGCGGGCCAGCGATCACGCGCGTGAAGTTCCACAACAGGATGTTCCAACTGACGCCGTCGTGCAGAAGTTCGTGCGTCCAGCGCCAGAAGTTCGCCCACTTGGGGTGGAGCGAGTCCACCACCGGGTCGTAAGCGATCGGCCGCGGCGCCTGCACGCGGTGACGCAACAGCCAGCTAACCTGCAGCCTCTCGACGACGGCGATCGGCCGCAGCATCGCGTGCGTCGCGATCAGAATTCCAAGGCCGACCCAGACCACAATGGTGCCGATACCCGCCGCGTACAGCGAGAACAGCAGGCTGAACCACAGGACACCGAACACGAGGCCGAGCAGCAGGTATGCGACCTCGCCCGCCGTCTGAAACGTCAGCAACGGCAGGTAGATGCGCTTGAGGCTGTTCATACCGTCAATGGTCTCGCGTTAGCTGCCCGGCGTCGTCACCCCCACGGCTGGAGTCAGGGTCACTCGTCCGGGGGAACCCTCAGCCGGGTCCCCCGCGCGGTGGGAAAAAGACCCCCCGCGCGGCGGCAACTTTTCGCTCCCAGGCGGGCAGACCGCGAAGGGCCTCCATTCGTAGCGTCGAGGTAGTCCCTGGACCGGGCGCGGAAACCCTGAGAAGGGCCTCCGCACCCGGGGTGCATTCCAGGGTGCTACCCGATAGCCGGGGCAACCGCCCGGGCGCAATCGTGATCACGGTGCCGGCGAGCGTCGGCCCCACACGACTCTTCATAAGGAGCATGACATGTCTGTTGGATTCACAGGGAGGATCGCGCGGGCCTCCGCCCGGAGACCTTGGCTCACGCTTGGCGTGTGGGTCGCGGTGCTCGGCGCGGCTGCCTACTTCGCCGGCGGCCTTGGCGACGTGGTGTCGCAAGACGACCGCAACATCGTCTCCACTGAGGCCGACAAGGGCTGGGACCTCAACACCCAGTACCGCGGCCCGGAGGAGCAGACGGGGCCGGTCACGTATGACGAGACGGTCGTCGTCACTTCGGACACCGCGCAGTTCGGGCAGCCGGCGTACGACTCCGCGCTGTCGGAGCTCACGGCGGCGATCGACGGGGTTCCGGGCGTGCTGACGGTGTCGGCCCCCACATCCGCCGCTCCGTTCCCGGTATCGGCGGACGCGCACTCGGCGCTCGTGCAGTTGACGATCGACGACGCCGACGCCACGCCTGAGGCGTTGATGGCTGCCGTCGAGGGCCTGTCCGTCGACGGCTTCGGGTTCTACAACTTTGGCGAGCGAACCGGCGAGCTGACGTTCGACGGGCTCGCCGAGGACACGCTCGTCAAGGGCGAGACCATCGGGATCGCCGTCGCGATCGTCATCCTCGTCGTGGTGTTCGGCGCGCTCATGGCGGCGGGCATCCCGCTGGGAATCTCCCTGGTATCGATCCTGACCGCCGTGGGCCTCACCGCCATCCTGGGCCAGGTGTTCGACAACCTGTCATTCTTCGTGCTCAACATGATCACGATGATGGGCCTCGCGCTTGGCATCGACTACACGCTGGTGGCCGTCCAACGTTTCCGCGAAGAGCTCCACAACGGACGCTCGGTCGAGGACGCGGTGACGATCACCGGCAACACGGCAAACCGCGCGGTGTTCTTCTCCGGCGTGACCGTGCTGATCGCACTTGTGGGAATGCTTGTCATCCCGCACACGATCATGATCAGCCTTGGCGCGGGCGCGATGCTCGCCGCGTTCGCCTCCGTGTTGTCCGCCCTCACGCTGCTGCCGGCCGTGCTCAAGCTGCTCGGCCACCGCGTGAACAAGGGACGCGTGCCCACCGCCCACCCGGGCGAGGAGCCGAAGATCTGGAAGCGGATCGCCAACGCCGTCACCGGCCGCCCCGTCGTCGCCCTCGTGGCGGGCGTCGCGGTGCTCGGTGCGCTCGCGCTGCCGATCGCCTCGATGCGCCTGGCGTTCCCCGGGCTCGAGGCGCTTCCCGCGGATAACAACTTCCGCATCGCCAACGAGATCCTCGTGGACGACTTCGACTACGGACAGTCGCAGACGTTTATCGCGATCGAGAACCCCGACGGCGCCGAGGCGCAAATCACCGCGCTTGCCGATGCCATCGCGGCAGACCCGGGATTCCGCGAGGTCTCGGTGGACAACCGCGGCGCCGTGGTGTTCATCGACGCGGAGGACACGTTCGACTCCGCGGCCGTCGAGGCCGAGGACGCGCTGCTGCGGTTGCGCGACCAGATCGTCCCGCAATACCTGGGCGACACGGGCGTGACGTACTACGTGTCGGGAGAGCAGGCGAGTTCGTACGACTTCACGACGCTCGTGTGGGACCGCGTCCCGCTCGTGCTCGCGATCGTCCTTGGGTCCAGCTTCGTGTTCCTGTTGGTCGCGTTCCGCTCGATCGTCGTTCCGCTGACGTCGATCCTGCTGAACGTGCTTTCCGCGGCGGCTGCGTTCGGCCTGCTGGTGGGCGCGTTCCAGTTCGGCTGGGGCGAGGCCATCGGGCTGACGCAGGTTGACGGCATCGCGCCCTGGCTGCCGGTGTTCCTGTTCGCGGTCCTGTTCGGCCTGTCGATGGACTACCACGTGTTCCTCCTCAGCCGCATCAAGGAGGCTCACGACAACGGCATCGACACCCGCGCCGCGATCGCCCACGGCCTCGGCCGGACGGGATCGCTCATCACGGGCGCGGCGCTGATCATGGTGGCGGTGTTCTCCGGATTCGCGATCGGCGATCTATCGGAATTCGCGCAGATGGGCTTCGGTCTCGCCGCCGCTGTCATCATCGATGCGACGCTCGTCCGGACCATCCTGGTGCCGGCCATCATGTCCCTGCTCGGCAAGGCCAACTGGTACCTGCCGTCGTGGCTCGGATGGCTGCCCAACATGTCCATCGAGGCCCCAGAGGCTCCTTCTCTGGCCGCCGAGACGGAACAGGAAGGAGAACTCGAGCCGGCACTCGTGTGACTCTCCGCACCTCGTGGGCGGTGGCCGAATGGCCGCCGCCCACGAGTGTTGTGTCCCTAGACTGGCGCCATGACGGCCACGACCCGCAGCACCGAGGTCCGCGAGGCCCTGGCGCGCTACGCGCCGTGGGGAGTGGTCGCCGCGGTCGCCGCGTACTACGCAGTCGTCGCCGCGAGCGCGAACGGTCCCGCCGTCATCTTCGACGAGGTCGGCTACCTCGCCCAAGCGCACCAACTCGCCAACCCGGACGCCACGTGGGCGCTGTGCGGCAACGGGTACTCGGCGGGTCTACCCCTGTTACTCGCGCCGCTGTGGTGGATCTCGTCCAACCCCGCCACTGTGTATGCCGCGGCCATCGGGCTAGTCGTCGCATGCGGCGTCGCTGTCATGTGGCCCGCGTACCGGCTAGCGCTCGCGCTTGGCGCCCGGCGCGCCCAGGCGGTGGTCGCAGCGGCCGTCGTCACGCTCCCCGCCGCCCGCGTGCTGACCGCCAACTTTGTCCTCCCCGAGACCTTGCTGACCCTGCTCGTCGTGGGAACCGCGGCGGCCGTGGCGTCCTACGCATCGTCCCGCCGCCCCGCCACCCTGCTGCTCGCCGCCGCGCTCGTGGGGGCCGCGTCCGTCGTGCACGCGCGCGCGTTGCCGCTCGCAGTGGTCACCGCGGTGTGGGCCGCCGTCGCGGCTCGCAGGCGGATCTCGCTCGCGGTGTCCGCCGTCGCCGTGATCGGCGCACTCGTGGCCGCGGGGCTCGTCCTGCAGACGTGGTTGTCGTCGCAAGTCTTCCCCAGTTCGGACCGCATCGGCGCCACGAGTGACCGGCTGGGCAACGTCGATGCTGCCCGCCTGGCGACAGTCGCGCTCGGCCAGGGGTGGGCGCAGGCAACGTCCTGGGTGGTGCTCACCGCCTTCGGGCTCGGGATCGCCGTGGTGGCGTGGAAGCGCAAGCGCGGCCCCCTGGAACGATCGGCGTGGCTGTGGCTGGGCGCGGGCGCCCTCGCTCAGGCTGCGTTCTTCGTCGTGTTCCTCGCGCGCGCCAACTCCTGGGGCTTCCGCCTCGACGTGCCCATCTACGGGCGCTACCTGGATCCTTTCGTCGTACCGCTCGCGGTGGTGGGCGCCGTGGCGCTGCTGCGCGGCACGAACCGTCGCGTGCTCGGGATCGCCGCGATCTCGACGACCGTGGTCGTCGCACTCGCGCCGGTCGCCATCGCCGCCACGCTGTCCGACACCCCGGCGTTCGTGGACTTCGCAATCCTTGGGGCGCTGCCGTTCGTGACGGGCGGCACGCTCGTCGGCTTCTGGTGGCTCGCGGGCGCCGTGACCGCCGGGCTCGCGGCCGCGGTGTGGGCGCTGAGCCGGTGGCCGCGCGTCGCGGTCGCGCTCCTCGCCGTGTACTTCGTCGCGGGAGCGCTACGGGCGGACGTCGCGGTGCTCGACCCGGCCTACGATCAGTCGCGCGTCCCGCCTCCGTACGGAGCGCTACTCGACAGCAAGGGCGAGACGGAGGTCGGGATCGCCGAAAACGGCCTCCCGTGCGCAGTGCGCAACAAGGCGTCGTACTGGCTGGTGGACAAGCACGTCGTGATCTTCGACGCGAACAACGAAGAGCTCCCAGCGCGGTTCATCGTCGCGCCAGCGGAGTGGCCCGCGGCCAAAGCGGCGGGCGCAACCCGCATTTTCGGTTCAGTGTGGCTAGATTGGGGCGTATGGCGTTTTCCGCCGAGCTAACACACCGCTGAGGAGGGTCATGGCTTCCGCGCAGAATGCAGCACCGGGCTGGTACCCCAACCCGGAGAACCCGGCCCAGCAGCGGTATTGGGATGGCACGGCATGGACTGAGCACATCGCGCCGCTCAACCCGAGCGGCGTAGCGCCGGCACCCCGCGTGGGCGCATCGCCCAGCGACCCCGTGCACTGGCTCATCCCGACGGGCCGTTCGGGCGCGGCTATCGCCGCTGGCTACCTGGGACTGCTGTGCCTCCTGTTTGCCCTCGCGGCCCTCGCGCCGATGCCCGGACCACTCCTCGCGCTCGCCGTCGCGGGCCTCACCATATCCGTGTCGCTCCGAGCCCTGAAGAAGATCAAGGAAGGTAGCCACGGCACCGGCCGCGCCATCTTTGGCTTGGTGTGTGCAGGCATCGCGGCAATCGCGGGGCTGGTGGGGATCGGGACAAGTCTCGGCGGCTAGGGAGCGCGGTTTCGCCCCACGCCCGCCACGTGTGTGCGAGTCTCACGGAAGTGGGGCAAAATGTGAGAAGTTCCGAAACGGAGAGTCATGACCACACCACCCCCGCAGTCGCCCCCGGCGAACTGGTACCCGGATCCGCAGACGCCGGGCCAGTTGCGCTACTGGGACGGCCAGCGCTGGACGCAGCACACGCATCCAGCCGCGGGTGTTCAGGCTTACCCGGGAACTCAATCGTCACAGGGGGCCGGAGCCGCGGGCGGAGCGGGCTCAGCGGCCGGGCAGTCCGGCGGGACCTTCGGAGGCGCAAGCACCGCGGGCCAAGGCGCCGCGACTTCTCAGCCTGCGGCGAGGCCCGGCGGCGGGCCCTTCGGCGGCACCTTCACCCCCGGCGGGGCGAGTGCACAACAGCCGTCCCAGGGGGGTCCGGGTGGACCTCAGACGCTTAACCCGCAGGGACCCGGCACCGGATCCACTCCGGTGGTTGGCGGCGGCGGCCCCGCGCGACAGAGCTTCCAGCCCAGCGGCCACGCGACTTTCGCGCAGTCCACTCCCGCGAGCATGGCCGGCGTGGTTCGGCCCCAGGTACACGAGGGTGAACCGTCCCAAGGTCCGCCAAGCGGGCCCATCTCAAGGCCTCTTGACGAGGACAAGATCGTGAAGGAGGGCGTCGGCTCGGAGCCCACGTCCCCCATGCACTGGGTGATTCCCGCGGGACGGTCGATGCCCGCGCGTCTCGCCGGCCTGACCGGCTTCCTGGCGATCCTGTTCGCCGGAGTTGCGGTCGCCGAGCTGATCCCCCCGAACGACGCCTACATCGCGGCGGCGCTCGGCGTGCTCGCGCTCGGCTTCGGCGTGGCCGGCATCAAGAAGGCCAAGGACGGCTTCCACGGCGGCGGACGGTCGTGGTTCGGGCTCATTGGCGGGTTCCTCGCCGTGGGCATCGCGACGTTCGTCTACCTGTACCCAGGCGCGCTCGCCGACATCGTCTATTCGCTTTAGCGCCGCAACCTAGAGCGCGCCGAACTTCTCGGCGACGCTCCTGATCGACCGCGCCGACTCCTGCAGCGCCAGGTGCTCGGCCTCGTCGACCGGCACGTCCACGCGCGCGGTAATGCCGGATCGCCCCACGATGGCTGGCAGCGACATGCACACCTCGCCCACGCCGGGGTAGTCGATCAGCGTCGACACCGGCAGCACCCGGTTCTGGTCGCGCAAGACGGCCTCGACGATGCGCGCGCCAGCGGCGCCGATCGCGTAGTTGGTCGCGCCCTTGCCCGAGATGATCGTGTACGCCGAGTCCTTGACCTCGGAGCGGATCGCCTCGCGCTTGGCCGCATCGAGTGCGGGTTTGCCGTCCCGGCCCACCCAACTCGTGAGCGGGACACCGCCGATTGTCGCGGACGACCACAACGGCACCTCGGAGTCGCCATGCTCGCCCGCGATATACGCGTGCACGTTGCCGACCGCGACGCCCACCTCCTGCGCGATGCGGTACCGCAGGCGCGAGGAGTCGAGCACGGTGCCCGAGCCAAACATCTGTTCGGGGGCCATGCCGGACTTCTTGATCGCCGCGAAGGTGACCACATCCACGGGGTTCGTGACGAGGATGTAGATGGCGTTGGGTGCGACCCTGATGAGCGGCGGGATGATCTTGTCCATCAGGCCGATCGTGGCGCCGGCGAGCTCGAGGCGGCTCTGGCCGGGCTGTTGCTTGGCTCCGGCGGTGATGACCACCACGTCGGAGTTTGCACAGACCTCAACCTGGTCGGAGCCGATGACGTTCGCCTCGGGCATGAACTGCACGCCATGCGCGAGGTCGAGCGCCTCCGCCTCGACCTTGGCCTTGTTGATGTCGAAGAGCGCGACCGTGCGGGCAATGCCGCGCATCAGCCCCGCGTACGCGAGCGTCGCGCCCACGGCGCCCGCGCCGACGATCGAAACCTTACTTCCGGTCGATTCCATGCCCTACCCCTGTGCCATGACGCCCAGGGCTTCCCGGGCGTACGGCAAGCCTAGCGGGGCGTCTGCCGTCCGGATCGCGCTCCGGCGCCCACCCGGGCACGCCCGCGGGACTGACCTCCGCCCGCGCGTGCAGACTGCCCACGGCGAGGTCCGCGGCGCGCCCCCTGGCCGCCGCCGGAGCCACTCGGCCGGCCACGGTCGGGGCCCATGTCGCGGGGCATGCGGGCAAGGTACGCCGCGGGGTCAACGTGCGGCGCGACCGCGCCCACGAGCTCCACGACGGACGGGTGATTGAGGCCAACCTGCTGCGGCTGGGCGTTGATCGAGGCCTTGCGCAGCAGCGTGCGGGTGTCGCGGCGCTGGTCCGGCAGGACAAGCGTGACGACGTCGCCGGCTGCGCCGGCGCGTGCGGTGCGGCCCGAGCGGTGCAGGTACGCCTTGTGCTCGGCAGGCGGGTCAACGTGAACCACGAGCTCGACACCGTCGACGTGGACGCCGCGGGCGGCGACGTCGGTCGCCACGAGCACCTTGACGGTCTCGCCGCCGAAAGCCGCGAGGTTGCGGTCGCGCTGGCGCTGGTTCAGGTTGCCGTGCAGGTCAACGGCTGGGATGCCAGCGGCGGTAAGTTGCGCCGCAAGCTTCTTTGCCTGGTGCTTGGTGCGTGTGAACAGGATGCGGCGGCCGGTGCCGGAGGCGAGCTGCTGGAGCACCTGCTTCTTGGACTCGGTGCTCGAGAGCTCGTACACGTGGTGGGTCATCGCGGCCACATGGCTATCCACGTCGTCCACGGAGTGGGTGACGGGCTCGTTCAGGAAGCGGCGGACGATCTTGTCCACGCCGTTGTCGAGCGTGGCGCTAAACAGCAGGCGCTGGCCGCCGGCGGGCGTCGCGTCGAGGATGCGGGTGACGCCAGGCAGGAAGCCGAGGTCGGCCATGTGGTCGGCCTCGTCGAGAACGGTCACCTCAATGCCGCGCAGGTCGATCGCGCGCTGGCGCATGAGGTCCTCAAGCCGGCCGGGGCACGCGACGACGATGTCGACTCCGTGCGAGAGGGCCTGCTCCTGGCGGCGCTGAGGCACACCGCCGTAGATGGTCGTGGTGCGCATGCCGTACGCGCGGGCGAGGGGCTCGAGCACCTCGTTGATCTGGGTGGCGAGCTCGCGCGTCGGCGCGAGCACGAGGCCACGGGGGCGCGAGGAACGGCCGCCAGCGTTGGCGCCTGCCGCGAGGCGGGCGACCATTGGGATGGAGAAAGCCAGCGTCTTGCCGGAGCCGGTCTTGCCACGGCCGAGCACGTCGCGCCCAGCCAAGGTGTCGGGAAGCGTGTCCACCTGGATGGGGAACGCGATGGTCTTTCCCTCGGCGGCCAGAAGCTTGACGAGGGGGTGCGGCACGCCGAGCGCGCCGAAGGTGGTGTCAGACAAAGTGATGAGTGCCTTTCGGGCATGAGCGGGCAGGCACGCGTTTACGCACGCGGGAAGCCCTGGTGATGGCGAAGGTGGCGATGGCCACTTCCGTTCGCCGAAGAAAGTGTCTACGAGCCCGGCCGCTGGATGCGGGGGCGAGAAGAGGATGCGTTCTGCGACGCAGCGGGCCCGACTGTGGGCCTACCAAGCGACAACGGTACAGGAGCGACGCTGAGAAACCTATTCGTCCGGCGCGGCGCGGCCGCTAGCAACCCTCGGGGAGTCCAGTCTCGATCGCGAAGCTACCGGACAACCCGGAGCCCGCCGCCTGCTCGTACCCAAGCGTCCCGAACACCTCAAGCTGTGCGCAAGGCGTTCCCGCCGCGCTCCACGGGAAGCCGCCGGTCGAAAGGCCCTCCGATGGCGACGTGATGTTGACGGTCACCATGCCGCCCGGGTCCGGGCTTGTCTCGTCTTGCAATCCGTCAAAAGAGAAGGGCATCGTCATGCCTCCGCAACGCAGCTGCGCTGTGTCCTCGAACCACTGCCCCGTGTCCCCAGCGAGTTCGGGGGCGCAGCCGGGCGGGAGCGCGGCTACGACGAACCGCACGTCGCTGAGCGACGTCAGGGGCGCGCCCTGATCGCAACCGTCGGTGAAAGCCAGGTTGGCGGTGAGATCATCGATCGCGGTGACCGTCACACCGCTCGATCCGGGAAGTCGCTCGCGCCACGCCGTCCGCTCGACGACGTAGGTGCCCTCGACCGAGGCGGTCACGCATGCGCCGATCGCCAAGTCGCCGGAGGTGCCGTGCGCGGAGAACGGAACCAGCACGGTTTCGCGCCCAACGCCGGCCGCGCTCGCGCCCCACACGCCAACAAGCGCAACGAGCACTACGGAAAGCAGTGTCGCGGCAACGCGCGGGAGGGTCTTCATGATCGGGACAATACGGCAGTAGGGGCGCCGTGGCGCGTCAAACGCGTCACGACTTTTGTGGCGCGCTCAGAGCTTGGTAACAGGTGCGAACCGGAGCGCCAGGCGCTTAACGCCCTGGTCCCCAAAGTCCACTTTGGCAACGGCGTTCCGACCGCTCCCCTCGAGCGCGACCACCTTGCCCATGCCGTACTGGTCGTGCGTCACCCGGTCCCCCACCTCGAGGCCCAGATCGCCCTGGGGCTGGGCGCCAGGGGGCGATGGTGGCACGCGTCGCGAGCTCACCGCGCCGGCCTTCGAATAGACGTTGCCGTCGTCCCGGTCCTGACTGGATCCGTAGCCCATCCCGGACCACGCTCCCGAGCGCGAGGTGCCAAAGTCGGAGCGTGCGCGCAGCGACGCCATGGTGCTCTCGGACCGCCGCCAGTCCACGAGTTCACCGGGGATCTCGTCCGTGAAACGCGACGCGGGAAAGGCCTGCGGAGCCCCCCATGACGCCCGCACCTCGGCGCGGGTCAGGTACAGTCGCTCGCGCGCCCGCGTGAGGCCCACGTAGGCGAGCCTGCGCTCCTCCTCCATGTCCTGTGTGCTCTCCATCGAGCGGGCGTGCGGGAACGTGCCGTCCTCGAGCCCCGTGACGAACACGACCGGGAATTCGAGCCCCTTGGCGGTGTGAAGCGTCATCAGGGTCACCACGCCGCCGGAACCGTCTGGATCCGGGACCTGGTCGGCGTCGGCGACCAGCGCGACCTTCTCGAGGAAGTCGGCGAGCGTGCCCTCCGCGTTTTCCTCGGTGAACTCGCGGCCCACCGCCACCAGCTCCATGACGTTTTCGATGCGACTGGCGTCCTGCGGGTCGTCCGACGCGCGCAGCACGTCAAGGTAGCCGGAGCGGTCGGCGACCGCGTCGAGTACGCCGGCTGGGCCGTTGTCCCGCGCTAGCGAGCGGAGGTCGTCCATGAGGGACGTGAATGACTCGATCGCGGCGCGCGACCTCGCAGCAAGGCCCTCGGCCTCGTCGAGCCTGCGCAGCGGCGGCTCCAAAGCTGGCGCGAACGCCGCCTGCCACCAGGCTTGAGCGCAGCCGCTCAACGGCCTCCACCGCAGCATCGCCGATGCCGCGCTTGGGGGTATTGATGATGCGGCGGACCGCGACGTCGTCGTCCTCGTTGGCGATCGCGGCCAGGTACGCGAGCATGTCCTTCACCTCACGCCGCTCATAGAAGCGAGTGCCGCCCACCACGGTGTACGGGATCTCGGCGCGGATGAACCGCTCCTCGATAGCGCGCGACTGGGCGTTGGCGCGGTACATGACGGCGATCTGGCTGGGCGAGGCCAGGCCGTCGGCGACGAGCTTGTTGATCTCGTCGGCGATGAACTGGGCCTCTTCCTGCTCCGTGTCTGCGGCGAAGCCCACGATCTTTTCGCCCGCGCCGGCATCGGTCCACAGGTTCTTCGGGGCGCGCGACGCATTGTTGGAGATGACCGCGTTTGCGGCGCTGAGGATGTTCTGCGTGGAGCGGTAGTTCTGTTCCAGGCGGATGGTGTGCGCACCCGGGAAGTCCTTCTCGAACTCCAGGATGTTGCGGATGGACGCACCGCGGAACGCGTAGATGGACTGGTCGGAGTCGCCCACGACCGTCAGGTTGGCGGCGTCGGCGGCGCCTGGACCCACCAGCTCACGGACGAGCGTGTACTGGGCGTGGTTGGTGTCTTGGTACTCGTCAACGAGCACGTGGCGGAACCGCTCGCGATACCGCGCGGCGACCTCGGAATTGCCCTGGAGCAGCCGCACCGCCTTGACGATAATGTCGTCGAAGTCGACCGCGCCAGCGGCCTCTAGCCGCGCCTGGTATCCGCCGTAAGCCTCTGCCGCGGCCTTCTCTATGCTGAAGCGGGACTCGGCCGCCGTGGCCGCCCGCGCGTCGGCCGGCGTCATCAACTCGTCCTTGAAGTGGCCCACGCGCATCAGCAGCGTCTTGGCCGTGAACCGCTTGGGGTCGAGGTCCTGTTCCTTCATCACGAGTTTCATGAGGTTCACGGAGTCGGCGGAGTCGTAGATGGAAAACGCCAACGGCAACCCCGCGAGCTCGTGATCCTGGCGCAGGATGCGCACGCAGGCCGAGTGGAACGTCGACACCCACATGCCGCGCGCGCCCGTCACGAGGTGGTCAACGCGCTCGCGCATCTCGCCAGCGGCCTTATTGGTGAAGGTGATGGCGAGCACCTGGTGGGGCTTCGCGCCGCGCGCGTCGAGTAGGTGCGCGATGCGATGGGTGAGCACGCGCGTCTTGCCGGAGCCCGCGCCGGCGATGATGAGTAGCGCCTTGCCTTCGTACACGACGGCCTGGGCCTGCTGCGGGTTGAGGCCCTCCGTCAGCGGTGAGGTGGCGGCTTGCGCGGCATCGAAGAGGGCGTCCATGACCCCCCGAGTCTAGGCGGTGGAGCGGACGGGAAGGGCCGCCCCGCGCACGCCGAGGCAGCCCTTCCTGGTGCCACTAGACCTTGGCGCGACGGAGGTAGTTCGACAACGCCTTCGACTGCTGGGGCCGCCAGCGGCGGTGGAAGTCCTCGGCCACCACAGTGGCCGCGATGACGTCCGCGGTGCACAGCACCACCTGGTCCCTGCCGCTCTCCTTCGCCTGATACAGCGCCGCATCGGCGTGTTGCAGGCACCGTTCCCACGAGTCTGTCGCGCGAGAATCCGCCACACCGATGGACACGGTGACGCGGTGGAGGTGCTCGCCGCACGTGAACGGCGTTTCCCGGATGGTCTGGCGCAACCGGTCGAGCACCTCCATCGCCTTGGCGTCAGTGACGTCGTTGAGGATGAGCAGGAACTCCTCGCCGCCCCACCTGCCGACGATGTCGGAGCCGCGGACCGCCTTGGTGAGTTCCTTGGCAACGTCGCGCAGGACGGCGTCGCCGCAGCCGTGGCCGAACTCGTCGTTGACGCGCTTGAAGTGGTCGAGGTCGACGAGCGCCACGACAAACTCGCGCTCGTGGTCGCGGCTCGCGCGGCTGACGAGGTCCATGATCGGCCGCCGGTTGGAGATCCCGGTGAGCGGGTCGGTCGATGCGAGCGCCTCGATGTGCTGAACCGCGCCCTCGGCGATCCTCGCGGACACGACTGACCTGCGGTGCAGCACCGCCGCGAGCGCCAGCAGCGAACCGGCAAGCAGCACCCGGTGGAAGCTCGCGAGCGCCATCGCCGCCTCGCTGTTCAGGGGCGCCCGGGCGCGGTCGGGGGTGAACGCCAACTCGGTCACGGCGATCGCGGTGACAAGGGTCGAGCCCACGGTCAGGCGGATGAGCGGGTGGTAGTGCGGGATCATCACGAACGCGCCGAGAGCGCCGCACGCGAGAAGGCTGCTGAATCCCGTCTCCGCCGACAGGTACCAGCTGAACACCATCACGGGGATCACGGGGATGAGCTGCGACATGGTGCCGGCGACGATGGTGCGGCCGTTGCGCAAGATGGCGAAGGCGACGGCGTAGGCAACCGAGGCACCGACGGCGGTCCAGGCGAGTGGCGTGTACGCGGCGGGGTCCCACGCGCGGAACACCGCGGCGTAGGCGAGCATGGCGATGACGCTAGCGGCCAAGTAGATGCGCAGGACCGTGATCGCGGCGCGGTCCTCATGGGCGCGCACCCGTGCCGCGCGCTCGGGCGGCAGTGGGCCCCCGGCGAGCTCGCCGTGCATAAAGGTGCGGAATCGTGAGCGTTGCATGTCGGCCTCCTCTTACGCGGAGGCGGACCTCTGCGCCATTTTCAGGCTAGGCCGGGCGCGCAGAGATTTCACCCACAGGAGAGTTCATCTCGTCACATTGTGACTATCGCCATAAAACGGACTCCCTAGACGATGCGGCGTTGCGCGGCCCAGTGCGCGAGCTCGTGACGGCTCGACAGCTGCAGCTTGCGCAGCACGGCGCTCACGTGGGTCTCGACGGTCTTGATGGAGATGAACAGGTTCTCCCCCACTTCGCGGTAGGTGTACCCGCGGGCGATGAGCCTCATCACCTCCTGCTCGCGCGCCGTGAGCTTGTCGAGGTCCTCGTCCACCGCCGCGACCTCGCCTGAGCCCGCGCCGAAGGCATCGAGCACGAAGCCCGCGAGCCGCGGGGAGAAGACGGCGTCACCCCCGGAAACGCGCTTCACGGCATCCGTCAGGTCCGGGCCGGAGATGGATTTGGTGACGTACCCGCGGGCGCCGGCGCGCACCACCGCCACCACGTCTTCGGCGGAGTCGGACACGGATAGCGCGAGGAACACGGGCGCGTCCGCGTGGCGGAGGCACTCGTGGAGCACGTCTAGCGCACCGCCGCCCGTGCCCCCGGGGAGGTGGACGTCGAGGATCACGACGTCGGGCTTGTGCTCGGCGACCGCCGCGATGGCGGTCTCGACGTCGCGCGCCTCGCCCACGACCTCGAGGTCGTCGCCGAGGGACTGGCGCACGCCGACGCGAATGACGTCGTGGTCGTCGACAATCACGACCCTGATCTTGTCGGTCACGGCCTGTCCTCCTGACGTGGCGGGCCGTCGACAGGCACGCTGACGTGCACCTCGGTCCGGTGGCCCTTCTGTGACGTTACCGTGGCGTGGCCGCCGTGGCGCTCCACCCGGCCGATGATGCTCTCGCGGATGCCCATGCGGTCGCGCGGGATCCGCTTGGCGTTGAAACCGGGGCCCGAGTCGCGCACAAACACGTCGAACCGCCCGCCCGCGACCTCGGCGTACACCGCGATCGGCTCCTGCCCGTGGCGGGCAGCGTTCGCCGCCGCCTCGCGGGCAGCCTTGACCGCCGCCGCGAGCGCGGGACCCGTCGGCGCGTCGCCCACGGTGACCACCTCGATCGTGACGCCGTGCGCGTCCTCAACCTTGCTGATGGCATTCGCGAGCGCCGTCGCCACCGACTCCTGCGCCGTGCGCGCGGACTGGTACAAGTAGGCGCGCAGGTCCCGCTCCTGGGCGCGCGCGAGCTTGCCCACCATCGTCGCGTCGTCGGCGTGCTTGCGGATGAGCGTCAGCGTTTGCAGCACGGAGTCGTGCAGGTGCGCGGCGATCTCCGCCCGCTCGAACTCGCGCACGCGCTGGCGGCGCTCGATCGACACCTGACGGATGAGCCGCAGCCACCAAGGCGCGAACAGCATTCCGAGCGCGAGCAGCACCACCAGCGGGACCACAATCGCCCGCACCACAACGTTTGCCGTGAAGGGCCAATTGGTGAACCACAGGATCGACAAAAAGGCGAGGGCGAGCCCGGTCGCCACTCGCGCCCAGTGCTCGCGCGAGAACAAGGTTGACGACCACCTCGGCCCTTCGCGCCTCGGTACCAGCGGCGGAGTCGAGCGGGCTCCACACCAGCGCCGTGCCGGTCAGGAACGCGATCGCCGGCACCACCCAGGGCCCAATCCAGCTGATCCCAAACTTGGACGCGGCAAGCGCCACGGCAATGGTCAGTAGGCCGATGCCGAGCAGCGCCTGGGGCCACGAAGCGTCGCGGGAGTCGCGCCGTTCGAGCGGCGCGGCCACACGTTCGCGGCGGGTCTCGGTCATAAGTCAATCGTCACACAGCGCGAAAGCGGAGGCACGCGTTTGCCCCCAAAGCCCGGGTAAGAACAAGGGGGCTCAGGGTCAAAATCAGGGTCTTACCCAATGGCGCCTGAGCCGCGCGGCGACGACGCTGGAGACATCAACAATCGAGGAGGAACCGTGACTACGGAACCGCAGGAGCCCCGCCAGGAGGCGGCGTTCTTCAGCACCATTCGCAGCTGGGGGGTCGTGCGCGGCTCCAACGGCGTGATGGGCGGCGTGGTCGAAGGTGCTGCCGCGAAGGTCGGCATGGACCGCGTCCCCGCCCGCATCATCGTCGTGGTCGCGTCCTTCGTCTTGTTTGGCCCCATCGCGCTTGCCTACGCCGCTGGCTGGGCGCTGCTGCCCGACCAAGAGGGAAACATCATCATCCAGAACTTTGGGCGCGGGCGCCCGAACGTCGGCGCGCTCATCATGATCGCGATCCTCGGGCTCGCTGGCCTAGACAACGTGGACCAGCCGTTCACGTGGGGCTGGGCCTCTCACGCCGGCTGGGGAACCTGGAGCTTCATCGCGTTTCTCGTCTTCGCGGGCATCGTCGGCCTGGTGATCTGGATGGTGGTGCCCAAGCGGGACCGGTCCGGGCCGTACGCAGTCGTGCCGCCACGCCCGAACCGCGGCGACTTCGCTCAACCGCCCGTCGCCCCGTCCCCCACAATCAAGCCGACGGAGTCATCGCAGCCGCGCGCTTCGGCCGCCGCTGTGCCGCCCGCCACCGCGACAAGGCCAGCCCCAGCGTCCGCCACCACCGCGCCCCCGGTCGCGCCGCGGCCCCCGCGTATCCGCGTCCCCGGGCCCGGCCGCACCATCTACCTGGTGACGTTTGCCGCCACGCTGCTGACCGCGGCTGCCACGTGGTGGCTGGCGCGCGACGGGCGCCTTGACGTGTCCCCCGCGGCGGCATTCTTTGCGGCGCTCGTGGTCATCGTCGGCGCGGCGATCGTCGCGGCAGGAGCCGCCGGCCGCCGAATCGGGTTCCTAGCGTTCCTCGGGACGGTGCTGATCATCGGCTGGATCATCGGCTTATCCGTGCCGGGAGCCACGGGCTGGCTCGACGGCCACGTCAACCTGTCGATCAACGGAGTCTCGATCGACGCCCAGACGCTGCCGCAGGCGGAGGTCGCGCGCCAGGCGTTCGCGTGTGGCGACTACGACGCCTCAGTGGCCGACGCGGCCGCGAACAAGGCGACGACGGAAGGGAACGTGCTCGTCGCGCCCGCCTCCGGCGGTGTCGAGGTGACGCAGGCGAACACGATCATCACCGTCGGGGACGACGCCCGCGTCACCGTGTACCTCACGGAAACGGCTCCCCTATCCGGCGACGTGTCGTGGGAGTCCGCGAACGTCACGTGCTCCCTGGACTCGACGCGGGACCGGCTCGTGCTCGGCAGCGGCCCCCAGGACGTGTACGTGTCGGTCAACACCGCCGATGCACATATCGTGATCAAGGAGAACTGACATGACAACCTCAGCACCCACGCGCGCGCGCCGGCGCCTGCCCCAGCGTCTGACGACGATGCTGTGGGGTGTGCTGGTGATGGCGTTCGGCGGGCTCGTTATCGCCCGGCTGTCCGGCTTCGACTTCGACCTTGAGCTCGCGGGAATCATCGCCCTGGCCGTGCTCGGCGCGTGGATACTCGTGTCCGCGCTGCTGTCGAGCCTGCTCCGCAGGGACGACACCTAGCTCGGCCTAGGGCTTCGCGCCTGCGGCTACTCCCACTCGATGGTGCCCGGCGGCTTGCTTGTAACGTCGAGCGCGACGCGGTTGACGTCGGAGACCTCGTTGGTGATCCGGTTAGATATTTGCGCGAGCACGTCGTAGGGAAGACGCGTCCAGTCAGCGGTCATGGCGTCTTCGCTCGACACGGGGCGCAGCACCACGGGGTGGCCATACGTGCGGCCGTCGCCCTGGACACCCACGGACCGTACGTCGGCGAGCAGCACCACGGGGCACTGCCAGATCTCGCGGTCGAGGCCAGCCTTGGTGAGCTCCTCGCGGGCGATCGCGTCCGCCGCGCGCAGGATGTCGAGGTTGTGCTGGTTAACCTCGCCGATGATGCGGATGCCCAGCCCGGGGCCGGGGAACGGCTGGCGCCACACGATCTCCTCTGGCAGGCCAAGCTCAAGCCCGACGGCGCGCACCTCATCCTTGAACAGGGCGCGAAGCGGCTCGACGAGGTCGAACTGGAGGTCGTCGGGTAGCCCCCCAACGTTGTGGTGGCTCTTGATGTTCGCCGCGCCCTCGCCGCCGCCGGACTCCACGACGTCGGGATACAAGGTCCCTTGCACGAGGAACTTGACCTCGGCATCCTCGCCAGCGGCCTCGACGAGCGCCCGCGCCTCATGCTCGAACACGCGGATGAACTCACGGCCGATGATCTTGCGCTTGTCCTCGGGGTCCGTCACACCCGCGAGCGCCGCGAGGAAGCGTTCCCTGGCGTCGGCCACCACCAGCGTGACGCCCGTCGCGGCGACGAAGTCCCGTTCGACCTGCTCCGCCTCGCCCGCGCGCAGCAGGCCGTGGTCAACGAACACGCACGTCAGCTGGTCGCCCACGGCGCGCTGCACCAGGGCCGCCGCTACTGACGAGTCCACGCCTCCGCTCAGCCCGCAGATCACGCGCGCGTCGCCCACCTGTGCGCGGATCCGCTCCACCTGCTCGTCGATCACGTTGGCGCTCGTCCAGTCGGGCGTGATGCCCGCGATGTCGTAGAGGAAGCGCACGAGCGTGTCCTGGCCGGATGGCGTGTGCTTGACCTCGGGGTGCCACTGGACGCCTGCCATGCGCCGCTCAAGGTTCTCGAACGCGGCGACCGGCGCTCCCGCGGTGGTGGCGAGTACCTCGAACCCGATCGGGGCCTGGTGAACCGCGTCCCCGTGGCTCATCCATACGGTGCCGTCGGCGCCCGAGTCGGCCAGTAGCGTGCCGCCCGCAGAAATGGTTGCGGTGGTTCTGCCGTATTCGCGCAGGCCGGTCTTGGCAACGTTGCCGCCCATGGCGTTTGCCATCAGCTGGAATCCGTAGCAGATGCCGAGCACCGGCACGCCGGCCTCGAACAGTGCCTCGTCAACCGACGGCGCGCCGGACTCGTACACGGAGGATGGGCCACCGGAAAGGATCACCGCCGCCGGGTTCTTCGCGAGCATGTCCGCAGCGGACATCGAGTGGGGCACGATCTCCGAGTAGACGCGCGCCTCGCGCACGCGGCGGGCGATCAACTGGGCGTACTGGGCGCCGCAGTCGACGACGAGGACTGGGCGGTGGCTCACGCGTCAAGAATAGCGGCGACGTCCCGCGTCACGCGCCGCTCCATGAAGAACGACAGCAGCGGAACGATGCCTCCGAGGACGAGCATGCCGAGCCGCCCCCAGCGCCACTTCACCCGCATCCACAGGTCAATCGAGAACCACAAGTAGACGATGTAGATGAAGCCGTGCGTCATCTGCACATAGCTAATGAACGCGAGCAGCGACTCGGATTCGGGCCGGATGACGTCTTTGATGAACCAGCCGACGAACACGAGGATCAGGAACGATCCGGTGACGATCGCGAGCACTTGGTAGCGCTTCAGCGCGCCCTTCAGGGCGGTCGTGTCGGGCTTGGCGGTCATCGTTCCTCCTCTGGCGTACCGCGACCATTGTCGCGCATCGTGCGCACCGCGATCACCACGGCGAACAGCCCGAAGGCCCACCACTCAAACGCGTACACGGCGCTCTGCAGGTTGAGGCTCGAGGCGGGCACCCGCTGGGGCATCGGTAGCCACGTGCCGGTGCCGTCCGGCGCCACCGCCACGGCGGCATATAGAGGCGATGGCCAGATCTGCGCGAACTCCGCAGCTGACACCGCACGCACCGCCAACGCGCCGCCGATGTCGATGTTCGGCAGCACCGCGTCGCTGGGCGTCGGCGCCTCCGCGATGCGCAGGTAGGCGTCAAGCGTCGCTCGCTCGCCGGCGAGATTCGCGGGCGCCTGGACAGTGTCGGCCGGAAGCCAGCCCGTCAACACCACGAGCGTCGCCGGCTCGCCCGTGCCCGTCGCGGCGGCGTCCACCGTGAATTCGCGGATCAGCATGACGGCAGCCTGCCCGTCCACCGCGCGCCCAAACGCGACGGCCGACCCCGCTCCCCACTCGCCCTCCACAGTAACGTTTCGTCCGATCGCCTTCTCGGGCGCCGACGCCGGCGCGAGCACCTGGGAAATCGGCACCGCGGGCTCGAAGGCCAGCACGCTCGCCCGCTCGTGCGCGCGCGACCACTGCCACCACCCGAGCAACCCACACATGGTCGCGGCAAGCGCTGCGCCCGCGCCAATCCCGATCAGCCTGCCCCAAGGCCGGCGTTCGTCAGCCGTCACTCCCGGCCCCAAGTGTGCGACAACGCTTCGATCCGCTTCTCGGCCGCAACCGTGTGATCTTCAGACAAGTGGGTTCCTCCATGCAACCACGGCGGTCTCGTGTGGTCGCGACGGCGTTTGGTCCGAGGGTACGCGGGGCAAGCGGGACACGCTACGTGGCATCCTCGGTGAGGCGGGCGCTAATGACGACGTTCCTGCCCGCGGACTTTGCCTCGTAAAGGTTGGCGTCGGCGAGCCTCAGGACCTCCTCCTTGCCCGCGTACCGCGGCGCGTGCGCGAGTCCGACGGAGATCGTTACGCGCGCGAGCGAGTCGGTCGCCCCGTACTCGTCCTCGATTTCGGCGCGGACGCGCTCCATGACCTCGTCCGCCTCGATGAGGCTGAGGCCCGGGAGCACCACCAGGAACTCCTCTCCGCCCCAGCGTGCGACGGTCCCGATGTCGCCCACGGACCTCACGAGGGTGCGCGCCGCGTTGGCGAGGACGACGTCGCCCGCGCCGTGCCCGAGGCGGTCGTTGATGCGCTTGAAGCGGTCAAGGTCGACCAGGGCGAGCGCGTACTCGCCACGGCGCGCCACGCTGCTCAGGATTGGCGCGATCCCGCGTCGGTTAAAGACGTCGGTCAGCGCGTCCGTCTGCGCCGCGACCTGGGCAGACTCGAGCAGCAGCGCGTTGCGGTCGCGCTCGCGCACGTAATAGCGGTGGTTGAAGCGGGCGAGCAAGTAGAACAGCGCGACGATCACGCCCACGTTGACGGCGAACAGCACCGTGACGAAGCCCGCCGGCACTGGCGCGCGCGGCATTGGGTCGTCCCACCACATCTGCGCGGCAATCGCAACCGCGCCACACACGGTGATCATGACGCCACGGACCAGCCACTGGTCGGTGCGGTACAGCGCGAAGCCCAGGGCGCCACCGCCCAGGAGGTAGAGGTGGAAACCCGAGCTGGCGGTGAATTGGTACGCGAGGAAGGCGAACGACGCCGTGGGCGCGGCAAGCGCGAGCACCGACGCGGTCAGGTTCCAGCCGACGTGGTTGAGCAGCAGCACGAGGGCCCACGCCGCGATCACCCCAAGGACGGCGGCCGCTGGCTTCCACAGATCCGGCGTGCGGTACGAGATGAACAGCAGCAGGAACACGAAGTTCACGCCCGACGACACCATTGCGAACTGGTTCGCCGAGATGATGGTGCGGTTGCGAGCACCGCCAAGGGGGGTCGCGCCGAGGTTGCTCGCCGTTGACCAGGCGCGCGCGAACTTGCCGCGTTGCTGCGTCACCGTCATGCGGGAGCCCTTGCTGTAGTGGTCGAGTGGCTAATGCCGCCCCCCAGCGCCCGTCGCCGATTTGATTTTAGGGGACCTAGGTTCTTCGTCGCACCCCGAAGCGTTTCAACGTGAAATGCTAAGCGGGTGAGTAGCAGCATCTACATCGCCTCCGCCGAGGGCTTCACCGGCAAATCCACGGTCGCATTGGGGATCGTGGACCTCCTCGCACGCAACGTCGGCAAAGTGGGCGTGTTCCGCCCCGTGGCGCGGACGGGCGACGGAAACGACTACGTCCTCAAGATGCTCCTCGCGCACGACGGCGTCGACCTCACGTACGACGAGTGCGTCGGATCCACCTACGACGACGTCCACGACGATCCTGACGGCACGCTGTCCACCATCGTGTCGAGGTATCACGAGGTCGCCCGCAAGTGCGACGCCGTGGTGATTGTCGGCACCGACTACACCGACATTGCCGGGCCCGCCGAGTTCGAGTACAACGCGCGCATCGCCGCGAACCTTGGCGCCCCAGTCGCGCTTGTCGTGAGCGGCGCTCACCGCACTCCCGAAGATGTCGCCCGCGTCATCGACGCCGCGCTCGCCGAGATGCACGACTCGCACGCGTCCGTCGCCGCCGTGTTCGCGAACCGCTGCGACCCCGACCAGGTCGAGGCGGTCCGCGCCGCGCTCCCCGCTGGCATCGCGATGGGAGCAATCCCCGAGGACCGAGTGCTCCAAGCCCCTACGCTGTCCGCGCTCATGGACGCCGTAGACGGCGAGCTGATCTCCGGCGACGAGGCGCTGCTCGCCCGCGAGGTGCTTGGCGTGATGGTGGGCGCGATGACCGTCGACCACCTGCTCGAGCGCCTCGAGGAGGGGCGCATCGTGATCGTCCCCGGCGACCGCTCCGAAATCCTCCTCGGCCTAATCGCGGCGCACACCGCTGACGGCTACCCGAGCCTCGCCGCCATCATGCTCAACGGCGGGTTCCGCCCGTCCCCCGAGGTGATGCGGCTGATCCACAGCATCAACTCCACGCTGCCCATCATCGTCACGGACTACGGCACGTACGAGACGGCCAACCGCTGCTCCAACACCCGCGGCCGCCTGAGCCGCGAGTCCCGCCTCAAGGTTGACACCGCGCTCGGCCTTTTCGACCGCCACGTCGACACGGCGGCGCTCCTGGCGCTGCTCAACGTCGCGCGCACCGACGTCGTCACGCCGCTGATGTTCGAGTGGGACCTTCTTGACCGGGCGCGCCAAACGAAGCAGCGCATCGTCCTGCCGGAAGGCGACGATGACCGCATCCTGCGCGCCGCATCGTCCCTGCTGCGCCGTGACGTATGCGAGCTCACCATCCTCGGCAACGAGTCGCTCGTGCGAGCCCGCGCCGCCGAGCTCGGCGCCGACATCTCTGCGGCGCAGGTGATCAGCCCCGACAACCCCGAGCTCGTCGCGCAGTTCGCCGCCACGTACGCCGAGTTGCGAGCCCACAAGGGTGTGACGGTCGAGACCGCCGCAGCGATCGTGCGCGACGTCAGTTACTTCGGCACGATGATGGTGCACGCGGACATGGCCGACGGCATGGTCTCCGGCGCCGCCCACACGACGGCGCACACCATCACCCCGTCGTTCCAGGTGATCAAGACGCCGCCGGGCGTCAGCATCGTGTCCTCCGTGTTCTTCATGTGCCTCGAGGACCGAGTGCTCGTGTACGGCGACTGCGCCATCAACCCGGACCCGACGGCGGAACAGCTCGCGGACATCGCGATCTCCTCGGCCGAGACCGCCCGCCAGTTCCACATCGAGCCCCGCGTGGCAATGCTGTCCTACTCCACCGGCGAGTCCGGCAGCGGCAGCGACGTCGACAAGGTGCGCGCGGCGACCGAACTCGTCCGCGAGCGCCGCCCCGACCTGCTCGTCGACGGGCCGATGCAGTACGACGCCGCCATCGAGCCCGCGGTCGCGGCCTCGAAGGCGCCAGGCTCGCCCGTCGCGGGAAGGGCCACGGTGTTCGTCTTCCCCGACCTCAACACAGGCAACAACACCTACAAGGCCGTGCAACGCTCCGCTGGCGCGGTCGCGGTCGGCCCGGTCCTGCAGGGACTCCGCAAGCCCGTCAACGACCTTTCTCGAGGAGCCCTCGTGCAGGACATCGTCAACACGGTCGCGATCACCGCGATCCAGGCCCAGCAGATTCACGCGGCGGAGGCCGCCAAGTGACGCGGGAAGGGGTGGCGCTCGTCCTCAACTGCGGTTCAAGTTCCGTCAAGTACCAGGTGGTGGACGTCCAGCGCGACGCGCCGCTGGCCGTCGGGCTCGTCGAGCGCGTCGAGGACCACACTGACGCGATCGAGCAGATCATCGCCACGCTGCGGGAGCCGGGCAGCGGCGTCGACCTTGAGTCGCTGACCGTCGTGGGCCACAGGGTGGTCCAGGGCGGCGCCGAGTTCACAGCGCCTACCCTGATCGACGACGAGGTCGAACGCCAGATCACGCTGCTGTCGACGCTCGCCCCGCTCCACAACCCCGCGAACGTGTCCGGCATCGCCGCTGCGCGTGTGGCGTTCCCGCTCGTGCCGCACGTCGCCGTCTTCGACACCGCGTTTCACCACACGTTGCCCGCGGCCGCTTACACCTACGCGATCGACAGGCTCGTGGCGCGCCAGCACGGGGTCCGCCGCTACGGCTTCCACGGCACCTCCCACGCTTACGTGTCGCGCGCGACAGCCGCCGCAATGGGGCGCCCCGCCAAGGAGCTGTCGATGATCGTGCTTCACCTTGGCAACGGCGCCTCCGCGTGCGCCGTTCAGCACGGCCGCAGCGTCGACACCTCGATGGGGCTGACCCCGCTCGAGGGGCTCGTGATGGGCACGCGATCGGGCGACATCGACCCCGCCGTGGTGTTCCACCTTGGGCGAGCCGCGGGCATGACAATCGAGGAGATGGACCACCTGCTCAACCGGTCGAGCGGCATGCTTGGCCTCACCGGCCACCAGGACATGCGCGACGTCGAGAAGGCGATCGAGGCCGGCGACCCGGACGCGCAACTCGCGTGGGACGTGTACTGCCGCAGGATCCGCGGCTACGTGGGCAACTACTACGCGCAGCTCGGGACGCTCGACGCGGTGGTGTTCACCGCGGGCGTTGGCGAGAACGCCCCGGACGTCCGCCGCGACTCGCTCGCGGGCCTCGCGGAGCTGGGCATCGCGGTGGACCCGGCCAAGAACGAGGCAGGCGGCGGGCGCTTCCGCGTGCCGACGCGGATCTCGCCGGACGATGCGCCGGTCGACGTGTGGGTTACGCCCACCAACGAGGAGCGCGAGATCGCGCTGCAGGCGGTCGCGACGGTCGCCTAGGCACTAGGTCGCGTCGTCGCTAGGCGCCGATCCCGTCGAGGTACGCAGCGAGCACCGCCGTCCCCGCGCGCGCGGCTTCGTCCGCGACCCGGTGGGACTCGGCGCGCAGGGCCACCACGTCCACGCCCGTCGCGGCGAGCTCGTGCGCGTGCCCCACCAGCCAGGTGTCGATCGCACGCGCGTCAACCTCCACGTGAAACTGCAGCGCCAGGGACTTGCCGAGCGAGAACGCCTGGTGCGGGTTCGCCGCGGTGGACGCGAGGAGCGCGGCGCCGTCGGCCAGCTCGAAGGTGTCGCCGTGCCAGTGCAGCACCGGCGCTCCAGCGAGCGGCCCCAGCGGTCCGGCCGCCCCCGCGAGCGTCAGTTCAACCGCGCCCCAGCCAAGCTCCGGCTGCCCCGGGTACACCCGCGCCCCAGCGGCGGCGGCCATCACCTGCGCACCAAGGCACACCCCGAGCGTCGGCGCGTCGCGATCAAGCCGGGCGCGCACCGCCGCAATCTCGTCCGCGACGAACGGGTAGCGCGCGTCGTACGCGGATATCGGGCCGCCCATCACCACGGCGAGGTCCGCGCCGATGAGCGGCTCGAGCGCATCAACGCCGGCCTGGAGATAGGTGATCGAGGCTCCGCGGGCCGTGAGCGCGGGGTCCCACACGCCCAGATCTTCGAAGCCCACGTGGCGAAGCGCGACGACGTCCATGGGGCGATCGTAGCGAGCCCCGGGACCTTGGACCCACTGCCCCCAACACGCCCGGTGCCAGACTGCGAATTGCGGGCAAGACCGGGTGCCACGGTCTGTTCGTGGGGGCTTCGGCCCTCCAACTAAATAGGGGTTCCACTCCTTCGGTGGGGGCCCCACCCGGGTTCAGCGGCCAGCGACATACCCTCCCAGTCGCCCCGCACAATCCCCGGGACAAAGTCACGAGAGTGACGAGCGGGACTACGCCCTTCCGGACGCCTGCTGCATCAGTACCGCCTGGGTCGGCGCGAGGGCTGGATCCAGGGGTCGCGCGGCGCCGGTTTGCCCGCTCGTTGCTCTCGCGACGTTTATGGCCCCGCACCGCGCCACTACCCTTGGCACGTGGCCCACCTCCTCAACGCTGACGCTTTGCGCGTCGACTTCGGCACGGGCGTCGTCCTCGACGACGTCTCGCTGGGCCTCGACGACGGCGACCGGGTGGGAGTTGTCGGCGCGAACGGGGCCGGCAAGTCCACGTTGCTGCGGGTGCTCGCGGGCATCACCGAGGCGCACGACGGCAGGGTCACCCGCGCGCGCGGCGCCCAGATCTCGGTGGTTTCGCAGGACGACGGCTTCACGGCGGACGCGACGGTTGCACAGGCGATCATCGGCGCAGCCGAGGAGCACGAGTGGGCGTCCGACCCGCGCATCCGCGACGTCATGGCCGGGCTCGTGCCGGACCTCGATGCCTCCGCGGCCATGTCCACGCTCTCGGGCGGCCAGCGACGTCGCGTCGCCCTGGCGCGCGCTCTCGTCACGGATGCCGACGTCGTCATGCTCGACGAGCCCACCAACCACCTCGACGTGGACGGCGTCGCGTGGCTCGCGGAGCACCTGCGCGGCCGCTGGGCCGCGGCCAAGGGCGCGCTGCTTGTGGTCACCCACGACCGCTGGTTCCTCGACGAGGTGTGCACCGCCACCTGGGAGGTCCACGACGGCCAGGTCGAACAGTACGAGGGCGGCTACGCCGCGTACGTGCTCGAGCGCGTCGAGCGCGATCGCATCGCGAACGCCACCGAGCGCAAGCGCCAGAATTTCATGCGCAAGGAGCTCGCGTGGCTGCGGCGCGGCCCGCCCGCGCGCACCTCAAAGCCAAAGTTCCGCATCGACGCCGCAAACGAGCTGATCGCCGACGTCCCGCCCGTTCGCGACACCGCCGGGCTCGTGCGGCTCGCCGCCGCACGCCTGGGCAAGGAGGTCGTGAGCCTGCTCGGCTGCTCCGTGTCCTACGGCGACAAAGTGGTGCTGAAGGACGTCGAGTGGCGTATCGGCCCCGGCGAACGCACCGGCGTGCTCGGCGCGAATGGCGCCGGCAAGTCCACGCTCCTCAAACTCATCACGGGCACGCTCGAGCCCACCTCGGGGCGCGTCAAGCGCGGCCAGACCGTGTCCGTCGCGACGCTCAGCCAGCACCTCGACGAACTCGACGAGTTCATGGACACGCGGCTGCGCAGCGTCGTCAAGGGCTACGGAACCACGCCGCTGGCCGACGGCACGGAGATGTCCCCCGGTCAGTTGCTTGAGCGGCTTGGATTCACCGCGGCGCAGGTCAACACCCCGGTGGGCAAGCTCAGCGGCGGGCAGCGGCGGCGCCTCCAATTGCTGCTGGTGCTGCTCCAGCAGCCCAACGTGATCGTGCTCGACGAGCCCACCAACGACCTCGACACCGACATGCTCGCGGCGATCGAAGACCTGCTCGACTCGTGGCCGGGCGCGCTCGTGGTGGTCAGCCACGACCGCTACCTGCTCGAGCGCGTGACGGACCAGCAGTTCGCCGTGCTGGACGGCCACCTGCGGCACCTGCCCGGCGGCGTTGACGAGTACGTCAAGCTCGCTCGCAACCGGCGCCGCTCCGGAGGCGGCATCGGCACGTTCGGCGGCAAGACATCCGCCGTCGAGCCTGAGCCTGAGCCTGAGCCCGAGCCCGCTCCGGCAGCGCCCGCCGACTCGCCGCGCACGCGCACCCGCACGCGGTCCGGAAGCGCCACGCCCAAGCCGCAGCTGTCCGGCGCCGAGCGCCGCGTCGTCGAGAAAGAGGTCGCCGCGCTCGAGCGTCGGCTCGCCAAGATCGAGGAACTCGTGGCCGGGCTCGAGCAGCGCATGGCGACGCACGACCACGCGGACTTCGAGGGCCTCGCAGCGATCGACGCGGAGCGCAAGGCGCTCGTCGCCGAGCGGGCCGACGTCGAGGCGCGCTGGCTCCAGGCCAGCGACGCGCTCGACTAGCGCGGCCGGGCTAGTTCGGCTCGTACGGCGAGATGACCACGTCGACGCGCTGAAACTCCTTGAGGTCTGAGTAGCCGGTCGCGGCCATCGACCGGCGTACGGCGCCCATCAGGTTCGTGGTGCCGTCTGCGCGGGTGCCGGGGCCGTTGACGATCTCGGCAAGGGTGCCGAACGTGCCCACCTGCACCCGCTCGCCGCGCGGCAACTCAGGGTGGTGCGCCTCGTGGCCCCAGTGGTACCCGGCGCCCGGCGCCTCGGAGGCGCGCGCAAGCGCGGCTCCCACCATGATGGCGTCGGCGCCGCAGGCGATCGCCTTGACCATGTCTCCCGAGCGGCCAAGGCCGCCGTCGGCGATCACGTGGACGTAGCGTCCGCCGGACTCGTCGAGGTAGTCGCGGCGGGCAGCTGCGACGTCGGCCACCGCGGTGGCCATGGGTGCGTGGATTCCGAGCGACACGCGCGTGGTGTGGGCCGCGCCGCCGCCGAAGCCGACGAGCACGCCAGCCGCCCCGGTGCGCATCAGGTGCAACGCCGCCTGGTACGTGGACGCGCCGCCCACGATCACTGGGACGTCGAGGTCGTAGATGAACTTCTTGAGGTTGAGCGGCTCCTTGTCCGGGGACACATGCTCGGCCGACACGGTGCTGCCCCGGATCACGAACACGTCCACCCCGGCCTCGAGCACCGTCTTGTAGTGCTCCTGGGTGCGGTGCGGGGTCAGGGCGCCCGCCACGACTACGCCAGCGGCGCGCACCTCGCCAAGCCGCTTCTTGATGAGCTCGGGCTGGATGGGCGCCTTGTAGATCTCCTGCATGCGACGCGTGGCGTCGTCGTCGGCGAGCGACGCGATCTCGTCAAGGTACGGCTGCGGGTCCTCGTAGCGCGTCCACAGGCCCTCGAGGTCCAGCACGCCAAGGCCGCCAAGCTTGCCGAGCGCCACCGCGGTCGCGGGCGACATCACCGAGTCCATGGGTGCAGCGATCAGCGGCGTCTCGAACTGGAACGCGTCGATCTGCCACTTGAGGCTCACGTGGTGCGGGTCGCGGGTGCGCCGCGACGGGACGATCGCGACGTCGTCAAATGCGAACGCGCGGCGCCCACGCTTGCCCTGGCCAATCTCCATCTCGTTATTCACGACGCCCAGCCTAGCGGCACGTCCGTTCGCGATTGTGGGTCATGGGTGCGAGAGTGGTGCCATGACATGGCTTGATCGCCCGATGGTGGGGTTTGACACCGAGACCACCGGCGTCGACACCTCGACCGACCGCATCGTGACGGCGGCGGTCATCACCCGCGAAGGGGCCGACGGCACGCCTGGGGTGCGTACGTGGCTCATCGACCCAGGCGTCGAGATCCCGGAGCGCGCCACGCAGGTGCACGGCATCACCACCGAGATGGCGCGCGCAAACGGCCAGAAACCCGCCGAGGCGCTCGAGGAGATCGCCACGCTGCTCGCGAGCGCCATGCGCTCCGGCGCGCCCGTGGTTGCCTTTAACGCCTCGTACGACATCACCATCCTCGAGAACGAGCTGCAGCGGCATTCTCTGCCCACGCTCGCGCAGCGGCTCGGCGGCCGGGAGGCAAGCATCAAGCCCATCGTCGACCCGCTCGTGCTGGACCGCCACCTTGACCGTTACCGCCGCGGCAAGCGCAAGCTCATCGACATTTGCGCGCAGTACGGCGTCCAGGTAGACGCCGACTCCCTGCACGCCGCAGACGCCGACGTCATCGCGACGCTCGACGTCGTGCATGCGATGGCGCGCGCGTTCCCCGAGCTCGGCAAGGTGGATCTCGCCGACCTCCACTCGCAGCAGATCGAGGCGCACCGGGTGTGGGCCGAGAACTTCCGCGCGTGGCTCACGTCCAAGGGAACAACAGACGACCTCCCAAGCGTGAACTGGCCGCTCGCACGCGACTAGCCCTGCCCGGGCGCTCGCGGGCGGTCGGGCGTAATCTCAGAGGCAGGGCACGAGGAGGCGCCATGACAGAGATCACGCCGGAGCGTGGTGCGGTCGAGCCACGGCACCCCGCGACCAAGCCTCTTGCCGACGCCCACGCCCAGCTCGCCGGCGCGGTCGCGCACCTTGGCGTCACGGACGGCGTTCACCGCATGCTGGCGACGTCGCGGCGGGAAATGATGGTGAGCGTGCCGCTCAGGCGCGATGACGGCACGGTGGCGGTGTATCAGGGCTACCGGGTGCAACACAATTTCTCACGCGGCCCCGCGAAGGGCGGCCTGCGTTACAGCAGCGCCGTCAACCTCGACGAGGTGCGCGCGCTCGCCATGTGGATGACCTGGAAGTGCGCGCTGCTTGACGTCCCGTACGGCGGCGCGAAGGGCGGGGTGGCGATCGAACCCCGGGACCACAGCGAGTCCGAGCTCGAGCGGGTCACCCGGCGGTACACGTCCGAAATCCTGCCGATCATCGGACCCGAGATGGACATCCCGGCCCCCGACATCGGCACCAACGAGCAAACCATGGCGTGGATGATGGACACCTACTCCGCCACCCAGGGCCACACCGTGCCGGGGGTGGTGACCGGCAAGCCCATCAGCCTCGGAGGCTCGCTCGGGCGTGCGTCTGCCACCTCGCGCGGCGTCGCCCACATCGCGCTGCTGGCGATGGCGAGCCGCGGAATTGACCCGGCTGGCGCGACGGCCGCCGTGCAGGGATTCGGAAAGGTGGGCCGCGACGCGGCGCGCTTCCTCGCCGATGCCGGAGTCACGGTGCGGGCGATCAGCGACATCGACGGCGCGATCTACTCCGAGGCCGGCCTCAACATCGCCCGCCTGGGCGCGCACGTGGATGAGACCGGGTCCGTGGTCGGCTACGACGGCGCGGAGGCGATGGACCCGAGCGATCTGCTCACTCTCGACGTCGACGTCATGGTGCCCGCCGCAGTGGAGGGCGTCATCAACGAGGGCAACGCCGGCGACATCCGCGCGACGATCATCGTCGAGGGAGCAAACGGCCCCACGACCAGCGCTGCCGACTCGATCCTTGCGTCTCGCGGGGTGCTCGTCGTGCCCGACATCCTTGCAAACGCCGGCGGCGTCGTCGTCTCGTACTTCGAATGGGTGCAGGCGAACCAGGCGTACCGCTGGAGCGAGCGCGACGTGAACGAGCGCCTCGAAGAGCGGATGACCCGCGCGTGGCACGAGGTCGTGGACTACTCAGGCATTCACTCGCTCACGCATCGGCAGGCAGCGACGGCGCTCGCCGTGCGCCGCGTGAACGAAGCCCACGAGCTTCGCGGCCTGTACCCGTAAGGCGCAGCGCTCTAGTCGCGCGAGTAGTTCGGCGCCTCGACCGTCATCTGGATGTCGTGCGGGTGCGACTCCTTGAGCCCCGCCGGGGTGATGCGCACGAACTTGCCGCGCTCGCGCAACTCGTCGATCGTGCGCGCGCCAACGTAGAACATCGTCTGCGCGAGGCCGCCCGTGAGTTGGTACGCGACGTTGCCGAGCGGGCCCTTGTACGGCACTTGGCCCTCGATGCCCTCAGGGATGATGTGGTCGTCGCTTGGTACGTCAGCCTGGAAGTAGCGGTCCTTGGAGAACGACGCCTTGCCTCGCGAGGCCATCGCGCCAAGGGAGCCCATCCCGCGGTACGACTTGAACTGTTTGCCGTTGACGAGCACCAGCTCCCCAGGGCTTTCTGCGCAACCCGCGAGCAGCGAGCCGAGCATGACCGACTCGGCCCCGGCGACAAGCGCCTTCCCGATGTCGCCCGAGTACTGGAGGCCACCGTCGGCGATCAGGGGGACGTTCGCCGGGCGCGTGGCCTTCGAGGCCTCATAGACCGCGCTGACCTGCGGAACGCCCACGCCCGCGATCACGCGCGTGGTGCAGATGGAGCCGGGGCCTACGCCCACCTTGACGGCGTCGGCGCCCGCGTCGACGAGCGCCTTGGCGCCCTCGCGGGTGGCGACGTTGCCGCCGATCACGTCCACGTGGCTGGTGGCCGGGTCGGACTTGAGGCGCTTGATCATGTCGATCATGGCGCCAGCGTGGCCGTGGGCGGTGTCCACGACCAGCACGTCGACGCCAGCGTCCACGAGCGCGGTGGCGCGCTCCCAGGCGTCGCCGTAGAAACCCACGGCCGCGGCCACGCGCAGGCGGCCCTCGCCGTCCTTGGTTGCCTTGGGGTACTTCTCCGTCTTGACAAAGTCCTTGACGGTGATGAGTCCCTGCAGCCGCCCGGCGTCGTCGACCAGCGGGAGCTTTTCGATCTTGTGCTCGGCGAGCAGCTGGGTGGCCTCGGCGTTGGTAATGCCGACGCGGCCGGTAATGAGCGGCATGGGCGTCATCGCGTCGCGAACCAGGCGCGTGGAGTACTCCCCAGGGCTCACGAATCGCAGGTCGCGGTTGGTGATGATGCCGAGCAGGGTGCGGTCGGCGTCAACGACCGGGAGGCCCGAGACACGGTACTGGCCGCACAACGCGTCGAGCTCGGCGAGCGTGGCGTCGGGGCCGACGGTGACCGGGTCCGTGATCATCCCGGACTCCGAGCGCTTGACCAAGTCAACCTGGTGCGCTTGATCCTCGATGGACAGGTTGCGGTGCAGCACTCCGATGCCGCCGTGGCGGGCCATCGCGATGGCCATCCGGGCCTCGGTCACCGTGTCCATTGCGGCACTGAGCAGCGGCACCGCGATGCGGATGTTCTTGGTGAGGCGGGTGCTCGTGTCCACCTCGCTCGGGATCACGTCGCTGGGACCAGGAAGCAACAGGACGTCGTCGTAAGTCAGGCCGACGTAAGCGAAGGGATTGTGGTCCTCAGTAGGCGCCATTGGACCATCCTAGACGAGCGCACGCCCACGCCAGGCCTCGCCGAGATCGAGCGTAAATATCCGGTTCGGATACCCCCTACCCCCAGAAGAGAGGGCTACCGGCCGGGCCGAGGGTTGACGAAAATTTGTGCAAGCGAACGCTGCGGTTGCAGGACCTGGGCACCGGATGCCCAGGTCCGTGGCGCTAGTAAAGGAACGGGTCGTCCTGAGGGTGAGCCGGATCCGGAAAGTACAACTCATGAACATTGCCGCGTCCTTGCCTTCACCCACCCAAGACGAGTGGGAATGGCAATACGAGGGGGCCTGCCGAGAGGCGGACCCAAACCTGTTCTTTCACCCCGAAGGCGAGCGCGGTTCGGCGCGGCGTCGTCGGGCCGAAAGGGCCAAGCGTTACTGCGAAGGTTGCTCCGTGCTGGAGATGTGCCGCGAGAGGTCCTTTGAGGCCCGCGAGCCCTTCGGTGTCTGGGGCGGCATGAGCGAGGATGAGCGGAATTCCGTGTTGGCCACCCGCGTGCGTCAGGCGAGTTAGGCCACACCCACCCCACGGAAATCGAGAGGGCCCCGGCGTTAGCCGGGGCCCTCTCCGCGTTCCTGCAGCTTTGGGCTCGCGCTACGCGATGACCGCGAGGATGTCGCGTGCGGACAGGATGAGGTATTCCTCGCCCGCGTACTTGACCTCGGTGCCGCCGTACTTGCTGTAGATGATCTTGTCCCCGACGGCGACGTCAAGGGGCACCCGGTTGCCGTTGTCGTCGATTCGACCCGGTCCCACTGCGATGACCTCGCCCTCCTGGGGCTTCTCCTTCGCGGTGTCGGGGATGACGAGCCCGGAGGCAGTCGTCTTCTCGGCTTCCGCCGACTTCACGACGACCTTGTCTTCGA
This sequence comes from uncultured Actinomycetota bacterium, assembly GCA_963735005.1. GTDB lineage: Bacteria > Actinomycetota > Actinomycetes > Actinomycetales > Demequinaceae > WTKG01. Next base: position 114,999 of record CAVTJA010000002.1, on the reverse strand, counting down.
GAGGCTTAATAGAGACCGACATTGCGGACCTGACCTTCCACGTTTCGTTTGACAGTTGTGCGGCGACGTGAGGGGCGGCGTAGTCCGCCGGCGTCGCCGTTCTTGCTCCCCAACGGAGCAGTAACAATTTAGCACTCGCGCCGGTGGAGTGCTAACTCATGCCGGTGGTCGGCGCGGCAAGCGACGCGTCGCCAAGCGGGGCGTGCCATCATCGGCTCATGGATGCCGCAGCCGCCCGCCTCGCGACATCTCGCGACTGCCTGTCGCTCACGGGGGCACTCGCGGACGAGACGCGCGACGCGCTCGTCGTCGGCAGCGAGCTTCGCGCCGCTGGCCACCCCCCAGACCTCGTGGCCGCCGCCATGACCCAAGTGGAGCTGCGGCGCGCCGCGGCCGCGAAGTTCGGGGAATTCGCCGCGCAGATGCTCTTCACCCGCGCGGGGCTCGAGCAAGCCACGCGCCTTGTCGTGGCCGCCCGCCACGCGGCCCGCTTTCGTGACGCGGGCATCACGCGCGTCGCCGACCTCACGTGCGGGATCGGCGCGGACGCGTTCGCGATGGCCGGGCTGGGGCTCGCGGTGATGGCTTTCGAACGGGACGAAGGCACGGCACTCATCGCGGACCATAACCTCGCGCCGTTCCCCGACGCGGTCGTGGTGCACGCGGACGCAATGGACGTCGTGCGTGGCGTGGACGTCGAGGCCGTCTACGCGGACCCGGGGCGGCGAGCCGGGGGCGCGCGCCAGTACCGACCCGAGGACTACGAGCCGCCCCTGAGCGCCGTTCTGGCGCTACGAGACGCGTTCCCGGCGGTGGGTGTCAAGGTTGGACCCGGAATCCCGCATACGGCGCTCCCAGCGGACGTGGAGGCCCAATGGGTGTCGGTCGACGGCGACGTCGTCGAGTGCGGCCTGTGGGCCGGGCCGCTCGCGGCTGCTCCTGGCCGTGGGGCGCTGGTGCTGAGCGCCGACGGCGCGGCGGCGGTTCGCAACACGGGCGCCATCGCCGAGGTCGGCGCAACTGGCGCCTACCTGTTCGAGCCCGACGGTGCGGTGATCCGGGCCGGCCTCGTCGGCGAAGTCGCGGCGGCAGTCGACGCGCGGCTGCTCCACCACACGATCGCGTACCTCACTGGCGACGCCGACGCCACCACCCAGCTCGCGACGCGCTATCGCGTACTCGACGTCCTGCCATACAAGCCGGCGACCCTCGCGTCGTACCTGCGTGAGCGGGGCGTGGGCGCCCTTGAGATCAAGAAGCGCGGGATGGACGTGTCGCCCGAGCGCGTCCGGAAGGAGCTCAAGCTCCGGGGCGATAACGCCGCGACGGTGATCCTGACACGCGCGGGCGATCGCCGCGTCGCGATGATCGTCGAGCGCGGCTAGCCGCCGCCGGTGCAGGCATCCGGCTTGATGCCCGAGAGGTGCACGGGCCAACCGGCGGTGGGCGTGACCGTGCCGGTCAGCACGTCCGCAAGCCCGGCGAGAGTGGCGTCTCCCCGGCCATAAAGGCCGACGTAGACGTTCGCGTTCGAATCCGGCAACCCCCACGGGCCGTCCATTGCGACGACGATGTCGGAGTTCGCCTTGCCGTCCGCGCTGCCGAGGATGGTGATCGTGGTCCCTGTGGACTTCTGCGGGACGCCCAACTTCTTGAGCGCCCGCGCGAGCGCGTCGCGCTCCGACTGCCAGCCGCCGCTAATCCGAACCCCGCCCTTCACGTAGTTCTTGCCACAGCTCGAGGCGGCGACCGTCGCTCCCGCTGCGCTGAACGCGCGCACGTAATCAGTGCCCGGGGGCACCTCCGGCGCCATCCGCGACTGCCATGACATGAGGGCGATGGAGTGGGCCGCGGCATCGTTGAGCCGGGCGCGGTCGAGCTTCCCTTTCTTCACCGCCTTGACGATTCCGGCGTGCGCCTCGCCGAGGTCCGCGGGCATCAGCAGCAGGTCGGCGCCAGCCTTGAGCGCGCCGACCGCGACGTCGTCAGGGCTCCTGTGCTTCGTCACCGCAGCCATGTTGAGCGCGTCGGTGACGATGACACCCTGAAAGCCCATCTGGTCGCGCAGGTAAGAGTAGGCGCGCGGGTTGAGCGTCGACGGGCCCTTGCCCCACTCGGGGATACGCACGTGGCCCATCATGATCAGGGGCGCCCCAGCATCGATCGCAGCCTGGAACGGCACGAAGTCGCGCTGGGCGAGCTCTTTGACCTTGGTTCTCTGCGTGGGGAGAGCGGCGTGCGAGTCGGTGGTCACGCTGCCGTGACCGGGGAAGTGCTTGACCGTGGGGACGACGCCTGCGTTCAGGTACCCGTTGACGGCCGCAACGACGGTTGCCGACACGTTATCCGGGTCCGAGCCGGCCGACCGCGTCCGGATCACCGGGTCCTGCAGCCCGATGGTCATGTCCGCCACGGGTGCGTAGTTGACGTTAAAGCCAAGGTTGCCGATGTCGGACCCGAACGCCGAGTAGGTGTCCTCGACGACCTGCTTGTCGGCGACCGCCCCCGCCGCCATGAACGCGGGCATTTCGGGCACGAGCGGGGTCAGCCTCGCGACCGGCCCGCCCTCCTGGTCGACGCTGACAATCACGGGCCACGTGCGGCCGGACTGCGCGCCAGCGTCTTGGATTGCCTGGTTGAGGCGGGTGGTGCGGGTCGCGTCGCCGATGTTGTCGTCGAACAGGATGACGCCGCCGAGGTGGTAGCGGTCGACCATGGACGCGACGTCAGCAGGACTCTTGCCGGAGAAGTTTGCGATGAGCACCTGCCCGGCTGCCTCCTCGACCGACATTGACTCAGCTTTCGAGACGGCGTAGTCCCAGTCCTCGACGGTGGGGCCCCACGGAAGCGTCTCAACGACGGGCTCGGCGGGCTCGGGCGACGGCTCGGGCGACGGCGTGGCTTCGGGCTTGATGTCCGCGACGGCTGCGTCGACGTCTGGCTCCGTCATCATGTTCATGCCGTACGCGGCGGACGCTACGAGTGCCACCACGGCGAGGGCCGCAACGGCGCCACGGCCCACGGATCCCGGTGCAATGCTGGCAGCGTGACTGCCGATGCGCCCGTGGGCGAACCGTGGGACGTGGTGGTCGGTCATGACACCGTCACCCTCTCGAGCGGCATGGCCGAGTCCACGCCTACGCCCAGGCCGCTCGGGGCGACGCCGGAACGCACGCACGCGCTTCCGAGTGCTGCGATCATCGCCCCATTGTCGGTGCAAAACCTGATCGGGGGAATACGTACGGTGATTCCCGCCTCCACGCAGCGCCGCTCGGCCGCGTCCCGGAGCTGCGAGTTCGCCGAGAACCCTCCCCCGATGACAAGCGTGTCGACACCGTGCTCGGCGCATGCGCGTAGCGACTTGGTGACAAGCACGTCTGCCACGGCGTCAGCGAAACTGGCCGCGACGTCCGCCGCCGGCACCTCGCGGCCGTCGTCCGCGCACTGCTCAAGCCAGCGCGCGACGGCGGTCTTGAGGCCGGAGAAGGAAAAGTCGTAGGCGTGGCGCTCGAGGTCGGAGGGCTTACTGAGGCCGCGCGGGAAGGGGATCGCCGCCGGGTTGCCCTCGCGGGCCAGGCGGTCCACGTGCGGGCCGCCCGGGTACGGCAGGCCGAGCAGCCTACCCACCTTGTCGAAGGCCTCGCCCGCTGCGTCGTCGAGCGTGTGCCCGAGCTCCGTCACGCCGGTCGCGATGTCGTCGACGAGCAGCAGCGACGAGTGGCCGCCGGATACCACGAGGGACAGGAATCGGTCGGGGAAGGCGCCGTGCACAAGCTCGTCCACCGCCGCGTGACCCACCACGTGGTTGACCGCGTAGAGCGGCTTGTCGAGCGCGACCGCGAGCGCCTTGGCGCCCGCGACGCCCACGGTGAGGCACCCCACGAGCCCCGGCCCGGACGCCACAGCGATCGCGTCGACGTCCGCCAGGGTGTGGCCCGAGCCGTCGAGCGCCGCCGCGATGGTCGGGAGGAAGGATTCGAGGTGGGCGCGGGAGGCAACCTCGGGGACGATGCCGCCGAACCGCGCGTGCTCGTCCATGGAGCTGGCGACGGCGTCGTGAACTAGATCGCGGCCGCGCACAAGCGCCACGCCTGTTTCGTCGCACGTGCTCTCGATGCCCATGACCAACGGTTCCACGCGTCAACCTTAGGTCGGGAGCGCCTATTCGGCGAACACTGCAGCGGCTCGCGACCCCGCGGAATAACGCAACGTCCGCGTGCGTATTACTGACTGTGACCCTAGACATCGACATTGACGCAGCGGCACTCGCCGCTTCCCCCGGCGTCCTGCCCGAGCCCGTGTGGCAGCAGCTCTTCCACGGCGCCCGTTCCAACACCCACTTCGCCGACCGCGAGGTACCCACGGCCCTCGTGCGCGAGGTTTTCGACCGCGCGAAGCTCGCGCCCACGGGAAACAACGCCGTACCGATGCGGCTGGTCGTGGCCGAGTCGCCGGCGGCGAGGGCGGCAGTCATCGCGCACGCGTCGCCCGGCAACAAAGACAAACTCGAGCGCGCGCCGCTCATCCTGGTGATTGCGCGCGACGACCGCTACCACGACCAGTTTCACGTCACCTCGCCCGGCGCCGACCACGTTCGCGAACGGCTTGAGGCCGCCGCGGACGAGCGATCCCAAAAGGCGCACGACGGCACCTGGCTGCAGGCTGGCTACCTGATACTCGCCCTACGCGCCGCGGGGCTCGCGGTGCGCCCGTACGGCGGGTTCTCGCGGCCTGGCATCGACGAGGCGCTGCTCGCTGGCACGTCGTGGAGTTCCGAGATGCTGCTCGGGGTGGGATACCCGCCCGAGGGCGACCACGGCGCGGGCCTGCGGCGCGGACGTACCAGCTGGGACGACGCGGCGCTGGTCCTCTAGGCCACGCTTCCCGCAGGGCGCCCGCCCCGCGTCACGTTGCGTCGACGTCCAGGGCCATCACCAGGGCGTCAGTGCCCTCGGGCTGGTAGTACCGCGGCCGCACCCGCACGTCCTCAAAGCCCGCCGCCCGGTAGAGCCCGATCGCCGCGTCGTTGTCGACGGCGACCTCCAGCCACACCTGCGCGCAGCCGTCTCGGCGGGCGGCCGCGAGGCAGTCGGCGAGCAGCGCGGCCGCCACGCCCTTGCGCCGCTCCCCAGGCGCGACCGCGAGGTTCATCAGCGAGAAGCTGTCCTCGAATTCGCCGTACACGCAGTACCCCACGCGCTCGCCGCCGAGTTCAGCGATCCGGTAGGTGCTCGCACCCGCAGCCCAGTCCGACTTCAACAACGACGGCGACCACGCCGACGGCCCAAAAATCTCTGCCTCGCGCTCGGCAACCCAACGCACGTCGTCCTCGACGGCGTCGCGGATGGAGACCACGGTCACGCGCCCGGAACCCCGTGGACGTCAGGACGGCGTAGGTAAAGGGGCTCGACCGGCAAGTCCTCCCCCGCGCCGATGCGCCGGCGGGCCTCGCGCGCGAGCCAGGCGGGGTCGGGGTCGAGTAGCGCCGGCTCGCCATGCACGCCGAGGGCCTCGGCGTAGAGCATCGCGCCGCGCCCGATGGTTTCGCCGGGCGCCACGACATCGGCCGGGACCGTCACGTGGGGTCCGTCCACGCGCACCCCGGACTCGTAGCGGGCCCAGTAGACCTCCCGGCGACGCGCGTCGGCCACCACCGTGACGTCCCCGCCGTGCTCCGCCCCAAGGGCGTCGAGCGAGCACACGCCGCGCACGGGAACGCCCCACGCCATCGCCATCGTCCTTGCCGTCACGAGCCCCACCCGCAGGCCCGTAAACGGCGCGGGGCCGGTCCCGACCACGACGTCGGCGACGTCGGCCCCCGTCACTCGCGCCTGGGCGAGCGCGTCCGCGACCATCTGCGCGAGCCTCTCCGCGTGCGCGCGCGGCTCATATACGGAAGCGGATGCGAGCGCGTCGTCCCCGTCCATGACGGCGACGGAAATCGCGCTGGACGTATCGATAGCGAGCGTGACCATAGGCAAAGATTATGCGAGAGCGTCGAGGTCGGCGTTATCCCAGCGCGCGCCGGCGGCCGTCACCACGACGCTGCGCTGGCCGGCCTCCGGGTCCTCGCTGAGGTCCCCGCCGCGCGGGCGCTCGAACGCGATGTGCAGCCACTCCGGGGACAGCGCCTCGGCAAGGTCGCCTCCCCATTCCACGACGGTCACGCCGTCGTCGAGGGCCGTGTCGAGGTCAAGGTGATCAAGCTCGGCCAGGGACGTAAGCCGGTACGCGTCCACATGCACAAGGCCCACGCCGGCGGCGCCGGGCGCATGGGTGCGCGCGATGATGAAGGTGGGGCTGACGACCGCGCCGCCCACCCCAAGCCCCGCGCCGATGCCCTGGGTGAAGGTGGTCTTGCCCGCGCCGACGTCGCCGGTGAGGATCACCAGGTCGCCGGGCCGCAGCCGGGCCGCGAGCGCCTCGCCAAGCGCACGCGTGTCATCCGCGCTCGGCAGCACGTAACTCGCGCGCGCCGCCCCGCTCACAGGCCCGCCTTTGGTCGCAGCACCCCGAACCTGGTGACGACCTCGTAATCGATGGTGCCCGCCGCCTCCGCCCACTCGTGGGCCGTGGGCCCTCCCGCGCCGAACAGCACGACGCCGTCGCCCGCCTTCGCGGTGGAGTCGGGGCCAAGGTCAACCACGAACTGGTCCATGCAGACGCGGCCCGAGATGCGCGCGCGGGCGTCGCCGATACGGACGGGGCCGCGGTTCGACGCGTGTCGGAACACGCCGTCCGCGTACCCCGCGGACACCAGTCCGAGCACGGTCTCCCGGTCTGTGACGTAGTCGTGCCCGTAGGACACGCCCTGGCCCGGGCCGACGCGCTTGACGAGCGCGAGCTCCGACGTCACGGACATGGCCGGCTTGAGCCCGTAGGCCTTGCCTGCCGGATCCTCGACGGGCGACAGGCCGTACACGGCGAGTCCCGGGCGTACCAGGTCGTAGTGGTCCTCGGGGCGGGTGAGCGTGGCGGCCGAGTTCGACAGGTGGCGCACCTCGAACTCCATGCCGGCGGCCTCGGCGGTGGCGACGGCGCCCGCGAACACACGCGACTGCAGCGCGATCGTCGGGTGCCCGGGCGCGTCCGCCCACGCGAAGTGGGACCAGATCCCGACCGTCTCCACGAGACCCGCATCGCGCGCGGCGCGCACGGCGTCGAGCAGCTCCGGAAGCTCGCCGGGCATCACGCCCTCGCGGCCAAGGCCGGTGTCGACGCACACGTGGACGCGCGCCGGCACGCCGGCGTCGCGCGCCGCGGCGGCGATCGCCTCGAGCACCTCGAGCGAGGACACGGAGACGTCCACGTCCGCGTCGATCAGGGCGCGGGCCGGCACGTCGGGCCCGTAGAGCCAGGTCAGGACGCGGCCGGCGTCGTCGGCTGCACGCAGCGCGAGCGCCTCCCCCGGCTGCGCGGTGCCAAGCCACGCGGCGCCACCCTCGCGGGCCGCGCGCGCGGACTCGATGAGCCCGTGGCCGTACGCGTCGGCCTTCACGACGGCCATGACGGCCGCGGTCGGTGCAGCGGCACGCAGGGTCTCGACGTTGTGCGAGATCGCGTCGTAGTCGACGCTCACGTTGATGAGAGTCATGCGTCTCCCTCCGCCACCACTACTGCCGACGCTATCCCCGCATCGTGCGACATCGAAAGGTGGAGCCGGGTAATCCCCAGCGAGGCCGCCCGCGCCGCCACCGTGCCGCGGATGACAAAGTCCGGGTCGCCGTCGGCGCCCTTGACGACCTCGGCGTCGTGCCAGTGAAGCCCGGCAGGCGCACCGAGCGCTTTCGCGAGCGCCTCCTTCGCAGCCCACCTCGCGGCGAGGCTCGCGGGGCCGCGCTCGCGCTCGCCCTCCGTGAAAATCCGCTCGAGAAAGCCAGGCGACTTCGCCACCGTCTCCTCGAAGCGCTCGATCGCCACCACGTCGATCCCGAGACCGCGAATCATTACTCCACCGTCACGGACTTCGCGAGGTTGCGCGGCTGGTCCACGTCGTGGCCCTTGGCACTCGCCAGCTCGCATGCAAACACGTGGAGCGGCACGAGGTTCAACAGCGGCGTCATGAGGACGGGCGCGGGCGGTACGTAGAACACCCGGTCTCCGAACTCGGCCGCGGCCTCGTCGCCTTCCTCGGCGATCACGTAGGTACGGGCCCCGCGCGCACGCACCTCCTGGATGTTCGACACGACCTTTGAGTGGAGCGACTCGCGGCCCCGCGGGCTCGGCAAGATCACGAACACCGGCAGGCCCTCCTCGAGTAGCGCGATCGGGCCGTGCTTGAGCTCGCCGGCGGCGAAGCCCTCTGCGTGGATGTACGCGAGTTCCTTGAGCTTGAGCGCGCCTTCGAGCGCGACCGGGTAACCCACGTGGCGGCCGAGGAACAGCACGGTGCGCGCGTCCACGAGCTCGCGGGCGGCCTCGCGGACCGCCTCGGCCGTGTCCACCACCAACTGCACCTTCGCGGGCATCTCGTCAAGGTCCTCGAGCAACTTCGCGATCTCGTCGGGGAATTTGTTACCTCGCAACTCGGAAAGGTAGATGCCGAGCAGGTAGGACGCGGTGATCTGGGCAAGTATCGCCTTCGTGGAGGCCACCGCGATCTCGGGCCCGGCGCGCGTGTACAACACCGCATCCGCCTCGCGCGCGATCGTGGAACCCTGCACGTTGACGATCGCGATGACGTTCGCGCCCTGCTGCTGCGCGTGGCGCACCGCCATGATCGTGTCCATGGTCTCGCCGGACTGCGAGATTGCCACCACGAGCGTCTTCACGTTCACCACCGGGTCGCGGTAGCGGAACTCGTGGGCAAGCTCCACCTCGACCGGGATGCGGCACCAGTGCTCGATCGCGTACTTGGCGACCAGGCCCGCGTAGGCGGCCGAGCCGCACGCGACGACGACGATCTTGTCGATCGCGTTGAGCACCGACTCGTCGATCACGCCGGCGTCGAGCGTGAGCTTGCCGCGATCGTCGATGCGCCCGCGCAGGGTGTCCGCGACCGCAGCCGGGCCGTCGTGAATTTCCTTGTCCATGAAGGTCGCGAAGCCGCCCTTTTCTGCGGCGGCCGCGTCCCAGTCAACGGTGAACGGTTCGCGCTCGATCACGTTGCCCGCGTAGTCGGTGACGATCACCGAGTCGGGCCGGATCTCCACGACCTCGTCCTGCCCAAGCTCGAGCGCCAGCCGGGTGTGATCGATAAACGCGACGACGTCGCTGCCCAGGAAGTTCTCGCCCTCGCCTAGTCCCACCACGAGCGGAGAGTTGCGGCGTGCGCCCACCACCAGGCGCGGCTCGCGCGCGTCCACCGCCAGCAGCGTGAAGGCGCCGTCGAGGCGCGCGGCGGTGGCGCGCATGGCGTCCGCAAGGCTCATGCCCGACTCGACGTTGGCGGCCAGCAGGTGCCCTGCGACCTCCGTGTCGGTGTCGGACAGGAAGGTGACGCCGGTCGCCGCGAGCTCGGTGCGCAGCGCGGCGTAGTTCTCGATGATGCCGTTGTGGATAACGGCGATGCGCCCGTCTGCCGCCAGGTGCGGGTGCGCGTTGCTGTCCGTGGGGGCGCCGTGGGTGGCCCAGCGCGTGTGGCCGATGGCGACAGTTGCGGGCGGCAGCGGCGACGCCTCGAGCGCTGCGGTCAGCTCGCGTAGCTTGCCTGCCTTCTTGGCGGAGTTGACCGCCGTGCGGTCCTCGCCCACCGCGGCAATCCCGGCGGAGTCGTACCCCCGGTATTCGAGCCGCTTGAGGCCGCCGAGGACCACTTCCTGGGGACGCTCACCAGCGTCCCCAGAGCCGACATAGCCCACGATTCCACACATGTCGGCAAGTCTACTGCCCGGCCTCCGCGCCGCCGGGACCAGCCCGCGACCCCGCGTGCGCCACAATGGACGGGTGACCGATAGTGGCTCCGAGGCGCACACGCCGTTCGTGACGCTGAGCCGAAACGAGTGGGCCGCCCTCGCGGGCCGCACTCCCCTGCCTCTCACTGAAGAGGACATCGCTCGCGTACGCGGCCTCGACGACCCTGTAAGCCTGCCCGAGGTCGACACCATCTACCGCCCGCTGTCGCGCCTGCTCGACCTCTATCACGTGGCCGTTGGCGCGCTCCACGGGACGACGTCGGAGTTCCTTGGCGAGCGGGCGTCCCGCACGCCGTTTGTCATCGCGGTGGCCGGCTCGGTAGCGGTGGGCAAGTCCACAACCGCTCGCCTGCTGCGCGAACTGATGCGCCGCTGGCCGTCGAGCCCCCGCGTCGAGCTTGTGACCACCGACGGCTTCCTGCACCCCAACGCGGAACTTGAACGCCGCGGCCTGATGGAGCGTAAGGGCTTCCCCGAGTCCTACGACCGGCGCGCGCTTCGCGACTTCGTGTCCGCCGTGAAGTCCGGCGCACCCGAGGTCTCCGCGCCCGTCTACTCGCACCTCGCGTACGACATCGTCCCCGGCAAGGTCGTGACCGTGTCGAGCCCCGACATCCTCATCCTCGAGGGGCTCAACGTGCTGCAGCCAGCGCCCCGCACCGAGTCCGGACGCGCGAGCCTCGCGGTCAGCGACTTTGTAGACATGTCGATCTATGTGGACGCCGACCCCTCCGCGGTGCGTCGCTGGTACGTCGAGCGGTTCCTCGCGCTACGCGCCACGGCGTTCGCGGACCCGGCGTCGTACTTCCATTCCTACGCCTCGCTTACCGATGAGGAGGCCGTGGCGAAGGCCGAAGGCATTTGGGACTCGATCAACGCGCCGAACCTCGAGAACAACATCGCGCCCACGCGGTCGCGGGCGACGATCATCCTTCGCAAGGGATCGGACCACTCGGTCGAGACGGTTCACCTGCGCAAGCTCTAGTCGCGCGGCTTGGGAGCCTTCTTTTTGAGCCGCTCGCGGCGCTCCGCCTCGGCGGCGCGCTTCTTGCTCGAGATGTGCCGCTCGGGGAGCTGGTCGATGTCCGGCAGGCTGGGCGGCTCGATGCCCACGCGAGACAGTATTTTGTCCACGAGGAACCCGAGCAGGACGCCACCGGCGACGCCCACCGCGACGGACAGCCACAGGTTGCTCTGGAAGATGCTGCCGGCGAAGATGCCGAGCGCGACTCCCCACGTCGCCCATATCGCGCCAGCGATCGCGTCGACGCCCATGAAGCGTCGGCGCGGAAATCGCAGGGCGCCCGCGGTGAGGTTGACCGCGACGCGGCCGCCGGGGATGAAGCGCGCGGCGATGATGAACGACGTGCCGCGGTGCTCGAGCGCGTGCTCGGCCCAGTCGAGGGTGGCGCGGCCGCGCTTGGAGTTCATGCCGGGGATGCGCCGCACGTTCACGAGCGTGCCAACCGTGTAGGTGATCTGGTCCCCGCACCACGCGCCCGCGGCGGCGGCCAGCCAGATGAACCACACGAACGGCCTGCCGGTTTGGGCCCAGGTGGTCGCGGACGCGATCACGACGGACTCGCTTGGTACCACCGGGAAGATGCCGTCGATCACCGAGAGGGCGTAGACGCCCACGTAGATCCAGATCGTCTCGGACAGGCCGAGCACGTAGGCCTCGGCGGAGGTCCCCAGCGAGCTGAGCCAGCCCCAGAAGCCGCTCGCTGGTTCTGTGGTCGCGGCGGTGGCCGCGGCGGCCGCGGCGACGACGGCGAGCCTCACTGGAGGGCCAGCCTGGTGGCGACCACCTGCGCGAGCGCGTCGGCGCTGGCCCGCGCACGCTCGTCGGTGTTGGCCTCGACCATCACGCGCACGAGCGGCTCGGTGCCGGACGGGCGCAGCAGGACGCGGCCGTCGTCGCCAAGGTCCGCGCGAACCTCGGCCACGGCACGTTGGAGCGGCTCGTCGGAGTACACGCGCGAGCGGTCGACGCCTGGGACGTTGATGAGCACCTGCGGGAGCGACTCGATGCTCGCGCACAGTTCCTTGAGCGTCAGTCCGGTGCGTGCCACGCGGCTCGCGATCAGCAGCGCGGTGAGGATGCCGTCGCCAGTGGTGGCGTACTCGCTGAGGATGATGTGGCCGGACTGCTCGCCGCCGAGCGTGTAACCCTCGGCGCGCATGGCCTCAAGCACGTAGCGGTCGCCCACGGCGGTTTCGACAATCTCGATGCCCGCTTCGCGCATCGCGCGGTGGAGGCCAAGGTTGCTCATGACGGTCGCGACCAGCGTGTCGCGGTACAGCGTGCCAGCATCCTTCATCGCCTGTGCGAGCAGCCCCATGATGTGGTCGCCGCTCACCAAGTCGCCCGCGTGATCCACGGCCAGGCAGCGGTCTGCATCGCCATCGAACGCCACGCCGATGTCCGCCGACTCCTTCACCACCGCGGCCTTGAGGCCCTCGAGGTGCGTGGAGCCCACGCCGTCGTTGATGTTCCGGCCGTCCGGATCGGCATTGATGACGACGACAGTGGCTCCGGCCTCCTTGAGCGCCGCCGGGCCCACGACGCTTGCGGCGCCGTGCGCGGCGTCCACCACGATCGTGAGGCCGTCGAGCGGCTTGTCGGTGCCTGCGAACGACTGTGCGGCCGCGACCACGTGGGTCACGTACTCCGAGCGCAGCCGCGGCGACGGAGTGATCTGGCCGATGTCGCCGCCCGTGGGGCGCTCCCAATCCTGGCCGAGCCGTTCCTCGATCGCCGCCTCGACGGCATCGTCAAGCTTGGCCCCGCCGCGCGAGAAGAACTTGATCCCGTTGTCCTGCATCGGGTTGTGCGAGGCGGAGATGACGACGCCAAGGTCGGCCTCGTTCGAGCCCGCCAAGTACGCGATGCCGGGGGTGGGCAGGACGCCCACGTCGAGCACGTCGACGCCTGCGGACGACAGCCCGGCGGCGACGGCGGCCGACAGCATCTCGCCGGACACGCGGGTGTCGCGGCCGAGGATGGCGCGCGGCCGGTGGCCCGTGAACTCGCCGCGCTCGCTCAACTCGTGAGCCGCAGCGACAGCGAGGTCAAGCGCGAGTTCGGCGGTGATGTCGCGATTCGCGACACCACGCACACCGTCGGTGCCGAACAGACGCGCCATGCGCGTAATGCTAGCGCTTGGAGTACTGAGGGGCGCGGCGAGCCTTCTTGAGGCCTGCCTTCTTGCGCTCGACCACGCGAGCATCACGCGTGAGGAAGCCAGCCTTCTTGAGCTCCGCGCGGTTCGTCTCTTCGTCGATCAGGTTCAGGGCGCGCGCGACGCCAAGGCGCAGCGCGCCAGCCTGGCCGGAGGGGCCACCGCCGGTGATGCGGGCGTGCACGTCGAACTTGTCTTCGATGTCGAGGACCGCGAACGGGCTGTTCACCAACTGCTGGTGCACCTTGTTCGGGAAGTAGTCCTCGAGGTCGCGACCGTTGAGCGTCCACTTGCCCGTTCCGGGGACCAGGCGCACGCGCGCGATGGCCTCCTTGCGACGGCCGAGGCCAGCGCCGGCTGCGATGGTGGACTGGCCCTTGCCGCGCTCGGGAGCGGACTCGGTGGTGTACTCGCTGGGCCCGTCGCCGGACTCCGACGTGTACACAGCGGGGGCGTCGGTGGCGTCAGCCTCTACAGCGACGTCGGGAGTTTCTTCAGACACGGTGTTCCTCCTCGCGCTTACTGCGCGACCTGGGTGATCTCGAACGGCTTGGGCTGCTGGGCGGCGTGCGGGTGCTCGGCGCCGGCGTAGACCTTGAGCTTCTTGAGCTGAGCGCGGCCGAGTTTGCTCTTGGGGAGCATGCCCTTCACCGCGTTCTCGACGACGCGCGTCGGGAACTTCTCAAGGACCTCGCCAATGGGCTTTGACGTCAGGCCGCCCGGGAAGCCCGAGTGGCGGTGAACCAGCTTGGTGTCCGCCTTGGTGCCGGTGAGGGCCACCTTGGAGGCGTTGATGATGATGACGAAGTCGCCGCCGTCGGTGTTCGGGGCGAACGTGGGCTTGTGCTTGCCGCGGATCAGCGTCGCGGTCTGCGAGGCGAGACGGCCAAGCACGACGTCGGTGGCGTCGATGATGAGCCACTCGGCGGTGGTGTCGCCAGGCTTGGGGTTGTACGTGCGCACTTCAGGCCTTCTTCATCTACTCGGTGAGCGCCGACGGTGCCGGCGGAAACTGGTGGCTGCCCAGACTGGTGCGCGGCAAACCTTCGCCGGGCGCGGTCCAATGGACAACGACGAGCAAGCATACCGTTACCCCGCGCGAAACTCAATCCAGCGTCCGCCGGGCCCGGGTTGACTCGGCCCGGGAGGCCATCTGGTCGTCTGGCGGATACTCCACGGCCTCCAATGTGAGGCCCTGCGGCTCGGCCACGGCGACGGCGGCAGTGCGCTCCTTGAGCGCCGCGACGCCATCCAGCCAGACCTGATCGCGGCGCCCGTCGCCAACGCTGAGCACCGCGCCCACGAGCGAGCGCACCATCGAATGGCAGAACGCGTCGGCTCGAAGCTCCGCGACGAGCAGGCCCGCGTCCGGGCCATCCGGCACGCGCCGCCACGAGAAGTCAGTGAGGTCGCGGATCGTGGTCGCGCCCTCGCGCGCGCGGCAAAAAGCCGCAAAGTCACGCAGGCCAGTCAGCGACGCCGATGCGGCATTCAGCGCGCCCACGTCCACCGGGCGGGAGTACCACAACACCTCGCGGCGGCGCACCGGGTCACGCGTCTCGCTGGCGTCGCTCACGCGGTACGAATAGCGCCGGGCGATCGCGCTGAAGCGAGCGTCGAAGCCGGCCGGTGCGACCGATGCGGCCCACACCACCACATCCGCCGGCAGCACGCCAGCGAGGCGGGCGCGCATGCCCTGCTCCGGGGTGCGGTCGCCGCGCCCCGGCATCGCCTGCCACGCGGCCACCGGTAGGTCCACGTGGGCTACCTGGCCGCGGGCGTGCACACCCGCGTCGGTGCGGCCGGCGACGGTCACGCGCGGCTGCTCCCCTCGCACGAGGCGCGCGAGCCCCTCCTCGAGCACGCCCTGGACGGTGCGTAGCCCGGGCTGGCTGGCCCAGCCGGAGAAGTCGGTGCCGTCGTAGGAAAGCGAAAGGCGGACCCGCACGACCTCGCCAGATTCGGTCATGGGGCCCGCCTTAAGCGTGCGCTAGTCAGCGCTACTCGGAGTCTTTCTCTGCAGAGTCTTTGTCAGCAGAGTCCTTCTTTGCGGCCGCCTTCTTGGCCGCAGGCTTCTTCGCCGGAGCCTTCTTCGCCGGAGCCTCCTCGGCCTCGGCCGTCGCATCCGCGGCGTCGTCCTTGGCCTCGGCAGGAGCGTCGTCCTTCTTGTCCGCGGCCTTGGCAGCGGGCGCCTTCGCGCTGGACTTCGCGGCGGCCGCCGCCTCGGCAACAACCTCCTGCTTGACGCTAAGCGAGCCCTCGACCAGCTCGATCACGGCCATGGGCGCGTTGTCTCCCTTGCGGGGGCCCACCTTCGTGATGCGGGTGTAGCCGCCGGGACGCTCCGCCATGGCGGGGCCAATCTCGGTGAACAGGTGGTGCACGACGGACTTGTCGTGGATGGCGCCCATGACGCGGCGGCGCGACGCGAGGTCGCCGCGCTTGGCGAACGTCACGAGGCGCTCCGCGTACGGACGCAGGCGCTTGGCGCGCGCGGCCGTGGTGGTGATGCGGCCGTGCTCAAACAGGCTCTGCGCCAGGTTGGCGAGCATGTGCCGCTCGTGGGCCGGCCCGCCGCCTAGGCGGGCACCCTTGGTGGGGGTAGGCATGTCGGTTGTCTCCTCTTAGCTTTCGTCAGTTCCTGAGAAGTACACGCCACCGGCTGACGCCGCGTCGTACTCCGTGCCGCCGTCCTTGAGCGAGAAGCCCAGCTCGGCAAGCTTTTCCTTGACCTCGGTGATCGACTTCTGACCGAAGTTGCGGATGTCCATGAGGTCCGCTTCGCTGCGCGCGGTGAGTTCGCCCACTGTGTGGATGCCCTCGCGCTTGAGGCAGTTGTACGAGCGCTGCGTGAGGTTGAGGTCCTCGACCGGGAGGTTGTAGTCCTCTGCGAGCGACTCGTCGGTGTCCGACGGGCCGATCTCGATGCCCTCCGCCTCCTCGTTCAGCGCGCGCGCCAGGCCGAACAGCTCGACGAGTGTCGAGCCGGCCGATGCGATGGCGTCGCGGGGGCTGATCGACGACTTGGTCTCGACGTCGATGACGAGCTCGTCAAAGTCGGTGCGCTGAGCGACGCGGGTAGCGTCGACCTTGTACGTGACCTTCAGAACGGGCGAGTAGATCGAGTCAACCGGGATCTGGCCGATCTCGGCGTCGTACGACTTGTTGAGCGTCGCGGGCACGTAGCCACGACCGCGCTCGACCGTGAGCTCGACCTCGAACTTGGCCTTGGCGTTCAGCGTGGCGATGTGCAGGTCCGGGTTGTGAATCTCGACGCCAGCAGGCGGCGCGATGTCGGCCGCCGTGACGGCGCCGGCACCGGACTTGCGCAGGTACATGATGACCGGCTCGTCGTTCTCGCTTGAGACCACCAGGTTCTTGAGGTTCAGGAGGATCTCGGTGACGTCCTCCTTCACCCCCTCGATGGTGGTGAACTCGTGCAACACGCCCTCGAAGCGCACCGACGTGATCGCTGCGCCTGGAATGGACGACAGCAACGTACGACGGAGCGAGTTACCAAGCGTGTAGCCGAAGCCCGGCTCAAGGGGCTTCAGTGAAAACTGCGACCGGTTGTCCGAGATGACCTTCTCGGTAAGGGTGGGGCGCTGTGCAATCAGCACGATGTTTTCCTTCCCGAGCACCCGCTATTTGATGCTCGACGATCCGGGCCTCTGGCCGACCCGGGATAGTGCCTGTTCAGTTGGATGGCGCGGCGACCGCGCCGGAAAGCGCCGCGAGGCGCCTACGACTAGTTGCGACGACGCTTGGGCGGGCGGCAGCCGTTGTGCGCCTGCGGCGTGACGTCCTTGATGGACGTGACGTCGAGGCCGACGGCGGTCAGCGAACGGATCGCGGTGTCGCGGCCCGAACCGGGGCCCTTCACGAACACATCGACCTTGTTCATGCCCGCGTCCTTAGCCTTGCGGCCAGCGGCCTCTGCGGCCTGCTGGGCCGCGTACGGCGTGGACTTGCGGGAGCCCTTGTAGCCCACCTGGCCGGACGACGACCACGCGACAACGGCACCCGAGGGGTCCGTGATCGAGATGATCGTGTTGTTGAACGTCGACTTGATGTGCGCCTGACCGTGCTCGACGGTCTTCTTGATCTTCTTGCGCGGCTTTCGCGTAGGTGCAGCCATGGGTTATGCCTTCTTCTTTCCGGCGACGGTCTTCTTGGGGCCCTTGCGCGTACGCGCGTTGGTCTTGGTGCGCTGGCCACGCACAGGCATGCCGCGGCGGTGCCGCAGGCCCTGGTACGTGCCAATCTCCACCTTGCGGCGGATGTCTGCCTGCACCTCGCGGCGAAGGTCACCCTCCACCTGGAAGTTCTGCTCGATGTAGTCGCGGATGGCGACGAGCTCGTCGTCTCCTGCGTCCTTGACGCGCAGGTCGGGGCTCACCTTGGTGGCCGCCAGAATCTGCTGCGCGCGGGTACGGCCGATGCCGTAGATATAGGTCAGGGCAACCTCCATGCGCTTATCGCGCGGGAGGTCTACGCCAACAATGCGTGCCATGGGGTTCCTACTCCATTGCTATTCGGAGGTCTGGCACCCTGTCATCCCCTCCGGTAGGAAGGGCCCCGGCCTCCGAGCCGGGGGTTGCGCCCGAGGGCGCTGACGTGGTGCGTATGTATGTAGTTGTTTGCTAGCCCTGACGCTGCTTGTGGCGCAGGTTCTCGCAAATCACCATCACGCGGCCGTTGCGACGGATGATCTTGCACTTGTCACAGATCGGCTTAACGCTCGGCTTGACCTTCATGTCTCTTTCCTTCGCCGCCGGCGCTGGGACGTGTGAACGTCGGCGACGGCTGAAACTCGTTATTTGTAGCGGTAGACGATACGGCCGCGGGACAGGTCATACGGGGTCAACTCCACCACCACACGGTCCTCTGGGAGGATCCGAATGTAGTGCTGGCGCATCTTCCCCGAGATGTGGGCGAGGACTACGTGTCCGTTTGTTAGCTCCACGCGAAATGACGCGTTCGGCAACGCTTCGACCACGGTGCCCTCAATCTCGATGACGCCGTCTTTCTTGGCCATAACTCCACTCACTACTGCTTTATTGGATGCGGGCGCGCAAAAACGCCCGACCGACGACTATACGGCAGTTCCGGCAGGAAAGACAACTGCGCGCCGCCCCTGGATGGGGCGACGCGCAGTCGGAGGGGAAAACGGTACTACGGGAGCGCCCTCCGGAGGCGTGCCAGAGCCGCATCGCGGATCTCCGGCCGGCGGTGCTCCGCCAACTGACGAATAAGGGTCTCGGGTGCGCGCACGTTCTTGACGAGCGCGTCGAGGACCTCGGGAGTCCGGTCGTGCCCGAGCGCTAGCAGCGCGCCCATGGGGCAGTCGGGTCGCGACGCGACCGCGGCGCGCACGTCCGGGTTGCGGTGCACGGCGAGCGGGAGCAAGTCCACCCCGGTCACGTGCGGGTCAAGGGCGCGGGCAACGTCGTCTGCAGTGCGCTTTGCGGGAGAAATTCCGAGAGCCATCGTTCCTCCACCTACTTTCTTTCAGTGTCCAAGGGGTCCGTCCTGACCCAATGCTATGCACACTTGTGAACGCTAAAACGGCCTTGTGAGCAACCCGACAGCGCAACCTGCTCGGGGTGTGCTAGTGGCCACTTTTCCCCCAACAACGGGGGGCAGATGGGCGTACGGATTACTCTTCCGGCAGTTCGGCGAGACGCTCGGCGGCCACGGCGCGGACGTCCTCGCGGCGCTCGAGCGCGAGCTTCTTGATGACCCACACGGGGCTCGCCGGATTGGCCGCAAGGGCGAGCAGGACCTTCTTGTCGCGCTCGTGAGCGAGCGAGATGAGCGACGCCATCGGGGCGTCGGGGCGAGAGGCAACGGCGGCGCGCACGTTGACGTCACGGTGCGCCGCAAGGGCCACAAGCTCAGTCCCACGCACGGCGGGATCGAGGGCACGCGAGACGTCTTCCTGGCGGGTGCGCGGCGATGGTGTCACGAGGGCCATGGCTCGTTCTCCTTAGTCGCGTCGGCCCGCTCGGGCCGCGCGTGGGCGATGGGTGTCATGACGGCTCCGTGAAGGAGAAGCCGCGGACCGGCGCGGTGCGCGTGAACGGGGATTGCGGGCGGCCCGGGACCACCTGGGGTTCAACTATACGTAAGCCCGGGGCGGCCTCGCCAGCCGCCTCGCGGAGCTCAGGAGTCGCGTCGTCCTCTGCGCGCGCAGCCGCCACCAGCGTCAGCCCTCCCCCATCGAGGCGGAGCGCTGCGGCATCACGCACCTCTGGACGCTTGCTGAACACCAGCCGTTCGAGCACGTCCTCAGGCAACGCTGGGTTGTTGACGAGTCCGATGAGTACGTCGCTGTCGCGGTCCTCCGCGAGGTGCTCGAGGACGCCACGCGCGGCGGCCGGGTTGCGCGCGACCGCGGCTCGCACAGCGGCGACGCGATCGTGCGCGAGAGTCACCATCAGGCCAAACGGGCAGTCTTCGCGTTCCGCGATGATCTCGCGCACGTAGCCATTTTTTGAGCGGCCGTGCATGGCGATGCTCGCGCGGTGGAGATTGGGCTTGCGCGCCTCTTCGACCTCGGGGCTGGCGCCCGGTGCGGAACTGTATCCACGTGCCATCGCGGTCTCATCTCTGTTGTCCTGACGCCCTCAGGCTAGTTGCGCAGGGTTTCCCTGCCATGGCCGCTACGTAACGACTTGTTTAACGAATGCGGGATGCGCCACAAATCCACCTCTTTGACACCACACTGCACCGGCTGTTCAGTTCGAATTCACCGCGGCTCCGTAGCGTCGCGCATGGCGGCCTTCCCGCCACGCACCAGAGGAGATCACGATGGATGCCACACGACGTGAATGGTCGGCGGCGCTGATGGCGACGTCCGGATTCTCGCTCCCCATCGGCGACGATCGACCGAAGCCCGTGTCGCCAGACATTCACGAGGCGGGTAGCGACGGCGTCGAGCGAGACCGGTTGGCGGCCCTCGCCTTGCACCGCAAGCCAGAAGTGCGAGCGATAGTCGCGGCGCGTGGCGACTGCCCGCTCGGGCTCTTGATCACGCTCGCGCACGACGCGAAGGCGGATGTCCGCGTCGCGGTCGCCGCGAACGAGCGCGCAGCGGAATCCGTGCTCGCCCAGCTCGCCACGGACCGTGACGCGAGGGTGGCGCGGGCGGTTGCTCACAACCCCGCGGCGTCGCAATTCGTGGTCGCGATTCTTGCCGGTCACCGAGAGCCGAGTGTGAGGCGCGCTGCTACCGCGCGGCTCAACGACGCCAACTCATCCGCAGCAAGCGATCCGTGGCCTCCGGTTGCCGCCCCTGAACTCGAGGACACCCCGTCGCTGGCGCCCACGGGGGAGGTGCCAGCGGTGACCGCGCCGGAGGAACCGAGACGAGTGCTCGCGCCGCGTCCGACCGTGGGGCGCGCCTAGGGGCGCCTGGACGCTCGCGGGCTAGGCGTCAGGGGTGGCGGCAGCGATGAGCCGCGCGGTGACCTCGGCGACGTCGCCAAGGCCGTCGACCTGGCGGAGCAGGCCCTTGCCTTCGTAGTAGGCGGACACCGGCGCGGTCTCGGTCGCGTAGACCTCGAGGCGGCGGCGGATCACGTCCTCCGTGTCGTCAGCGCGGCCCTCGATCTGGGCGCGCTTGAGTAGCCGCGCGGTGACCTCGTCGACGTCAGCCGTGATCTCGAGCGCGGCGTCGAGCCGCACGCCAAGTTCAAGCAGCATGGTGTCTAGCTCGACGGCCTGGTCGGGGTTGCGCGGATAGCCGTCGAGCAGGAACCCCTGATCGGTGTCGGCGTGCGACAAACGGTCCCGCACCATGTCATTGGTGATCGCGTCTGGCACGAGTTCGCCCGCGTCCATGTACTCCTTGGCCTTGAGACCGAGCTCGGTGCCGCCGCCAACGTTTGCGCGGAAGATGTCTCCGGTCGAGATCGCGGGGACGTCGAACCGCTCGGACAGCAGTGCTGCCTGAGTGCCCTTGCCCGCACCGGGCGGGCCAAGAAGTACCGCACGCATCTACTTGAGGAACCCTTCGTAGTGGCGCTGTTCGAGCTGGGACTGGATGCGTTTGACCGTGTCGAGGCCCACACCCACGATAATCAGGATGGACGCGCCGCCGAACGGGATACGCCCGGTAAGCCCAAGCGACACGAACACGACCTGCGGCAACAGCGCGATAATCGCAAGGTACAGCGAGCCAGCCGCCGTGATGCGCGACAACACGTAATCAAGGAAGTCGGCCGTCGGCTTGCCGGGCCTGATGCCTGGCACGAAGCCGCCGTACTTCTTCATGTTGTCCGCGACCTCGTCCGGGTTGAACGTGATCGCCGTGTAGAAGTACGCGAAGAAGATGATGAGCAGCGTGTACAGCGCGATGTTGCCGAACGTTCCCGGCTGCGCGATGTTCGAGCTGACCCACAGCGCCCACCTGGCAGGGTTGTCCCCTTGGAACTGGACCAGGAGCTGCGGCAGCTGCAGTAGCGACGACGCGAAGATCACAGGGATGATGCCCGCCATGTTGATCTTGATCGGGATGTAGGTCGACGAGCCGCCGAGCATCTTGCGCCCGACCATGCGCTTCGCGTACTGCACCGGGATGCGCCGCTGCGACTGCTCGACGAACACCACCACGACGACGACCGCCAGGCCGAGCGCCGCGATGATCGCGAGGTTGGTCACGTGGTTGCTTCCCGTGTTCCAGATCTGGTAGACCGCAGACGGGAAGCTCGACGCGATCGAGGTGAAGATCAGCAGCGACATGCCGTTGCCGACGCCGCGCTCCGTGATGCGCTCGCCCAGCCACATGATGAATACCGTGCCCGCGGTCATGGTCAGCACCATCGAGGAGATGGTGAACCAGGACGTGTCGGGGACGACGGGGTTGGCGCAGCTTAACGCCGTACAACAGCTCGTTGCGCGCCAGCGTGACGTAGGACGCCGCCTGCAGCGCCGCGAAGGCGACCGTGATGTAGCGCGTGTACTGCGTGAGCTTCGCCTGCCCCTCCGGGCCCTCCTCGTGGAGAGCCTGGAAGCGAGGGATCAGCACGCGTAGCAGCTGCACCATGATGCTCGCGGTGATGTACGGCATGATGCCGAGCGCGAACAGCGACAGTGTCAGCAGGCCACCGCCCGCGAACACGTTGATGAGGTTCGCGATTCATTTGCCACGGTCGCTTGTGCCCTGGCTGATGCACTCGTGCGCCGCGGCGTAGTCAACGCCGGGGGTCGGGACAGACACACCAAGGCGATAGATCGCGAGCATGCCCAGGGTAAACAGAAGCTTGCGCCGCAAGTCGGGAGTGCGGAACGCACTCACGAATCCTCCGAGCATGACTCCTCCTTATTTCTGGGCGCGGTCTGGCCGGACGCGCCTGCGCGCGCCCGGTTCGACTCTAGCGTTCGTTGATGGTTCCGCCGGCGGCTTCGATCTTGGTCTTCGCGGACTGCGAAACTTTGTCCGCGTCCACGATCTCGACCTTGACCGAAATGTCGCCGTCGCCCAGCACCTTGACGAGCTGGTTCTTGCGCACCGCGCCCTTGTCGACGAGGTCTGCCTTCGTGACCTTGCCGCCCTTGGGGTACAGCTCGGCGATGGTGTCGACGTTCACCACTTGGTACTCGACGCGGAACGGGTTCTTGAACCCGCGCAGCTTCGGAATACGCATGTGGATCGGCGTCTGGCCACCCTCGAAACGGGCGGGGACCTGGTAACGCGCTCCCGTGCCCTTGGTGCCGCGACCCGCGGTCTTGCCGCGCTTGCCGCCCTCACCGCGACCCACGCGGGTCTTTGCGGTGTGAGCGCCGTCGGCAGGACGCAGGTGGTGCATCTTGAGCGTGTTGACCTTCGGGCCAGCGGCAACGGCCGGCTTCTTGGCCGCCGTCGCCTTGGCGGGCGCGCTCTTGGCTGTGGTGGTCTTTGACGCCGCAGCCTTCGCCGCAGGAGCCTTGGCAGCCGTGGTCTTCGCCGCCGTCAGCCTTCGCCGGAGCCGCCTTTGCCGCGGTGGTCTTCGCCGCCGTCGTCTTGGCCGCGGTGGTCTTCGCCGCCGGCTTCTTAGCCGCCGTGGACTTAGCCGCCGTGGTCTTTGCCGCGGGCTTCTTCGCCGCGGGCTTCTTGGCCTCGGCCATTACTCAACCTCCTCAACGGTCACCAGGTGGCGAACAGTGTTCACCATTCCGCGAATCTCGGGACGGTCTTCCTTCACGACGATGTCGCCGATCCGCTTAAGACCGAGTGAGCGCAGCGTCTCCCGGTGGTTCGGCTTCACGCCGATGTTGGACTTCTTCTGCGAAACCTTGAGCCGTGCCATTACTTTGCCCCCGCAGCCTGGGCGCGCAGCATCGCCTGCGGCGCGACCTCTTCGACGGACTTGCCGCGGCGAGCCGCCACTGCCTCGGGCAGCTCGAGCGACTTCAGCGCAGCGATGGTCGCGTGCACAATGTTGATCGGGTTCGACGAGCCGAGCGACTTGCTCAGCACATCGTGGATGCCAGCGCACTCCAGGACCGCGCGCACCGGGCCACCGGCGATAACACCGGTACCGGGCGATGCGGGACGCAGGAACACGACGCCAGCCGCCGCCTCACCCTGCACGATGTGCGGGATGGTGCCCTGAATACGGGGCACGCGGAAGAACGAGCGCTTGGCCTCTTCGACGCCCTTCTGAATCGCGACGGGCACCTCCTTGGCCTTCCCGTAGCCGATGCCGACGTTGCCATCGCCATCTCCGACCACGACGAGCGCGGTGAAGGAGAAGCGACGGCCGCCCTTGACGACCTTCGAGACGCGGTTGATCTTGACGACGCGCTCGATGAACTTGTCGTCCTGGCCGCGTCCTCCGCGGCCCCGGTCGTTCCTCTGCTCTGCCATCAGATCATTCCTCGATTGTTGTTGCTCATGTACGTCAGGTTGGAGTGGGTCACAGTGACAGCCCACCTTCCCGGGCGCCGTCGGCGACCGCGGCTACGCGACCGTGGTACTTGTTGCCGCCGCGGTCGAAGACAACATCCTTGATGCCTGCCTTCTTGGCGCGCTCGGCAACGAGCTGGCCGATCTTGGTGGCCTTCTCGGTCTTGTCGCCCTTGAGAGCGCGCACGTCCGCCTCGAGCGTGGAAGCCGACGCGAGCGTCTTGCCCACGGTGTCGTCCACGACCTGAGCGACCATGTGACGCGTCGAACGGGTCACGACGAGCCGGGGACGCGCAGGCGTACCCGAGATCTTCTTGCGCAGGCGGAAGTGACGGCGCTTGCGCGCGATCGCCTTCCCCTTGCCGATGACCGTGATACCCATTACTTACCCGCCTTTCCAGCCTTGCGGCGGACCTGCTCGCCGGCGTAGCGGACACCCTTGCCCTTGTAGGGCTCCGGGGGCCGAACCTTGCGGATGTTCGCCGCAACCTCGCCGACCTGCTGCTTGTCGATACCGGAGACCGCGAACTTGGTCGGGCCGTCGGTGGTGAAAGTGATGCCCTGCGGCGCGGAGACCAGCACGGGGTGCGAGAAGCCGAGCGCGAACTCGAGGTCGTTGCCCTTCTGCGCGACGCGGTAACCGGTGCCGACGATCTCCAGCTTCTTCTCGTAGCCGTTCGTGACGCCCTCGACCATGTTGGCGATAAGCGTGCGCGTGAGGCCGTGGAGCGACTTCGAGATGCGCTCGTCGTTGGGACGCTCGACATCGATGGAGCCATCGCCAGACTTGACCGTGATGGGCGCTGCGACCGTGAGGCTCAGCGTGCCCTTGGGACCCTTAACCGAGACGTCCTGGCCGGAGATGTTGACCTCCACGCCAGTGGGCACGGGGACGGGAATCTTGCCAATGCGCGACATGTCTCTCCCCCTACCAGACGAAGGCGAGGACTTCCCCGCCCACGCCCTTCTTCTCGGCCTCGCGGTCGGTCAGCAGACCGGAGGAGGTGGACAGGATGGCAACTCCGAGCCCGCCAAGGACCTTGGGCAGGTCCGAGGACTTTGCGTATACGCGAAGTCCGGGCTTGGAGATACGGCGCACACCTGCGAGCGAACGCTCGCGGGACGGGCCGTACTTAAGCGTGAGGGTGAGCGTCTTGCCCACCTCTGCGTCGGCGACGTCCACGCCCGCGATGAAGCCCTCCTGCTCGAGGATCTTGGCGACGTTCGCCTTGAGCTTCGAGTGGGGCATCGACACGGTCTCGTGGTACGCCGAGTTGGCGTTGCGCAGACGCGTCAGCATGTCTGCGATCGGATCAGTCATTGTCATGAGTTCAGAACTCTTCCTCGCCGTGGTTTCCTTGCGGACCTGCGGAGTAGTGGGTTACCAGCTGCTCTTGGTGATTCCGGGGAGCTGGCCGGCGTGCGCCATTTCGCGGAAGCACACACGGCACAGGCCGAACTTGCGGTACACCGAGTGCGGACGTCCGCACTTCTGGCACCTGGTGTAGGCGCGCACGGCAAACTTCTGCTTGCCTGCCGCCTTGTTCTTGAGCGCAGTCTTGGCCATGTCTTACTTCTCCTTGAACGGGAAGCCGAGGTGCTTCAAGAGCGCGCGGGCTTCATCGTCGGTGGTTGCGGTCGTGACGATGGTGATGTCCATGCCGCGGACGCGGTCGATCTTGTCCTGATCGATCTCGTGGAACATCGACTGCTCCGTCAGACCGAACGTGTAGTTGCCGTGGCCGTCGAACTGCTTGGGGCTCAGGCCACGGAAGTCGCGGATGCGCGGGAGCGCGGTGGCGATCAGGCGGTCGAGGAACTCCCACATGCGGTCGCCGCGCAGCGTCACGTGGGCGCCAATCGGCTGACCCTCGCGCAGCTTGAACTGGGCGATCGACTTGCGGGCCTTAGTCGTCTGCGGCTTCTGCCCCGTGATGGCGGCGAGGTCCGAGATGGCGCCCTCGATCAGCTTGGAGTCCTTCGCAGCGTCGCCCACACCCATGTTGACGACGACCTTGGTGAGGCCGGCAACCTGGTTGATGTTCTCGTGCTTGAACTCGTCCACGAGAGCCTTGACGATCTCGCTGCGGTACTGCTCCTTGAGCCGCGGCTGCGTTGCGGTAGCCATCAGACGTCCTTACCCGAGCGCTTGGCGACGCGCACGCGCTTGATGCGCTTGCGGCCGTCACGCTCAACTTCTTCCGTGCGGTAGCCCACACGGGTGCCCTTCTTGGTGCCGGGGTCGACGAGCATCACGTTGGAGGCGTGAATAGGCGCCTCCACGGTGATGATGCCGCCCTCCGCGTTGTCGCGACGGGTGCCAGGACGGACGTGCTTCTGCACGCGCTGGATACCCTCGACGATGAGACGGTTGCTGTCGGTCAGCACCTCGAGAACGCGGCCCTGCTGGCCACGGTCCCGACCGGTGATGACGACCACCTGGTCGCCCTTCTTAATTTTCGCCATCAGATGACCTCCGGAGCCAGCGAGATGATCTTCATGAACTTCTTGTCGCGCAGCTCGCGGCCAACCGGGCCAAAGATGCGGGTTCCGCGGGGCTCGGGGTTGTCACCCTTGAGAATGACGGCGGCGTTCTCGTCGAACTTGATGTACGAGCCGTCGGGACGACGGTTCTCTTTGGCCGTGCGAACGATGACGGCCTTGACAACCTCACCCTTCTTCACGTTGCCGCCGGGGATCGCATCCTTGACGGTGGCGACAATGATGTCGCCAATGCCGGCGTAGCGGCGCTTGGAGCCACCGAGAACGCGGATGCACAAGATTTCCTTGGCGCCCGTGTTGTCGGCGACGCGAAGCCGCGACTCCTGCTGAATCATTTCCTAGTCTCCTGTCGTCTGGTTCTCGCCCTCGAGCGAGCCTGGTCGAACGTTCCTTACTTGGCCTTTTCGATGACCTCGACCAGACGCCAGCGCTTGGTGGCTGACAACGGTCGGGTCTCCATGATGAGGACGAGGTCGCCGATGCCGGCCGTGTTGGCCTCGTCGTGCGCCTTAATCTTCGTGTTGCGACGCATGACCTTGCCGTACAAGGGGTGCGTAACGCGGTCCTCGACGTCCACAGTGATCGTCTTGTCCATCTTGTCGGACACCACGTAGCCGCGTCGCGTCTTGCGCTGCGAGCGGTGGTCGGTGGTGGCCGTCGTGTGCTTGGTCGACATAGTCCTGTTCCTTACTCGCCGTCCGCGGTCGGTGCCGTGCGGATGCCGAGCTCACGCTCGCGCATGATCGTGTAAATACGGGCAATGTCCCGCTTGACGGCCTTGAGGCGGCCGTGGCTCTCGAGTTGCCCAGTGGCGGACTGGAAGCGCAGGTTGAACAACTCTTCCTTAGCCTTCGTCAGCTCCTCGACAAGCTTCTCGTCCTCCATGCCATCGAGCTCGATGGGTGCGAGGTCCTTGCTACCGATAGCCATTAGCTGTCACCGCCTTCACGGGAAACAAAGCGAGTCTTCAGCGGCAGCTTGTGCTGCGCGCGGCTGAGCGCCTCGCGAGCAAGCTCGCGGTCAACGCCGGCCAGCTCGAAGAGGATCCGACCCGGCTTCACGTTCGCGACCCACCACTCGGGCGAGCCCTTACCTGAACCCATGCGGACCTCAGCGGGCTTCTTGGTCAGCGGGCGGTCGGGGTAGATGTTGATCCACACCTTTCCGCCACGCTTGATGTGACGAGTCATCGCGATACGCGCCGCCTCGATCTGGCGGTTCGTGATGTACGCGGGCTCGAGAGCCATGATGCCGAAGTCGCCGAACGTCACCTGCGTGCCGCCCTTGGACTTTCCGGAGCGACCCGGGTGGTGCTGCTTGCGGTGCTTGACGCGCTTGGGGATCAGCATGTCTAGCTCTCCTTCTTGGTCTCTGCGGGCGCCTCGGCGGCCGGAGCGTCGGCCGCGGGGGCCTCGGCGGGAGCGGAGTCAGACGGCGCGGACGACGGGCCGCGGCCTGCGCCACGGTCGTCGCGGCGCGGGCCAGCGCCACCAGCTCCGGGTCCACGACGTCCGTCGCGTCCACCGCGCTGTGGCCGAGGAGCCTTGGCCTGCTCAGCAGCCCACTCCTTCTCGGTCATGTCGCCCTTGTAGATCCACACCTTCACGCCGATCTGGCCGAACGTCGTCTTGGCCTCGAAGAAGCCATAGTCGATGTTGGCGCGCAGCGTGTGCAGGGGCACGCGGCCCTCGCGGTAGAACTCGGAACGCGACATCTCGGCGCCACCGAGGCGGCCCGAGCACTGCACGCGGATGCCCTTGGCGCCGGCGCGGAGCGCGGATTGCATGCCCTTGCGCATCGCGCGACGGAACGCCACGCGCGATGCGAGCTGCTCAGCGATGCCCTGGGCAACCAGCTGCGAGTCGATCTCGGCGTTCTTCACCTCGAGGATGTTGAGCTGAACCTGCTTGCCGGTGAGCTGCTCAAGGTTCGAGCGAAGCTTGTCGGCCTCGGCGCCACGGCGGCCAATGACGATGCCGGGACGCGCGGTGTGCAGGTCGACGCGAACGCGCTCACGCGTGCGCTCGATCTCGACCTTCGACACGCCAGCGCGCTCGAGGCCCTTCGACATCAGCTCGCGGATCTTGACGTCCTCGCCCACGTAGTCGCGGTAGCGCTCGCCCTTCTTGGTCGAGTCAGCAAACCAGCGCGAACGGTGGTCGGTGGTGATACCGAGGCGATAGCCGTGCGGATTAACCTTCTGGCCCATTACTTGGCCCCTTCCTTCACGGCGACCGGGGTCGCGACAATCACGGTGATGTGGCTCGAGCGCTTGAGGATGCGGTTCGCACGACCCTGGGCACGCGGACGGATCCGCTTCATGGTGGGACCCTCGTCGACGAAGATCTCCTTGATGATCAGCTCAGACTCGTCGAAACGCTCGCCGGCCGCATCGGCCTTGACGCGCGCGTTGGCGATGGCGGAGTCGATCAGCTTGCGGACGGGCTCTGCGACCGCCTGTGGCTGGAACCGCAGGGAGGCAGACGCCTGGGCGGCGTTCTGCCCGCGGACGACATCGACGACGCGGCGAGCCTTCTGGGCGGTCACGCGGATGTACCGCAGTGTTGCCGTGGCTTCCATTGTTTCTAACCTTCCTTGCCTGGCGGCGCCTTAGCGGCGCGCCTTACGGTCGTCCTTGGCGTGGCCCTTGAACGTGCGGGTGGGCGCGAACTCGCCCAGCTTGTGGCCGACCATCGCCTCGGTCACGAAGACCGGGACGTGCTTGCGGCCGTCGTGCACGGCGAACGTGTGGCCAAGGAAGTCAGGAGTGACGACGCTACGGCGCGACCACGTCTTGATGACGTTCTTGGTACCGGCCTCGTTCTGCGCGTCCACCTTCTTCTGCAGGTGGCCGTCGACGAACGGGCCCTTCTTGAGGCTGCGAGGCATCTGTCAGTCTCCCTAACGCTTGTTCTTGCCGGTGCGCCGGCGACGGACGATGAGCTTGTCGGATTCCTTGCCCGACTTGCGGGTGCGGCCTTCCGGCTTGCCCCACGGGCTGACGGGGTGACGTCCACCGGACGTCTTGCCCTCGCCACCGCCGTGCGGGTGGTCAACGGGGTTCATGACGACGCCACGGACGGTCGGGCGCTTGCCCTTCCAGCGGTTGCGGCCGGCCTTACCCCAGTTGATGTTCGACTGCTCGGCGTTGCCGACCTCGCCGACCGTTGCGCGGCAGCGCGCGTCGACGTTGCGGATTTCGCCGGACGGCATGCGCAGCTGCGCGTAGGGGCCGTCCTTTGCAACGAGCTGAACAGACGAGCCCGCAGAACGGGCAATCTTGGCACCGCCGCCGGGCTTGATCTCGATCGCGTGGATGACCGTACCGACCGGGATGTTGCGCAGCGGCAGGTTGTTGCCGGGCTTGATGTCGGCGCTGGCACCCTGCTCGATCGCGTCGCCCTGCTTGAGCTTGTCGGGGGCGATGATGTAGCGCTTGTCGCCGTCCGCGAAGTGCAGCAGCGCGATACGCGCCGTGCGGTTCGGGTCGTACTCGATGTGCGCGACCTTCGCGGGGACGCCGTCCTTGTCGTGACGACGGAAGTCGATCAGTCGGTACGCACGCTTGTGGCCGCCACCCTGGTGACGCGTGGTGATGCGCCCCTGGTTGTTCCGGCCGCCCTTCTTAGAAAGGGGACGGACGAGCGACTTTTCCGGAGTGGTACGCGTGATTTCCGCGAAGTCGGCGACGGACGAGCCGCGACGGCCCGGCGTGGTCGGCTTGTACTTACGGATTGCCATGAGTTCTGTCCTGTTCCCTACTAGCCGACCGGGCCGCCAAAGACATCAATCGCTTCGCCGTCAGCAAGTGTGACGATCGCGCGCTTGATGTCCTTGCGCTTCCCAAGGCCGAAGCGCGTGCGACGCGCCTTGCCCTTGCGGTTGATGGTGTTGACCGAGGAAACCTTGACGCCAAAAACCTGCTCGATGGCAATCTTGATCTCGGTCTTGTTCGAACGCGGGTCTACCTCAAACGTGTACTTGCCCTGGTCCATGAGCGAGTAGCTCTTTTCGGACACGACGGGCTTGATGAGGATGTCGCGCGGGTCCTTGTTGATCGCAACCATGTCTAGGCCTCCGCCTTCTTCGTCGATGCGGCCTCGGCCTCAACAGCGGCCGCCTCGGACTCCGTGGCGACGGCCTTGGCCGAGCCACCCTTGGCGGGGCCAGCGAGCAGCGCGGCGAGCGCGGCGGACGTGAACACGACGTCGTCGTGAATCAGGACGTCGTAGGTGTTGAGCTGGTCAACGAAGATCACGTGCACCTCGGGCGCGTTGCGCACCGACTTGTAGGTGACGACATCACCACGGTCGAGGACGACGAGCGCCGACCGACCCTCGGCGAACGCTGCGAGTGCGGCGATCGCGGACTTCGTGGACGGCGAGTCGCCGCTCACGAGCGAGCTCGCGACGTGAACGCGGCCCGCGCGAGCGCGGTCGGAAAGGGCGCCGCGCAAGGCGGCCGCCTTCATCTTCTTGGGCGTGCGCTGCGAGTAGTCGCGG
Organism: uncultured Actinomycetota bacterium; assembly: GCA_963735005.1. GTDB lineage: Bacteria > Actinomycetota > Actinomycetes > Actinomycetales > Demequinaceae > WTKG01. Next base: position 84,068 of record CAVTJA010000002.1, on the reverse strand, counting down.
GGCTGCGGTCCGTGGACGATGCCACCGCCGGCGTACTGAGGTGCGCGGATGGAGCCCTGGCGAGCGTTACCCGTGCCCTTCTGCTTGTACGGCTTCTTGCCGCCACCGGAGACCATCGCGCGCGTCTTGGTGGCGTGCGTGCCCTGGCGGGCCGCGGCGCGCTGGGCGACGACGACCTGGTGGATCAGCGGGACGTTGGTGTCGACATCGAAGATCTCGGCGGGAAGGTCGGCGGTGCCGGTCTTCTTGCCCGCTGCGTCCTTGACGTCAATAGTGATGGCAGCCATGTCACGCACCCTTCACTGCGGAGCGGATGAGGATAACGCCGCCCTTGTTGCCGGGAACGGCGCCCTTCACGAGGATGAGGCCCTTCTCCACGTCAACCGAGTGGACGGTGAGGTTCTGGATCGTCTTGCGATCGTTGCCCATGCGGCCAGCCATCTTGAGGCCGCGGAACACGCGCGAGGGCGTTGACGCGCCGCCGATGGAGCCAGGCTTGCGGTGGTTACGGTGCGCACCGTGCGAGGCGCCGACGCCGTGGAAGCCGTGACGCTTCATGACACCGGCGAAGCCCTTGCCCTTGGACGTTCCGGTCACGTCCACGAGCTGGCCGGCCTCGAAAACCTCGGCGGTCAGTTCCTGGCCGAGCTCGAAAGTCGCGGCGTTTGACGTGCGTACCTCGGCGAGGTGGCGGCGGGGCGTGACGCCCGCCTTCGCGAAGTGGCCCTTGAGGGGCTGAGAAACGCGGCGGGGGTCAACGGCACCGAACGCGAGCTGGACGGCGCTGTAGCCGTCCTCCTCTGCAGTCCGAATCTGGGTGACCACGTTGGTGTCGACCTGGAGGGCCGTAACGGGCACGACGTTTCCGTCGGCGTCCCACACCTGGGTCATCCCCAACTTGGTGCCGAGCAGCGCCGTGACGTCGCGCTGTGCGGTGGAGCTAGTCATGATGGATTCAGTCCTCTGCTGCAGCTCGAGTTAGAGCTTGATCTCGATGTTGACGTCTGCGGGCAGGTCCAGGCGCATGAGCGAGTCCACTGCCTTAGGCGTGGGGTCGACGATGTCGATGAGGCGCTTGTGCGTGCGCATCTCAAAGTGCTCGCGGCTGTCCTTGTACTTGTGCGGGGAACGGATCACGCAGAACACGTTCTTCTCCGTGGGCAGCGGGACGGGTCCCACAACGGACGCGCCTGCGCGCGTGACCGTCTCAACGATCTTGCGGGCCGACGAGTCGATGACCTCGTGGTCATAGCTCTTCAGCCGAATGCGGATCTTCTGTGCCGCCATGGCGTAGTTCTGCCTTTTCTCTCGTTCTGATGCTGCTACCCCCGACCCCCGCGCTCGGGCGTGTCGCGCGGGGCGACACGCTCGCGCCCGTTCGATTTCTCGTTGGGGGTTGGACGTGAATGTGTGGCTAGCCAAAAATGGCAGCCCGGATAGTGTGCCAGATTCCTGGCCCGAATGCCAACCGGCTCCCTCGCGGAGGCCGGCCCGCGCAGGCGCGGGGCTCGATCTGGGACCGAACCCCGCGCCTAGACGCGTGGTCGTACTAGTTGTTGATCTTCGTGACCGTGCCGGAGCCGACGGTGCGGCCACCCTCACGGATCGCGAAGCCCTGTCCCTCTTCGAGGGCGATGGGCTGGATCAACTCAACCGACATCTCGGTGGTGTCGCCAGGCATGACCATCTCGGTGCCCTCGGGCAGCGTGATGACGCCGGTGACGTCCGTGGTGCGGATGTAGAACTGCGGACGGTAGTTCGTGTAGAAGGGGTTGTGACGGCCGCCCTCATCCTTGTTGAGGATGTAGCACTTGCCTTCGAACTTCGTGTGACCCTTCGCCGAACCGGGCGCAACCACAACCTGGCCGCGCTCGACGTCTTCGCGCTTGGTGCCGCGAAGAAGCAGACCGGTGTTGTCGCCGGCCTCGCACTCGTCCATCTGCTTGTGGAAGGTCTCGATACCGGTGACCGTGGTCTTCTGGGTGTCGCGGATGCCGAGGATCTCGACCTCCGAGTTCACCTTCAGCTTGCCACGCTCGACCTTGCCGGTGACGACGGTTCCACGACCGGTGATCGTGAAGACATCCTCAATCGGCATCAGGAACGGCTTGTCGAGGTCGCGGACGGGCTCGGGGATGTTTTCGTCCACCGCGTCCATCAGTGCCTCAACCGTCTTGACCCACTCGGCGTCGCCCTCGAGCGCCTTGAGCGCCGAGACACGGATAACCGGAGCGTTGTCGCCGTCGAAGCCCTGGCTCGAGAGAAGGTCACGGACCTCAACCTCGACGAGCTCGAGGATTTCCTCGTCGTCGACCATGTCGGCCTTGTTGAGGGCAACCATCAGGTACGGCACTCCGACCTGCTTGGCGAGCAGCACGTGCTCGCGCGTCTGCGCCATCGGGCCGTCGGTCGCTGCCACCACGAGGATTGCGCCGTCCATCTGGGCGGCACCCGTGATCATGTTCTTGATGTAGTCAGCGTGACCGGGGGCGTCGACGTGCGCGTAGTGGCGCTTTTCCGTCTGGTACTCGATGTGCGCGATGTTGATGGTGATACCGCGCTCCTTCTCCTCCGGAGCCTTGTCGATCTCGTCGAAAGGCGTGAAGGGGTTCAGGTCCGGGTACTTGTCGTGAAGGACCTTCGAAATTGCAGCGGTGAGCGTCGTCTTGCCGTGGTCAACGTGACCAATGGTCCCGATGTTGACGTGCGGCTTGCTCCGCTCAAACTTGGCCTTAGCCATTACTTCCTCCTGAGACTCGGGTAGAAAATTCGAAACTGTCTATGGCCGGGAGGCCATCGATGGGCGTCGTATTCCTACTGGTCGCTTGTTGTTTCTTGTGTTATCTCAACCGGTGGGACTACTCGCCCCGGGTCTTTGCGATGATCTCCTCGGCGACTGCCCGAGGAACCTCTGCGTAGCTGTCGAACTGCATCGAGTAGACGGCGCGACCCTGGGTCTTGGACCGGAGGTCACCGACGTACCCGAACATCTCGGACAGCGGCACTAGGGCACTGACAACCTTCACGCCGTGGGCTTCTTCCATGGAGGAGATCTGCCCGCGACGCGAGTTGAGGTCGCCGATGACGTCGCCCATGTACTCCTCGGGCGTGCGCACCTCGACGGCCATGACCGGTTCGAGGATGACAGGGTTGGCCTTGCGGGCCGCCTCCTTGAACACCATCGATCCGGCAATCTTGAACGCCATCTCGGACGAGTCCACATCGTGGTACTGACCGTCCAGCAGCGTGGCCTTGACGCCGACCATCGGGTAGCCCGCGAGGACACCCAGTTCCATGGCTGCCTGAATACCGGCGTCCACGGACGGGATGTATTCGCGCGGGACGCGCCCGCCGGTGACGGCGTTCTCAAACTCGTAGGTGACCTCGGAATCGGCCGGCAGCGGCTCGATCGTGACCTGAACCTTGGCGAACTGGCCGGAACCACCCGTCTGCTTCTTGTGGGTGTAGTCGTACTTCTCGACCTTCGACTTGATGGTCTCGCGGTACGCGACCTGCGGCTTACCGACGTTGGCCTCGACCTTGAACTCGCGCTTCATGCGGTCCACGAGGATGTCAAGGTGCAGCTCGCCCATGCCGGCGATGATCGTCTGGCCCGTGTCCTCGTCGAGCGAAACCCGGAAAGTCGGGTCTTCCTCGGCGAGCTTCTGGATCGCCAGCGAAAGCTTCTCCTGGTCCGCCTTCGTCTTGGGCTCGATGGCCACAGAGATGACGGGCTCGGGGAACGTCATGGACTCGAGCACGACCGGGTGGTCGGCGTCGCACAGGGTGTCGCCGGTGGTCGTGTTCTTGAGACCGATCACGGCGTAGATGTGTCCCGCCGAGATCGAGTCGACGGGGTTCTCCTTATTGGAGTGCATCTGGAACAGCTTGCCGATGCGCTCCTTCTTGCCCTTGGTGGCATTGAGCACCGGGGCGCCGGACTCGAGCCGGCCGGAGTACACGCGCACGTACGTGAGCTTGCCGAAGAACTCGTGGGAGACGACCTTGAACGCGAGAGCCGAGAACGGCTCCGTCGCGTCCGAGTGGCGCTCGACGATCTTCTCGGCATCGTTGACGTCGTGGCCCTCGATGGCGCCCACGTCAAGCGGGTTCGGAAGGTAGTCGACGACCGCGTCGAGCATGGGCTGGACGCCCTTGTTCTTGTACGCGGAGCCACAAAGGATCGGGTACGCCTCACCCGCGACGGTCAGCTTGCGAATCGCGGCCTTGATCTCGGGAACGGTGATCTCCTCGCCAGCGAAATAGCGCTCCATGAGCGCGTCGTCGGTCTCGGCGACGGTCTCGAGAAGCTTGGCGCGGTACTCGTCGGCCTTCTCCTTGAGGTCCTCGGGGATTTCCTCGATCGCGTACGCGGCACCCATGTCGGTCTCGCCGCGCCACGTAAGCGCGCGCATCTCGACAAGGTCAATGACACCGATGAAGTCGTTCTCGGCGCCGATCGGTAGCTGGATCGGAAGCGGGGTCGCCTTCAGGCGGTCGATGATCGTCTTGACGGTGAAGTAGAAATCCGCGCCAAGTTTGTCCATCTTGTTGACGAAGCAGATGCGGGGGACGTTGTACTTGTCCGCCTGGCGCCACACGGTCTCCGACTGGGGCTCGACGCCCTCCTTGCCGTCAAACACCGCGACCGCGCCGTCGAGCACGCGGAGCGAGCGCTCCACCTCAACGGTGAAGTCGACGTGCCCAGGCGTGTCGATGATGTTGATCTGGTGGTTGTCCCAGAAGCACGTGGTCGCAGCAGACGTGATGGTGATGCCACGCTCCTGCTCCTGCGCCATGTGGTCCATGGTCGCGGCGCCATCGTGAACTTCACCGATCTTGTGCGTGATACCCGTGTAAAACAGGATGCGCTCGGTCGTCGTGGTCTTGCCTGCATCAATGTGAGCCATGATGCCGATGTTGCGGACCTTCGTGAGGTCAGTCAGCACGTCCTGTGCCACAGCGGGTTCCCCTTATTCCTTCTCTACCGAGTTACCAGCGGTAGTGGGCGAAGGCCTTGTTGGACTCCGCCATCTTGTGCATGTCTTCGCGGCGCTTGACGGCAGCACCCAGGCCGTTCGAGGCGTCCAGAATCTCGTTCATGAGACGCTCGGTCATGGTGTTCTCGCGGCGGTCGCGCGCGAAGTCGACGAGCCAGCGTAGCGCGAGCGTGTTCGCGCGAGCCGGACGGACGTCGACGGGCACCTGGTAGGTCGCACCACCCACGCGGCGCGAGCGAACCTCGAGCGCGGGGCGGACGTTGTCGAGCGCACGCTTCAGCACCGAGACGGGCTCCTGGCCCGACTTCTCGGCGACACCCTCGAGGGCGCCGTACACGGTGCGCTCGGCGACGGACTTCTTGCCGTCCTTGAGCACCTTGTTGATGAGCTGCGTCACGACGGGGGCGCCGTGAACCGGGTCGTTGATAACGGGCCGCTTGGGGGCCGGGCCTTTGCGAGGCATTACTTCTTCTCCCTCTTCGCGCCGTAGCGGCTGCGTGCCTGCTGGCGGTCCTTGACACCCTGCGTGTCGAGCGAGCCGCGCACGATCTTGTAGCGAACACCGGGGAGGTCCTTCACACGACCGCCGCGGACGAGCACGATCGAGTGCTCCTGAAGGTTGTGGCCCTCACCGGGGATGTACGCCGTGACCTCGATACCCGTGGAAAGACGAACGCGCGCGACCTTGCGGAGCGCCGAGTTCGGCTTCTTGGGCGTGGTCGTGTAAACGCGCGTGCAAACGCCACGGCGCTGCGGGCTCGCCTTAAGGGCGGGGGTCTTGGTCTTGGACGCCTTGGGGTGGCGACCCTTCCGCACCAGCTGCTGAATCGTGGGCACTACTTCTCCGTTGTTAGTTCGTGAAAATGCGTCTGGCCGTATGCCGACCCCCGCGCCCGGGCGTGTCGCACCATGTGGTGCTTTCCGCGTGAGGCACAGCAAAAGGGGCCCGACGGCGCGGGCACGGCCACTTACGGTACCCGAACGCCGCGAGCGAGTCAATGTGGATCTTGCCTCGGGGCGCACGCATCCCGCGCGCGCCGACAGGAACGACGCTAGCATCGCTCTCAGCGCAACTCGTACCGGGTGCGCGGCTGATCGAGGGCGGGCGCAGCATGGCGACTTTCTACCCAGGGGAACTGCCCCCTGAGCTCCGCCTCGGCCCTCCGACCCCAGAGGCCACCGTCGAGCCTCAGGACTCGCCCGCCGGCCCTCAGGTCCCGGCGCGACCAGAGGTCGCGGGCCGGCCGCACACCCCGCTCCCAACGCTGTACATCCCCCGCTCCAGCGGCACCAACCCCATCGTGCGCTGGGTCGCGATCCTGTGCGTCACGCTCCTCGCGTTCTACTACTTCCAGGGGCAACGCGAGCAGGCACTCGCTGAACGCCAGAACAACACGCTCGAAGAGATCGCCGCGGACGCGCCGCTGACTGCCGTCAAGGGCGCAACGCTTGAGCAGAGCGAGTCTTACGCTCGCCATTACACCGCAACGCCCGACGCCGACGGCTCGTATCTGGGCGCGGCCCGCGACTTGGCGTGGATGTTTGGCATCAAGGTGTACTGGAGCGCGCCCGACGACCAGGTCTGCAATCGGCCCAATCCACCGAGCAACGTCGTTGCATGGTACTGCGGGTGGCCAAGCCCCATCGTCATCCTCAACAGCGACTCAGATTCCATGCCCGAGATTTTGTACGACCAGCGGTTCGTGGACACCATCAAGCACGAACTCAGTCACCACTCCATCTATATGCGATGTCGCACCACTCGCCCGGGCGTCGCTGGGGAGATCCCGGAGGGCGTGACGAACTCCTACGCCGTGCTGTTTCTCAACGCGAACAAGCAGCGGCTCACGGACCAGGCTGAGCCGTATCCGGAGTACCACTTCGGCAAGACCACCGACGCGGCAGCCCGTTCCATCTATCGGGGCGACTGCTAGGCGACAAGACGGCGAGGGCGGCCGCGGGCACATACCCGGGCCGCCCTCGCGTCACGTCGCGTGAGCGTCGTTAGTCCTGTCGAGGAATCTCGAACTCTTCGAGGGGCACGGCCTTGCTGGCGCCCTCGTCGTAGTACTGGCCATCCCACTCTGAGTACCCGAAGGTCGGGAACAGGTTGGCCTTTGCCTCTTCGGTCGGCTCGATCGACACGTTGCGGTACTGGGGCAGGCCCGTACCGGCGGGGATGAGCTTACCGAGGATGACGTTCTCCTTGAGGCCAAGCAGCGAGTCACTGCGGCCGCCCATGGCAGCCTCGGTGAGCACTCGGGTGGTCTCCTGGAACGATGCGGCGGACAACCACGACTCGGTCGCGAGGGACGCCTTCGTGATACCCATCAGCTCGGGGCGGGCCGATGCCGGCTTGCCACCCTTGGTGACGGTGTCGCGGTTGGCGTCCTCGAAGCGGCTACGCTCGACAAGCTCGCCGGGCAGCAGGTCGGTCTCGCCGGAGTCGAGCACCGTCACGCGGCGCAGCATCTGGCGAACGATGACCTCGATGTGCTTGTCGTGGATCTCCACGCCCTGGGAGCGATAGACCTCCTGGACCTCGTCCACCAGGTGCTTCTGGGTGGCGCGGGGGCCGAGGATGCGCAGGACGTTCTTCGGGTCGACGGCGCCAGCGACGAGCTGCTGGCCAACCTCGACGTGCTCGCCGTCCTGGACCACCAGGCGCGCGCGCTTGGTGACCGGGTACTCGATGGGGTCGTCGCCGTTGTCCGGCGTGACCACGAGCTTGCGGGCCGCCTCGGAGTCGTCCACCTTGAGCGTGCCCGCCACCTCGGAGATCGGGGCCTCACCCTTGGGGGTGCGGGCCTCGAAGAGCTCCTGGACGCGGGGAAGACCCTGCGTGATGTCGTCGGCGGACGCCACACCACCGGTGTGGAAGGTACGCATGGTGAGCTGCGTTCCGGGCTCGCCGATCGACTGGGCGGCGATGATGCCGACCGCCTCGCCGATGTCCACGAGTTCGCGGGTCGCGAGCGAGCGGCCGTAGCAGCGCGCGCACGTCCCCACTGCCGACTCACAGGTCAGCACCGAACGGACCTTGACCTCGGTGACGCCCGCTGCGACAAACGCGTCGAGCATGGCATCGCCGATGTCCTCGCCGGCCTTGCCAAGCACGTTGCCCTTGGCGTCGGTCACGTCAACCGCGAGGTTGCGTGCGAAGACCGAAGTCTCGACGCGCTCGTGGAGAACCGTGGCGCCTGACGGATCCGTCTCGGTAAGCGGCATCGGCAGGCCGCGGTCGGTGCCGCAGTCGTCCTCGCGCACGATGACATCCTGCGACACGTCGACGAGGCGACGGGTCAGGTAGCCGGAGTCCGCGGTACGCAGCGCCGTGTCCGCGAGGCCCTTGCGGGCGCCGTGGGTGGCGATGAAGTACTCGAGGACGGACAGGCCCTCGCGGTAGTTGGACTTGATCGGGCGCGGGATGATCTCGCCCTTCGGGTTTGCCACAAGGCCGCGCATTCCGGCGATCTGACGAACCTGCATCCAGTTACCACGAGCACCCGACGCCACCATCGTGTGGACGGTGTTGTGCTCCGGGAAGTTCTCGCGCATGGCGCGGTCGACCTCGTTGGTCGCCTGAGTCCAGATCTCGATGAGCTCCTGGCGGCGCTCGTCGTCCGTAATAAGACCGGTGTCGAACTGGTCCTGGACCTTGGCTGCGAGGCCCTCGTACTTGTCGAGGATCGCGGCCTTGCCGCTCGGGGTTGCGACGTCGCCGATGGCGATCGTGACGCCCGAGCGCGTGGCCCAGTGGAAGCCGGCGGCCTTGAGTGCGTCGAGCGACGCGGCAACCTCAACCTTAGGGTAGCGCTCCGCCAGCTCATTGACGATGCCGCCGAGGACCTTCTTGTCTACGTCGCGGTTGACGTAGGGGAAGGACACAGGCAGCAGGTCGTTGAACAGCGAACGGCCGAGCGTGGTCGTCAGCATGACGTCGTCACCAGGCTCCCAACCCGCGGGCGCCTCCCAACCCTCCGGCGGGATCGTGTCGCCGTCGAGGCGAATCTTGATCTGGGCATTCAGGTGGATGTCGTGCGCGTCGAGGGCCATGATCGCCTCGGACTCGGAGCCGAACACGCGACCCTCACCCGCCACGCCCTTCTTGTGAAGGGTCAGGTGGTACAGGCCGATGATCATGTCCTGCGAGGGCATGGTCACCGGGCGGCCGTCGGACGGCTTGAGGATGTTGTTGCTCGACAGCATGAGGATGCGGGCCTCGGCCTGGGCCTCGGCGCTCAGCGGCAGGTGTACTGCCATCTGGTCGCCATCGAAGTCGGCGTTGAAGGCGCCACACACGAGCGGGTGCAGGTGGATGGCCTTGCCCTCAACGAGCTGCGGCTCGAACGCCTGGATGCCCAGGCGGTGAAGGGTGGGCGCGCGGTTGAGCAGCACGGGGTGGTCGGTAATGACCTCCTCGAGCACGTCCCAGACCTCGGGGCGCGAGCGCTCGACCATGCGCTTGGCCGACTTGATGTTCTGCGCGTGGTTGAGCTCAACCAGGCGCTTCATCACGAACGGCTTGAATAGCTCGAGCGCCATCTGTTTGGGCAGACCGCACTGGTGCAGCTTGAGCGTGGGGCCTACGACGATGACCGAACGGCCCGAGTAGTCCACGCGCTTGCCCAGGAGGTTCTGGCGGAACCGCCCCTGCTTGCCCTTGAGCATGTCGGAGATGGACTTGAGCGGGCGGTTGCCAGGTCCGGTGACCGGGCGGCCGCGGCGGCCGTTGTCGAACAGCGCGTCAACGGCCTCCTGAAGCATGCGCTTCTCGTTGTTGACGATGATCTCGGGTGCGCCAAGGTCAAGCAGACGCTTGAGTCGGTTGTTGCGGTTGATCACGCGACGGTAGAGGTCGTTGAGGTCGGAGGTCGCGAAGCGGCCGCCGTCCAGCTGGACCATCGGACGCAGGTCCGGCGGGATCACCGGGACGGCGTCGAGGACCATGCCCTCGGGCGAGTTCGTGGTGGTGAGGAACGCGTTGACCACCTTGAGTCGCTTGAGCGCGCGCGTCTTGCGCTGGCCCTTGCCGTTCTCGATGGTGTCGCGAAGGCTCTCCGCCTCGGCCTCGAGGTCGAAGGTCTGGAGGCGCTTCTGGATTGCCTCTGCGCCCATCGAGCCCTTGAAGTAGTTGCCGTAGCGACGGCTGAGCTCGCGGTAGAGCACCTCGTCGCCCTCGAGGTCCTGGACCTTGAGGTTGGCGAAGCGATCGAACACGGCGTCGAGGCGGTCGATCTGGGCATCGGCACGCTTGCGGATGGCAGCCATTTCGCGCTCGGCCGAGTCCTTCACCTTGCGCTTGGCGTCGGACTTAGCGCCCTCGGCCTCGAGCTCGGCGAGGTCCTTCTCGAGCTTCTCCGCACGAGAGTTGATGTCGACGTCGCGCTGGTTGGCAAGCGCCTTCTTCTCGACCTCGATCTCGTTGCGCAGCTGGGGGAGGTCCTCATGGCGGCCGTCGACGTCGACCTCGGTGACCATGTACGCGGCGAAGTAGATGACCTTTTCGAGGTCCTTCGGCGCAAGGTCGAGGAGGTAGCCGAGGCGCGACGGGACGCCCTTGAAGTACCAGATGTGCGTCACGGGAGCGGCGAGCTCGATGTGGCCCATGCGCTCGCGACGGACCTTCGAGCGGGTCACCTCAACGCCACAGCGCTCACAGATGATGCCGCGGTAACGGACACGCTTGTACTTGCCGCAGCCGCACTCCCAGTCGCGGGTCGGGCCGAAGATCTTCTCGCAGAAGAGCCCGTCCTTTTCCGGCTTGAGCGTGCGGTAGTTGATGGTCTCCGGCTTCTTGACCTCGCCGTGTGACCACTGGCGGATTTCGTCGGCGCTCGCAAGGCCGATCCGGAGCTGACTGAACTCGTTGACGTCGAGCATGTGTCGCTCTCCTTAGATCTCGTCGACGCTGGAAGCGTCCGGGCGGCTGGACAGGGAAATTCCGAGCGATTCGGCGGCCTGGTAGGCGTCGTCCTCGGTTTCGCGCATTTCGACGAGCCCGCCCTCAGAGTTGAGAACCTCGACGTTCAGGCACAGGGACTGCATCTCCTTCATGAGGACGCGGAAGGATTCCGGGAGCCCAGGTTCGGGGATGTTCTGACCCTTGACGATGGCCTCGTACACCTTCACGCGGCCGAGCACGTCGTCCGACTTGATAGTGAGGAGCTCCTGGAGCGCGTAGGCGGCGCCGTACGCTTCGAGTGCCCACACTTCCATCTCGCCGAATCGCTGGCCACCGAACTGGGCCTTACCGCCCAGGGGCTGCTGCGTGATCATCGAGTACGGACCCGTGGAGCGAGCGTGGATCTTGTCGTCCACCAGGTGGTGGAGCTTCAGGATGTACTTGTAGCCCACGGCCACCGGCTCGGGGAACAGCTCGCCGGAGCGGCCGTCGAAGAGGCGGGTCTTGCCGTCGTCGCCAACAAGGCGCTCGCCGTCGCGGTTCGGGGTGACCACGGAGCGGAGGCCGTTGAGGGTCTCCTCCTGGATTCCGTCGAAGACCGGGGTGGCGACCGGGGTGCCGGGGTCGGACTTAGTGGCGCCCTCGGGGAGGTTGCGCAGCCAGTCGCCCTTCGCCTCGGACGCGTCCCAGCCCTGCTTGGCGACCCACCCAAGGTGAGTCTCGAGAACCTGGCCGACGTTCATACGGCCGGGCACGCCGAGCGGGTTGAGGATGACGTCCACCGGGGTGCCGTCCGCAAGGAACGGCATGTCCTCGATCGGCAGGATCGTCGAGATGACGCCCTTGTTGCCGTGACGGCCGGCGAGCTTGTCGCCTTCCTGGATCTTGCGGCGCTGGGCAATATAAACGCGGACCAGCTCGTTCACGCCAGCGGGCAGGTCGTCGCCGTCCTCGTCGGAGAAGACACGGACGCCGATGACGGTGCCGGACTCGCCGTGGGGAACCTTGAGCGACGTGTCGCGAACCTCGCGGGCCTTCTCACCGAAGATGGCGCGCAGCAGGCGCTCCTCCGGGGTGAGCTCCGTCTCGCCCTTGGGCGTGACCTTGCCGACCAGGATGTCTCCTGCGCGGACCTCGGCGCCGATGCGCACGATGCCTCGCTCGTCGAGGTCCGCGAGGACCTCCTCGGAGGCGTTCGGGATGTCCCGAGTGATCTCCTCCGGGCCGAGCTTGGTGTCGCGGGCGTCGACCTCGTGCTCCTCGATATGAATCGACGAGAGGGTGTCGTCCTGAACGAGGCGCTGCGACAAGATGATCGCGTCCTCGTAGTTGTGGCCTTCCCAGCACATGAACGCGACGAGCACGTTCTTGCCAAGGGCGAGATCGCCCTCGTCGGTGGCGGGGCCGTCGGCGATCACCGATCCGGCCACGACCGCCTGGCCCTCGTCCACGAGCACCCGCTGGTTGTAACTAGTGCCCTGGTTCGAGCGCTCGAACTTTGCGATGCGGTACGAGCTGGTCGTGCCGTCGTCGTTCGCGACGGTGACGAGGTCGGAGGAGACCTCGGTCACGGCGCCGGCCTTGTCGGCAATGACGACGTCGCCGGCGTCAATGGCCGCGCGGCGCTCCATGCCGGTGCCGACCAGCGGCGCCTCGGTGCGAACAAGCGGCACCGCCTGCCGCTGCATGTTGGCACCCATGAGTGCGCGGTTGGCGTCGTCGTGCTCGAGGAACGGGATCAGGGCCGTCGCGACCGACACCATCTGGCGCGGCGAGACGTCCATGTAGTCCACGGCCTCGGGGGTCACGAACTCGACCTCACCGAAACGCGAGCGCACAAGGACGCGCTCGTCGGCGAAGCCGCCGTCGTCCTTGAGGGCCGCGTTTGCCTGGGCAATGACGAAGTGATCCTCGTCGTCGGCGGACAGGTAGTCCACCTGGTCCGTGACCTTGCCCTTGACGACCTTGCGGTACGGGGTCTCGACGAAGCCAAGCGGGTTGATGCGGCCGAACGATGCGAGCGAACCGATCAGGCCGATGTTCGGGCCTTCAGGGGTCTCGATGGGGCACATGCGTCCGTAGTGCGACGCGTGGACGTCGCGGACTTCCATGCCTGCGCGGTCGCGCGAGAGGCCACCCGGGCCAAGCGCCGACAGGCGACGCTTGTGGGTGAGGCCCGCGAGCGGGTTGTTCTGGTCCATGAACTGCGACAGCTGCGAGGTTCCGAAGAACTCGCGGATCGCGGCGACCACGGGGCGCGTGTTGATCAGGGTCTGCGGCGTGATGGCCTCGACGTCCTGAGTCGTCATGCGCTCGCGGACGACGCGCTCCATGCGCGATAGTCCGGTGCGGATCTGGTTCTGGATCAGCTCGCCCACCGCGCGGATGCGGCGGTTGCCGAAGTGGTCGATGTCGTCGGTCTCGACGAACAGCTCGCCAGCGGCCGAGTCAATCTTGGCGACGTGCGCGTGCGCGGCAGCGATGTACTTGATGGTCGCCACGACGTCTTCGAGGCTGAGCACCGAGTCGCCGAGCGGCTTCTTGAGGCCGAGCTTCTTGTTCAGCTTGAAGCGTCCGACCTTCGCGAGGTCGTAGCGCTTGCTGTTGAAGTAGAAGTTGTCGAGCAGGTTGCGGCCGGCCTCGACCGTGGGCGGCTCGCCCGGACGAAGCTTGCGGTAGAGGTCGACGAGCGCCTCTTCCTGGTGAGTGACTGTGTCCTTCGCGAGCGTCTCGAGGACGGTCGGGAAGTCCTTGAACTCCTTCTCGATCTCCTCGGTGGTCATGCCGAGCGCCTTGAGGAACAGGGTGACGGGCTGCTTGCGCTTGCGGTCGACACGCACGCCGACGGAGTCGCGCTTGTCAATCTCGAATTCCAGCCACGCGCCGCGCGACGGGATGATCTTGGCGGTGAGGATGTCCTTGTCGGACGTTTTGTCGGGCGTGCGCTCGAAGTAGACGCCGGGCGAACGGACAAGCTGCGACACGACGACGCGCTCGGTTCCGTTGACAATGAACGTGCCGCGCTCGGTCATGAGCGGGAAGTCACCCATAAATACTGTCTGCGACTTGATCTCGCCCGTGGTGTGGTTCATGAACTCCGCGGTGACGAAGAGCTGCGCCGCGTAGGTGAAGTCCTTCTCCTTGCACTCGGCAGGAGTGTGGCGCGGGTCCTCGAAGTACGGGTCCGAGAACGACAGCGACATCGTCTGGTTGAAGTCCTCGATCGGAGAGATCTCCTCGAAGATCTCCTGGAGCCCAGCGATCTCGGGAACGTCGCTGCGGCCAGCCTTCTTGGCGGCCTTGACGCGTTCCTTCCAGAGGTCGTTTCCGAGCAGCCAGTCAAAGGACTCGGTCTGCAGGCCGATGAGGTTCGGGACCTCAAGCGGTTCGGAGATGCGGGCGAACGATACGCGCCGTGAGGCACTACGGTTCTTAATTGCTGTTGCGGTTGCGGTGCGCGAGGCAGCCAACGGGGTGTCCTTCCCTACGAGTTCACTCGATGCAGTGCTGCTTGCCACGGCTCCACCGGACCCCGGGGCTAGCCGCTTGAGCGGGCGCACGCCGGGTAGGCATGTGAGGGCAGGACGAATTGCAGCGCAACTATGGAGTGTACACGCGCAGGGCGCGCCTGTCTAGGCCTCCCGCGTTCCCAGAGTGTGGATAACTCCGGCCCATGCGATCGGCCAACGCGACAAAGATACAGCCGGGGGGCGACATCACCAAGCGTCGTGGCCGATTCGCAACATTCTGTGGATAGCCGAAAGGACGGGCCCACCGAAGCGGACCCGCCCTTTCAGAGTGTGCGAACGCAGTGCCTCTGAACTACTTGAGGGTGACGGTGGCGCCAGCGGCCTCGAGGGCAGCCTTGGCCTTCTCTGCGTCTTCCTTCTTTGCGCCTTCGAGGACGGCCTTGGGGGCACCGTCCACAAGAGCCTTGGCCTCGCCGAGGCCCAGGCTCGTGAGTGCACGAACTTCCTTGATGACTGCGATCTTCTGAGCGCCAACCTCGTCGAGGATGACGTCGAACTCGTCCTTGTCCTCAGCAGCGTCGCCACCGGCGTCGCCGCCGCCAGCGGGAGCGGCCACGGCCACGGCGGCCGGAGCGGCAGCGGTGACCTCGAAGACCTCTTCGAACTTCTTCACGAAGTCGGAGAGCTCGATAAGGGAGAGCTCCTTGAAAGCGTCAATAAGCTCGTCGGTCGTGAGCTTCGCCATGATGTGATTCCTTTTCTGTTGCCTGCGGAAAGCAGAGGCTTGTGGGTTGTGCGGCTAGGCCGCGGTTTCCTGCTTTGCACGCAGGGCGTCCACCGTGCGCACCGCCTTGGAGGCGGGTGCGGTGAACAGGTATGCCGCGCCGAACAGCGATGCCTTGAAGGCATTCGCCGCCTTTGCGAGCAGAACTTCGCGGGACTCGAGGCTCGCGAGCTTGTTGATTTCTTCGGGAGAGACAACCAGTCCCTCGAGCACGCCACCCTTGATCACAAGAGCCGGCGCGTCCTTTCCGAATTCCTTCAAGCCCTTCGCCGCCGCCACCGGGTCACCGGTGACGAAGGCAATCGCCGTGGGGCCGACGAAGAGGGCGTCAAGGCCCTCTACTCCGGCGTCCTTAGCGGCAAGCGACACGAGCGTGTTCTTGGCAACCGTGTAGGTCGCCTCGCCACGGATTCCGTCGCGCAACTGTGCAAGCTGCGGGACGGAAAGGCCGCGGTACTCGGTGACGATAACGGCGTTGGACTCGCGGAACTTATCCGCCAGCTCCTTGACCGCTGCCACCTTGTCGGGCGTCGCCATGCTTGTCCTTCCATTGGTTCGACCGCCTACCCCCAACAGAAAAGCCCCGCGCAGGCGCGGGGCTGAAACGACGACGGGCGACCTAGGCCGCCCGGGTGTCTCGCTCGGCTTGCTCCGGGGAGCGGGCCGAACGTTCAACTCTCACCTACGCTGGCTCCCCGTATTGCGGGACTTCGGGCCGACTCTTGCGAGCCGGTCGACCGGCGGTCTTGGGCGTCGTGAATACTACGTGGACCCGCCCGCCCGCGCAACTCGCGCGCGCCGACAACGCAAACGGCCGCCATCCCCAGAGGGAGGCGGCCGCAGCGTCGTCCGTACTTACGCGGTGGCGGCGAAGTCGCCCATCGCGTCGAACTGGATGCCTGGACCCGTCGTCGAGGAGACGGAGCACTTGATGATGTACTGCCCCTTGGACGAGGCGGGCTTGGCGCGCTTGATCTCGTCCACGACGGACGCGAGGTTCGCAAGCAGCTTCTCGTCGCCGAACGACGCCTTGCCGATCACGGAGTGAAGGTTCGCGTGCTTATCGACACGGAACTCGATCTTGCCGCCCTTGATGTCGGACACGGCCTTGGCCACGTCCATCGTCACGGTGCCGGTCTTGGGGTTCGGCATGAGGCCGCGGGGTCCGAGGACCTTACCAAGGCGACCCACCTTGCCCATCAGGTCGGGCGTGGAGACGACGGCGTCGAAGTCGTTGCGTCCCCCGATGACCTCGTCGATGAGCTCGTCGCCACCGACGATGTCGGCGCCCGCTTCCTTGGCGGCTTCCGCCTTCTCGGCGTTGGCGAAGACCAGGACCCT
Organism: uncultured Actinomycetota bacterium; assembly: GCA_963735005.1. GTDB lineage: Bacteria > Actinomycetota > Actinomycetes > Actinomycetales > Demequinaceae > WTKG01. Next base: position 67,568 of record CAVTJA010000002.1, on the reverse strand, counting down.
AGCGACCTTGCCTGTGCCGTGCGGAAGGATGACGGTCGAGCGGACCGCCTGGTCGGCGTGACGGGGGTCGACGCCGAGCTTGAAGACGACGTCAATGGTCGCGTCTTGCTTCTTGGAGGACGTCTTCTGCGCGAGGCGAACTGCCTCGAGCGGGCTGTACACCTCGTCGCGATTGACGAGCTGCTCCGCGTCCTTGTATGCCTTGCTGCGCTTGGTCATCTGCGTGATCTCTTTTCTGCAGTCGTGGTGTCGGGCCAGCGCGACCCTCCCACTGGGGGTGATTAGTTAACGGTGATGCCCATGGAGCGGGCGGTGCCGGCGATGATCTTCGCCGCGGCGTCGATGTCGTTGGCGTTGAGGTCGACCATCTTCATTTCGGCAATCTCCTTGCACTGGGCAAGAGTGATCGAGCCGACCTTGTCGGTGTGCGGAACGCCGGAACCCTTCTTGACGCCGGCGGCCTTCTTAATGAGGTCGGCCGCGGGAGGCGTCTTGGTGATGAAGTCAAAGCTACGGTCTTCGTAGACAGTGATCTCCACCGGGATGACGTTGCCACGCTGGGACTCTGTCGCGGCGTTGTATGCCTTGCAGAAGTCCATGATGTTGACGCCGTGCTGACCAAGTGCAGGTCCGACGGGCGGGGCGGGGTTGGCCGCACCGGCCTGGATCTGCAGCTTGATGAAGCCGACTGCCTTCTTCTTCTTGGGTGCCATGCTTGGGTCCTTTTCCTAACGAGATGGCGGCCGTCGCCGCCACGTTCTTTCAGGTTCTAGATGAGTTTCTGAACCTGGCTGAACGAGAGCTCGACCGGGGTCTCCCGGCCGAAGATTGAAACGAGCACGTGGAGCTTCTGGCCCTCCGCGTTGATCTCGGAGATCGTGCCCGGGAGAGTGGCGAAGGGGCCGTCGATGACGGTGATCGCTTCGCCCACTTCGTAGTCCACGCCGATGGCCGGCTTCGCCGTGCCGTCGGCCGCTGTCTCGTTGACGGCCGCCTTCGACTCGGGGGCGGCGAGCATCGAGTAGACCTCGTCGATCGTGAGCGGCACGGGCTGGTGGGCTTGGCCCACGAAGCCGGTGACGCCGGGCGTGTTGCGAACGGTGCCCCACGACTCGTCGGTGAGTTCCATGCGCACGAGCACGTAGCCCGGGATGCGAACGCGGGTCACCGTGCGCTTCTGCGCGTTGCGGATCTCCGTGACCTCCTCCATCGGGACCTCGACCTGGAAGATGTGGTCCTCCATGTTGAGCGATTCGGTGCGGTGCTCGATGGCCTGCTTCACGCGCTTCTCGTGGCCGGAGTACGAGTGGACGACGTACCAGTCGCCCAACTGCATCCGAAGCTCGGCCTTGAACTCCTCGCCCGGGTCGGCGGCGGGTTCGGCGTCCGCGGCGTCGGCGTCAGCGGCGGGCTCCGCGTCGCGGCGGGCTCAGGCTCGGCGGCGGCGGCTGCGTCAGGTTCGGCGTCCGCGTCGGCCGCGGCCGGCTCCATGACGGCGGCCTCCACCACCATCGCGTCGTCGGCGTCGCCGGTCACGACGCCCTCGACGCGCGCCTCGGTGGCCTCGTCGGCACCCTCGACAGGATCGATGTTCTCGTCAGTCACTTCTTCTCCCACACTCACTCGGCTCTAGCCGCCGAACGCAAAGTCGGTCAGGCGACGGAATCCGAAGTCAAGGACGAACACGATCGCCATGATCACTGCGACGAACGCCAGGACGACGATCGTGTAGCGCACCACCTCGTCGCGAGACGGGGTGACGACGCGGCGCAGTTCGGACACCACCTGGCGCACAAACAGCGAGATGCGCGCGATGGGGTTCCGGCTGTCGCTCTTCTCGTGCCGCGGGTCGTTCTCGCCCGCGTCCGTGACGGCAGATTCGCTCACCGTGATTCCTTTGCTTGGATTGTGTACGCGGATTATCCGCTCAACGCAGGGCAGGAGGGACTCGAACCCCCAACCGTCGGTTTTGGAGACCGATGCGCTACCAATTGCGCCACTGCCCTTCGGGGGCGGTTGGGCCCCCAGCGCTTGCATTTGCCACGATCCGCACGCGGGCGCGCGTCATCATGACGGTTGTCAATCGCCGGTCTGAAAGTGTACGGGACGTTCGTCGCCGCGTCGAACGCGCCCCTTGGGATGGGTTCCGCAACCGTGGGCTGGCCCGACTGGCGTCGGAGAGTTAGTCACCCTCACCGCCTCCGTGCACCAGTGGACCGGCCGGCCGCCACGCGCGTCCAGAGACGACCGCGCGAGCGTCCAGCCGTGCACGGCTGGACGCTCGCGGCCGCACCTACGTCCCAAAATGACCAAACGGTCCCGTGTGGACGCATGTCGCGCCCTGAGCGTCCACAGCGCCGACCGCACCGTGCCCAGCTACTCGGCGGCGAGGATCCGTGTGACCGACCGAGCCACGCGACCATCCTGGGCCAACACGTCCGATGCGGCGAATCGCGCGATCGAGAAGCCGCGCGCGGCGAGCTCTCGGTCACGTGCGCGATCACGTCGGAATGCGCCCGGGGCCGAGTGGTATTCGCGTCCATCCAGCTCTACCGCGACACGTCGGTTGACAAGCAGGTCAACTCTGCCGACGTCCTCGACGCGCGCCTGTGGCCACACCTGCATCCCCGCGTCCACGAGCTCCATCCGGGCGAGAGTCTCGAGCGGAGATTCGGCACGAGGATCAACCGAGGCGTTGAGACTCGCAAGCGCCCCGGCCGAAAACCCGCATGCGGACAACGAACCCGCGCCAAGCAACCCCAGGTTCAAAGCGGAGTCGCACGCGACCACGAGGCTCGCAAAGTCAACGCATCGCGCGGCATGGCGCAGCGCAGTCCCGACGTCCACAACTCGCCTCGACCCCTGCAAGTCGATGCGCGAGTCTCGGTGAATGACCACTAGATCGCTCGCAACTCGGCTGCCTCGGCCGCTCGAGGTCGCAACGTGCGCGGCATCAGTCTCATCGAGCACGGCGACGCCCCACCATCGCAACGCCGATAGGCACGTCGCCCGGCCACCGACGCTCGCGGCCGTCTGCACGTCAGCCGCGCACCTCGGCAGCGCCACTGCTCCTCGAGATACGCGCACGAGGGAGCCGTCGCGAATTGCCGCTTCGAGAAGTCGTCGAGGCACATTTGCGTCACGCAAGTCGCGCCGGAGCGCGGCTCCGCCAGCGTTCGCGACGACAGCCGCCAATTGTGTCTTGTCCACGTCCCAAGAGTTGTGCAGGGTCGCGCTCATGACTCGTTCGCGGCAGCACGTCGTGGAAAAGGCTGGGCACGGAGCCACCCGGGACATGTGCCGCACTCGGCGCCCGCGCACCGGTGCCACAATGGGACCGTGAACGCCAAGCCAACTTCCCGTGTGTCCAAGCGCCTCGGCGCAATCGCGCCTTCAGCGACCCTTGCCGTCGACTCCAAGGCCAAGGCCCTCAAGGCCGCGGGCAAGCCGGTCATCGGCTTCGGCGCTGGCGAGCCTGACTTCGCGACGCCACAGTTCATCGTCGACGCCGCCATTGCCGCCGCGAAGGACCCGGCCAGCCACCACTACTCCCCCGCCGCTGGCCTGCCCGAGCTCCGTGCCGCCATCGCGGCCAAGACGCTGCGCGACTCCGGCTACGAAGTCGACCCGGCCTCCACGCTCGTCACCAACGGCGGCAAGCAGGCCGTGTTCCAGGCCTTCGCCGCGATCCTCGACCCGGGCGACGAGGTCCTCCTGCCCGCGCCGTACTGGACCACGTATCCCGAGGCGATCCGGCTCGCCGGCGCCACCCCCGTCGAGGTCTTCGCCGGCGCCGACCAGGGCTACCTCGTCACCGTCGAGCAGCTCGAGGCGGCCCGCACCCCCGCCACCAAGGCGCTGCTGTTCTGCTCGCCGTCGAACCCCACGGGCGCCGTCTACACGCCCGAGCAGACCAAGGCCATCGGCGAGTGGGCACTCGAGCACGGCATCTGGGTGATCACCGACGAGATCTACGAACACCTCACGTACGACGACGCCGAATTCACCCCGATGGTGCGCGCCGTCCCGGACCTCGCCGACACCTGCATCGTCCTCAACGGCGTGGCCAAGACGTACGCAATGACGGGCTGGCGCGTGGGCTGGATGATCGGGCCGCTGGACGTCGTCAAGGCGGCCACGAACTTCCAGAGCCACCTCACCAGCAACGTGGCGAACGTGTCCCAGCGGGCCGCGATCGCCGCGCTTCAGGGCGGACTCGAGGAAGTAGCGCTGATGCGCAAGGCCTTTGACCGGCGCCGCCAAACGATGGTGGCGATGCTCAGCGAGATCGACGGCATCGTGTGCCCGACGCCGCAGGGCGCGTTCTACGCGTACCCCTCGGTCGAGAATGTGCTGGGACGCGAGATCCGCGGCAAGGTGCCCACCACGTCGGCCGAGCTCGCGGAGATCATCCTCGAAGAGGCTGAGGTGGCGGTGGTGCCGGGCGAGGCGTTTGGGCCCAGCGGCTACCTGCGCCTCAGCTACGCGCTTGGCGACGACGACCTCGCCGAAGGCGTGGCGCGGATCCAGAAGCTGCTCGCCGAGGGTTAACCAGCAAAGGCGGTCGCCCGCACGCCCGCCGCCGCGTCGATCGCCGGACGCGAAGATCAGGGGTAATCTCGTCCGCCCGGACGATGGCGGGCCCCGGCCACGCACGACTACGGTCAAACCATGGCAGATCACGCAATCACGATCCGGGGGCTCAGAAAGTCCTACGGCACCTTCGAGGCGGTCAAGGGCATCGACCTCGACATCGAGCGGGGCGAAATCTTCGCGCTGCTCGGGCCGAACGGAGCAGGCAAGACGACGACCGTCGAGATACTCGAGGGCTACCGCAAGCGGACCGGCGGGGACGTGACGGTGCTCGGCGCCGACCCCGCACACGCCAACCGCGGATGGCGAGAGCGGGTAGGAATCATGCTCCAATCGACATCGTCCGCGGACACCTACCTCACGCCGCGCGAAGCCGTGGCTGCGGCGGCCGCGACCTACCCGAATCCGCGCGATGTCGCGGACGTCATCGCTGCCGTCGGGCTTGCCGACAAGGCGGATGCGCGCGCCAACACCTTGTCGGGCGGGCAACGGCGGCGCCTTGACGTCGCTCTCGCCGTCGTGGGACAGCCCGAGCTCGTGTTCCTTGACGAGCCCACAACGGGATTCGATCCGGCCGCGCGGCGCCAGTTCTGGACGCTGATCAACTCGCTCCGCGAGGGCGGCACGACCATCGTGCTCACGACGCATTACCTCGACGAGGCCGAGCACCTCGCCGACCGGCTCGCGATCATCGCCGGCGGCGAAATTGTTGCCGAGGACACGCCTTCGGGACTTCGGGCGCGCGCCGGGTCCGCCGTCGTCTCATGGGTCGAAAGCGGCAAGCGAATCAACCAACGCACGGAAACCCCGACCAAGGCCCTGCGCACATTACTCGCCGCGAACAAGGGTGAGGTCGAGGGGCTCGAGGTTCGGACCCCATCGCTTGAGGACGTGTACCTGGACCTCATTGGCCAGGCCGACCAGGAGGAGGCATCATGACCGCGGCAAGCCGCCCGACGCTGGCAGGGCTGGTCGCAAGCCGGAGCGTGGTCGAGCTCAAGGAGTTCTCACGCAGCCGCGACCAGATGTTCTTCATCTTCGCGTTCCCGGTGTTCCTGTTGCTGATCTTTGGCGCGGCATTCGGCAATGCGGATCTCGGCGGCGGCGTGAAGTTCACGCACTACCTGCTGGCGGGCCTCGTGGCGTCCGGCATCCTCAACACGGGCTTCCAGTCGCTCGCGATTTCGCTCGCGATTGACCGCGACAACGACGTTCTCAAGCGGCTGAGTGGCACGCCGCTTCCCCCGATCGCGTACTTCCTCGGGAAGGTCGTGCTGGTGCTCGTCGTGTCGCTGGTGCAGGTGGCGTTGCTCATGGTGGTGGGCGTGGTCGCGTTCGGCGCGCATATCCCCACGGATGCGGGCTCGTGGCTCACGTTCGCCTGGGTGTTCGTGCTGGGCACGGCAGCCGCCACGGCGCTGGGCATCGCGGCGTCGTCGCTTCCGCGGACGGGCCGCTCTGCGTCGGCGGTGCTGACGCCGATCGTGCTCGGGCTCCAGTTCATCTCCGGCGTGTTCCTCGTCTACAGCGACCTGCCGCGCTACCTGCAGACGATCGCCGAGATCTTCCCGCTCAAGTGGCTCGCCCAAGGCATGAGGTCGTTCTTCCTGCCCGACAGCTTCGCGCTCGCCGAGCCCCGACATTTCTGGGAACTCGAGAGCGGCGCTTTCGTGCTCACGGTGTGGGTGCTGGTGGGCCTCTACCTCGCGCTCAAGACCTTCCGGTGGCTCCACCGGCGCGACCGGTAGCCCCCAACCCCAGATGCGCGGCCGAACCTGTGAAGACTCTCAGGTTCGGCCGCGCATTCTTGTGTCATGACCAGTTGGCGTCGCGGTCGCCGCAAGGCGCGGAGACCACAGTCAACAGCTACCGAAAGGGCGAGTGCCTGACATGAACTCCTCCACCCGCTACATCCTGACCGCGACAGTCGTCGCGGGGGGCCTGTTCTTCGTGGGAGCGACCGCGAACGCGATCGTCAACCGCGGCGAGGCCGCCGACGAGACGATCGGCGAGGCCGTCGTGGTCCCGACCGCGGCCGCTTCCGACGAGACGAACGCCGACGACGAGACGACCGAGGTCGTCGACCCCAGCGTCGCCGTGGTGCCGTCGCCGTCTCCTGAGCCGTCCCCGGAGCCCAAGCCCGAGAAGCCAAAGCCGACCAAGACGCACAGCACCCAGACGTGGACCACCACCACCGGCTCGGGCCACGGCGATGACGATGACGACGACCACGACAAAGTCCTCGCACGAGGACGAGCACGACGACGAGTTCGACGACTAACCACCTGCGGGCGTGGCTCCCGGCTACCGTGGGAGTCATGCGACTGAGAATGCCAGGCCGGGCGGGGGACGCCAGTTCCCCCGCCCGCGTCTGGACTGTCCAGTCTCGGGTCCTGGTGTACTTGGTCTCGCTTGCAGCAGCAGCGATTGCCATGACCGGCGTTGTCGCCTACGCGATGCAACTTGGCGAAACCGACCGCACCATCGACGACGACCTGCGGGTGCGAACCGTCGCCTTCCTCGATCTCGCCGCAGGTGTGGACCCCCAGACCGGCCTGCCGTGGGCCGGCGCCGAGCCGCTGTTGCGCGCCGGCATCGGCCAGGTGACAGCCACCGCCACCGAAAGCGCGGTGGGCCACGTCAACGGCCGTGCGACGTTCGTGTCGGGCGGCGACATCCGGCTCGACCTGGCCTCCGACGCCGAGTTCCTTGCGCAGTCCGACGCGTCGGCGCAGAACTCAGTCACCGTTCAGTCCGCCAAGACGTCTCAACGCGAGTACCGCTACGTGAGCGTGCCGATCAAGGACGAGACGGGCAAGACCATCGCGACCTTCACCATCGCAACCGACCGTGGCGAGATCGTCCACGAACTCAACGAGTCGTTCGGCGGATTCGCAATCGCGGGCGTGATCGCGCTCAGCATCCTGGGCGCGGTCGCGTGGGTCACCGTGGGTCGCCTGCTCCGTCCTATCCGGCTCCTCGACTCGACCGCTCGCGAGATCAGCGAGTCCGACCTCCGCAGCCGCATCCCGATCGTTGGCAACGACGACCTCGCGCGGCTTAGCGTCACGGTCAACGACATGCTTGACCGGGTCGAGGCGGGCTACGAGGCGCAGCGCCAACTCTTGGACGACGCGGGGCACGAGTTGCGCACGCCGCTGGCGGTCATGCGCACCAACCTCGAGCTTCTCGAGCCGCGCGACCCGGGCCAGGTGGAGGACAGTCAAAAGTTGTTGCTCGACGAGATCTCCATGATGGCGAGGCTCGTGGACGACCTCGTGGTTCTCGCGAAGGCCGACCGCCCCGAGTTCGTCACCCACGAACGCGTGGACGTCGCCGACCTCACGAACGCCGCGTTCGCGCGCGCGCAGGCCTTGGGCGACCGCACGTGGGTGCTCGAGCAGACGGCCGACGGCGTGGTCACGGGCGACCTCCAGCGGCTCCTTCAGGCCTGGATGCAGTTGGTCGCGAACGCGGTCAAGTACTCAAAGGACGGCACCGAGGTCGGGCTCGGCTCAAGCCTCGAGGACGGCACGCTGCGCCTCTGGGTGCGCGACCAAGGCATCGGGATCGCCAAAGAGAATCACGCCCGCGTGATGGGGCGCTTCGGGCGCGTGGACGACAAGGCGGATGGGGCGGGCCTCGGCCTACCGATCGTCTCGGCGATCGCGCACTCTCATGGTGGAACTGTCGAGCTCGACAGCGTCCTCGGCGTCGGCTCCCTGTTCACCATCGTCATCCCCGTGGAGGGCCACCAGTGACTCGCCTGCTGCTCGTCGAAGACGAGGAACGCCTCGCCGCATCGCTCGTGTCCGGGTTGGCGACGGCGCAGATCGAGGTCACCGCGGTCGGGACCGGTCGCGAGGGCCTCGAGCACGCGCTCAAGGGGGACTTCGACATCATGCTGCTCGACATCGGACTGCCGGACCAGGAGGGCTTCACCGTCCTGCGCAAGATCCGCGCGTCCGGGTCGGACCTGCCGGTCATCATCCTCACCGCCCGCGCCAGCGCCGAGGACACCGTCCGCGGGCTCGAGCGCGGCGCGGACGACTACATGGCAAAGCCGTTCTCGTTCGACGAGCTCCTCGCGCGCATTCGGCTGCGCGAGCGCCGCCACACCCAGCCAGACCCGGCCACCGCAGTGCTCGAGGTGGGCAACTGCGTGCTCGACCCGATCGCGCGAACTCTCGAACTCGACGGCGAACCGGTGTCGCTGTCCAACCGCGAGTTCCAGCTGGCGCAGCTGCTGATGTCGCGCGCTGGCGACGTCGTCACGCGGGCCGAGGCGATGGAACACGTGTGGGGATCCGCGGCCCGCGAGAACGTGCTGGACGTCTACATCGGTTACCTGCGCAGCCGCCTCGGGGCCGACGCCATCGAGACCGTGCGGGGCAAGGGCTACCGGTTCCGCGGCTAGCCGGCGCATCGTCCGCCTGGCCGATGCCACGCGCACCCGCGGCCCTCTAGCATCGTGGAATGGACGTCAAGGTCGCTGTGCGCGGAGTGCCGTGGAAGCGCGTGCTCGATGTGGCGATCGCCGCAGGGCTGTTCACGCTCGGCGCGTTCTTCCAGAACCTGTTCCCCGACGCGGCCGCGAGCATCGGGCGTCGCCGCGATCTCCTGGGCATCCTGCTCCTCGTCGCGCTGACTGCGCCGTTGATTTGGCGACAGGTTGCGCCGCGCGCGAGCCTCGTGGCGATCCTCATCGCGTGGATGATCGACCGCGGGCTCAACTACGAGGACACACTCGCGAGCCTCTCGCTGGTGATCGCGATGCACGCGGTGGGGGCGTTCCTGCCGCGGCGCCAAGCCATCTGGACCGCCGGCGTCACGCTGTTCATCGGTCTCGCGTGGACGACCGTCGGGATCATCGTGTTCGACGGAATCTCGTGGGTGGCCCTCGGCAGCATCGTATTGTGGGTGCTGCTTCCGTTCGCGATCGGGCGGGCGGACGCCTCCACCCGCGAGCGCATCACGCTTCTCGAGCTCGAGCAGCAGAACCAGGCGGTGCTCAACCGCGAGACGGCCGACGCCGCGGTACGCACCGAGCGCGCCCGGATCGCGCGCGAGCTGCACGACGTTGTGGCCCACGAGATCACGGTGATGACTCTCCAGGCGGAGGGGGCGCGCCGCCAGTCCGGCGATGCGGACCCCAAGGTAACCGAGGCGCTCGCGACCATCAGCGATTCCGGCCGCAAGGGCCTGGCGGAGATGCAACGCATGATCGGCGTGCTGCGCGACACCTCCGAACTCGAGGACGACACCGCGCCCGGCCACCTCACGTCGTTCGACTTAACGCCGATGCCCGCGCTCAGCTCGCTGCCGGCGCTCGCGCGGCAGGTCGAGGGCTCGGGCTTGCCCGTGGAGCTTCACATCGCAGGTGGCGCGCACGTTCCCGCGGGCGTGGAACTCAGCGCATATCGCATCGTCCAGGAGTCGCTGACGAACGCGCTCAAGCACGCGGGCCCCGGCGCCCACGCGACGGTGACGGTCAAGCGCGCGCGCAACGCCGTCACCGTGACGGTGGAGGACGACGGCCGCGGCGTCGTCTCCGAAGCGACGCCGGCGTCGGGCGGGCACGGCCTGGCGGGCATCCGCGAGCGGGTGATGGCTCTCGGCGGCTCGGTCGAGTTCGGCCCCCGCTCGGGCGGCGGTTTCCGCGTGCGCGCGGTGCTGCCGTCGCAGGACGACACCGTGTCGCCGCGACGTTCACGCGCCCGCGAGCGCTAGGGGCTAGGGTCGGATCGACGCGAAAGGGCGGGCGGTGGCTGTGATCAAGGTGCTGCTGGTGGACGACCAGGCAATGGTGCGCGCTGGCCTGCGCATGATCCTCGACGCCGAGCCGGACATCGAGGTCGCTGGCGAGGTCGACGACGGCTCCAAGGCGGTCGCCGCGGTCGCCGCGCACCAGCCAGACGTGATCCTGATGGACATCCGCATGCCCGGCATGGACGGCCTCGCCGCGACCCGGGCGGTCCTCGAGGCGCACCCCGGCGCGAGCGTCGTCATCCTGACGACTTTCGACCAGGACGAGTACCTGTACGAGGCGCTGCGCGCCGGCGCATCCGGGTTCCTCCTCAAGAGCGCCGACGGCGACACGCTCGTGAATGCCGTCAAGGTCGTGGCCGGCGGCGAGGCGCTGCTCGCGCCCGAGGTCACCCGCCGCGTGATCGAGCAGTTCGCGCGCGGCGGCCGCCCGGCCAACGGCGGCGAGCACGTGCCGTCCCCCGAGGCGATCGGCGACCTCAGCGAGCGCGAGGTTGAGGTGCTTCAGCTCATGGCCCGTGGCCTCTCGAATCAGGAGATCGCGACGGAGCTGTTCTTGTCCTCGACCACCATCAAGACGCACGTCTCGCACATCCTCACCAAGCTTGGCGTGCGCGACCGCGTGCAGGCGGTGGTGGAGGCGTACGACTCCGGGATCGTCGCGCCGCGCGGCTAGCGCTCCCTGTCAGGGTCATCCCTCAGGACGACGGCTCAAAACCGTCCCATTGGCCGATACCGTCGCGCGCTCATCCGGGCGAGACTTGGCGCATTGGGAAGCCCCTGCGCATCGCTGGCCCCACAACGCATTGAAAGGCACTGACATGAACCCCTCCGCAACCGCGACCAAGCTCGCCGCGTACATGGTGAACGGGTACAAGGACTACGGCACAGGCGACACCGCCGTGCGCGCGCTCGACGGCATCAACGTCGAGATCCCGCGCGGCAAGTTCACCGCGATCATGGGCCCGTCGGGCTCCGGCAAGTCCACCCTGCTCCACACCCTGGCCGGCCTCGACTTCCTGTCCGCCGGCCAGACGTTCATTGGCGACATCGACCTGACCAAGCTGAACGAGGCCCAGGTGACGAAGGTGCGCCGGGACAACATCGGCTTCGTTTTCCAGGCCTACAACCTGATCCCGTCCCTCACGGGCGCCGAGAACATCCGGCTGCCGCTCGACATCGCGGGCACCGAGGTTGACGAGGACTGGTACCAGCAGGTGGTGAGCGTGCTGGGGCTGGGCGACCGCCTCACCCACCTGCCGTCAGAGCTCTCCGGCGGCCAGCAGCAGCGCGTCGCCGTGGCGCGGGCGCTCGTGTCGAAGCCGCAAATCATCTTTGGCGACGAGCCGTCCGGCAACCTCGACTCCAAGTCGGGCGCCGAGCTGCTGTCGTTCTTGCGCCGCGCCGTGCGCGAGTTCGACCAGACCGTCGTCATGGTGACCCACGACCCGACGGCCGCGGGCTACGCGGACAGCGTGCTGTTCCTCGCCGACGGCAAGATCGTCGACAAGATGAACGACCCCACTGCCGAGAAGGTGCTGGACCGCATGAAGAAGCTGGGTGACTGACGTGCTTCGACTTGCCCTCAAGAACCTCAAGCACAAGCCCGGCCGCGTCTTCCTTGCCACCTTCGCGGTGGTGCTCGGAGTGGCGCTGGTGTCGTCCACGCACGTGTTCACCAACGGACTCACCATCGGCTTTACGGCGCTCAACAACGACATCTACGGCGGCGACCGCGTCCTGGTCGAGCCTGACCCCGACAAGGCGTTCGACGTTGGCACGGGCCCGCTACTCGACGACGCCACGCTTGCGGCCGTCCAGAAGGTTCCTGGAGTTGAGGCCGCGTACGGCGGTGTCGGTGCCCAGAACGGCGAGGCGACCATGCTGACGCCCGACAAGGCTCCCGCGTCGCAAGGCGCGCCGTCGCTGTTCTTCAACTGGACCGGCGTGCCCGACATTGACCGCTCGACGCTGGTGGACGGCCATGCGCCCCAGAGTTCCGGCGACATCGCGATGGATGCGGGCACGGTGCAGCGGCTCGGCTACGCCATCGGCGACACCGTCTATGTGTCGGCGACCGACGGCGTGGAGGAGTTCACTCTCGTCGGCACAATCCAGTTCGGCGAGACCAACACCCTTCAAGGTGCTTCGCTCAACTATGTGACGGTCGACGACGCGCGTGCGCTCGCCGGAGTCGAAGGTTTCTCGAACATCGACGTGGTGCCCGCCGCGGGCGTCGACACGTCGCAGCTCGCGGGCAAGGTTGGGGACGTCATCCCGGACGCGGCGCGCGCGCTGACGTCTGCTCAGAAGGTCGAGGAGGAGAACGCGCAGGTCGCGCAGTTCACCCACTGGATTGACATCTTCGGTCTCGTGTTTGCGTTCATCTCGGTGTTCGTCGGGTCGTACCTGGTCGTCAACACGTTCCGCATCATCGTGACCCAGCGCACCCGGGAGCTCGGCTTGGTTCGGGCGATCGCGGCGTCGGGCAAGCAGGTGCGGACGATGATCCTGGTCGAGGCGCTCGTGATCGCGACGGTCGCGACCGGCTTGGGACTCCTGTTCGGCTGGGGACTCGGGGCGCTGTTCCTGGCTGCGGTTGGAGCGGCAACTGGAACCACTCTCGGATCCGCGTCGGTGACCCTTGCGGCGGTGCTGTGGGCGCTCGCGGTTGGATATGGCGTGACGGTCGTCGCGGCGTTCGGCCCTGCCATCCACGCCTCTCGGATCGCACCGCTCGAGGCCATTCGCGAGTCGTCGGCGGCGCGCAAGCCGCTGTTCCTCCGCAACGTCATCGGCGGCTCGCTCAGCCTCGCCTCGCTCATCTCGATCGCAGCCGGGCTGTGGGTTGATGTGCCGGGCCCGATCTGGTGGATCGCGGCAGGCGCCGTGGGCATCGTCCTGGGCGCCACCCTGCTGGCCGCACAGGTGCTCGTCCCGCTCGCCTACGCGATGCGCGACCTCCTCACCAAGGCGGCCGGGGTGTCCGGGCAAGCTCGCGGCGAACAACATCCAGCGTGAGCCGCGTCGGTCGTCGAACACCGCCGCCGCCCTCATGATCGGCGTCATGCTGCTGTCGCTCACCGCGACCTTCGCCGAGTCGATGCGCGACCTCGTCAAGGAGCAAGTCGCAGGAAACACGACTGCGGACCTCATGGTGCTTGGCACCCAGGGACCCGTCCCAGAGGGCGCGGTGGCCGTGCTTGACGGTCTCGACGGAATCGACCAGGTATTGCGCATCTCCGCCGACCAGGTGAAGTTTGAGGACGAAGTCCACGACGTGTCGGTATTTGACCCTGGCACGGTCGACGCGAACTACGCGTTTGACACGGACCCGGACATCGCCACGGTTGGGGACGGCGTGTTCATTGGGCCGGCCATTCAGGAACAGGGCGTCAAGGTAGGCGACACCGTCCTGCTTGACGGCCCCGCGCGCGACCTCAGCCTGACAGTGACGGGCCTGTACAACCGCCCCAACGACGGCGACTTCTTCGTCAGCTGGGATACCGGCGAGCAACTATTGGGCACCGTGCAGGCGTTCGCGCTCTACGCCACCGTGGATGGCCGCGAGGTCGCGGACGTGAAAGCGGATTTGACGGACGCGTTGGCGGACTATCCCACGGTGCTTGTCGCCGAGCCGTCCGAGCTCGTGAAGGCCGTCAACCAGCTGGTGACCCTGCTCATCGGCATCATTTCCGGCCTGCTGGGCACCTCGCTCGTGATCGCCATCCTCGGCATCGCCAACACGCTGTTGCTGTCCGTCACGGAGCGCACCAGGGAGGTGGGCCTGCTACGGGCGATCGGGCTCGGGCGGCGCAAGGTGGCCGGAATGATCACGCTTGAGTCGGTGGTCATGGCGCTGTTCGGAACCGTGCTCGGCATGATCCTCGGCACGAGTTTGGGGGTGGCCCTCCTGACAGCTCTCAAGTCCGAGGGCTTCACGTCGATCGTGGTCCCGTGGGCCTGGCTCGGCCTGTACGCGGTGCTCGCGATCATCGCGGGCGTCGTCGCGGCCATCTGGCCGGCGCGGCGCGCTTCCAAGCTCAACATCTTGGACGCCATCGCGTCCGAGTAGCGGAACCGACACGTGGGGCCCGGGCCGAGAGGCGCGGGCCCCACGTGCGTCCGGACGCGACTGGCTAGAGTTCGACGCCCACCAGGACGGGCTCCGGCTCCAGCGTGACCCCGAACGCCCCATTCACCGCCGCGCGCACGTGTCGGGCCAGGTCAACAAGCTCCGCGGCCGTGGCGCCACCGCGGTTCGTGAGTGCCAGCGTGTGCTTGCTCGAAAGCGCCGCGAGGGAGCCGTCAAGCGCGAATCCACGGGACAGCCCCGCGTGCTCGATGAGCCAAGCCGCGCTGGTCTTGACCGCGCCGGCGGGTGCACCCTCGCCAACCGGGTAGCGCGGCGCATCGTCCGGAAGTTCGGCGGCCTGCTGCGCCGTGAGCACGGGGTTGGTGAAGAAGGACCCGGCCGACGCTGTGTCCGGGTCTGAGGCATCGAGCACCATCCCCTTGGAGCGGCGCAGCTCGAGCACCGCGGCGCGCACATCCGCCGACGGCGCGCGCTCCCCTACCTGGATGCCAAGCGCGTCCGCGAGCTGCGCGTAGGCGATCGGTGCACCGAGGCTGCCGTTGCGCAGCTGGAAGGTGACGTCGAGGACGATGTAGCGCGGGCTTGGCGCGAAGTCCCGCCCCGCGGCGCCGCGCATGCTCTCCTTGAGCAGCGACGTGCGGTAACCGAAGCGGCAGTCAATGCGCGCCAACGTGCGCACCCGCGACTCCGCGCGGTCCCAGGTGCGCACCGACGCGATGCCGCCCGCGACCTCCTGGCCGTAAGCGCCAACGTTCTGGACGGGCGTGGCGCCCGTGGAGCCGGGAATGCCGGACAGGCACTCGATGCCGATCCACTGCTGCGCCACCGCGCGTTCAACCACGGCGTCCCACGGCATGCCAGCGGTCACGGTGAACCCCGCGCCCGCGCACGCCGGGTCGCTCGACACGACGATCTCTGCGCGCGCGTCACGGACCACGACCCCGTCGAAAGCCGCGTCGGCCGCAAGCACGTTGGAGCCTCCGCCCAAGACGAGAAGGGGCGCGCCTGCGTCGTCCGCCCTGCGGATGGCGTCGATGAACTCGGCTTCCGTCGCCGCCTCGACGTACGTGCCCGCCGGGCCGCCGACGCGTAACGTCGTGAGGTCAGCGAGGTTCTTCGACGTCATGCGACAACCGTACTTGGCGCAAGCGCCGCAGCCCGCTAAGCCGCGGGTGCGGGGGGCTCGGGCTCCGTCGCGACGGGCACGACGAGGTCCGACTCAAAGCGCGCCGCGATCGCCTTGCGCTGCGCGCGGTTGGGCGAGTGCCGCCCGAACACCCGCCCGGACGGCCGCACCGCGCGCGCCAGCAAGAACGACATCGCCGGCGCGAGGAGGACCAGCAACAGCGCGAGGCGCAGTGTCGTGGCCCCGGCCACGTGACCGATGACCTGGGGCACCACGAGCCCGGCCAGAGTAGAGAACGATGACACCGCTGCGACTCTCGCGGCGGCTCGCTTCGGGTCGTCTGCGGCCGCGGAGAACCCGAGCGGGATGCCAAGGGCGGCCCCGACGCCCCACAACACAAGGGCGACCGGCACGAGCGCGAACACGGGCGACAGCGCGAAGCCGAGCACGCCAAGCCCGATGCTGACGGCCGAGACGCGCAGCGTCACCACCCGCCCGAACCGGGCGACGACCCGAGCGCCGAACACCCGCACGGACACCATCGAGAGCACGAACAGCCAGTACATGAGGTCGCCGGTCGACTCGCTGAGGCCAAAGTCGTCGACGGCGGCGAGCGCGACCCACTGGGCCGCGCTGAATTCTGTCATCGCTCCCGCGAACACGATCAACCCGATCATGACGATGCGCGGCTCGCGGTACTCCGCCTTCGCGGTAGCGAACGGGCCCCCCAGGCGCGCGCCGGCCTCGACCGCGATCGGCCGGCCGTCCATCGTTGCGGCCGGGATCATCACCAGCCGGGCGATCGCGAGGATCACGCCCACCGCAACCAGGTGCCACACGACCGGGACTTCAAGGTGCGACACCAGCGCGCCCACCGCCAGCGCGACCGCCATTCCCACCGAGAACGCCGCGTGGAACTGCGCCATGATGCTGCGGCCCGTGGCGCGCTCGACGTTCGCGGCTTCGGCGTTGATCGAGACGTTTGTAAACGCGAAGCTGAAGCTCACGAAGAAGTGCCCGATGGCGAACATGGCGGGCAGACCGAGCACCGCCGAGAAGCCCACGGCGGCGTAGGCGAGCAGGTGCGAGTACGTGGACCACACCAGCAGCCGCCGGGTGCCAACCTTGCTAGCCGCCCAGCCCGTGAACGTGAGGCCCACAAGCGCGCCCGCCGCACCAAAGATGATCAGCGTCGACAACCCACCCGTGCTCACGCCGAGGTCGTCGCGCAGCGACGGGATGCGCGAGAAGAACGTCGCCATCAGGTTGCCCATCGCGAAGAAGATGACGAGCAGCGCCGTCCGCGCGCGCGCAATCCTGGCCGCGTCGGGGGCGTCCGTTGGTGCGTAGCGAGTGGTCACGTGTGTGGCGCCTTCTGCTGGTGCAGGCGGCGCGCTCTGGCGGGGTGTGCGCCGCCGCCATTGGCAAAGCGGCCGTGACTTCCGGCCGCTCTCGAAACGATTCGAGGATTACTCAGCATTGTGCCGGTACGCTGGGCGAAACGCAAACCAAGGAGACCCCGCATGACGACTCGCCGCAGGCCCACCATGGCCGACGTCGCAGAGCGCGCGGGTGTGTCCCTGTCCACCGTCTCGCTCACGTATTCGGGCGCGGGGCCCATCACAGACGAGACCAAGGCGCGCGTCCAGAAGGCCGCCAAGGACCTCGGGTACGGCGGCCCAAGCCCGCTCGGCAAGTCGCTCCGCTCCGGGCGCACGGGCGTCATCGCCGTCGTCGTATCCGAGAAGCTTGTGCACAGCTTCCGCGACCCCAACACGCTGCGCGTCATGGACGGCCTCGTGGACGAGCTTGGCACCATGGGGCTGTCCGTACTGCTCGTTCCACCACCCACCGGCATCGAGGGCGAAACCACCACCCTGGATACCGCGGCCATGGACGCGGCGATCATCATGCGCGTGCGCGACGAGGACGACCCCTCGCTCGAGGTCCTCAAGCGACGCGGCATTCCTGTGGTCATCATGGAGGGGCCGGCTATCAAGGGGGCGGGACTCGTCACGATCGACGACGCCGCGGGCACCGCGCAGCTGATCGGCGAGCTTCGCGAACTAGGCCACGAGCGCATCGGCACCGTCACCCTGCCGTTCGGCCTCCGGCACGCCACCGAGATCCTCGACAAGGACAACCTGCCACGAGCCCACTGGACTCCCACCCGCAACCGTCTCGAGGCGTTCGCGCTCGCAGGGGTCGAGCCGTGCGTCGTGGTCGAGGCCGCGGCGACGATGGTCGAGGAGGGCATCGCGGCGGGGCACCTGGCGATCAGCCACGAGTCCCGCCCAACGGCGTTGGTCTGCCAGTCCGACCTGCTCGCGGCTGGCGTGATCATCGCGGCCCGGGAGCTCGAGGTGCGCGTCCCACAGGACCTCTCGGTCGTCGGGTTTGACGGCCTTGACCTGCCGTGGCTCGCGCCTCACCAGCTCACCACCATGGCGCAGGACGGCGTCCGCAAGGGCAAGGCCCTCGCGCTCGAGGTCAAGGCCTTGCTCGACGGCGAGTCCCCCGCGCCGGTCACTGTGCCGCTGGAATACGTGCCCGGCACCACCATCGCGCGCCCGGCGTAACCCGCCGCGGCCGCGCACCCGCTCGCCTACGAGCAGTTAACGACGGCCTGGGCCTTGCCCAGCACCTTCTGGCCTTCGTACTCGACGGCGAGGTCGATACGGGCGGTCCGCGCCTCGGGATCGATCGCGCCGACCGTGGCGGTGATGATCACGTCGGCCTCGCCAAGCGCGGGCACGGGGATGGGGCGCGTGAACCGGCACTGGTAGTCGGCGACGTTGCCCGCGCCAGCCCACTCCTCGGCAACCGACGCGGCGACGCCCATCGTGAACATGCCGTGGGCAATGACGCCGGGCAGGCCCACGGACTCCGCGAACGCGTCGTTGTAGTGAATCGGGTTGAAGTCGCCGGATGCGCCCGCGTAACGCACGAGGTTGTCGCGGGTCACTGTCAGCGTGCGGGTGGCGACGATTTCGCCAAGTTCGAGAGTCGCGAGCGAAGGGCCGGTCATGAGGCGTCCTCCCTCACGGCGAGGGTGGAGCGCACGGTGGCGACGGGCTCGCCGTCGGCGTCCGTGAGCTCGGCGCGGGTGGTCACCATCGAGATGCCCGCGCGCTGCACGATGTTCTCGACGTGGATGACGGTCTCGATCACGTCGCCAGCGACGATGGGGCGGTGGTGGGTGAAGCGCTCGTCGGCGTGCACCACGCGCGAGAAGTCCACGCCCGACCTCTGGGTCCTGGATCACGTGGAACTCGGCGCGCTGGGCGATCGCGACGGCGAAAGTGGTGGGCGCGACGAGGTCCGCGTAGCCGTGCTCCTTGGCCGCCGCGACTTCCCGGTGGGAGCGCGAGCGCGCGTCAACGGCGTCGGCGAACTCGCGGATCTTCACCCGCGACACCTCGTACGCGTCGTACGGCCCGTAAGACCGGCCTACTGCGTCGACGTTGACGGCCATACGCGAGACGACTTAGCGGGTCTCGCGGTGCTGGGTCTGCTTGCCGCAGCGCGGGCAGAACTTGCCGAGCTCCAGGCGGTCAGGCGTGTTGCGGCGGTTCTTCTTGGTGATGTAGTTGCGCTCTTTGCAGTCCACGCACGCCAAAGTGATCTTGGGGCGGATGTCGTTCTTAGCCACGTTCTTGCTCCTTCGCGCTGTGCGCGTCTTCCGTTGTTGTAGCGGAGGCGGGGATCGAACCCGCGACCTCACGATTATGAGTCGTGCGCTCTAACCATCTGAGCTACCCCGCCAGGTCGCGCCCGGCTTCCGAGGAAGCCGACCACATCCGAGCCCCAACAGGGAATCGAACCCTGGACCTTTTCCTTACCATGGAAACGCTCTGCCGACTGAGCTATTGGGGCAAGCCGGAATAGCATACCCGCACGTTGGGACTCGCGCGAAATCGGCCCACGTCACACCTTCGGGCTACTGTGAGCGCGTGGCGCAGACCTTGTCGCAACCCGAGTCTAGACGCATCTTCCTGCACGCGCAGGGGTTGTCCCGGCGGCGCCCTGCGGGCGCAGTCACCGAGCGACACTTCGGCGAATACCTGGCGCGCCAGGGCGTCCTCCAGCTCGACACCGTGAACGTCCTCGCGCGCGCACACTACCTGCCCGCGTTCTCCCGCTACGGCGCGTACGACACCGCTCGCCTCGACGCGTACCTGTGGGGTGACCACGACGGCCACAGCGCGCACTGCTTCGAGCACTGGGGGCACGAGGCCTCGGTGATGCCGCTCGACATGCTGCCGCTGCTCCAGCACCGGATGGCCGCGGCGGACAACTGGAAGGCGCGCACCCACGCCCGCCTCGAGCGCGACCGGCCGGGCCTGCTCGCCCAGGTGCGCGCGGCCGTCGAGGCCTCCGGCCCGCTCGTGGGCGCGGACCTCGACCACCTCGCCCCACGCGGTACCAGCCGCGGCGGCTGGTGGGACCTTGGCGACGTCAAGGTCGCGCTCGAGTACTTGTTCTTCACAGGGCAGGTAGCCGCGTCGCGGGGCCGCCACTTCGCGCGGACCTACGACGCGACGCAGCGCGCGTGGGGCGGGCCTCCAGCCGACGCGGGCGGCTGGGGGGTCCCGGACGCCGACGCTCGGCAAGCCTTGTTCGACCGCGCGCTCGCAGCGTGCGGGGTTGGCACGCCGGCAGACCTGTGCGACCACTTTCGGCTCAAGCCGGCCGCGAGGCCTGGAAACGCTGGCGCGGCGGCATGGGCGGCGTCCGCCGTGGAGCGCGGGCTCGCGCAGTGGGTCACGGTGGAAGGCTGGCGCGGCCCGGCGCTGCTCGCCGCAGGCGCGCAGGACCCAGGGCGAGCCACCGGCGCGGCTCTGCTCAGCCCATTCGACCCGGTGTGTTGGTACCGGCCGCGGCTGGAGCGGGTGTTCGGCATGGACTACCGCATCGAGATCTACACGCCCGAGCCCAAGCGGCGGTACGGCTACTACACGCTGCCGTTCCTGCTGGGCGACCAGATGGTGGGGCGGTTCGACCTGAAGGCGGACCGCAAAGCCGGCGAGCTACTGGTCCAGGCCGCGTGGCGCGAAGCCCAAGCCGCCCCCGGTGCCAGGCGCCGCGGGTCCGACGACATCTCAGCCGCCGCGGCGACCGAGCTCCGACTGATGGCCACGTGGCTTGGTCTCCACAGCGTCGTCGCAAAGCCGCGGGGAAACCTCGCGGACGCCCTCGCCGCCGCGCTTTCGTAGCCGCGCCCGGGGAACACGAAGGCCCGGTACGTGACCGGGCCTAGCGTGGCAGGTGAGGGATTCGAACCCCCGTAGTCATAGACGGCTGATTTACAGTCAGCTCCCTTTGGCCGCTCGGGTAACCTGCCTTGCGCCTGCAACAGGCGCGCATGGAAGGATAGCAACAAACGGGCGCGCGCGGCGAAACGGGTCGCGGCCCAGCGAGGGAGACGAGCATGGCAAAGGACGCATCGTTCGACGTGGTGAGCAAGATTGACCGCCAAGAGGTGGACAACGCGCTCAATCAGGCGGCCAAGGAGATCGCGCAACGCTACGACTTCAAGGGCGTCGGCGCATCCATCGAGTGGTCCGGCGAGGCGATCCTGATGAAGGCGAACAGCCCGGAGCGCGTGAAGGCCATCCTCGACGTGCTGATCGCCAAGCTCGCCAGGCGCGAGATTTCGCTCAAGGCGCTCGAGTACGGGGAGCCGCAGCCGTCCGGCAAGGAGTTCCGGCTGGTGGCCGAGCTGCGCGAGGGAATCACGCAGGAGGTCGCCAAGAAGCTCACCAAGCTCGTGCGCGACGAGGGCCCTAAGACCGTCAAGGCGTTGATCCAGGGCGACGAGCTGCGCGTCACCGGCAAGTCGCGGGACGACCTTCAGGCCACGATCGCGCTCATGAAGGGCGCCGACGTCGACGCCGCCCTGCAGTTCGTCAACTTCCGTTAGCGGCGACTCTCAAGCGCCTCGGTGATCTTGGCGACGGCGAAGCCCCAACCGTCAGCTACGCCGACGTTCGGTGGCACGGCAATCTCTTGAGGGTTCGTCACCACATCGAGTAGCGCCGGCCCCGGCTGGGCAAGGCCCCAGGCGAACGCCTCGGCCAGGTCGGTCGGCCTCTCCACGCGCCGCGCCTCCAGCCCCATCGCCGACGCGACGGCCGCCAGGTCTGGATTGTCCAGCTCGGTGCCGAACTGGGGCAGGCCGCCCTGCTCCTGCTCAAGCTTCACCATGCCAAGGCTGCCGTTATTGAACACGACCACCACCACCGGAAGGTTGAACGTGACGGCGGTGCGCAAGTCGCCAAGCAGCATCATCAAGCCGCCGTCGCCGCTGAAGGACACCACGGGCCGGCGGCGGTCGAGCGCCTGGGCACCAAGCGCCTGCGGCAACGCGTTCGCCATCGAACCGAGGTTGAACGATCCGATCAACTCCCGCGTGCCGCGCATCTCCACGAACCGCGCGAGCCAGACCGTGGACATTCCGGTGTCGGACGTGAAGATGGTGTCGTCGGGCGCCAACCGGTCCGCCGCGGCGGCTACCGCCTCTGGGCGGATGCGCTGGTCCGGGTTGTCGAACCAGGACCTCACGCGCGCAACCAGTCCTGACTTGCGATAGCGCGGGTCGGCGAACTCGCGCTGATCCTTGCGCCAGTCGAGGTAGTGCGTACGCGCCTTGTCGAGATGCTTGGTCTTGCGGCGGCCCTTGAGGAGCGGCAGCAGGGCGTCGAGGGAGGCGGCCGCGTCACCGACGACGGCGTGCTGGACGCTGACGCGGCGCCCCACGTGTGCACCGTGAGCGTCGATCTGCACGACCGTGGCGTCCTCTGGGTAGAAGTCGCGGTAGGGAAAGTCCGTGCCGACCATCAGTAGCGCGTCGCACGATCGCAATGCGTCCGTTGCGGCAGGGTTGCCGAGCAGGCCGGCCTGACCCACCTGGAAGTCGTTGTCGGCTTCGAGCCCGGCCTTGGCCTTGAGCGTCAGGACCATCGGCGCGGCGAGGCGTTCCGCCACCGCCTCGGCCTGCGCGCGCGCGCCGCGGGCCCCGATACCCACCAGCATGGTGACCGTGCGAGCGCCGTTGAGCGCCTTCGCCGCGGCCCCGATCTGCGAGTCCGGGGCGGCCACGGGCTCTGGCGCTGGCACGAACCGCGCCGGCGGCGCCTCCCCGGCGAGCTGCATGTCGCCCACGTCACCCGGCAGGGTAAGTACGGCCACACCGCTGTGCTCGTAGGCCGCGTTCACCGCCTGCTCCAGCATCTGCGGCATCTGCTCGGGCGAGGTCAAGGTGCCGGTCCACGCCGCGACGTCAGCGAACAACCGTTCGTTGTCGACCTCCTGGAAGTAGTCGGTGCCTACCTCTGCGAGCGGCACCTGGCCCGCGATCACCAGCACGGGCGCGTGCGACTTCTTGGCGTCGTAGAGGCCGTTGAGTAGGTGCACGGAGCCGGGGCCCACGGTGCCCATGCACACGCCGATCCGCCCGCTCAGTTGTGCCTGCGCCGACACCGCGAACGCGCCTGCCTCCTCGTGCCGCACGCCGATCCACTCGATGCGGTCTTCGCGGCGAATCGCGTCTGTGACCGGGTTGAGCGCGTCGCCGACCACCCCCCAGACCTGCCCCACGCCGTGGTCCGCGAGCGCCTCGACGATCGCCTCCGCAACTGTCGAGCTCACCGTTCGTCTCCCTTCGTTGACGTGACGGGCGCGCGGAACGTGTCAGTGCGCGCCAGCTTCCAGTCGTCGACCCAGTCCTCGGGCGCGCCGTCGAGCAGCTGGCCGGGCTGGAGCCAGTCGTAGTACTCGGCGTACGACACGGTTCGCCCCGGCTTCACCACCATCCGTAGCTGGTCCGGACCCACCTGGTCGGGATCGGAGACGCCCATCGCGGCCATGAGCCGTGACGCCTCGCCCACCGTCGCCGCCTGGTAGTTGCGCACCCGCACGCTCTTGTCCTCCACGACCAGCGCCCTCGACCGCCGGGGGTTCTGGGTCGCGACGCCAACGGGGCACGTGTCGGTGTGGCAACGTTGGGACTGAATGCAGCCGATCGCCATCATCATGGCGCGGGCCGAGTTCGTGTAGTCCGCGCCCTGCGCGAGCCGCTTGACGATGTCGTTGCCGGCGGCCACCTTGCCGCTCGCTCCCACGCGCACCCGGTCGCGCAACCCTGCGCCGACGAGCGCGTTGTGCACGAGCATCAGGCCGTCCGTCAGCGGCATGCCCACGTGGTCCTCAAACTCCAGCGGGGCGGCAGCCGTGCCGCCCTCGGAGCCGTCCACCACGATGAAGTCGGGGGCGGTGCCTACCTCCCGCATCGCCTTGACGATCGACAACACTTCGATGCGCGAGCCGACGCACAGCTTGATTCCGGTCGGCTTGCCGCCCGCGAGGTCGCGCATGGTGGCGACGAACTCGATCAACTCGGTGGGTGTGGAGAAGACCTGGTGGTGCGAGGGGCTCACACACGTCTCGCCCGCGGGCACCCCGCGGGCGCGGGCGATCTCCTCGGTGACCTTCGCGCCCGGGAGCACCCCGCCGATTCCGGGTTTGGCTCCTTGCGAGAGCTTGAGGGAAACGCACTTCACGGCGTCGTGGGAAGCCTTGTCGCGAAACTGGTCCGCGTCGAATCCGCCATCCTTGGTGCGTGCCCCGAAGTAGCCGGTGCCGAGCTCCCACACAAGGTCGCCGCCGTGTTCAAGGTGGTAGGGAGACAGGCCGCCTTCGCCGGTGTCGTGCGCGAAGCCGCCCATGGCGGCGCCCTTGTTGAGGGCCCGGATCGCGTTCGCCGACAGCGCGCCGAAACTCATGGCCGAGACATTCAAGAGCGACATGTTGTAGGGCTTCGAGCAGTCGGGGCCCCCAACCCGCACGCGCGCCGGCTCGTCCGGCACGGGGACGGGCTCCGTCGAGTGCACCAGGTACTCGTGCCCGATCTCGTAGACGTCCCGCTCGGTGCCAAACGACTGCTCGGCTCCTTGGCCCTTCGCGCGCCCGTAGATCAGCGACCTAATGTCGCGGTCGAATGGCCTGCCGTCCCAGTTGCGTTCGATGAAGTATTGCTGGAGCTCCGGGCGGATCTTCTCGAGCGCGTAGCGCAGGTGGCCTACCACGGGGTAGTTGCGTAGCACGGAGTGTTTTCGTTGAGCCAGGTCGTAGGCCGCGAGCGCCGCCAGGCCGCCCAGCGCCCCGGCCACCCAGCGCGGCCGTCTCTTGCTCGCCATAGTGCCTCCTCTTCGACACTAACCCGAAAATCTTGGGCGCGATGCTGGAGTTAGGAGATGAAGCCGCGCTGGTTGTCCATCGCGCGCAGGCGCTCGATGCGCTTGTCCATGGGCGGGTGGGTCGAGAACAGCCGCGCCAGGCCCGCGCCGCGGAACGGATTGGCGATCATCAGGTGAGACATGTTCTCGACCTGGCCGGTCTGCGCGAGCGGCCGGGCCGCGGTTCCCCTGTCAAGCTTCTCAAGCGCCGACGCTAGCGACAGCGGGTCGCCGGTGAGGCGCGCGCCGTCTTCGTCGGCGTCGTACTCGCGGGTGCGCGCTATCGACAGTCGGATCACGGTGGCCGCGAACGGCGCCAGGATCAGCATGCCGAGCAGCGCGAGGGGGTTGCCGTTGTTGTTTCGCGATCCCCCGCCGAACCACATCAGCATGTACGTCGCGGACGTGATGACGCCGGCCATCGCCGCCGCGACGGACCCGACCAGCATGTCCCGGTTGTAGACGTGCATGAGCTCGTGCCCGAGCACGCCACGGAGCTCGCGCTCGGTAAGCATCTCGAGAATTCCCTCGGTGCAGCAGACCGCCGCGTGGCGCGGGCTGCGCCCAGTGGCGAACGCGTTGGGGGCCCGGGTCGGGGACACATACAGGCGCGGCATGGGCTGCTTGGCCTCGCGCGATAACTCCGTCACGATGCGGTACATGGCGGGCTGCTCGACCTCGGTCACGGGCCGAGCGTGCATCGCGCGGATCGCGGCCTTGTCGGAGTTCCAATATGCAAAGAACGTCGTGACCACGCCGATCAGCGCGAACACCCACATGTACGCGCCGCCGCGCACGTAGTACCCGATGGCGAGCAGGAGCATCCACATGAAGACGAACAGGCCAAACGTCTTGGCGCCGTTCCAGTAACGCTTGCCCACGTTGTCCTCCTGCTGGAAAAACGGGTGGCGGGGGGTGCGTGTTCCAGTATCGCCGATGCTTCGCCCGTGGGCGAACAGGGCCCGCGGGGGCGCGGTTCGGGGCTGGGGCTACGCGCGCCCAAGCGAGATGTTCGTCATCTCGTCGCGGGGGACCACCTTGACGCGTTCGCGGCCGTCGGCCTCGCCGAGCGAACGCTCGTGTGCGTCAAGAACCTCCCAGTCACGCCACTGGATGACGTCCACGCCGCGGTCCTTGAGCAGTCGCAGCACGTTGTCGGGGCTGAGCTGCTCCGGGCCAGCCTGCGAGCCCGCGAAGAGCGCCTCGGCATCCCCCACCAGGTGTGTGATGGTCTCCGACGCGTCGGACTTCGTGTGGCCGATGAGGCCCACAGGGCCACGCTTAATCCAGCCTGTCGCGTAGAACCCAGGGACGGGCTCGCCGTCGGGGTTGACCACGCGTCCCTCGACGTTGGCGATGGTGCCGCGGGAGTCGTCGAACGGAACGCCGTCGATTTCGGAGCCCCAGTAGCCCACCGCGCGGTACACGGCCTGGACGGGGTACTCGAGGTACTCGCCGGTGCCCTTGACCGTGCCGTCGCCCTGCAACGCCGTGCGCTCCATCTTGACGCCGGCGACGTTGCCCGCGCCGTCGTCGAGCACCTCGACAGGCGACTGCAGCAGGTGCAGGTGGATGCGGCGCGACGCGCCGGTGGGCTCGCGCAGGGTCCAGTCGGTGAGCGTCTTGACGACCTGCTTGGTCTGGTGGTGGCCGTCGATTGCGGCCTGCGAGCCTTCGTCGAAGTCGTAGTCCTCGGGGTAGACGATCACGTCGACGTCCGGCACCTGGGCGAGCTCGCGCAGCTCGAGCGGGGTGAACTTGACCTGGGCGGGGCCGCGGCGCCCGAACAGGTGCACGTCGGTCACGGGCGACGCCTTGAGAATCTCCATGACGTTCGCGGGGATCTCGGTGGGGGCGAGGTCCTTGGGGTGCTTGGCGAGGATGCGCGCGACGTCGAGCGCGACGTTGCCGACGCCGAACACCGCGACCTCCTTGGCCTCGAGCGGCCAGGTGCGCGGAACGTCGGGGTGGCCGTCGAACCAGCTCACAAAGTCCGCTGCGCCGTACGAGCCGTTGAGGTCGATGCCCGGAATGTCGAGGTCGGCGTCCTTGAACGCCCCTGTCGCGAACACCACGGCGTCGTAGTGCTCGCGGAGGTCCTGCAGCGTCAGGTCCGTGCCGATGTTGACGTTCGCGAGCAGTCGGATGTCGCCGCGGCCCAGCACGTTGGCGAGCGCGACGATGATCTGCTTGATGCGCGGGTGATCGGGCGCGACGCCGTAGCGGACCAGGCCGAACGGCGCGGGGAGGCGCTCGATGAGGTCGATGGAGACGTCGATGTCAGACTTCGACAGGATGTCGGCGGCGTAGGTGCCAGCGGGACCTGCGCCGATGATGGCGACTCGCAACGGGCGCTCGTGGGTCACGGGATTCTCGTTCCTTGACTAGAGATTTCGGTCGCGGGGCTCGCGTGGACCCCACTGCGCGGCAAGTATAGACATGAATCTTGGGCCCATCGGGCTCGCGCCTGAGCCCGGGTA
The DNA here is from genome assembly GCA_963735005.1 of uncultured Actinomycetota bacterium. GTDB lineage: Bacteria > Actinomycetota > Actinomycetes > Actinomycetales > Demequinaceae > WTKG01. The sequence goes on along the minus strand of CAVTJA010000002.1, from coordinate 40,271 downwards.
CCCCCCGGTGTGTCGCGCCGTTCCGGGCGGTATGGCACAATCGCGGCATGGCAATCAACCAGACCATCGTGACGCGCGGCTGCTGCTGCGCGTCGATGTGCTGTGCCATGTGTCCTGCGGCCTAGCGCCCCACGGATACGGAAACCCCCTGTAGCCCTGGGCGCTCGGCCAACGAGCGCTATGTACTCGCGCGCTCGGACGCCTTGCTCCCACCAACTCCCCTGAGGAGGAACGGTGAGCCACACCGAGTCCACCACCACGGACGCCCCCGCGCGCCCCGAATCGGCCATCACGGCCCCGGCACAGTCCCCTGCGCAGTCGCAGGACGCCGACGAGCGCCGCCGCCACCGCGAGGAAGCGCGGCTGATCCGCACACGTGAGGCCGAGGCGCGCAAGGGCACGGCGGCGCGCGACGGGCAATGGGCGTCTGGGGACAAGACCCCGCTCAACCCAGCGGAGGAAACCAAGTCCGCAGGCGACCCGCTTGAGGTACGCAAGCGCATCGAGACGATGTATTCCAAGTGGGGCTTCTGGTCGATCCCCCCCGGCGATTTGCGCCAGCGCTTCAAGTGGTGGGGCCTGTACACGCAGCGCCGGCCCGGCATTGACGGCGGCAAGACCGCGATCCTCGAGCCCCACGAACTTGAGGACAAGTACTTCATGCTTCGCGTGCGATCCGATGGCGGGCAGCTTTCGGTGGCGCAGGCGCGCGAGATCGGCGAGATCTCCCAGCAGTTTGCGCGCGACACCGCGGACGTCTCCGACCGCCAGAACATCCAGATCCACTGGCTCGAGATCGAGAACGTCCCGGAGGTGTTCCGCCGTGTTGAGGAGGTGGGGCTGCTGAGCACGGAGGCGTGCGGCGATGTTCCTCGCGTCATCCTCGGCTCCCCGGTCGCGGGCGTAGCGAAGGACGAGCTGATCGACCCCACCCCCCAGATTCGCGAGATCATCGACCGCTACATCGGCACGCCAGAATTTTCGAACCTGCCACGGAAGTTCAAGACGGCGTTCACGGGCCAGCCCGTACCCGACATCTTGCACGAAGTCCAGGATGTGGCATTCTGCGCGGTCGAGCACCCTGAACTCGGGATTGGCTACGACCTGTGGGTGGGCGGCGGCCTGTCGGTCAACCCGTTCCTTGGTGTACGCCTTGGCGTGTTCGTGAAGCCGGAGGTCGCCCACGAGGTGTGGAAGGGCGTCGTATCCATCTTCCGCGACCACGGCTACCGGCGGCTGCGCACGCGTGCCAGGCTAAAGTTCCTCGTCAAGGCGTGGGGAGCCGAGAAGTTCCTTCAGGTGCTGCAGGACGACTACCTGGGCTACGAGTTGCCGAAGGGGCCCGCCCCCAAGCTGGCGACGCGAGACAATCGCGGCGACCACGTAGGCATCCACGAGCAGGCCGACGGCAAGTACTACGTTGGCGTCGCACCCGTCGCCGGGCGGGTGTCGGGCACCGCACTCAAGGAGATCGCCCGCCTCGCCGAAGACGCCGGCTCTGACCGCATTCGGCTGACCCCGCTCCAGAAGATCCTCGTGCTCGACATCCCCGAGGACAAGGTGAACGACGTCGTCAACGGCCTGCGCGCGCTCGAGCTCGACTCGCAACCGGGCGAATTCCACCGCAACGTGATCGCCTGCACCGGCATCGAATACTGCAAGCTCGCGATCGTCGAGACCAAGGCGACGGCGCGGGAGGTGGTCAAGAAGCTGGACCAGGTGTTCCCGGACATCGACAACCCCATCACGGTGCACGTCAACGGCTGCCCCAACTCGTGCGCGCGCGTGCAGATCGCCGACATCGGCTTCAAGGGCCAGCTGGTGCTTGACGACGAGACGGGCGAGCAGGTGCCCGGCTTCCAGGTTCACCTTGGCGGCCGGCTAGGCCGCGGCGACGACAACGACTTTGGACGCAAGTTGCGCGGCCACAAGGTGAAGGCCGACGGCATGCCCGAGTACGTCGAGCGCGTCACCAGGAACTACCTCGCCGGCAAGCACGACGACGAAACCTTCGCCGACTGGGCGATGCGCGCCGAAGAGGACGTGCTCCGATGAGTGGCTGGGACGTCGAATCCGCGGCGCGCGCGAACGCCGAACTCGAGGGCGCCACGGCGCGCGAGATCGCGGACTGGGCGGCGACCACCTTCGGCGCGGGCCTAGTGGCGGCGAGCTCAATGCAGGACCTCGTGGTCGCGCACCTGATGAGCGTCGCGAAGCCCGGCATCGGCGTCGTGTTCCTCGACACCGGGTACCACTTCCAGGAGACCCTCGACACCCGCGACGCCGCATCCCGCGAGCTCGACATCACCGTCATTAACGCCACCCCGACCCAAACGGTCGAGGAGCAGGACGCCGTCCACGGCAAGGATTTGTTTGCCCGTGACCCGAACACGTGCTGCTTCATGCGCAAGGTGGATCCGCTCGCGCGGGCCCTCGAGCCGTACGACGCATGGGTGACCGGCGCTCGCCGGGCGGAGGCCGCGACGCGCTCGGAGTTGAGGACCATCGCGTGGGACCAACTTAATGGCTTGGTCAAGGTGAACCCGTTGGCACTTTGGACCGACGAAGATGTGGAAAAATACCAGGCGGAACACAACCTCCCGCGCAACCCTCTGGTGGCGCAGGGCTTCCCGAGCATCGGCTGCGCGCCTTGCACGCGCCAGGTCGCTCCCGGGGAGGACCCCCGCTCTGGGCGGTGGGCCGGTACCGACAAGATCGAATGTGGGATTCACGCGTGACTACAACTGGCACTCAGGCTCGCCTGAGTACCCTCGACTCGCTTGAGGCCGAGGGCATCCACATCATCCGCGAAGCGGTGGGCACGGCGCGCAAGCCCGTGCTGCTCTTCAGCGGTGGCAAGGACTCCGTTGTCGTCCTGCACCTGGCCACCAAGGCATTCTGGCCGGGCAAGGTGCCTTTCGAGCTCATGCACGTCGACACCGGCCACAACTTCCAAGAGGTGCTGGACTTCCGTGATCACACGATCGACAAGTACGGCCTGCGCCTGCAGGTCGTCAAGGTCCAGGATTACATTGACGACGGCCGCCTCCGCGAGCGCCCAGACGGCACCCGCAACCCCCTCCAGACCATCCCACTCCTCGACGGCATCGCGCACTACAAGTACGACGTCGTCTTTGGTGGCGCCCGCCGCGACGAAGAAAAGGCCCGCGCCAAGGAGCGCGTCGTTTCGCTGCGCGACGAGTTTGGCCAGTGGGACCCGCGCAACCAACGCCCCGAACTGTGGAACCTCTACAACCCGCGCCACCTGCCGGGCCAGCACGTCCGCGTCTTCCCGCTGTCCAACTGGACCGAACTCGACGTGTGGCGCTACATCGAGCGCGAGAACATTGACTTGCCCAGCCTGTACTACGCGCACGAACGCCCCGTGTTCGAGCGCGACGGCATGTGGCTGACGCCCCACCACAGCGTCCTCAAGAAGGAACACGAGGAGCTGGTGGTGAAGATGGTGCGCTACCGCACCGTGGGCGACGCCTCCTGCACCGGCGCCGTTGAGTCCGACGCCACTGACATCACCACCGTGATCGCCGAGGTCGCCTCGACCCGCATCACGGAGCGTGGCGCGACCCGCGCGGACGACCGCCTCTCCGAGGCCGCCATGGAAGACCGCAAGCGAGAGGGCTACTTCTAAATGACGGCCACCGACCCGAACACCACCACGCTGCTGCGCTTCGCGACAGCGGGTTCGGTTGACGACGGCAAGTCCACCCTCGTGGGCCGCCTCCTGAACGACACCAAGTCCATCCTCGCCGACGCCTACGAGGCGGTCGAGCGCGTGTCCAAGGAACGCGGCATGGAGCAGGCAGACCTCGCCCTGCTGACCGATGGCCTTCGGGCCGAGCGCGAGCAGGGCATCACGATCGACGTTGCCTACCGCTACTTCTCCACACCCGCGCGCACCTTCATCCTCGCGGACTGCCCCGGGCACGTGCAGTACACGCGCAACACCGTCACCGGCGCCTCCACCGCCGACGTCCTCGTCCTCCTGATCGACGCGCGCCACGGCGTCGTCGAGCAGACCCTGCGCCACATGGCGGTCGGCGCGCTACTGCGCGTCCCCCACGTCATCGTCGCGGTCAACAAGATGGATCTCGTGGACTTTGACCAGGCAACCTTCGATGCCATCGCGGCCAAGGTCGCCACCCAGTCCACAGCGCTCGGAATGGAAGGCGTCGTGTGCGTGCCCGTGAGCGCGCTCAACGGCGACAACGTCGCCGAACGCTCCACGAGGGCGCCGTGGTACGACGGACCCACCATCCTCGACCTGCTCGAGACCCTCCCCGCCGCCGACGAGATCGCCTCAACGGAAGATCCGAAGGGCTGGCGCCTGCCGGTCCAGACCGTGCTGCGCCCGCAGGACGCCGCGATCGACCCCAAGTACCGCGAGTACCGCGGCTACGGCGGCCAGGTGGTCGAGGGCGTCATCCGCGTCGGCGACGACGTCGTGGTCCAGCCTTCCGGCCAGCGCAGCAAGGTATCGGGAATCGACACGGCTACGGGCCCTCTTTCCGAGGCCCCTGCCGGGCTGTCGGTGTCGGTGCAGCTCGCCGACAACATCGACATCTCGCGCGGCGACCTGCTCAGCGCGGCGGCTGACGCCAGCGAAGCCACCAAGACGGTCCACGCGCAGGTGGCCTGGCTCACCGACAAGCCGCTGCGCGTGCGCGACCGCGTGGTGTTCCAGCACGGCTCGTCCGCGACACCCGCCGTGGTGACCGAGATCCGCGGCACGCTCGACATCTCGCTTCCGGGCGGCACGCTCGACTCGAGCATCGACAAGGCAACCGAGCTAGGCCTCAACGACATCGGCCTGGTGACCATTCAGCTCGCCTCCGCCGTGTCCGTCGAGGACTACGGCACGCACCGCAAGACGGGTGCGTTCTGCCTGATCGACCCGCACGACGGCAACACGCTCGCCGCGGGTACCGCGCGCGCGTCACTGCCCGTCGAGGTGTAGCGGGGACGACGGGGCGGCTCAACGGCTCCGGGCTTGGCGGCCTGCCCTTGCTGTCGTTGAACAAGGCAACGTCCTTCGCGCTGTTTTCGCTCGCTACGGCGCGCGTGGGACAGAGGATCGACGCGATGACAGGTTTCACCGTCGAGGCGACGCCACGTGGGGCATCGCGGGCGTGGGGCATCGCGGGCGTGGGGCACCAGGTGGGCGGGGTTCACGTTTGTGTGGGTGGCGCTCGTCATCATCGCCGTAGACGGGTGGCGACGCTCCGTTGGCCGGGTTGACCGCAAGGCGCGGCGCAAGGACCCCGAGCCGGTACCAGGCCCCGCCGAGCCGACTTGGGCGCTAGGCGCCGCGGGCGACCATGGCGTCGGCGAACGACGCGAAGGCTTCCTTGACGTCTCCGTCGGGCAGCCCGGCCACCGAATCGACGGCCTTGTGCGCCCACTCGCGGGCGCGCACGGAGGTCTCGTCGAGCACCGGGTGAGCCGCCAGGTCCGCCACTACCGCCGCGAGCACGGCGTCGTCGTCGAGGTTCCCGTCGATGCGGGCCAGGAGGGCGGCGTCCGCGGGGTCTCCGCCCGCGGCGACGCGGGCGCGCAGGAGCAGCACGGGCATGGTCGCGACGCGCTCGCGCAGGTCGGTGCCGGGGGTCTTGCCCGTGGCGGCGGCGGACGAGCGGATGTCGATGACATCGTCGGCGAGCTGGAACGCTACGCCTGCGAGCTCGCCGTACGCGGTGACCATGTCGACGGTGGCGTCGTCGCAGCCAGCGTGGATGGCGCCCAGCCGCGCGGACGTCGCGAGCAGCGAGCCGGTCTTGTCCGCGAGCACCTGGATGTAGTGCTCGACGGCGTCCTCGCCGTCGGCGGGGCCAACTGTCTCGTGCAGTTGGCCCAGGCAGAGGCGCTCGAAGGTCTCGGCCTGCAGGCGCACGGCGTCCGGGCCGAGGCCGGCGACCACCAGGGATGCGCGCGCGAACAGCAGGTCGCCCGTGAGGATCGCCACGGTGTTGCCCCACACCGTGTGCGCCGCCGGGGCGCCGCGACGGGTGGGAGCGGAGTCCATGACGTCGTCGTGGTAGAGCGTCGCAAGGTGCGTGAGCTCGGTGACGACCGCGGCGTCGATAACCTCGGGCCGCGCGCCGTCGCCTAGCTCGGCCGCGAGCAACGCCAGCACGGGGCGCAGGCGCTTGCCGCCCGCGTCCACGAGGTGGTTGCTGGTCGCGTCGGCGAGCCGGTCCGACTGTGCGACGGCCTCCCTGAGGCGCTGCTCAACCGCCTCGAGCCGCGGCTCGAGTGATGCGCTCAAGCGCCTCGTTGGCGAGCGGCAGGCTCACTGGAACAGGACCGCAGCCTCGGCGGCGATGGCGAGCGCGCCGGCCGGGAGGATTCCCAGCACGATCGTGACTCACGGCGGCGATCGCCGCGACGACGGCGGGCCCGCGCGAAGGAGCGATGGCGACGGCGCCCTCGAGGTCCTCGGGCACGGGGGTGAGGAACATCAGGACGATCAAGCCGCACGTAGAAGAAGGCCGCGGCGGCGGACGCCACGACGGCGACCACCACGAGCGGCCAGCCGCCGGCGGCGATCGCGGCCTTGAAAGCGACGAACTTCCCGACGAAACCGGCCGTGAGCGGGATGCCCGCGAACGACATCAGGAAGATGGCCATCGCCGTGCCGAGCATCGGCGAGCGGCGGCCGAGCCCGGCCCACTGCCCCAGGCGGGTGGCCTCGGCGCCGAGCGCGCCGTCCGCGCCGGCCTCGCGGACGAGGCTGACGACCGCGAACGCGCCAACCGTGGCGACGCCGTACGCAAACATGTAGAACGGCACCGCCGAGAGGGCCTGCGCGTCGAACGACGACACCGCAACCAGCAGGAAGCCGGCGTGCGCGACGGACGAGTAGGCGAGCATGCGCTTGATGTCTGTCTGGACCAGCGCGACCACCGTGCCGACCACCATCGTCATGATCGCCACGGTCCACAGCACCGGCGTGAGCTCCCACTGGATGGGGTACAGGCCGCCAAAGAGCAGCCGCAGCAGGGCAGCGGCGGCCGCGGCCTTGGTGGCGGCGGCCATGAAGCCCGTGACGGCGGTAGGCGCGCCCTGGTACGCGTCCGGCGTCCACGCGTGGAACGGCACGGCGCCCAGCTTGAAGAACAGCCCGACCAGCATCAGCGTCGCGCCCACGAGCAGCAGCTCGTTCAGTTGGGTGCTCGTGCGCGCGGCGGACGCGATCTCGGCGAACGAGGTGCCCGCCGAGAACCCGTAGGTGAGCGCCGCACCGAACAGGTACACGGCCGAGGCGAAAGCGCCCATGAGGAAGTACTTAAGCGCGGCCTCCTGCGACACGAGCCGGCGCCTGCGCGCGAGCCCGGTCATGATGTACAGCGGCAGCGACAGCACCTCGAGCACCACGAATAGCGCGATGGTGTCGGACACCATGGTGAACAGCATCATGCCGCCGGTCGCGAACAGCGCCAGCGGGAACACCTCGGTCTGGAAGTAGCCGCGGCGGGACGCGATGGCCTCGTCGCTGGAGCCGGGAGTCGCGGCGGCCAGCGGAGCGAAGGCATCCTCGCCGGCAGCGCGCGCGGCGAACACGAACACCGACAGCGCGGCGAACAGGGCGATCATTCCCTGCCACAGCAGCGACTGGCGATCGGCGACGAACAGGTAGTCGTCAACCTTCACGCCGTCGCCGTCAAGGTACAGCCACAGGAACACGACTGCGCCGAGCGCCGCAATCGCGGACGCCGCAGCGATGATCACTTGGAGGCTGCGGCGCAGCTGGTGGTCGCGGACGAAGGATTCGACGAGCACTCCGACAACGCCGCTGCCCAGCACGATGAGCACGGGCAGCAGGTAGAGCCAGTCGATGACGGGGGTTGGCGAGTTCATCAGTTCGTCGCCTCCATCACGTATTCGACGGTATTCGCGGACGGCGCCCGCAGGTAGTCAAGCGCGAGGCCCGGCAGGAAGCCGAGCAGCAGCATCAGCGCGATCAGCGGCGCCACGACCCAGCGTTCGCGCGCACCGAGTTCGGCGGTCTTCTCGAGCCCCTTGCGCGGAGGGCCGGTGAACACCCGCTGGTACGCCCACAGGATGTACACGGCCGCAAGCACCACGCCGAAGGTCGCCACGATGACGGATGCCTTGGCGACGCCGAACGCGCCGAGCAACACCATGATCTCCGAGACGAACGGTGACAGGCCGGGCAGCGCGAGCGCGCTCAGACCGACGATGAGGAACAGCCCGGCGAACACGGGGACGACCTTCTGGAGCCCGCCGTAATCGCGCACGTTGGCGCTGCCAGTGCGCTGGATCAGGAACCCCACCAGTAGGAACAGCGCGCCCGTGGAGAGGCCGTGGTTGAACATGTAGAGGCCAGCGCCCTCGACCGAGGTCTGCGTGAAGGCGAAGATACCGATCACCATGATGCCGAAGTGCGACACCGACGTGTACGCCACCAGGCGCAGCATGTCCTCCTGGCCGATGGCCAGCAGCGCGCCGTAGATGACCGACGCTGCGGCCAGCGGGATGATGACGGGCGCGGCCCACGCGCTCGCCGCGGGGAACAGCGCGATGCACAGCGTGAGCATTCCGAACGTGCCGACCTTGTCGAGCACGGCGACGAGCAGGGCCGTGGTGCCGGGGCGCGCGGTCTGCGCCACGGTGGGCAGCCACGAGTGCACGGGCACCATGGGCGCTTTGATCGCGAACGCCAGGAAGAACGCACAGAACATGAGTCGCTCTGCGTTCGTGGACAACTCAAGTCCAGTCAGGTTGTCGGTGAGGAAACCCTGGTCGCCGCCGGGGCCGGCGACGTACAGCGCGATCACTCCCACAAGCATCACGAGCCCGCCCGCGAGGCCGAAGACGAGGAACTTGACCGCCGCGTAGCGCCGCTGCTCCCCGCCGAACAGACCGATGAGGAAGTACAGCGGGATCAGCATGGCCTCGAACATCACGTAGAACAGAAAGACGTCGCGCGCGGCGAAGATGCCCACCATGAACGCCTGCAAGAACAGGATCAGGGACAGGTACTTCATCTGCTTGTCCGCGTCGGCGTCGTCGCGCCAGCCCGCCAGGATCGCCAGCGGCGTCAGGATGACCGCGAGCATCACCATCAGCAGGCCAAGGCCGTCGACGCCGAGCGCCCAGCTGGTGCCGATCTGCGGGATCCAGGCGTAGGTCTCGGACAGCTGGTGGGTGCCGGCGTCGTCCACGTTGAACTGGGTCACCATCACCACGGCGATGGCGAGCTCCACAAGCGCGAAGCCGAGCGCGATCTGGCGCACCTTGCCATGGGCCGCGCCGGGTAGCGCGCGCACGACGAGCGCGGCGACGGCCGGCAGGGCGACAAGGACGGTCAGGAACGGGAACATCTAGAGCACTCCGATCACGACGATGCCAAGGATGAGCAACGTTCCAAGCAGTAGCGCGGCGCTGTACGAGCGCACGCGGCCAGTCTGGAAGCGACGCAGCCAGTTGCCGAGGCCCGCGAAGCCGCCTGCGGTCTTGTCGACAGCGCCGTCGACCACCGCTGCGTCCGCGTAGACGAGCGTGGCGACCAGGTGCTGGCCGGGCTGCTGGACGAGACCCTTGTTGATCGCGTCCTGGAAGAGGTCGTTGCGGGCCGCGAGCGTCGCGAGCGATGGCATGGGCGGCTCGATCGGGACCACGCGGTGGATGTATTGCAACCACGCGATGCCGATTCCGACCGCCACCAGCGTGAGCGTCAGCGTCATGATGAGCGGCACGGCGAGCACCGGCTCGCCATGCTCGGCATGGCCTGTGACGGGCGCGAGCCAGTTGGCGAAGTTGTCGCCGAGCGCGAGCACAAGGCCGAGCGCGGCGGAGCCCACCGCCAGCACCATCATGGGCACGGTCATCAGCTTGGGCGACTCGTGCGGGTGCTGGCCGTCTGTCCACCGCTTGCCGCCGTGGAACGTCATGAAGAATAGGCGCGACATGTAGTACGCCGTGATGCCGGCGCCCACCAGGGCCGCGCCGCCAAAGACCCACGGCTGCCAGCCCTCACCCACGAAGGCGGTCTCGATGATCTTGTCCTTCGACCAGAATCCCGAGAACGGCGGGACGCCCAGGATCGCGAGCCAGCCAAGCCCGAACGTGACCCAGGTGGCCTTCATGAAGCCGGACAGCGCGCCGAAGCGGCGCATGTCGACCTGGTTGTCCATGCCGTGCATGACGGAGCCTGCGCCGAGGAACATGCCCGCCTTGAAGAAGCCGTGCGTGACGAGGTGGAAGATCGCGAAGGCGTAGCCTGCCGGACCAAGGCCAGCGGCGAGCATCATGTAGCCGATCTGCGACATCGTCGATGCGGCAAGGGCCTTCTTGATGTCGTCCTTCGCGGTACCGATGATGGCACCCATGAGCAGCGTGATGGCGCCGACGATCGCGACGACCATCAGCGCGGTGGGCGCGCCCGTGTAGATGGGTCCAGAACGGACCACGAGGTACACGCCGGCGGTGACCATGGTTGCGGCGTGGATGAGCGCGGACACGGGCGTGGGGCCCGCCATCGCGTCGCCGAGCCACGACTGCAGCGGGAACTGCGCCGACTTACCGGTGGCGGCGAGTAGCAGCATCAGGCCAATGGCGGTGAGCATGCCCTCCGACAGGCCCGCGGCGCCGCCGAGCACCGACTGGAAGTCGAGCGAGCCGACCGCCGCGAACATCAGGCCCATCGCGATGATGAGCCCCATGTCGCCGATGCGGTTGAGGATGAAGGCCTTCTTGGCGGCGGTCGCGTACTCGGGGTTGAAATTCCAGAACCCGATCAGCAGGTACGACGCGAGGCCCACGCCCTCCCAGCCGACGAATAGCAAAAGGTAGGAGTCGGCGAGGACCAGCAGCAGCATCGCGGCGACGAACAGGTTGAGGTACGCGAAGAAACGGACGCGCGCAGGGTCGTGCTCCATGTAGGCCACGGAGTACACGTGGATGAGCGTGCCGACGAAGCTCACGAGCAGCACGAAGGTCAGCGACAGCGGGTCGATCAGCAGGCCGGCGTCGAGGTTCAGCTCGCCGCCCGAGATCCACGAGAACAGGTGCACCGCGTGCGTCCGCTCGTGGGCGTCGTTGCCGAGAAGCTGGATGAACGCCCCAAGGCCCACGACGAACGTGGAGCCCGACGCGCCAACGCCGAGCCAGTGGCCCCACGCCTTCGCGCGGTTGCCAAGCACCATGAGAACGCCCGCGCTCGCGAGCGGGACGGCCACCAGTAGCCAGGTAAGCGACAGCATCCCTACCCCTTCAACTCTGCGGGCTCGTCAAGATTGATGGTCTGGCGCGAGCGGAACAGCGCGACGATGATCGCGAGCCCCACCACCACCTCGGCGGCGGCGACGACCAGCACGAAGAAGGCCATCGAGTGCCCAGCGGCTGCGGTGACGCCCGTGCCGTCGTCGCGCATGTGCGCGAAGGCGACGAGCACCAGGTTGGCCGCGTTCAGCATCAGCTCAACGCCCATGAAGGCGACGATCGCGTTGCGGCGCAGAAGCACCGCAACGGAACCGATCGAGAACAGGATGATCGCGAGGTAGACATAGTTCATGGGGTTCACGACTCTTCCTCCTCCGCGGTCGCGCCCAGCTGATCCGCTTCCCTGTTCTGATGCCGCGCCTTGAGCACGCGGGAGATGGACTCGGGGATCGGCTTGCCCTGCGGGTCGAGCGCTGGCACGTCGAGCGCGTTGCGGCGGGCGTAGACGCCCGGCATCGGTTTGTTGACGGGGTCGGCGCCCGCGGCGATGCGCGCAGCCTGAATCTCCTTCTGGCTGCGGCGCGGGCGCAGCCGCGGCACGTGGGTGAGGATCAGTGCTCCCACGGCGGCGGTGATCAGCAGGACGCCGAGCACCTCCATGAGCAACACGAAGCGGCTGAAAAGTTGGTCGGCGATGAGCTGGGGGTTGTCGCCCGCGGACGCCTTGGTCGCGCCGGGGAAGTCCACGACCGCGCGGCTCACGGCCGTGATCAGCAGGGTGGCGATCCCGCCGGCGGCGAGTACCGCGATGAACCGCTGACCCTTGATGGTCTCCTTGAGGCTCTCGGCCTGGTCAACGCCCACGAGCATCAGCACGAACAGGAACAGCATCATCACCGCGCCCGTGTACACCACGATCTGGACGATGCCCAGGAACGGCGCGTTGAGCGAGAAGTACAGGAACGACAGCCCCACCATGACGAGCACGACGGCCATCGCCACGTGCACCGCCTTCTTGGCGAACAGCATGCCAAGCGAGGCCACAACCATCACGGGCGCTGCGATCCAGAACACGACGTCTTCAGCCACGCGCGGCCCCCTCGTTCTCCGGGAGCGTGGCGTCGTCAGGGCGCGTCTGGCGCACCCACTCGACCTGCTCCTCCGCCGCACCAAGCACATCACCACGGTAGTAGTCGCCGTCATCGGTGCCGGGCGCCATCGGGTGAGGCGCGGCGAGCATGCCAGGCTCCATCGGCGCGAGCAGGTCGTGCTTCTCGTAAATCAGGCCCTCGCGGGTGGGCCCGGCCAGCTCGTACTCGTTCGTCATGGTGAGGGCGCGCGTGGGGCACGCCTCGATGCACAGGCCACAGAAGATGCAGCGCAGGTAGTTGATTTGGTACACGCGGCCGTAGCGCTCGCCTGGCGAGAATTGGGCGTCGTGCGTGTTCGAGTCGCCCTCGACGTAGATGGCGTCGGCGGGGCACGCCCACGCGCACAGCTCGCAGCCGATGCACTTCTCAAGGCCGTCGGGGTAACGGTTGAGTTGGTGCCGGCCGTGGTATCGCGGCATGGGCGGCACCTTCACACGCGGGTACTGCTCCGTGACGGAGGGGCGGAAGAAATTGCGGAGAGTGACACCGAAGCCGGCGATCGGCTCGAGCATGCCGCCCTTGGGCAGGTTCGACTCGAAGGGCTCGGCGGCGGAGGACGCGCGGTTCTCCTCCCAGACCTCGTCTGACTTAGCCACGTGTTCCCCCCTTCTTGCGAGCCTTGCCTTCAACGGTGTCTCCTGAACGCGGCGACGGCGGGAGCTTCTCGCCTGGCCGCGGGGGCACCGGGTAGCCGCCCGCGAACGGGTCGATGACCTTCGCCTTGCGACTCTTGTCGGGCGCGGCGTCGTCGTCGCGCTCGCCCCTGAGGAACAGGATGATCGCATACGCGAACAGGATCGCGGTTCCGCCGGACACGAGCACGAACCTGTCGACGTTCCAGCCGCGCACCTCCATGATCTCGCGGCCCACGGCAAAGAAGGTGATCCACAGCAGCCCGGCGGGGATGAGTACCTTCCAGCCGAACTTCATGAACTGGTCGTAACGCAGGCGCAACAGCGTGCCGCGGACCCACACGAAGAATCCCATGAGCAGCCAGATCTTCACGATGAGCCAGATCGGCGGGAAGATTCCGGTGCTGAACATCTCGTAGCCTGGCCAGCTCTGCAGCCACAGGGGCGACCAGCCGCCCAAGAACAGCACCGAGGCGACGGCGGACACATTGATCATGTTGACGTACTCGGCGAGGAAGAACCATGCGAACTTCATGGACGAGTACTCGGTCATGAAGCCAGCGACAAGCTCGCCCTCTGCCTCGGGGAGGTCAAACGGCAGGCGATTGGTCTCGCCGATCATCGAAATCACGTAGAGGATAAACGCGGGGGCTAGCGGTATCGCCCACCACAGGTGATCGCGCTGCGACTCCACGATCTGGCTGGTGGACATCGAGCCCGCCACCATGAACACGGTGACGAGCGACAGGCCCATCGCGAGCTCGTACGAGATGACCTGAGCCGTGGATCGGATGGAACCCATCAGCGGGTAGGTGGAGCCGGACGACCATCCGCCCAGCACGATCCCGTACACGCCGAGCGCGGCGCACGCGAGGATGTAGAGCACGGCAACGGGGAAGTCCGTCAGCTGAAGCGGGGTGACCTCTTCGGTGCCGATGATGCGCGTGGGCGGGCCGAACGGGATCACCGCGAAGACGATGAACGCGCACAGCACCGATATCACGGGCCCGACGATGTACATCAGCCTGTCCGCGGCGCGCACGGTGATGTCCTCCTTGAACAGGAGCTTCATGGCGTCCATCACTGGCTGCAAAAAGCCGAAGGGGCCGTGCACGTTGGGTCCGGTCCGCTCCTGGAAACGCGCGATGACACGGCGCTCGAACCAGATGGCGAACAGCACGCTGAGCAGCAGGAACACCAACACCACGACGGCCTTGATGACGACCACCCAGATGGAGTCGCCAAGGAAGCTCGACTGGTCGGCGAGGCAGTGGAGGTCGGCCAACTGCGTGGTCGACAGCGAGCCTGCGGTGCCCGCGTTGTGAGCCGCCACCGCGGACTCGAGGCCTGCCGGATCAGTGATGCCGCACGCGTCCAGCTCGTTCTGCGCGTACAGCGGCACATCGATCTGAGGCACAAGCGCCGGCTGATTCGGGTCGATCATCGCGCGTCACCCCCCTTGACGATCACGGGCGCGCCCGCGCCCACTGCCAGATTGCGTAGGACGTTGGAGCCCGGCGAGTTCGAGGGAACCCACACCACGCCGTCCACCATGCCGTCGGTGATTGCGAGCGGCAGCGTCAGGGAACCGCGGCCCTCGCCCGTGATGCGGACGGCGCCGGCCGCGCCAACCTTGGCGGCAGTCGCGGCACTCATGCGCGCAACCGGCACCCGCGCGGTGCCCGCGAGGTACGGTTCGCCGTCCTGCAGGGAGCCGGTGTCGATGAGCTGGTGCCAGGTGGCCAGGACGGTGCCGGACGGCCGCTTGCCCGCGGCGACCGTGGGTGCCTTGGCGCGCTGCGCGTCGTCAAGCGGGATACGCATGAACTCCGCGCCGACCGCCTCGATCGTGGGCGTGCCGAGGTCGTGGCCGAGCTCGCGTGCAAGCACGTCAAGGACGCGGTGGTCGCTGAGTGCCTCGGTCGCGATGGCCGTGGGGAACGAGCGCAGGCGGCCCTCCCAGTTGACGAACGTGCCGGATTTCTCGGACGGCGGCGCCACGGGCAACACGACGTCGGCGAACTCGTGGACGTCGGTACGGCGAACCTCGAGGCTCACCACGAACGCCTTCTTGAACGCCTTTGACGCGGTGGCCGGGAGGTCGGACAGCGTGAGCCCGCCCGACACCAGCGCGCCGATGCGGCCGGAGGCGGCGTCGGCGAGGATCTGGTGGGCGGTGCGGCCCTTGGCGGACGGAAGCGACGGCAGGCCCCACACCTCGGCAAGAGCCTGGCGCGCGGGCGCGGACTGGACGGTCGCGCCTCCGGGCAGGACCGTCGGAAGCGCGCCCATGTCTGCGGCACCCCGCTCGCCGGCGCGCCGCGGAATCCAGGCAAGCTTGGCGCCAGTGGAATCCGCGAGCGCGATCGCGGCGCTGAGGCCACCCTTGACGGTCGCGAGCCGCTCGCCCACGACGATCACGGCGCCCGACTGCTTGAGCCCTGCCTTCGCGTCCTTCGAGAGCGTGCCGAGCACCGAGGCCTCGTCGCCGGGGACGCAGGCCTCGAGCGCGGCGTCGAGCTTCTGCGCCCCGCGGCTGAGGAACGGCGCCACGGTGAATACCTGCTGCTTGCCGACGGACTTGCGCAGGCGCAGGAACACCACGCCGCCCTCGTCCTCCGGCTCGAAGCCGACGAGCACCACAGCTGGCGCCTTCTCGAGGTCGGCGAACGTCACGCCAAGGCCGGTGCCGGCCACGCGCGAGCCGAGGAAGTCGAGCTCCTCGTCGGACGCGGCCCGAGTGCGGACGTCGACGTCGTTGGTGCCAAGCACCACGCGGGCGAACTTCTGGTACGCGTAGGCGTCTTCCATCGTGACGCGGCCGCCAGGCAGCACTGCTGCGCCCGTGCCCGCGTCGCCCATGACCGACTTGAGGCCGTCGGCCGCGGCGGCGAGCGCCTCGGGCCACGACGCCTCCACGAGCTCGCCGTCCTTGCGGACGAGCGGGCGGGTAAGGCGGTCCTCGAGGTTCTGCCAGGTGAACGCGAAGCGGTCCTTGTCAGTGATCCAGTCCTCGTTGACGACCGGGTCGTTGTCGGCAAGGCGGCGGAGGATCTTGCCGCGGCGGTGGTCCGTGCGGATGGCGCTACCGGACGAATCGTGCTCGGAGACACCGGGCGACGACACGAGGTCGAACGGACGCGAGCGGAACCGGTACGCGGCGCTCGTGAGCGCGCCCACCGGGCAGATCTGGACGGTGTTGCCGGAGTAGTACGAGGAGAACGGCCGTCCGGACTCGTCCTCGGCGGCGAGTCCCGCCGGCGCGTAGCCGTCGAAGTCGAGCACGTCGACGTCGAACGTGCCGACCTGCTGGTTGGGGCCGCGCTCCTGCAGGTCGATGAACTGGTCGCCGGAGATCTCGTTGCTGAACCGGGTGCAGCGCTGGCACAAGATGCAGCGCTCGCGGTCGAGCAGGATCTCGGTGCTGAGCGACAGCGGCTTCTCGAACACGCGCTTGACGTCCACGAAGCGGGACTCGCCGCGGCCGTGGCTCATCGCCTGGTTTTGCAGGGGGCACTCGCCGCCCTTGTCGCACACCGGGCAGTCGAGCGGGTGGTTGATGAGGAGCAGCTCCATCACGCCCTCCTGGGCGCGCTTGGCTTCCTCGGACGTGTTCTGGGTCTTGACGACCATGCCCGGCATCACGGTCATGGTGCACGACGCCTGGGGTTTGGGGAACGGCTTCAGGTTGCCTTCACGGTCGGGAGCCGCGACATCCACGAGGCACTGGCGGCACGCGCCCGCCGGCTCCAGCAAGGGGTGGTCGCAGAATCTCGGGATCTCGATGCCCAACTTGCTCCGCGGCGCGGATGATGAGCGTGCCCTCGGGGACGGCCGTCTCGACGCCGTCGATGGTGACGTCGACCATCTTCTGCTCGGTCATCTCGCCTGACTTGTCCTGGGTGGCGGTCATGCGGTCGCGCCCTCCTTAGCCGGTGCGTCGAACAGGGCGGAGGCGTCGCGGTCGAACGGACAGCCCCCTTCAGTGACGTGCTGCTCGAATTCCTTGCGGAACAACTCGACGCCACTGAGGATGGGCGACGTCGCGCCGTCGCCGAGCGCGCAGAAGGCCCGGCCGGCGATCGAGTCGCACGTGTCGAGGAGCTGCTGGATGTCCGCCATCGTGCCCGCGCCCCCTTCCAGGCGCTTGAGGATCGCTGCGAGCCAGAACGTGCCTTCGCGACACGGCGTGCACTTGCCGCAGGACTCGTGCTTGTAGAACTCGGTCCACCGCATCGACCGCGCGCACCACGCACGTAGTGTCGTCGAAGATCTGCAGCGCACGCGTGCCGAGCATCGAGCCCTCCTTGCCCACCGACTCGTAGTCGAGGGGGACGTCGAGGTGCTTGTCCGTGAACATCGGCGTGGACGAGCCGCCAGGGGTCCAGAACTTGAGCTTCTTGCCGCCGCGCACGCCGCCGGCCATGTCGAGCAGCTCGCGCAGCGTGATGCCGAGAGGGGCCTCGTACTGGCCGGGGTTCGTCACGTGGCCCGACAGCGAGAACAGGCCGTAGCCCTTGGAGCGCTCGGTGCCCATGGACGCGAACCAGTCGGCGCCATTCTCGATGATCGACGGGACCGACGCGATGGTCTCGACGTTGTTGACGACGGTGGGGCGCGCGTACAAGCCCGGCGACGGCGGGGAACGGGGGCTTGAGGCGGGGCTGGCCGCGTCGTCCCTCGAGGGAGTCCAGCAGCGCTGTCTCCTCGCCGCAGATGTAGGCACCCGCGCCGGCGTGGACGGTCACGTCAAGGTTGTACCCGGTGCCGTGGATGTTCTTGCCAAGATGGCCGGCCTTGTAGGCCTCGGCCACGGCCTTGAGCAGGCGGCGGTAGACGTGCACAACCTCGCCGCGCAGGTAGATGAAAGCGTGGTTGGAGCCGATCGCGAATGAGGTGATCGCTGCGCCCTCCAGCAGCAGGTGCGGCGTGGCCAACATCAGCGGGATGTCCTTGCACGTGCCCGGCTCGGACTCGTCGGCGTTGACCACTAGGTAGCGCGGCTTGCCGTCGTCCGGCGGCAGGAAGCCCCACTTCATGCCCGCGGGAAAGCCAGCGCCGCCGCGGCCGCGAAGGCCAGAGTCCTTGACGGCCTGCACGAGGTCTTCGGGCTTCTGCTTGAGCGCCTTCTTGAGGGCGCCGTAGCCGCCGCCCTTCTCGAACGTCTTGAGCGTCCACGACTCGTCCTCGAGCCACTGCTTGCTCAGGACCGGGGTCAGCTTGGTCACTTGGCACCGCCCTTCGGAGCGGTCCAGCCCTTGGCCTTGGCGACCTTCGCGCCTGCCAGCGTGGGCTCGCCAGCGCCGGGGCCCTCGTCGGCGTGGCCGTCCTCGAAGCCGGCGAGAACGCGCGAGATCTTGGTGAATGGCTCGACCTTGTTGGCGCCGCGGGTGGGGTGGACGTCCTTGCCCGCGCGAATGTCGTCGACGAGCTGCTTGGCCTTCTCGGGCGTCATGTTGTCGAAGAATTCCCAGTTGACCATCATCACCGGCGCGTAGTCGCACGCCGCGTTGCATTCGATGCGCTCGAGCGTGACCTTGCCGTCCTCGGTGGTCTCGTCGCTGCCGATGCCAAGGTGCTCGGAGACGTCGTCCCAGATGCGGTCGCCGCCCATGACGGCGCACAGCGTGTTGATGCACACGCCCACCTGGTACTCGCCGTTGGGGCGGCGCTTGTACTGGGTGTAGAACGTGGCGACCGCGCTGACCTCGGCCTGCGTGAGGTCGAGCTGGTCGGCGCAGAAGGCGATGCCGTCGGGGCTCACGAAGCCTTCCTCGCTCTGCACCAGATGCAGCAGCGGCAGCAGGGCCGAGCGCTTCTCGGGGTAGCGCGCGATGATCGCCGCGGCGTCCTTGGCGAGCCGCTTCTGAAGGTCGTCTGCGTAGGTCACCGGTCAACGCCTCCCAGCACGAAGTCGATCGAGGCGATCGCGACCACGACGTCGGCGACTTGGCCGCCTTCGCACAGGATCGACAGCGCCTGCAAATTGTTGAAGCCCGGGTCGCGGAAGTGGGCGCGCCACGGCTTGGTGCCGCCGTCGCTCACCACGTGCACGCCCAGCGCGCCCTTGGGGTTTTCGATGGTCTGGTAGGCCTGGCCCGCCGGCACCTTGAAACCCTCGGTAACAATCTTGAAGTGGTGGATGAGCGCCTCCATGGAGGTGCCCATGATGTGGCGGATGTGGTCGAGCGAGTTGCCCTGGCCGTCGGGGCCGAGGGACAGCTGCGCGGGCCACGCGATCTTCTTGTCGCCCACCATCACGGGCTGGCCCTGGGTGGCCTCGAGCCGGTCCGCACACTGCTCGATGATCTTGAGGGACTCGTAGCATTCCTCGAGGCGGATAACGACGCGCGCGTAGGCGTCGGCGTCGTTGCTTGTTGGCACCTGGAAGTCGTACGTCTCGTAGCCGTTGTAAGGCTGGTCCTTGCGCAGGTCTGCGGGCAGGCCCGCCGCGCGCAGCATCGGCCCGGTGATGCCGAGCGCCATGCACGCCGCGAGATCGAGGTTCGCGATGCCCTTGAGGCGGCCGATGAAGATGGGGTTCTTCAGCTGCAGGTGCGCAAGCTCGTCGAGCCTGCGCCCGCACCTTGGGGATCATGGCGCGGATCATCTCGACTGCGTCGTCCGGGGTGTCGTTCGCGACGCCGCCCGGGCGAATGTACGCGTTGTTGGTGCGCAGGCCGGTGATGCGCCTCGATGACCCGGAAGGTGTCCTCACGGCCATTGAAAGCGGTCGTCATCACCGTGGTGGCGCCCATCTCGTTGCCGCCGGTGCCGATCGCGACCAGGTGCGAGCCGATGCGGGTGAGCTCCTCCATCAGTACGCGCAGCACGTTGGCGCGCTCGGGAACGTCGTCCGTGATGCCCAGCAGCTTCTCGACCGCCCAGGCAGAACACGGCCTCGTTGCACATCGCGGCCACGTAGTCCATGCGGGTGGCGAACGTGACGCCCTGCGTCCACGTCCGGAACTCCATGTTCTTCTCGATGCCCGTGTGCAGGTAGCCGATGCCTGCGCGGGCTTCCTTGACGGTCTCGCCCTCGATCTCGAGCATCACGCGCAGCACGCCGTGCGTGGACGGGTGCTGGGGGCCCATGTTCACGACGATGCGCTGCTGGCCGAGCCGCGCTGCCTCGTCGGCGATGTCGGACCAGTCGCCGCCGTAGGCGCTGTACTCGGGCGCGTCCGGGTCCTCGACGAAGGGGCGGGCGGCCGCCGTCTGGAAGGCCGTCATCGGTACTGCCTCCTCGTGTCGGGGGGCGGGATGGTCGGCGCCCTTGTACTCGACGGGGATGCCGCCGAGCGGGTAGTCCTTGCGCTGCGGGTGGCCCTGCCAGTCGTCCGGCATCTCGATGCGGGCGAGCCCGGGGTGTCCGTCGAAGATGATTCCGAAGAAGTCGTAGGTCTCGCGCTCGTGCCAGTTGTTGGCCGGGTACACGGCGCAGACGGACGGGATGTGCGGGTCGTCGTCGCCGCAGGCGACCTCGAGCCGCAGCTGGCGGTTGTGCGTGAAGGACATCAGCGGATACACGGCGTGAAGCTCGCGGCCCTTGTCGGCCGGATAGTGGACGCCGTTGACGCCCAGGCACACCTCGAAGCGGAGGTCTTGGTCGTCGCGCAGGTGCTGGCACACCTCGACGATGTGGTCGCGCGCGATGTGTAGCGTGAGCTCGCCGCGGTCCACGACCACGGACTCGATGGCCGCGCTGGCCTTGTCGCCCAGTAGCTCGGTGAGGATGTCGACGGCGCCGTCGAACCACTCGCCGTACGGGCGGGGGCTGGGCCCGGGCATCGTCACGGGCCTCAGCAACCCGCCGTAGCCGGACGTGTCGCCGGAGCCGGAGAACTGGCCCTTGCGGACCGAGATGAGCGTGAGCTCCTCGCGGCCCTCGGGCGTTGGCGTGGTCATGTCACCGGTCAACGCATCAGTCCCTTCATCTGGGAGGTGGGCGTGGCCTCGAGAGCGGCGGCCTCGGCGGCGGCGGCGATCTGGCGGCGGTTCGCGCCGAGCGGCGTGGTCTGGATCTGCTTGTGGAGCTCGAGAAGCGAGTTGAGGAGCATCTCGGGGCGCGGCGGGCAGCCGGGCAGGTAGATGTCCACGGGGACCACGTGGTCGGCGCCCTGGACGATCGCGTAGTTGTTGAACATTCCACCGGACGACGCGCAGACGCCCATGGCGAGCACCCACTTGGGCTCGGCCATCTGGTCGTACACCTGGCGCAGGATGGGGGCCATCTTGTTGGACAGGCGGCCGGCGATGATCATGAGGTCGGCCTGGCGGGGCGAGCCGCGGAACACCTCCATGCCGATGCGCGACATGTCGAAGCGCGGGGTGCCGGTTGCCATCATCTCGATGGAGCAGCAGGCGAGGCCGAACGTCGCGGGCCACAGCGAGCCCTTGCGGGCCCAGCCGACGAAGTCCTCGACGGTGCCGAGGAGGAACGGGGGTGCGCTTTCTTCGATTCCCATGGCTACTCCCAGTCGAATCCGCCGCGGCGCCACTCATAGACGAACGGCACGGTGATGAGGGCGAGGAAGCTCAAGATGGCGACGAGGCCGAACACGCCGAGGCGGTCGTGCGCGATCGCCCACGGGTAGAGGAAGACGACCTCGACGTCGAAGATGATGAAGGTCATGGCGACCAGGTAGTACTTGATCGGGATGCGCCCGCCGCCCGCGGCGCCAGGGGTGGGCTGGATCGCCGGACTCGTAGCGGTCGAGTTTGGCGGCGTTGTAGCGCTTGGGACCGAGGACTGCGCTGGCGACTAGTCCTCCCACGGCGAGGACGGCGGCGGCGCCAATCATCACCAGGATCGGAACGTACGGGTTCAACCGTCGACTCCTTCCATCGTGTTCTCGAACCTACTCACGCGGACGGCGCAATGCGCGTCAGTGTTGCCAATGCTCGATCTGCCCAGTCGCCGCCATGCGGCTCATAGACATCCGACAGCAGTTTATGGGTAAACCACATGACGTACTGACGGGGAAGTCCGTACCGGGTGCAGATGCGCATGACCTCGGGGTGCTCGATGAGCGCCGCGAAGACGCGGCCAAGGCTGAAGTAGCCGCCGAGGTCCCGCTTGAGCATCCCGTTGTAGCCGAGCAGCGCCTTCTCGCGCCCGGCATCGTCCGTAGCCTCGCGGGCGGCGACGGCGGCCTCGGCAAGACGGCGCGCGGCCTGCATGGCGTAGGCGATGCCCTCGCCGTTGAACGGGTTGACCATGCCGCCGCTGTCCCCCACCAGCGCGAGCCCGTCGCGGTAGTGCGGCTGGCGGTTGAACGCCATGGGGATGGCGGCGCCGAGCGTCTGGCCCACCTGGCCCTCCGGCTCGAACCCCCAGTCGGCGGTGGAGTGGCGGATCCAGTCCTCCATGAGGGCACGGTGGTCGAGCTTGGTGGGCTTGCCGCGGCCGCTGATGGTTCCAAGGCCGACGTTCGCGGTGCCGTCGCCGAGCGCGAAGATCCAGCCGTAGCCGGGCAGCAGCTTCGACTTGCCGCGCTCGCCGGACCAGATCTCGAGGTGGCCCTCCATCCACGCCTCGTCGTGCCGCTCGGTCTTGTAATACGTGCGAACCGCGACGCCCATGGGGTGGTGCTTCTTGCGCTCGATGCCAAGGCCGAGAGCGATGCGGGCGCTGACGCCGTCCGCCGCGACCACGAGCGGCGCGCGGAACTCGATCTCGTCGCCGACCTTGCGGCCCTTCTCGTCCGTCTGACGCGCGGTCACGCCCACGACCCGGCCGGTGCGGTCGTCCCGGATGGCGCCTGATACGTGGTGGCCCTCGCGGATGTCGGCGCCCGTGGCGCGCGCGTGGTTGGCGAGCACTGTGTCGAACCTCGCGCGCGGCATCGAGACGCCGAACCTGGGGAACGACGGCATCTCCTGCCACGGGAACTCGATGCGGTGGCCGCCGCCGACCATGCGCAGGCCCTTGTTGCGGATCCAGCCCTCGTCTTCCGGGTACGGGACACCCATGAGGTCTAGCTCGCGCACGGCGCGGGGCGTGAGGCCGTCTCCGCACACCTTCTCGCGTGGGTAGCGCGACTTCTCAAGCGCGATGACGTCGAAGCCTTCGCGTGCGAGATAGTGTGCGGCAGCGCTGCCTCCGGGCCCGGCGCCGACCACAATCACGTCGGCTTCGGTTTTCACCCCTCTAGCCTACGGCGACTCGACCGGGACCTTAGGCAAACCTCAGAACCTCGCGGCCGTCGTAGGCTTGGACGGTGAGCGTACAGCCCTCCGCGGCACACGACCCGTTGGTCGTGCGGACCGTAAGCGTTGACGATCCGGGAGACCTGATCGCCGCCCTTCCCGAACCCGGCATCTCCTGGGTGAGGCGTGGCGAGGGCATGGTCGCGTGGGGCGAGATTGCCCGCTTCGAGTCCTCTGGACCCAACCGCATCGAGGCGGCTCGCGTGTGGTGGGAGAACCTGTCCCGGCGCGCCGTCGTGAGGGACGACGTCGAGGTCAGGGGCACGGGCCCCGTCGCCTTTGGCTCGTTCGCGTTCGCGGATGACTCGGCCTCCGGGGGCGTCGTGATCGTCCCCCGCTACGTGCTTGGAACCCGCGAGGGCAGGTCGTGGCTGACCGTGATCTCGGACTCCGCCTCCATCTCCGCCCCGAGCCTCGCCGATGCCCAGGCGGGCGGCACAGCGCCCGCGCCGGTTGGCAGCGTCGTCGTGGGCGAGGGAGACGAGCGCATCTGGCGTGACGCCGTCGAGCACGCCGTGGAGCGCATCGTCGCCGGGAGCGTGGACAAGGTGGTGCTCGCACGCGCGGTGGACGCCGTCGCGGAGGACCCGATCGACGTGCGCTCCCTGCTGTCCAACCTCGCGGATGGCTACCCCACGTGCTGGACGTTCCACGTGGACGGCATGATCGGCGCGACCCCGGAGCTGCTGGCGCGCGTCGACCGCGGCCTTGTGACGTCGCGGGTGCTCGCCGGGACCATCCGCCCCACGGGCGACGAGACCGCCGACCTCGCCCACGCCGCGGCGCTCGCGCGGTCGTCGAAGGACCGCGAGGAGCACGAGTACGCGGTGGACTCCGTGACCGAGGTCTTGCACGAGCACTGCACGTCGATCAACGTTCCAGAGGCACCGTCGGTGATCCACCTCCCCAACGTCATGCACCTCGCCTCCGACGTCACGGGCGTGCTCAAGGACGCCACCTCAAGCCTCGAGCTGGTGGCCGCGCTGCACCCCTCTGCCGCCGTGTGCGGCACCCCCACGGCGGCTGCGGCGCAGATCATCGCCGAGCTCGAGGGCCTCGACCGCGGTCGCTACGCAGGCCCGGTCGGGTGGATGGACGGCACCGGCGACGGCGAGTGGTGCATTGCCCTACGCGCCGCCGAGGTGTCCCGAACCGACCCTCGCAAGATGCGCCTGTACGCCGGCTGCGGCATTGTCGCCGCCTCCGACTCCCACTCCGAATGGGCCGAGTCAGAGGCCAAGCTTGAGCCATTGCGCAGCGCGCTGCGTTCGTAGCCTGTAAGCCGTACCCCATACAGCCCAGGCGCGACTGAGCCCCGCGCGCCCAAGCACGCGGGGCCAGTCACCGAGGTCAGTCACCGAGGTCAGGCGGCTGCGCCTCCCTGACCAAACCGGCCGGGGCTGGTGCCCCACCCGTTGGCGCCGCCAGGACCCCCGTTGCCGCCAGCGTCGGCGTTGCGCGCGTCGTGACGCGCCTCGCGGCGGTCGTGGCGCGCGTTCTGCCGATCCTGGTGCAGCTGCTGGCGTGCGGCGAGATCCGCCTCACGATTCGGGTTGTCGGCCTGCGAGCCGAGCACCACCGCGACCGTGAGGGTGTCCCCGCCGCGCTGAAGGCCCAGCACGAGGGTGTCCCCGGGGGACATGGTGCGTAGCGAACCGAACGCATCGCGAGGGTTCGTCACGTCGACGCCGTTGACCGACACCACCTCATCTCCCACCTGTACGCCCGCGACGTCAGCCGGCGAGCCATCGCTCACGTAACCGATGGTGAGCCCTGTGGTGGTGTCTCCATCCGGCGCCGCGGGGAACGCGCCGAGCCACGGGCGCTCCTCGAGGGTCGGCCGGTCCGCCTGGGAACCGGTCTCAACGCGAACGGACGTCTGCACTCCGTCGCGCTCATACACAACCGGAATGACGTCTCCCGGTGTCACGCCATCGATCGCCTCACGGAACGCGCCGCGGTGGTCGAAGCTCACGCCATTGACCGAGACGATCTTGTCTCCCGACTGGATGCCCGCGAGGTCCGCGGGGCCGTCCGTGACCACGCCGCGGACGTACACGCCGTCGCGGGTGAGCTTCACGTAGACCCCGAAGTACGGAACCGTCTCGGGCGCTGGCCGCTGCCAGCTTTCTCCCGCGAGCGGGTCGGTTTCGGAGCCAACGGCCGACGCCGCTGACGACGTCGCGACCAGGCCAAACATCGAAAGTGCGGCCGCCGCGGGGATCGCGACCGGCCACGCCATTCGGTTGAACTTGCTCATGAGAGCCTCCTTGGTTGATCCAACGACCCCATGGCATCAACCGAGGCTGGCCCCGAACTGTGACGTTCCTGAGATTCCCCTGGGAATCAGATCGCCGGGACGACGGCGCGAATGCCTGCGGCGCCGTCGTAGGCCGACAGCACGTAGGCGACCTCGCCCGTCGCCGCGTGGTGCATCCGCACGAACGCCGCGCCAAAGCCCGGCGCCGGGTCAGGGGCGCCCCACATCGCGACGTAGTTGCCCGCCCACGCGACGTGGCTGGTGGTCGTCGCCTCGACGGGGAGCACCCACTGTGGCTGCCCGAACACGTCAAACACCACGCGCGACACCGCGATGCGGGTGCCGTCGTCGTCGAAGGCGAAAGACCCGTCGTCCGAGGTCCAGTTGATCGAAGGCGCCTCGACGTACGTGTTAGTCGCGATGGCGAGCGTGTACAGCTGGGTGGTGCCGTCGTTGTGGTTGCATCTGACGATCAGCTGGCGCCCAAGCGGCCACACTCCCGGGTAGCAGTCGGGCTCCCCCTGCGGATGCTCGTGGTAGGTCCGCACGTATGTCGTGGATTCGGGCGGGTCGTCCCCGGCGGGGCCGTAGCTCGCGAGGCCCCACTCGGGGCCGTCCTCCGTGTCGACGCGCTCGCGCACGATGTACCAGCGGTCGCCCGGCGCCTGGACGAAATCGCCGCCCTCGACGGGCGGCACCGCCTCCGCGATGAACGTGCCGTCGAACTCGAGCAACACCAACCCGCGCTTGTCCGCGCCGTGCTGAACGACAAGCGCCTTCTGGTCGCGCGACACCTCGACGTAGGGCTTGGCCCATGCGCCGCCCGGCGACCCGTCGGGACCGTCGAAAGCCGCCGAGATCGTGCCGGTGACGAGGTCGACCGAGTGAAGTGTGGAGCGGCCCGCCGAGCGCCGCTCGGCGACGATCGCGGTGCGGTGGTCTGGAAGCCAGGCAAGCAGCTTGTAGCCCGAGTCGGCGGCGAACTCGACCGTGGAGTACACCGCGCCGGTGGGGTCAACGACGTACAGGTAGCGCGGGCCAGGGATCTCCCATTCGCCTTCGCCGTCCGTCGGCTCGAGCTGCGGCTCGCCCGTCTTGCCGGTGATCGGGTCCGGCTCAGGCGTGACCGCGATGGTCGGCGCCGAGTACGCGCCGGCGCTCGAGTCGTATTCGATCAGCAGCCAGTCGGCGTCGACCGCCTCAAGGGTCTGTTCGGTGTACGGCTCGGAGGGCAGCGGCGCCGGGTGGGTGATGTGGTGCACCACCGGCGTGGGACTCGGGTTGATGTCGGTGAGGTCCGGCGGCTTCACGTAGGGCTCTGCGGTGCCGCCATGCCAGCCCCAGAAGGTGAGCAGGTAGACGCCGACGGCAAACGCGCCGGCGAGCGCTCCCGTCCACGCGTACCAGTAGCGCGAACTCTTGATCTGCGCCACGCACTCTCCCTTGTCCGATGCCCTGGGTCCAGGCTAACTGGCGCTGGCTCCCGGGAGCATCGCCTCGACCACGAGAACGCCCGCGGGAGGGTCCGCGAGCGCGCGCTCAAGCACCGCGGCGGAGTCCGCGCGGCGGTAGTGCGCGCCGTAGCCCTCGGCGATCGCCTCGATGTGTGCGCGGTGCGGCGTCACGAACACGCGCTCGAAGATGTCGCGCTCGGCCCGCGCGTGCTCAAGCCGCTCGAAGATCCGCCCGCCGCCGTCGTTTGCCACCACGATGGTGAGGTCGGGGGTGCGCTCCAGCGGGCCGATGAGCAGCCCGCCGACGTCGTGTAGGAAGGTCAGGTCGCCCATGGCCGCGACGACCCGCGTTCCGCCACCCAACGCCAAGCCCATCGCGGTCGACACGGTGCCGTCGATCCCCGCCAGGCCGCGGTTGGCGACGACGAGCGGGACGTCGTACACGTCCGCGAGGGCGGGGAAGGTCCGGTCCGCAGCGCGGATGATCGCGCTCGAGCCGAGCAGCAGCACGCCGCCACGGGCCGCCGCCAGCGCTGCGAGCGCAACGGCCTCGGTCCCCCATTCCTGGCGCTCCGGCTCGCGGCCTAGCAGCAGCCACCGCTCGAGCCACTCGGGGTCCGGATCCGCGGCGGCCGTGCGCCACGACTCGGGGACCTCGTCCAGCACGTGGGCGGCGTTGAGCGGCGCCTGCTGGCTGAGTGCGCCGTGGCCCGCGACCCACAGCTGCTTCGCGCCCGCGATCAGTGCGGAGACGGGCCGGCTCAGCGTGGGCCGGCCTATCACCACGACCAACTGCGCCGCGGCCGCCAGCTCCTGCCCACGTTCCGACGCGAGCGCCTCCACGTAGCCAGCGACGGCGGCGCGACCCGCGCGCGCGCCTGACGTCGGCTCGGCGAGGAGCGGCCAGCCGCGGGCGGCGGCGACGGTAGCGGCCACCCTGCCCGCGCCGTCACCAGCGACGACGATGCCGCGCGGGACGTCCGGTAGGGGCACGTCCTTGGGGGCGGCGAGGGGCGGGAATTCGACGACCGGGGCGGCGGGCCACGGCGCGGTGTCGGGCTCGATCGGCTCGCCGAACTGAAGGTTGAGGTGCGCCGGGCCGGTCAGGCCGCCGGGGTGCTGGGCGCTCGGTCCGAACGTCCACGCCACCAGCTCGGCGGCCTCGGCCTCGAGGTCGCGGCCCCAACTTGGCGGCGAGACGTCGCGCACGCGCGTGGCGAAACCTGCGAGGGCGGTGCGCTGGTCGGTGGTTTGGTTGGCGCCGGTGCCGCGCGTGAGGAACGGCCGGTCGCCCGTGAGCAGGATGAGCGGCACGCCCGAGTGCGCGGCCTCCATGGTCGCGGGGAGCAGGTTGCCCACGGCGGTGCCCGAGGTGGTGACGACCGCGACGGGCTCAAGCCGGGCGCGGGCGATGCCGAGCGCCGTGAACGCCGCGGACCGTTCGTCGACGCGCACGTGCAACTCGATCTCGGGCGCGCCGGGGCGGCGATCGTTGGCCGCCGCCTCTCCGAACGCGAGCGCGAGCGGGCCGGAGCGCGAGCCGGGGCACACCACCGCGTGGCGCACGCCCGCGGCGTGGAGCGACGCGACCAGGGCGCGCGCGAACGTCATGTTCGGGTTGCTCACGCGATCACCTCCGGGACGTATGCGCCAAGTGTGCCCGACGTCGGCACGAGCGGGTTTGAAACGGTGTCCTGGGCGAGCAGCGCGCCGGTGCCGAGGCCGCAGGCGTACGGAAGCTCGGGTAGCGCGCGGGCGAGCGCGAGCCCTCCCGCGAGACCCACCGACGTATCCATGGCGCTGGACACGACCACTGGTAGCCCCGCCTGCTCAGCGAGCTCGAGGCACGCGCGCACGCCGCCGAGCGGCGCGACCTTGAGGATGATGATGTCGGCGGCCCCGGCGCGGACAACGGCCATCGGGTCCTCGGGGACGCGGATCGATTCGTCGGCGGCGATCGGGACGTCGGTGCGGCGGCGCAGCGCCGCGAGCTCGTCCACCGTCGCGCACGGCTGCTCCACGTACTCGAGGCCAGCGAGCCCGGCGTCGCGGGCGGCGGCGGCGAGTTCGCGCAGGGCGCGCTCGGCCTGGTCCACGTCCCACCCGCCGTTGGCGTCAACGCGCACGCGCCCGCCCGGGCCGAGCGCGGCGGCTGCGGCGGCGACGCGCTCGCAATCGGCGCGCAGGCCCGACGCCCCGGCCACCTTGACCTTGGCGGTGCTGCAGCCGCCGGCAACCGCGAGCGTGGCGGCCTGCTCGGGCGACACCTCCGGCACGATCGCGTTGACCGGCACGGTGTCGCGCACCGGATCGGGCCAGCCGCCCGTCGCCGCCTCCATCGCCGCAGCCCACCACCGCGAGGCCCGCCGCGCGTCGTAGTCCGCAAAGGGCGCGTACTCGCCCCAGGCGTCGGCGCCGCTGGCGTCCCTGCCGCGCATCAGCACGCCGGACCGCTCGGTCAGCCCCCGGAAGGGCACCGCGAGCGCGACGCGGAACGGGCGGAACTCCATGCCCCTGAGCCTACGGCGGCGGCGCCCCCGAATGTCGGGAGCGCCGCCGCTGTTCGGGACGGGCTACGGGTGGACGATCACGCCGTTCTCCGCGGCGCCCACCCATGTGCCGTCGTCGCTTGGCTCGGGGACCGGCAGCAGAGTGACCACCGCGTCCGTGTCCGGGTTCCAGGACCACAGCGGGCCAACCCCCGTCACCACGACCAGGCCGGAGGCACTCGGGTAGCACCTGACGGGCGGGTACTCGCCGTCGTTTGGCACCGCCTGCGGGCCGCCGTGCAGGATGAACAGCTCGGTGAAGGTGCCGTCCGTCGCTGAGAAGACCCCGCGCTCGCCTGCGGTGCAGTAGGCGCCGTAGGTGAGGCCGGTCGAGGTCGGTGCTGCCTCGCCCACCAAGGCGAGCAGGTCGGCGTCACCCAGCATGGTCGCCGGCGCGCTCCCGTCCACGGGGAGTGCCCACAGCGCGTTGCCACCCGACTCATCCCAGCAGGCTGCGACGAGCACGCCGTCCGCGCCGGCCGCGACCGGGTAGCAGTCGGACGTTGTTGACGGCACCTGCATGGGCGTCACTGTGCCGTCCGCCGCGACCGCCTTGAACTTCTGGTCCGGCGGCACCTCGAACTCGTAGACAACTTGCACGTCGCCCACGAGTGTGACGGTGGTGCCCCACGTGCTCTGGAAGTAGCCGTCGGTCGACAGCAGCGAGCCGTCGTCGGCGTAGAGGCCGTCGAAGCCCTCGCCTTGGCACGCGCCCCAGATGCCCCAGCCACCGTCGCGCGCGGCACCGACGATGCTCACGCCCTCGCCGCACAGCTGCCACTCGCCAGCCACGGTGCCGGACGCGAAGTCCACCACGATTGCGGACGCACGGTCTTCGGACAGCAACGCCTTGCCGCGGGTGGAGTCCCACGCGAGCAGGTTGAGCGAGTCGTACTTGGTGAGGTTCGCGACCTCGTAGCGCATGCCGTCAGGTGACACGAGGTACAGCACCCGCTCGCCGTCGACGTTGGCGCCGCTGCTGCCACGGAACGTCGAGTCGTAGACCGCGAGCACCCAGTCGGTCGTCACCGCGTCGAGTGCGCCCTGTGTGAGCGCCGACGCCGACGGCAGGCCGTCGCCGACGGTCACCGTGTGGCCGGGCAGGGGCGTGTCGTCGACCACCGGGGTCGGCTCGGGGCCAACCGTCGCCGACACTGTGGGCACGGGCGTCGTGGGGACGACGGCGGGGCCCTCACCCAGCCGGTCAACAACGGCATAGGCGCCAACACCAAGCGCGCCGACGCCGACGATCGCCGCAGCCGTGGTGCCCACCGCGCGTACGGCGCGGCGGCGAATCGAGCGGCGGGTCGCGCTGCGCGTCATCACCGCGGGGTCGAATCCTGGAAGCGCCTGGGCCGTAGCGGCCTCTGCGCCTGCGAGCACGTCGCGGAGTTCCTCACTCATCGCGCACCTCCCTTGGGGCCAACGGGGGCCCGGTCGTCGTCTGTTGATCGGGTGCCAAGCATGGTGTTCAGCGCGTGGACGCCGTCGGAGCAGTAGCGCTTGACCGCGCCCTCCGACAGGCCAAGCGCGCGGGCCGTCTCGGCGGTGGATTGGTCCGCGAGGTAGCGGAGCGCGACGCATGCGCGCACCCGCGGCGGCAGTTCGGCCAGAGCGGCGGCGACGTCGATGCGCCCCACCGCGGAGGACTCGGGGCCCGGCTCAACCGTGCGGAGGTCGACGCGGTCCACCCGCGCCCGGTCCGCCGCGCGCTTGCGGTAGTTGTCCACGAATCGGGAGGCGATCGCGCGCCTCACGTACGACTCGGCTTGAGCCTGGGTCTCGAACTTGGCGCGACCGCCAAAGGCGGCCACGAGCGCGTCCTGCACCAGGTCCTCTGCTTCGCCCACGTCGCGCGTCAGCAGGTACGCGTACGAGATCAGCACGCGGTGCCTGCCTCGGACCAGCTCCTCGAGCTGGGGTTGCCACGTTCTCATCACACCTCCAAGTGTCTCCGCAAGTTGAACGGAGCGGGAGGCCTTTTCGGTTGGGGCGCGCGCGACCTCCTTTTCACGGGCACAGCGCCCGTGCGAGTAGGTAGGCTCGGAATCGTGACCGAGATCCCCGTGCAGGTGTCAGAGACGTTCGCGCCCGAGCGCTGGCGAGCGATCGACGGCTTCGCGGACGGCGACGTCACCTATCACCGCGCGGTGGACCGCTCGGGCGGCGAGGAGCGCGACCTGCCCGCCGTGCGCATAGCGTTCAACCGGCCCGAGGTGCGCAACGCGTTCCGCCCGCAGACGGTGGACGAGCTCTACGCCGCGCTCGACCACGCCAGGCAGACGCCGGACGTCGCGGCGGTGATCCTCACCGGCAATGGGCCGTCCGCGAAGGACGGCGGCTGGGCGTTTTGCTCGGGCGGCGACCAGCGCGCGCGCGGCAAAGACGGCTACGTGTACGAGGGCGACGCCGCAACGGCCCCGGCATACGGAGGCCGCCTTCACATCCTCGAGGTCCAGCGGCTGATGCGCACCATGCCCAAGGTGACCATCGCGGCCGTCAACGGCTGGGCGGCCGGCGGCGGGCACAGTCTGCACGTCGTCGCCGACCTCTCGATTGCAAGCCGCGAGCACGCGCGCTTCAAGCAGACCGACGCCAACGTCGGCTCCTTTGACGCGGGCTACGGCAGCGCGCTGCTCGCGCGCCAGGTGGGAGACAAGCGCGCCCGCGAGATCTTCTTCCTCGCGCGCGAATACAGCGCGGATGACGCCGAGCGGTGGGGCGCCGTCAACGAGGCGGTGCCGCACGCTGAGCTCGAGGCCAAAGCACTTGAGTACGCGGCCATCATCGCGACCAAGTCGCCGCAGGCGATCCGCATGCTGAAGTTTGCGTTCAACCTGGCCGACGACGGGCTCGCGGGCCAGCAGGTGTTCGCCGGCGAGGCGACGCGCATGGCATACATGACCGAGGAGGCGCAGGAGGGCCGCGACGCCTTCCTCGAGCGCCGGGATCCCGACTGGCGCCAGTTCCCCTACGCCTATTAGCGCGCTGCGGCTACTTGAAGTTGACCTTGCCCGTGTAGGAGTGGCCCTTGCGCGGGACGAGTTCCACCCAGGTCTGCCCCGGCTTGAGGAACACCGGGTCGCCGTCGAGCGTCGTGAGCACGAACGGGCTGGTGCGGTTCTTCTTTGACCACCGGACCTGAACGTACTTGTTGTCCGCGGCCACCCATCCCTTGCCGTGTTTGCCGGCAACCAAGGTCTCCGGGACGGAGATGCCGTTCTTGACGTGGCTCGTGAACTTCACCTCAACGTTGAGAACGATGATGTTGTCGGCGTGAATCTGGGTGCCGTCCGCAGTGACGTGCTTGGCGGTGCTGTCCCAGCGGAGCCACTCGCCCTTCTTGTTGTTCCACTTCCAGTTTGGCTTCGCCCAGGGAGACAAGTAGATGTCGATCCAGTCCGTTTTCTTGCCGCTCTGCGCGGCCGTGTTGAGGTTCTCGGGATACGCGAAGTGGAACTCCGCGTCGGGCGCGTGGCGCGGCCGCGCCTGCTTGTTGAACTTGTCGGGGTAACCGTGCAGGTTGTGCGGCGCGTAGTTGGTGCTGACGCGGAAGAACCCGGTGCTGCCGATGTCCTGGGCGAGCAGGTCCTGCCCGGCCTTGTCCGCCGCGTAAATGAACCTTCGCTGCGCGCCCGAGAAGATGAGCGGGCCGCGGTACTGGCCGATGATGTTTGTGTCGTGCGGCCGCATCGAGCGGATGGGCCCGACGGTCTTGGGGTAGTCGCTGTGGAAGACCGCGATGAGCCGGCTGATGCCGTAGTCGATCTCGGTCTCCCAGACGATGTCGGCCTTGTCGAGGTTGGTCTGCGGGCGCGCGGCGTGCGAGTTCTCGATCTTGATCGACAGCGCGGACCGGTCAAGCTCGTTCGCGTCGACGCCCTCGGCGGACAGGCCGGTCAGCGGCCACACGACTGCCGGGCGTGGGTCCTCCGGAGGCGTCGCGACTGGCTGCCGCTCCTCCTTGGGCGTGATGGTGTTCGTGACGTCGGGGGACGTGTTCACCACGGGTTCGCAAGCGGCGAGCGCGAGGGCCGCGGCAAGGACTGCTGCGGCGGCGCGCAGTGTTCGGGTCATAAGGCCGAGTGTAAGCGCGCCTAGGCTGGAGTCGTGGTTTATGCCCCCCTTGCCGACGGCGCGTCCGCCGCGATCGCCGCCGCCCTGGCGGGAGACGTCGCGGGCGTCGCCGTCGCGACGTCCGGCACCTCTGGCTCCCCGCGCATCGTCCACCTGTCGCGCCGCGCCCTGCGGGCGTCGGCCGAGGCGGCGCTTGAGCGGCTGGGCGGCCCCGGCGAGTGGCTGCTCGCGCTTCCCGACGACCGCATCGGCGGCGCGAACGTCCTCGCAAGGGCCGAGGTCGCGGGCACTGCCCCCGTCCGGATTGCTGCCGGCAGCTTCACCGCGGCGGCGTTCGTGGAGGCTGCGCGGGAGGTCGGCGGGCGGCCGGGCCGGCGCTACGTCTCCCTGGTGCCCACCCAGCTCACGCGTGTGTTGGCAGACCCTGCGGCGGCCGCGGAGCTCGCGCGGTTCGACGCGGTGCTCGTGGGTGGGGCGGCGCTGAACGTCCGCGACAGGCCCGCGAACGTGGTCGCCAGCTACGGCATGACGGAGACGTGTGGGGGCTGCGTCTTTGACGGGCAGCCGCTGGACGGCGTGGAGGTGGCGATCGCGCAGGACGGGCGGATCTACGTCGCGGGCGACGTGCTCGCGGATGGCTTCGCGGACGGCGACGACTCGGGGTTCGTGACGATGGCCGGGCGCAGGTGGTTCGCGACGCCGGACGTGGGCGAGGAGGACGGCGGCGTGCGCGTCATCGGCCGCGCGGACCACGTCATCATCACCGGCGCACACAAGGTTCACCCCGCCGCGGTCGAGGCCGCGCTCGAGGCGCTCGACGCGGTGTCGCACGCGGCAGTCACGGGCGTCCCGGACGACGAGTGGGGCCAGCGGGTCGTGGCCCTCGCCGTCCCCGCGGGAGACGCGCGGCCCGGCACGGAGGAGGTGCGCGCGGCGCTGTCAGCGACCCTCCCCCGGCACGCGTTGCCGCGAGAGGTGCGGTGGGTCGATTCGCTCCCGCTGCTCCCTACTGGAAAGATCGACCGGATGACGCTGCGGGAGTCCGCGGCCAAGGGAGGAACGCGTGGCTAACGCACGTGAGTGGGTCGCAGGCGCGCGGCCCCGGACACTGTCGACGGCGATCGCCCCGGTGGCGGTGGGCACGGCGGCCGCAGGAGTGGTGGGGCAGTTCCGGCCGCTGCTGGCCCTGATCGCCCTCGCACTCGCGCTGGCGCTGCAGGTGGGCGTGAACTACGCCAACGACTATTCCGACGGCGTGCGTGGGACGGACGCGAACCGGGTGGGGCCCATCCGGCTGACCGCCTCGGGGCTGGCGCGGCCGTCTCAGGTGCGGCGCGCAGCGTTCTTGTCCTTCGGTGTCGCGGCGGTGCTTGGCCTGGGCCTGACGGTGCTGAGCGGGCAGTGGTGGCTGCTCGCGGCGGGCGCACTCGCGATCGGCGCCGCGTGGGGCTACACCGGCGGCCCGCGGCCGTACGGCTACGAGGGCCTTGGCGAGATCATGGTGTTCATCTTCTTCGGCCCCGTCGCCGCGCTTGGGACGATGTGGGCGCAGGCGGGTGCCGTGACGTGGTGGGCCGCCGTGGCGTCGGCCGGCGTGGGTCTGTGGGCCGTCGCGCTGCTGCTCGTCAACAACATCCGCGACGTCGCGACGGACACGGCCACCGGCAAGCGGACCATCGCCGTGCGGCTGGGCGAGAAGCGCGCGCGGAGCCTGTTCGCGCAGGCGGTGCTGCTGCCCATCGTGCTGGCCGTCGTGGTGGCGTTCCCGCGGCCGTGGGCGCTGCTCGCGCTGCTGACTGCCGCCCCCGCGGTGCTGATGGCGATCGCCGTGCGCGCGGGGTTGTCGGGCCCGGGGCTGCGCCCGGTGTTCGCGGGCGCGAGCGCTGCAGGGCTCGCCTACGGGCTGCTGCTGGCGCTCGGTATCGCGATCGGTTAGCCGCCCGTGGTGACTACGCGCTGACCTCGGCCTCGGCGTCTTCGGCATCGGCGTCCTCAACCTGCGAGCGCGTGAATCGCCGCGCGATGAGCGCGTCAACCTGCTTCGCGGCGCTGTCGTAGAGCGAGCCGAACATCAGGTACGTGATGAGCCAGGCGAGGGCAACGGCGCCCAACACGCTGGTCCAGTGGTGCCAGCCAGCGAGGTACAGCACCGCCCACGCGACAACCGTGAGCGACGTCCGTGCGAGCCAGAACAGAATGATCTTCATTCGTCCAATGGTACTCGCCTGGGTACGCTTGCCTGGTGAAGTACATTGCGCTGGTCGCCCTCTACGTAGGCCTGACGGTCTACACGCTCGCCGACGTGCGCGACCACCGCGACCGCGCGCCGTTCGGGCTCCCCAAGGTGTTCTGGGTGATCCTCATCTTCATCGTGCCGTTCGTGGGCGCGCTCGCATGGATTTTCATGAAGTTCATCCGCCCAGAAGGCGCGCGCGGTTCGCGCCGCGGGCCGTCGGCGCCGGACGACGACCCCGAATACCTCGACTGGCTGGAGCGCCAGGAGCGCCGCCGCAAGCGGGGCGAGTCGTAGCCTTCGCGCTAGAGCTCTTTGAGGCGGCGGCCAACAAGGTGTATGTCGACCACCAAGAGGTCATCCACGAGCCTCTAGGAAACCCGGGGCGCACCCGACCGCGGGTTCGTCGCCCGCGATCCACTCGAACGGTTCGTCCAACTCGGGGCTCTCTACCGTCACAATTCGGTACCCAGGAACACACACGAACTCCGCGAGAACCTCATTCAAGACTCGGCGCCGCCCATGTCCGGCCGGATTTGCGGTAGCTCACCCGACTCCCACAGGCGGTCAAGCAACGCAAAGAACTCACCGATGTCGGCTTCCAACTCGTGTCGCTGTTCGTTGGTGTACGCATCGAGCGGGTCCGGCAAGTCCCACGTTTCGCTGAATACGGTGCTCCCAGCGAACAGCCGACACTCACTGCACCAAATGTAATTGAAGCGCGACTGCGGCCGGTGCGGATTGGGGTAGGTGTACCAGTGGAGCGTCTGTTTCCCACACACGGGACACTCTCTGGCCGTGTCGTCTACACCGATGCGCACCAGTAGCGGCGCGTTCGGGATATCAAAATTGAAGTTTCGCCACATCATCCTCATCCTGCCGCTACGAACTTGGCCCACATCGATTTACCAAAAGCTTCAGCCGCTTCCTCAGCGCCTTGCAAGCCAGTACGCACGAACGTATTCGCGTGATACACCTCATGGAAGACCGCAGTTGCCGCTTCACGCAAGGACCCAGGAACGCTACTGCATACCATTCGAGACATTCTCATCGCGAGGCTGAAACTCGTCGCACCCGTCATGTTCGAACCGAACACGAGAATCGAACGGAGACTCCGCATTGGCACACACCCCCCAGTCCTCACCGAGCGGGCCCGCGAGCGCGCACCAGTGCGCGCAGTCGGCGCATTGCTCCCAATACCATTCATCCCGATAAGCAGGCGCCTCGGTGCGCCGATTCAAGGCTCGTATCCAGCGCTGGTGCGCCGCGTCGCGGTCGATTCCCATCACCAGCTCCTCCTATCACCAGTACCGACTTAAGAGTGGCTATTCGATTGACAATCACAAGCGCGTTCGCACACGCTGGCCAACGCGTAACGCGACTGGCGAGCCACGCACGCCTTAGCCCATGAATCTATGCCGGGTGAGCAACGGCCCGAATCACGCGCACCGTCGCAGCGAGCCATCCGGAATTCGTGTAGCCAAAGCGATCAGGCTCCATTTCGAACGACAAGTCGCTCATCGCACGCTTGAGGTCCGCGTCATCGAGGCCGAGCGCGAGCAGACTCTCGACTGTCGTCAAGTACTGCTCGACCGTCGCCGGCGCCGAACCCGCGAAGTCCACCACGGGCTCCCAGATATTTCGATAGCTATCCCCGTAGTCCTGATTGAGGTAACCACCGAGCGATCCGCCCACGCGCGGCAGGCCTTCCCAAAGTTTCGTCACTATCGCTCCTTTCCTCCTTCGAGGCAATAACACGCGCGGGACAAATACTTTCACCCCATGCCCCGCGCGACAGCCTTTTCGAACGACCCCATTCCGATGTGCTCCAAAGGATCGCCGCTGGAATCACGCAATTGGATACGTGTTGAGGATGGTGAAGTCCTGCGGCGAAGGTTTGTCCGCTTGCATCACTATCCGCGCATTCCAAGTAAGTTTCATCTTGACGGCCTTGTTGGCGATGTGCATTCCCGGGTAGAACGTCTTGTAGTCAAAGGCCGTGACGTCACCCGGGTTGGCGGACTTGAGCCACGCGGAATCGTAGCTAGTCGCTCTGGACTTGGGCGATGAGCTCTCTCAGCAATGCGAATGCCTCGGCCTCACCCCACCGTTGCCAGTCTTCTTCAACGAATATCGTCGAAGCGTCTGGTGGCGTCTCATGGCGCGCTTCGATCTGATGGCTCAGGACGGCACGCACAACTCGTGCGGGCCCGTCGTCGCGGTCACCCAGATCCCTGAGCACCTGCCCAAAGACAGACGGATAGCGTTCGATGCGCAGCGCGTGTTGTCCCTTCGGCAAGACCGGATCGTCGAGGCGACAACCGAAGAACACAACGTCGTGAAGCTGAGCTCTCGAAAAATCTAAGCGCGCAGCACCGTCGGACGCTGTCGCTTCTCGCCATAGCGGCTGTCAAACTCCACTCCCACGAGCGCCCCTCGAAAGCCACATTTGCCAGTGCAGTGTTGGCGAAGACGTAGCGGTCAAGCTTCGCGTCTTCGAAACGCACCTTGGACATCGAACCACCGTGGCTGAATGCGGCCCGAAGGTCCGTTTGAACAAACGCAACGCCCTCCCACACCGCCGTCTCGGCGAAGTTCACTGCCAAGCACGCGTCACGCAAATTCGTGCGGAGGAATGAACAGTCGCGGAACGTTGACCGATCGACGTCCGCACCTTCGAGAACAGCAAAGTCGAACACACAATCTCGAAGATCGGCCGACAAGAATCGTGCGTCTGGCAGGACGGCATGCGAGAAGTCGATGCGCTCGAGTTGCACATTCCGCAGTTCAACTGCACGGCGCGACACGAACGATGGGTGCACCCTCGCGACTCCGGCGACGTGCCTGCCTCCGCGCTTCGCGGCCGACAACCCTCGCAAGTCGACTCGTCCACCGTGGGTGCCCAACTCGCCGGGCATCGGACCCGCGCCACGCATCCAGCGGAGCGTAGCTCTGCGCAGGGCGCGACGTTGAGGCGACGTACAGCGGGCTTGGAGCTCCGCGCCACTCGATTCACCCGGCATTGATGAAGATCCTCAAGAGGCCACCGATTTCTCGACGTGAGCCGGCCAAGCGGCCGGCGTAGTGATGTCCCACCAAACCCTGGAAAGTCCGTTCATCACAAAGTCTGGCCCAAACTTTCCCCTCGGTGTCACACGGCCGATGGAATTCATCAAGCGGTCGTTCTTCAGCCCTTGCCTCACCATATTGTCAATCCTCTCGCCTCTGAACATCGCGGCAAGATTCCCATTCTTTGCAATCGCCGCAATTTGCCGCGGCGT
The DNA here is from genome assembly GCA_963735005.1 of uncultured Actinomycetota bacterium. Classification (GTDB taxonomy): domain Bacteria; phylum Actinomycetota; class Actinomycetes; order Actinomycetales; family Demequinaceae; genus WTKG01. The sequence continues at coordinate 1,220 of CAVTJA010000002.1, read as the reverse complement.
GTATTTCCACGCGCTGCGTGCGACGTTTGTGAGACTTTGCAGACGGATCGTTGCGGCACCGGTCCCGCCTCCGAAAAGCAAGGTGCCAACATCGAATGTGACGCCACCGGAAGTTTGGCTGTACCCGTATATCTCAGGATCCCCCACAACCGCGATTTTCGGAATATTCAGTCCTGAGTCGCACCCGAACAGGAGCGCCACACCGCAAACTGCTATATCGGCCAGCCCGTTGACGGTTCCGGTAGCTGCATTGGCAACGCCAGAAGAGAAGTTGATGAACCCAAGTGCACTCACTTCCGCAATCTCGCCGAACGAAAGCGTGCCGCTAAAGTGTGTGTTCGCGTTGATGTGTTCGCAGGATCCGCTGGCTATGCCCATCGCGCACTTCGCTTCGGCGCTGCGTGATTCAGGCGCTCCCGGACCTCCACGGCTCGAGCGTGGTGCAATGTTGCTGCTTCCGGTCCGGTGCAGGCGTAGTAAAGGATTTGACCTTGCCCTTCGCCTCTTTTCCGTTCAGTCCCACCCCATAGGTGAACGGATCATCGGTCTTGCCTGCGCACCCGTAGTGGCCGCACACCTCCTCGTCCTTCTTGGCATACAGCCCCCTCGCATCCGAATAGAACACTGGGTTGTTCTCCGCGTACCGGTACGGGTCCAGCGTCTTGGGGTCCATCACATTCAGCAGCGGGTCCGGTGACGGAAGCGGGACGTGAGGGGGTCGTAGTAGCGGGCGTTCAGGTAGGTCAGGCCCGTGCCCAGGGACGACGTGGCCTCGTCGGCCACCTGCGACAACCAACCACGCTCGATGCTCAAGCTCGCGTCGAAGGTGACGTCCGGGGAGTCGTTGGACAGGTCCGTGTTCAGCGCACGCTGCGACCCATACGGCGTGTAGGCGTTGCGTTGGAGGTGGGCAGCCGATTCGGGCAAGTCGTAGTCGCCGCTGCCGTCCCGCAGGTCCGGCAACATCAGCTGCGCAGAGCCCTGATAGTCACCGAACAAGAGAAGAACGGCACCGTCGCGGCGCCTTCGGTCGCGATCTCCGTCGCAACCGTTGCGCCACCAAACGTGAAGAACCGTGTCGCGGTCACATCCGGCGTCGCGTCGTTGACGTGCGTGTCGGTGTCCGTGATCTCGGTGTCACCCAAATACACGGTCGCCTGCGTCGGCAATGTGACATCCGTGGGGTGCTCAATCTTCGCCCACCGCTGACCAGACGGGTC
>CAVTJA010000001.1:0-6334 GCA_963735005.1 uncultured Actinomycetota bacterium | reverse complement strand
GAAGCTTGCACTCGAGCAGCTACGCGCCAACCGCACCTACACGGTGTGGATAACGGCGCTACTCACCGTGTTGGTTGGGGTGTTGACTTACGTCGCAACCATCTCCGCGACGCAGGCCGAGCTTCCACGGGACGTCACCGTAGCCCGCGGTACGGCCCTCGAGAACAGGGCTGAATTCAACCTTTCCCAGAACGATGAGTTGTGGGAGGGCGTTCCTACGCACGCGACCCCGTCGGAGCTTCTCGCCATGGTCGATCGCGCAAACGCGAGCGGAGCCCGCGCCACGCTCGTGTCGCACGGCAACGTTGGATACCCGGCGCCGACTTCGGAGGACCCGGAAATGATCACGTGGAACGACACCCTCATTCTTGCGGGCGACGTGGATTGGGGTGCGATCGTGGTCGCTGGCCGCGAGCCACGCGACGCGGGTGAGATCGTGCTCGCCGCAAACATCGCCGAGGATTACGACGTGGGCCTCGGGGACAGTCTTGACGTGTTCGGCTACGACCTCGATGAGGGGGGCGGTAACACGCGGCGCACGGTGGAGGTCACCGTCGTCGGCCTCTCCGCGTCGACGCAGCTCGCCGGCTTCGACATCTGGGCGCCCGGCGCGTACCTGTCGTGGGACGAATTCAACGACCCCGAGGGCCTCGGATACGTCCGCGTGCTCTACAACGATGGGGACGCCACCGGGTTCCACGCCGACGCGACGACGTACTGGTCAGGACCTGCACCCGAGCTCGAGCCATACCGCGCTGTGCTCGTTGACTCGTACGTAGGGCGTGGCTTCCGCGTCGCCCAGTCCTCGGACGTGTGGGTGGGAGCAGCCGCGACGCTATTCGTGGCGATGATCGTCATGGCGTTCGCGGTCGGGCGTAGCCAGGCCGCCGCGCGCACCCGCTGGATCGCTACCGCCCGCACCCTGGGGGCGACCAAGCGCCACGTCATCCTTGCGACTATCGCCGAGACCGCGCTGGTTGCCATAGCCGCCCTCGCCGCCGGGCTGCTCCTGGGATGGGGCGCCGCCGCCATCCACCTGGCGGCCGCACGGGCGTCGACGCCGTACCCGCTTGGCCCGAGCAGCATCGCCGTGTCGTGGCTGGTCATCGCGGTGCCGGCCGTCGCCGCTGCGCTCGTCGCCGGGATCGTTGCCGCGGTGCCCGCGTTCTGGGGCGCTCGCGTCCAGCCGGTCGCGGCGCTCAAGCCGGTCAGCGACGTCACCGAGGGCACCGTTTCGCGCAACGTCAAGGCATGGTGGCTCTGGGGTCCACTCGGGCTTGCCGTCGCCACGCTCGCGACCGTGGTCAGGAGCCACCCGTACGCCGACGGCATCGACACCGTCAGAATGTTGACGTACGGCGTGATTAGCGTTGCCGGCATGGGGATCCTGGTGGAGTTCCTGCGCCACGCAATCCCCGCGGTGGCCCGTCGGCTGGCACGTTCCAGCCGGCCAGCGGCGATCGCGGCGGGCGAAGCGATGATCGCGCGACCGCGCCACGCGGTGGCCCCTGCGGTGCTGTGGGTGGTCGCAATCGGGTTCGTGGCCGCACTCTTCGACGCCTATTCCGCGGAAACCATCAACAGCTTCATGAGCCACCACGCCATTGGCGACGAGAACTATGCGCTTCGCGCGGCCTTCCGACAGCAATGGGGCGGGCTCAATTACGCCGCGATTGTCGGCGCCGCAGCGTTGGTCTTCGCGGTCATCCAGCTCGTCGCCTCAGCCATCTTCACCTCGCTCCATGGCGCGACCGCCCGCGAATCCGCTGCCGCGCGAGCCATGGGCCTGCGCGCATCCGGCCAACGCCTAGCGCTGACGCTGCGGCAATGGCTTCCCCAGGCGATCGGGGCGCTCGTAGGCGTCGCGGCGGCAGCCATCGCGTTCGTGGGCGTGGCGCTGGTCGACCGGACGCTCGGCCCGACCTCACGCATCTCGGCAGTCGTCGATGGCACCGCAGTAGGGTCGCTGCTCGCGCTCGGCGTGGCCGCGGCGGGACTGACGGTGGCATGGTTCGTGTCCTACGCGGTGGCGGCAACGCTCACGCGTGGGACTCCGGTCGGCGCAGCGATAGGGGCTCACTCATGATCTGGCGACTCGCACGACAGCAGTCCCGCGCCAACCGCGGCTACTTCGCGTGGGCGACCGCGATGCTCGCGGTGGCCGTCGCGTTCGTCGGCTTCGCCGGGTTTCAGGCTCACACGCGACAGTTGGCCGACAGCCAGGCAAACGAACTCGCGGGCTTCACCTACGAACGCAATGCGTGGCTGTCGCCCTGGATCGACGGCTCGGAACTGCCTGTGAGCTACAGCGGTGCGATGCTCGAGGCCGATGCCCGCCAACTTGTGGACCGCGCGCAAGCGTCGGACGTACCGTTTTCCGCCCGCCGCTACGGCACGCCGTTTGCCGTGACCACCGGCGAGCCGCTCGTCGCCGCCAGCGTCATCGGCGACCACGCCTACGCGTTGCTTGGCGTGGATCGGTTACCGGCCTCCGGCGAGGTGGTGCTGAGCGCCGCCGCCGCGCGAAAGCTGCACGCGGGCGTCGGCGACGTCGTCTCCCTGGCGGGACGCCTCACGACGTGGGAGGCGAACGCGCCGCACCCCGATGAGGCAGCGCGCGAAGGAACCACCCACGACTTCACCGTCATCCAGATCATGAAGACGCCGGAGCCGTACGCGTACGGCTACGGCACCGACGCGTTGCTCTCGTGGGACGACTCGTTCGGGACGGACTCAGTGTTCACCGACCTCTGGATCGCGCCCGACCACGGAATTTCCGAGCGGCTCGAGACGGCGAGTATCCACCTGAGCTGGGACGGTGGGAGCCCAGCGTTGGACGCACTTGCGTTCGAGGACGTCTCAGGAAACGACATTCAATCCGAGAACCCCGCATCGTCGTGGGTGGCGTGGATGGGCGCAGTGGCGATGGCGGCGTCCGTGATCCTGATGGCGTTTGCGCTCGGACGTACGCAGGCGCAGCGACGGCTGCAGTGGGTCGCGACCGCGCGCACGCTCGGCGCCGAGAAGGGCACCCTGCGAGCCGTCGCAGCGCTAGAGGCGCTAGGCATGGCCGGGCTCGCCTTCGTGCTCGGCGTCGCGGGCGCGGCGCTCGCAAACATCACATACGTGTCGATCCACAACTTCCGTGCGCCGCGCGGCATCGTCCCCCTGGGCCTCGGAAGCGCCGCCTGGGTGTGGTCAGTCGCCGCGGTCCTGGCGATCGTGCTCAGCGTCATCGTCGCCATCGTCCCCGCGTACTGGGCCAGCCGGGTGCCGCCGGTCGCCGCGCTCAAGTCGGTGAACGAAGTGACGGAAGCCGAAGCGTCGCGGCGGGTCTCGGTCTGGTGGCTCGTGATCCCCTTGGCACTCGCCATCTCCGTGCCTTTCGTAACCGCTGGCTGGCAGCCAACGCTGAGCGACGGCGCTCGGGTCGTCGCAACGATCGTGGACGTGATCCTCGGGTTCTTCCTGCTGCTCGAGCTGTTCCGCGTCGCGTTGCCGATTCTGGGGCGATGGCTGACGCGCAGGCGCGCGGCTTGGGCGATCGCCGCGGGGATCGCTGTGTCGGCGCGGCCGCGTCAGTACGTGGCGCCTGCGTTCGTCACAATGTTGGCGGTCATGACGGCGGCGCTGCTGTCGGCGTCCAACCTCGGCAACAACGCCTTCAAGACGGTGGTCACGCCCGACCCGCTCGACTACAGCGACACCGGGTGGAACATCGAAAGCTCGTACCTCGTGCCGTCTTGGGTGGCCACCACCGCGACATTGTCCGTCGCGATCGCCGTGCTGGTCGGCCTCGCGATCGCCGTGAACAACGCGCGCGTCTCCGAGCGTGACGACTCCACTCAGCGCGCGCTTGGCCTCAGCCGCCGCGATAGCGTGCGCTCCGCGTTCGTCCAGTTCTTCGCGCCCCAGGTCGCGGGCGTCGCGGTGGGCTCGGTGATCGGCGGCATCCTCGCGCTCGCCTCACCGCTCCAGCGCGCGTACGACACACAGCCGGCGCACGACGAGACGGGATTCCTGGGCGCGCCAAGCATCGTGGATACGCTCGCGGCGCTTGGCCTCGGGGCAGGGATCGCGCTCGTCATTGGCGCCATCGGCGCCGCCGTGTTCGCCGCGACGCAGTCGCGGCGCGACGCCTACCCGCCCATCGAGCGTGGGGCGGACAACAACCGCCAGGGGGCACGCACATGATCTGGAACCTCGCCATCCAGCAGGCCCGCGCCACGGCCCGCTACACCCGCGCGGCCGCCATCTTCATGACGATGGGCGTGGCGACGCTGACGCTCGCGGTCGGAGTCGCAAGCACGCAGCAGCGCATCGAATCTGACGCGAACGACATCGCGACGGGTGGCCTGCCCCACGTCGAGCGCGTCAGCACGCTGTTCGGGCCCGACACGCCTGGCGGGCCCGCGAGCCCCGTCGTCGCGCAAGACGTCCCGAGAGACTTTCCGATCACCACCATCGCCGAGTCGGACGCCTGGGTGAGCCGCGCACTCACCGCAGGCTCGCCCGTGACCGCCTGGCGCGAGACGCTCCTGCGGCCGCTGGTGCGTAACGACGGCGACAGCTTCGCTCAAGGCGTGGCGGCGACCGGTGAATTCGACTGGGAAGCCGCGCTCGTCGAGGGTGAGGCCCCGGAGCCTGGCGAGGTGGTGCTGTCGATCTCGGCCGCACGCGTCTTTGACGTCGGCATCGGGGACGCGGTGACCTTCACGCGCGCGTCAAACCTCCACGGCGAGGCGCCGCCCATCCCGGCCTTCACCGTGTCCGGCCTGAGCCGCAGCGCCGTCGAGGGCGACAGCACGTTCTACTCGTTCGCTCCCGACGCGTACTTCAACTGGGCGGACTCCTCCACCGTGACGGGCCCGTTCGCGCAGTACGTGCGAGCGTCGAGCAGCCCCGATGCGACCTCCAACGACGAGCCGTTCATCGCAGCTCCTGAGACTTCGCTTGCGTGGTCGGGCGATTCCTCGACCTTCCCCGAGCTAGCGGAACTTGGCTCGCGGACCGACTACGAACCGTGGTCGGACGGCGCCTGGTTCTACTGGCTGCCAGGCTCCAGCGTCGCGACGTGGGCGTTGCTCGGCTGCTTTGTCGCGGGCGCCGGCGTGCTGGCCATGGCGTTCGCGCTTGGCCGCAGCCAGGCGCGTGCGCGATCAAGTTGGGTGGGGACCGCACGCGCGATGGGCGCGACGCGACGCGACGTCGTGGCGGCGTCGCTCCTCGAGGCTGGCTTCATTGCGGGCATCGTGTTTGTTGTGGGCGGTGGCCTTGGCCTGCTCGCCACCAACGGACTGCTGGCCGCCGCGCGCGCGACCGTCGACACCCCCGCCCTCCCGCGGTTCGCCTCGATCCCGTGGCAGGCAGGGCTGGAGGTCGCGGTCTTTGCCGCCTTGCTCGCGCTTATCGTCGCTGCGGTACCGGTGCTCGCCGCTGCGCGCACACAGCCAGCTGACGCGCTCAAGCCCGCCGGGGAGGCTCCCGAACCGCGCACCGCGTCACGGGCCGTCCGCCGCGTCTTGCCGTGGATAGCCGGGGCGTCCGCGGTGCTCGGCATCGTCGCGTACGGCCTGATGGACGCCGTGAGCCTCAAACTGTGGGTGGTCACCGCGACCATCGCCGCCTTTGGTCTCGCGCTGTCCACCCTCATCGGGGCGAAGGAGATGCTGCGGCTGGCCATCGCGAAGTCCGGCGAACGCATGGCCCGATCCCGCCGTCCGTGGCTCATGGCAGCGGGCGACGCCCTCAACGACCGGCCGCGCCAGGGCCTTCCCGCCGCGTTGCTGTTCGGCCTCAGCGCGGGGCTGATGCTGTTCGTGACCAGCGCTGACGTCTTGGCTCGCCAGGAAGACCGCTGGTGGTCCGCGCCTGGCGACGGCCCCGACTTGTATGTCGTGACCGGAATCGGCGCGTTCGCGCTCCTCGTGGCCACGCTGCTGTTCGAGGCGATCGCGGTCGCGGTGCACCTTGCGGATCGCGCCGCGACCCGGCGCAGCCTGGCCACCCGGCAGGCGCTTGGGCTGTCCGTGAACGACGCCAAGCTGGGCGCAGCGGTGCAGCACCTGGTACCGCATCTGTTGGGTATGTTCCTCCTGGGCGCGATCGGTTCGGCCGCGGGGGTGCTGATCCACTTCACCACCCAGCTCACGTGGGACCAGGCGCACCGCGGCACGTTCCCCGACTACCTGCCTGCGTTCGGCGTGTGTGTGCTGATCGCAGCCGTGGTGGTTGGCGTCGGCACCTTGGTCGCTGTGCTCGGGTCCGTGTTCGTGTCAGCCTCCGTGCGCGCAGAAAGCCCCGTCGCCGCGCTCGCGGACCGGCGCTAGCCACC